>NZ_KL503802.1:0-468811 GCF_000709795.1 Bartonella bacilliformis Ver097
GACAATTGTGGTGGATGGACTGTATAAAGATTGCTCTGTTCATCAGCAAAGCTTTCGCCCTTGTTTAACAAGAATAAAACAAGGGCGAACAAAAGACTGGCTATACTCTTTCGATTGTTCATCATCAATTTAGTGTAAGGCTTAGCCCTGCACCTAAACCCCAATGACCTCCGCCACTAGTTGCGGATAAGTTAGAGCGAACCCTACCATTTTCAGATGTATAAGCACTACCTAAAGCAACAGCAGATTCACCGCGCCACATACCAGCTCCAAACGCAAGACTGAACTTTCCAGGTGTATCATCATAACGCAAGTTAGATACGGCCAAACCAATTGCTGCACCTTGTCTGGCCTCTTTGCGTGCACCATCAATTTCATAACTCAAAACATTAAATTTCTGATCTGTATAGTCTTTAGCTTTTGCAACAGCTTCATCAACAAAATCAACAACGATATTCTTTATCTTTTCATCAGTATATTTTTTTGCATCATCAAGAACAAGTTGCATTTTCTCCTTGGTATAGTCATGCAACTGACCACCATTGACTGCTTCTTGTGATCCTTTTTCAATTTTACCATCAGCTACATTATCAAGTGTTACAGGTTTACTTTCATCCCCACCTTGTAAAGTGATTTTGTTGGTCTTTTTGCCGTTTTCATCTTTGTCATAGCTCACGACACCATCCGTAGCATCCTTAATTTTATCCTTCATATCATCAACTGCATTTTCGATACCGTTTAGCTTATCATCAAAACCATTCACCTTATCCTTAAGATCATTAACTTGATTTTGAACATCTTTAACATCTTCTTTAACATCCCATAGCTGACCACCATTAATGGCATCTTTTGACCCTTGTTCGACCTTACCATCAGCTACGTTGGTGACCGCACCAGGCTTACCATTATGACTAGCATTAAAAGCCCCTATATTTTCATTCCAATTTAAAGAATCTTTACCCCCATTTTGGGTGGCCTCATTAACACGATTATTGATATCTGCCATACTTTTATTAACGCCATCAAAAGCATCGGCGACATTATTGTATGTCTTGTCAGTAGAATGAGAGCCATTATTACTGAATTGAGCAACCTTGAAAGTAGGAGCTATCCATTGGCCATTATTATATCCAGCACCACCACCCAGATACAAAGCAAGCTGATTGCTTACAACATAAAGTTGATTCCCTGTGATCGCTTCTGTTGAACCCTCAGAAACATCTCCATCTAAAAGAAATTTTAGTTTGCTATTTTGAAATTTTTTCCCTTTTTCTGCAGCATGAAGAGCAACAAAAGCATTTTCTTCATCACTCCACAACAAAGCATCTTGTTTCAGATCTCCAGAATTAATTTTTGTAAGAAATTTATCAACACCATCAAAAGCAGACCCAACATCACGATATGTCTGACCCTGGATTTCGTAAATTGGGGCTACACCTTTTAACACATCTGCATAACCGCCTAAATACTGCGATATATTCGCTGCAGCATTATTGACATTCGTTTCAAGTATCGACACATCCCCTTTTACAATTGCTATATCAAAAATTGCAGCTTTTACATTTGTATCCAGCGCATTAACCTTCTCTCTAGTTGTCCAAAGCTGCCCACCTGTTACCGCATCAGTTGAATTTTGAGAAATTATTCCAGCTTTCAAGCCTGTAAGCTGTCGATTCTCTTGCTTACCGTTTGCAATGTTAATTACAGTGCCTTCTTTTTCACCACCGATAGTAATAATACCCGTCTTAATATCTTGCTTAACAAGGCTATCACCCATCGCACTGGAAATATCATTTTTGATTTCCTCGATAGACTTATCGAATTTGCTGAGAGAGTTATCAACACCACCAAAAGCAGCTCCAACATCACGATATGTCTGACCCTGGATTTCGTAAATCGGGGCTACATCTTTTAACACATCTGCATAACCGCCTAAATACTGCGATATATTCGCTGCAGTATTATACACATTCGTTTCAAGTATCGACACATCCTCTTTTACAATTGCTATATCAAGAATTGCAACTTTTACATTTGTATCCAGCGCATTAACCTTCTCTCTAGTTGTCCAAAGCTGCCCACCTGTTACCGCATCAGTTGAATTTTGAGAAATTATTCCAGCTTTCAAGCCTGTAAGCTGTCGATTCTCTTGCTTACCGTTTGCAATGTTAATTACAGTGCCTTCTTTTTCACCACCGATAGTAATAATACCCGTCTTAATATCTTGCTTAACAAGGCTATCACCCATCGCACTGGAAATATCATTTTTGATTTCCTCGATAGACTTATCGAATTTGCTGAGAGAGTTATCAACACCACCAAAAGCAGCTCCAACATCACGATAGCGATTCCCTTGAATAGTAAAAATTGGTTGTTTATCCCCAAAACCGCCTACCCCAAATGATGCATCACCACCCAAAAATTTTTCCACTGTCTTATAGGCATTATAGAGTTGTCCTCCCGTTACTGCCATACTTGAATTTGATGCAATGACACCATCTCTAATGCCCTCAATATAGCGTTTATCGCCATTCTTATGATTCACACTTATTGACTGAACAGAAGCCTTATCCCAACCAATAGAGATTTGGCCAGATCCGTACAAATTAAGTAAACGGAACTGAATGATGTCACTTATATCTATATCTCTCGTTTGCATCCATTTTCTTAACGCTTTTAACTGTGCAACATTCACTGCTTCGTTATCTTCACGCCCAGCCGCTACTCCTGTAATTTGTCGTGATCTCTTAATGTTCATATTACCGATACCAAGCTCACCATGAGTACTTGTCCATAAATAGTCACTGCTGGTTGAAATCCCATCAGTTACAGGATCGTAACCAGCAACATTAGGGCCACGGATAGCCTGAGATCCATAGCCTAACGCAACAGAAGCAAACCCCCTCGCTGTAGTAAGCTGACCAATACACAATATATCCTTAGAAGCGGTATTACATAACAAATCATCAAGACTTCTTGTCTCAGCAATTCCGAACCTGCTGTAAATTTTATCACCAGAAGAATTATTAGCACTAATAAAAACATCACCTCCACCGAGATTAAGCTTATCTTGAGTCATAAACGTTGTTACGATAGGAGTGTCATTTAAAATATCCGCTAACTTTGCACCCTCCTCTAGATATGTCTTTCCCTCGCCTTCTGCTTCTTTTGACAAACTTCTTGAACTATCCGACTGTACATCCCCTTCTTTTGAGGCTTTATCGATTTGAGAACCATAATCATCTGAAACACGATTGTCATAAGAAGAGTGAGCATAATGTGCCAAAGAAATAGAAGGCAAATCTTGACTATCCATACGCTCTCTAAAACCAAAACACATAGCAGTTGGTGCATCAAAACTGGTAGAACAACTATTGAGTGCATCCCTTCCTTCATAATTGCTATGCATTATTGAAATTGAGCCTGTCGCCATTCGATCAGCTGCATTCATCAATGAACCAATAGCAATATTTTCTTTTAGTAATAAATTCCTTGTAGGCGCATCCACATTTAGCGTTTTATGCTTGGCTTGCGTAACACCATCCATCAAAGCAATATTTTTATTCAATCCCCATAAATGAGATGTATCAGCTCCTTTCTCATTTTGGGATCTATAATCCTTTAAAATTTTAGAATTTTTTGCATTTTGAGCTATTTCTTCTACAGGAGCAGAATGCACAGGAAAAACTAATGCAACACTCGATAAGAGTGCTGTCATTGCAGTCCCCAATATGACAGCTTTGAACAAAAATAACCGATAAGGGAAGTGACAATCATCCAAATCATTCCCTTTTGCATCCAAATTATTTTCCTTTGTTGTCGAATTTTTTTTCATAATAAATCCCCTCAATGAAAATAAATCCTGAAAACAGAATAAACATCGTTTCAGAAAAATTTTTCCCCTTCGCAAAATCGTTTTTGCGCATCTACCAAATTAAAAAGATAAGCAATTATAACTTAGATACCGAAGCTTATTGCAGCATCACTCTAAAATCTTTGAAATATATTGGAGCTCAGAAAAGATTATCGCTCTTTTCTAACTAAAAATTTAAAAACCCAGAAAAAAATAATTTTTTAAATACTCTATTCTAAGCTTAAATTATAAGCTCCCAATCAAAATAATGCAGCCCGCTCTTTTGATAAAACGAACTTTACTCTTATGATAAAAATAAAATGGATAATCTTCAAAGAAATATCACATATGAGTAAGAACTAAAGCCTCTTTACTTAAAGGTTTCAAAATAAAGAAAAACAATAGAATCTACCCAATGGCATTGCCCCCCTTTTTAATTATAATAGTTCTTTCTTTTTACAAAAAAAGCCCTATAAATATTACTACGTTCTTTTATAAAGAACATAAAGAAAATAGCAAGAAAAAAGTGTAAACTTTTAGTTGTTTTCAAAAATTCATATTGAAATACATTTTGATTATAAAAAATACAAATTGATATTTTTCAAGTCTAATATTTCAAGAACTAAGAAGTAACCGCATTATAAATAACGTCTAGTAATAGCTTGGGAAAAGCTTTATTAATTCAAAAGTACCGTATTGCCTAGATAAAAATAAATACATTTAAGAAAAGACTCTTAATATTCTACCCTATAATAAAACACCTATTCATTAACTTAAGAAACACTGCTTTTATCAATCAAAGCTCTCTTTGCTAAAAACCAGAGAAGTATTTTGACATATTTCTCTGAAATTCTGCACTTATTTATGCTTTTTGTCAGTAAAATAATCAAAAACGAATGGAATATATTATTAAAAAATACCTTTAGAGTCTAAAATGATTGAGCAAGAATTTTATAAGCTTAACACGGTATATACCTAAATCTTGGCTCTCTCTTATTCTAGTGTAATCCATAAAATCTCTTGTTGCTCAATCAATATAATCTCTACAAATAGCCTTTCCCTTTTTATTTCCTCACTATAAAAATTTTTAACCACTCGTTCAACAAGCTCACAAGAAAAAACTATCTTTTCTGTTTTCTTTCCATGTCATTCCTATTATCTCCTTGTATTGTTAAAAAGGAAAGTGCTTCACTTAACCCCTCAAAGGGAGCAACAAAAGAAAATATCTGACCACTTTTCACCTGATAAGAAATACGCACTTTTCCCCTCTGTTCTATTTGCTGACGCAAAATCAGCCCTAAAGGCGATTGAGCTAAACAAACCTTAGCATCGCATTGCGTATAACGAATAACTATAGGATCTGAAAATCCCTCTACTGATACCCGAATCGGAACATTAATATCTGCGCTGGGTAACATCCGTAAAAGCATAACTGCCTGACCACTGGTCGTTAACACAAGAGACCAACTAAAAATCGTATGACCTTCTTGATCATGGATTGCCTGTGTCACATTACAAACGCCTCGCTTAACCGTTTGGCTTTCATCGCAAATCAAAGTCCAATCACTAAATTGCATAATGATCCGGCGTGTTTCACCAGGCTTACCACTGGGAACAGACAATTGTGGTGGATGGACTGTATAAAGATTGCTCTGTTCATCAGCAAAGCTTTCGCCCTTGTTTAACAAGAATAAAACAAGGGCGAACAAAAAACTGGTTATACTCTTTCGATTGTCCACATTAATTCAGCGTAACACTGACTCCTGCACCTACCCCCCAATGGCCTCCAGTAGTAGTTGCGGATACATTAGCGCGAACCTTTCCGTCCACAGACATAAACCCTGTACCAACAGCAACAGCAGATTTACCGCGCCACATACCAGCTCCAAACGCAAGGCTCAACTTCCCAGGCATGTCATTGTAACGCAAGTTAGATACGGCCAAACCAATTGCTGCAGCTTGTCTGGCCTCTTTGCGTACACCATCAATTTCATAATTTAAAGCATTAAATTTCTTATCCGTATAGTCTTTCGCCTCTTTCAGAACACTCTTCGTCTGTTCTTTGGTATAGCTCATCTGTGTTGTCATAAGATCATACAGCTGCCTACCATTGACTGCTTGTTTCGATCCTTCTGTGACTTGACCATCAGCAACATTGCTAATTGTTACAGGTTGACTTGGATCTCCACCTTGTAAAGTAATTTTATTGGTCTTGTTACCGTCTTCATCTCTGTCATACAGAACAGTGGCTTCTCTTAATGCTTGTAGCTGCGCAACATTCACTGCATCAGTATCTTGAGTACCTGCTGCAACTCCTGTAATCTGCCGTGTTATGCCGCTATCAGTATCACCAACACTAACCGCACTATATACACTCTTCCATGCGGGATCAGTGTTTTTCGTTTCATCATTACTTCCAGGATCGTAACCTGCAACACCAGCTGGCGTATTAACCCTGGACCCTGCCCCCAAAGCAACACCATATTTAACATCTACGTGCGCATTCCTACCTAAAGCAAGACCACCTTCCACACCCTCACCTACGAAAGCTCCCCAGCCCAAAGCGACACCACCCGAACTTCCATCTCGCACCTGCGCACCCAAACCGACAGCAATAGCTGCATCAGACGCCTGTCCAACATAAGACTTAGCAATCATAGAAAGAGAATTTTTAGCCAATGCCTTTGCTCCAAATTCACTATCAGGATCACCACCGATTGCAACAGAACCATCACTGTAAGCTAAAGTTTGCGGACCTAAAGCAAGACTATTTTTTCCCTTTGCACTTGCAATCCCACCAACAGCAACCGCTCCACCTCCTCTAGCATCTGATCCTATCCCCACAGCAATAGTTGCAGGTGCCCTTGCACTTGAACCGACACCATAAGCCTGCGCTCCCCAAGCATCTTCTGTTGTAAATGCACCTGCCCCGACAGCTCTCGAACGAACACCCCTAGCAGTCGCATAATCACCACTTCCCCCAGCTCCATTTCCATTATTATTATTCATATCGTTTTCTGATAACTCTCGAAATTTTTCAGCGAGAGATTTACAATATTGCTCACTTAAACCTGATAAACTTGCTATATCTATCATTTCCGTGTGCTTTATATCCGCCCTTAGCTTTAACCTGACTACCTCATCATAC
Source organism: Bartonella bacilliformis Ver097 (assembly GCF_000709795.1). GTDB lineage: Bacteria > Pseudomonadota > Alphaproteobacteria > Rhizobiales > Rhizobiaceae > Bartonella > Bartonella bacilliformis_A. The sequence continues at coordinate 7,002 of NZ_KL503802.1, forward strand.
ATATCTCCACAACTAGTGCTCATGCTAAGAACTGCAACGGTATATTCTTCCCCATTTTCTCCGCGCAATCCTCCGTGAATCGCCATCGGTAGAGACGATGAATCCCCTCCTTCTCCAGAAAGAATAGTCACACTCTCTCCTCCAGGAGAAACACTCGATACATTAATCGTCAATTGCTCTTTAGCAGAAACACCACTTGACAAAAGCACAACCATTGCACTTCCTACAAACCACTTGAACCAAAAATAATTTCTAAGAAGGACACAGCCACTTGCCCCTCTCTGAGGTTGAATTTCCTTCATGATAAACCACCTAAGTTTTACAGAGTCCAACGCCCCTCCCACCAGCAGTAAACCACCCTCTTAAAACTACAGTGCATCAGAAATTAATAACACGGCAGCACAACGCCAAACCGCACTGCAAAATCGCTTAAGAAGCTTCAAAAGAGATACAGAAATCCCACGGAAGATCATCTGAACAAATACACTTACCTGAAGAAAGATTCACTCCTCCTTCAAGAGCATCATCCAACAGTAGGAATAAACTCTCTGCTAACAAAAATGTTCTTCTCTTGCGACAAATTGATCGCCTCATTAGAGTCTCCAGCGACCAATCGATTGTGTAGGTAGAGTGCACTAAAAAAATGACAAGGGTCACAACGAATAATTTTTTAATTTATTTTCAAACAATGTCTTTTTTCAATATTGCGTGGATAAGGCTACATAGCTTCAATTACAAACTCTATTCTCTCACCTCGCAAAGAGAGAATATTTTAGAAAAATCTAAACATAGAAAGAAAACAAAATATTCGTAAAAAAGAAAAATCGACAGCCAAGAGACACAATTTAACAATGCATGTTTTAAAATCATGCTATTGTGAAATACAAAACAGCTCACTTTAAGTTAACGGTAGAGAAAGAAGATCAAACTCTCGATACAAGTTTTATATATAAGCGCTCCAGCATATACTTCACCTACTTAACTACCTCTCCCAAAATCGACATGATACCAAAAAAGAAACACACGCTTAAATTTTACAAAAATTCAAAAAATATAAGAGATACCCTCTTTATCCTGAACGCAGATGCTAACCATAAAGAAATTCAGTGCAGTCTCTCATTTTTATTCAGCTTTATACAATTTTTACACTTAATTATATCATCCAACATAACAAAAAAGCAGTAAAAAGAAGATTTTCATCCATCCTTTACTGCTTAAAAATTTATAAATAAGTCCAATAGAACGACTGGCTTATTTTAAAGAATATTCATTCTACTTTGCTATTACTGCTGCAGGAATAACAGAAACGTAGGAACGATTATTAACTTTCGTGCAAAAAGAAACCGTTCCATTTGCAAGCGCAAAAAGGGTATGGTCTTTTCCAATGCCGACATTCTCACCAGGATGCCAACGTGTACCACGCTGACGAATAATAATATTACCAGCAATAACAGCCTCACCACCAAATTTCTTGACACCAAGACGTTTCGACTCTGAATCGCGACCATTACGCGAAGAACCCCCAGCTTTTTTATGTGCCATGAATATTCTCCTTTAATCTTTTTTACTCTCTGACGCAGCTTCTACCTTTTGTGACACATTCCGTTTCTTAACAGCTTTTGTAGTGGTTTCTTTAACAGAATCAGCTTTTACTTCCTTTGGCACAGGCGCTTTTTTTTCATTCGACTTCACAGTTACTGTTTTGGTCTTTAAACCGCCAGTCAAAATCTCTACAATACGAAGTGTTGTTATTTTTTGGCGATGACCGCGGGTGCGCTTAGAATTTTGACGACGGCGTTTTTTAAATGAGATCACTTTACGAGCACGCTCTTGCTCTATAATTTCAGCTGTAACGGAAGCGTCAGCAACAATAGGCGCACCAATAATTGCATTATCACCTTCACCGACCATCAATACATCACTGAAGTTAACGACATCACCAGCATTGCCAACAATCTTTTCAACTTTCAATACCTGATTAGCAACAACGCGATATTGCTTACCACCAGTTTTAATGACTGCGAACATTTTTTATCCTTTCGTTCGATCCAGATCTTATTTTTTCACTGTGATTAATGGAAAAACGTCTGCTTTTTATCAGTCTTAGTAATTTTACAAAGGAACGGAAAATACCTCTTGAAACACAAATATGCACAGATCTCCCCATGCTCCTCTCTCACATATGATAGAATTTTTGTTTTCTGTCAAGAAAGGTCACCAAAAAAGCAAAAAGGGGTTGTACTTGAAGCGATTGAGGGTTATCTAGCGGCCATACACTTAACGATTACACAATGAAAATTTTATGTTTTATTGATAATGGAGAGATGGCTGAGTGGTTGAAAGCACCGCACTCGAAATGCGGCATAGGGGCGACTCTATCGGGGGTTCAAATCCCTCTCTCTCCGCCAAACTATCATTAAGAGCGATAGTGCTTGTGTTCCTTCATTCAACATATCTCTTCTGAATATGCTTTAATAAGCCTAATGTTGAACCATCTCGATTATCAGCTTCATTTTCTCCGCGAATAACAGGTAACAATTCATTGGCAAATTCTTTTCCAAGCTCAACGCCCCATTGATCAAATGAATTAATATTCATCAAAATACCTTCAACAAAAATACGATGCTCATAAAGCGCCATCAAGCGACCAAGTGTAAAAGGCGTCAATAAATCCTGAATGAGCATAATGCTCGGCCGATTCCCTTGCAAACTTTTATGGAATGCTAAATTATCCGCTTCATCACTCTCTCCGCCATCATTCATGAGAGTATGATAAACATCTTCACGACTGCGGCCTTTCATCAAAGCTTCTGACTGCGCTAAACAATTCGCCATCAATATATCATGCATATGATTTAAATTAGATTCATGACCTCTGACAAATAAAATAAATTCTACGGGAACAATATCTGTTCCTTGATGCAAAAACTGAAAAAAAGCATGTTGCCCATTTGAGCCTGAATCTCCCCAAACAACAGGACCAGTTGGGAAAGTTATAGGTCGTCCCTCTAATGAAACATGCTTCCCATTTGATTCCATATCAAGCTGTTGTAAATAAGCTGGTAAACGCACTAAACGCTGTTCATAGGGAACAATAGCACGCGACGAATACCCACAAATAACACGATGCCAAAAGCCCAAAAGTGCAAATCGGATAGGAATATTCTGATGCAAAGGTGTATCTTTAAAATGTTGGTCCATTTGCTGAGCTCCCTCGAGAAACTGGCGAAAATTATGGTCACCTATTGCTAACATAACAACAAGACCAATCGCCGACCAAATAGAATATCGCCCTCCTACCCAATCCCAAAATTCAAAAATTCTTGAAGAATCTATGCCAAATTCTATCGCTTTATCAATCGCACTCGAAACAGCAACAAAATGAATTCCGACAGCGTCTTCTCCTAAATGTGAATGAATCCACTGACGTGCAACGCGAGCATTTTCTATTGTTTCAGTTGTCGTAAAAGTTTTGGATGCAATGATAAAAAGTGTTGTTGCTGGATTTAAACCAGCAAGAATATCCGTAATATGCGCACTATCCACACTAGAAACAAAATGACAATGCGGACCATCATGATAAGGCTTTAAAGCACTCGTAACCATTGCAGGTCCAAGATCAGAGCCTCCAATACCAATATTGACAATATCAGTGATCCTCTCACCACTGTATCCCTTGTAACCCCCATCACGAACCATTTCAGAAAATTTTGCCATATGGGCAAGAACAGATTGAATATCTTGAACAATATCACGATCATTCAATATAAAAACTTCATCAGCAGCAAGACGTAATGCAATATGAAGAACTGAACGTTTCTCCGTTGTATTAATGATCTTTCCTGAAAACATCGCTTCGCGCTTGCCGAATACATTTGCTGCGATAGCAAGATTATCTAAAAGTTGTAGCGTATCCAATGTTACACCACATTTAGAAAAATCAAAAAGAAGATCATCAAGCCTTATAGACAAACGAGAAAAACGTTGTTCATCCTCTGAAAAATGCCGACGAATATCACATACCTTATCCTGGGCGACATGTTTTTTTAAAGCTTTCAGACTTTCCTCAAAGGTTTTCTCATCGGGAAGCATCAAATATCTCCTATAGCCACTGACAATAAAACTTTAAATATAAAAGGCAACAGAACAGAAAACTTCCTCTTTCATGGCAACTCAATTTCCTCTACTCATACATAAAATAACACAATCAATAAAAATACCAATGTGACATATCTAAAACAAAAACTTTAAAATTTATCGGCCTTCTATTTTATAAAAATCATATAGCTTGGTTTAATTCTCTTTCTAATTGCTTAGCTTCTTCTATTTTTGGTCTTATAAAACGCCCAAGCAAAAGGTAAACAACTGGCGTTACATACAGGGTAAAGATAGTCGCCAAACCCAAACCACCCACAATAACCCAACCTAAAGCTATACGCGCCTCCGCACCAGCACCTTTTGCTAACACTAGAGGAATTCCTCCTAAAATAGCGCAAATCATCGTCATACACACTGGACGCAAACGGACATTAGCAGCTTCTTCTACAGCTTCACGCACACTTCTACCTTGATCACGCAATTGATCTGCAAATTCAACAATCAAAATACCATTTTTAGCCATAACACCAATCAATAAAATTAAACCAATTTGACTGTAGATATTAAGGCTAACACCACTCAAAAGCATAGCAATTACTGCGCAACCTAATCCTAACGGAACAGTAGCCATTATGATAAAACCTGAAACAAAACTTTCAAACTGTGCCGCCAAAATTAACAAAATAATCAAAAAAGCAATGCCAAAAACAACCATTACATTAGAAGATGTTTCACCAAGAGTAGCAACTTCTCCTAAAGGAACAATATAACTCCCTTCCGATAAGAGAGGAGAAGAAATTTCTTGTACAATTTGATACGCATCTCCTAAGGAAATATTTGGAGAAAAATTCGTGCTTAAAATAACAGCATTCATGCGTTGCTCTCGTTTTAATTGAGGTGCAATAGCTTTTTCATGCAAATGTGCAATCATTGATAAAGGCACATATTTGTTATTTTTTGCTTTCAAAAGAATATTTTCTAAATCAGCAGGATTATCAATAAACTTCTCACGCGATGTCAATTTAACATCGTAAGAATGATCATCCACATAAATGGAACCAATTTTTTTTCCATCTAACATTGTCTGCAATGTATTACCCAAATTAGTAATATCAACCCCCAAGTCGATGGCTTTTTCTCGATTAATTTCAATAAAAAATTGTGGTTGTGTTGCATCAATAGCAAGCTGCGGACGAATAAAACGTTGATCAGCTTGTAAAGCATTTACAAGTTGATCAGAAATTGATTGTAATTTTTCATAATTATTTCCAAGAATTGCAAACCGTAATCCTTGGCCGGTTCCCCTGACCCCAAGAGAATTACCTTGTGCAGCAAATACAAATACTGCTGGAAATTGCCTAATCTTAGAATTCAGATCATTCACAATTTCTTGTTGACTACGCAAGCGTTTGTCCCAAGATGAAAGCAATAAGATAAGAAAAGCATTATTAGATGCGCCTCCAGCTCCTGCAATAGAATAGCTGTTAACAATCTCACCAGCATCACGCAACGGTTGTAAACTCTCTTCAATCTGCTGTACCTGCTCATTTAAATATTGTGTTGAAATACCCTGTGGCCCACGAATGACCAAAAAAATCATTCCTCTATCTTCTGCTGGTGTTAGCTCCTGTTGTAATTTCATATAGCCCCCAATACAAAAGCCAAAAAAAACAAATGAAATAAGTATAACAGTCCAAGGCCGTCCCAAACATTTATGCAAATAATGAGCATAATTTCTGCTAAAAAAAGCACCCAATTTATCCAATATAATGAAACGACGTATGTCTTCTTTATTCTCTTCAACATGTTCTTGAAGCAAACGCGCAACGAGCATAGGACAAAGAGTTAAAGCAACTACTGAAGAAAGTAGAACAGAAATTGCCAATACAAAACCAAATTCCCTAAAAAGCCCTCCAACTTGCCCAGGAAGAAAAGAGATAGGCACAAAAACAGCTACTAATGTTAATGTTGTTGCAACAACAGCAAAAAATACTTCACGCGTTCCTAACACTGCTGCAGACCGAGAACCGTATCCCTTATTGCGCCACCGAACAATATTTTCAAGAACAACAATTGCATCATCTACGACAAGCCCTGTTGCTAAAACAAGCCCTAAAAATGTAAGAATATTTAAGGAGAAACCTGCAAGATAAATCGCAGCAATTGTTCCAATTAAAGCAACTGGTATCGATAAAGCAGGAATCAGCGTTATACGAATATCTCTTAGGAAAACGAAAATAACAGAAATAACGCTTAGCACAGCAATCACTAACGCAATCTCAACTTCATGAAGAGCGCTCTTAATAAAAATAGCATCATCATTGATAATCCGGACTTGCACAGAAGGAGGAATAATCATTTTAAGACGGTCAAGAGTTATTCGAACATCTTTAGAAATATTAAGAGTATTAGATTGTGCTTTACGCACAATACCTAGCCCAATCCCCTCTTCCCCGTTAACACGCAAAATAACTGTTTCTATATCAGGCGATAAAGTAACACGAGCAACATCGCCAATAAACACATGTGGCTTTAATAAAACTCGTTCAAAATCTTCCGGTGTTGCCAAATGAGCTGTCGCACGAACAATTAAGGCCTGTTTAGCATTACGTAATGACCCTACAGGGACATCAACCATCATATCAGAAAGAGCACTTGAAACATCTGCTACACTTAATCCATAATTAGCAAGCTTTACTTGATCGACATCAATCTGAAAAATTTTTTTGCGAGCACTATCAACTTCTACATCAGCAACCCCCTCAACAGCGGAAAGAACATCAACAATTTGATCATTTACAACGGTCGTCAGATCATCAATATTCATTGTCGGTGAGGTCACAACCAAATACATCATTGCCGCTGCATTCGAATCGGCTTTAATGATTAGAGGTGAATCTGCATCTTTCGGTAAAGAATAAGCAACACGAGAAAGAGCATCACGAATGTCAGATGCTGCAACATTTAAATCAACACCAACATTAAACTGAATCTCTACACGAGAACGGCCAAAAGAAGACGTTGAAGAAATCGTTTTAACCCCCGAGATACGAGAAACAGCATCTTCTACAATTTTCGTAATTTCACGATCTATTGTTTCCGCTGAAGCACCAGAAAAATTTGTCATAACTGTTGTTACAGGAATATCAATATCAGGCAACTCACGTACATCAACGCCCATCCATGCTGCAAAACCTGCAATCATAATCATGGCATTTAAAACAAAAGTAAAAACCGGCCTACGAATAAAAAACGCCATGATATCGTTTTGCTGCAACTTTGCTAAAAGCTGTTTTGTCTCAAGTTGTTGACTCATTGTACATCCTGTTCATTAGCTAACGATTTTTGATGAGCCTTTGAATCTTGAATAAAAACACTCCTACCTGACTGAAGCACTTGTACTCCCTGAATGACAATTGGATCATCCTTTTCTAAATCAGCCTTCACAAATACTTGATCTGCTTTACGCTGAATAATAGATACTGGAACATATTCCACCTTACCATTTTTCACACGCCAAACGAATGATCCTTTACTGTTCCATTGAATTGCAAGGGGATCAACAACTGGAAATAGACCTTTTAAAAATTGAAAAATAACGGAAAAAGACATACCAGGCATAAGTGTCTCTTGTTCATTCTGCACTTCAACTTGAACATGAAGTGTACGGCTTTCGGCATCAATCATATTATCAATAGCATAAATACAACCAACAAAATTCTTATCTGACTGCACTGTTGGCACTACCGTTACTTCATCTCCTTTATGAAGATACGATGCATACTGTTCAGGAACCCACACATCAACAAGAATGCGCTCTCTATTCTCAATACGACCTATCACACTATTAGAAGACACAGCATTTCCCACACCAATAGGTAAAATACCAACGGTCCCGTTAATCGGCGCACGAATTGTCCTCTGATCAAGAGCCAAATTAGCATCGAGCAAAGCTAAATTCGCATTCTCTAACTCTAAACGTGCAGTAATTTCTTGAATCTCTGTCGCTGTATTGCTAGCACGCAACTTCACAATACGTGAAAGCGTTAATGCACTATTGTCATGGTGAATTTTTGCTTTTGCAACAGCTATTTCTTCCTTCTTAGAATCAAGCTTTGCAAGCAAATCACCTTCTTTCACTTTGGCTCCAGATGACACAAAAAACTTATCAAGGATACCTGCTGACCAAGGGGTTAAATCTACTGTTGCAATTGCTTTTCCACTACCGACAGTATGAAGTCGTTCATAAAAATTTTGAACTTTAACAAGATCAACAACAACGTTCGCTGGCGGCATTTCCACAGACGATTTCACTATTGTATTCGATGTATTTTTTGTTTCATTTTCTGCAGAAATGTTTTTTTCTGAGCTATATTTGAACCCCAAATAAGAGGCAATCAGAACGATACTTAACAGCACGAATGGAATGATTTTTTTTAACAATCCCATACATATATCCTTGCTTCACTTTAATAATTAATATAATAGGCACTTTTTTCTAAAATGATCTTCGACAGGAATATTTAAATTTTATGCAAACGAATTGTTGACAGCACATTACCCCCCTCTGTAAAAACATATCTCACCTATCTATTTTGTTAGCCTGACTATCTTTAGGAGGTAAAATCGTCAAGTTAACTATCGTTCATATTGAACTTCCACCATAAATTTCAGGAAGAAAACACCCCACAAAACCAAAAATATACAACGTCTTGCAAAAAATATATATCGTCCTGATTAGAAGACAAAAAAATCACCAAGTTTCACTTGCAATTCGTCAACGAAATGATTAGGAACTCCATATCCTAACTAATAAAAAATTAAATGCACCCGTAGCTCAGCTGGATAGAGCACCAGACTACGAATCTGGGGGTCAGGAGTTCGAATCTCTTCGGGTGCGCCACTTTATCAGACTTCAAAAATCTCTCGACACACTTTATGATTGCACCGTCAGTTACATGATGAATCTATTAGGATAAAATTATATCATAAAAGATTTTCTTCTTGATAGAATCAGAATTTATCGTTTGCAGAATAATCATAACCATGCTTGATCCTTTACTCTACCAGATCATTAATTTTTGTTTGAAAATGAAATAAAGATTTTTTTATAAATGAATATCTGCAAACTCAATCATCAATCAAAAAGCTATTTATAGAAAAAAAGAATAAGAGTTTTTAAAAACCAATATAGACAAGCATCTCATTTATATGGTATGCGCCCTTTGTATATTCTTTTGACTCTGTTCAAAGGAGAATAGGTTTTTGCCTATTTATTGATAATAATCAAACAAAGCAGGGTAAACTGTGCAAGTACTCGTTCGTGATAATAATGTTGATCAAGCGCTACGTGCGCTGAAAAAGAAAATGCAGCGTGAAGGTATCTTCCGTGAGATGAAGATGCGTGGATATTATGAAAAACCATCTGAAAAGCGCGCTCGTGAAAAGGCTGAAGCTATCCGCCGTACACGTAAATTAGCTCGTAAACGTGCCCAACGGGAGGGTATTGTGAGCAACGGTCGAACCACTTCTGTCCGATAATACTTTTTTATTGTTGATATATCATAAGAAAGAGAGCATAAATGAGGGGCCATACACACTCAAAGTGCTTGCACCAGATAGCAGTGTTGAGGTGATTTTTTTACTTCAGGTTAGTTTTGATATTTTACCTGGCTGTGGTGGTTGATTTTTGTGTATTATTAAGCGCTTCTTAGGTTTCACGAATAAATAGAAGCAAAGAGTGGTTGTGAATTTATCGTTTTGTATCCGAAGTAGCTTGCTAATATCGGTGATATACATCAAAAATTTAAATTTCATACAATTCAGTATCTTATGTCATTATCAATCAAACGCACAGATATTTTTAAAATTATTCAAATCATAAATGACTCAATTATATAACAATATTACTTCCTGATTTTACTTTTCTTATTAAAACTGCTCTCGACAAAATATCTACGCAATTATTGTCTTTAAGAAGATAAAAAATCTTCTTATCTCAAAAAACCTAACAGGTGTGTTCTACAAATAATGGCTCTGTAGACTCACCCCAAATAGAATAATAATGAGATAAAAACTTATCAGCGCTCGTCTGACCTGTTGTAATCACTTCTTCTAAAGGATCGAGGAAATTCGTCTCATCAAAAGCATTAGAACCATATTGTTTGCGATTTTTTAAACCCTTGCGTGAAATAGCAATAGTCTGACTTGCTAATTCTACAATTGTAGTCTGACGGAAAGGTGTTTTTATCCCTTCTTTGGCAACACGGTTACGCATATCTAAAACTTCTTCATAACACCAATCTTTCGTCAAAGCCTCTGCTTCATTTAGCGCTTCACTGTCATAAAGAAGCCCAACCCAAAAAGCAGATAAAGCACAAATACGCCGCCAAGAACCACCATCAGCACCTCTCATTTCTAAAAAGCGTTTCAAACGCACCTCAGGAAATAAAGTTGACAAATGATCAATCCAATCTCCCATAGTCGGAGTTGCATCTGCAATCTGTCCTTTTAATGCTCCATTCATAAATTGACGAAATGTTACATGCGTACAATCGTGATAATGTCCATCGCGTATAACAAAATACATCGGAACATCAAGTGCCCATTCAACGTAATCAGCAAAGCCAAAGCGATCAGAAAATATAAAAGGAAGGATTCCAGTTCTCTGATTATCAGTATCGCACCAAATAGAAGAACGCCAAGACAAGAAACCATTTGGACGCCCTTCAGTAAAAGGAGAACTCGCAAATAATGCAGTCACAATTGGCTGTAACTTCATGGATACTTGCATTTTCCGTCGCATATCTGTTTCAGATGAGAAATCAAGATTAACCTGAATAGTCGATGTTCTATACATCATATCAAGACCATGATGACCAACCTTTGGCATATAGTTGGTCATAATCTTATAGCGTGACTTAGGCATTTGAGGCGTTTCAGCCAAAGTCCACTTTGGGCTCGCCCCCATCCCTAGAAAACCAATACCTAACGGCTGAGAAATTTTTTTGAGAAGATCCAAATGTTCCATCACCTCACAATAAGTATGGCCAACCGTTTTTAGCTTTGCACCAGATAATTCAAACTGTCCCCCAGGTTCTAAGGAAATAGCGCCCTGCCCCTCTGGGCCTACAAGGCCAATAATATTCCCCTCATCTAAAATAGGTTTCCAGCCTAAAACTCCTTGCATTCCTTCTAAAAGCACACGGATACCCTTTGTGCCTTCATACGGAACAGGATGAAAACCATTTATATAAAACGGAAATTTTTCGTGTTCTGTACCAATACACCAATCATTTTCCTCTTTACAGCCTTCTTGAAAATAGCCAATTAAAGATTCTAAGTTATCAATTCTACCTTCATCAGTGGTATCAAATGCCATCAGTTTTCTTATCCTATTATGAACTTTATCATTTTAAATGAATCTTTTTAAATGATATTGCAAGCCTTAATCGATGGCCCAATCTCCCACGGTAGCATTAATAATTGCTAAAGCTGCAACAGCTGCAGTGTCAGCGCGTAAAATACGTGCTCCTAAAGATATAGGCACCACAAAAGGATATTTTTTTAATAAAATCCGCTCCTCTTCACTAAATCCACCTTCTGGTCCAATAAGAACGCCTGCTGGCGTTGCTCTATACTTTTTTAAAAGAGGTAATGGATTGTAGCACTCATGCGACTCATCACAAAAGAACAAGGGGCGTACTTCATCCCAACTTGTTAAAAGCGCTTCTAAAGATACAGTTGGTGCACATTCTGACAAAGACAAGATACCACATTGTTCAGAAGCTTCAATAATATTGGCTTCTATACGCGCTATATTGATGCGCGTAACTTGGGTGTGATGTGTTATAACAGGTTGTAAAATAGACACCCCCATTTCTACAGCTTTTTGCACCATATAATCTAAACGAGCCGATTTAATCGGAGCAAAACAATAGACGAGATCTGAACGCTCTGTTTGCACCCTCTCCTGATAGATAATCCGAACCACCACAAATTTTTTCTTAATCGTGATAAGCTCAGCAAGCCACTCGCCATCACACCCATTAAACAACAAAATTCTTTCTCCCTCTCTCATGCGCAAAACATGTATAAGATAAGAAGCCTGCGAACCCTTTATAACCACTTCTTCATTCAAAACGAGTGGCTGCTGAATAAATAATCTTTGAAACTTATAATTTGCACGCATAAAAAAATTTGTGCCAGAGCCAATTGTAATCGTCAAGAGAATGAAATCACAAACACAATCAAAGTTAAATGCGTATAACTATAATATGAAAACGACAGAATTTTTTATCTATATTAAGTAATCATTTAAGTAAAATAAGCAAAGTATGACTTGATTCTATTTTCAGAAAAATCATACAATATCATTCGCCATTGCATTCAATCGTTCACTATGTAAAGAGAAAATATGTCTGCTAAAAGAGCTGCAGTTATTACTATTTCCACAATTTTAGCTTTTATTTTCATCATTGTAGGCATTGGTTCAATTGGAGCAGATAGAAAGCACACGATAGCTAAAGATGGTTATGGAATTTCCACAAAACATCAATAGAGGAACGTTGAATATTAAAAATTTTTTACAAAATTAGTATGATTAACCATGAAGAACAAAAATTCAATTTTTATGAATATTTTTCTTAACAAAAAAATTACCTAAAGCTTGTTCCGTAGAGTCAAGCGAAAAAGTAAAAGGCCATACGAGACTATTCGTAAGACACCGAATGTCTTTACACACAGTTTCTGAACGATTGTTGCTTTGCAGTTCTGCTCGCAATATCTGTTTGTTTTGTTTACCTTTAGTTACAGAAAGTGTAGTGGGTCTCTGAATAAACAAGTTCCAATTCGTCGTATACATTGATAATGTTAGCATTGTCATTGCGTCACTTGCAAACTTCGCTTTAATATCTAGGCGATCAAAAGCTGTTGAAATCCCATTATCGTTAACTAAAAGAAATTGGTCGTTTTTTAGAAGTTGTTTCTGTAAATTATCCAAGTCATATCCAATTAATCGACCAGCAGACATATTTAATGTTAACTGACCTTGCATTTTTGTTAGAATCTCTGACCAGCGACCAACCAGCATCTGTGTTGTCATAATAAAATCAGTTTTAGCCTGTACAAATGGAAAAAATCCTAAAGCATCCGAAACAGCTTTCGTATCAATAGAAGTTCCCGAAGTCCGTCCTTTAATGCGCACTTTTTTATCATTGGGTATCATCTGGATATTGCTCTGAATAGATCCACCAAAAAGGTTAGCATTCCCAAGATCAAAAACACCACGTCCATTTTTAAGTTGTATTGCTGCTGCTAAATTTGTAAGTTCTACATTATCTACTTTTGCTCGTAGTGCTGAAAGTCGCACGTCCAATCCAATGCGATCGAAAATTGTTGTATCAAAGAATTTATTCTTCTCTTCAACTGATAACAATGTTGATCCTAATACGCTAAGATCTAAATCATCAAAAGCCAAAGATCCAGTGATAATCGGTACACTATTTTGAAAATTAAATTCCAAAGCGCCACGTGCATTTGCTGCCCCCATTATAAATGTAACATTGTTCATTTGAATACATGTTGGCTGTGCTAAAAAACGAGATTCCCATACAATAGGTATCTTAAATTGGTGTCCCCAAAACTCACGACCACCAATCCATGCCAATGTCTGATCCCAACCAGGAGAACGCACTGAGACTTTCCCATCAACGACATAATATTCAGATAGTTGTGCCTGTCCTACAAATGTTATACTACCACGCAATGAGTTAATACTGATCTTAAGCGGACTTTTTCCTCCTGCTAAAAGTAACAAAGCTTGGTCCGCATTAATTATTAATTCTGTTAACTCCCCACGCCAATGAGCATTTGCCCGAAAACGCACTGCCCGTGTTAATTCTGGCCAATCCATCGTTGCATTTAATCCTGTTATTTTTTCTGCTACATTAGAAACTCTATCACGATAGACTAGGACTCCATTTTTAATAACAACACGCCCAAAAGGTTGGCGTAAAAGATGTTCTACATCCGGTTGATCAGGGTTATGCATAACAACTTCACGAGCATTGCGTATTGTTAACCCCAACATGCCTTGTGACTGTGAAAGTGTATCAAAAAAATCAGCTACTGTTTTGACAGGCTTTTCTATAACAAATTGTGGACGTATGATCCGCGTCTCTGAAAAAGAAATGCGCTTCCACAGAAGATCAATCAAAGAAAGATCCACTTCTATTGATTCAGCTTCCATCAAAGGTGCATTCTTATCAATTTTTTGTGTTAAAGTAACACCAGAAAGAAATGCTTTTGGGTAAGGAAAAAGATCCAATCGTGGAGGATCGCGCAATTGCACATTATAGCCTGTCCATGCACTTAAATCCTGCGCTAAACGGATACGAATTGCATCTGTCGAAACAATATAGGGAAGAATAATAACAGCCGCACCACACAAAAAAACAACCGCAAAAAAAATTCCGCTCAAAAATTTTACTATTCTAGCACACACAATTTCCTCTACATTTCCCTATATAGATAAAATTAGGCTAAACGAGCAGAAAAAGGATTTTTATAATCCTATATCAGTAATATTTATATGATAGTCTAATTTTATCCAGACTCTATTAGCACAACAATGTTGCTACCCTTTCATAAAACAATTATTTTTTAATATTCTATCAAAATTAAAGATACACCAAAACTATTCAATTACTTTTACCATGCTTACTTCAACACTCTGTTTATTACCCTAAAATGCTTTACAGAAAAACAGAATGGTTAGACTGAAAGGATTGTCCTAATGAATAATATTATCGACGGGAAAAAACTTGCTGAAAATGTTATTGCTAAAGTAAAAAACGAAACAGAAAAACTCAAAAACAGCCATAACATACAACCAGGAATTGCTGTTATCATCGTTGGAGATGACCCTGCAAGTCAGGTTTATGTCGCATCAAAGAATAAAAAAGCTGAAGAATGCGGTTTTTTTTCAATGAAGCATATACTTCCCAAAGAAATAAAAGAAGCAGAACTGCTTCAACTCATCGAAATATTAAATTTTGATCCCAAAATCCATGGTATTTTGGTACAACTTCCTTTGCCTGCACACATTAATACAAATAGAGTAACACAGGCCATTGCTGTCGAGAAAGATGTTGATGGTTTCCATTATATAAACATCGGAAAGCTTGCAACAAACGCAATTGAAGATGCCATTATTCCATGCACACCAGCTGGTGCCATGATGATGATTGAACAACAATGTGGGCAAGATTTATCCGGTCTTAATGCTGTCATTATTGGACGTTCTAATATTGTTGGAAAGCCTATGGCAGCCCTACTAACAGCAGCCAATGCTACTGTAACACTTGCCCACAGTCGAACCCGTGACCTTGATGAAATATGCCGTAGAGCGGACATTTTAGTCGCAGCTGTTGGCCGTCCACAAATGATTAAAAAAGACTGGGTTAAAAAAGGTGCACTTGTTATTGACGTTGGTATTAACCGAATTTCAGCACCAGAAAAAGGCCTTGGGAAAACCTGTCTTGTTGGTGACGTTAACTTTGAAGAGGTTAAAGAAAAAACCCTAGCTATCACTCCTGTACCAGGGGGAGTAGGACCTATGACTATTGCTATGCTCATGGTCAACACACTCAAAGCAGCAGCCCGATCCCTTAAACTACCCATGCCAAAATTCTGAACACGCTGTATCTGATAAAGCCCTATAAACACACTTTATCAATTTTTTCAACAAAAGATACTATACTAAATTCTATTTAATATTTATGATGAACAGGTACAAAAATTTATCAATCAAAGTAAGATATTGGAAAAGAAGATATTAAAATACTCTCATTAACCATTGGCTCATCCATTATCTTATTCAAATATAAAATCTTTTCTACTTGAGAAGAAAAATTTTTCACTTTTTGCATTTCAACAATGACGAATTACAAATGATCCATCAAAGAAAACCAATTCATTGCCAAAAAAACAAGCGGATAACGCAATATCTTTCCACCTGGAAAAGATGAAATCTTTAAATCTTGAAAAGATTTAAAACGTTCATGATTGCCAGACAACCACTCAGCGTATAATTTCCCCATAAAGGGAGCAAGCATAACTCCATGCCCGGAATATCCACCACAATAAGTGACACCAGGCATAATTTGGCGAACATAAGGCATACGTTCAACCGTAATTGCTACTGTTGCACCCCAACGATGCGTTAAATTTATAGAATGGAATTGAGGATAAATTTCAGCAATTTGCTGACGTATACGTTCATCCAAATCAGCAGGATACTGATTATTATAACTTTCTACACCACCAAACAATAAACGATGATCAATGCTTTTTCGAAAATAACGAACCTTAAAGCGAGAATCATCTACCGCTTCTCCTCCTGAAAGAATTGAATAATGCTCTGGTAATGGTTCAGTTGCCCCAATATAAGAACGAATAGCAACAACATTATTTTCAACAAAGTTTTTGAGTCCAAAATGATACGCATTGGTTGCTAACAAAATATTTGTAGCTATTATATTGCCTTTTTTTGTTGTTATAAAACACTGACCATGATTGCTCTTTATTCCTGTAACTTTCGTCTTTTCATAAAGTTTTACACCAGCTTTTTTTACCTGTTTTGCTAACCAAACAATCAACTTCAAAGGATTGATATGGCCAGTTTGTACATCATAAATACCACCGTAATAAAAAGAAGAGCCAAGCCTTTCATCTGTTTCAGCCTTATTCATAAAAGTGAGACCATGATAACCATAGCGCTGCATAGTCTCAACATGTTTTTGATAGGTTTTGCTATGACGTTTTTTATGAATAACTGAAAACTGCCCTGCCATAAAATCAATATTACAATCAGGCATTGCAGACCATGATAAAATATCTCTTTTAGCTTCTTCAGCTAAATCAAAAAGCATTTTACTGCGTTCAAAACCATATTTTTTCTCCAGCGTTTCTACCCATTGTCGCTGACCTGTTCCTAATTGACCACCGTTACGCCCCGAGGCACCATCACCAAAACGTGATGCTTCTAACAAAATAACACTAAGCCCAATTTTAGCCAAATGATAAGCAGCTGAAAGCCCTGTAAACCCTCCTCCAATGATAACAACATCGCACTGTGCTTGTGCATCAAAACATGGATACGAGGGACGCTCTCCTATAGTATCTTCATACCAAGAAACACCTGGAGAAATTGAATTATAATGAGCCATAGTAATAATACTTAAACATTAAGTAGAAGATACTCACGCTCCCAAGAACTAATCACGTCCATAAAAGTTTCAAATTCTTGTCGCTTAATAGCAGCATAAGTGCTCACAAATGCATCCCCTAAAATATCCCGTAACGCTTTATCCTGTTCAAATAAACTAACAGCCTCAATCAATCCACGGGGCAGTTCAATGTTATTAGAATTCACCGTTTTTTCTGTTGGTTTATCTGGTGTAAGCTTTTGCTGTAAACCAATAAGACCACATGCCAAAGAAGCTGCAATAGCTAAATAAGGATTAGCATCTGATGAAGGAAGTCTATTTTCAACACGTCGCCCTTGCGGAATAGAACGTGGTACACGAAAAGCTGTAGTACGATTATCGTACCCCCATTGCAAATTAACTGGCGCTGAAACATCAGGCATAAGACGCCGATAAGAATTAACATAAGGGGCAAGCATAACAAGCGCCCCAGCCATATGTCTTTGCAACCCACCAATAAAATGGCGAAAATGTACACTTTCTCTGCCATCTTCCTCTGTAAAGATATTGGCACCAGTTTTTTGATTAATAATGGATTGATGAATATGCATCGCAGATCCTGGTTGCCCTTGAATAGGCTTAGCCATAAAAGTTGCATACATATTATGTTTGAGCGCTGCCTCACGTAGCGTTCGTTTAAACATAAACACTTGATCAGCTAAGGTAATCGGATCACCATGATGCAAATTAATTTCAAACTGGCCAGCCCCTTCTTCATGAATGAGGGTATCGATTTCTAGCCCCTGTGCTTCTGAAAAATGATAAATATCATCAATTAACCCATTAAATTCATTAACACCCGCAATAGAATAGCCCTGCCCTCCACCAATAGAACGTCCAGAACGACCAACTGGAGGTTCTAAAGGATAATCAGGATCGGGATTCTTTTTCACCAAATAAAACTCAATTTCTGGTGCGACAATTGGTTTTAAGCCCATTTGATTATAAAAATCGATCACTGTCCGCAATACATTGCGCGGTGTATATTCAACAGCCTGCCCATTTTGATATCTAATATCACAAATTACTTGGGCTGTAGGAGCACCTTCCCATGGCACAATACTCAACGTAGAGAGATCAGGATCAAGACGTAAATCACCATCCGTTGTGGGATATTCAAAACCATTGCCATCTTCAGGATAATCTCCTGAAATTGTCGTCATAAAAACTGCTGAAGGCAATGCCAAAGATGATTCTGATGTGAATTTTTTAGAAAGCATCATTTTACCCCGTGCTACACCTGCTTGATCAGGCGTAATACACTCAATATCTTCTACTCCTCGAAATACAAGCCATTGTGACACTTGTTCCCAATTGTTTACACCACGTAAATTTTTCAAAAAATCAGAAACAGGCTCACATTTTTTGCGTTTCATTTTTTCGCTACTGTTCACAACCATCAGATATCAACTTAAAAAACAATTCAAGCTCCCCCATTTATAGCATCACTTTATATGTAGGATGCTACATAAAATTCCGTTAACTAAATTTTCTAAAGAATACTATACACTAAACTTTATCAAGACAAAATATGCCTTATGATCTCTAAAAGTTTTCTATCGTATCAAAACCGCAGAAATTGGTACGGTTGGTGGGATTTGAACCTACGACCTCTGGTGCCACAAACCAGCGCTCTAACCAGCTGAGCTACAACCGCATTATGCAAATACTTAACTCTTTGCCCTGTGTGACATACGGAAGATCAAAAGAGTTTGCAAGCCCCCTTTAAAAAATCCTGCATTTTTTTGCAAAAAAACAATATTTTCACTATAAAGTAAGCGTACATTTTGCCCACTTCTCAACATTATGATCTCGGTAAGCTTTGATAGTATCAACACCATCTTTCTGCATCATCTGCAATGTATCTTTTGTAATATTTCTAGCAAGATCTGGTCCTTCATAAATCATCCCACTATAAAATTGCACTAAATCAGCACCAGCCTTAACTTTTTCCAAAGCTGTTTGAGCATCCCGCACACCACCAACGCCAATGATCGCAATATCTTTACCCAATTTTTGACGCATTTTCGCAAGGACAATAGTAGAACGCTCAAATAATGGACGCCCAGATAACCCTCCCCCTTCATTCATAAACGCGCTCCTCTTAAGACCTTGGCGAAAAAGTGTTGTATTAGAAACAACTAAACCATCAAAATCAGAAAGACTTAATTCTTCAGCGACATCATCCAATTCTTGTTCTGTCAAATCAGGCGCAAGTTTTAAAAAAATCGGAATAGAAAATCCATGTTTTTTCTTGTTTGTACTCCGTGCTCGCGAAATTTCCTTAATCAAAAGACGTAAACTATCACGTGCTTGTAAATCACGTAAGCCCGGAGTATTAGGAGAGGAGATATTGACTGTAAAATAATCAGCAACATCATAAAAACAAGCAATACCTGCTACGTAATCACCAATTCTATCAGGCGTATCTTTATTGGCACCAATATTAACTCCAACGATATCAGACTTTTTACGCCCTTGTAGCCTATCGTGAACAATTTGGTGTCCATCATTATTGAAACCCATTCTGTTAATAATTGCTTCATCTTCTTTCAAGCGGAAAAGCCGCGGCTTAGCATTGCCAGTTTGCGGTTTTGGTGTAACTGTACCAACCTCAGTAAAACCAAAACCGAGACGAAAAACAGCATCGACAACCTCTGCATTTTTATCAAATCCTGCAGCAAGACCCATAAAATTTTCAAATTTAAGACCTGCAATCCTTACAGATAAACGCTTATCGACAATTCTTTTATGACTATTTAATCCACTTTTAAGCCATAAAATAGACAAATTATGTGCATGCTCCGGATCTAACATAAATAAAGCAGAACGACCAATACACTGAAAAAAACTCACAAACTATCCTCCATACAATAAAAAATTTTCCTCTTTATATAATATATAATCTGCATACCCCAACACTAAAAATTATCACAAAAACAAACACATCAAAAAAATAAAGAAACAAATCACTACTGCAAAAAGCTCATCATATAACAATTAAAGAAGCCATTTTGATAGACACCAATCTATCAGAAATACCTTGCTTTTTTTAGCCATTGCTCAAACATTAAGAAACACATTGACATATCAGCCAATCCATAACACACATTTTCTCAATATCTTTCCTTAAAATATTTGGGTCGCATAAGCCAATCCAAGCATATTTCCTTACTTTATAAATAAAATTCATCTATTCAAATTCTACAAATACTATTCCTATTCGATAGAATAAAGCATCTCATAGATAACTTTCATCTATTTTATTGCTATAGAGTATTTATACTTGTGCTGTAATTTATCCAAAAATTTAAAATCATTCTTTCCTTTTTCGTTTAAAGCTATAATTAACAACTGATATGTATAGCGTGCATAAACAAAGGAACATAATGTTTAAAGAATTCAAACAATTTGCCTTAAAAGGAAATATGGTCGATCTAGCCGTCGGTGTCATTATAGGAAGTGCTTTTGGTGGTTTAGTTAATTCAGTTGTGAACGATATTTTTATGCCAATCATTGGTCTTATTACAGGTGGTATTGACTTCTCTAATATGTTTATTCAGCTCGCTGGTGATAAGAAAGCTACATTGCTTGCTGCAAAAGAAGCGGGAGCAACCCTTAGCTATGGGAACTTTATAACACTTTTAATTAATTTTCTGATTATTTCCTGGATTCTCTTTTTTTTGGTCAAGGGAATGAACAAAATGAACCAGAAACAAGAAAAAGTAGAAAAACCAAAAGAAATGTCTCCCGAAGAAAAGCTTCTTATTGAAATCAGAGACTTACTAGTCGCTCAGAAAAAATAAATTCACACCTAATTTCATTGCTTGAACATAGGAAATAGCATTTCCGAAATTGTCTTTTAAGATATCAGAAATAAGTAGAAGGTGGAAGCTAATCTCCTAAACCATTATATACATGCTGATAAGCGCAAAACGATGCTAGCAAACGGTGCTATCATCACAGTGATCACTCTTCGCTCTATTCTCTAATAAAATGAAAACGCTTTCGTAATCGATGAATCAAAACATATATGTGTTTCCTTACAGTGACAGGCTATATGCTCATCAAACTATAACAACAGATAATGCTATTGTCAGCCGAACCAGAAATGAAAAGAATAATTTTCTTTAAGCAAAAATACTTTGTTAAACTAAAAATCTCAATAGAAATCAGATAGCTCTTATCCCTATGTAATAATGGCATCCATAGCAGATGAAAAAGTGAAAAACGCTGTAGAATTAGTTTACATAAAGAATATTATGATCATTCGACAAAAAAATAAGAGCAGAACAATGCCCACTCTTCATACAGAAAAAATAAACTTTAATTTTTGCAACTGCTACTCTGATATACTTTTGAATTAGCTTAACTATTACCACTCATTACATAAAATTTCACGTTTACCCACATGGTTAGCAGCCCCAACAATGCCCCCTTCTTCCATTCGTTCAACAAGAGAAGCAGCCTTATTATAGCCGATTGAAAGACGACGTTGAATGTAAGATGTGGAACACTTTTTATCACGCATAACAATTTTAATAGCCTGATCATAAAGCTCGTCACCTTCCTCATCTAAATTTCCATTTTCAGCAATAGATTTAGCATCCTCTGCACCATCATCGCTCTCACTGTCTGTTACTGTTGATAAATACTCAGGTTTTCCTTGTTTTTTAAGATGAGCTACCACAGATTCAACTTCTTCATCAGAAACAAAGGGGCTATGAACACGGATAATACGCCCACCACCAGCCATATAAAGCATATCTCCCTGCCCTAGAAGGGTTTCTGCCCCCTGTTCTCCTAAGATTGTTCGACTGTCAATTTTTGATGTGACCTGGAAAGAAATACGGGTAGGAAAATTTGCTTTAATCGTGCCCGTAATAACATCAACAGAAGGACGTTGCGTTGCCATAATAAGATGAATCCCCGCAGCACGTGCCATTTGTGCTAAGCGTTGAATGGCACCTTCAATTTCTTTACCAGCAACCATCATAAGATCAGCCATTTCATCAACAATAATGACAATATAAGGAAGCTGTGTTAGATCCATCGTTTCTTCATGATAAAGCATTTCCCCTGTATCTTTATCAAATCCGGATTGTACAGTGCACGTAATTATTTCGCCTTTTTCTACCGCAAGAGCAACCCGTGCGTTAAACCCATCAATGTTGCGGACACCTAACTTAGCCATTTTGCGATAACGCTCTTCCATTTCACGAACTGCCCATTTGAGAGCTGTTACTGCTTTTTTCGGATCAGTTACGACAGGCGTTAAAAGATGTGGAATGCCATCATAAATAGAAAGCTCTAGCATTTTAGGATCAACCATGATTAAACGACACTGCTCTGGTGTCATTCGATAAAGAATGGATAAAATCATCGTGTTAATAGCAACTGATTTTCCTGACCCTGTTGTCCCTGCAACTAATAAATGAGGCATTTTGACTAATTCTGCAGTTACAGGTTCACCATTAATCCCCTTCCCCAAAGCAAGAGCTAATTTAAATTGACTATCACGAAAACTATTTGATTGAATTAATTCTCGTAAATAAACAACTTCACGTATCGAATTTGGCAATTCAATCCCAATTACATTGCGTCCAGGGATCACGGCAACACGTGCAGAAATAGCAGACATGGAACGTGCAATATCATCAGAAAGACCAATAACGCGCGATGATTTGACCCCTGCAGCAGGCTCAAATTCATACATTGTTACTACTGGTCCTGGACGAACATGGATAATCTCACCTTTAATTCCAAAATCTTCTAAAACATTTTCCAAAATCCCAGTACTATACTCTAATGTTTCCTCCGAAATAACCGTATCACTCTGAAAAACAGGCTCCTGTAACAAATCAATCGGAGGAAATTCATAAGTGCCATAATCAACGGATTGAACATTTGATACAAAGCCAGTATTACGACTACAAAGCGGTGTATTAGTAGCTTGCAATGCTTTTGTTCTTACTTTTATCATAGAAAGATCTGATTCACTCTTTGCTACACTGCCTGTCATATAATCAACAATATTATTTTGATTATTATTAACCGCAGTCTCCATCAGCACGTCACCAACCTCATGAGCAGGCGCATCAACCATAGATAACTCTTGGATCTTTTGAATAATTTCTACTTTTTGGATCTTTTTAACATCCTCATCACCCCTAAAAATAGACTCAGCACTCTGTATTTGAAACTCTCTAGAAGCTTCATTTTTTGTAAAACTCAAATCAAAAATTGGCTCAATATCTTTAACACTCTCTGTAGAAATTTCTGACACCGTTGAATCATGAGACTGCGGAAAACGGCATTTTAGCACACGATAAAAAGAAGTAATTGACAGATCAGAAACAGCTTCTGATAAAGTCTCATTATTTGTAGAATCAATACATGTTGTTTCTCTTTGTGGATCTTGGACCTTGATTTGTTCTAGCATCAAAGGCTCGCATTCAAAAAATGCGGTATCAGAAAGATAGCAAAAAAGCTTCATTCCTTCCTCTACGCTCTCTGCTTGCACTGCATGCGCATATTGAGTTGAAGCATGTTCAGTTCGCGTACTAATAATCTGTTGCTCTAACTGTTTTAAAATTGTTGAAGAATAGAATGACGATTTATTATCAACTAATTGAGCATTAACCTCTTTTTCTACAAATGGAGGCTTTATTGATTCTTTATTACATTTTGTAATATTTGTCAGCTTTTGTGACTCTTGCTGTACAAAAGCTTCAAATTGTCTTGCAAAAATCGGATCTTTTTCTATACGACGACGCAGAATCTCAACTTCCGGTGTTCGAGTGAAACGCACATTTTGTCCAAGAGTAAATGCCTTTTCCCACACTGCTGGATAAGAAAACATCTTAGAAATATTAGAAAATGAATTTTCTTCTGATGCGTTTATACCTCCTTCTGATACGCTTTCTACATTGTTGTCAGCAAAAAAAGATAATGAATTGGATTGTGTTTTTAAATTACGCATAGCACCCAACGAAATTATAACAATGAGAATGATTTCTTTTTCAGAGAAAATACGTAAGTCCTACACTATGAAGGTTAATAATTTTTTTTCCGACAATTAATTTTGAACGAAAAAATAATTTTTGAAAACAATATAAAAAACATATAACTTTCTAAAGTTATCAAGTGTTAATCTTAGGTAAAGCGTTTTTATTGTCATAAGCATTGCCAAAAATTATGCTTTTCTTTTTAATTTGGCACAAACATCAACTATCCCAATATTTTTTTTAATGTATAATAGCAATAAAATGATCGACACTATTCACTTTCAATGACAAAGCTTCGTTATAAAGAATTTTCATAGTATAAAATGTAAAAGCAAAGAAATAAAAAGTACGTTATATGCTCAATAAGCGAAAATTTTATATCAACGGTTTCTGGGATGATCCGAGTGTTGTGAATGATTTTCATGTCATTGATCCATCAACAGAAGAAGCCTTTTCTGTTATTAGCATGGGAAGCATTAAAGATGCCGATAAAGCAATTACAGCCGCTAAAAAAGCTTTTCAAAGCTGGAAAATAACTACACCGAATCAACGTCTTGCTTTTGTTGAAAAAATTTTAAAAATCTATGAAAGACGCCTAGAAGACATAGCAAAAGCTATTTCAATGGAAATGGGAGCACCTATTGATATGGCACGTAATGCACAAGCGATATCTGGCATTCAGAATATTCGAAATTTTATCACAGCGTTTAAAAATTTTTCTTTCCAAGAGGCTTTAATAGAGAAAAACGAACACGCAATCCTTCAATATGACCCTATAGGTATTGTAGGATTAATCACACCATGGAATTGGCCTATACACCAAATAACTCTTAAAGTGATCCCTGCCTTATTAGCGGGCTGTACTATGGTCTTAAAACCTTCTGAATTTTCTCCTTTATCTGCCATGATCTTTGCTGAAATTATAGATGAAGCTGCTCTCCCCGCTGGTATTTTTAATCTCATCAATGGTGATGGAGTTCATGTAGGCTCTTACCTATCCTCTCACCCAGATTTAGAAATGATCAGCTTTACTGGTTCAACCCAAGTAGGAAAGGCTATTTCTAAGAACGCTAGTGATACTCTAAAACGAGTCTGTCTAGAATTGGGAGGGAAAGGAGCCAATCTTATCTTTGCTGATGCAGATGCTAATGCAATACAACGTGGTATCCAGCATTGTTTCTATAATAGCGGGCAAAGTTGTAATGCACCAACACGTATGCTTGTGGAACACTCAATTTACGATAAAGCTATAAGAACAGCACAACATATTGCCGAAAATATAAGAGTGGGCCCAAACCATCAAACAGGAGATCACATTGGCCCCGTAGTTTCAAAAAAGCAGTATGATAATATCCAAGCCCTCATCCAATCCGGAATCGACGAGGGTGCAACTCTTGTTACAGGTGGAATAGGTTTACCCAAGGGAATGGAACGTGGTTATTACGTGCGCCCAACAATTTTTTCCGATGTAAAACCGAATATGCGCATTTTCCGAGAAGAAGTATTTGGTCCAGTTCTCTCAATACTTCCTTTTAGAACAGAAGATGAAGCTATAGCCTTGGCTAATGATACAGAATATGGCCTCACAAATTATATACAATCACAGAACCGAGAAAAATGTCGACGTATTGCCACACAGTTGCGTTCTGGTATGATAGAAATTAACGGATGTGATTTACCTGATGGAAGTTATTTTGGAGGAGTTAAATTTTCCGGACGAGCTCGTGAAGGTGGACGATGGGGAATTGAAGAATTTCTGGATACTAAAGCAGTTTCATATTGGTAAAATTTTATACATAAAATCTGAACAATAGGATCGCGTCGTGATACAGCAGATAACAGATGAGGATGCTCTTGGACAACGAATTGATCAATGGCTTGCCAAACACTATCAAAATGAACTCTCGCGTTCACGTTTACAAACCTTAATCCGAGAAGGTTATCTTAAAATTGATGGCCAATTAGTAACGGAACCGAAAACAAAAATAAACTCTAATCAAAAAATTGAATTAACAATACCTACACTCAATAATGCCTACCCAGAGGGTGAAGCCATTCCCCTTCATATCTTATTTGAAGATGATCATATCATTGTTGTTAATAAACCAGCAGGACTTGTTGTACATCCAGGCCACGGCAATTGGACAGGAACATTGGTCAACGCTCTTATTTATCACTGTGGTGATAGTTTATCTGGTATTGGTGGTGTTAAACGCCCTGGCATTGTTCATCGTCTCGACAAAAATACAAGCGGCGTCATAGTAATTGCTAAAAATGACCTTGCTCATAAAAGACTCAGTGCTCAATTTTCTGATCATGGACGTACTGGTGCATTAAATCGGCGTTATTGTGCCTTGATTTGGGGCTCCCCTAATCGCAATATTGGGATCATTGATGCTCCCCTTGGCCGCGCGCGCTATGACCGAACAAAACAAGCCGTCATTCATAACCACAATATTTATGCACGCCATGCCGTTACGCATTTTTCTGTCATTGAAAAATATCAAACTTGTGCAGACAAAATACCTTTCGCGAGCCTTTTGGAGTGTCGTTTAGAAACTGGACGAACACACCAAATCCGTGTTCATATGGCTCATATTGGACATCCACTTGTAGGCGATACAGTCTATGGAAATGCTTTTAAAACAAAATCAAATAGATTTGATTCTACAATTAAAGAAGCCATTGATCTCTTCAACAGACAAGCACTCCACGCAGCTAGTCTTACCTTTGAGCACCCCGCAAAAGGGAACATCATGTCTTTCTCTGCACCACTCCCCCAAGATATGGCAGAACTTATCAATCATTTTAAAAAACTTAATATCAATTATTAATGATGCCATAATTTCACAATAAAGTATTCTTTTTGAACAAAATTATAAATTATGGTAGTGTAAATATAATGAAAGATGTTTATATAATGCCTGGAATCAGAATTCGCCTTATGAGGGAGTTCCTATGAAAGGAGGGTGCTATATGGCCCATATAAATTTACCATCAATTACTGCAAATGATGGAGGTTTGAGTCGTTACTTGGAAGAAATACGTCGCTTTCCAATACTTGAACCAAAAGAAGAATATATGTTAGTGAAACGCTACAATGAGCACAACGACCTGAAAGCTGCACATAGGTTGGTAACCAGTCATTTACGCCTTGTGGCAAAAATCGCGATAGGATATCGAGGTTATGGTTTACCTATGGGAGAGGTTATTTCAGAAGGGAATGTTGGGCTAATGCAAGCTGTTAAACGTTTTGAACCAGAGCGTGGATTTCGCCTTGCAACCTATGCAATGTGGTGGATTAAAGCATCAATTCAAGAATATGTTTTACGGTCTTGGAGTTTAGTAAAAATCGGGACAACGACTAATCAAAAACGCTTGTTCTTCAATCTGCGTAAGTTAAAAAGTAAACTTCAAGCCTTAGATAATGGTGAGCTAAATACAGAGCAAGTTAAAGAGATTGCAACTCGATTAAATGTCACAGAAGATGAAGTCGTGTCAATGAACCACCGACTTAGTGGAGATACTTCTCTTAATGCTCCTCTTCGTATAAATGAAGATGAGCATAGCGAGTGGCAAGATTGTTTGGTTGATGAAGCAAGCAGCCAGGAACAAGTTTTAATTGAGAAAGACGAATTAGAAAATCGGCGTTCCCTGTTAATACATGCCATGGCTAATCTTAATGAACGTGAAAAGCGCATATTTGAAGCGCGTCGTTTGAGTGATGAAGTGTTAACTCTAGAAGAACTCTCGAATGAATTTAACATCAGCCGTGAACGTGTAAGACAAATTGAAATGCGGGCATTTGAAAAAGTGCAAGATTTTGTTAGAGCTTCTGCTTTATCTCAAAAACACGCACATAATCAGCGTTGCTTGCACATTTCTTAAATTAATCAGAATTAAACAGCCTCCTCTATAAACTAAGCCTTAAATTTAGTTTATAGGGGTTCTGTATCTGTAAATTTAATGCTTTTCATCCCATTTATATCAGCATTTTGCTTTATTGATTCAGGATCTGTTGATTTATTTGTTTGCGCAAGCCATTGTCCAATAACCTGATTAAAGATAGCTTCTCCTGTTTCCCCTTTTGCAAAAGTTAATTCGTTTACACGACCGTTTTTATCATTCATCACCAAACGTATCCAATCTAATTCACGTATTAGTTGTAGATTTCGGTTAAGAAACGGATAATGACCACTTAATGCAACAAGAAAAAAATCATCATCAATCTTAGCAACAACAGTCCTTGTTAAAACCTGACCGACAGATTGTTCACTTGCCTTAAAAGTTAAAGTTTTAATATCACTAATTGCTTGACCTGAAAATTTATCAGAAGTGATAAAAATAAGATCCATAATATAGGCTGCAGGTAAAGACAGATCGGTATTACGACGTAGGGTTAATCGTAATGACAATCCCTCATCTGGAATCTTTATATCACCTCGTATAGCTAATTCTTCTGGCTGACCATTAATAGAAGTTTCCTTTACAAGTGACCATAACGCACTTCCTGTTGCTACCTTTTCTGCATCATAATCTGTACGGGATTGATAAAATACAACTTCACCTGCATGTTTCATCGAGTTTGTATCGTTAGCAACAACTGGTGAGATTCCTTTTTCACCTTGAGCTTCCTTTTCCTCAACTGGACCAACATCAATTTCACTCCCATCCTCCAATAAACGTTGTGTTAATTTTGAGTTAGCCTGAACTACTGTCGATGATAGATTAGAAACGTAAGTATCATCCTCTTGTAATTGATGATCACTTGATACAAACACGCGTTTACCAACAAAAAAAGCACTTATGAATACAAAACAAAAACTAACGAAGATACAAACACCTATCACAATACGCTTTCGTACAGATGCCCGATTAGCACGCTGTAAAGCCTGAGCAAAAATATGCGAAATAATATGAAAATTATCTACCTGCCCAGAAGAAATTGCATCGTTTTTGGACGTCTTTTTCTCAATATTCTGATTCATCTTATGCTCAGAAGCAAAAAAACTATCCATATTGACAAGCTCAGCATCTGGTATACCCAATACTTTTGAAGATTTGTTCAATATTTCATTTCTTATCGATCCAGTAAC
Organism: Bartonella bacilliformis Ver097; assembly: GCF_000709795.1. Lineage (GTDB taxonomy): Bacteria > Pseudomonadota > Alphaproteobacteria > Rhizobiales > Rhizobiaceae > Bartonella > Bartonella bacilliformis_A. The sequence continues at coordinate 36,471 of NZ_KL503802.1, forward strand.
AAATGAGTGTTGTTGTTTTGTAACAAAAACCGACATCATCTTAGATTTTAAGAATGCGGTGCTTGGTGTTCCTTTCTTATCATCAAATTCATTTGTAAATTTCCACCCAATAACTGAAGAAAGTAACTCCTTTTCAACCGCCAAATATTCTTCTTCAACAACAGAAATAGCACTTTGCAAAGCCTGCCTTTGCGCATCTATCATTGTTTCTGGCATGTTTGCTTCTGCAAGTTTATGTTCTAATGTTTCAATCGCCCGTTCATAAACTTGTTTACGCACTTGGAGTGTAATATTATTCTGCGCATCAATCGTCTTTTTTAAAATTCCAACGAAATCCACCATATTTTATATAGTCTTTCTCAAACTCAAGGAGGAAATTTTCAATTTACAAAGCTTAAAACACTCTCAGTGTCTTATTTCACTCTTCTCATAATTTTCCAGTTTTTACCATTCAATATGAATACTAACTCTGTTAGTCATTGAAGTGAATATGTACTTATTGCCTCTCTGTCTCCTATTCCTCAAGCTATAATAATTACGCTTACTAAAAAACAGAAAAAATTCAACCCAACATCGAAGTGTAAAAATAAAAATTAATCTGCAAAGGGATCAATGATAAAGATTGTATCTTCACGCTCAGGACTGGTTGACAATAAGGCAATTGGTACACCGATCAACTCTTCAATACGGCGCACATATTTGATAGCCTGCACCGGCAATTCTTCCCAATTCAACGTACATGCTGTTGCTGCTTTCCAGCCCTCTAATGTTTCGTAGACTGGTTTTACACGAGCTTGTTCCTCTATACAAGACGGCAGATAGTCAATCTTTCTACCATCTATTTCATAGCCAATACAAATCTTAATTTCATCTAAACCATCTAAAACATCAAGTTTTGTCAGTGCAATACCATGAACACTACAAATTTTTACCATCTGACGAACTAAAACAGCATCAAACCAACCACATCGACGTTTTCGCCCTGTCACAACGCCAAATTCATTCCCACGCATCCCCAGAAATTCACCAACATCATTCACCTGTTCTGTTGGAAACGGCCCTTCTCCTACACGTGTTGTATAAGCCTTTGCAATACCCAAAACATAATGAACCGAACCAGGCCCCATACCTGAGCCAGTAAAAGCCTGCCCAGAAACTGTGTTAGATGATGTTACATAAGGATAAGTCCCAAAATCATTATCCAAAGATGCACCTTGCGCTCCTTCAAAAAGTATACGCTGTCCCATTCTATGTCTTTCATCCAAAAGGCGCCATGTACAATCCATAAAAGGCAAAATTTCATCTGCAACCTGTATCAATTCATCATAAAGCGTTTTGGGATCAATTTCTGCAATATCCATACCGCGACGCAAAGCATTATGATGTCTCAAAAGACGTTCAATCTTAGCCATAAGCGTATTAGTTTCTGCTAAATCTATCATACGAATAGAGCGACGACCGACCTTATCTTCATAAGCAGGACCAATACCACGTTTTGTTGTTCCAATCGTCAGACCCGAAATACCATTTTCCCGAGCAGCATCAAGGTCACGATGTACAGAAAGAATTAAAGAAGCATTTTCAGCAACACGCAAAATTTTGGATGTAATCTCTACACCTTGATCACGTAGTTTTTTTAACTCAAAAACAAAATGATGAGGATCAACCACAACACCATTACCAATAACTGATAACTTTCCACGAACTACACCAGATGGCAAAAGTGACAATTTATAACTAATTCCGTCGATAACCAATGTGTGACCCGCATTGTGCCCCCCTTGATATCTAACTACAACGTCTGCCTGCTCTGATAACCAATCGACGATTTTACCTTTGCCCTCATCGCCCCACTGTGTACCAACAACTACTACATTGGCCATAATTTTCTCCATCGTGTTTGGTAAAATAACGCTAACATAAAAAAATAAACGGTTCCTTATAGGCGAAACCTCTTAGCAAATGTGATTCTTCATTTTAGATTTTTCTAATTTTCATATTATTCAGCTCAAAATTTCTTGATAATCACATCACACTATAAAATATATTTTTATTTATATATCAGTCATTTTTATCATAAGAAAGAAAAGTTTAAATCTTTAAAATCCTTATCTTTTCTACTATTTTATAGTGCATAAATTTACATACAATCATCTTTAAAGATATACAGCCATTAAAGAAAATTTACCTGATGAGACATACAAGATCTTATCGTAAACTTTTTCATTTTATTTTCTGCAAAAAAAACAATTATTAAATATTGAATTGCGATGAATTTAACTAACTAGTTCCTGAAAACACGAATATTGACAAATATTTTATAAAATTTACGAAGAGGGTAATATGAATTCTTTTGGCGGCCTTTTACCAGAACGTTATCCGCAGCATGATCTTTTTATCTGTGATGTATCTGATGCCGTGCTAAAGGATTTGATAACATAGATGGAGTATCCATTTTATTCTCTTTCAAAAAACCTGAAATGATGGAAGGCGTTATGAAGATGGGCGTGGTAACCGGTTAGAAGTAACACCAAATTATAAGGGATTGGTGACTATCTATGACAAAGCTATTCTAATCTATTGCATCTCACAAATCATACATAACCTCAAACAAGGAGGGAAAATTATCCCAAGGGTTCAGATTAATTCTTATGTGCTGCTTATTTTTATAAATTACAGTACTTCGAGTCGAGATTATCAGTCTCTTCAAACGCTTTAGAGAGAATTTATGGTACAACAATTTAGAACGAATATTAAGACAGGGAATGAAGAACAAATGAACATTTTTTAATTAACAGAGATTCAGTCCGTCGAAAGCATGGACTTGACGATCGTTTATGTGGTGTAAAATCGAACTTTCAGAATAAATTTTAACGCTATTAAAGCGCGAGAAATATTGACCTTGCATCGGGATTATTTCTGTTTGCGCAAATCAATTGAACGAAAAATATATTGAGATTGTACGCAAATATCGTGAACGGCAAAACATTTGAAAAATAAGGATTGCCCCTATTGCTAAAAAATGCGGATCACAAAGTTCTGAGAAGAAGTTTCCCCATATAATCAAACATTTAACAAAGCGTGATTATCTTGCCTGACTATCATATAAATTTTAACAATGAAACCAATGTAATGATATTCGTTAATCGTTGCACAATGTCAGAAAAATCTCCTATCCAGCAATCTGTTCCGAGTGATCTCAATACAGATACAGATACAATGCAAGAAGTCAGGATTGTATCTTCCGGATGGGAGTATATTACTTAAAGAAAGAATGGCTAAATTAGATGGTTGATAGTGGTTTTAATACGCTACGTAATCCAGATAAAGCATTTCTCAGTTTTCGCTGCAAATGGTTTGAAAAACGGAGCCGTCCTTAGATTATCCTCCACACCATAAATCTTTACCCTGGAGAGCGAAGAGGACATTAATACAACGATGCTTCGCAGTTATTTTTTACCATACACATACGGTCTCCTACAGTGGACAAATCTTTCTCCTCCGATAACTTTCTTATGTTTGCACGAATTAAAGTATGTGTCGAGAAGCTTCATGTCTATTGCCATTGGAATACATTATAAGAGTTTCATATTTCTCTATTTAAAAATAAAGGTTATGGTTATAACCACACGAGTTGAAAATTTGCGTGATTTCATCTCTACCGCACATGAAGGCATTCCTTGCTGAGAGGGCATTGGCCGTTACCGGGGATAATACTGAACACAAAACTGCAGCCAAAATAACACATTTTATGAAATAAACTTCTTCTAAAAAATCAAGTCTCTATTTGGAATCGCTTATTTAGTGTTTTATTTATAGTTTTCAACGTGATAACATCTCTTTTGTGTCCTGATTTGTTGCGTGACAAACCCTATAGACACCCTCTTCACTAAAGAACAAAGAAGAATTAGTTTTTCCGTTTGAATATCGTTGTTCTTCTTGACGCTTTGGCTTATAATTGATAGGTTGGTCACTACAGCACTCAATGAATTGCACGCTCCCTTTTGACCTGCGCTTCGCGTCGCGTTCTAAATAGAGTGAGAAGAAAACAACTCTCTAACCCCTGAAAACATGAATATTGAGCAAAGAAATTTTAACTTTAAGCGAAAAAATGACTGAAAAATTTCGTTGAAAGATTAAAAGAATTCTAGTGAAGAAATTCCTACAATTAAAAATTTGGGTAAGCTTTATCCTCTTTCAAAGGTAATCGTGTAACCTTTATATGCAAGTATCTCATACTTCAGATTAAAACATAGTACTAAAAGGTACTATACTATATAGTACCTTTTAGTACTTTCCAGTATTATATTTTTATCCTGAACATAAGTGGCTAGAAGATAAAAAGTGTCCTCTGACTTGTTTTACCAAAAAGAAGACCTCTTATCTGACCACTACGGGTCAGGTCAGTATGCTTCGTGCTATCTATCATAGCAAACCATATCCAAGAGGTACGCCAATCAACCATGTTCCGGTATATTCTTCCTCTGTAATAAAACTCCCTAACTAAAGACGAATTAAATGAGTATAGTCAAATCTACAATCTCTACTCATAAGTAATCATCATTATGAGACACTTATGAAAACTCAGTAAGGAAAAACAGAAAATAAATTTAACTTTCTCTGTTTTTCCTAAACCTTAGCTGCTAAGATAACGGTGCTCTTTGTGAGACTGCGAACCTCGTGCAGCAGGACTCTTGCTTTTACCAAGAGCTTCTTTTCTCTGTATTAATATTCGCATGAAACCCATTTTTGACCACTATACTCTTTCGGATTTAACGGCGTACAAAAAATCCTTAACCCAAGAGCAAAAAGAATCCTCTGATAGCGTGATTGAACTTCAAACTTTTTCTCTTGGTTGTTAAACAGGTCCTCTTTCCTAGGAACAACAATTTTTTTAAGAATCTGTTCCTCTCTTTCTCCAAACCCACCTTTGTGTAAAAGTTCTTTCACTACTTGATCCCTCTTAATACCCCAACCATTTCCCACCGGCAGTGCATTAGCTATTACCGGTGATAATACCGCAGAAAATATAGAAAACAAAACTGCAGCTACAACAATAGGTTTCATGAGATCAAATTCCTTATAATAATAAATTACAATTTACAAAAAATATCCCTACTGTAAAATAAGGGATTTTTTTGGATATCAATATCAACCCAATAATATCTTTTTCGTGTTCTTTTTTTATTTTTATTATCGTTTGTGTATTCTTATATCTTTTACTCTTTCACCCCCCCTTATTACGACTCTTCCGTGTTGTTCCTCTTGAAAACAGGAAAATGCAATGCGTTTCCTGCTTTTGTTATATGAATGCTCAATCTTTCTAGCATTTATCCACACAAAAGCCCTTCTGCTAAATGATCTTGCAATTTCTATTGTAAAAGTTAGAGTCTGAAGATTGCAATCTAATGATATATGAGTATTCCAAGTATCTATCTTTATGAAGAAAAAAGAATAGAGAAAACTAATGATAACGAAACATCATGGAGATGGCTTGCTTAGTTAAACTTCCAACTTATTCTCTTCTCACTCTCAAAGAACAATATGGTTCAGAATTTATCCACAATATAGGTTTTTATTACCAAAACTGCTGAGGCAGAGTATGGACCAGATTGGCTCGATTGTGATAAGGGAACATCGTCTTTAAACGAACATTTGTATCAATTGCGGACTGTTCAAGGCGGATATATAGAAAGTCTTGATGAATTTCTTTAAATAATCTCAATGATGGTCAAAGCGTCTTGTTTTCTTCTCCTTCATTTAAGCTCAGTATCAAACCACGTCACATCCTCAGCATCGACAATCAGCCAAAAGGTCATATTAAACTAACAACTCATCAAGAGTATAATTTCGATACGTTTGTTGCTTTACAATTAAATGCCTATTATGAATGGCTAAATCTACTTCAGTATCTTCAACGGAGTTCTGAATATATTTTACATGTAACAAAAGTAATGTATTAGTGATGAGTTGCAAGAGGTTTCACGGCGAGACAAAGACCCATAACTCGTAAAATTGCAGATAGGCTCTTGATTTCTGGATTGCTTTTCTCTAAAAAAGTGTGATAAAGTTGATTAGGATTTAATTCAGTCGACTTAGCTACATTCCGTACACTACCAAATACTTTAGCCATTTGGCGGAGTGCTATAAATAATTCCGCCTGTTCTCCATCTTCAAGAATGTCTTTTACAACTCAACTGCATAAGCTGGATCCTTGCGAAACACTTCAGCTATACTTTACATATGGTTTGTCTTTCATTGCCTTTCTCCTATGTTGGAGCTTACTTCATTAATTATTTCGGCTAAGCCAATCACGCCAGTAGTTACATGCTCGATCAATATATTGGGACTTGAAGAGAAACAGATCATGACTAAAATAAATTTAGCTGACAATATTCTATATATTTTTCAAAATAGAGAAGATGTGAATGTGTATTAATATTATGCGTTAAGGGAATTTCATGCAATAAAACTGCTAAAAATTATTAAAGACGCGCCTTTTCAACCTGAAATGCCCACTCTAACCATTCTGTTAATAATTCAAGATCAAAAGCTTCAATCGTTGCTCCAACCCAAATTCGAAATCCTGGGGGAGCATTTCGGTGAGCACCAATATCATAAGCAGCACCTGCTTTATCAAGACGAGCTACAATTGCCTTCACAAAAGAAGCCTGAGTTTCAGTATCCAAAGCAGTAATTACTGGATCCACAATGACTAAACAAACAGATGTATTAGAACGTGTTTGTGGAATTTTCGCTAAATGCTCTAACCAAGGTGTTCTGTGAACAAAATTATCAAGAATAGCAAAATTGTTATCAGCTCGTGCCATTAATGCTTGCAAACCACCCAATGATTTCACCCATTTTAAAGAATCAAGATAATCTTCTACACAAAGTAAAGAAGGTGTATTAATCGTCTCTCCATTAAAAATACCTTCATTTAATTTTCCATCTCGTGTCATACGAAAAATTTTTGGCAAAGGCCAAACAGGAACGTATTGTTCAAGGCGCTCAACAGCACGAGGACTTAAAATTAACATACCATGTGCTGCTTCACCACCTAAAACTTTTTGCCATGAAAAAGTAACAACATCCAATTTTAAAAAATCAACATTTTGTGCAAAAATTGCTGATGTTGCATCACAAATCGTCAATCCTGCACGCTTTTCTGGAATGAAAGACGCATTAGGAACACGTACACCAGAAGTTGTCCCATTCCAGGTAAACACAACATCACGATCAAAATCAATTTGTGCTAAATCGGGCAATTCACCATAGGGAGCTTTTAATTGACGCACATCAGAAAGTTTTAATTGCTTAACAACATCAGTAATCCAGTCTAAACCGAAACTTTCCCATGCTACCATATCAACCCCCCGTTCTCCTAATAAAGACCACAGAGCCATCTCAACAGCTCCTGTATCTGAGGCAGGAACGATACCAATACGATAATCAGAAGGGATTTCAAGAACGTCACGCGTTGAATCAATTGCTTCCGCAAGCTTTAATTGTCCCACTTTTGTGCGATGCGAACGCCCAAGAATTGCCTTTCTCAAAACTTCAACAGTCCAGCCAGGTCTTTTTTTACAAGGACCTGAAGAAAAGTTAGGATTATTTGGACAACGCTCAGGTTTCTTCAATACCATTGCTATTCTACCTTTTCAGATAACTTTCCTTTTACGAAAGCAACATTGACCACTAAAAAACGTTATACCAATCAATTATTGATGGTGGACACAAAAAGCGTTTTTTATTTATTGAAAATACAAAAATCATTGTGAAAAATATTTCAATCAATTATGCTTCTCAATGAAGCTTTTTAAAAAAATTTATGTTCTCATCACAAAAAGCAGCATTCCAACTACAATATATTGGTATGTCACATAATATTTATTAGTTGATTTCACAAAATAATGTTCAGAATATTAAGATAAACTTATAAAAAATCGGTTATTTTTATTTTGACGGCTAGACAGCAAGAATTTTAATGTTATAACCGCACACATCTCACATGTTTATTGAAATGTGCCCAGATAGCTCAGTTGGTAGAGCAGCGGACTGAAAATCCGCGTGTCCGTGGTTCGAATCCGCGTCTGGGCACCGTTTTGTTTTTTACTGCTTAATATGATTGACCTTATTAATATTTTTTAAAGGTAAGGAATAATATACTCAAAGTAAGGGAATAAAATTTTTCAACTCATCTCTATAATTTCCCTTAAGAGTAAAATATAAATCGATCAATATATTCAACTATTAATTATAACTCACCCATACACTTTAAATATTGTATTTTAAAAAATCAACCATACTCAATTTATGCCTGTTAGATTTGGTATATTAACTGCTGTTATATTACCTGGTAGCAGCTCATGACATTGGTTCCTAAAACATAGTTAATTTGAAAAATAACAACATCTGTATGATAGCTAAACCATCATCAATAGCAAATGTATAATCGCTAACTCATTACAAATATTAGGATTATCTTACACAATAGTTTATAGCTTTTGATTTTAACCGAAAATACTCAGTGAACATAGGAAAATTAATGCTAAGTAAAGTTTTCAGCGATTACATAATAGTATTTTGCATTTTTGACAAACACTCTGTGTCTAATTTTAAAGTGTCTATGCATAAACACATCTATGTACAAAGATATTGATCATACAAGAAAACAACATCAATAAACCATAAAAACTATTTTATTAGAGCGCGCTGTGAGAGCTTATCCTGAGAAAAAAGTGTTTTTAAACTAACTAACAATCACAGAGAAAAGGAAATCAAAGAGAAACAAGGTGAAATGGAAGCTTTTTTTATTCCCTTCTTTAGCATTATTGCCTATTCAAATTTTTTTTGGAGCCCCTGTTCCTGGAGTGATATAATAACCTCCTGATTATCCTCATGATAGAGCTATGCGTGTAAAATTTATATGGGGGATAATATTGCTATGGTGCAGTATTTACATCTCTAATATTGCAATATGGAGATGACTATTTCCCTTAATAACTGTTTTCTACAAATGTTAAGCCAGATGTTTTTAGGGTGGAAATTTGTAAATAGCTCTGTTTTTTTACACACTATATTTCAGATGATGGATCGAAATCAGATATTGTGATCTCTATTATAATCCTAGAAAATAGCCACATTGCTCGATATTTTCCCTCCTCTGAGGTGATATCTTGCATGGCTTCCCAACAAGTCCCCTAATGACGATTGGAAATTGGAGTTGGGTAGATTGGAAATTTTGTAAAGATACGACCACTTCTTAACAAGATATCGGCTCTTGAAATATTGCTGTTGGCTGGACTTGAAAGAGCTTTAACGGATTATCAAGGCAATTTTTAAGAATTACCCCCCATATGGTCTCAGTTGAAGACAACCTTACACAGCGAAGCCTAGTTACCTTAAATAAAGACACAACCAATTCTTCCAAATCTAATTTTCTTTTTTCTTATGACATGAAACGACGGAATCTCTATATCAATGGGAAACCAGAGGATACGTTGGCTTATTGCCCTGCTTCGAGAAACAAGGAAAATGTTGCTCATCTCACTAAAACATGGATAAAAAGATTATAGGAAATTACTAAAAGTACTAGTTCTAAGGAGAAAGCAGCAATTGCTCCTTGTGGAATTTGTATGATTCAGACTATGCAAATGCTCGCTGAATTACAAGAAGATCATCTCAGAGGGTCTCTATCATAATGGAGAAGATTATTTTTTAAATACACAAAAAGGTATAAGCCCATTTACATCATTTCATCAAAGAATTTCTTGGCTTGCAGCAAAGCTTGAAGCTACAATATCCTATGATACAATACCTTTGGTATAGGAGAGAGTACTTTGACGCGAACAACTAAAACAACTCGTGCAGCAGCGTCAATATTGTTACCCCGATATGAGTGGAAACCTTCCTTTATAGAAAGAATGTCGGAAGAAGAGGTGAGAAACCAGCTTAAAGTCTGTTCAGGGCTCTTGAAAGAACACTTTGGTATATTGTAATTATTAGATCAACTATGGATGGTAGTACTATCATTGGTCATGCTCAACTCATTTTAAGAGGCTCATATTAATTCCTACAAACATAGTGAGTATGAGTTTTGATGAGTTTAGGAGTTATCTCAATCCAACGAGAAATCCAGAAATATTACTTTCTGAGTTTTCACTTAGGGGTAGTCGAAGACTTTATACACTAATAACTTTATCAAATGACTCAACTAAATGAAATTCCTTTGAATTTTTATGTTTCGCAAGACGGCTGTACTGGAAAAAGAGAGCATAGAAGAGGCAATAGAGAACTTCCAAGAGTTTCTATTATCAATCAGTGTTTAAATGGTAAATGTGCAATTCAATAAAAATTAAAATTCTGAATGCATTAAGAACCATATACTATGAACCAACAAGATAGGACAAGATCTGGTCTTCTATGACAAAATATTATAGTGCAGCATGAAGACTTTTAGCTGCACTCTTTATATTGCTCTTATCCTCTTGTTTAGAAAAAAGAATAAGTCATTTTTATAACGCTAACAATAGAAAAAACAATAACACTCTTAAAAAAATCAGTTTAACTTACTAAAAATATAGAAATTTACATGTTTCACAAAATATTTTATAGATTTTTCCTGTTATAAACTGTTGCCTGTTTTTCCTACCTTTGAGTATTTTTTGTTACTCAAGTAAATGTCCTCTATAATTGTATTATCCAAACTTTTACCTTAATCTCCTTCTACCCTGAGGAGCAAAACTTAACAGCATATTAGATAAAATATACTGCCCAAATAATTAGAGAGTAAGATGAAAATAACAATTTTTGGCGGTGGTGCATGGGGACAAGCCCTTGCATTTGCTTTTGCGCAAAAAAATGAAATTCGAATTGTTTCGAGACGAAACATTTCAACTGCACTAATGCCTTTAAATGAAACCCTGAATAAAAATTCCCATAGAATTATCTTACAATCTTCCCTGGAAGAGAGTTTAAATTCTGAACTTTTTGTCATTGCTATCAGCGTTCAAGCCTTAAGAGAATGGTTTATTCGCACACACTTAAACCAAAGCTCAAAAATACTCATTGCTAGCAAAGGTATCGAGGAAAAAACAGGGATATTCATTAGCCAAATTGCAAAAAAATTCATTTCTTTAGAAAATCTTTGTTTTTTAGCAGGCCCAAGTTTTGCTAAAGAAATTATCCTGGGTCTCCCATGTGCATTAGCCATTCATTCATGTAACCCAATCCTAGCTCAAAAATTTGCAAACCAAATGCCTTCCTTTATCAAACCCTACATTGAAGATGACATCATTGGTGGCGAAATAGCGAGTGCGTATAAAAATGTTATTGCTATAGCAGGAGGAATCTGCGACGGGTTGAATTTAGGCCAGAATGCTAAAGCATCTCTTTTATCACGTGGACTTGTAGAAATGTGCAAATTTGGAGAATATTTCGGCGCAAAAATGCAGACTTTTTTGGGACTTTCTGGTGCAGGTGATTTGTTTTTAACAGCTAATTCTCTTCTTTCCAGGAACTATCGTGTTGGACTGGGATTAGCTCAAAATAAACTTTTAGAAGATATTTTAAGTGATTTAGGCGAAATAGCGGAAGGTATAAAAACTTCTCAAGCAATTACTCAAATTTCTGAAAGAGAAGGTATCTACACTCCTATCGCTACAGAAATCCAAAAAATCATTCAAGGGAAAAGCCCTCTAAAAAGTATGAGTACCTTGATGAAAAGATGACAGCTTTAATTCGCTCGTTAATGCAGAAGAAACTCGAAAAAGAAATTTAAATTCAATAGGGATCGTTAATCAAAGACTTTTAGAGAATAATCCGGCTGTTATCATTAAAACTCTCCTATCGAAAATCAAAGTGCATTCACAGCTTGATCTAATTTAGATAGCAACGGATATCGCCATCATTAGCCCTTTTAAAAGCTTATATTATCATTAAGTCGTATTCTAAATAGATGCCTTTTAAACATTCTTTTGAAACTAGCTACAACACTTGAACCAGCGCTACAAGACATAAAACATTTATCTATGGAAAAAGAGAAAAAAGCTAACCAAGAAAATTTTGACAAAAGATTCATCGAATTTAATCTAACATAGAGAAAAAACAGCACACAAGCTAAAAAACTGACCATAATAAGAGCAGTTTTATTCAGATTAACAATATTGCAACTGAAATCATTCTTGGGTGGACCAAAAAACAATAACATCGGCCCTATACCCAGAACATATATTTAAAATTATTACTTAAAATCTATTAATTAAGGTAGAGGCTAAAGTTTTAATAAAGCCTCTATCATATTTATCTACCGCTTAAGCTTATATCCTACCACCAAAAGCAAACACCATATAGGAATGATGATAACTGCCAAACTCATGTCAGGTATTGGTACAGGAAGGTAAGAGTCAAGAGGGAATGCTTCTATTCCTATCATATGACAGAATCGAGTCATTAATCCATCTTGTCCAAAGCCACTGATAAACATAACGCAAAATAATATGGCAAGGAAGAAAAGACAGAGATAATTAGCATAAGGATATAAACCAAATGGATAAACAAACTTATCCTTTTTGTCTTTATGAGCTTTCCTAAATTTCAAATGAACAATAACAATAAGAGCCCACGTCATAGCTGCTGCTGTAGTTGACATAGCCATGACACGCGCAAAAACATTATCGGGCATTAAAGAATTAACAATGATAATTGTCGCAGTACAAAGTGACGAAAAAAGAACAGCGACATAAGGAACACGAGCACTACTCAATTTACCAAAAATACTTGGCGCATTTTTTTGTACCGCTAAACTGTAAAGCATACGACCATTCGAATAAAGACCACTATTGTAAACTGAAATAGCAGCCATAATTACCACAAAATTCAAAATATGGCCAGCTGCAGGAATGCCTACGCTTTCAAAAATAGTGACAAAAGGACTTTTCTCTTTTCCAATCATATTCCACGGCATTATCATCATAATAATACCGATAGAGCCAACATAAAAAAACATAACCTGTTGCATAATTTTACGAATAGCAGTGGGTATTGTTTTTTCTGGTTCCATTGCCTCTCCAGCAGCTACACCAACAAGCTCAGTTCCACAAAAAGCAAACATGATCACAGAAGTCGCCAATAAAACTCCTGTTGCTCCATAAGGGAAAAAACCGCCATGATCCCAGAGATGTTGGATACTCGCTTGCCCCCCATTCATCCCTGTGAGAACAAGGAAAATTCCAAAAATAATCATACCAATAACAGCTAATACTTTGATCAAAGCTAAACCATACTCAAATTCTCCATACAGGCGAACATCAATAAGATTGAGCAATGTAACAAGCGCAAGAACAATAAGAGATGTTTTCCAGTGATCGATCATAATCCAATAATCAAGATAAAGTCCAATAACTGTTATTTGAACCATGCTCGCAAGAACATAAAGAAACCAATAATTCCAACCCGCTATAAAACCAGCTAAATTCCCCCAATATTTATAAGCAAAGTGACTAAAAGCACCTGAAACTGGCTCTTCGGCTAACATTTCTCCAAGCATCCGCATAATAAAATAGATAATCAGCCCACCCAAAGCATAAGCAAGAATAGTTGAAGGTCCTGCTAATTGAATAGCTTCTGTTGATCCATAAAAAAGCCCTGTTCCAATGACGCCTCCCAAAGCAATCATTTGAACATGACGATCTTTAAGGCTACGCTTCAATTCGTTGTTTTTTACCTCAGACATTGTTCCTCACCATCATTACGTAATCGACCTTTATAAAAAAAGGTATTTATGTATTTTTATAAAAAATAAAAATTAATTTATTTTTCTATCGTTATGCAACTCGTTTATTTGAATGCGTCATATGAATTAATTTACTCAAATAATGGAAATAAATATAATTTTGTCCTCTATTTCAATTTATGACGTTTATCTTTGTTACACTAACAAAACATCATTCACCGATACTTCACGCTTCATAAACACGTTATGTTGAACTAAAATAGTTTTTGTTACAATATCGGATAATCTCTTTACAGACAGATATTTAGGAATTCAACCAATTTATACACAGCTTTATGCCACTAAATTCCCTCATTAAAAGGTCACGACACAAAAATAAAAGGTATTTCCATTAATTTACTCAATTATATTTTTTGCTTTTTTAGCGTTTTTCAATATTTTCATAAAAAATTTGATAACATTACAGCATTGTTCCTAAGAATAATGACTCTAATAATTATACTCCCTTTATTCAGCATCTTCTCTTCTTTGTTAGATACAGAAAAAGAAAGTAATTATTGCTCAATAATGATCTACCTTTCTCTTTTTGTTTCTCAAAATCCTGTATGAGTACCAATTATCTGTTTTTGGGAAAAATGAGAGGGATAGTTTTCTTAACGGTAAGTGCTATAGAGGAAACAATCAACACTTTTAAAAAATCGCCAACTATAAAACCTAATGATCCTACTAAAGCAGTAAATAAAGGAATTTGAGTGATATAAGCAACCCACGGTATGCCAAAAAGATATACAATTCCAATACCGCCCATAGCATTTATCAAAACTAGTGTCACAAAATTGAGCCTCTGCCAAAATAACTCAACCATACAACCAACAAAAAATGCAGCAAATGGGTAACCTATCATATAACCACCACCAGCTCCTAAAAAGGCACCAACACCCCCGCGACCACCAGCTAATAGAGGAAGGCCAATGGCAACAAGAAAAAGAAAAAGCGCTGATGCTAAAGCTCCCCTCTTCGCTCCTAATATAGATCCTGCCAACATCGACCCCATAGACTGAGCGGTAATCGGAACTCCAACCAAAAAAGGGAGAAGAATAGGCGGGAAAAGACCTAAAGCTGCGTAGATGGCAGCAAATAAAGCAATATAAATTAGATCTTTTGTACTCATTCAATTATTCCTTCTGTATCAGAATTTTTGTTATCATTCGATAGCTTATCAATATCACTGTCATAAGAACGCGCATCTAATGCCTCAGCAACTTCCGAGGCCATCTTTATTGTGCGTATAATTAAAGGCATAGAAAGAGCTATAATATTTGTATCAAGCCCTCGTGCTTTCTGTGCTTCACGTATTTCACTAAATTTTTCGCTAACAACAGGAATAAACCTAATCGCCATGGACAAAACCATACCCAATTTTGATGGATTAACACCACAGTACTGAAAAGGTCGAAGCCCTGTTTCAATTGAGTGCACCATATCTGAAACTTTGGTTGTTAACGAAACAAGCGATGCTAAAGAAATGAGAAGTATAAAACGCGATATAATCCAAAATCCCGTAAGCCAATTATCAAAAATAGCTTGAAAAACAAATACCAGAACTAAAAATGGGCATACTGGTTTAATCTGCTTTACCACATGATGAAAAGGGATCTCAGCCATTCTATACAATAAGACAACGAACAGTAAAAATAGTAGAAGAACAGATATTGACGAAATCCAAAATATACTGGCTCCACACAGAGTAAGAAATATTAGCTTAACTCCTGGCCGCAACTTATGAATCAATGTATCCTTTGGGAGATATAAACCAATCATGTCATTCTTGTTACATATTCTTTGATAGCAACTGTAGGTATATCATCAACAACTATCTCTCCCTTATCAAAAACGAGAACTCTATCAAAATTTTCTAAAAATTCTAAATCATGCGAGACGACAATTGCTTGTTGCGGTAATTCTTCTATAACTTGCGCAATTCGGCGTTTATTACGTAAATCAAGTAATGTCGTTGGCTCATCAAAAATAATATAATCTGGTTTCATTGCTACCACACCCGAAATAGCAATTAATTGTTTTTGTCCACCACTTAATAAATGAACAGCATGATCTTTGAACGCTTGGAGATCATAACGCTGTAAAATTTCATCAACACGCTCTCTAATTTTATCTTTGCTCAGTTTTAAATTTTTGAGACCAAAAGATAAATCTTCTTCTACCAATGGTAGTATAATTTGATTATCAGGATTTTGAAACACAAATCCCACTTTACGTCTTATAGCCTTTGCGTCATGCTTTGTATCAAGCCCATCAACACTTACAGAACCATTTGATGGTAGTTGTAAACCATTAATAAGACGAACAAATGTACTCTTTCCAGACCCATTCGCACCAACAATAGCAACTCGTTTTTCAATAATTTGTACTGTAATATCTCTTAAAACGCACACATGATCAAAGACTTGTGTCACTTTATCAAATTTTATTATTCCCAAGATTTATTCCTATCAACCCATTTAAGTGCTCTTTTTAGAAATTATCTATCGCTTAAACTTATATCCTACTATTAAAAGCAAACACCATATAGGAATGATTATAACTGCCAAACTCATATCGGGCATCTGTACAGGAATATAAGAATCAATAGAAGGAACTTCTATTCCTACCATATGACTGAGTTGGATCATGAATCCATCTTGCCCAAAACCACTGATAAACATAATGCATACCAATAAAGCAAGAAAACAAAGGCAAAAGTAATTAGCATAAGGATATAAACCAAATGGATAAATAAGCTTATCTTTTTTACTTTTATGCGCTTTTCGAAATTTCAGATGAACAATAACAATAAGAGCCCAAGTAATAACCGCCGCTGCAGTTGCAATAGTCATGATACGCATAAAACTATTATCAGGCATAAGGCAATTAACAACAACAATCACTGCAGTACAAAGTGATGAAAAAAGAACGCCAACATAAGGAACACAAGCACGATTCAATTTACTAAAAATACGTGGCGCATTTTTTTGTACCGCTAAACTGTAAAGCATACGACCATTCGAATAAATACCACTATTATAAACTGAAATGGCAGCCATAATTACCACAAAATTCAAAATATGACCGGCCGCAGGAATGCCTACAGCTTCAAAAATAGCAACAAAGGGACTCCCATTTTTTCCAATCATATTCCACGGAATTATCATCATAATAATACCAATAGAACCAATATAAAAAATTAAAACTCTCCACATAACTTTACGAATAGCAATAGGAATTTCTTTTTGCGGATTCGATGTCTCTCCAGCAGCCACACCAATCAGCTCAGTTCCACCGAAAGAAAACATGATCACAGAAGTCGCCAATAAAACTCCTGTTGCTCCATAAGGGAAAAAACCGCCATGATCCCAGAGATGTTGGATACTCGCTTGCCCCCCATTCATCCCTGTGAGAACAAGGAAAATTCCAAAAATAATCATACCAATAACAGCTAATATTTTGATCAAAGCTAAACCATATTCAAATTCTCCATAAAAGCGAACATGAATAAGATTAACCAATGTAACCAAAATAAGAACAATGAAAGATGATTTCCAATGATCGATCATAATCCAATGATCAAGATAAAATCCGATAACTGTCAGTTCCGCCATACTAACAAGAATATAAAGAAACCAATAATTCCAACCCGCTATAAAACCAGCTAAGTTCCCCCAATATTTATAAGAAAAAAAACTGAAAGCACCTGAAACTGGTTCTTCAACCAACATTTCCCCAAGCATTCGCATAATAAAATAGATAATTATACCACCCAAAAGGTAAGCCAAAATAGTCGCAGGCCCCGCTAATTGAATAGCTTCTGTTGATCCATAAAAAAGCCCTGTTCCAATGACGCCCCCTAAAGCAATCATCTGAATGTGACGACTTTTAAGGTCACGCTTCAATTCATCGTGTTTTACCTCAAACATCAATTTCCCCCTCATTTTTGTGTACCAACCTTTACACAAAAGACACTTATGTATTTTTTAAAACACAGATAGTAATTTATTTTTTCACTATTTTGCAACTCATTTATTTGAATGCATTACAAAAATTTAAAAGTAAAAAATTCATTCTTCTAAGTCTGCAAACCGCTCTACGAAAATATTTAAATTTCTAAACAGTGCATCCAAACTTTTTATTGATCAGTTACTATACGCAAAAGCTCAATAATATACCTTTCTTCGCTTAGTTAACTTAATTTTGATTCTATTAAATCAATCGATTTTCATATGACATAATTTTTACTCACAAAAAAATACGCACAATTTGTTGCAAAACGTCTCTTTTCAATCTCCACCCCATAAAATCTCAAAAAATTGCATGCTTGCTTTTATACGTACTTTTAGCTATTACCCTCACTCTAATTTCTATCTAATTAATTACAAACTTATGCCGCATTAGCTCAGTCGGTAGAGCACATCATTCGTAATGATGGGGTCGCTGGTTCGAATCCAGCATGCGGCACCAAAAACAGCCATAAAATTAATTCAATAAAATTTTAAATTGTAATTCTTTCCATTGCGAAATTTGTATTAGAAATTATTAGAAACATATCAAAAACGACATATTAAGTTACACCTTTCTCGCACTCAATAACCAATAACTCTTTTGCCAAAAAATTACCTCATATCCTTCTGTCTCTAATCAATCTTTTAGATATCCATCATGAACGAGAATCTCATGTGTAATCTCTCTAATTGCGCACACGCCAATCAATGTCATATCTTTAGCAAAAAGATCAAACAAGTGAGTAACACCTTTCTCACCTGCAGCGGCAAGCGCATAAACAAAAGCGCGGCCAATCATAACGGCATTCGCCCCTTGTGCTACCATGCGCACAATATCAAGACCAGAACGAACACTAGAATCAGCTAAAATAGCGATATCACCTTTTACAGCTTCAGCAATCATAGGTAAGGCTTGTGCAGTTGACAACACTCCATCAAGCTGGCGTTCACCATAATTAGACACCACAATCCCATCTGCACCAAATTTTACTGCCTCACGCGCATCTTGTGGATCAAGAATACCTTTCAAAATCATTCTTCCTTTCCAAAAGTCGCGTATCCATTGTAAATCAGACCAACCAATTAATGGATCAAAATTTGCATTAAGCCAACCAATATAATCTTCTCATTTGACTTTTCTCTGGAAATAAGTAGAAATATTTGCAAGATTATGCGGACGTCCCATAATACTAACGTTCCAAGCCCAATGCGGGTGAATCATAGCCTGTAAAACCACGTACTCTAGCATAAGGACCAGCCATCCCTGAGTGAGCATCACAATAACGCGCATCAGGAACTGGTATATCAACTGTAAAAACCAATGTACGCACGCCAGCTTCCCAAGAACGCTCCAACACATCACTCATGAATCCACGATCCTTTGAGAACATAAAGTTGAAACCAAAATGCATTTCCAACAGCTGCTTGCGCCTCTGAAATAGGGCAAACTGAAACTGAAGAGAGAGTGAACGGAATGCCTTTCGCAACGGCTGCACGCGCTACTTGTACTTCATCACGACGCGCATACATACCCGTTAACCCAACAGGAGCAAGCACCACCGGCATATCAAGAATTTGATCAAAAATCTTTGTTGAAAGATCAACCTCACCAATCTGACTCAAAATTCGCTAACGCAATGTCAGTTTACAAAGATCTGTATAATTACGCCGCATTATCTCTTCGGCATAAGCATCACCATCAATATAATGAAATAAGAAAGGAGGTAATCGACGTTTTGCTACTTTGCGATAATCAAATATTGAAGAAATAATTATCACGATACCATAACTTCATCGATGGATCAGGCTCAATGTTTCCTTTTCAGAAGAGAATTTGCACATGCCTTATCAAATTTTCGTATTTCTAAATTTATTTAAAATGCTTGGACAATTTTAATCCCTGTGCTTGATAATGTGAACCAATATCATGACCATAAAGTACTGATGGCCTATTAAGCATATGTTCATACACCAAACGCCCAATAATTTGACCATGTTCTAAAATAAATGGAACTTCATGATTGCGAACTTCCAAAACTGCTCTTGCCCCTTTTCCACCTGCTTCTACATGCCCAAATCCTGGATCAAAAAAACCAGCATAATGCACTCTGAATTCACCAACCAAAGGATCAAATGGTGTCATTTCAGCTGCATAAAGTGGAGGAACATGGATGGATTCCCGCGAAGCTAAAATATAAAACTCATCAGGATCAAGAACGAGTTCTTTTCGACCATAATCATAAAGAGGTTCCCAAAAATCTAAAACATCAGCAACAGCGCGTTTATCAACATCAATAACACTCGTATGACGTTTACCACGATAACCTACAAACCCATTTTCATCTCCCTTTAAATTAATGGAGAGTGCAACACCTCCATCACTAATGTTGGGAACATCATCCGATATGAGTGTTTCATTTTTGTGCAAAGTGTACAATTCAACTTCATTTAAACAACTTTGCCCCTTCCGAAATCGAAGTTGTGATAAACGCGAACCTGTACGGACCAAAATCGGAAATGTCCGTGGACTAATTTCAAGATAAAGTTGACCATGATAACCTGCACCAATTTTATCAAATTCCTGAGCATTATCAGTGATTATACGTGTAAAAATATCTAACCGTCCTGTCGAACTTTTAGGGTTCGCTACCGCAGAAAACATTTGTGGTAAAGCTAAACTTTCCAAAAGAGGAACAATATAAACACAACCCGTTTCTAAAACTGCTCCATCTCGCAAATCAAACTCATGCAACTTTAATCGTTCAAGCTTATCAAAAACTTGTATATCGGGTCCTGGCATAAAGGAAGCACGTATACGATAGGCTTTATTTCCTAAACGTAAATCAAGACTTGCGGGTTGTACTTGATCCGTATCAAACGTGCTTATAGATTGAAGAATACCATTATCAATTAAGGCTTTTATATCACTATCTGCAAGAATGCCACTTGTACGCACCATATATTTGTTTTCCATTTTTCTTGACTGCTTTTTGACCTAAATCATAATTGGTCTAAATTGTTTTAAAGACAATAAATAATTTAATTTATCTTTTTCTAATTTAACTAACTGGTTTGCAACCATAATTAATGATTTAAGTAAAGAACTACATGATAAGAGAAGGACTAATTGTGAGCAACTTTTTCTATTGGAAATAAATTAAATTCATTTCAAACATACTGTTTCCAACTACTTTTGCGTATTCAGCGAATATTATTATCTTTTTCCAAAGTTTCTATACAAAAAAAGTAAAATCTGTTAAAATTTATTTATGATTATACGCCATCTTAGCGAAAATATTATTAATCAAATTTCCGCTGGGGAAGTAATTGAGCGGCCAGCTAATGTTATCAAAGAACTTGTTGAAAATGCTATTGATGCGCAAGCAACCCGAATCGAAATTTCCATAGTAAACGGTGGAAAAAATTTTATAAGAGTCAGTGATAATGGCTGTGGCATTCCAGAAGATCAATTGATTTTAGCCGTTTCTCGCCATTGTACATCTAAAATTGTCGATGACATAAGCAATATCTGCTTTCTTGGTTTTCGAGGAGAAGCTCTCCCCTCTATTGGTTCTGTTGCCAAACTTAAGCTAACCTCACGAACGCAAGATGCTGATAATGCTAGTGAAATTAGCATTATAGCAGGAAAAATTAAAAGACCAAAACCCGCTGCTGCTAATCCTGGAACTATTGTTGAAGTTCGTGATCTTTTTTTTGTTACACCAGCACGATTAAAGTTTATGAAAACAGATCGTGCTGAAACAAATGCGATCACGGATATGATTAAACGAATTGCTATCGCATTTCCACATATTCGCTTTTCTCTTTCTAGCACAGATCGAATGCTCATGGAATTTCCTGCTACAGAAAACAACACTCAAGGGCAATTGCAACGTATTACACAGATCATGGGAAAAGAATTTGCACCCAATAGTATAGCACTTAATGCTGAACGCGAATCCGTTCGTTTAACTGGTTTTACCTGCTTACCATCTTTCAATCGCAGCAATAGTCTGCACCAATTTGCTTATGTTAACGGACGCCCAGTACGTGATAAATTGCTATGGGGAGCAATTCGAGGAGCCTATGCTGATTCTATCGCCCGGGATCGTCATGCTGTCTCTATTCTTTTTATTGATTTGCCGCCTGCCGATGTAGATGTCAATGTGCACCCAACGAAAGCTGATGTGCGATTTCGTGATCCAGGTTTAATTCGCGGCTTAATTATTGGAGCAATCCATGAGGCTTTGCATCAAGCTGGTGTTCGTCATACCTCAACACACTCTGAATCAGCGCTGACAGCATTTCAAATACATCCATTAGAAAATTTAAAGAGTACTCAAAGGCCTTTTTCTTATACCTCACAACCATATCATAATAGGCTATCAACAACCACATCAATGCTTCAAAACCCCTTAAATGACTCTATTGATTTAAGAGAAGATACTGTTCCTATGATGGAATGCTTAAGCGCACCAAGTGGTGATACACGGGCAACAACCCACACTTCTCCAACAGAAGAATTACACTATCCACTAGGTGCTGCAAAAGCACAAATTCATAAAAACTACATTATTGCTCAAACCCAAGATAGCCTAATCATTGTTGATCAGCATGCAGCACATGAAAGATTGATCTATGAAGCACTTAAAAACGCGCTTTATTCCAAACCACTCTCTTCACAATTATTGCTTATTCCTGAAATTGTGGAACTTTCTGAAGAAGATGCAGCATGTCTTTTAACACACAAAGATTCTTTGCAAAAATTTGGTCTAGGAATTGAACCATTTGGGCCTGGTGCAATCCTTGTGCGTGAAACACCTGCTATATTAGGAGAAATAAACGCACAAGCTCTTATTAAAGACCTTGCTGACGAAGCAGCTGAATATGATACAATAAGTAATTTAAAGGCAATGCTTGATTATGTTGCAGCAACTATGGCTTGCCATAGCTCAATACGTTCAGGGCGCCTCCTGCGTCCTGAAGATATGAACGCACTTTTACGACAAATAGAAGCAACACCCCATTCAAGTACATGCAATCATGGCCGCCCTACTTATATTGAACTTAAACTTGCTGATATAGAGCGCCTTTTTGGTAGAACATAAAACTTGATTAACTATTGTAACTGGGAAAAAATATTTTTAAATTCACTCTCAATTATATAAAGCGCCTTACGATACCTCTTAACATGATCTCTTTATAAAAAACAGAAAGGACATATAAAGGATGTTTTCTAGTGATGAACGTGAAGCAATAATTCATTATTCAAGTGGTGGATATGAAATTGTAAAATATGGAACGTACACTCTTTGTGCTGTCAGTGGACAAAAAATCCCTATAGATGATCTAAAATACTGGAACCATGAGCGACAAGAAGCATATGCCTGTTGTGAATTTTCTTATCAGCGTGAACTGGAATGCAATTCATATCTTCGCCAATTGTTAAATATGAAAAAATAACCCTTTGATCCTCCATAACACTAAGAAGAATTTTTAACAGATTACAAAAAATGTTTTCGTTTCTTAAAACGAGCAATAACTTCTTCAAGCAACATATAACAAAAATCTGCTTGAGCAAAATCAAGTGTGACATCAAATACGATCAAATTTTCTATATCTTTTTGCAAAGCTTTTACTCGTATACGTGTGTAATCCTTCGCAGTTGTAGCTAACCATAGATTTTGAATCTTAGCCTTTTGTTTAAGATTTTTTAGATCCGTATCAGTAAAAAAATAATGGTCAGGATAAGAGCAAGCTTCTATAACATGGCCAGACATTTCTTTAATGGATTTAAAAAACTTATCTGGGTTGCCAATACCCGCAAACGCTAAAAAAGATTTTCCAGAAACCTCATCAGAGGCCAAAGGTTTAAGATAAGCATGATGCAAAGACTTGCCAGTACCCGTTATAAAAGCATCCACATGATTATAAGCCTTCAAACGGCCAATGCATAAAACACTATCCATCAAAGAAAGCTGCGTTTCTAAAGGTGCACGCAAAGGCCCTGCCGGAAAAACAGCCCCATTCCCTAAACCGCGCATGGCGTCTACAACGAGCAATGCATAGTCCATATAAAGGCGACGACTCTGAAACCCATCATCCATCAAAATAAGATCACAGCCTTCTTCTTTAAGTCGTTGTGCTGCTGCATAACGATCAGGTGATATTGCAACCAAAGCATGGCGTGCTAGTAAAAGTGGTTCATCTCCCACATGATACGCATCATCACATTCCACATCGACAAGATGTACCCCTTTAACTGTTCTGCCATAACCACGTGATACGACTCCGGGCTTTAAACCAAGCTTCTTAGCAGCTTGAGACAAAGCAATAACAACAGGCGTTTTACCTGCCCCTCCTAGTGTGAAATTACCAACACATAAAACTGGCAAGTCAATAACAGGAGGCTTCCTTTCCATACCACGACATGCAAAATAGCCATAAACTTTAGAAAATGGCGTCAGTAAAAAACGTAGAAAACTTTTATTTTTCCACCAAAAATGGGGAGCGCTAATATACATTACCTACTCTGAACACTGGCTTAGAGTTTTTTGAATGATAAGTGGCTGCAAAAACGGATATAAAACCTTTAACGTACATTCAAAAGCGCCCGCCATATTTGTTGCCACCTCATAAGCTTTATCGACCATTTTCTGCCTCAACGCTTCATTTTTTAAAAGCTCATTCACTTGAAGGGTAAGTTGTATCGTATCTTTAACCATATAAGCTGCATCATGAGACAAAAATTTCTCAAATATATCCTGGAAATTTGAGACATGCGGCCCTGTGACAATAGCTGCACCAAGAAAAGCAGACTCTAATGGATTATGACCACCACGACTACATAAAGACTTACCAATAAAAGCAACTTGTGATAAACGTAGGAAAAGTCCCATCTCTCCAATCGTATCTCCCAACAAAATATCCGTCTCAACATCTAGAACAGCATTATTGCTTCTACGAACAAAATGCATGCTTTGATCATTACACATCTTAATAATATCACCTGCACGCTCAGGATGACGTGGAACGATAATAGTCAATAAATTGGGCCAATGTTTCTTAAGAGTCTTATGAACCTCAAGAGCAATTTGTTCTTCTCCTTTATGAGTGGAAACAGCTGCCCAAACTGGACGATTTCCAACAGCATGGCGATAACGCATGAGTAATTCCTGATCTTCAACTGGAATAATATCAGCCTTGAGATTTCCAGAAAGCACAACAGATTTCACTCCAAGCGTTTGATAACAAGCTACATCTCTTTCATTCTGGCCAACAGCCACATCAATATGCCTAAAAACATATTGAGCGAGAGCTGGCCATCTTTCCCAAGCTTGAAAAGAACGTTCAGATATATGAGCATTCACCCAAATCTGCGGAATACGCATTTTAGAAAGCTCTATAATACGTAAAGGCCAAATTTCTGATTCACACGTCAATACCAAATCAGGCTTCCAATGGCCAAGAAAACGGCGCACAACCAACTCTAAATCCAATGGAGCATATTGATGAATTAACCGATTACCAAAATATTTCTGTACAAAGATAGAAGATGTTACCGTACCTGTTGTTAATAATACATTGATTTTCAAAGATAAGATATGATTAATGAGTGGTACAAGAGCCTGTGTTTCTCCAACACTAACCGCATGAAACCAAATTAACGGACCAGAGGGACGCACTCTAAAACTTTTACCTAAACGTTCTTTTTGGCGCCTTAGTTTTTCTTGATCACGTACAGAAAGAAAAAATAAATAAAAGAAAATCAGAGGATACAAACAAAAGCCAATTATTCGATAGAGAAAAAAAACCGTACATGCCTTTAATTCCATCATTTTTCATTAAACCTCATTGATCATTTCTGAGGCGGCTATAAGCTTCATCTGTCAAGCGATTCATCATATCTGTTAATTCCATACGTTTCTCCTCCAACAGAATGTCATCTGCATCATTAGGAACGAAAAGTGCTTCCCCCATAAGAAAGATTGAACGACCAAAAGGAAGCGGAATTGCAGTTTTATCCCATGTATTTTCAAGAATTTTCTCTCGTGAAAATGCGTATATGTAAGGAACAATGGGACGACCAGATATTTTAGCTAATAAAATAATTCCTTTTCCAACTTCCCGTGCTTTTCCATTTGCAATATCCGCAATCATAGCCACTGTCTTGCCGGATTTGAGGGAATTTTTAAGCGTCAACAACGCTTGTGCCCCTCCTTTATTAACATAATGTGCTTTACTGCGCCCCCCCGAACCACGTACAATCTCAAGCCCTAATTTTTTTGCTAATTGTGCGTTGATCTCTGCGTCTGCAGAGCGAGAAAACATCCCCATAATTACCTCATCCGAAGGACGAAGAAAAGGCCCCATAATGTGGCGTCCATGCCAAAAAGTAATAATAAACGGGTTATAGGTATTATGTGCCTGCCGTGCATCATCTGAACTTTTCAGCCGCGGATTTGTCCAATAAACAAAACGCAAATAGTTTGCCAATACCCAAACAAAAAAAACCTGTACAAACCAATTTTTTAACAATAAATTGCGATTTTTTCTCCAAAATCGCCCTAAAATCCCCCCTTTCTCCTTTTGAATTATTTTACTCATGTAATATTAAATCCAGCTCATTAAATATCGTTGTCCAGCTTAAGCTTAAAAAAATGATTAAATGTTTAAACTTTATTATGCATCACTTAATTTCAGAGTGAAGAGATTGATGCAAGTCAACAATATAATAACGTTGTAATGCGTTGTCTACAGTACTTTGTGCTTTCGCTCGCCATGCATCTTGCGCTGATTGATAGTCCATGAAAATACCAACAATATCCAAATCATCTGGATTTTTGAATTCATTACTATTAAGATTTTTTAGTTCCCCACCAAATACAAAATACAGCAACTGTTTTTTGTTGTCTTCAGTCATATTCACCTACGTATTCATGAAAAAATTTCAATATGCTGTTATTTGATTAAACTAACTTTGCTCGACGAACAATATCTATCATATTTTGACAGCATTTTTTTTCACCAGCAATTAAAAATCCATACTGATAAACTTCACCCCCATAAGGAATAAATGGTGCATCAAGCGACATAAAATGCCCTCCACATTCTTGAAGAATCAGATCAGCAGCAGCAATATCCCAATCATGGCAATTTGGTCGAACTACCATAATATCAATTTCACCTTGAGCAACAAGAACTATACGGTAAGCAAGAGAAGGAATATCAGAAAAAGAACTAGCTTGATTACAAAAATCATGTGGTAATTTTTGAGCAATCGATTTATCAAGAAAAACCCTATATTTTTGATTGATCTGAGATTTAATAAGAGGCAATCTTACGCCATTTAGTGTCGCTCCTTCACCAATAACAGCTGCATAAACGTCACCCTTAGCAGGACACTGCAAAACAGCTACAACAGGACGCCCATTTTCAATAATAGCAACTGAAATACACCAATAAATACTGCCAGCAAGAAAACCGCGAGTTCCATCAATGGGATCAACTACAAAACAGCGCCCATGAGTCTGTAATTTTCTCTCATCTTCCATTTCTTCTGAAATCCAACCATAATCAGGCCGTGCTCCAATAAGTCTTTCCTTTAAAAAGTGATTAATTGCAGAATCTGCTTCACTAACTGGTGAATTGCCATCTTTCATCCATACTTTCAGCTCACATCCAAAATATCTCATCGCTAAATCTCCTGCTTCCTGACAAACATCAAGCAAAAGATTGAGATCAAAGGAATAGTGCGCGTTATTTTCCTGCAAGTGTCATCCCTTCAATTAATAATGTTGGAGCAGCTGTACTATAATGCCAATCAATATCGTTTGCAGGTGTTAAATGTGCTAACATATGAAGTAAATTAGAACCTAACGTTACTTCACTCACGGGATAAGCAATCTCACCATTCTCAATCCAAAAACCGGAAGCGCCACGACTATATTGACCTGTTACAAAATCAACACCATGCCCAAATAATTCTGTAACATAAAAGCCCTTTCGCAGAGCTTTTATCATATCATGAGGCGATACTAAACCCGGCTCAATAGCAAAGTTAGTACTTGCTGGTTGAACAAACGACCCAGAACGTACACCACGCCCATTCGTTTCAAGCCCTAATTCACGCGCCGAAGATGATGCAAGAAGCCAATTTTTTAAAACACCATTTTCAATGATATTCAGTGCTTTCCCTTCTACTCCTTCACCATCAAAAGGGCGAGAAGCATTTCCACGCAATCTTAAAGGTTGATCTGTCACATTGATATTAGACTTCATCACTCTTTGCCCCTTTAAATTTTGTAAGAGGCTGGTTTTGCGCGCAACTGATGCTCCATTAACCATAGATGCAATATGCCCAGCAATGCCACGAGCTGTACGTGGATTAAAAATAACATCAATATCCCCCGTAGCCACACGAACTGCTCCTAAACGTCTAACCGCACCTATTCCTGCATTTCTACCTACAATTTCTGCTTCTTTCAAATCAGAAAAATGCAAAGCCATTGTATAATCATAATCCCGTTCCATCATCGTGCCTTCACCAGCAAGTGCACTACAAGAACGTGAAAAACTACTAGAACGATAAGAACCACAAAAACCATTGCTCGTAACAAGAATAACTCCGTTATTACCATAGGCTGTTGCAGCACCACCAGAATTGCTAACCCCTTTAACATCAAGAGCTGCAGCTTCCACTTTCAACGCATCCTCTGTCAAAAAATCACTTTGTGGAACAAAATTATCAAAAAGATCAAGATCCTGGGGATGTGTAACTAAGTATTTTTTATCAACCAGACCTTCAAAAATACTGTCAGGTGAAGCTTTAGCCATAGCAATAGCACGTTCTGCTAGTTCTCGCGAATGAGTTGCTAAATTAGCAGAAACACTTGCCACTTTCTTTCCAACAAAAACCCTCAATGTAAAATCATCACTCTCTGAAGCCTCTGTCGACTCAACTTTACCAAGGCGAACTGATACAGAAACAGAACGTGAGCGGATAACAACAGCATCAGCAGCATCAGCCCCAAAATGCTTAGCTGCTTCAACCAAAGAAACAGTTTTATCAATCTGGTCTTCAATAAGCATCATAGACTCCTATAAATATCTATCATTCAGTTTGGCAAGCAATCTGGAGAATTTATAAAATGTAATTTCTGTATACTGATAGCTTTTAAATTATACACCGTAAATGCACTCTTTTTCTTTTAATAAATCGAATGATTGTTTCCTCTAATTTTTTACAAATCTGCATCCACAATCGAATCAATAAGAGATCTCATAAATAACGCTTGAGCTTTCAACCCAAATCCCCAAGCACTCCCCCAAAAGCGGATTTTTCTAAGTTTACACTGCTTGCTTTTCCGCTATCAAGTGCTCAATCAATTTTATCTTATTCTCCCTTTATCATTCTTGAGAAAATATAAGGAAATTCCTTCTCTCCACAGCAATTAATTTGCACATGTATTGTGCTATCCCATTAATTAACAAGCAAGAATATTAAATTCGGATTAGAATAAAACTTTCCTCACATGTGCAAATTATGGCTGAAGTTTATAGATACGTATTGCTGTATCACCATAAAAACGCTCATCATCCAAACAAAATATATCAGGCAAATTAACTATCGCTTCTTTTGCTTCTTCAAGTATGAAGAGTGCGTCAGCTTTTGCCCATCCCCCTTTTAAGACTTCTATAAAAGCCAATTCACCTAAACGATACCCATAAGGAGGATCTGCAAAGATGACATCAAAGGGCAGCATTGTCCCAATATTACCCAGTTTGGTTGCATCACGGCGCAAAATCCGTCCAATGCCTTGCAACCCAAAAGATTCAATATTTTTTTGAATTAAGCTGCGCCCTTCAATTGAATTTTCAACAAAAACAGCAGTTTTTGCACCACGCGAAAGTGCTTCAATCCCTAAAGCACCCGTGCCAGAAAAAAGATCAAGAATACGCTTACCGATCCAAAATTGTTCTTTTCGACTGGAAAAAATATTAAAAATGCTTTCACGTGTACGATCACTTGTCGGGCGAATAGACTGACCTCTAGGCGAAAATAAAACACGCCCCGCAAATTTACCACTTACGACTCGCACGCTCCCCTCCAAATGACTTAGACATTTTTACATCCGTGTGATACGATTTAGATTTCCTCGTACTATCATAAGATACTTTAGATCTTCGTTTGCTATTTGAAAAATTCTGATTACTATCTCCCTTAACAATTTTTTCTTCTTTCTTAGAAAACCGAAGATTCTGACTAGAAATACGTGCTTCAGAATGCAGTATTTTTCTGTGTTTTTTATTTAAACTAGTAGACTTTTCTTTCTGGAAACGACCTTCTGGTTGCTTTTCCTTGTTTTTATATAAGAATTTTTCATCAGAAAAAACTTTCGAACGATCTTGATTATCCTCTTCACCATAATAAGGTCTTTTGTGTGTAATCTGCGGGCGTGCACCAGAAGCCATCCAAACATTAGAACAACGTGAACGCGATGAAAAAAACTCTGTTTTCCTTTGTTTTATAGGCTGCTCATTAGGCTTTGTACTTAATCGAGTACGATTATGTTCAATAAAGCTATCTTTTTTGCTACGCTGTTTATGATTACCGCTAGAAAAAATCCATTCATTATTTGCTTGAGATAATTTTTTACTGCTTTTTTGTTTCACAAAAACCGCAGAATTTGAAAATGGCTTTAAAATAGGAGCATCAAAATTTGCATTCGCCTGCATAATTAAACGCTCACCCAATTGATCACGTAATGTCCGACCTTTTAATTCACGGACTGCTCCTTCTTCCAGATCAGACAACTGAAACGGACCGTAGGACACACGTATCAAACGATTAACTGATAACCCTAAAGCACTCAAGAAATTCTTAATTTCACGATTCTTTCCTTCACGTAAAGCTACAGATAGCCATACATTCGATCCCTGCTCACGATCAATTGATGCTTCAATCGAACCATAAAAAACACCATCAATTGCAATACCGTTTTTAAGCTTATCAAGCTCACTCTGTTTAATCTTTCCGTGAGCACGAACCCGATATTTACGTACCCATCCCGTTAAAGGAAGCTCCAATACGCGTGCTAAACCACCATCATTGGTCAACAACAATAACCCTTCTGTATTAATATCAAGCCTACCTACAGAAACAACACGAGGCATTTCTTTCGGCAAATTATCAAATACTGTCGACCTTCCTTCAGGGTCACGGTTGGTAGTCACTAATCCTGAAGGCTTATGATAAAGCCATAACCGCGTGCGTTCTATAGGAGGAATAGGTCTCTCATCCACTGTAATGAGATCAGAAGGAATAACATTCAAAACAGGAGTTGTCACAACTGTACCATTTACAGCAATACGACCTGCGATAATCATCATTTCTGCATCACGACGTGATGCTATACCGGCACGCGCTAACCTTTTAGCAATCCGCTCACTGTCACAGTCGGTATATACGTCCTCTTCATTTTGGTTTTTTCCAAACTGTTCAGATAATGCATCACCTGTCCTATGTCGTTTCTTATGTTGTTTATTCTGAAAAGT
Source organism: Bartonella bacilliformis Ver097 (assembly GCF_000709795.1). Classification (GTDB taxonomy): domain Bacteria; phylum Pseudomonadota; class Alphaproteobacteria; order Rhizobiales; family Rhizobiaceae; genus Bartonella; species Bartonella bacilliformis_A. Next base: position 67,815 of record NZ_KL503802.1, read on the forward strand.
AGGGGTAGCGCAATCATTTATCATTTTCTATCCTTCGGTAGCCATAATGTACCTGTTTACTTCTAAATCAGCTTTAGATCCTTTTAAAAAGGAATAAAATCCTTGTATTATAAAAAAGCTTACTTACTTCACAGCAAACCTTTATATAACTTTTGATGATTTCCTCTTCAAATAAGAAAGCAAAATATGACACTAACTCCTATGGAAATAGCCCTTTTAGAAGCGCAATTAGCAGCAGAAAAAGGTGAAGTCCCTGTAGGCGCTGTCATTACACGCGGAAAAACAATCATTGCCCGCGCTGGCAACTCTATAAAAAAACCGTATTACGATCCTACAGGACATGCAGAAATACGTGTCATTCGTATGGCTTGTAAAGCACTCAAAAGCGAAAGGCTGCCCGATTGCAATCTTTACGTAACACTTGAACCCTGTGCGATGTGTGCTGCAGCTATTTCATTCACACGCATACAGCATCTCTATTATTCAGCAAGTGATTCAAAGGGTGGAGCTATCGAACATGGTCCGCGCTTTTACCAACAACCAACCTGTCACCACAAACCTGATGTATATTCTGGTTTTAAGGAAAGAGAGGCTATTCAATTACTTAAAGATTTCTTTGCACAAAAGCGGAAATAAAAAATTTCTTCTTTCACCTGAAAAACTTACCCCTTGAACAATAAAGCCTCTCTTTTGAAAAAGATGGTTAATTCTTTTATTAAAACCCAATTACAAAACAATTTTCTTTTTGTTTTTTTATCCTACTTATTAATCAATGGATCAGTATTAACTGATTAATACTCCATCAAAAGAAAATCACTCAGACACCGACGATCTACCTCTCTTTGATTTGCCTCTTATTGATATAAATTTTCTACTATTAAACAGCCTTCTCTTATCAATAGCAGAAATTAAATGACTACAAAGCTTTTAACTCCTCTCATTGAGATCATCCTTGATCTAAGAGCTTTTAAACTTTACCAAGAGCCCGTAATTCACGCAAAGCAGCTGCATCACGAGCAGATACATCAGGATACTCTGGGTCACTTCCAATATCCTGAGTATAACGCCATGATCGAGCACATTTTTTACCATCAGCTTTTCCTGAAAACACACCAACACCTTCAACATCATTTAAAATAAAAGCATCTGATGGAGGCATTTCCTGAATAACTGTCAAAGCGCTAGTGATACAGATTTCCGCCATATCTATATTTTCTAATGCTTCCAATAAGACTGAGTTAGAAATAAACACAATAGGTGCAGCTTCCAAAGACGATCCAATACGCTTATCTGCTCGTTCAATCTCTAAAGCACCCGTAACAACTTTGCGAACTTTTCTAATTTTTTTCCAACGTTCAGCTAAAAGTTCATTTTTCCACTCCGCTAAAGCAGGATGAAACTGCTCCAAATGCACTGAACGACTCTCTGGATAACGCTCTAACCAAGCTTCTTCCATTGTAAAAGGCAACATCGGCGCAAGCCATGTTACTATCCGCTCAAAAATCTCACGAACAACTTGCAAAGAAGCCTTACGTTTTAATGACGAAGGCGCATCACAATAGAGAGAATCTTTGCGAATATCAAAATAAAATGCAGATAAATCAGTAATTGCAAAATCTAACAATGCACGCATAATTTTCTTAAAATCAAATGCATCATAAGAGCGATGAATTAATTGATCGAGTTCATAAAGCTGATGTAATATAAATTTTTCAAGATCTGGCATAGAGCTATAGGGAATTTTTTCACCTTGATCATGTGATAAAGTGCCAAGCATCCATCGAATAGCATTCCGCAATTTACGATATGAATCCACACTCGTCTGAAGAATCGTTTTACCTAAACGCTGATCTTCCCAATAATCAGTTGTCATCACCCAAAGACGAAAAATATCAGCACCAAATGTCTTCAAGAGATCTTGTGGAACAACTGTATTTCCCAAAGACTTAGACATTTTCTTGCCATGTTCATCTAAAGTAAAACCGTGTGTAACCACTGTTTTGTAAGGTGAATGCGCACGCGTACCACAACTTTCCAAAAGAGAAGACTGAAACCAACCACGATGTTGATCAGATCCCTCAAAATAAACATCAGCAGGCCATTGCAAATCAGGACGATCCTCTAACACAAAACTATGTGTTGTCCCTGAATCAAACCAAACATCTAAAATATCACGCACCTGATACCAAGATTCATGTGAACGAGAACCTAAAAAACGTTCACGTGCACCTTCTGCAAACCATGCATCTGCTCCTTCTTCTTCAAAAGCTTGCAAAATACGCTTATTTACTTCTTGATCTTTCAAAATGAGACCATCCTCATTTGCAAAAATACAAATAGGAACACCCCAAGCACGCTGACGAGACAACACCCAATCAGGACGATCTGCTATCATAGAAGCTAAACGATTTTGACCAGAAGCAGGAACAAAACGTGTTGTTGAAACAGCTTTTAAAGCTCGACTTCGTAATGTTGAACCATCACCAAGATCTTTATCCATTGCAATAAACCATTGCGGTGTATTGCGAAAAATGATTGGTTTTTTCGAACGCCAACTATGAGGATATGAATGTTTCAAACGACCACGTGCAAATAATCGATGTGCTTTAATCAAAGCGTTAATAACCTCTTTATTTGCATCACCCATTTTTCCATTTTCATCGATAACACGAGCAGCTCCCTTTTGACGATCTGGCCCAAAACCAGGAGCATCTTTTGTATAAAAACCAGCATCATCAACAGGAAAAGGAATAGACGAATCAATACCTGCCTGTTCCAAAATAAGTTTATATGCATTCCAAATTTCAAAATCCTCACGCCCATGGCTAGGTGCTGTATGGACAAAACCTGTACCAGTACTATCCGTCACATGCGAACCATCAAGCATCGCAATTTTATAGCTGTAACCTCCAGAAAAACCTTTAAGTGGATGAAAAAGAACAAGTGTTTTCAATTCCTCAGCAGAAACAGAACGTAAACGTTTCAAAACAAGCTTTGCTTTTTCTGCACAAGAATCAGCTAAAGCATCAGCAAAAAGTAATCTTTCCCCTGCTTGAGGACCAAAATCATTTTCTGCACTTTCAACTTCATAAACACTATAAGCAATCTGCGAAGAATAGCTAACTGCACGATTACCAGGAATGGTCCATGGTGTTGTTGTCCAAATAACAACAAAGGCACCGTGTAAATCATCAGAAATGGTTTCAAAAATTGGAAATTTAACCCAAATAACATCCGACTCATGATCGTGATATTCAACCTCTGCTTCAGCCAAAGCTGTACGCTCAACGACAGACCACATTACAGGTTTTGAACCACAATACAGCTGATCTGACATAGCAAATTTTATCAATTCACTAGCAATGCGCACTTCTGAGTGAAAAGCCATCGTAGTGTAAGGATTTTTAAAATCACCTATAATACCAAGACGCTTAAATTCTTCACTTTGAACAGTTACCCAATATCGCGCAAACTCCCGGCATTCTTGACGAAATTCGTTAAGGGGAACATCATCTTTATTTTTTCCCTGGGAGCGATATTTTTCTTCAATTTTCCATTCAATAGGAAGTCCGTGACAGTCCCAACCAGGAACGTAATTCGCATTAAAACCACGCATTTGAAATGAACGAATAATAACATCCTTTAAAACTTTATTTAGAGCATGCCCAATATGAATGTTACCATTTGCATAAGGTGGCCCATCATGTAGAATATAGCATGGACGTTCTTTTGCTTGCTGGCGCAGTTGAACATAAAGATCCATGTCTTCCCACCGTGCTAACAATTCAAGTTCTTTTTGTGGCAAACCAGCACGCATAGGAAAATTGGTTTGTGGCAAATAAAGCGTTTTTGAATAATCTATCGTTTCATTTTTCACAGCCATTGTGAAATTTCCCTATCCACTTTTATGATTTTATTTTTGTATAACTTCTTTGAATCTTGCCCCCTAATTATTTAAACAAATAATTCACTTAAACACTAATCAAAAGACACATCATCTGTCCTAGAGCTCTATCATGAAACTCTTCAAAAATAAAACCATAAAATAAAACTAAAAAAATAAAAGACCCTGTTAAAAACAGGGTCTCTTAATCATTTAATTATTTAACAAATTAGAACTTATACGCAATACCAACATGGAAATCATTGATCTTGTAGTTCACTTCAATTTTTTCGTTTGCAAATTTCTTTTTACCTAAATCTGAAAAACGATATTCTGTACGCAAGAAAATGTTACTGTCCACTGCAAAGTCAAGACCTGTACCAACAGCATAACCAACCATCAACTTTTCTTCTTTTTCACCATTTTTTGAAGAATCATTGGCCAAAACGTGCAGATTAACGCCTCGGAACTGCCCATAAGCAACCCCCCCAGTAACATAAGGCATAAAGCGCTCAATAGCAAAACCAACACGAGCACGTGTGGCACCAACCCACCGCTGTTTGAAAGCGTACTCACTTATCAGCGGCTTAATTGTAGCAAGACGAGCACCCCCACTTTGTCCCTGAGTGCTACGACTATCTGTTTCAAATCTTAAAACGCTTTCTTCAGCTTTCCTGAGCGGCACAGTCTTTTTATCCCCTTTATTAGACCACAATGCATCTGTTTCAATACCAAAAATAAGGCCTTCACCCAAGTTAACATTAGAACCTACATAAAAACCACCTGAAAAACCTGAGATTTCAGGCAATAATTTTTTTTCAACTGAACTCCACTTGTTTTCTTTATAATGATCTATACCAATCTTACTTGAGAAACCGCTTATCTGACCACCCAAATAGACACCTGTCCAAGAAAGATCAGAAGCAGCAGCAAAAACAGATGACGACGCTGCAGGTACTTCTTCTTTCATTTCATTCGTAACAACAATATCAGCTGCATTTACCACAGAGGATGAACCCAAACTGATACCCAATAGAACACTTAGATATCTCATTTTCATAGATTTATCTCCATAAACAAATATTCGAAATGAAATCTACATAAAACACTATTTTTAAAATATCTGTAGTAAAAATGACACAATCACAAATAAAATAAAGGCCCTGTAAAAACAGGGCCTCCAATCATTTAATTATACAAAAAATCAGAATTTGTAAGCAACACCAACACGGAAATCATTGGTTTTGTAATTTGTTTCGATCGCGTCTTTTACAAATTTCTTTTTGCCAAAATCAGAATAACGATATTCTGTACGCAGAATAACATTGTCGGTCATCGCAAAATCAACACCAGCACCAAGGGTATAACCAAGCATTGTCTTTTTCTCATCGGTTATAGTACCAGAAGCAAGTACATCAAGTGCTTCTGCACGTACTGCTTTGCTAGCACCATCACCTTCAGTACCGCCACCGCCTTCAGTACCAGTATCTTTCACACCTTTTAAGATAGCTGAACCAATAGCTTGTACCTGCGTGTAAGCAACACCCCCTGTGATATAAGGCATAATACGGTCAGCACCAAAACCGATGCGTACCCGTGTGGCACCAGCCCACTTTTCTTTAAGAGAAAAATTCTGTGTAAGTTCCTTAATTTGACCCTCAGCGACCTCAATTTTATTCTCATCAAAAATCTGCTTGAAATCATCTTCATCATTTACAGTCTCTGCCTTATGATTGGAAGATAATTTACCTTCCTTATCAGCCCAAAGAATATCTGTATCAACACCCAAAACAAGGCCACTGCCGAGATCAATATTAGAACCTGCATACAAACCACCTACAAAACCTGAAACTTTCAGATCTTTATCTGCAAAAGGCCATTCTGAATCTATACCAACAGCTTTAAAGTCATGTTTACCTGAAAGACCACCAATTTGACCACCAAGGTAAAGACCTGTCCACGAAAAAGTGGGAACAGAAATAATCGGTGATATTTCCTGGGGAATCATAACATCCGCTGCCTGCGCTGCAGAAGCTGAAATCAAAGCGCAAACAGACGCTGTCATTAAACATTTTATATTCATAATATACTCCGTAAGTTAAGAATGAAGAATGTAACCTACTTATCCCAAAATATCTGTAGTAAAAATGACACTTCCAGATAAAAAACGAAGGCCTTACCGAAAAGTAAGGCCTTTCATTCACTTAACATTAAAAAATGATTAAAATTTGTAAGCTACACCAATACGCAAATCACTAGTTTTATAGCTAATTTTTGACGTGTCTTTCAAAAAGTTCTTTTTACCAAAATCGGAATAACGATACTCTGTGCGAAGAATAACATCATCGGTCATTAAAAATTCAAAACCCGCACCAAGAGTGTAACCAACCATTGTCTTCTTATCATTCATAAAGTCTATTGAAGAAACTTCCCCTTTTGTTGGAGTCACTTCAAACCAAGGGGTGATTTGAAGCTGTGTATAAGAAACACCCCCCGCAATATAAGGCATCATACGATCCGAAGAAAAAGCAAGACGTATCCGTGTAGCGCCAGTCCAGTTTGCTTTATGAGTAACATTATAAGCAATTTTATCACCAATTTTAAGAGAATTAAAATTGTGGCCATAGTAGCTCATTAACGCCTGATGCAATTTTAATACTTCGTCATCAACACGTATTGGATCACTAAGTTGTTTATATTTTTGATGAGACCAAACCATATCTGTATCAACACCCACGACAAAACCACCACCGAGTTCAACATTGGAACCTAAATAAAGACCTCCTATGAAACCTGAAAGTTTAGGCAATTTTTCAGAACTGTCTTTATCTTCTCCACTCGCTGCTTTATGATATGAGAGATTACCTGATATCCCTCCAACTTGCACACCGAAATACAAACCTCCCCAAGAAAGATCAGAATGATCAACAATGGATATTGCCTTTTGTGCTGTTTGCGCCTTTGACATAATTACAGTGTCAGCTGCCTGCACCAAAGAAGGCAAACTTAAAGCAACCACACATAGCGACAATAAAATATTTTTTTTATTCATAGCTCCTATCTCCATTTCTATAACATTTACAAATAGACCTTACAAAAATCCATTCCAGATATTATAGCAAAAATACAACTAAAAGTTAAATATAAAAAATACACTACTTTTAGTATATAAACACCCGCTTGGAGGTGAACTTTGTTTAAACATTACCTATCTCGCAATAACTTCATTACAAGACAATAAACTTGCGAGCTCCACCTTAAAAAATTCACCAATTTTGGCTATTCCACGACCAACTCGCTTTTTACTAACCATCCTGCAGATACCGTAATAACTGATCCTTTTGCTTCATTTGCCTAATTCCGAAAGTAGTAGAACCACCCGCCTTCAACTAAACTAACATCACAACGCTTTGAATTTACATAAATATAAAGATAGACACATTTTGAGGAAAACACCCCCTCTAACGACAAAAGCCGCCCCCTATTCTAATTAAAAGCTAAACGGAGATCGACTAAACGGATTTCTCTTTTTCCGCGGGGAATTCCAGAAAGACTTATTCTTTCCTTTACTGTAACTTATCTTTTGTATTCGTTCATCAGTTAGTGACCATTCATAATCACCAGCATCAGCACTATTTTTCAAAACAAGATCTAAAGAGTTACTTTCCTGATGATCAGAGCGACAATTTTCTACAGTTATATCAGCATCTAGCATCTGCTCTTTAACACCTGCAAAATTCTCTCCCTGAGCTGCAGTAATTAAACCCAAAGAAAAAATAGATACAACAATAGGATATTTTGCATTCATAGATTTATCTCCTTAATAAATTATCCAAAACATGTTTTATTTTACACAAAACGTGTTTTTTGTAAAATATTTTATCTTAAATATCTATAAAAAAAATAACACGAAACAAAAAAATAAAACAAATTTATATGGTTAAATATTTGATTTAAAATCAAAAACAATGATATAAATAAATATTATATTCATTGATTCTATCTTCAGGATTAGTTATCCAAAACGGATTTATATAAATCACAATAACGATACAATTATAAAAATAAAGGCTCCATCAAAGATAGAACCTTCTTTTAACCATTTAACCCCATGTATAATGAGATTGATAAGCAATACCAGTTTAACTTATTTTATTATCTGATGAATAGCCAACTTCAAATCTTTGCTTTGCAAATTCCCTTTTTGTTAAAGCTAAAATACTCATATTGTGTAATTGATACATCTGCTAGCAAGAATATAACCAAACGACTTCATGCTATTGCTACCATGACAAGTGATACTACATTAAATGCTGGAATATGTGGATTTTGTCTCTTGCAAACTTATCAGATAATTGCCGAACTTCAAGAATATTACCTAGAATTTCCTCCTTCAATTTGATATAGCTCCCAACACTGATCCGATGCATTCACTAAGATAGAGATTCTTTCCAATCTATAACATTACGCTTACCGCTCCACAATTTTATAGGATCCCTCTAAATCCAACGAAAACAAATGATATGATAGCTGTCAGAATAGCATCTTCAACAACGCATTTTATTCTACTACCTTTTGATTGGAGAGTATCAGATCTAGCTACAGATCGGAATGATATCTTATTCTATTAGAACACTTTTAACTGCATCTCCTGGAACAATTTGGATAGGTTAATTACCTATAATCTCCAAGTAGTAAAAGAGCTAGACATGCAGTTCCAATTTTACGTTTTTCTACTGGGCTTAAGGTTACTTCAATAAATACCTCACTGAATCTTTTCCCGTTTACTAATGAAATCTTAGCAACACCAGATCCTAATCTTGTTTTACTGCTTTTACTGCGACTAGCTCAAAGAAGTAATTTAAAAATTAGTTCTTTTGCAACATTGAAATTAATTGGAGACGAAACAAATCCTCTAAGTGTTATGATTTCTCAAAATAATTGTACTGGAGAGAGAGAAGAGGAAGTGGGCGTTTACCGATAAGCACTTTAGTTAATCAACGCATAAGTGGGAGATGTCCACTTTGAGAAAACAAAAAGTAAAGAAACCGATTTTGAATTTCTGCGAAAATTAATGCTTTTTAGTAATTTTGTTTACGTTAATAAAAATGGACACGCATAACACCTACACATAAGAACATTGATAAGCCATTTTCTCTACGCATGTACAATAAGCTTTTTTAAGTTCAACTATGTGCAAAAATATCAATTTCTGGCCATCCTAAAAGATCAAGTTTTGCTCTTACAGGTAAAAATTGAAAACAGGCCTTTGCAACATCTTCTCTTTCTTCACGCTTTAAACGCTCTTCAAGTACACCTTTTAAACGATGCAGATATAAAACATCAGATGCCGCATATTCAATTTGTGCACGCGATAAAGTTTCTGCTGCCCAATCCGATGATTGTTGCTGTTTAGAAATATTAACATTCAATAATTCGCTACAAATTTCCTTTAAACCGTGACGATCAGTATAGGTGCGAGTGAGCTTTGATGCAATCTTCGTACAAAAAACAGCATCTGGCATAATACCAAATGTATGCTCTAAAATAGCAAGATCAAAACGCCCAAAATGAAATATTTTAGTTATTGCCTTATCTGCAAGTAATTTTACCAAATTGGGAGCACTATTTTGTCCTTTAGCAATCTGTATAATGTCCGCTGTGCCATCCCCAGAAGAAAGCTGCACAACACATAAACGGTCACGATGCGGTTGTAGTCCTAAAGTTTCAGTGTCAACTGCAACAGCATTAACACAATAATTATCTAAGTTCGGCAAATCACCTTGATGAACGCGAATGTCTATCATTTATCTTCCTATTTGCTAAAGTTGTAAGAATACGTGCCCAAGACCGCTGCCCTTTATGAAATGACTTTAGATTATATTTTTCATTAGGCGAATGAATACGATCATCAACTAATGCAAATCCAACCAAAATAGCTTCCATATCTAAAATTGACTGAAAATCACCAACAACTGGAATTGAACCACCCATAGCAATCAATAAAGCAGGATTACCCCACTCTTGTGATAACGCATCCTTTGCCGCCTCAATAAAAGGTGAATCATAAGAGAGTTGGATAGCTGGAGAAGAGCCATGCTCCTTAAATACAACTGAGCAATCAGCAGGTATAAGACCACTTACATAATTGCGAAAAGCTTGACGTATTTTTTCTGGATTTTGTCTATGTACTAAACGAAAAGAAACTTTTGCACTCGCTTGAGAAGCAATGACCGTTTTAAACCCCTCACCCTCATAGCCCCCACTAATACCATTGATTTCAGCTGTAGGACGAGCCCATACTCGTTCTAAAACACTACGCCCCTTTTCACCAGCAGGAAGAGAAAGGCCTATAGGTTTTAGAAATTTTTCTGCATTATAACCAAGCTCATTCCATGATTGTAAAATATGTGGAGGTGTTTCTTCTACACCATCATAAAATCCAGGAAGCGTTACCTTCCCATTATCATCATGAAGACCTGCTAAAATGTTGGTTAAAATATGAATAGGATTGGCTGCTGCTCCTCCAAAATAACCGGAATGCAAATCACGATTAGCTGCCGTAATAATGATTTCTTCCCCAACCAAGCCTCGAAGACCAACAGAAATAGAAGGTGTATTAGCATCCCACATTGAGGTATCACAAACTAACGCACAATCAGCCCTAAGCTCATCAACATTTGCTTTTAAAAAAGGAATCAATGAAGGGGAACCCGTTTCTTCTTCACCTTCAAATAAAATAGTAATTTTAACAGGAAGCTGACCTGTCTCTTCCTTAAATGCACGACATGCTTCAACAAAAGTCATAAGCTGGCCTTTATCATCTGAAGCACCCCGAGCACAAATAACCTTTTCTCCATCCCGCTCTTGCAAAGAAGGTTCAAACGGCTCATTTTCCCATAAATTTAATGGATCAACAGGTTGGACATCATAATGCCCATAAAATAATACATGCAAACAATCATCTGAAGGCCCTGGATGATGGGCAACAACCATCGGATGACCTGATGTTTCACGGCATGAAGCCTCAAAACCAATAGTTTTCAAATCTTCCACCAGCCAATCAGCTGTTTGACGACATGCATGTTTATAAGCTGGATCTGTAGAAATTGACTGAAAACGCAAAAGCGAAAAAAGACGTTCCAAGCTTTTGTCTATATTTTTATCAAGGTGTGTTAAAACTTTATCAAGCATAAAAAAACCTCTTAATTCTAGCAAAAACTCATAAACTACTTTAAGCCTATTATAAGATTTTGCAAGACGCTTTATTTATTTCTGACACTGTGGACAATAAAAGCTTGAACGTCCAGACTGCACAATACGCACAATATGCATACCACATCGTGAACATTCTTTTCCTTCTCGCCCATAAACCGAAAAACAGTGTTGAAAATAACCAAGTGATCCATCAATATGAACATAATCACGCAAAGAAGAACCACCAGAAAAAATCGCTTCAGAAATCACATCGCATATACTCTGTGCTAAACACTTCGCTAATTCGCGCGCATGTGCACTTTTTGACGCCAACGTCAATGCTCTACGCTCTGGAGATAAATAACTGCGCCAAAGTGCTTCACACACATAAATATTCCCAAGACCTGCAACAATAGACTGATCAAGCAAAACAGCTTTAAGAGATGTCTTCTTATTGATAAAAGCCTTTTGTAAATAAGCTCCAGAAACCGCATTGCCTATAGGTTCAAGTCCTAGATTCTTTAAAAGCGGATGTTCATAAAGTCTCATTGTATCTGCTAAAAGCATAAAACCAAAACGACGAGAATCATTATAAATAAGACGATACATTTTACCGTTTATTGCTTGAAAACTCATGATGAAGTGATCATGCGCAACCAATTTACCCATAGAAGAATAATGCTTTTCCCTTAAAAGATCATCCTCTATATGCCATGATCCTGACATTCCTAAATGACTTACAATCGTTTGATTCTGTGATAAATGAAACAATAAATATTTTGCACGCCGACTAAGTTTTATAATTATTCTACCTGTAAGACACTCAGAAAATGATTCTGGAAAAGGAAATCGTAGATTTTTACAGCCCAGTGAAACAGATATAATCCTTGAACCCGTCAAAACTGGCTCAAGACCACGACGAACCGTTTCTACCTCAGGAAGTTCAGGCATTTATCTCCTTATCTTGCAAACACAAGTGCTGTTAAAAAAATAACAATGTTAAGCCCACTCTCCTCGACGAAATACAGGAACTCTCGTACCAACCTGCGTAATACCATCTATATCGATATCACCTGATCCAATCATCCAATCAATATGAATGATACTCTTATTACCACCACGCATTGCGATCTCTTCTGCTGTCAACGATGACCCACTCAAGAAACATTTGGAATAACACTGTCCTAAAGCAATATGGCATGCAGCATTTTCATCAAATAATGTATTATAAAAAAGTAATCCACTCTTAGAAATGGGTGAAGAATGTGGAACAAGAGCAACCTCACCTAATCGACTCGCACCTTCATCGCTCTGTAAAACTTGTTGTAAGACTTGCTGACCTACCGAAGCACGTGCATCAACAATACGCCCTGCTTCAAAGCGCACTTCAATATTATCAATCAGTGCTCCTTGATAGGATAGTGGTTTCGTTGAACGAACAAAACCCTCAACCTTATAAGCATGAGGGGTAGTAAACACTTCTTCAGTTGGAATATTAGGATTACAAACAACACCGTTTTGAGCCGTAGAAGCTCCCCCTTGCCATTCATGCTCATCAGCTAGACCAACGATTAAATCCGTACCGGGCCCTGTAAAATGCAAAGCAGAAAAACGCTGCTCATTGAGCCATAATGAACGCTTTTTCAAAATTGTATTATGTGCATTCCACGCATGCACTGCATCATCCTCTGTAACGCGTGAAGAAGAAAAAATCGCATCAGCTAATTTTTTAATAGCTTCATCAACTGGCAAATCAGGAAACATCATCTTAGCCCATCCTACTGTGGGATAAGCAATAATTGACCAGTTAATAGCAAAATTGGATATTTTGTTAAGAGCAGGTTGATACGCCATAGAAGTAGCCTTATTCAACCGTGTTACTTTATCTAAATCTTGATTAGAAAGAAGTGAAGGATTATCACCAACAATCGCTAGACGCGCAGCACCATTTTCAAAAGCTTTCGCTATTCCCTCGTAAAGCCAAGAAGGCGCACTATCAAAACTCTCAGCATGTGCATTTTCGAAGCGCATCAATACCAAAGCTTCATCACCCAAAATTGGTGTAATAACACCAGCGCCAGCTTTATAAGCATGATAAGCAATACGTCGTACCAGAGGTAAAGTTTCAACTGGAGCCGTCAGAACGAGATCTTGTCCTTTTTGTAAATTGAGCCCTACTTTTACTGCAACTTCTGCAAGACGATCAAGCATTTCAGGAAAAATCGTCTTCGTATGAATGTCAAAGCACATCACAATACCCCTTTGGTTATCAAATTACCGAATTCTATAATGCTCTTCTAACATTGCAACAACTGCATTTAACTTACTTTGTGAAGGAATAGCATACACCTGAACTAATTGACTACCGTGCATCCGATCAGTACGATTAGGTGCAGGCATAGGAATGGGAATTGCACTAAATTGCGCAACAGCAGAAGAAGAAGTAGCATCTATTTCATTTTTCTGCTTCACTTCTATTGAAAAAAATGCTTTTTGAATTTCATTTTTTTCTGTTGCTCTCTTGTCCAGATCTAAATCGGCAAAGCTTGGTATATTGCCAGAATGTTCTTGGGCAAAAGCAACGGCAACATTATAAGGGCGATCATTAACAGGAACCTGGAGTGATCCATCACGTGCCCGCTTTTCATAGAAAGCATTTCCCCCTGCTATACGAACATAGTGCATATTCTTATATGGAAAAGACAATCCAGCGGTATGAAAAAACATGGCGTTTTTACTTTTTTTATCTCTTTCACCACGTAAAACAGCATCTGCTGCTTCTTTAACACGAGCAACAGACGCCCGCTCAGTCATAGGACGCGTTAACACACCAGGAGCAAATTGTTTGCGCTGACCAACAACACCACAAATTGTCTTTGGATAAGCCGTTGAATTAACACGATTCATAACAACCGTGCCAACAGCAATCATTCCCTCACGGCTTGAACGATTGGATTCAAAATACATTGCACGCATCAAACATTGGCGTTCTGTCAGTGGATATACAGTCTCCTTAGCTTCTTTATTATCATCTACCTTTTTTATACCCAAGTAATTTGCAGAGCAACCCGCTGTAATCAACGATAATAAAGAAAGTGCAACAATCATAATCCAACGATTTTTTTTCATCTTATGCAATAAATTCCTATGTTTTTAAAAACAATAAAACGAGGATAAACTCTAAATGTAGATTGAAGAAATATATATCGCTAATGATTAGCTTTTCAGAAGATTTTAATACGTAGAGTCATCAGGGAAAACTAATATATAAAAAATAATAAGAAAATCTTAATCTAAAGAATATTTCATTACCCGAATGATGCGTATTTAATTAATCATTCTATTCTTAATAGCCGAAGCAACTATTAATGTCTGAAATACTCTTTTGCCCACTTTCATTTTCTTTTAAGATTAGCACTTAATCTATTTTCTTATCTTTCACTCCAACTTCATACGTAAGATCATCACGAGGACGATCAAAAGACATATAATGACCTGTTATAATATAATGCAGTGTTTCAGCGATATTAGTAACATGATCTCCAATTCGCTCAACACTTTTTGCACAAAAAAGCAAATGCGTACAAACTGTAATATTACGCATATCCTCCATCATATAAGTCAAAAGCTCCCGAAAAAGAGATGTATATAAAGCGTCAATTTTATTATCACGGTCACGTACCGCATCAGTGCGATCCAATAATCGATGTGTATAAGCGTCTAACACTTCTTTCAGCTGATTGAGTGCTAAAGCTGTAATCGCTTCAAGCCCACGGTAAAAAGCAGCTGGTTGACGTATTTCTGAAATAGCAACCGCTCGCTTAGCGATGTTTTTTGCCATATCCCCAATCCGTTCAAGATCAGAAGAAATACGAATAGCACCAACAATTTCACGCAAATCAACAGCCATCGGTTGACGTTTACAAATAATCGTCATTGCTTTTTCATTAATATCACGTTCTGCCTCATCTAAAAATAAATCATCAGAAATCACCTTAGCAGCAAGCTGAAGATCATCAGAAACAATCGATGCCAAAGAACATCCAATCATTCTCTCTGCATAATCACCCATCTCTACAATTTTTTCTGCTAAATATTTTAACTCTACATCATAAGAACGGACGGTATGACTCATAGACATATCCTATACTCCTCAATTCGACTTACCCGAAACGCCCTGTAATATAATCTTGCGTACGCTCCTCTTTCGGTGAGGTAAACATCATTTCAGTTTCACCAACTTCTACTAGATGCCCCAAATGAAACATAGCCGTATATTGCGAAACACGTGCAGCTTGTTGCATTGAATGTGTTACAATAACGATTGTATAATTTTCCCGTAACGCATCAATAAGTTCTTCAATACGTGCTGTTGCAATTGGATCAAGAGCCGAACATGGTTCATCCATCAAGATCACTTCAGGATTCACCGCAATAGCACGCGCAATACATAAACGTTGTTGCTGCCCTCCTGACAAACTCGTCCCTGCCCCATGAAGGCGATCTTTCACTTCTTCAAATAATCCAGCCTGTATCAAACTTTTTTCAACCATATCATGCAATTCAGCACGGGATTTTACTAAACCATGAATCCTTGGCCCATAAGCAACATTTTCAAAAATAGATTTTGGAAAAGGATTGGGTTTTTGAAAGACCATCCCAACACGTGTGCGCAATTCGACAACATCAATTTGAGAATCATAGATATTCTCATCATCTAAAGTAACAAGACCCGTTACTTTAGCGCCCTCAATGATATCATTCATACGGTTAAAACAACGTAAAAAAGTTGATTTCCCGCAGCCTGAAGGGCCAATTAACGCAGTCACTTGATGTTTTAAGATATCAAGAGTAATGCCATGAAGTGCTTCTTTTCCTCCATAAAAAACTTTCACATCTTGACCGCGCATTTTGATCTTCATGACAGACCTAACCTTATTTTAATATACAAACTTTCTTTAAATTACCAACGCCGCTCAAATCGTCGCCGCAAAAGAACAACTGCAATATTCATAACAGCAAGAAAAATCATTAATACAATAATAGCACCCGATGTCTTTTCAATAAAAGCTCGTTCTGCTTCACCAGCCCACATAAAAATTTGAACAGGCAAAGCAGTTGCTGGATCCATCGGCGTGGTAGGAACATTCGCAACAAAAGCAACCATCCCAACCAAAAGTAAAGGAGCTGTTTCTCCTAACGCCTGGGCTAAACCAATAATTGTACCAGTCAGAATACCAGGCGCAGCTAAAGGAACAACATGATGAAAAACCATTTGCGTCTTTGATGCTCCCAACCCTAAAGCTGCTGCACGAATAGAAAATGGAACAGCCCGCAAAGCAGAACGGGTGGCAATAATAATTGTTGGCAATGTCATAAGAGTTAAAACAAGCCCACCTACAAAAGATGCTGAACGCGGCATCCCACACACATTAATAAAAATAGAAAGCCCTAAAAGACCAAAAATAATCGAAGGAACCGCAGCAAGATTATTGATATTAACCTCTATCAAATCTGTCAATTTATTTTTGTGCCCATATTCTTCAAGATAAATAGCTGTTGCCATACCAATAGGCAATGAACCCATTAAAACAATAATCATCATAAAAAGAGAGCCCATGATGGCGACACCTAATCCTGAGGTCTCAGGGCGACTTGATGCACCCAATGTAAAAAAACCGTAATTAAATGCCTGATAAAGTGTACCATCATCCGTTAAATGCTTCATCCACTCTATTCTTTGATTAAAAATTTTGCGATTTTTTCCTGTGACATGAAGATCAATCTGCCCTTTATAAGCTGAGTCAATGTCTGCTGCCGCTAAAACTTTAATTTTTTGTGTTGTTCCAATCAGATTTGGATTCTTTATAATCATATCACGCAACTGAACACGTATACCATGAGAAAACATGCGGCTAACATTACGCATCAATGCCTGATCATTGTGATCTACTCCAAGTTTTGTAGCTAAAGCATTGCTTACAAGAAGCGGATAATTGGCAGTCATTAATATTTTGGGATTAATCATACGTTGTCCATTTGGATCAATTATTTTCTCGTCCAAATAAACCGATAATGCCATTTCACTTTGAAAAAAAGCTGTATAACCTCGACTGATCACAGACCATAAAAGAATAGCCAAAAAGGACAAACCAATAAAAATGGCGATTAAACCATAAGCACGAAAACGACACTCAGCCCAATAGCGACGTTTTAGGCCAATATTTCGGCGATGAGAGAGAGAATACCCTTTCATTCGTAGTGCTTTCGATATTTACGCACTATGTAAAGAGCAAAAATATTCATCAAAAGAGTAAAAACAAAAAGCGTCATCCCTAGAGCAAAAGCTACCAGAGTTTGTGGTGAATTAAACTCAAGATCACCAGTCAATTGATTAACAATTTTAACTGTCATTGTTGTCATTGCTGCAAATGGATTAAGAGTCAAATTCGCTGCAACACCTGCTGCTAAAACAACAATCATTGTTTCTCCAATTGCACGTGATGCTGTCAACAAAATGGCTCCCACAATCCCAGGAAGTGCTGCTGGTATAACAACTTTTTTAATCGTTTCAGATTGCGTTGCTCCTAGGCCATAGGAACCTTCACGCAAAGAATGCGGAACAGCAGTAATAATATCATCTGATAAAGATGAAACAAATGGGATGAGCATAATTCCCATCACTAGACCAGCAGTTAGAACGCTTTGGGCCATGATAAAACCAGTTCCACCAGAAAAAGCAATAGAGAGATCACGCAAAAAAGGTCCAACAACCATCAAAGCAAAAAAGCCATAAACAATTGTTGGAATACCAGCAAGTACTTCCAATAGTGGTTTTACAATTGACCGCAATTTACTAGAAGCATATTCAGCCATATAAATAGCAGCAAATAACCCAACAGGAACAGAAAAAATCATTGCCACAAACGCAATATAAAATGTGCCCGCAAGTAACGGTATTAAACCAAATTGTCCAATCTCATCCCCAGAACCACTAGCTGAAAAACGGGGATCCCAAACCGTCCCAAAAAAGAAATTTGAAAATGGCACAAATTGAAAAAAACTAATCGTCTGAAAAAACATGGAAGCTACAATGCCGATTGTTATTAACACCGTCATCGCAGATGCACAAAACAATCCAATAATAACTAAACGCTCAACTTTATTGCGCACACGTTGATGTGGAGCAACATGCATCACTCCAAAGACAAAGCCACTAAACGCAATAATAAAAAGTAAAATACGCCCTATAAATTGCAATTTTTCAGAAGAAAAGTACCACGACTTTGCTATCCGCAACACATATTCCGGTGCATCTACGGGTAAAACAAATCCCTTCGCTAACAATTGTGTCCGCACATCTCCATAAGAAGCAATAGACAAAATCCCCTCAGAATTGGGCATAATTCTAACTAAACTACAAATAGTCGTCCAAACAATATCACGATTAACAGTTTCTGTTATAGATTCTTCTACAGCCTCAACTTCCTGCAAAGCACTATATTCTAAGTAAACTAAACTCCCACTATGCCAACATATCAAAAAAACAAGGGCTGGGATAACAATCATTACAAATGTCCACCAACCATAATAATGTGCACGAGAATGCATTTTGAGTCCTGTCGACTCAAGACGAGAAGCTCGCATATAAGAAATGCAAAAGCCTATACAACCAAAAATTAGTAGCAGTGCAATAACCAGAAACACGGGCATATTATCTTTTAATGTTTACAAAAAAGCAACACAGAAGAATCTATATATCAAAACTCAGAAAATCACTTCAAAGTCATCACTGTATTCGCAGAAAAAGAAGCTCGTTGTTCTTGCTGTTCTTTTTCAGGAGCAATAACCAAACCATATTCAGCTAATGGACCATTTGGACCAATCATTTCCTCAGAAAGAAAAAAGTCAACATATTCCCATAAACCTGGTACAATGCCTAAATGCGCTTTTTTAACATAAAAGAAAAGTGGACGCGAAACCGGATATTGACCACTGAAAATTGTTTCAGTGCTTGGTTCAACATTATTAATATGTACAACCTTAATTTTGTCAGCATTATTTTCATAAAAAGACCAACTAAAAACACCAATACCTGTTTTATGGGAGGTTAGACGAGCAAATGTTTCCGAATAATCTCCATCAATATCAATAGCCTTCCCATCCTTACGCACAGCAATACATGCAGCATTGATCTCTTTATCATTCATCCCTAAAGCCTTCATCGCCTTAACGGCTCCGCTGTCCTTACAGCCTTCAATGAGCAATTTTTCTTCAAAAACTTCACGTGTTCCATGTTTTTCACCAGGGATATAAACCGCAATCACCCAATCAGGAAGAGCATTATTAATTGCACTCCATTTTCTTACCTTATTTGGCTGCAATTTTCCATTCACCACAACCTGAGCAGCAAGAGCTTTATAAATATCTACTGGTCGTAATTTCCAATCAGGACCATTAATATCTGTTGCAAAAACAATCCCATCATACCCGATGCGAATCTCCTCAACATCTTTTACACCAGCACTAAAACAAGATCGTAACTCACTTGGTTTCATTGCACGTGAAGTATTTACAATATCAATTGTACTCTTTCCAATACCACGACAAAATTCTTTAATACCAGCACCTGAACCACCTGATTCAACAACTGGAATCTTAAAATTAGGATAAACTTCTCCAAATGTCTCAGCAACAATTTTTACATAAGGCAAAACTGTAGATGAACCTGCAATTTGAATTCGATCGCGAGCATTGCTAACATCAACCAACGATGTAACCATGAAAATCAGTCCGACTCCAACCGATGATAATTTACTCATCTATAAATTCCCCAATGTTAAAAGGCCTTTTTTAGTATCATTGAAACAACTTAAATGCTCGTTTACAATCTGCAGTATACCACACAATCAAAAAATGTTTTTTACTTTATAACCAAATCACATTTTAGCCATCTATTCAAACAAATTTAACTTGAACGTTTGGATTCAACTATATCCCAAAAAAGAGAAGCTATATGTGCACCACCAAAGCGTTTAATTTCACGAATTCCTGTAGGAGAAGTAACATTAATTTCCGTTATATAATCCCCAATCACATCAATTCCTACAAGAAAAAAACCACGTTCCCGCAAAACTGAACCAATGCGTGCACAAATTTCATGATCGCGTTCAGTCAAATCAGTATTTTCTGCTCGACCTCCAACATGCATATTAGAACGAATATCCATTTCTTCTGGAACCCGATTAATCGCCCCAACAGGCATGCCATCAAGTAAGATAATACGTTTATCACCTTTCCGAACCCCATCCAAATAACGCTGAACAATAAAAGGTTCACGATAACTTTTTTCAAAAATTTCCAAGAGCGATGTCAAATTGCGATCATCCTGTTTCAGATAAAAAACACCCGCTCCTCCATTACCATAGAGCGGTTTAATAATAATATCACCAACTGTTGCTCTAAATGCGTTCACTTCTTCAATATCTTTTGTAATTAATGTTTCTGGCATCAAATCAGAAAATTCCGTAACAAAAATCTTCTCGGGACTATTACGCACCCATACCGGATCATTCACAACCAGAGTTTTAGGATGAATGCGTTCTAGCAGATGAGTTGTCGTGATATAATGCATATCAAAAGGTGGATCTTGGCGTAAAAGAATCACATCCATTTCCATTAATTCTGTACGCACAGGCTCTCCTAATTGATAATGATCTCTCTCTTTATCACGCACAGTTAATGGCTCTAACCATGCAATAACACAGCCATTATGCATAAATAAACGATCCGGTGTATAATGAAAAAGATGGTGTCCACGTTCTTGTGCTGCCAAAGCAAGTGCAAACGTGGTATCTCCTTGAATTTGAATCGTCGAAATATGATCCATTTGAAGAGCAATTTTCATCAATAAAACCTCCTATCACTAAAAGCAGATCAGTTTAATAAGCCATAAACTTATTAAACGATAATAAAGACTATGACAGGAGAAAGCTCATGACACAAAAAATTGACGAAAAATTTAGCAAAGAAGAAATTGAGCGTTACGCACGCCATATTATTTTGCCTGAAATTGGTGGAACAGGACAACAAAAACTCAAAGCAGCCCGCGTTCTTGTTATCGGTGCAGGCGGTCTTGGTTCCTCCGTTCTAACCTATCTTGCTGCAGTAGGCGTTGGGACGCTTGGAATTGTTGATGATGACATCGTTTCACTTTCTAATTTACATCGTCAAATTATCCATACAACCAATACACTTCACCAATATAAAACTGTCAGTGCTGAAACTACTATAAAGGCAATAAACCCCCATGTTACAGTTGAAAAACATAATCTACACTTAGATGAAAGTAATGTAGATAAATTGCTTAGTGCTTATCACATAATTATCGATGGTAGCGATAATTTTTCAACACGCTATTTGCTTGCTGACTATGCTGCTCTCTTAGCTAAGCCTCTAATAAGTGGTGCTATAAACCGATTTGAAGGCTCGTTAACAGTGCTTATACCCTATAGAGACAATAATCCTCATTATCGCGATTTATTTCCTAACCCACCAGATGCCAACACAATACCCACATGTGCTGAAGCTGGAATCATTGGGACTTTACCAGGCGTTATAGGCACCCTACAAGCAATGGAAGCCATTAAACTTATTACAAATATTGGAGATCCCTTAATAGGAAAAATCCTTCTCTATAATGGACTATCAGCAAAATTTGATACAATTTTCTACAAACGGCCAACTTCTCAAGAAAATGCAGCAGCCATTAAATTGTGCGTATAGGAATTTTGAGGGCATGAAAAAATGCGATCCGCAAAATCATATTCAACTATTTTCCCATGACGCATCACAACCACTTCATGAGCAAGTGTCTTAACAACTTTCAAATCATGACTAATAAACAGATAACCCAAACAATACTTTTGTTGCAGACGACGTAAAAGATCAATAATTTGTGCTTGTGCACTCATATCTAAAGATGATGTTGGTTCATCAAACATAACAAAGCGCGGCTTAAGAATAATTGCACGTGCAAGAGCAATTCTCTGCCTTTGTCCACCAGAAAATTCATGGGGATAACGATCTCGTATAGAAGGATCTAAATCAACTTCACACAACGCTTCGACCACACGATCATTGCGCTCAAAATAGGAAAGCTTGGGTTCATGAATGGATAACCCTTCAGCAATGATTTCACTCACAGACATACGCGGTGAAAGTGAGCCAAAAGGATCTTGAAAAACAATCTGGATATGACGACGCAAAGGACACATCTTCTTAAAAGTAAACTTACTAATGTCAATACCATCAAAATTAATATGACCTTCAGAAGCCAACATCCGTATCAATGCAAGCCCCAATGTGGTTTTTCCTGAACCCGATTCACCTACAACACCAAGCGTTTGACCAGCACGAATAGTAATATCGACATCCTGAACAGCCTTTACATAATCAACTGTCCGCCGTAATAATCCCTTTTTAATTGGAAACCAAACACGTATTTTCTTACCTTGCATCAAAATGGGAGCATGCTCATCTGCTTGTAGAGAATGACCTTTAGGTTCTGCTGATAACAACTGCCTTGTATAGGGATGCTGAGGATTTTTAAACAGTTCATTTGTTGGGCCATCCTCAACAATTTTTCCTTCTTTCATTACATAGACGCGATCTGCAAAGCGACGCACAATAGCTAAATCGTGAGTAATAAAAAGCATTGACATATTACAATTTTTTTTAAGTTCCACGAGCAACTCAAGAATTTGTGCTTGAACAGTCACATCAAGCGCAGTTGTTGGCTCATCCGCAATCAACAATTGTGGACTATTTGCAAGCGCCATCGCAATCATTACACGCTGTCTTTGTCCGCCTGATAATTGATGAGGAAATGAACTTAGACGTTTTTGCGGCTCATGAATACCAACCTGTGTTAGTAAATCAACAACACGTGCACGCAATTGTTCACCAAATATGTATGAATGTATCTCCAGAACTTCACCTATTTGACGTTCCACAGTATGCAAAGGATTCAGAGAAACCATCGGCTCCTGAAAAATCATGGCAATATCTTTGCCACGAACTTTACGCAAATCCTCTTCTCTCTGACCCATTAAATTTTGATTATTAAAGAGAATTTTACCCGACTGGTGAAGCTTTTTCAAAAAAGGCAATAACTGCAAAATAGACATTGCCGTTATTGATTTTCCCGATCCTGATTCCCCAACTAACGCAACGATTTCACCTTTTTTAATATTGAAAGAAATGTCTTGAACAATATATTTTTTCTCTTCCGCGACACCAAATGCTACCGATAGATTACGAACTGAAAGCAACTCTGTCATTGTAGTGTCTTTCTTGGATCAAAAGCATCTCGCACAGCTTCACCAATAAAGGCCAATAACGATAACATAACAGCAATAACAACAAAACCTGTAATTCCAATCCAGGGCGCATTTAAATTGGTCGTAGCCTGCCGCATCAACTCACCCAAAGAGGGATAACCAGGAGGAAGACCGAACCCCAAATAATCAAGTGAAGTTAACAATGAAATACCCGATGTCAATAAAAACGGCATGTAAGTTAAAGCAGCAACCATAGCATTTGGTAACAAATGACGCGTCATAATAATGCGACTAGGAACCCCTAAAGCACGTGCAGCAGAAATATAGGTAAAATTGCGCGCACGTAAAAATTCAGCGCGAACAACACCAACCAATGCTACCCATTGGAAAAGAAGCATAACTCCTAGTAAGATCCAAAATCCCTGTGTCAAAACTGCAGCCATGATAATAACTAAATAAAGTGAAGGCACAGAAGACCATATTTCAATGAAACGCTGAAATATTAAATCCACCCAACCACCAAAATAACCTTGAACTGCTCCTGCAACAACTCCAATAAAAGTAGAAATAGCTGTCAGAAGAATACTGAAAATTATTGATAATCGAAAACCATATAAAACCCGTGCAAAAATATCACGTGTCAAGTCATCTGTTCCAAGCCAGTTCCACCGGCTTATTGTACAATCTGGATCAGAACTCCCTTGTGAATAATTGATACACCGTTTTTCTTTACTTTCTAACCAAAAAGGGAGCGCTAATGCTGTAGTTTTATTACCAACTATCGTATTATAAGAATAACGAACCAGTGGCCACACTGCCCAACCATATTTTGCAATTTCACTTTGAATTAAAGGATCACGAAAATCTGCTACAGCCAAACTTCCACCAAATTTTTCATCAGGATAATCAAACAAAACAGGAAAGAGTAATTCCCCTTTATAAGAAGCGATAATGGGACGGTCATTGGCAATAAATTCTGCTGAAAAAGAACACAAACACAAAAATAAAAAAAGCCACAGAGACCAAAAACCCCGACGATTTTGTTTGAAATTACGCCAACGACGTGCATTCAAAGGAGACAAAAAGGGCCGTTTCTCTAATTTAGAGGTATACACTTTACAAGGCTGTGTCTTTTCCATCACACCCATCATAACTCCCTTTTATCAAAGTCAATGCGTGGATCAATCAGCATATGAATGATATCAGAAATGAGACTAACAATAAGACCAATCAGCGAAAAAATATAAAGGGTAGAAAATACAACAGAGTAATCACGATTAACAATAGAAGTATAACTCAAAAACCCCATACCATTTAATGAATAAAGCATTTCAATCAATAAAGACCCACTAAAAAATGATCCCATAAAAGCTGCAGGAAAACCAGCTGCCACAATTAATATAGCGTTACGAAAAACATGACCATAAAGAATCGAGCGCTCACTCAATCCCTTTGCACGAGCTGTAATGACATATTGTTGGCGAATTTCTTCCAGAAAACAATTTTTTGTTAGTAAGGTCGTTGTTGCAAAAGAAGAAATAATCATCGCTGTCAATGGTAAAGCCAAATGATGTAGATAATCTAATATTTTTCCTCCAAAAGATAATTGATCGAAATTATCAGAAGTCAAATGGCTCAGTGGGAACCAATCAAAAAAAGACCCACCAGCAAAGAAAACTAATAAAAAAATACCAAAGAGAAAATTCGGAATCGCATAACCAATAACAATAATAGCACTTGTCCAAATATCAAAAGAAGATCCTTCTTTGAGAGCTTTACGAATTCCCAGTGGTATAGAAATAGCATAAGAAATTAACAAATGCCAAAAACCTAAAGAAAGAGAGACAGGTAAAGCATCTTTAATAAGTGCAATAACCGAGCGTCCTTGTGTATAAGACTCTCCAAAATCAAAACGCAAATAGTTACCAAGCATTGTCAAATAACGTTCTAAAGGCGGCTTATCAAAACCAAATTGCTGTTCGAGCTTGGCAATAAATTCTGGATCCAACCCTTGTGCACCACGATATTTAAACTCCCCATGAGCAGATGATTCAACATAAGAGCCATCCAACACAACTTCGGAAGAAAGACCAATATCACTACCCCCAGCTATTCGTTCCGCAGCATCACCACCCATCCCTTGCAATTGAGCAATAATATTTTCAATAGGCCCACCAGGCGTAAATTGGATAATGATAAACGTTACCGTTAAAATTCCGATAAGTGTTGGTATAATCAGCAAAAAACGCCGCAGAATATAGGCTAGCATCTTTTTGTTTTCACCTTTTGACAAAATTGCATCAAATTGACTCTCTAAAATAGTACGTTGATAAAAAACCTTTTAATAAATCTGTGCAGCCCAAATAACAAAAAAACTTTCTAGACATGCTCTTAAATTAAACATTGTTAACATAAACTAATTTTGTTCACCATTTTCATGACCTAATAAAGGAACAGGATGATCAGATAAACTGCGCAAATAAAGCAAAAGATCAGCACGATCTTGATCATTTTTGACCCCACGAAAAGACATTGTTGTTCCTGGAATTTCTTTACGAGGCGATTGAAGATAACGATCTAGAGTAACAAAATCCCATTTCTTATCAAAATTTTCCCGTAATGCCTTTGAATATGTAAAACCTTTCATAACTGCGAAAGGTCGATCGACTACCCCCCAAAGCGGTGGACCAATACGATTGGCTCCATCACGTTCAGATGCATGGCATATAGCGCATTGACGAAAAAGCTTACGCCCATTTTCAAAATTTCCTTGTTGAAGGCGATTACTCAATAATAGAGGAAAATAAGACATATGTTGTGTTTCTTGAATCGTTTTATTATTCTCAATGTTATGGGACTCTTGAATCTGTTTAGAATCACTATTAACGACATCGTAAATAAAGAAAATCCCTACCAAAATAATTGGCACTAACAAACAAACACAAATGCAACAAGCGAATATCAATCGATTCATTAAATTTAACGTTCATATTTTTACATCACTTTAAGTTTAAGCTTTTTCATTATCCTTTACAATAGTACAGGAATATCAAACTAAAGCATTTGGAACTTTTGCAATGGCTCTTAAACCACTCATTCTTATTCCTGCCCGTATGGGATCAACCCGTCTTCCAGAAAAAGTTCTTGCTGAAATCTCTGGGAAACCAATGATTGTTCATGTTGCAGAACGAGCAAAAGAAGCTGCACTAGGACCTACCATCATTGCAACAGATCATGATGCAATTGCTCAAACCGTTACAGCTTACGGCCATGAATATATTATGACGCACACTCATCATCAGTCGGGATCTGATCGTATTCATGAAGCTTTAACCCGCATTGATCCTAAACAACGTTACAATGTTATTTTAAATGTACAAGGTGACTTGCCAACGGTTACACCCGAGGCTCTTATTAATGTTTTACGGCCCTTAAAAAACAACTTAACAGATATTGCAACCTTGGGTGCTGAGATTATTGAAGATAATGAAAAAAGCAATCCTAATATTGTCAAAATTATTGGCACACCGATTGTTCAAAATCGCCTCCGCGCACTCTATTTTACCCGTGCAACAGCTCCTTATGGCAATGGCCCTCTTTATCATCATATTGGGCTATACGCCTATCGACGCGAAGCGCTTGAAAAATTCGTATCACTTAAACCATCCACCCTCGAACAACGTGAAAAACTTGAACAATTACGTGCATTAGAAAATAATATGCGTATTGATGTAGAAATTGTTGATACAGCTCTCTTAGGTGTCGATACACACCATGACCTTGAAAAAGTACGCAAGATTTTAGCATAAAAATGGAATGACCATTCCTGTTTCTTAAATTTTGTGTTTCTTATATATATTCAGTAATAATTGCACATTGAATGGATTATTCAACAAGTTGAACATTTATCATTTCTGAGCTCATAACCAGTTTCCCTCATAGAGATTGATAATATTTTCTCCTTTAGTTGAATTATTTGAAAATTACATGCTAACAAAATAATGGCCTGTTCTAAACTAAAAGTTTTTGTATTCTCTGTATCGCCCAAGCGTAACAAAAATAGCAACGAAACACTGGAAGAAGTTAGTGCCTTTTATTTCAAATAAAAAATTAAACAAAGGAAAGCTTTTCAATTATTCTTGCCATATTTTTTGTTTCTTAGCTTGATTTTTGGTCATAAATCGACAATATGAAACTGGGAGGCTGCAAGTGGACGAACCGCTCGCCAACCGGGTCAGATCTGGAAAGAAGCAGCCCCAACGAGTTCTGGTACGGGTCATTGTGTCAGCTTCCTACCTTATCAAATCAACTATATACTTATTTTTTGATTAATACAGTATCTTAAATCTTTTTATGGTTATGCTGTTTTAATAAGCTGAGAAATTTTGGATATTCTCAAATAAATACTTCCATTATCTTAGAAAAGAAATTGATTTGATAAAAAGTTTTTTTATATGAGAATATTCTCTTTAATCGGTATATTTATATTATTGAGATATACTCAAAAAAGCCTTTAAAACTGGAACCATTGATGAACAATATGCCGACAGCAACACCTTATCGCGTTCTCGCTCGTAAATATCGGCCTCAAAATTTTTCTGACCTCATTGGTCAAGAAACAATGGTTCGCACCCTTACTAACGCCTTTGAATCAGGACGTATTGCGCAAGCGTGGATATTGACAGGAATTCGTGGTGTAGGAAAAACGACAACAGCCCGCATTTTAGCACGAGCACTCAACTACGAAACAAAAGATATTAGCAAACCGACAACGGTGTTTAATACACTCGGTGAACACTGTACACAAATCATCGAAGGCCGTCACATCGATGTTATAGAAATGGATGCTGCTTCGCATACTGGCATTGATAACATTCGTGAGATTATTGAACAAATACGTTACTGCCCTGTTTCTGCACGCTATAAAGTTTATATTATTGACGAAGTGCATATGCTTTCAACACAAGCATTTAATGGCTTATTGAAAACACTGGAAGAACCACCACCACACGTAAAATTTATTTTTGCAACAACAGAAATTCGCAAAGTTCCTATTACGATTCTTTCTCGCTGTCAGCGTTTTGACTTACGACGTGTTGAATCATCTGCTCTGATAGCACATTTGCATAAAATTGCTCAACACGAAAAAGTTGAAGTTCAAGAACAAGCATTATCAATAATTGCCCGTGCTGCAGAAGGATCTGTACGTGATGCATTATCCATTTTTGATCAAGCAATCGCTCATAGCAATGGCAAAATCAATGCCACTGCTGTGCGCACAATGTTAGGATTAGCAGATCAGGCACGTATTATCGACCTCTTTGACTATGTCATGAAAGGAGATATTGTTAGTGCATTGCACGAACTACGCAGTCAATACGATGCAGGTGCTGATCCTTTTTCTGTATTAGTAGAATTGGCTAACTTTAATCATCTGGTTACACGATTGCGCGTGATACCAGAAACAACTGAAGATTTATCTTTGACAGAGGATGAACGCTTACGCAGCTTAGATTTTTCTCAAAAACTTTCTATCCGCGTTCTTTCTCGCACTTGGCAAATGTTGCTCAAAGGCCTGCAAGAAATCAACCAAGCAGCACGTCCTCTTCAAGCTGCTGAGATGTTGTTAATTCGTCTCACTCACGCTACTGATTTACCAACGCTTGATGAAACTTTAACACAACTCACACAAAATCTTTCTTATCAAGAAACGAAAAACATCAACAACACAATAGAGGCAAAAACTGCACATATGCATTCTGCTTCACAAAGCTCAAACTCACAACAAAACCAACGCAATCTCACAACACCCTTAGACAATAAACCTGACCTTTCTTCACAATCATCAAAACCATTAGAGTGTCAAACTCCTAAAAGCGCAGACTCTTTTAAGACAGAAGAAATTTCTGATATTGATTCAATAATTGAATCTTTACCAAATGCTGTGACTTCATCACGTCCGTCAACACCGGAAACAACAGAGCAACACCCTTTCGTCATCAATTCTTTGCGTGATATCGCTGCCCTAGCTGAACAGCATCATGATATCCACTTTAAATTACTGATCGCAAAATTTGTTCACCCCATTTCTTTTGAACCAGGACATATTGTATTGAGACTTGCTGAAGGCGCTCCACAATCACTTGCTCGTGATCTCAAAAAAATGCTGTATCAATGGACTGGACAACACTGGGCTGTAACTCTGGTTAATGAAGGAGGAAAACCAACATTACAAGAAGAAAATGCCGCTGCCCAAAAAGCCCTTTTTTCCGATGCACAAACAGATCCTGATATCGTAAAAATTCTCAACTATTTTCCAGGAGCAAAAATTGTTGATATTCGTCTCAATCGACAAGACAATGAGCTTGATTTAACACCTGATAGCTTTGAAAAAGAAAACAATAACCCGAATGAGGAATGAAGGAAATAAATCGTTATGCGTGATATGATGAACATAATGAAAAAAGCTAAAGAAATGCAATCAAAAATGCAGCAAATTCAAGATGAAATGGCCAATCTGCAAGTCACTGGAACAGCAGGCGGTGGACTTGTAAGCATTACTTTGAATGGCAATAATACAATATCAGCAGTTAAAATTGATCCTGCACTCATTAAGCCTGAAGAATCTGAAATTCTTGAAGATCTTATCATGGCAGCCCATAATGAAGCTAAAGCAAAAATTGAAACAGCTATAGCAGAAAAAACGCAAAGTGTAACAGCGGGTCTACCAATTCCACCAGGTTTTAATCTCCCATTTTCATGAATTAATTTTGGTTTAAATTTTCGGAATAACAGATAACATGGCTAAACATATTACAGGTCCTGAGATTGAGCGTCTTATTCATCTTTTAGCGCGAATACCAGGACTTGGTCCGCGTTCAGCACGCCGTGCTGCACTTCACCTTATCAAAAAAAAAGAAACACTTTTAGAACCATTGGGAACCGCAATACGAGATGCTGTCGATAAAGTCCGCATTTGTTCTGTTTGCGATAATATCGATACCTCTGATCCATGTTCGATTTGTATAGACCCTCGGCGTGATAATGGAACAATTATTGTTGTGGAAGATATCTCTGATCTCTGGGCTCTCGAGCGCGCAGGAACTTTACTAGCACGTTATCATGTATTAGGTGGAAAATTATCTCCATTGGATGGTATAGGCCCCGATGAACTCAACATCACCTCCTTAATCAACCGTGTTATTAAAGACCCAATTACAGAAATCATTCTCGCCGTTAATGCCACTATTGAAGGACAAACAACAGCTCATTACATTACCGATCAACTTTCCAACTTTTCAATTAAAATTACTCGACTTGCTCATGGTGTGCCAGTAGGTGGAGAATTGGACTATCTTGATGATGGAACTTTAGCTGCAGCTTTACGAGCAAGAACAAATTTTTAAAATTATATCCGCTTATCCATCATCTTATTTTATCTATCACTGCTCCTCTTGATTAAAGAATTCAACTGCGTTTTCTTCAATATAATTTGTAAACAATCTATAATAAAATGTTTCAAAAATTTTATCATTGGTACCACTTTTTTTGTAGAATTCCAAAATACATTAACAAAACAAAAATACTTAAAAAGCTATAGCTAATCTTTTGTTTATCTCTATATTCGGCTAAGAGGTATTTATGTTCATTCTTACTATAGATACTGCTTTCACCCACTGCATCGTTGCGCTTATTCATCACACATCAGTTATTACGCGCATCAGCGAACGCATGAACAAAAACCACGCTGAAAAGCTTATTGAACAAATCGCCCAAACAATTCACAATGCCAATATCACTCTTGATCAAATTAATCGCATTGCTGTCAATATTGGGCCAGGATCATTTACAGGTGTGCGTACAGGTGTTTCGACAGCAAAAGCTTTAGCACTAGCACTAGAAATACCCGCTATTGGGATAAGCTCACTTGAAGCATTAGCAACACAAGCACTTCAACAAGCCTCCAATGAAGATACCCTATCAGCAATTACTGTTGTAATTGAAGCTGGCAGGGGAATATTTTATCATCAAAATTTCAATAAAGATCTCACAGCATTGAGTGAACCTAGTCTGAGGACGCTTGAGCATATTATTGCAGATCTACCACAACAAACCATATTAATAGGCTCAGCAGTTAACACTATTGCTCTTCACATTCGAAACAATAAAATAAATACAGTAATCATATCAGATCAAATCACGTGTGAAACAGCTGATATTGCAATCTATGCTCACCTCGCTACCAACAAGCAACCACAAGCTTCACCCCGTCCACTCTATTTACGTGATGCTGATGCAAAACAACAAAGCAATTTTGCCTTGCCTCGAAAAAATAATGGCTAAATTTTCATTAACAAAAAAGAATTTTTGGATTGCATCTTTAAAAGCTGATGACAGTGCAGCTCTTCATCAAATTCATCAAAGTTGCTTTACTCCAACTTGGAAAGAACAAATTTTTGATATTTTTTTAAAAGATCCTTTCATTTTTGGTTACAAAGCTTGCCCTATTGGGCAACCTGACCAAATTTTGGGGTTTTGTTTATGCCGTCTTATTCTTGATGAAGCAGAAATCATAACAATTGCAGTTCATCCTCATCACCGTCAGCAAGGAATTGGCTATTTGCTGATTGATCATACCCTTCGTCATCTTTATCATGAGCGTGCTACAAAACTTTTTTTAGAAGTAGAAGAAACCAATCTTTCTGCCCTGGCCCTTTATAAACGTTTCAAATTTAAAAAAATTTCCAAACGTTTTGCTTACTATCCTTCAAAAGATGGTTTCATAGATGCCATCATTATGCAAAAAACTTTTAAGCAAACAGATTGAGATTTACATAAAAAATGTTTAACAATGAGCTATGAAACAATCAAACTCGAAAAATACGCCTCTTATTGCTTCCAAAAAGGTTTTTATTAAAACCTATGGATGCCAAATGAACGTTTATGATAGCCAACGAATGAGTGATAGTCTCAGCACGCAAGGGTATGTCACAACACAAACACCCAATGATGCTGATCTTATTCTTGTTAATACATGCCATATTCGTGAAAAAGCAGCAGAAAAGCTTTATTCCGACCTCGGTCGCTTGCGCATGATGCGCCAAAAACGAACATCTGAAAAACCTTTGATGATTGGTGTTACTGGTTGTGTCGCTCAAGCTGAAGGAGATGAAATCTTACGCCGTTCTCCAACGGTAGATCTGGTTGTTGGACCACAAATGTACCATCGCCTACCAGAATTATTACAACAAGCTCAACAAGGAAAAAAAATTGTTGAAACAAATTATGCTGTTGAAGATAAATTTAATCATTTACCGCCTCATAATAAACGTGCTGTCCAAAAAAGAGGCGTTAGCGCATTTTTAACAATTCAAGAAGGCTGCGACAAATTTTGCACCTTTTGTGTTGTTCCCTATACAAGAGGCGCTGAAATATCACGTTCTGTTGAACAAATTACTGATGAAGCTCGCCAACTTATCGAAGCTGATGTTAAAGAAATTACACTTCTTGGACAAAATGTTAATGGTTGGCATGGACAAAGTGCCGACGGCAAAACTTGGCATTTTGGTGACCTTCTCTATCATCTTGCTAAACTTGATGGTTTAAAGCGCTTGCGCTACACAACTAGTCATCCCCGTGATATGGATGATAGTCTCATCGCAGCACACAGAAACCTTGATATACTAATGCCTTACCTGCATCTTCCTGTTCAATCGGGATCAGATCGCATCTTAAAAGCAATGAATCGACAACATAAAGCTATTGATTATCTCAATATCATTGAAAAAATTCGTACAGCACGGCCTGATATTGCTTTTTCAGGTGATTTTATCGTGGGATTTCCGGGAGAAACTGACGACGATTTTGAAGAAACTATCAAACTCATTGAACAAGTAGGCTATAGTTCAGCTTATTCTTTCAAATATTCACCCCGTCCTGGAACGCTCAGTGCAACAATGAACAATCAGGTTGATGAAAAAGTGAAAAATGACCGTCTTCAACGTTTACAAGCACTTCTTTTCGACCAACAGAATAAATTTTTACGCTCTAAAATCGGTCAAACAATTGATATCCTTATTGAAAAAGATGGTCGCCACCCTGGACAAATTGTGGGACGCTCACCTTGGCTTTTACCTGTTGTTGTGGATGCACACGCTCCTATTGGTACTGTGATAGCAATTCAGATTACAAATGCAAGCTCAAACAGTTTCGTCGGTGAAAAAGCTAATTCATGAAAAAACTTTTTAAAGCCTTATTTACAGTATAAAAATGCTCTTATTTTTAAAGAAAGAGATTGCATTTGTGTATATGGGTTGTATAGAAAAGCAGCATACTGCTTTATGAATTTCGCTGAAATGATGCGCATAACAGTTAAAATATAGGGAGAATAGGTTGAAAATCTCAACCGAAAAACTAAAAAATACCAAAAGGAAAAGAAGTGTTTCCTTTGTAGATATGAATATTTTAAAAAAAATTAACTCAAAAAATATTAATCACATTGTTTTGGCTTTTGAAGACAATCATTACGCAAAAATAGTTTTTGGAGCCTTTGATGAAAATCTCTCTTACATTGAAAAGAGACTTGGGCTTGATATTCATTCACACGGTAACACAGTTTTAATCCGTGGGGAAGCTACAGCTGCAAAACATGCACAATGCGTACTCGACCAGCTTTGCGAACTTGCTAAAACACGTCAAGAACTTACTTTATCAGATACAGAAAATGCAATTGTTATGGCAAATTTGCTAAATGAACAGCAAAAATTTTCGCAAACAACTCAATCTACAACAAAACGTGTGCTTGCGCGATTAAGTACTCATAAAACGACAATCCATGCTCGTACCCCAACGCAGGATTATTATATGCGAGCTATGGAAAATACTGAACTTGTTTTTGCTATAGGTCCAGCAGGAACTGGCAAAACATACCTTGCTGTTGCCCATGCTGCAATGCTCCTAGAGCGTGGTATCATTGAACGGATTATTCTCTCTCGCCCTGCTGTTGAAGCTGGAGAACATCTTGGTTTTCTTCCTGGTGATCTTAAGGAAAAAGTAGACCCCTATCTACGGCCACTTTATGATGCTCTTTATGATATGATGCCTGTTGAAAAAGTGGAACGTGTTCTCACTTCTGGAATCATAGAAATTGCTCCTCTTGCCTTCATGCGCGGGCGCACAATTGCTCACTCAGCGATTATCCTTGATGAAGCGCAAAATACCACTCCCATGCAAATGAAGATGTTTCTCACACGTTTTGGAGAAGGATCACGAATGATTATAACAGGTGATGTCAGCCAAATTGATCTTCCCAGAGGGCAAAAATCAGGTTTAGTGGAAGCAACACGTGTTCTCTCAAATATAGAGAATATTGCAATTGTCCGCTTTGATGAAAAAGATATTGTACGCCATCCCCTTGTTGCTTCTATTGTTAACGCTTATGATCGAGACTCAAATGAACAAAGACAAACATATCATCCTCATGTTTCCATCAACAAAATAATTTAAATTTATCATGATTTCTATTAAGATAACTATTGAAAATGCTGAATGGGGTAATGAAAAGACATTATATACTATTACCGAAAAAGCACTAATCGCTACAATCGATCGTCTTTCATTAACTCAAGTGACAAGCGAGCTTAGTTTACTATTTACGAATAATGTGCGCATGGCACAAATTAATACACAATGGCGCAATAAAAATAAATCCACTAATGTTTTATCCTTTCCTGCTTTTTCTCTTAAAGCTGGACAAAATCCTGGACCAATGCTTGGTGATATTGTCCTTGCAAGAGAAACAATTGTGCGTGAAGCTGAGGAAGAAGGAAAATCATTCCATGATCATTTAACACATATGATTGTTCATGGTGTCCTTCATCTCCTTGGTTATGATCATGAAACAGATAATGAAGCCTATCAAATGGAAGAGCTAGAAAAAGAAATTCTACAAAAGATAGCAATAAAAAATCCCTATACTGAGCTACTTTAAAATGATACAAGAGTGACTTTTAAGAACCAATGTTGCAACTTTAAAGTTTAGAAGATTTTTAAATTATGGCGGAGAAAGTGAATACACAAAATAGCAGTCAAACATCTTCTAGTATTGAAAGGTCTCATCCTCAACAAACAAGCACAGAGAAAAATTCCTTACTAACCTATTTATTTTCATTTTTGCATGGGCGCAACCATACGTCTACATCTATGCATAATAACCTTACCAATGCACTCGCTGCTGATAATGAAAATGGCACAGTACTCTTCTCATCTGAAGAAAGCATCATGCTGCACAATATTTTACGCCTGCGTGAAACACGTGTTGATGATATTATGATTCCGCGTTCTGAAATTGAAGCATTGGATATAAATACTCCTCTTGGAGAAGCTTTTGAGTGTTTTGAAAGAATTGGTCATTCTCGTATGCCTGTTTACGCTGAAACTTTAGATGATCCACGAGGCATGATTCATATTCGAGATATTTTGAACTATATGACCCGCTTTATTACCAGAGAAGTTCAAAATGGACAAAAATCCACTGCACTTCAATTAAATCACACACATTTAAGCTGTCCAATTGGTGAGTTAAACCTTGTTCGAACTGTTTTATTTGTTCCTAGTTCTATGCTTGCAAAACAATTATTAACACGTATGCAAACGACAAGAACGCAAATGGCTTTAGTCATTGATGAACACGGTGGCACAGATGGTTTAGTTTCTATGGAAGATATTGTCGAACTTGTCGTTGGTGATATTGAAGATGAGCATGACAGTGTTGATAATGCTATTGTGCGTGAACCTGATAATAAATGGCTCGTTGATGCAAGAACTAAACTGGACGATGTAAAAAAAGCTCTTGGTCCTGATTTCATCGTAGGGGAATATGGTGATGAAGTTGATACCATTGGTGGTTTAATTGTTTCTGTTCTGGATCGCATTCCTTCAAAAGGTGAAACCATCGAAGCTGTTCCTGGTTATCGATGCCGTATTCTAGAAGCCGATAAACGTCGAATTAAACGATTACGTATCGTTCGCATTTCAGAAAATGACAACTTAAAAAAAAATTCTACACCAAAAGAATAGCGACGTACTTTTAAAAAAGTTTACATCTTTCCTGCTTTCTGTCACCGGTTGGAAACGGCAAATATGTGCTTTTCTATGCGGTGGCCTTACGGCTTTTGCACTCCCACCCTTTTTTCTGACCCCTATCTGCTTTTTAACTTTCCCTGTTTTTGTTGTTTTACTTGATGCAATAAACACCATTCAAAATAAAAAAATACGTTTTTTAACAAGTGCACTTACCTGTGGGAACTTTGGCTTCGGTTATTTTGTTTTTAGCCTTTGGTGGCTAAGCAATGCCTTGCTAATAGATCCGATTGCTTTTGCTTGGGTCATCCCATTCGCTATTTTTGGCCTTCCTGCTTGCCTTGCTCTTTATTGGTTTTTTTCTGGATTACTTGTTAGTTTATTATGGACAAAAGGAATAGCACGCTTCTTTGTATTGGCTTTTTCGGCAGGATTAGCAGAATGGTTGCGTGCTACCCTATTCACAGGATTTCCTTGGAATTCTATCGCTTATACAGCTATGCCAACCCCAATGCTTATGCAATCAAATGCTATCGTAGGGCTTTATGGAATGAATATTCTTGCCGTTCTAAGTTATAGTTTACCTACTGTTTTATTAACAAATGAAAAAAAATGCGGAGCGCTTTTTTTGTGTTTCTTTCTTATATTAATTCATAGTGGCTTTGGATTCTACCGCTTAAATACAGCACCCAATATAGCGGATTATCAAAATAGTAGCTACTGGGTACGCATCATCCAACCCTCTATTCAACAAAGCAAAAAATTAAACAGTGCTACACAAACAAATATATTTGAAACTCATCTGAACTTAAGCAGAACATCAACAAATAACAAAACACCAGAACCTGACTTTATCGTGTGGCCAGAAACATCTGTTCCTTACATTCTGAATGAGATTTCTGCTATTACAAAGCAAATTGCCTCTGTTCTCAAATCACAACAATCGGCTATTATCGGCGCCGTGCGCACTAGCTCCTCTAACGCCTCAATAAACTATTTTAATACAATTCAAGTTATCGATTCAGAAGGCAATATTTCTAATACTTCCGATAAACTTCATCTGGTTCCTTTTGGTGAATATATTCCTTATCAAAGTTTATTGAATAAAATTGGATTGCATGCCATTGCTAATAATATTGGTGGATTTAGTGCAGCCACTGTAAGAAAAACTGTTACTATGCTTAATGGATTTTCTTATCTTCCACTCATTTGCTATGAAGTTATATTTCCCAATGAAATGACTTTCAAAGGCTCTCCCCCTCAAGCTATTATTAATGTTACAAATGATGCATGGTTTGGTGTAACACCCGGCCCCTATCAACATTTTCAACAAGCACAATTGCGTGCTGTTGAACTAGGCATACCCCTCATACGAGCAGCTAATAATGGAATATCCGCTGTAATTGATCCTTATGGACGAATCATTTCCTCTCTTAAACTAAATGTTATTGGCTCTCTTGATTCGCCAATTCCATCCCCAATCATCCCAATATGGGACAATGAATTCAGAATATTCTCTACTTTCATCTTATTCATTCTTATGTTATTGTGCCGCATTAGTTTTGGTTCTGCAAAACAACTTTAATGATTGAGTTCTTATGTACAAATGTCATGTTATGCGTACCAGTAACGCCAAGGAAGAGTATTACATACCATCTTAATTTATGATAAACTGACCTCACGTGCACCTAATATTGGTTTGGAAACAAAACGCTGAAAATAAAAGAGTTGCATTATGACCGAAACTAGAAAAAAACCTGATCCAATAGATATTTATGTTGGAACCCGTATTCGTTTGCGTCGTAACATGTTGGGTCTTACCCAAGAAAAATTAGGTGAACAATTAGGGATTACTTTTCAGCAAATCCAAAAATATGAAAAAGGCACAAATCGTGTTGGTGCGAGTCGTCTTCAGGCAATTGCAGAGATTATGGATGTCCCTGTTTCTTATTTTTTTGATAAAGGCATTAATAATCAACCTGAAGAAAGTTTTGCTGAGAGTGATAGCAATTTTATGGACTTTTGCTCCAGTAATGAAGGGATCCAATTAATGCGCGCTTTCACCAATATACTAGATGCTAAAGTGCGTCGCAAAATTATTGATTTGGCCAAGGCTCTTTCTGAAGAAGATCAAACAAACAAATTATAAAAGTAAAAATTTATTTTTTCTTTCATATCACCTTACGGATCAGCGTTGACGATTTGCCATAAGATTGGCAAATAAGGGAAAGTGTTATCTGTAGAGTATCAGTTTTCTTTTAAGGGAGTTCTTATGCCGCATCAAAGTTATTTTTTTACAAGTGAATCGGTATCAGAAGGACACCCTGACAAAATTTGCGATCGTATTTCTGATGAAATCGTTGATATGATCTATAAAGAAGCTGAGAAAACAGGCACTGATCCGTGGTTTGTACGTGTTGCTTGTGAAACTTTAGTAAGTGTAAACCGCGTTGTTATTGCTGGCGAAGTGCGTGTTCCTGATACGCTTTTAAAAAAAGATAAAAATGGGGAGTTTATACTTGATAAAACCGGGACCCCTATTATTAATCCTACCCGTTTTCGAACAGTTGCACGCCACGCCATTCGTGCAATTGGCTATGAACAAATAGGCTTTCATTGGAAAACTGTTAAAATTGATGTTCTTTTGCGTCCACAATCAGCTGATATCGCACGAGGAGTCGATAACGCTACTGATGATTATCAAAGTGGAGAAGGGGCAGGAGATCAAGGCATTATGTTTGGGTACGCTTGCCGTGAAACCCCAGATCTCATGCCTGCACCAATTTATTATGCACATAAAATTTTAGAGCATCTCGCCATAGCTCGCCATAAGAAAGAAGGAGAAACTGGACAACTAGGACCAGATGCCAAAAGCCAAATAACAATACGTTATATCAATGGAAAACCCGCAGAAGTAACATCTATTGTTCTTTCGACACAACACTTGGATGAACGTTGGGATTCAAATAAAGTTCGCACAGTAGTTGAACCCTATATTCGTAAAGCCTTACAGGATATTCCTATTTCTGATCACTGCAGTTGGTACATTAATCCAACAGGAAAATTTGTTATTGGCGGTCCTCAAAGTGACGCAGGACTGACGGGACGTAAAATTATTGTTGATACCTATGGTGGTGCAGCACCTCACGGCGGTGGGGCTTTTTCAGGTAAAGATACAACAAAAGTTGATCGTTCTGCAGCTTATGCTGCAAGATATCTAGCTAAGAATATTGTAGCAGCGAACTTAGCAGAACGATGCACTATTCAGCTTTCTTATGCTATTGGTGTTGCGCAACCTTTATCCGTTTATCTTAATCTTCATGGCACAGGAAAAGTAGATGAAAAGACTGTCAAGGCTGCAATCAGTAAAATAATAGACCTTTCGCCAACAGGTATTCGAAAACATCTTGGGCTCAATAAACCCATTTACACAAAAACAGCTGCTTATGGTCATTTTGGGCGTAAACCAGAACAGGATGGTTCATTCTCATGGGAAAAAACTGATTTGATTGAAATTCTCAAAGCAACGATAAAAAATCATGATTGCTCATAAATCATGCATCAATAAAGCCTTCTTTGGTCGCCGACAAGGAAAACAGCTTCGTAGTAACCAACTTACATCCATAAAGACGCTTCTTCCCATTCTTAAAATTGATCTAAATAAGCCTGCACCCTCAGATCTAACATCCTTATTTACCGATCATCCAGTAAAGGAAATCCGACTTGAAATCGGCTTTGGAGGAGGTGAACATTTATGCCATGAAATGACACGTTTCCCACAAATTGGTTTTATCGGTGTAGAGCCCTTTATCAATGGCATGGCAAAAATGTTGATGTATCTTGAAAAATATACACAATATCAAAATCATCTTCGGCTTTATGATGATGATGCAACATACCTTCTTGATTGGCTGCCAGAAGAATCTCTGAATGGTATAGACCTTTTCTATCCAGATCCATGGCCCAAGAAAAAGCATTGGAAAAGACGTTTTATCAATGTAAAAAATCTTGATCGTTTTGCACGAGTTCTTAAAAAAGGTGGGAGATTTCGCTTTGCTAGTGATATAGATACTTATGTAAATTGGACACTATATCATTTTACAAATCACAGTAGCTTTAAATGGCAATCGGATACCCCTCAAGATTGGAAAACTCCTTATCCGCTGTGGCCAAGTACCCGCTATGAAGCAAAAGCTTTGCGTGAAAATAGAGTGCCTACTTATCTCACTTTTATCAAGAAATAAATGATGAAATGCTTTGATTATAGATGACTTGAAAAATTTTAAATTTAAGAGTACAATTAAGGAAATTCTTAATCTTATGATAAAGAGTGGATCGTTTGGATCCGCTCTTTTTTAATGTTATAAAGCCAACAAAAGAAGTTTTAATGTCGTATATAAATGCAACTGAAATAATGAACGATATTGATGAACCGCGCCTATTTGAAGAAGATGGAATTGAAGCACTTGTTGTCGTTCTCGTTGCACCATTACTTAAGCCTTTAGGCTATCGTTTAGTTCGTGTAAAACTTCTCGGTTTAAATGGTTTAACACTTCAAATTATGGCTGAACGTTCTGATGGCACCATGACAATAGAAGATTGTGAAATTATTAGTAAAACAATCTCTCCCCTTCTTGATGTGCAAAATATTATTGAACGCAAATATCACTTAGAAATATCATCTCCTGGTATTGATCGCCCGTTAGTTAGAAAATCAGATTTTTTTCATTGGCAGGGATATACTGCAAAAATCGAAACGAGAACAATAATTAATGGACATCGGAAATTTCGTGGGACGCTTGAGAATGTCACTCAAGATGGCTTTACTTTAAATATTGATACAGCCCTTGAAGAAAAAACAGTATATGTTTCTTTCTCTAATATTACTAATGCACATTTAATGCTTACTGATAAACTTATTCGCGATGCATTAAAAAAAGATAAAAATTTACGCCAGCAACTAATTCCTGAAGATGATTTCAATATTTTAGAATCCGAAATAAATTTTCGCAATTAATATCAATAAAACAATACCGATTATGTGGCACAAAAAAGGAGAAAATCGATGGCTATAAGCGCTAACAGGCTTGAAATTCTGCAAATTGCAGATGCTGTTGCACGCGAAAAGTCAATTGACCGTGAAATTGTCATTTCTGCAATGGCCGATGCTATTCAGAAAGCAGCGCGTTCGCGTTATGGTCAGGAAACCAATATCCGTGCTGAAATTAATTCGAAAACAGGTGAAATCAAATTACAACGTTTACTTCAAGTGGTTGACATTGTTGAAGATTATACAACTGAAATCTCTTTATCTGACGCGCTAAAACACCAAGCAGATGCAAAAATTGGTGATTTTATTTCTGACCTTCTGCCTTCTATAGACTTCGGGCGTATTGCAGCACAATCTGCTAAACAAGTTATCGTACAAAAAGTGCGTGATGCAGA
The DNA here is from genome assembly GCF_000709795.1 of Bartonella bacilliformis Ver097. GTDB lineage: Bacteria > Pseudomonadota > Alphaproteobacteria > Rhizobiales > Rhizobiaceae > Bartonella > Bartonella bacilliformis_A. The sequence goes on from NZ_KL503802.1 coordinate 109,761, forward strand.
ACGCAACCATCAATTTGAAGAATTCAAAAACAAAATTGGTGAAATTATCTCTGGTACAGTCAAACGCGTAGAATATGGAAATGTTATTGTTGATCTAGGACGCGGAGAGGCTGTTATACGTCGTGATGAATTGATCCCCTGTGAATCCTTTCACTATGGAGATCGTATTCGCGCCTTTGTTAATGATGTGCATCGTGAACCGCGGGGGCCACAAATTTTCCTTTCACGTACACATCCTCAATTTATGGCAAAGCTTTTTACCATGGAAGTGCCAGAAATTTATGATGGTATTATAGAAATTAAATCCGTTGCTCGTGATCCAGGTTCCCGTGCTAAAATTGCTGTTGTCTCACGCGATGGTTCAATTGATCCTGTTGGAGCATGTGTTGGAATGCGAGGAAGTCGAGTTCAAGCTGTTGTCGCGGAATTACAAGGTGAAAAAATCGATATTATTCCTTGGTCACCAGATGCTGCAACATTCGTTGTGAATGCATTACAACCTGCTGAAGTTTCGAAAGTCATTCTTGATGAAGATGCGGAGCGTATTGAAGTTGTTGTTCCTGATGACCAGCTTAGCCTTGCTATTGGCCGGCGTGGACAAAATGTCCGTTTGGCTTCACAATTAACAGGATGGAACATCGATATTTTAACAGAACAAGAAGAATCTGAAAATCGTCAAAAAGAATTTACTGAACGTAGCAAATTATTTATGGAATCCTTAAATGTTGATAAAATAGTCGGACAAATGATGGCCTCGGAAGGATTCGCTTCTATTGAAGAAATTGCTTATGTTGGCCTTGATGAAATCGCTTCCATCGACGGTTTTGATAGTGAAACTGCCGCAGAAATTCAAAAACGTGCACGCGAATATCTAGAAAATAAAGAAAAAGAACTGGATGAAAAACGCAAAAGTCTCTGCGTTTCTGATGAATTGCAAATACTTCCTGGTATGACAAATGCCATGTTAGTTGCCATTGGTGAAGATGGTGTTAAAACAATGGATGATTTTGCAGGCTATGCAGTTGACGACCTAGTTGGTTGGCGAGAACGCAAAAAAGGTCAAACACAAAATTTTCCTGGTATCTTGACCACGTTTGATATTACACCTGCTGATGCAGAAGCTATGATTTTAGCTGCACGTGTGCACGCAGGCTGGATAACTCAAAGTGATCTTACTACAGAAGATCTTGAAGAAAATCAAGAAATCAGTAATTCGGACGTGGATACACTTTAAAATGAATGAACGGACCTGCATTGTAACAAGAAAAAGCGCTTCAGCAACAACGCTGATCCGCTTTGTTATTGGTCCGAACAATCAAATTGTCCCCGACCTTAAAGCTAATTTACCTGGGCGTGGTGTTTGGGTTTCTAGCCACTATGCTACCATTGAAGAAGCGGTCAAACGCAAAAGTTTTAGCAAAAGTTTTAAAACAGATGTTGAGGTTGCTGCAAACCTTCCTAATATTGTAGATAAACTTTTGTTAAAATCAGCTCTTAGTGCTCTTTCTATGGCACGAAAAGCAGGAGCTATAGTTACAGGCGCAACTAAAGTTGATGCAGCTATTCGTTCTGGTCAAGCCATTCTTGTACTTCATGCAAAAGAAGCGACAGATAATGGAATACAAAAAATTTCACAAGCTATTCATGCATTACAAAAACAAACAAATCATACTGTAAAAGCCATATCTTTATTTACAAATGATGAAATGAGTATGGCTTTTGGGACTAATCATGTGATACATGCAGCCTTGTTAAATACAAAGGCTGCAGACGGATTCATCAAAATAATATACAAACTGATCGCTTATCGTAAGGACAAGCGCAATAAGCTTGATGAGATGACGGCAAAAGCCGTGAAGGAAATGCAATGAGTGAAAATAATAATGACAAAATAACAGCTAAAAAGACGCTAACTCTAAAACGGTCGGGATCAGAAACAAATACGGTCAAACAAAATTTTAGTCATGGCCGTACAAAAGCTGTGGTTGTCGAAACCAAACGGCGTAAGATTGCGCGTCCTGATGAAAAAACTGAAGTGCCACAACCAATTACTAAACCGCATGTAGCAGCCCCGCGCTCCAGACCACGAATCGACAAACCAGCGCTTATTACCCCTGCGGCTCAAAGCAATCTTTCATCAACTGAAATGGATGCGAGATTTCGTGCACTAGAAGAAGCGCATATCCAAAACGAGATAATTCGTAAACAAGCCGCAGAAAAACAAGCAAAAGAGAGTGAAGAAGGCTTGTCTTTGCAAAAGACTCAGAAGGAAAAAACACAAAAAAGTAGTTCAAATACTACAAAACCAACACCTCTTTTTTCCTCTACAGTCTCTCCAATAGAATCGATAGAAGCTACTCTCACCCTTAAAAACACAGCTGCCAGCAAACGCAAGGCAGATGAAAATGAAGACGACGAGAAATATAACCGACGTGCTAATCTTGCCAAATCAGAAATACGTGCACCTAAAATTATAAAAGGTACCGATGAACGCCGCCGTGGAAAACTCACCCTTAATAGTGCACTGGATGAAGAAGGCAACCCACGTGGCCGCTCAATGGCTGCAATGCGTCGCCGACAGGAAAAATTTAAACGCGCACAAAACCAAGAACCACGAGAAAAAATTTCTCGAGAAGTTACTCTTCCTGAAACTATCACTATACAAGAACTCGCACAGCGTATGGCTGAACGCTCTGTTGATGTTATTAAATTTCTCATGAAACAAGAACAAATGATGAAGCCTGGTGATGTTATTGATGCAGACATTGCTGAGCTTATCGCTATCGAATTTGGCCATACAGTCAAGCGTGTTTCAGAATCGGATATAGAAGAAGGTATCTTTAATGTAGATGATGATCTTCAAAAGATGCAAAAACGCCCACCAATTGTAACAATTATGGGCCATGTTGACCATGGAAAAACCTCTCTTCTTGATGCTATTCGTAAAGCCAATGTTGTCTCTAGTGAAGCAGGTAGTATTACACAGCATATTGGCGCTTATCAAGTTGAACAAAATGGACAAAAGATTACCTTTATTGACACACCTGGACACGCCGCTTTTACAGCTATGCGTGCTCGTGGTGCTCAAATCACCGATATTGCCGTTTTGGTCGTCGCTGCTGATGACAGTGTCATGCCACAAACAATTGAATCAATTAATCATGCAAAAGCTGCTAATGTACCTATTATTGTCGCTATCAATAAAATTGATAAACCAACTGCTGATGCACAAAAAGTGCGTACAGAACTTTTGCAACACGAAGTTTTTGTCGAAACCATGGGTGGGGAAACTTTAGAAGTTGAAGTTTCTGCAAAAACTGGTCAAAACCTTGATAAACTTCTTGAAGCTATCCTCCTGCAAGCTGAAATTCTTGACCTGAAAGCGGAGTCAGAACGAACCGCAGATGGTATAGTTATCGAAGCAAAACTCGATCGAGGACGTGGATCGGTTGCAACTGTTCTTGTTCAAAAAGGTACATTGCATCTTTCTGACATTATCGTCGCTGGCAATGAATGGGGACGTATTCGTGCTTTGATTGATGATCATGGCAATCACATCAAAACAGCAAGTCCTTCTACACCAGTTGAAATTTTGGGTATGCAAGGTACACCGCAAGCCGGTGACCGCTTTGCTGTTGTAGCTCATGAAGCAAAAGCGCGTGAAATTTCTGAATATCGTCAAAGATTAGCACGTGATAAAGCTGCAGCCCGCAAAACTGGCTCTCGTAGTTCCCTTGAACAGATGATGACCAAATTACAAACTGTTGGCGTTAAAGAATTCTCACTCATTATAAAAGGAGATGTTCAAGGATCCATAGAAGCGATTACTACAGCATTAGAAAAATTAGGAAATGAGGAAGTGCAGACACGCATCGTTCATTCTGGTGCTGGAGGTATTACTGAAAGTGATATTTCTCTCGCTGAAACCTCTAATTCTGTTGTTATTGGCTTTAATGTTCGAGCCAATAAACAAGTACGTAATTTAGCTGAAACACAAGGAATTGAGATTCGCTATTATAATATCATTTATGACCTTGTTGATGATGTCAAAGCAGCTATGTCAGGGTTGCTTTCACCAGAAAAACGCGAAACTTTCCTTGGTAATGCTGAAATTCTAGAAGTCTTTAACATTACAAAAATTGGAAAAGTTGCAGGCTGTCAAGTTACAGAAGGTAAAATAGAACGAGGAGCTGGTGTTCGTCTTATCCGGGATAATATCGTTATTCATGAAGGAAAACTTAAAACTCTCAAGCGTTTCAAGGATGAAGTCAATGAAGTGCAAATTGGTCAAGAATGTGGAATAGCATTTGAAAAATATGAAGATATGCGTGCAGGCGATATCCTTGAAATCTTCCGAGTTGAGCATGTTAATCGCACATTATAAAATTACCCAATAGCTTTCTTTTCTATAAAATAAGGAAAGCTATTGGATCTAACTTAATGTCTTTATGCTTCTTTTTTTACAATGGAAAAGGGAACAGAAATTTCAGCAAAGGTAACAATTTTAATGAAAAATGCAGATTTATCTCAACGGCAATTAAGAGTAGGAGAACAAGTTCGCCATGCGCTGGCTCATATGCTACAACGAGGTATTTTGTTTGATGAGGTTTTGACAGATGTTGTTTTTTCTGTCTCTGAAGTACGCATGTCACCAGACTTAAAAATTGCTACTTGCTTTGTTTCATCCCTGAACACTGTTGATGACATTTCTCGTGCTACTCTCATTAAAGTTTTGAATAAACACAGTCGCTTTATCCGTGGAGAAATCAGTTCTTCATTGCGACAAATGAAATATATACCTGAATTACGTTTTCGGCTTGATAATAGTTTCGATAATTTTTCAAAAATTGATGCTTTACTTCGCTTACCTGAAGTAGCGCGCGATCTTCATCATCATAAGCCTGAAGATTAAAAATATGTCACGGCAATTAAAAAAGAAAGGTCGTTCTATTTCTGGCTGGGTTATTCTTGATAAACCAAAAGGAATGAAATCAACAGAAGCCGTCTCAAAAATCAAACGGCTCTTTAATGCACAAAAAGCAGGACATGCAGGAACACTTGATCCACTTGCTTCCGGTTTACTCCCTATTGCATTGGGAGAAGCAACCAAAACTGTTCCTTATGTTATGGAAGGAACAAAAACTTACCACTTTCATGTAGCTTGGGGAGAAGAACGCTCTACAGATGATCTAGAAGGAGTGGTGACTAAAACGTCCTCTAAACGACCAACACAGGAGGAAATTTTTGCTCTTTTACCTAAATATACGGGTGTTATTTTGCAAACCCCACCACAATTCTCTGCGATAAAAATTGCCGGCAATCGTGCCTATGATCTAGCACGTGAAGGTGAAATTTTCAAAATTTCACCCCGCCAAGTAAAAATTGATGCCCTTAAATTTATTGGAACAACAGATCAAGGATATTCTATCTTTGAAATGACATGCGGAAAAGGAACCTACGTGCGCTCCTTAGCACGCGATATGGGACATGATCTTGGTTGTTATGGACATATTGCTGATTTACGTCGTACTGCAGTCGCGCCTTTTTGTGAAAATGATCTCATTACATGGGATATACTAAAAGCCGCAATACCAAATAAAAATACAATAGATGAAAATTGTATACCTCTCAAGAAAAATTTCTCTGCACTTGATGGATTATTAATTGAAACAGGTGCTGCATTAAAATGTCTTGCTCATTATACCCTTAACCAAATTCAAGCACAGCATGTAAGAATGGGAAATTCAATCCTTTTATATAATCAAAACATGTCAACGAGTGATACTGATATCTGTGTAACCTATAAAGCTCAACTGCTTGCTATAGGCACTATTGATCAAAACCAATTCAAGCCAAAAAAAATTTTTACCACTTTATAAATTCCTGTCCTAAAATAGCTTCAAAAAATAGTTTCTATAATCAACACATAAGATAAATTCATCCTCATTACTTCGCATTCAAATGTACACTTTAAAAGATTATTGGCCTGTAAAACCTCTAATGAATCATCAACTGTGATTATGTTGTAATATTGTTATGCTGCTCAATTACGCGCACTCTTGTATCACTGGGTACATTAATCGATTAAGATATTATGCACTTTTGTGCATCAGCTTTTGTAGCATAATGATGATAACAATAATAATCCTTCCCATGTTAGTAACATTTTGCTCAGGAAGATCTTTAAGGTTCTCTCACAAGGACTAGCATTTTGATTTTCTTTCTTGTATAAAATGGTCAGAGTGAGTGAGAATCTCTGCTCCTCTTGTGACCTAACGACCCCTGCTGAACGACATCTCGGCTACGGGTGATTTTGTTTCTTCATTGTTTGAAAGGATTATATGATGTCGATTACAGCTGAACGTAAACAAGAGCTTATTACAGAATACGCAACCAAAGCTGGTGATACAGGATCACCAGAAGTGCAAGTTGCTGTTCTTTCTGAGCGCATTTCTAATTTGACCAATCACTTCAAATCTCATAAAAAAGATAACCATTCTCGCCGTGGTCTTTTAAAGATGGTTTCTCAACGTCGTCGCCTTCTTGATTACCTCAAAGAAATTAATCATAATCGTTACCAGGTGCTTATCGAAAAACTAGACCTACGCCGTTAAAAAAGTGGATGTATATTTTTGTTTTACAAAAGCTACTCTCTTGATTTCAGTTTATTGCTTTCAGCCGAAAGCTAAAAATTGTCATATGGCAAGGTTACCAATAATCTCGTGTTTAAATCGTAATGTGCTTCTTCCCTTGTGAAAAACAAAAGCATTTTGTTGATTTTGCCCACTGCTTTAAAAACATAACATACAGAATTCAGAATATGTGCACCGAGTAATGTGAACACCTGGCCATTAAGGATAAAAAATGTTTAAAACCCATAAGGTAGAAATTGAGTGGGCCGGTCGGCCTCTCATCATCGAAACAGGAAAAGTTGCACGCCAAGCTGATGGTGCAGTTGTCGCTACCTACGGCGAAACGGTAGTTTTAGCAACTGTTGTTTCGGCTAAATCTCCAAAACCAGATCAAGACTTTTTTCCACTCACCGTTAACTATCAAGAAAAAACTTATGCTGTTGGCAAAATACCTGGTGGTTATTTTAAACGTGAAAATCGTCCGAGTGAAAATGAAACTTTAATTTCACGTTTAATTGATCGTCCGATCCGTCCTCTCTTTGTCGATGATTATAAAAACGACACGCAAGTTATTGTTTCCGTTATACAGCATGACTTAGAAAATAATCCTGATATCCTTTCTATGATTGCAGCTTCTGCTGCATTGACCTTATCAGGAATTCCTTTCATGGGTCCTATTGCTGGTGCTCGCGTTGGCTATTGTAATGGGCACTATGTTCTCAATCCTACTCTTGATGAAATGCCCGAATCAAAACTTGATCTTGTGGTTGCTGGAACAGAGAATGCTGTCTTAATGGTTGAATCAGAAGCACATGAATTATCTGAAGAAATCATGTTGGGTGCAGTCACATTTGGTCAAAAAGGCTTTCAACCAGTAATTGATGCAATCATTCAGCTTGCTGAAGTTGCTGCAAAAGAACCACGCAAGTTTATCCCCGAAGACTTTTCTAACCTAGAAAAAACTATGCTTGAAATGATCGAAAAAGATCTACGAAAAGCTTATACAATTACCGATAAACAACAACGTTATGATGCGATTGATGCCATCAAAACAGAAGTCCTCAACAAGTTGGCGCCAGAAATGGAAGTAAATTGCGAGCTAACTGCAGACAAAATCGCAACTGTTTTCAAACGGTTACAGGCAAGAATTGTTCGCTGGAATATTCTTGACACTGGAAAACGCATTGATGGACGCGATCTTTCGACCGTACGTCCAATTCAGTCAGAAGTTGGTATTTTACCTCGTACACATGGATCAGCATTATTTACCCGCGGAGAAACACAAGCGCTTGTTGTGGCGACATTAGGAACCAGTGAAGATGAACAATATGTCGATTCATTAACAGGTGTATGTAAAGAAACATTCTTACTCCATTACAATTTTCCACCCTTTTCGGTAGGTGAAACAGGACGTCTTTCTTCTCCTGGTCGCCGTGAAATTGGTCACGGTAAACTGGCATGGCGTGCTATTCATCCTATGTTGCCAACAAAAGAAGCTTTCCCCTACACTATTCGTACTGTATCGGAAATTACTGAATCAAATGGGTCTTCTTCAATGGCAACTGTTTGCGGCACTTCACTCGCGCTCATGGATGCTGGTGTTCCTTTAGCACGTCCTGTTGCTGGTATTGCAATGGGTTTGATTAAAGAAGGTGAACGCTTTGTTATTCTTTCCGATATTTTAGGTGATGAAGATCATCTTGGTGATATGGACTTCAAAGTAGCAGGTACAAAAAATGGTATCACTTCCTTGCAAATGGATATAAAAATTGATGGTATCACTGAAGATATTATGAAAATTGCTCTTGAGCAGGCTAAAGATGGCCGACACCATATTCTCAACGAAATGGCAAAAGCCTTAACCGATGCGCGTACTGAGCTCAGTGAATTTTCTCCGCGTATTGAAATGATGAGCATTCCTGTAGAAAAAATCCGCGAAGTTATTGGCTCTGGTGGTAAAGTCATCCGAGAAATTGTTGAACAAACTGGAGCAAAAATTAACATTGAAGATGATGGAACGATTAAAATTGCTTCTCCCGATACTAAATCCATTGAAGCTGCTAAAAGTTGGATTCATTCAATCATTGATGAACCTGAAGTCGGTACCATCTATCAAGGAACAGTTGTCAAAACTACAGAATTTGGTGCATTTGTAAACTTTTTTGGTTCACATGATGGGCTCGTTCATATTTCTCAGCTCGCATCGAAACGCGTTGCAAAAACAACCGATGTCGTTAAAGAAGGAGATAAGGTTTGGGTTCAATTAATGGGTTTTGATGAGCGCGGTAAAATCCGGTTATCGATGAAAATTGTCGACCAACACACTGGAAAAGAAATACCCCAGGATGACTTGATAAAAACAGAAAAAGAACAAAATCCTGATGAAAAGAATAAATCTGAAAAAAAGCGTCATAATAGGAAAAAAGAAGATTGATCTTCTTTTTTATCATAAAGTAGAACGCCCGTTTACAATGTTGGAATAATATTGCTCTTTGAAAGAGTTAAATATGTCACTGTTTTTGCCCTTTAAAAACTATGACCTCTCTCTCCCTAACCCAGACCAATGTTGGTTGGGTTTTGGTATCACTGAAGTCCCTGACAGACAATGGATACCAAATCTTGAAATTATAACTTCTTGGCGCCCAGATTTTTTAAAATTTATCGACGCAAAATTTTGTTGCTACCCCCAAATAAACAAAAATTGCACATATTATGATGGTGGGCTTCTACACCTAAATAAATATCGTTGTTTTAATCAAAACTGTTTTCTTGATTTGCTAACACATGTCAAACCAGGGGGATGGATTGTTATCAATGGAAAAAAGACCTCTGGTGCAGCCTCAATGATGAAATGGATTCAAAAAATTATTCCTATCAGCAATAAATTATCCAAAAATCATGGTCTTGTATTTTGGCTTCAAGTGCCGCAACAAATAAATCAAGACAATATCCAACATTTGCGCTTATTTCCGCTTAGTTTTGACAATAAATTTCAAACTACTTCTGGTATGTTTTCTCATGGTCGTATTGATCCAGGATCTGCTATGCTGGTACGTCATATGCCAAAAGTTATTTCTGGAAAAATGGCTGATTTTGGTGCTGGCTGGGGCTTTCTTTCTTATTCTGCTCTTGAAATGAGTAAAAGCTTAACAGCACTCGATCTTTATGAAGCAGACTATAATGCTTTAGAAGCAGCCAAACAGCATATAAAGCATATTACAAATCCTATCCCGATTAATTTTTATTGGCATGATATTGTTCATGAACCTATCGTAGACCTTTACGATACCATTATTTCAAATCCACCATTTCACACACCATGCACGACAGATATTTCATTAGGGAAGCATTTCATCACAAATGCTGCAAAATATCTAAAACCGGGAGGTCGGTTTCTTCTTGTTGCAAACCATCACCTCCCTTATGAAATATTGTTAAAAAGCCTTTTCCGCACAATTTTTATACATGAAGAAGCAAATGGCTTCAAAGTTATCGAAGCACGCCGATAAACAAATCATCGCGCCTAAAGAATAAAACGAGAAAGATCGACATCAGAAGCAAGTTCACCTACAGATTGTCTGACATAAGTAGCATCTACTTTAAATGAGGTACCGGCTTTATCAGGTGCTGTAAAAGAAATTTCATCTAAAACGCGTTCCATCACTGTTTGCAAACGACGGGCTCCAATGTTTTCAATCCTTGCATTTAAATCAACAGCAATATCAGCTAAAGTATCAATAGCATCGTCAGTAATTTCTAAATGCACATCTTCTGTTGCCATTAAAGCAATATATTGCTTAATCAAACTGGCCTCAGGCTCAGTAAGAATACGCCGTAAATCTTCTTTCGTTAAAGCATTTAACTCCACACGAATAGGCAAACGACCTTGCAGCTCTGGCAATAAATCAGATGGCTTAGATACGTGAAATGCACCAGAAGCAATGAAGAGAATGTGATCTGTTTTTATCTGCCCATATTTGGTAGCAACTATTGTTCCTTCAACCAAAGGCAAAAGATCTCGTTGCACTCCCTCACGCGAGATAGCAGCACCAGCTCCGCTATCTTGAGTCGCAATTTTGTCAATTTCATCAATAAAAACAATCCCATCATTTTCAGTAATGGACAATGCTTCTTGAATAATTTGATCTTGATCAAGAAGCTTTTCAGATTCATCATCAATTAATGGTTTGAAAGCATCCTTTACTGTTGTTTTACGTATTTTTGTACGACCACCAATCTTACCAAAAATATCTGACAAATTCATAATGCCCATTTGTGCACCTGGCATACCAGGAATATCAAAAGTTGGTGCACTATTACTGCTATTATTAGCTACTTCAATCTCAATTTCTTTGTCATCCAATTCGCCTGCACGCAATTTCTGACGAAAACTGTCACGTGTAGCAGGACTTGCCGTTTTCCCAACAAGAGCCTCTAAAACCCGCTCTTCAGCATTAATATGCGCTCTTTCTTGCACCTCATCGCGTTTTTTTTCACGCACAAGAGAAATTGCTATTTCAACAAGATCACGAATAATCTGTTCAACATCACGTCCGACATAACCAACTTCTGTAAATTTAGTAGCTTCTACTTTCACAAAAGGCGCCCCAGCAAGTTTCGCCAATCGACGTGCTATCTCTGTTTTACCGACTCCTGTTGGTCCTATCATCAAAATATTTTTTGGCATCACTTCTTCACGTATCTGCCCTTCAAGTTGTTGTCGGCGCCACCGATTGCGCAATGCAATAGCAACAGAACGCTTCGCATCCTTTTGGCCGATAATAAAACGATCAAGTTCAGAAACAATTTCACGAGGGGAAAACACAACGCACATTTAAATAACTTTCTCCAAAGAAGATGACTCTGTATCCAATGTTTCAATGGTAAAATTGTCATTGGTATAAACACAAATTTCAGCAGCAATATTCATGGCTTTACGTGCAATAGCTTCTGCATCTAAATCCATATCCATAAGTGCCCGCGCAGCTGACAGAGCAAAATTACCCCCAGAACCAATCGCCATAATCCCATCTCTGGGTTCTAACACATCACCAAGACCTGTTAAAACTAAGGTTGTTTTTTTATCAGCTACAAGCATCATTGCCTCAAGACGACGCAAATAGCGATCAGTACGCCAATCTTTTGCAAGTTCTACACATGCACGCATAAGCTGATCAGGATACTGATCAAGCTTCATTCCTAATCGTTCTAACAATGTGAAAGCATCAGCTGTAGCCCCTGCAAAACCAGCAATAACTGTTCCATCTTTCCCAAGACGACGCACTTTTCGTGCATTGTTTTTCATAATTGTTTGCCCAAGCGAAACCTGACCATCACCAGCTATAACAACTTTGCTACCTTTTCGTACAGTGATAATAGTTGTCCCATACATTGTATCAGGTTTATGTTCTTTCATAAACTACTCCTTAATATTACTTCCCTTCATTAGATATAAAATCTAACCACCAATGTCTCTATTTAAGAACATACACTAAAAAACACAAAGACTAAGCATCTCTCAATTTATTTGAATCAGAGACAATGACATAATTGTTGTTCATTCAAATTATTGCCAAATAACTCTTGTCAACAGCATGTATTGCTAACAGGAAAATTATGAGAAAGATAGCAATAGAAACATTGGATGGAACAATTGAAATGGCAACGGATAGCTGCGGAAAAATGCAGCCAATTGTAACCTCAGATGCACTAATTAATAATATTCCTGGTTTTAAAAATATTGCTTATATTCATGCGTAAACACTAATACAATTGCCAAGTGAATTTCTATCTTTTAAGGTCCTTTTTGATACAATAGAGTGGGCAACACAAAAAATCAAGGCTGGTGCAGATGGTATTGTTTTAACACACTGATACATTAGATAAAGACAGCTTTCTTCTTTCTCTTTATTGGAATAAACTTGAACCTCTCGTGTAACTGGTGCTATGCGTACACCCATTGACGCAAGTGCTTACGGCCCTGCTAACCTTTTGGTTGCGATTGACCAACGAAGCCGTAACAAAAGTGTCTTAGTTGTGATGAATGACACAATTCATTCACCTTACTGGGTACAGAAAAGCCATACCATCAAAGTAGAAATATTTCAATCAGGTCCAGCAGGAACTTTAGGAATAATTTTAGAAGGAAATTTTTTTACTTTAATACCCAATTTTTCCCAACAACTTTCGAGCGTCCTCACAATCATGACTACCAAGTAGCACTCTTATATTCCTTTTTATCGTCTGACACAAACCTCATAAAATTTTGTCTCGAAAGCAGACATTATGCAGGTCTCGTTATAGCTGGTTTCAGTTCAAGTCATTGCAATTTTCAAGAAGCCGATATTGTACGACACTATGCCCCTAAAATACCAACCATCATCGCGAACTGCTCTCATGATGGCTCAACTACCCGTACAACCTACGGCTACAAAAAAGGTTCAGAAATCGATATGATTGCTTCTGGTGTTCTGATGTCTGGCTAGTTATCAGCATTAAAAGTGCGTTTATTTTTATGGGCTTTTTGGGCACAAGGTTTATCGAAAGAATAAATTAGTATACATTGAAATGATTGAACTATCAGCTAAACAATATATTAAAAGAAAATGGGCTCAATAAAAGCTTTTTGAAAAAATAAGAACCGTCTTTTCATTTCCAATTATTGCCACTATCAAAACAACACCTCGGCAAAAGAAATTCTTAGCCAATAACAATGATTGAGATCTCTATGTCAAAAATTGATCAAGAAGATGACCTGATCCGGTGCATGTATGAGAAATATTCTCCTTATAAAGTCTTCACTGCACAAGAATGGTCTCAATTTCGCGCAGATACACCACTGACTTTAACCTTTGATGAAATTAAAAATTTACGATCACTTGATGATCCTGTCGACCTTGAAGAAGTGCAACGCATTTACCTCTCTTTGGCGCGTTTGCTATCATATCATGTTGAAACCATACAGAATCTATTCCAAAAGCATCAACAATTTTTACATCAAGAAAAGACAAAAAAAAATCCCTTTATCATTGGTATTTCTGGCTCTGTTGCAGTAGGAAAATCAACAACTGCACGTATTCTGCAAGAACTTCTGAAACGTTGGGCATTCAATCTGAAAGTCGATTTAGTCACGACTGATGGTTTTCTCTATCCTAATGCTGTATTGCAGAAAAAAAATCGCATGAATCGTAAAGGATTTCCTGATTCTTACGACATTAAAAAATTATTGCATTTTCTTTCTGCTATAAAAGCCGGCATTAGCAAGGTCAGTGCACCACTTTATTCACATATAACCTATGATGTATTAGAAGACCAAGAGGTTATCATTGACCGTCCTGATATTTTAATTGTTGAAGGTGTCAATGTGCTTCAAGTCAATCGTTTTCCTAATGATAAAAGAATTGTGCCTTTTGTATCAGATTTTTTTGATTTTTCGATCTATGTGGATGCTGAAACAGATATGATTCGCCACTGGTATCTGGAACGTTTCAAACGTTTACGTAAAACAGCTTTTCAAAATTCTGAATCCTATTTTTATAGTTACACACTATTAAGTGAAGAAGAAGCTTTAAAAATTGCTGAAAATATTTGGCGTACAATTAATCTAAAAAATTTACAAGAAAACATATTGCCAACACGATCCCGAGCTGACCTCATTCTACGAAAGGGAAAAAACCATTTAGTCGAATATGTCGCACTTCGAAAACTATAAAGGCCGAAAAATATGCAGCAATACCAAATCAACTTTACTTCAAAACGTGCGGACAACAGCTGTCCTATCTTCTTAGTGCGCCCAAAAAATCTTAATGATTTATCATTTAGTTCATCAACAACTGCGTGGATGAAAGTTAATGATTTTACTGGAAAAACAGGACAAATATTATTTGTGCCTCATGAAACAGGAACATTAAAAAAAGTTTTATTTGGGCTTGGCAATGATGAAGAGCCTTTCATCACTGGACTTATTGCGAAACACCTGCCCACGGGCCATTGGCATTTAGAAGGAATGGCAGCAAATGAAATGAATAGCTATCTGGGATTAGCCTTAGGAAGCTATCAATTTAACCGTTATCACCAAAACCCCTCTTCCAAACAATTATCAATCCATGTCAATAATGTCATTAATCTCGACGAACTCAAACGCATTTTTGAAACTGTCTTTTTTGTTCGTGATCTCATTAATTGCCCTGCAAATGATATGAATCCTGAAACCCTGGAAACAGTAACACGCCAACTGGGAAAAATCTACAATGCTCATGTGACAAGCATTTGTGGAGATGAGCTTTTAACACAAAATTTTCCAATGATTCATGCCGTAGGACGAGCAAGCAATATCGCACCACGACTCATTGAACTACAGTGGGGACAAGAAAATCACCCAAAAATAACATTAGTTGGTAAAGGTGTAACTTTTGATACTGGAGGATTGGACATTAAATCAGCCAACAACATGCTGCTCATGAAAAAAGATATGGGGGGAGGAGCACATGTTTTAGGACTAGCTAAACTTATCATGGATGCACAACTGCCTGTTCGTTTACAAATTTTGATTCCAGCTGTTGAAAACGCAATTTCTGCTAATGCCTTCCGACCAGGCGATATTCTTCAAAGTCGTAAAGGTTTAAGTGTTGAAGTTGGCAATACAGATGCTGAAGGTCGACTTGTTCTTGCTGATGCACTCACTTATGGTGATGAAAAAAGCCCTCAATTTATGATTTGCATGGCAACTTTAACAGGAGCTGCTCGCGTAGCATTAGGTCCAGACCTTCCTGCATTTTATTGTCACGATCCCCTATGGGCACAGGAGATTTCTCAATCTGCTCACTCTGTTGCTGATCCTCTTTGGCAAATGCCTTTTTGGAAGCCTTATAAGGAGAAATTATCATCACAGATTGCTGATCTCAATAACACAACGGGTGACAGCTTCGCTGGCTCTATAACTGCTGCTTTATTTCTTAACTATTTTGTTGAAAAAGCTGAACATTTTGCTCATTTTGATCTTTTTGGGTGGGTGCCAAAAGAAAAACCAGGCTATCCTGCTGGTGGCACAGCACAAGCTATACGCGCTCTTTATGAACTTTTTAAAAATAAACTATAAGATAAATGATTTATCAAAACCTAAAATTATATAAAATCAAAGTAATATTGTAATCCTGCCTTTAAAAGAAATGATAACATAACATTTATATCAAAAAAACATCAACATAACTTACTGTTCTGTTTTTTAAAAATGAAAGGTAACTTAGATGGAACATAAAGATCCGCGGTTATACGCATTCAGAGATGATCTTGCAGACCAACGCCTTGAGCAAGAAGTCACTGCCAAACGCTTCGTTCAAGGAGAAAAAAAGCGTGTTGGTGTAACTGTTGCTGGTTTGTTCAAAGATAAAAGTACAACAAGCGAAATGCAAACGGAGTGTCTTTTCGGGGAGGAGCTCTTGATATTTGAACAAGGGAAAACTCGGTCATGGGGTCAGTCGCTCAAAGATGGCTATGTAGGTTACATTGATACACAAGCTCTTGAGACACCAACAACAAAACAAACGCACATCGTTTCTGTGCCGCGAACCTTTCAGTATTCACAAGCTGAACTACGCAGCCCTGTAAAAAGAACTTTATCGATGGGAAGCAAGGTAAGTGTTGTTGATGAAGTTGAAGTCCGTGATACACTCTATTCTGTTCTTGAAGATGGAACGGCTATTATTTCCCGACATCTTCGATCCATTGAACATATATATGTATATGAAGATTATGTTGCCGTTGCACAAACCCTTATCCGTACGCCTTACCTTTGGGGTGGTGTTAGTGGCTTTGGAATTGATTGCTCAGGACTTGTTCAACTATCTATGATGATGGCTGGTCACACAGTTTTACGTGATGCTGACATGCAGCAAAAAACTATAGGAAAACAACTCTCAGAAAATGAAAATCTTCAACGAGGCGATTTAATTTTTTGGCAAGGCCATGTCGCTATCATGTTTGATTATCAAAATATCATTCATGCCAATGGTAACTCGATGTATGTTACAATCGAGCCTTTAGAAGAAGTAATCGCACGTATTGCCAAAAAAAATAGATATCCTATAGCAAAACGCCGTCCATTTTAAAAAAATACCATCAATATCGTTTATGACATCTCACATTATCAGACTGTTCCGAATCATCAGAGTCATGCGGTATGTTTTTACTTTCTTATATGCAAAAAAGCGTAGCTTTTTTTCATTGATACATCTGTTAACATAAAATTGAATCAAATATTTTATGTTATAGGTATATAATATCGAAAACCTTACATCTCTGCAGTTTTCATAAGAAAAAAACATGCATGACGATTATAATAAATTTTTGTTGATTCAATTTGCCAATTATTTATACCTCTTTAACTAGCTGTATGCTATAGCTTGAGTTAACTTTTAAGTATGCCTTCCAAATCTTATAACTACATATCTATATAAATAAAGACAATAAAGAGGTTTAAAAGTGAAAACTGCTCTCTTGTTTCGTTTTTTCGTACTCCTAACATGTGTGTTCATGATAGGAGGATTTTTATTCACTTCCCTTACCTTCTCATATGCAGAGGTTTTGAATAACAATGTGGGCCCTAGTGGTCTGCCACTCCCGCGATTTGTTTCAATCAAACCTGCTCGTGTTAATGTCCGCGTCGGACCCGGTAGCAACTACGCCATTGTCTTTACGTACCAAAAGAAAGGCTTACCTATTGAAATTATTCAAGAATATGATCAATGGCGTAAAATTCGTGATGCCGAAGGTGACGAAGGATGGGTTTATCAATCACTTTTATCGGGGAAACGAACTGCTATAACCATTCCCTGGCAAAAAGATAAAACAAAAAGGCTTATGTTACGCAAAACGCCAACAGATAATGCACCACTTGTTGCAGAAGTAGAACCTAATATTATCGGGAATATTCGTCAATGCAATGGACACTGGTGTGAATTGAGTATTGGTAAAGCCCGTGGATGGCTTCATCAAACCCAATTATGGGGGATTTATCCTGGTGAAAAAATTAAAAATTAACAAATTGTCCTAACAACCATTATGTTGAGTTTTTATCTCTTATCAAACGGACCTATTCCTGATCATCAGGTTAGATTTTGGGTTTTAACCGAATGATCAAATCAACATGCACAATTTCCATATCTTCAGGTGGTTGAGGTAGATTCTCAATAATAGGAGATCCTTCTACATTATAAGGAATATCAAGAATACGATTTTCGCCTTCAATGTAGAAATGATAATGATCAGATGTATTGGTATCAAACCAAGTTTTTGAACCTTCTACGGCAATAATCCGTAATAAACCGGCTTCAGTAAATTGATGAAGCGTATTATAAACAGTTGCTAAAGACACGGGTACGCCTGATCTAAGTGCTTCTTCATATAATTCCTCAGCAGCAATATGGCGATTGCCTTGAAAAAAAATCATATGAGCAAGCTCCAATCGTTGGCGTGTTAATCGCAAACCATTTTTACGTAAATGCTCTTCCAATTCAGATAAAGAATGATAATTCACAACTTTCTCACGGATATTTTTTTACCAAATTCTAAATTGTTTTATCCATTGACATATTATAAACTCCATCACATCTATATTTAATAGGTCTGAAATTCAATAAAATAAGGAGAGTACAAAATATGCACTTTTCGTTTTATGCAAAAATAGCCTTTCAAGTGTAAGATGCATAAAAAAAGATCTTTTGTCATTTTAAAATAGCATAAATCATTTCCTTCTCTTTAAAATTTGCTCTAAAAAGCAAGTTGATACGAAGCGCAGACAAAATTACGTAAATAAAGGGAATAACAATGGCTGAAAGAAAGTCCTGCTACACTTATGAAGAGCTTCTGAGCTGCGCTCGCGGCGAAATGTTTGGTAAGGGTAATGCTCAACTACCTGCTCCACCAATGTTGATGATTCATCGAATCACTCAAATCAATGAGACTGGTGGTGAATATGATAAAGGAATGGTTCGTGCAGAATTTGACATCACGCCAGATCTATGGTTTTTTGCCTGTCATTTCATTGGCGATCCTGTTATGCCAGGATGTCTTGGTTTAGATGCGATGTGGCAATTAACGGGTTTTTTTCTTGGTTGGTTGGGCGAAAAAGGAAAAGGGCGCGCTATATCAACGGGCGAAGTAAAATTATCGGGCATGGTAACTCCGAAAATTCAGCTGCTTGAATATGGAATAGATTTTAAACGTATTCGACGTGGAAATTTAGTCTTAGGAATCACAGATGGATGGGTAAAGGCAGATGGAGAAGCCATTTATAAAGCCAATGATTTGCGTGTTGCTCTATTTAAAGAAGATTGAGCATTATTTCAATCAGACAGAACATTGTGTCACTCTGTATGAAACAAGGAGATGTAAATGCATCGTGTTGTTGTAACAGGAATGGGAATCGTCTCAGCGATTGGGAATGGAATACAGGATGTTTTAGCTAGTTTGCGCGCAGCAAAATCTGGAATTTCCTACGCACCAGAATATGCCGAATTAGGATTCCGTAGTCATGTCTATGCTAAACCAAATATCGATATAGAAGCATTTGTTGATCGACGAGCTATGCGTTTTCATGGCCGTGGAACGGCATGGAATCACATTGCCATGAACCAAGCAATTGTTGACGCAGGTTTAGAACCTCACGAAGTTTCTAATGAGCATACCGGTATTATTATGGGCTCTGGAGGGCCTTCAACGCAATCAATTGTTGAGGCTGCTGATATTACACGCCAAAAAGGTCCAAAACGTGTTGGTCCTTTTGCTGTACCTAAAGCAATGAGTTCTACAGCTGCAGCAACTCTTGCAACTTTTTTTAAAATCAAAGGAGTCAATTATTCAATTTCTTCAGCTTGCGCTACATCCAGTCACTGCATTGGTAATGCTTATGAACTAATACAGTATGGAAAACAAAAACGTATCTTTGCAGGTGGCTGTGAAGATCTAGATTGGACATTATCTGTTTTATTTGATGCCATGGGTGCTATGTCTAGCAGATATAATGATGCACCAGACAAAGCTTCACGTGCCTACGACATGAATCGTGATGGATTTGTCATTGCTGGCGGAGCAGGTGTTTTGGTTCTTGAAGAGTTAGAAATCGCTAAAGCACGCGGTGCAAAAATCTACGGTGAGATTGTTGGTTATGGTGCTACATCAGATGGGCATGATATGGTTTCTCCATCTGGAGAAGGAGCAGAGCGGTGCATGCGCATGGCGCTCGCAACCGTAAATAATAAAATTGATTATATCAATCCTCATGCAACAGCAACACCTGTTGGTGATCCCCCTGAGATAGAAGCAATTCGCCGTGTCTTTGGAACAGGTGACCAGTGTCCTCCGATTTCCGCTACAAAATCTCTAACTGGTCATTCTTTAGGTGCAGCGGGTGTTCAAGAAGCAATTTATACACTGTTAATGATGAATCATAATTTCATTTGCGAAAGCGCACATATTGAAAAGCTTGATCCTGCTTTTTCAGATATGCCAATTATCCGTAAACGCTCTGATCATCAAGAACTTAATACCGTATTATCAAATACATTTGGCTTTGGCGGTACTAATGCAACGCTTGTTTTCCAGCGCTATGCATGAGTAGAAATTTTTAGATGACTGCAAAACATAGTCTTACGGAGAATAATATGAAAGGTTTGATGAAAGGCAAGCGTGGCCTTATTATGGGAGTTGCCAATGATCATTCAATTGCTTGGGGTATTGCATGTCAATTAGCTGAAGCTGGTGCTGAGTTGGCATTTACCTATCAGGGAGATGCTTTTGGAAAACGTGTCCAGCCACTAGCAGAAAAACTTGGTTGCAAATTATTATTTGAGTGTGATGTTGAGAAAATTGAAACCGTTGACCATGTTTTTAAGTGCCTTGAAAAAGAATGGAAAACTATTGACTTTGTTGTCCATGCCATTGGTTTTTCCGATAAAGCACAACTAAAAAGGCGCTATGTTGATGTTACAACGCGTGAAAATTTTGAACGCACAATGGTAATATCAGCTTATTCCTTCACTGAAGTTGCGCAATATGCTAGTAAGCTCATGCTTCATGGTGGTGCACTCCTAACACTGACATATGGAGCCTCGCAACAAGTTGTTCCAAATTATAATGTTATGGGTATTGCTAAAGCTGCATTAGAAGCTATGGTACGTTATTTAGCAGCAGATTTTGGTCCCCAAAATATCCGCGTTAATGCAATTTCAGCTGGTCCTGTGCGAACCTTAGCAGGTAATGGCATTGCAGCCGCACGAGCAATTTTTTCATATCAGCGTCGTAATTCACCACTACGCCGTACTGTAGATATCAATGAAATCGGGAAATCTGCTCTTTATTTGCTTTCTGATTTATCATCAGGTGTTACAGGTGAAATCCATTATGTTGATTCAGGATATAATATTATGTCTACGCCAACGCTTGAAGAATTAAAGCAAAGCGAAGAATCTCAGGAAGAATAAGAATAAATGATTCATAACATCGGAACATCGCCAAGAATTTTTATTTTAAAAACTCTTCAAGACTTTAAAAATATTTTGAATATGACTCCATACTAAGCAGAGTCATCTCTATATCTTTAAAATTAAAATATCTTATTCCTTGAAAGACAACGAATCCTCTAGTAACGTATTAACAGCTCTCTGACCCGTTTGGTAGTTGTCCTCTTGGCATTTCTATATCTGACGATTATTCCTTTAGCATCGGTGCATTTGGTAAACGATTTTCTGGCTCTTGCGTATCTAATGACTTTTCCTCTGGTATCTCTGCACTTGGAAACGAC
Source organism: Bartonella bacilliformis Ver097 (assembly GCF_000709795.1). Lineage (GTDB taxonomy): Bacteria > Pseudomonadota > Alphaproteobacteria > Rhizobiales > Rhizobiaceae > Bartonella > Bartonella bacilliformis_A. The sequence continues at coordinate 131,190 of NZ_KL503802.1, forward strand.
TCTTTAGGTGTCGTTACATCCATTTCTAATATCTCTGGCTCAACAATACGCCCTGATCCTCCCATCATATTATAGTTCAAATGAGAAATGGCCCACCAAGTACCCCCGATAATAATAGTGACACACGTCACTGCAAACCACAAAGCTACAAAATTCCATTTCGCATCTGGACCAGAATTCAAGTGCAAAAAGAAAATAATCTGCACGATAATCTGAATAATGGCCATACCGATAAGATAGATAACCTTTGTGCTAATTGCCCACCCTTCCAGCATACCGTACATCACAGGTATAAAAGAGCAAAAAGTGAAAATTACAGCCAGAATAAATCCAACTAAATAAGAGCGAATACTTGGATCATGTGTCTCGTTATGCTCACTCATTATAATGCTCCTAACAAATAAACCATCGTGAAAACACCTATCCAAACAATATCAAGCATATGCCAAAAAATTGAAAGGCATGATAAGCGTGTTTTATTATCTTGATCTAAACCGTTACGACGCAAATGAATAAACATCACAACCATCCAAAGCAGACCAGCACTCACATGAAGACCATGCATACCGACCAAAGAAAAAAATGCAGACCAATAAGCGGATAGAACTTCTCGTCCAAAAATTTGCTTACCTGTTTCAAGATCGATCCCAGCATAAGCAGTAGAATCATAATAGTATACTTCATGCAAAAGTTCATGAAATTCGTAAATTTCCATTCCAATAAAGATCAATCCAAGGACAAAGGTAACAGCCATCCATAAACGCACACCAGCAAGATTACACTTATGAACTTGTATCATCACAAATCCATAAGTCAGTGATGACAGCAATAAAATAGTGGTTTCAGCCAAAACAAAATTTAAATTAATAAATTCACTGCCAGCCTTTCCTCCGCCATAAGCAGCAGAAAATACAGCAAAACTGGAAAAGAGTGTTGAAAAAGCAACCAAATCCGACAGAATATAAACCCAAAATCCAAATATCATTGCCGAACTATCGTCGTGATGATGCTCATGCGGATGATTATCATGCATTGTTGTCACACTCATGCTTTTACTCCTTGTTCTTTAAGAACAGCTGTGAAAATATCTTCCGTTTTTTGCACCTCCTCAGCAGGGATATAATAACCATGATGATTACCTAATAATGAACGACACATAATCGTGGCAATAAAGCCAACGAGCCCAATCACCTCAAGCCACCAAATATGCCAAACCAGAGAAAAAGCAGCAATTAATGAGAAGAATGATGCTATAATTCCAGCCGATGTATTTGCAGGCATATGAATTTTTGAAAACCCACTTGTTGGACGCTGATAACCTCTCTTTTTCATATCCCAATAAGCGTCCTCAGCGTGCACTGTTGGAATAATTGCAAAATTATAGTCAGGAGGAGGTGAAGAAACAGACCATTCAAGCGTACGCGCATCACCCCAAGGATCATTAATAACTACTGGTAAGCGCCCTTTATGTTTAACACCATACCAAATTGCCAAAACAATTTGCAACACGAGACAGAGAATACCAACAAGGATAACACAAGCACCCAGTGCAGCAATAATAAACATCGGCTGCCAACCAGGTTCAATGTAATGTTGCAGACGACGCGTAGCGCCCATTAAACCGAGAATATAAACTGGGAAAAAAGCTAAATAAAAACCAATAAACCAGCACCAAAAAGATGCAATCCCCAAAGCGCGATTTGGTTTAACACCAAAAACTTTTGGAAACCAGAAAGCTAACCCACCCAAATAAGCAAAGACAACACCTCCAATAATTGTATGGTGGAAATGTGCTATCAAAAACAGAGAATTATGAAATTGCCAATCAGCTGGCACAATTGACATCAAAACGCCGGTTAATCCACCACCAACAAATGTAAATATCATTCCTATGCACCAAAGCATCGGAGGTTCAAAGCGAATCCGCCCCTTATACATTGTGAACAGCCAATTAAAAATTTTCACACCGGTTGGGATCGAAATAATCATGGTCGCAATACCAAAGAAGGTATTTACAGCTTCACCACCTCCCATTGTAAAGAAGTGATGTCCCCAAACAAGAAGCGAAAGAACCAAAATAACGACAATCGCCCAAACCATTGAGGCATAACCAAAAAGACGTTTTGAAGAAAAAGTTGGCACAATCTCAGAAATAATTCCAAAAGCAGGAATAACCAAAACATAAACCTCAGGGTGACCAAAAATCCAAACATAATTAATCCACACCATTGGATTACCACCAGCTGTATTGGTAAAAAAATTCATACCTAAATAACGGTCACCTGCCAATAATAGGAACGCCACAGCTAAAACAGGATAAATAACCACAATAAGAATATTACTAACGAAAGCACCCCAACAAAAAACAGGCATTTTTAGCATGGTCATCCCAGGAGCACGCATTTTAATTATAGTTGCTATCAAATTAACTGATCCCATAGTCGTCCCAATACCAGCAAGCTGAAGCGACCATAAATAATAATCTACCCCTGTATCCGGGCTATTTTGCAATCCCGAGAAGGGCGGATACATAAGCCATCCCCCCCGACCGAAATTGCCAATACCAAGCGATACGTTAATTAATATCGCTGCGGCAACTGTAATCCAGAATCCGAAATTATTTGCAAATGGAAATGCAACATCACGAGCACCAATTTGAAGCGGTATAAGATAATTGAAAAGACCAAATAAAATTGGTGTTGCCATGAAGAAAATCATAATAACACCATGAGCTGAAAAAATTTGATCAAAATGATCTGGAGGTAAATAACCTGATTTTTCACTCCCAAGTGCCAAAGCTTGATGTGTCCGCATCATAATTGCATCAGCAAAACCACGAAACAGCATGATAATGCCAAGAACGACATACATAATACCTATACGTTTATGATCAACTGTTGTGACCCAATTTCGCCAAAATACACCCCACCAACCAAGCACTGTTAAAGCAACAACAACGGATATACCACCGAGAACAATTGCAATACATGTATAAAGAACAATCGGCTCATGTGTCAGTGCATGAAAAGCACCTGCTGTAGGATCTGTGAGTCTTCCAAACATTTTTCAGCCCAATAAAAATAATTTCAGTTTAAAAAACCCTTCTTTTAAAAAGGGTTTTTACTCAATTAATAATCCCTAAATAGCATCCGGGTCAAAAACAGAACAAAGGGCACCCCAAAGTGTCTGAGCAGCAGCACGCTTCATTAAGTCCTCATTACATATCGTATTTTCGTCAACACACCGATTAACAATCCGATAATAAAGCCGTTTCTCAACAGGTGCAAAATAACGCACTTCAGCATCCTTTTCTTTTGCGGTAATATCATTCATACGAGGCGCAATAGCAAGCTGACGATAAGACATACGATCAAGCTTTTGACCATTATCTCGAACCTTGGTCACCCAATTATTGAAATCCTCCAAGGACACAGAATGCCAATGGAAACGCATATGTGAAAAACCATCACCGCTATAATTTGCTGAATTTCCATTGAATATTCCTTTTTCATCAGCAACTAAATGCAATTTAGAATTCATCTGCGGCATAGCATAAAGAACAGTACCAAGTTTTGGTACCCAGAAAGCATTAAGAGAACTTTCTGACGTTAACTGTAGTAACACCTGACGATCTTTCGGTGCATAAATCTCATTAATCGATGCAATACCGTATTCCGGATAAATAAATAACCACTTCCAATCTAAAGCTACAGCATTAACTTGCAAGGGCTTTTCCTCACCAGAAACTTCCACTGGAAGAGGATTTGAGGGTTCAAGCCTATAAGTATAATAAGCTGTTAAAGCACCTAGAATCACTATGATCGCAATTGGAACACCCCACATAAAAGCTTCAACTTTATTTGAATGCCCCCAATCAGGCAAATAATCTGCTTTCGTATTCGAAGCACGATATTTTATTGCCAAAACAATCACTGCAAACATCACAGGAAGAACAACGCAAAGCATAACAAAAACGCATATAGCAATCAAAATAAGCTGTTGGCGCGCAACATATCCCGCCGGCTGAAGAACATCGATCTTGCAACCAGATAAAAGCAACCCTACTCCCAAAATTGTGAGCACCTCTATCTGTTTAACAAAGCTTCTCATCTTACCTGTCCCATTATATGCATTGGAAATTACCGAAAACAATTATGGCATTATTATAGGCATACTTTATTTATTCAACAAAAAGTTATCAAAAATTCTAAATACTTACATTAACAGTGTTTGATTGCTTCTTTTTTATACCCATACCTAAGTTGTTTAGCGATATATTCAAGAGCGAACAAATATCCTTCATGACCACATCCAACAATGACAGCGTCTGCACTTGCAGAAACGTAAGAATGATGACGAAAAGCTTCACGTCGATAAACATTCGATAAATGAACCTCAACTATGGGCCCTGAAAACATATTTAATGCATCAAAAATCGCAATAGATGTATGACCATAAGCAGCTGGATTAATAATTAACCCAGCACTCATATCAATTGCTTCTTGTACCCACTCCACTAATTGACCTTCACAATTAGTTTGATGACATTGCACTATCAATTCAAGCTTTTTTGCATAATCTTGGCAAGATCTTTCAATATATTCCAAAGTTTCAGTGCCATAAATTTCTGGTTCACGTTTACCCAAAAAATTTAAATTAGGGCCATTTAAAATCGTTATAACCGTGGACATGATAAGCCTCTTCTTTTTCAATTATCAGCCTATATAACTTAAGTGCGTATCTATTCTTTTAACAAAGCTCCACCTTCAATTTCAAAAAATTCTGCTTGCCCTTTCAAGGAATCAAAGAAAATACGATCTGTCCCTGTCATAAATGTTTGACCACCTAGATCATCAAGAATATCGAATAAAGCAGCACGCCGATAAAAATCAAGATGAGCAGCCATCTCATCAAGAAGAAAGATAGGCGCCATATTCGACATTACACCTGTTAGATGCGCATGACACAAAACTAAGCCTGTTAACAAAGCTTTTTGTTCACCTGTTGAACATAATGATGCAGCTATATTTTTATCGGCATAAAAAACTTGCAAATCTGTGCGATGTGGTCCTTCCAGTGTCCGTCCAGCAGCACGATCCATTGCACGATTGCGACGCAATCGGTCTAAAAATTCCTCTTCAACATCTACTGCTGACATCTTCCTTAGAGCTTTCTCCAAAGAACCATCAATTTGTAAAAAAGCTCTTGGAAAAGGTATAGATTCTGACATTTGCACACACATATCATTCAAGAGCTGAACAACATCAATCCGTGCTGCTGCAATAGCTGTCGCAAGTTCAGCCATCTGCATTTCTAAAGCATTAAACCAAGCACGATCCTCATTTCCATCTGCAAATAAACGATTCCGTGCGCGCATAACCTTATCATAATCAGATACACGCCGACCATGCAAGGAATCAATAGCCAAAACCATACGATCCAAAAAACGGCGTCGATCGAGTGTAGGTCCTATAAAAAGCCCATCCATAGAAGGAGTTAATGCGCTAATATGACAATAATCTGTCAAACAATCACACGCTTCATTCTCGCCATTGATGTGTAACTTGCGATTACTACCACCAGCCTCTAAAGCTGTACCAATACTCACTTCACCATAGAGAGCACATTGAAGGCGAGCGAACACAACAAACCCGGCTCCCTCATCCCTAGAACAGCTGACATCAGAATAAGCTGCACGCCGTAAACCACGACCAGGAGCAAGAAAAGACAGTGCCTCTAGTAAATTGGTTTTACCCGCACCGTTACGACCAGTAAAAACAACATTCCGGCTTGAAAAATTAACATTTAAAAAGTGATAATTGCGATAATGCGCTAACTTCAGCTGTGTCACTGCCACTTTATGCACATGGCCAGCACTGCATTGCAAAACACATCATCCTTAAACACGAATAGGCATTAGCACATAAAGCGCATTTGCATCATGATTATCACGAATCAGCGCTGGCGCTCCAGCTTCATCCAACATAAAAACTATCTCTTCACCTGAAAGCTGCGCAGCAATATCCAGGAGATATCGTGAATTAAAGCCTATCTCAAGCGGATCAGACGCATAATCTGCAACCAATTGATCCTCTGCACTCCCTGAATCAGGGTTATTCACCATAAATCTTAACTGTCCATTTTTAATCGTCAACTTCACTGCACGTCCACGATCACTTGAAATCGTAGAAACACGATCAACAGCAGAAGAAAAATCCTGCCGATTTACAGTCAATTTTTTATCATTTCCAAGAGGAATAACGCGTTGATATTCTGGAAATGTTCCATCAATTAATTTTGATGTCAAAACCACAGACCCTACAGAAAAACGAATTTTTGTTTCTGAAAGCTCTATACACACATGATTATCAGCTTCCTCTGAAAGAAGCCTTTGTAATTCTCCCACAGTTTTACGAGGAATAATAACACCTGGCATACCTTCGGATCCCGAAGGAGCTTCCATATCAATTTGCGCTAAACGATGACCATCAGTAGCAACTAAACGCAATTTCAAAGCACCATCATCAACAATATGAAAATAAATACCATTAAGGTAATAACGTGTTTCTTCAGTAGAAATAGCAAATTGTGTACAATCAAGAAGATGCTTTAAATCTGATGCGAATAAAGAAAAACGAAAATTAAACTGACCTGGAAGGGATTCAGGAAAATCCATTTTAGGAAATCCTTGAAGCCGAAAATTAGAAAAACCAGAAATAACAGACATTGTGTTTGGGTGGGCTGCATCAACAGCTAATATAATCTCGTTACCATCAGGCAGCTTACGAACAATATCATAAAGCAAATGCGCTGGAACAGTGATTCCCCCTGTTTTCTCAATGTGAGGAACTGAAAATTCCGTAATTTCTAAATCAAGATCTGTTGCTTTTAAGCGCATACCATCACTATCTGCATCAATGAGTACATTCGACAAAATAGGAACAGTATTACGACGTTCAACCACACGGTGAACACAGCCAAGAGACTTTAAAAATTGATTGCGATCAATTGTAACGTGCATAAAAATCCCCGTTGATCATTGACTTCATAACTTTAGAAACTTGCTAAACTAAGAGTCTTTGATTCACTTAAAAGAATCACAAGTCAAATTTTATTCAATCTCTTTTAAAATAGCAATAAAGCACTGCATAAGCAAAAATAGTTAATCTCATCAACTTTCTTCATTCTCCTATTAAAGTTATCAACGCTATACAGTCTGCTCTCCAATTAATCGTTTAAGCAATTCAAGCTCTTTGGCTAAAGTCTGATCATCACAAACCAAATCTTCAATTTTACGTACTGCATGCAAGACTGTTGTATGATCACGTCCTCCAAAACGACGCCCAATTTCAGGCAATGAACGAGGTGTTAACATTTTTGCCAAATACATTGCTACTTGTCTTGGCTTAACAATCGTACGAGTACGACGATTAGATAATAAATCCTGCTTAGAAACATTATAATGGCGCGCAACAGTACGCTGAATTTCTTCAATTCGAATTCGCCTTAACTCACTTGAACGGGTCAAATGGCCTAATAATTCATCAACCCGCTGCAATGACAAATCAGTTTCAAAAGACTGACGAAACAATAATTGATTGAATGCTCCTTCAATATCACGACCTGATCCTAAAACCGTTTTAGCAATATACTCCAAAATATCGTCAGAAATCGCAATCATATTATCATCTTGTTGCGCTATCTTTAATCGTCGGCGTAACATTTCCAAACGCATTTCATAATCCGGTGCTTCAATCTCAAGAGCAACCCCTCCTTGAAGACGAGATCTAACCCGAAGATCCAACGATTCTAATTCTGCTGGCGGACGATCTGCTGCAACCACAACCTGTTTTGCACTATTAAGCAACATATTGAGTAAATGACAAAATTCATGCTGAATCGACTTTCCTTGTAAAAATTGCATATCATCAATAATCAAAAGATCAATATCACGAAGCTGTTCTTTAAAAGACAAAGCATCATTATCGCGAATCGCTGTTGCAAAACGCCACATAAAATATTCAGCCGTCAAATAAATAACCCGCGTAGGCGTCAAACGCTTTAAAGCAGCGGCAGCAATAGCCTGCAATAAATGAGTCTTTCCCAAACCAACAGACGCATGAATAAAAAGAGGATTAAATCGCAAAGCACTTTTATGCCCTTCAGCAATCGAACGCGCCGCTGCTAATGCAACACGATTAGAAGCCCCTTCAACGAAACTGTCAAAAGTATAGCGAGAATCAAGTGGTGAACCAAAAACCCCCGCTTGCGTATTCCTTGCTGAACTCTCTGTGTAATTCTCAACCAAAGGTGAAGTGTTTGATTCCTCCAACATAGGAAGAACAGGATTACCATTCGTTCTGCACACAACGTTTTTCGCAACACGCTTCATATCACGAACAATAACTTCAACACGAAGAATCGCAGAATTTTCTTGCTTCCACAAACTGGTTAAAAGAGAGCCATAATGATTATTAATCCAAGAACGTAAAAATGCTGTAGGAACAGAAAGTTTCACGAGATTACGATTATATTCGGAAAGCTTCAAACGGCCAAACCAACTGGTATAAGCTTCAATACCAACCTGCGTTTTCAACTGCGCCATCACACGTGCAAAAGCAGCTGCCCCTTCCTCTTCTGAAATAACCGGATATTCCACAGAGGCATTTGCACTAACTGGCTTACTGATATCCATCATTTTATTTATCATTTCCTCCGTCGATAAGATATCCACTGAAACTCTTTTTAAGGAACTAGCTTTAGAACTCAATTTATCCACCATTTTTCATCTCGATAAAAACCATACTCCTACCTTGCTAAACAAAGAAATTGAATAGCAGAGCAGAACGCCCTTCCCCAATAAGACTTCTCATCCTCCCCCAGGATATCACCCTCACGGCTTCATTGATAAATGATGACCAATAAATTTATCTCACACTGATCATACGATACGTTTTTCCATACGGAAATATATCAATAAAGGAAACTCAAAAACCAAACATAAAGCCTACTTAAATCAAAGATTTACACAACCATAGATTAAAAAATTTTCTACTCAACACCATAATACTGAGCTGACATAAATCTTGTGCATTTTCAATTTCCACAAAAACCATACAAAACAGCAGAGGTAAAATGCAAGAGGTCAAAATAAAATCAAAAGACCAAAAAAATCCGCAATAAATTTATAACTTTATAAAAGGATGAGAAAACTTATTGATTCAATTAACTTTTTTTTACACAAAATTTACCAATAATAAAAAATCCGCTTATGTTAAAAAAAATAAAAAAAAGCTTGACAAAAAAAGACTCTATTAAAATCCACAATGCTTGTGGATAACTATCTGAATCTCATAAATTTAGTATATTTTTCAATGGTTTATAGACACTTAGCAACATAACCCAGCAGTCAATAAAAAAAGCCAGTGCCTGCCATGAGGTACTGGCTTTTCATATCAAATGAAAAAAAGCTCTAGGCGCTGAGTGCTTTCAAACGTTTTACCAAACGTGATACTTTCCGTGCTGCAGTATTTTTATGCAAAACCCCTTTGGAAACTGCGCGCATAATTTCAGGTTCACAATTTCTAAATGCCGTTTCTGCAGATGCCTTATCACCCCCAGCCAAAGCATCATTAAACTTACGAATAAAGGTGCGAACGCGAGAACGGCGGGCCTTATTAACTTGCGTGCGTGCTGCGATCTTACTCACTGCCTTTTTAGCCGAAGGTGTATTCGCCATAAATGAATCTCTCTTTTTTTACTCATCGGTAAAATGAGTCTAAGCCACATCATATTATCGAAATAAATAATAATTAAGCTATAAAGCTATCTTCTAACTTATAACGTAACCTTAAGGTTGACGTCAATTAAATTCTCAAAAACTAAGAGTAAAATTAAAGTGTTTTTACCACAATTTTATCAAGCTCTTAAACAGATATGCTGTGTTTAAACCGCTAATTGACGCAAAACATACTGCAAAATGCCACCATGATGCAAATAATCTAACTCATCTTCAGTATCGATACGGCACAACAAGGGCATAATTTTTACTGTTCCATCCATAAAAGTGATTGTAGCTGTAGTCTTTTGACGAGGTTTCAAATCATTGATTCCCTCAATCGTTACTTGTTCATCTCCTTTTAAGCCAAACGACTGCCAACTTGCACCTTCTTCAAACATAAAGGGAACAATACCCATACCAACAAGATTAGACCGATGAATACGCTCAAAAGATTGAGCAATCACAGCCTTTATACCAAGAAGATTAGCGCCCTTAGCTGCCCAATCACGAGATGACCCATTGCCATATTCAATACCCGCAAAAACAACAAGTGGAACTCCGTTCTGCCTATATGCCATTGCTGCATCATAAATTGTTGTTTCCTGCTTTGATGGATAATGAATTGTATACCCCCCTTCACGACCATTTTCTCCTAGCATAAAGTTACGAATGCGAATATTGGCAAAAGTTCCACGCATCATAACTTCGTGATTCCCACGACGCGTTCCGTATTGATTAAAATCAGTGACTTTAACACCGTTGTCAGTCAAATATTTTCCGGCAGGGGAATCAAGCTTTATCGAACCCGCAGGGGAAATGTGATCAGTTGTAATTTTATCACCAAACAAACCCAAGATTCGTGCATTTTTAATATCTGCTAATGCACTAGGAACTTTTTGCATATCCTCAAAATAAGGGGGATTACGCACATAAGTTGACTGATCATCCCAGGAATAAGTTACACCAGAAGGAACCTGAACTTTTTGCCAATTTTCATCCCCCTTAAACACATCAGCATATTTCTCAACAAAAATCTCACGCGTAACATTTTGTTCGATAAATTCCTGTACTTCTTCAGAAGTTGGCCAAATATCTTTTAAATAGACCGGTTGACCGTCTGAACCTTCACCAAGAGGCTCCTTAGTTAAATCTCTACACACTGTTCCTGCTAAAGCATGGGCGACAACCAACGGTGGCGAAGCCAAATAATTTGCTTGCACATCAGGCGACACACGTCCCTCGAAGTTGCGGTTACCTGAAAGAACTGCTGCAGCAATTAAACTATTATCATTAATCGTTCTAGAAATGGCTGAATGCAAAGGACCGGAATTTCCAATACATGTTGTGCATCCAAACCCTACTAAATTAAATCCTAAAATATCTAAATCTTTTTGAAGACCTGAACTAAGAAGATAAGCCTCTACCACTTGTGAACCAGGTGCTAAAGACGTTTTAACCCATGGTTTACTTTTAAGACCTTTTGCAACAGCATTACGCGCCAAAAGACCCGCGGCAATAAGAACACTAGGATTTGACGTATTCGTACAAGAAGTAATTGCAGCAATCACAACATCCCCATGACCAAGATCATAGTGTTCATTCTCAACCCTATAACGATCATTGTGACCACTAACTTTCTTATAATCATCAACTAAGGCCATGCTAAAATCCTGCCCCACATTTTCCAATGCAATACGTCCTTCAGGACGCTTGGGGCCAGCCATAGAGGGCACAACGCTTCGCATATCTAATTCAATTGTATCACTAAAAACAGGATCAGCTGTGCTTTCATCATGCCACATCCCTTGTGCCTTAGAATAAGCTTCTACCAAAGCAATTCGATGTTCATCGCGCCCTGTCATATTGAGATAACGCACTGTTTCTTTATCAATGGGGAAAAAACCACACGTCGCTCCATACTCAGGTGCCATATTTGCAATCGTTGCGCGATCCGCTAGGGTCATATGCTCTAAACCAGGACCAAAAAATTCAACAAATTTACCAACGACACCCTTCTTACGTAGAATTTGCGTAACCATCAAAACTAAATCAGTAGCAGTTACACCTTCCTTCAATTTTCCTGTCAAACGGAAACCGATGACTTCAGGTAACAACATTGAAACCGGCTGTCCTAACATTGCCGCCTCCGCTTCAATACCACCAACACCCCAGCCTAAAACACCTAAACCATTAATCATCGTTGTATGCGAATCGGTTCCCACACACGTGTCAGGATAAACTGTCTGACAATCATTCTCATCCTTTATCCACACACATTGCGCCAAATACTCCAAATTGACCTGATGACAAATCCCTGTTCTTGGAGGAACAACACGAAAATTTTGAAAAGCCTTCTGTCCCCACTTAAGAAAACGATAACGTTCGCCATTACGTTCATATTCGCGCTCAATATTTTGACTAAACGCCTTCGGATTCCCAAAATGATCAACGATAATTGAATGATCAACAACGAGATCAACAGGAATAAGAGGATTGATTTTGTTAGCATCACCCCCAAGATTAACCATAGCATCACGCATTGCAGAAAGATCAACAACTGCAGGAACACCAGTAAAGTCTTGCATTAAAACGCGTGCAGGGCGATAAGCAATCTCTGCACCAGCACGACCTTTATCACTTAACCATTTAGCAATATTGAGGATATCCTCTTTCTTGACTGTGCGACCATCTTCAAATCGTAATAAATTTTCAAGAAGAACTTTCATCGAAAATGGCAAACGGGAAGCATTTTCAAGTCCATTTTTTTCCGCTTCAATTAAGCTATAATAAATATATTCTTTGCCATCAAAATTTAAAATTTTGCGACAATTAAAACTATCAACTTGAGACATGATTATTCACCCTCATACTATCAAATCACTTGCTTCCCAGAAGGAATAATACAAACACGAGCCAAGTCGCAACTTAAATGCGAGTATAACTTTTCCGCTATCCATTCCCCGTCTTCTTATTAGCAAATTTGGAGATTAACCTCAAAATCTGTTTCACATGAACCATTAATGTAGTGCATACTTTATAGAATTATTCTTAGAACTATTCTAGATACAATTGCACAAAAAATATGTTTTTTGCTTTATAACGCAATAAGAACTACAGAAACGAAGGAGAAAACAAGCAATCCATGATGTTATTGAGCAAAAATTTAGCAGCATATAGAAATGAAAAAATTCTCTTTCAAAGCCTTTCTTTTTGTTTATCCACGCAACAACTCATGACAATCACAGGTCCAAATGGCATTGGAAAATCTACATTGCTACGAATCATTGTCGGTCTTCTTAAAGCTTCTGAAGGTCATGTCGTGCTTCAAGACCAAAAACAAATATACCCTGTAGCAGCTGCATGCCATTATCTTAGTACCCAAAATGCCATGAAAGCTTTTTTATCAGTTATCGACAATCTGAAATTTTGGGCAGAATTTTATGGTCAAAATCTTTGCCAACCTTATGAAGCCCTTGCAGAAGTTGGCCTTGCCGATCTTGGACATTTACCCTTCAACGTTTTATCAACTGGTCAAAAAAGACGCGTAGCTATCGCTCGCCTTTTATTATCTTATCGCCCTCTTTGGATTTTAGATGAACCAATATCTGGGATGGATAGTTATGCTCAAGCTATCTGCGCTAATCTTTTTCAACATCATCTCAACCGAGGCGGAATGATTATAGCGGTAACCCATACGCCTCTTGGTCTTCCTGAAAACCATATAATTGCTCTAGAGAATTTTTTACCTTCCCAGGAGAACGTAGAATGAAAGCTTTATTCTGGCGCGATCTCAAACTAACCTTAGCTCCACAAAATTCTTTATTAACAGGGCTTTTGTTTTTCATTGCCATCATTATGATGACCCCTTTTGCTATAGGGTCAGATCCAGACATTCTTGCACGAATAGGCCCAGGCATGTTGTGGCTTGGAGCTCTTTTCGCAGGACTCCTCAACCTTAATAAACTGTTTCAAACTGACCGTGATGATGGAAATCTCGACCAATTTATCCTCTTTGACCAAAGGCAAAGCTTAGCATTAATTGTTTTTACCAAATGCCTTGCGCATTGGTTGGGAACCATGCTGCCCATCATTTTTGTGACTCCTATTTTAGCATTCATGTTCTATTTGGATATGACGACAATTTTTGTGACAATGCTTACCCTTTTATGCGGGACACCTGCTATCATTTTTATTGGCTCTATCGGTGCGGCATTAGCAATATCACTTTCACACAGTACTATCCTTATTTTTATCATCATTTTACCATGGACAATTCCAATATTGATCTTTGGCATTGCAACTGCCACAGCTCCAACAACACAAAATGTTTCTTTTTTTACTGCCTTGGCTCTTCTTATAGCTTTTTCACTCTTTTTTAGTGTATTTAGTTCTTTTGTAACAGCGATAACACTTAAATATTTATCAGAGTAATAAAAAAAATTGCCGCGAAACCAAAGTCTGCCTATTATAAAATCTATGGATAAATTATCGCACAATAAAAACACGAAATTGACCTTCGCAAATTCAACCCGTTTCATGCAGGTCAGCAGAACTATTTTGCCTTGGTTAGCTAGTATCACAGTGTTTTTGCTTATTCTAGGTCTAACTTTGGTTATACATTCTCCTCATGATTATCAACAGGGAATTACTGTCAGAATTATGTATATTCACGCACCATTTGCGTGGTTATCAACATTCTGTTACATCATGATGAGCGTCGCCGCACTCAGCAGCTTAGTTTGGGGTCATCACCTCGCTAGTATAGCCCTTAAATGTGCTGCACCTATTGGAACAATCTTTACAGCCTTGGCTTTAATGACAGGAGTTCTTTGGGGGCGTCCTACATGGGGAACATGGTGGGTATGGGATGCTAGACTGACATCAGTTTTGATCCTATTTTTTATCTACATCGCTATTGTCATGCTCTCGCGTGCTTTTCATAACCAGGTCAAAGCTGCATATGCTATAGCAATTCTGACACTCGTTGGATCCGTCAATATCCCCATTATCAAATTTTCTGTCAGTTGGTGGAATACACTCCATCAACCGGCATCATTATTACGTGCAGGAGGCACAACAATTGACAGTCCCATGTTATGGCCATTGATAACAATGACTCTTTGTTTTATTTTTTTGTTCATTATATTGCATTTACTGGCTATGCAAAATGAAATCACTTACCGTTATATACAAACACTTCAAAATAAAGCAGCCGACCGCACTCAGAACTAGGACACTTCGTTATGCTCGACCTCAATAACATCCAAAATCAACATTTGGAAAATTTTTCCCAACGCATTGATCGTCTCCTCGGTACCCTTCATCATGAACAGATTGTTGTCTTAAGCTATGTACTTTCTGCAATAATTCTTCTCTGTCTCATTGGACATATTATTTGTAAGAGTACACACCAAAAAAAGATCCTGCAACAACTGCAAACAAAAGAGCTGGTTTGGAAAGAAAAATACAATGAAAATCGCTCCATCCAAATCTAGAAAAAAAATGTCTTGGCTTGTTTTATTGAGCCTTTTTGGACCATTCTTGCTATTTCTCCTTCTGATCACATTTTTTTTTAGCTCTATAGATAAAAAAAATCTCTATGATGCCTCTTTCATTCCGAACGCATTCATTGGAAAACCAGCTCCTAAAATTCACCTTCCTTTATTAAATAATGAGAATTATTTAAATTCAGAAGAATTTAAAGGGCGCGTAACGTTGGTTAATTTTTGGGGATCTTGGTGTCCATCCTGCCGCCAAGAACACCCCATTCTCATGGAAATCGCAAAAGATCAACGTTTTGATCTTATTGGAATTAATTATAAGGATAATAAAGATAACGCCCAACGTTTTTTAAATAATTTTGGTAACCCTTTTAAATATGTTGGCTTTGACGCTTCAGGGTATACAGCTATCAACTGGGGCATATATGGATCACCGGAAATTTTTGTTTTAAACAAAGACAGCGTTATTATCGCTACACATATTGGCCCTTTAACATGGCAAATTTATCAGCAAAAAATCCTACCCAAAATTGAACAAGCCATAGCAACTATACAAAAATCGTCCAATGACACACCACTCATATTACCCAAATGAACTGTTAAAAATCGAACAAAGTAGAAATTCCGCTTTGATTTAAATTATGTATGCTTAAAAATATATGTCTATTTTTCTTGTTACACTCAAAACCTACTCGTTTTGTTGAAGAAAAGTTTCTCATCTTCATTTCAATAAGAAGCTTAAATAATGAAAATAACCGCATCTTCTCAAAGAAAGAAAACTTATATCCACAAAATTAAAACTTAATTATGCAATCTGATGTTCAACTCAAAATATATTGCGAGCATTACACTCTTGCTCGCCGTCTTTCTGAAATTGGTTGAAATGCTATCTTAGCATGAAAAGCACAATAAGGACTGCCTTCCCCGGAGTCAGCACCACAAAAATGAAAATCCGATAATAAAGGATCCCCAACCGGCCATCTACATGTATTCTCACTCAGTTGCAAAAGATTAAGATGACGCGCCATAGGAACAACGACTTTTGATGTTGCAGAAACATCATCTTTTGCTGTGTCATGCGTCATAAGATCTACTTTTAAAGCTGTTGTTCTAACACTACAAGACGGAGAAATTTCTGGTGTTACCGATGGTGTAACACGATGCACTCTAGATACTGACGGCACTATATCAGCGGTAAGTGTTTTTTGCGTACGCGACACTAGTTGCACTGTTTTAACACGTCCTGGTAATTTTAACCGATGTACTTTACCAATTACAGCATTCCTGCTAACCTCACCCAACTGAGCAGCGATTTGACTTGCGCTTAAACCTTCACTCCAAAGCTTCCTAAGCAGTTCAACGCGCTCATGTGTCCAACTCATACCAGAACTCCATTCCGATCATTCCATCGAGGTACATCCAAAAGCACCCCAAATGTATTAACCATATTTAAACAGTTTAATGAAGTATTCTAATACTTTGAAACAAAGCACTCGAAACTTCATTGAACCCGTGGAATTTGCAAACGGATACACAATCTCGTTTGCTAACTTAGACTACAATGTCTAACAACTCTATGACAAGGGCCTTTCCTTCTTGAAGTGTGCTTTTAAGATGTTTTCCCCAACTTGCAGATTAATATTATAAATAAATCTTTGTATTTATTTCAACTCTTGTATGCAAATACAGATTATTGAAAGCTTTTATTAATTAACGCGATAGTCTATCATTAATGCAGCGTTGTTTTATTTATTATAAACAGTGCTCAGAAAAAGGAAATAATGATGAGCATAACCTCTAGGCAGTCACTTTATAATAGCTTTAATCGACGTAATTTACATTTTACACAAGGCGATGGTGTATGGCTTATTTCTGATAAAGGAGAGCGTTACCTTGATTTTACATCTGGCATTGCTGTCAATGTCTTAGGATATGGTCACCAAAAACTGATTCATGCTCTTAAAACACAAAGTGAAAAACTCTGGCACATTTCTAATCTTTTTCAATCCCCTGAACAAGAGGCTCTTGCTATGCGTCTTTGTGCAAATAGCTTTGCTGATAAGGTTTTTTTCTGTAATTCTGGTGCTGAAACACTGGAATGTGCATTTAAAACTGCTCGCCGTTATTATTATACCCTAGGTCAACCAACACGTGTTGAAATCATTACTTTTGAAGGTGCATTTCACGGTCGTACACTTGCAACGCTTGCAGCTAGTGGACAAAAAAAATATCTTGAAGGCTTTGGTCCTAAAGCTGGTGGCTTTGTTCAAGTTCCCTTTAATGACGAAAAAGCTTTACGTAATGCCATTAATAACAATACAGCAGCCATCCTTATTGAACCCATTCAAGGAGAAGGAGGATTGCGGACAGTCCCTCATGAAACTTTAAAGTTTTTACGCAACCTATGTAATGAGAATGATCTGTTATTAATTTTGGATGAAATCCAAACCGGAATAGGACGAACAGGAAAATTGTTCGCTTATGAATGGAGTAATATCACTCCCGATATTCTTACCCTTGCAAAGGGACTAGGAGGAGGCTTTCCATTAGGAGCCTGTCTTGCAACAGATAAAGCTGCAAAATGCATGATACCAGGAACTCATGGCTCAACTTTTGGAGGTAATCTTCTTGGCATGGCTGTTAGCAATAGCGTCCTTGATATTGTCTTAGAACCAGGATTCCTTGATCATGTTCAACACGTAGCAAATAAACTAAAACAAGGACTTTCAACCCTTCTTGATACTTATCCTGACGTAATCAACGCGATTCAAGGAACAGGCCTTATGATAGGTGTTCAATGTGTAGTTCCTCAACAAGAGCTAATCACCGCATTAGAAAATGAACATATTCTAAGCGTTGGTACGAGTAAAAATGTCGTACGCTTTTTGCCCCCTCTTATAATAACTGAAGACGAAGTATGTGAAGGCCTGCATCGTATTGAAAAAGCAATTGCTCATCTTTCGCAAACTAACAAAGAAAGACAAATATAATATCATGACACATGCTCCTCGTCACTTCACCGACTTATCTATTTTAACTCCACAAACAGCACGAGCTCTTATCGATTACGCCAAAATCCTCAAAAAAACTTTTAAAGAAGGAAAAGCTTCAAAACCCTTTGTGGGAAAAACACTGGCAATGATTTTTGAAAAACCATCAACACGCACCCGAGTTTCATTTGATGTTGGTATGCGTCAACTTGGTGGGGACACGCTTATGTTAACAGGTTCAGAGATGCAACTTGGCCACAGTGAAACTATCGCTGATACAGCACGCGTATTATCGCGTTTTGTAGATATTATCTTATTGCGTACTGCAGCACATCACCGAATGCTTGAATTAGCGCAATATGCCCAAGTTCCTGTTATTAATGCCCTTACAGATGACACACACCCTTGCCAAATTTTGGCGGATATTCTTACTTATGAAGAACATCGTGGCCCCATTGCCGGCAAAATATTCGCTTGGGTCGGAGATGGCAACAATGTTCTCCATTCTTTGATTGAAGCAACAGTTCTTTTTGATTTTCACTTACGCTTTGCGACACCACAGGGGAGTGAACCACAAGCACGATATGTCAACTGGGCACGTGAACAAGGCGCTCATATTACATACACCCATAATCCGCAAGAAACCGTCGAAAATGTTGATTGCATCATCACTGACACGTGGATTTCTATGGGGCAAGAATTTCGTGCTCGCAATCACTCGATTTTTCAACCCTATCAAGTTAATGAAGCCTTAATGAAATTAGCGAAACCTAATGCTCTTTTTATGCATTGCCTTCCTGCTCACCGTGGCGAAGAAGTTGTAGATTCCGTAATCGATGGGCCACATTCTGTTGTATTTGATGAAGCTGAAAATCGTCTTCACACTCAAAAATCAATTCTTTCTTGGTGTTTACAAGATGCATTCTTCTCCACACAATAATTTGTCAAAACAAAACATAAAAAAGATATGAATAAAAAATCTGACCAGACTAAAAATGACATCTATTTTAATGACATTGACCTAAATAGAGAGGACGCTGTCATTCCCTTTCAAGTTGAAGGACTTGATATCCGTGGACGAGTTGTACAACTCGGAGAAATTTTAAACTCTATCCTTATACAACATCAATATCCTGAACCTGTCTCATATCTTTTAGCAGAAGTTTTAGTTTTAACCGTTCTCCTCGGCACATCACTTAAATTTGAAGGCAAACTTATTTTACAAACCCATTCCGATGGGCCAGTAAATATGTTGGTATGCGATTTTACTGCCCCTTCCAATCTACGAGGTTATGCTCGTTTTGATGAAGAACGCTTAAAACAAGCAATCATTGACAATCAAACATCTTCAGAAATACTTCTTGGGAAAGGCACTTTGGCCCTTACTATTGACCAAGGAGCCCACACGCAACGCTATCAAGGAATTGTTGCATTAGATGGATCAAATTTACAAAAAGTTGCTTGTACTTATTTTAACCAATCAGAACAAATTTCGACCGATGTCCGTTTAGCAGTCGCCACATTAATTCATCGTAATCAACAAAGACAAACGAAGAAAAGTTGGCGAGCAGGAGGTATTTTAACGCAACTCCTACCTCAAGCATCCTCTCATCAAAAAATACAAGAAGTCAAAACCCACGCCCAACTTGAAGACCAATGGCAAGAAGTTAAGGCACTTATGGAAACCATTGAAAATGCAGAACTTTCTGACCCTCAAGTGGGAACTGGACGATTATTATTCCGCCTCTTTCACGAACAAGGTGTCAAAGTTTTTAAAGCCCTTCCCATCGTAGCTAAATGTTCTTGTTCCCGCAAGAAAATTAAAGAAATATTAGATGGATTTTCTTCAGAAGAACGAATTCAAATAACAAAAAATGAAAAGATTTCTGTTACATGTGAATTTTGCTCAACAATTCATCATTTCAAACTACAAGAACTGTCTGAAATAAAAACGTAAAAATAATTTTCTGTGATAACAAACTTTGTTCTCTCATTGAAAAATAGCAAAAAAAGTACGGAATTTTGCACCTTTTCGGAGCATGAATATCAATGCTGTCTTTAATCTCTGCACTCAACCTACTACATGCCTATAAAATAAAAATAACTCATTAGTGTTACCTTAAATAAGAAATCAAGAGGAAACTTTAGAATTGGTTACAGATTAATCCCATGAAAATTTGTAGTTTTCCTATCGCTCACAAATATATCAAATTATTTTCATTGAAATGGATAGAACAAAATAATTTGTACTATATGAATCGAAAGAAACAAAACTGTAATATAAAAATCACCACCTTTTATACCCTACAGCGTCTCTTCAAAATATTCCCCGAAAGCATCATACTCAATGCAACTGATATCAAAAGCATTATGCCCTTTAGATAGAACGACGCAGCCAAACATAAAGCGCACCCCGACCACCATGCTGGGGACTAGCTTGCTCAAATGCATAAACATAGCATCGAAAAACCGTCGTTGATAACCAATGAGGAACAAACCGATACAAAGCACCATCACTCCCATGTGATCGGCCTTTTCCTGTTATAACCAAAACATGACTCAATCCACGCCGCTGAGAAGACTGAAGAAATTCTTTTAAAGAAAAATAAGCCTCATCTTGTACAAGACCATGGAGATCAATCCGTGCTTCGATAGGACGATGACCTCTTGCAATTTTACGATATATTGCGCGATTGAAATGCTGTATTTTTTCTGTTTGCGCAACCATCTCTTTTCTTCCCTTAACCATCGTTGATCTTTGTTGAGGTTCTTGAAAGAGTGGAACAACTTGTGTCACTTGTAATTTTTTATTTTCGATATTCTCAATATCTTTTTGCACGGAAGAAGAGAAATCTCTATGAAGAGGTGTAACAGTCTGACAAATCTTTTCCCACAACAAACGATCTTGTGCAATCAATGGCTTTAAGTTTTTCTTCCCATTCATTTCTAGCCACTTGATCTTCCAACTTTATTGGATCTTATTCAAAACACCAAATAAACGCAAAATTATTTTAACTTTCATCTTCCGTTGCAAAAAGCTTCCAATTTGGATTTTTCGATACACTGTCACGAACAAAAGTCCAAACATCTCTAATTTCTACAATAGTCTCAGGATCACCATCTATACGCTCTTCTTGCTCATTATAAGTCACAGAAATAATCTCACTGACAATACGCACGGTGAGCAACTCTTCTCTTTTTTGCATTCCTGCTGAAATAAATTCAACCTTATTAATCCCAACAAAAGTAAATTGAATTCTTTCATTTCTTTTTTCGCGCTGTTCAATAGCCTCACAAAAACTTTCAAAAACATTTTGAGAAAGAAGTTCTTTAAGCTGATCGCGATTGCCTTGCGCAAAAGCTGTCATGATCATTTCATAGGCAACTTGAACACCATTTATGAAAAACTGAGGAGAAAAACTAGAATCAGCCTGACGAATAGCCCGCAAACCATCATTCAATGCGCTTCCTTTTGGTGCAATTGCATCAATATCGCTAAAATCACCCTTTTGCGCATTAATTTGCTGAGGAAATGAAACAATATCACCTGTTGTATCTGTTTCAACCTGTTTTGTAGAATGACCAGAATAAGGATTGAAAGGAGGTCTTTCAAAACCAGTACGTTTACCTAATACATTACGTAATTGTACAAAAACAATAACCATAACAACAAGAGCAATCACAAATACAACATCAAATCCCATGATTGTCGTCAATCTCCAAACCTAAAAATGATCCATAAAAACATTGCAATCAATAACATCTATCAATACACATGTAAAATAAGTTAATTTGCCATTCAAAATAGTGTTAATCAAATCGTATTTATGCTTCCCTGTTTAAGTTAAAACAATAATGCTTATATAAATTCTTTCTATGTAAAATATTGAGAAGGGAATTTTCGTGTGACAAAATTTTATCATATAAAACCCCGCTTTTTACTGGTTATTGTCCTTTGCGCTCTTTTTGTTGAAATTGCTGGTTTTATCCTTGTTGGAAAGGAAATTGGGGTTTTAGCAACTTTGAGTTTAATCTTTTTAACAATGATAAGTGGAA
The DNA here is from genome assembly GCF_000709795.1 of Bartonella bacilliformis Ver097. GTDB lineage: Bacteria > Pseudomonadota > Alphaproteobacteria > Rhizobiales > Rhizobiaceae > Bartonella > Bartonella bacilliformis_A. The sequence goes on from NZ_KL503802.1 coordinate 153,518, forward strand.
GCATTTTACTCCGTATTTATGGCGTTAACCTCCTTAAAAATATACAACGTGGTCTTATTCAAGGGCATATGCCAACGCATAATATAAGCGATGAAGCTTTTATTCTTATTGGTGCAATTTTACTTATTATTCCTGGTTTTGTAAGCGATATTATAGGAATATTACTTCTTATAAAATCAGTACGCACTTGTGCTCAATCCTTCCTCTCATTATTAAATAATAAAATCAACGCTAATGCTAAAACAACGTCTCAAAATAAATTTGAAAATATAATTGAACTTAATGCAGAAAATTATCAAAGCTATAATGCGAAAGAATCTCCTTGGCATAAAAGCAATGATAATCATTCAAAAAACTTAACAGATACAAAAAAATAATAAAGATAATGAGGACGTTTCTTGCAACCTCTTGCAAGGCATGATAACCAATTTGTTTTTAGAGTTAGAACAAATTATCTAAGATAATGAAAGGTTTTTTAATATGGCTCAAGGTAGTGAAATAAATAATGACAATGAAAAACCTATTTTCGCTGTATTGACTCAATATTTGAAAGATCTCTCATTTGAGAATCCAAACGCTCCTCGGTCATTGCGTCCGCGAGAAAAATCACCCAAAATTGACATCAATATTAACGTTGATGCTAATCCAGTTGGTGATGATAATTACGATGTTGTCTTATCACTTTCAGTCAAAGCCGGTGATGATAATGATATATTGTTTCATGTAGAACTAGTTTATGGTGGTGTTTTCCATATTCAAAATATCCCACAAGAACACATTATGCCGCTGGTTTTTATTGAGTGTCCCCGTCTTTTATTTCCTTTTGTACGGCAAATTATATCTGATGCAACTCAAAATGGTGGCTTTCCACCTCTGTGGATCGATCCGATTGATTTTGTAACTCTATTTCAACGACGTATTGCTGCAGAACAAAAAGATAAACCTACACAATCATCCTAACAATCTTTTCGCACAATCATGTGTACTCTGCTGTTTCTTCTCTTGTCATTGGTAAGATCATAAAATTAGATATTTTTGCTTTTAAAGCAAGATTTACCGAGAATATGGGTAATACCATATTTATAAAATCTATATTGCATCCATTCAAAAGCTCATAATAGCTGCTTCATCAATAAGCTTGGAACATTGTGTTAATCATTTAAGGTAATGATTAGCCAAACTTCATAAAATGAATGCCCCCTGTTAATCTGCATTAAAAGATACTGCTACATCGCCTCTATAGAAGCTCCATTTATATAAAAAATAACAACACCTTTAAAATTCCATAGCCTTCTTGTTGTTTACAAAGCTGAAATTTTGGAATGCTTACAATATTTTTTATTCCTGATAATCCTAATCCATTGATAAAAGAAATTATCTCTTCAATGATCTCAGAAATTTTTTAGCACGACCAAGAGTATCTTAACCTGTTTTTTATTTCTGATGCTTAATAAACATGACGATAAACACCACCTATCATAAAAATGGATCACGCCTAGCATTCAAATCACGTTTATAAGCTTCTAAATTATTAATATTCTTTTTGGCAACACCACTTTCCATAGCTGCATTGGCTACTGCAGCTGAAACAACTGGAAGCAAACGAGGATCAAATGGAACGGGTATGATATAATCCGGACCAAATTTCAATCGACGGCCATTATAAGCTTCCATAACGCTCTCCGGCACTTCCTCACATGCCAAATCTGCAATAGCTTTTGCTGCAGCAATTTTCATGTGTTCATTAATAATTGTCGCACGGACATCAAGTACACCACGAAACATATATGGAAAACAAAGAACATTATTAATCTGATTAGGATAATCTGATCGACCTGTTGCTATGATAGCATCATCACGCACTTGCATAACCTCTTCCGGTGTGATTTCTGGATCAGGATTAGCCATAGAAAAAATAATTGGCCGAGGAGCCATTGACTTTACTAGTTTTCCGGTTAACGCGCCTTTCACTGAAACCCCAAAAAATATATCAGCACCCTCCATTGCTTCAGCGAGAGTGCGTTTATCTGTTTTAGTAGCATGAGCAGATTTCCAAGGATTCATACCCTCTTCACGACCTTCATACACAATCCCCTTCGTATCACATAATAGGATATTTTCAGGTCGGAAACCAATCTCCTTAAGCAATTGAATACAAGCAATACCTGCAGACCCTGCACCATTGCAAACCAACCGCGTATTCTCTATATTGCGTCCGGTTAAACGCAAAGCATTTATCATACCAGCAACTGCAACAATTGCCGTTCCATGCTGATCATCGTGAAAAACAGGAATATTCATTATCTCACATAAACGATTTTCAATAATGAAACAGTCAGGTGCTTTAATATCTTCAAGATTAATACCACCAAAAGATGGCTCCAAATGACGCACTAAATTGACAAAACTTTCTGTATCATTCGTATCAACTTCTAAATCAATGGCATCAACATCAGCAAAGCGCTTAAAAAGCACTGCTTTTCCTTCCATCACTGGTTTAGATGCCAAAGCACCCAAATTTCCTAAACCTAAAATAGCTGTTCCGTTTGATATAACAGCAACAAGATTACCTTTGGCTGTATAATCATAAGCCAGCTCAGGATTTTGAGCAATTGCTTTAACAGGCACAGCAACCCCTGGCGAATAAGCAAGTGCCAAATCATGCTGCGTTTTCATAGATTTTGTTGCAACAATTTCAAGCTTTCCAGGTTGACCATAACTATGAAAATCAAGAGCTTTTTGTTCATCTTCACTATAAACCGCTTTATAGGTTTTATAATCTTGCTCATCTTTTTTCATTTTACTTATTTTTCTCCCAAAATAGTACAAATCTTGCTTGGCTTATGGGTTCAACTATTTGATTTTAAATTTGATTCATAGTCCAGAAACCGTTATGCTTATTCTTTAACAGGTAATTTACCATATCTTTTCATTCACAAATAATGAAGATATGGACTGAAGTAAATAAAAAAGACGTATTGAAAGGGATAAGTGCAGAAAAATGGAAAAAGGGACGGAACATAAAAGTAACGTAACTCTACAGCCTTCCACCTCATCTAGCGCACACCAAGAACGTCTTACCCCCATGATGGAGCAATATATAGAAATCAAAGCAGTCAATAATGATTGCCTGCTTTTTTATCGTATGGGTGATTTCTATGAATTATTTTTCAGTGACGCAATTATCGCTTCTCAAGCTTTAGGAATTACACTTACAACACGCGGCAAACACTTAGGTAAAGATATCCCCATGTGTGGTGTTCCTGTTCATTCAGCTGATGATTATTTGCAAAAACTCATCGCCTGTGGTTACCGCGTTGCTGTATGTGAACAAATGGAAAATCCCACAGAAGCAAAAAAACGTAGCTCAAAATCAATCGTTCAACGTGAAGTTGTTCGCCTTATTACACCTGGAACCATAACGGAAGAAAAACTCCTTGATCCAACACGCGCAAATTACCTAATGACACTTGCCCGCATCAAAACTAATGATAAAGAAGAATTTGCTTTGTCTTGGATTGATATTTCCACTGGCATATTTCGTGTTACAGAAAGTCATCATGAAAAACTTCTAACAGATATCATGCGCGTAGACCCGCAAGAAGTGATAGTGGCCGATTCATTGTTGCATGACAAATCTCTGAAATCACTTTTTAATGTTCTTGGTCATCTCATCTCACCTCAACCAGCTACTCTTTTCGATACAATCACCGCTGAACATGATATTTGCAATTATTTCAAATTATCAACCCTTGAAGGCGTTGCTGATTATTCACGCTCTGAATTTTCAGCTATTGCTGCTGCTATTCGTTATATTGAAAAAACACAAATCACCCACCGTCCCCCTCTCATGCGTCCCGAACGCCAAAATGAAAAAGCGACTCTCTTCATTGATGCGGCTACCAGGCTTAACCTCGAACTTATTCGAACCACATCTGGCCAACGCGATGGAAGCTTATTAAAAACCATTGACCGCACAGTTACAGGAGGTGGTTCACGTCTTCTTGCTGATCGCTTAATTTCTCCTTTAACATCTCCTGAAGCTATTGATAAACGTCTTGATTCAATTTCCTTTTTCTTGCGTAATACTTCTCTTTCAGAAGCTGCCCATCTTATTTTGAAAGGGGGACCAGATATGTCACGTGCCGTTTCACGTTTGGCTCTTGGTCGAGGAGAACCACGTGATATCGCTACAATTCGGCGTGGTTTTGAAATTATTAGTGAACTAAATCAGCTACTCAATAATAAATTGCTTCCCCAAGAAATAAGTGATGTGCAAGAAGTGTTTTCACACTTACCTACTGCCTTGCATACGCGTCTCAATCAAGCATTGGCTGATGATCTTCCACTTCTTAAGCGTGACGGAGGATTTATTCGCCCTAATTATCACCAAGAGCTGGATAAAACGCGCAGTTTACGTGATGAATCACGCCGTATCATTGCGGAACTTCAAGCACGATATGCTAAAGAAACGGACATTAAAACACTTAAAATCAAGCATAATAATGTTTTAGGTTACTTCATTGAAGTTACAGCCTTACAAGCATCTACACTCACAAATAATCCACAAGCAAAAGCGCGTTTTATTCACCGACAAACAATGGCAAATGCTATGCGCTTTACGACGACAGAGCTTGCTGAACTTGAAAGTCGTATTGCCCATGCAGCGAATCACGCTATAATGCTTGAGCTTGAAATCTTCGATATGCTTGTAAATGAAATTATCGCACAAGCTGATTTCATTCGTAAAGTTTCCGAAGCACTTTCTGTTTTAGATGTATCCGTTGCTTTAGCGTATTTAGCTGAAGAACAAGGATATTGTCGTCCAATCATTGATAATTCTCTAACCTTTCGCATCACTGCAGGACGCCATCCTGTCGTAGAGCAAGCATTACGAAAACAAGCAATAGAACCATTTGTTGCCAATGACTGTAATCTCTCTGCAAAAAACAATCACCAATATGCAGCAATCTGGTTGTTGACAGGTCCAAATATGGGAGGAAAATCAACATTTTTGCGACAAAATGCCCTTATTGCTATTATGGCACAAATGGGCTCATTTGTGCCAGCTAGTTCGGCCCATATCGGTGTTGTTGATCGTTTATTTAGCCGTGTCGGCGCTTCTGATGATCTTGCACGAGGGCGCTCAACCTTTATGATGGAAATGGTTGAAACAGCAACTATTCTTAATCATGCAAGTAGCCACTCTCTTGTGATTCTCGACGAGATCGGACGCGGTACATCAACTTTTGATGGTCTCTCAATTGCTTGGGCGACTGTTGAATATCTTCACGAAGTTAACCATTGTCGTGCCATTCTCGCCACGCATTTTCACGAAATGACAGCACTCACCAAGACACTCGACCGCCTTCATAATGTAACCATGAAAGTCAAAAATTGGGAGGGTAATGTCATCTTTCTTCACGAAATAACTGAAGGAGCTGCTGACCGATCTTATGGAGTACAAGTTGCAAAGCTTGCTGGACTTCCTGAAGAAGTTATTACCCGTGCAACAGACGTTCTCCATCAATTAGAACAAAGCGAAATGGCTGAAAAAGGGCACAAATTAATTGATGACTTACCTCTATTTAATCTTCAAACAATATCCACTACACATAAAAAAACAGATAAATATGATGTAATTAAAGAAGCTTTAAAAAATATCCATCCTGATGAGCTTTCACCTAAAGATGCTTTAGAAGAACTTTATCGTCTTAAAAAACTTGAAAAAGAATCACCTCTTTAAGAAAAATTTAATAGCTATTATACAGCGCTTGTTAATCAGTACATAAACCTAATTTCAAATGTTTATGCTACAGAGAAAAATATACTGATATTTTTGGTGGAGCTAAGCGGGATTGAACCGCTGACCTCTTGCATGCCATGCAAGCGCTCTCCCAGCTGAGCTATAGCCCCACAAAAAGCAGCTTCTCTCTCAAAAACAAAATAAAGCATAAAAGAAGTTCTTAGAACGAGAAAAGCCGAAGATCAAGAAGAATTCGTCTTCAATAAAAAGAATACAAAATTCTCTTGCCTTTCTTAAACATCATCATCACTAGGAACACCATTACCAAGGATATCGGTCATATCGTCATCCTCATCTTTTTCATCATGAGACAAAAACGTATCTTTATCATCCCCAAGATCCACATCTTCATCCACTAAATCAGGAAGATCATCATCTTTAGAATCGTCAACACCTTCTTCAAGTAACATAAAGGCAGATTTTTCAAGCGCTGTATCAAGCTCCTCAGTATCAGCGTCTTCTTCACTATTTGCCTCAGCGGCTACAACCTCAAAATAAGATCGCGGATAAGAAATCCCTGTATAAGGTGACACTATAGGATCACGATTAAGATCATAAAACTTCTTTCCCGTTTCTGGGTCAACACGCTTAGTTCCAAGTTCTTTATTTGCCATGGACCGTGCCTCTTCGGTTAGCTATTTAAATGACAAGTTTTTTACGGTGCTTAAGCGAAAAACGATGTGTTTGTCAAAGATAAATGCATTATTCTGCACGGATTTTCTCATGACGCTTATCACAGTATGTGCTAACAAGCACCTAATTCTGTCAAATTTAGATAAAATCGATATAGTTTCCATGCAAAATGCAATACCAGCAACCGCTCAAAAATCAACTGCTCTTTCTGGAAAAATTAAAATACCAGGTGATAAATCAATCTCTCATCGATCTCTTATATTGGGAGGATTAGCAAATGGTGAAACACATATTCATGGACTTCTTGAAAGTGATGACATTTTGCATACAGCTGCGGCCATGCAAGCGATGGGTGCTCATATTCATAAAGAAAACGGTATCTGGATTATTCGCGGAACTGGTAATGGCTGCCTATTGCAAGCACAACAACCTTTAAATTTTGGTAATTCTGCAACAGGAGCCCGCTTAATCATGGGAATGGTTAGTTCCTATCACATGAAAACAACTTTTATAGGCGACGCTTCTTTATCCAAACGTCCGATGGAGCGTATTCTCAATCCACTGCGTTTAATGGGTACCAACATTGAAGCAACATCGAACCATTTTCCTTTAACACTCTATGGCCCCAAAATGGCTAATCCAATCTGCTACCGTCTGCCTATAGCCTCTGCCCAAGTTAAATCAGCAATCCTCCTTGCTAGTCTGAATACAGCTGGCATTACAACCGTTATTGAACCCATTCTTACTCGGGATCATACAGAAAAAATATTAGAATTATTTGGTGCTAAACTTGATATAGAAACAAATAAAGAAGGCACGCGTTTCATCCATATGCACGGCCAGCCACATCTTACTGGACAAAGTATTGATATCCCAGGCGACCCCTCATCTGCTGCTTTTCTACTCATTGCTGCTCTTCTTATTGAAGATTCCGATATCACAATTGAAAATGTTCTTATAAATAGCTCTAGAATCGGTCTTATCCAAACATTGTGGGAAATGGGAGCAAATATCGAATTTTTAAACCAACGCCAAAAAGATAGAGAGAATATTGCTGATCTGCGTGTTAGATCATCAGCATTAAAAGGTGTTACTGTACCAAAAGAACGAGCGCCCTCAATGATTGATGAATATCCTGCTTTAGCAGTAGCAGCAGCCTTTGCTGAAGGTAAGACGACTATGCTCGGAATTGAAGAACTGCGTGTTAAAGAATCAGACCGGCTTTCCATCATTGCGCAAGGATTAAAAATTAACCATGTAGATTGCGAAAAGGGTGTAGATTTTCTCATTGTCCATGGACAAAACTCACCCAAAGGTCTAGGTGGTGGATGCATCACAACACATCTTGATCATCGTATTGCAATGTGCTTTCTTGTTTTTGGGATGGTATCAGAAAAACCTGTTACTATTGACGATAGACGGGTAATTGCGACCAGCTTTCCAGCATTTATTCCCTTAATGAACCAGCTTGGAGGCAAAATTCATTGAATCCTTTTGTCATTGCAATTGATGGCCCAGCTGCTTCTGGTAAAGGAACTTTAGCACGCAAAATTGCTGCTCATTATCATTTTCACCATTTGGATACTGGCCTTACCTATCGTAGCGTTGCTTACGCACTTTTACAACAAGGATTGACTTATGATGATGAAAAAAGTGCCATTGCACATGCAAAAAAACTTGATCTTAACATTTTAAATCCAAATCTTCTCAATGCTCATGCAATTGGCGAAGCCGCTTCAAAAATAGCAACTATGCCAGCTATACGAGAAATCCTTGTCGCTAAACAACGCGATTTTATCAAAATTCCTCCAGGAAGTGTGCTTGATGGCCGCGACATTGGCACCGTTGTTTGTCCCGATGCAGATATAAAATTTTATGTTGTGGCTAATATTCAAATACGCGCAAAGCGCCGTTATCAAGAAATTTTAAAAAGAGGAGAACAAGCCGATTATCAAGGAATCCTTGCTGATTTAAAACAACGCGATGAACGTGATATGACTCGTCAACAAAGTCCTCTTAAATCAGCAGAAAACGCCCACTTGCTTGATACATCCGAATTGAGTATAGAAGAAGCATTTGCAACTGCTTGTACCTTGATTGATCCTCTCATAAAAGCCCGAGCAGCTCTGTAGAATCATCAAGGTGATTTCCATATATCTAGCGCTAATTTTTTTCCCGTTTATAAGAAAAAAATCATGGAATGATCCTATATCAACACTAACCCAGCGCTAATGCCTTTTGTAATAAAGGTATGTATCAGGAGTTTTTATGTCACAATACAATCCCAGGGTAGAGGATTTTGAAGCCCTTTTAATGGAATCTTTCCAAACCAACGACCTCAATGAAGGATCTGTTGTTAAAGGTCGTATCATTGCAATCGAAAAAGACATGGCCATTATTGATGCTGGTCTTAAGGTAGAAGGACGTATTCCTCTTAAGGAATTTGGTAGCAAAGGTAAAGACGGTTCGTTGCAAATCGGCGATGAAGTTGAAGTTTACATTGATCGCATTGAAAATGCGATGGGTGAAGCTGTTCTATCACGTGAAAAAGCACGTCGTGAAGAAAGTTGGTTCCGTCTTGAGGAAAAATTCAATGCAGGTGTACGTGTGGATGGAGTCATCTTCAGCCAAGTAAAAGGTGGCTTTACTGTTGACCTTGATGGTGCTGTTGCCTTTTTACCTCGTAGCCAAGTTGACATTCGCCCTATCCGTGATGTTGCCCCTTTAATGCACAATCCACAATCGTTTGAAATTTTGAAAATGGATCGTCGTCGTGGTAATATTGTTGTCTCACGCCGTACCATCTTAGAAGAAAGTCGTGCTGAACAGCGTTCAGAAATTGTTCAAAACCTTGAAGAAAACCAAATCGTTGAAGGCGTGGTTAAAAATATCACTGATTATGGTGCCTTTATTGATCTTGGTGGAATCGATGGCCTTTTGCATGTTACTGACATGGCATGGCGACGTGTTAGCCACCCCTCTGAGATCTTGACGATCGGTCAAACGATTAAAGTTCAGATTATTCGTATCAATCAAGACACACATCGTATCTCTCTTGGAATGAAACAACTTGAAAATGATCCGTGGAATAGCATTAGCGAAAAATATCCAGTGGGTAAAAAAATCACTGGTTCTGTCACCAATATCACAGATTACGGTTGTTTTGTTGAGATCGAACCAGGAATCGAAGGACTGATCCACGTTTCTGAAATGAGCTGGACGAAGAAAAACGTTCATCCTGGAAAACTCCTTTCTACATCACAAGAAGTAGAAGTTGCTGTTCTTGAAGTTGATCCTTCTAAACGGCGAATTTCCCTTGGTCTTAAGCAAGCATCCGAAAATCCATGGGTAGCTTTCTCCAATAATTTCCCTATAAATTCGCAAGTTGAAGGGGAAGTCAAAAATAAGACAGAATTTGGTCTCTTCATCGGACTTGAAGGTGATGTTGATGGTATGGTTCATCTTTCTGATCTTGATTGGAATCGTCCTGGTGAACAAGTCATTGAGACTTATAACAAAGGTGACATCGTTAAAGCTGTTGTCCTTGATGTTGACGTTGAAAAAGAACGTATCTCTTTAGGAATTAAACAGCTTTCCTCTGATAAAGTTGGAGAAGCAGCAGCTTCTGGTGAACTACGTAAAGGTGCTGTCGTTACCTGTGAAGTTATTGGAATCAATGACAATGGTATTGATATAAAATTGGTTAACCACAATCTAGAAACAACCATCCGTCGAACTGATTTGGCACGTGATCGTGATGAACAACGCACTGAACGTTTCTCTATTGGACAGAAAGTTGATGCCTGTATTACTGCATTTGATAAAAAAACGCGTAAGTTTTCAGCATCCATTAAAGCCTTAGAAATTGCGGAAGGGAAAGAAGCTGTTGCTCAATATGGTTCAACAGATTCAGGAGCTTCCCTTGGTGATATTCTCGGTGCTGCATTAAAAAAGCAAGAACAAAATTAATCATTAATCATTAAAAATGAAGACCGCCTATTGTTGGGTGGTCTTTTTTTATCCATCAATGAAACATCTTTTAAGATTTCAATTATTTGTCTGGTGATACAATTTCAAACACTTTTGGACAAAAAATTATTTTTTCTATGAACCGTTCATTATTAGGATAAAATACTAAAAATCTATTGAATAAAAAGGAAGATTGTATCTTTGAATAACAAAAATATTATGGTGCTCAAACAATTGTGCATGAAATGGCTCTTTTCCCGACAAATAAAGATCGGTTCTCTTTCTCAAACCAACTTTCCTATTCGTTCGACTTATAAATCGCAGGAAGAACTCTATAAATTAGGCCATGATATGGCCTTTGGACAAGAAATTTTACTTCCCGAATATGAAGAAAAAAACTACTTTCGTGAACGATTGGTTGAAAATTCTAAACTCATTCTCCACGCCTTTCGCACCAGTGATGTTGCAGCCAGAAACAACGAGACAATTGCACCTTCTGCTCAATGGCTCATCGATAATTATTATACCATCGACAAAACCATACAACAACTACGCTGTAACTTATCTAAATCATTCATAAAACAGCTTCCTTCTTATGAAAAAAAAACAGAAATTCCACGTATTTTTGCCTTAGCCTGGCTTTATATCGCCCATACAGATAGCATAATTTCACAAGAAACACTTACGGCTATAGTCAATGGCTTTCAAAAAGTTTGTCATTTAAAAATTGGCGAATTGTGGGCTCTACCCTCTATTATTCGTATGATTTTAATTGAAAATGTTCGCCGTCTTTCATCGCATATTGAACATGCTCAGCATATGCGCCATTGTGCCAATCAAGCAGCCGATAAAATTGCTCTCGCAAAAGATAAAAAAGATGAAGCTAGATTATATACTCTTTTCACTTTTTATGAAAAGTTAATCACTGATTCGACCTTTTCAGCCCATTTATTTTATCGTCTTCGGGGTTCCTCTATTGATTTAACAACAGCATTAACATGGCTCGAAAAAAATTTGTATCGTCATGGCAGTAGCCCAGAAATTACAACAGCCAATGAACATACCCGTCAAGCAGCAGACGGTGTCACCATGGGCAATATTATTCGTTCTCTCAAAACTATTGATGACATTGACTGGACAGTATGGTTTGAAACTGTCAGCTCTGTAGACCTTGTTTTGCGTGAAAACAGTGACTTTTCTGAAATTGATTCTCACTCACGTAATGCCTATCGAAAAGTGATAGAAAAAATTGCACGTCATTCGCCTCTGAGTGAACTAGATGTCACACTTAAAGCTGTAGAGATGACACAAACCTCTCTTGAATATATTTCTCATCAAAACAGTTCCTCCGTTGAAAAGCATTGCTCTATTGGGTGGTATCTTGTCGATGATGGACGCCATATTTTTGAAAAAGCTTGCGGATATAATCCATCCTTTCTCACGAAGTGGATGCGCATCTACAGCCGTTTACAGACAGGAATGATTGCAATCCCTGTCTCTATTTTAACGTTTGCTCTTTTGCTTGCAATTTATGCTTTCTTACGAACCTCTGGCCTCACACTATCCATGACTCTTCTTTTCACCATGTTAGCGCTTTTTCCTGCTATGGATGCTGCTTTTTCTTTCTTCAACACTGTTGTTTCATGGTTTATTCCACCGAACCAACTGATTGGTTATGAATATAAAGAGGGTATTCCTAAACACGCACGCACAATGGTTGTTGTTCCCACTTTGATAACATCACGCGATTATATTGATGAACAAATACGCAATCTTGAAGTCCATTATCTTTCTAACCCACAAGGTGCTATTCATTTTGCACTTATCACAGACTGGGTAGATTCCCCACAAGAAGAAACGCAAGAAGATCTTGATCTTCTATCTTATGCGCAGAAAAATATTGCTAAACTTAACCATCGCTACCACAAAGATGACACCCCCTTATTTTTTCTTTTACATCGCCGACGGCTTTATAATCCCAGTGAAAAATGCTGGATGGGGTGGGAACGTAAGCGCGGCAAACTTCATGAACTTAATCTTTTATTACGAGGGAATCAAAATACCAGTTTTTATCCTTCAGATCCTCATCTTCCCATGGATTGTCGCTTCGTTATGACACTGGATTCGGATACGAGTCTGACCCCTGAAAGCGTTGCTAAATTAGTTGGTAAACTTAACTATCCACTTAATCATCCTGTTTTTGATCCTAAACATAAAACAGTTGTAAAAGGCTATAGTATTTTACAACCCCGTGTTACACCTTCTCTCATAGCAGAAGAGGGAACATCTATTCTACAACGTGTTTTTTCTACCAATCGTGGTCTTGATCCTTATGTCTTTGCTGTTTCTGATATCTACCAAGATCTATTGAGAGAAGGCACTTTTACCGGAAAAGGTCTTTATTATATTGATGCATTTGAACAAGCACTGGCTGGCAAAATCAAAGAAAATGCTGTTCTCAGTCATGATCTTTTAGAAGGTGGCTATGCACGTGCTGCGCTAGTTAGCGATGTAGAAGTAATTGAAGACTATCCTACAGCTTATAATGTTAATGTTGCTCGCCATCATCGTTGGACACGCGGTGATTGGCAATTATTGCCTTATCTCTTTAAGAATCGTCACATTAACCTTATAACACGCTGGAAAATGCAGGATAATCTGCGCCGCTCTCTTACACCACTCATGTGGCTAATCGCTACAATTATAGGATGGTTTATTCTACCATTAAAGACAGCAACTATTTGGCAAACATTCTTGCTACTCAGTCTATTCGTTTCCCCGATTTTAGGAATGTTTCGATCACTTACACCGCCTGGTATTGAATATTCTTTACGCGGACAAATCCAATCAATTGTGAGTAGCATTGTTTCTACGATAGCCAATATACTCCTCAAAACAGCATTTATAGCCCATTCAGCTTATTTTATGACCGACGCGATCATCCGCACGCTTTACCGTATGCTCATTTCAAAAGACCATCTCCTTGAATGGAAAACATCGGCTGCAACAAAATCAATCCCGAACAGTCTAAAATTTTATACCCTGACAATGTGGCCAGCATCACTTATTGGTTTTTTCGCCGTAGCATTGCCCGTATCTTTGCATAATTCAACAAGCTTTATTGCTTTTCCTTTTGGCTTAGCATGGTTCTTTTCACCCTTTATTGCATGGTTTGTGAGCCAACCAAAAACATTTCAGGATACTCTGACACTATCTTCAGAAGATAAAAGAACTCTACGGCTTATTGGACGAAGGACATGGCTGTATTATGCAACCTTTGTTAACGAGCGTAATAACTATTTGCCCCCTGATAACTTTCAAGAGGATCCAAAACCGCTTATTGCCCAGCGCACATCGCCTACGAATATTGGAGTTTATCTTCTTTCTACTATTGCTGCCCATGATTTTGGTTGGATTAACTTTAATGAGACGCTTATACGTATTGAACGTACATTGAGTACCCTTGAAAAAATGGAAAAATTTCAAGGTCATCTCTATAATTGGTATGAAACAGATACTCTCAAACCTCTATCACCAACTTATGTTTCAACCGTTGATTCCGGAAATCTTGCTGGTCATTTAGTTACGCTTTCTTCAGCCTTAAATGAATGGGCTGAAATCCCCAGCATTTTTACACAGAATAATCTGTTAGGCTTATTGGATGTTAATGATATTCTTGAGGACACCTTAAAAGAAATTCCCAATAATCAAGAAAATTTACACTCTTTACGTCACCAAATCGAAGAGCGAGTCATCAATTTTCATACTGCCGTCAGTACTCTCATAGAAAAATCAGAAAAAATAACTGATTCTCTTCTCAGCCTATTGCCTATTGCCCACAATATCGGGCATCTAACAAATCAACTTGATCAAGAAATTCAAACAGTACAATCTGCTCATGCACTATCTTGGGCCAAATACCTTATTGAGACCTGCGAAGCCCATAATCACAAAACTACTGAGCGCTATGATACCGAAAAATTGTGTCAAAAACTCAATATCTTAGCTGCAAAGGCACGGCAAATAGCTTTTGATATGAAATTTGATTTTTTGGAACGGCCTGAACGACAACTCTTATCCATCGGCTATCGTGTTCAAGACAATAAACTCGATGAAAGCTGTTATGACCTCTTAGCTTCAGAAGCACGCCTTTCAAGCCTTTTTGCTATTGCTAAAGGTGATATTAAATTCAAACATTGGTTTCATCTCGGCCGATTTCTTATCCCAATTGGTTGGAAAGGTGCTTTATTATCATGGTCGGGATCCATGTTTGAATATCTTATGCCTTCTCTCGTTATGCATGAACCTTTAGGGTCAATACTCAATCAAACTAACCGATTAATTATCCATCATCAAATGCAATACGCTCGTAAACGGAAACTTCCGTGGGGTATTTCAGAAGCTGCATTTAATGCTCGTGATCACTTAATGAATTACCAATATTCTAATTTTGGTGCTCCGGGCCTTGGGCTTCAGCGTGGCCTATCACGTAATGCTGTCATTGCTCCTTATGCCAGCCTTTTGGCCGCACAATATATGCCAACCCAAGCTGTAACAAATTTAAAACGCTTGCGTAATCTTGGAGCTTTAGGAACTTATGGTTATTATGACTCTATTGATTTTACTCCTTCACGTGTGAAAAAAGGAGAAAAATATGCCATTGTACGCAATTATTATGCACACCACCATGGCATGTCCATTCTTGCTATCAACAATATCATTTTTGAAGAACGGATGCGCAATCGTTTTCACCGTGATCCAGCGATTAAAGCTGTACAATTGTTATTACAAGAAAAAGCACCACACCAAATTCCCGTCATTCACGCCAAAGTTGCCAATCCTATGCGCAATGATTTTGAGAAATTTGATGATACCTCTACACGCATTATTACGAATCCGCTTCTCAAGCCCCGTGCAACTTTGCTCTTATCGAATGGTGCTTATTTCACAATGTTAACAGCCAACGGCTCAGGTTATAGCCGCTGGTATAACTATAATATCACGCGCTTTATCCCTGATTCTACAGAAGATCAACAAGGCATTTTATTCTTCCTACGTGATATACATAATAAACGTTGGTGGTCTCTCACGGGTGAACCAACACGCGTTGTTGATGAAGAAATGATTAGCATTTTTACAGATGAAAAAGCTGAATATACGAAAACAGTTAATGGAATCAAATCAACACTTGAATGCCTTGTTGCCTCCGAAGGTGATGGTGAAAGTAGACGCCTCCAACTTATCAATACAACGAACAAAGATCGCTTCATTGAAATTACTTCTTACGGTGAATTAGCACTTGCAACAGTAGAGACTGATTGTGCTCATCCTGTTTTCTCACGCATGTTTATAGAAACAGAAATCACTGATTCAGGGAGAACAATTTTTGCCAAAAGGCGCAAACGTGCTCCTGATGAGCCTGATATTCATATTGCTCATTTTGTTATGGATACCTCTGGTATGATCCAAAAAGCAGAAGCTGAAACTGACCGCCGCCTTTTTATCGGCCGTGGTCGATCTCTTCATCGCCCAGCGGCCTTTGATAAAAATTCTCATTTCAGTGGTAATCAAGGCTGCGTTCTTGATCCAATCATTTCTATCCGTTGCTATGTAAAAATTCCAGCACATGAAAAAGTAGAACTCATCTTTTGGACTTTCGCAGCTCATGCAAAAGAAAGATTGCATGAGCATATTGAACATTATCGGCAACCCAATATGTTTCAAAGAGAATTCGCAATGGCATGGACACGCTCGCAAGTTGCATTATATCAGAGCAACATCCATCCCAAAGAAGCTATGACTTATCAGAAATATGCAACACCCCTTATTTATCCTGAGAGAACATGGCGTCTTCCTCCTGAAATATTAGCAAACACTCTTGGAAAACAATCTGATCTTTGGCCAATGTCTATTTCAGGAGACTATCCTATCTGCCTTCTCAGATTAGATAATGAAACAGGTATAACTGTATTACGCGAACTCCTAAAAGCTCATGAATATTGGCGTATACGTGGATTAATCGTTGATCTCGTTATCCTGAATGAGCAGGCAATTTCCTATATACAAGATACTCAACGCGCTATTGAATGGGCATGTGAATCCTACCGTCACCATCTCAACGAAAAAAATGAGCGCCAACATATCTTCACTCTTCAGCGTGACCAAATAAGTGAACAAAGTTTCAAAACACTCCTTGCATCAGCGCGTATTATCCTTCACGCTCAGAATGGATCTTTGTCTGAACAGCTCAAGCGTATGGAAAATATTGATTCTGATCGAACATTACGTAAGAGTGATCTAAAATCAAGTCAGCAACTCAACCACAGCAAGCACAACAAAAAAAAGCAAACAACCTTATTATCTGAGAAAAATGATTTTTCTTCTCCTGGCCTCGTCAGCCAACAAAAGTCATCATACTCTCCTGTCCATGGTGAAGATCTCAAATATTGGAATGGTTATGGTGGTTTTAACTCTCTTAACCATTACGTGGTGCGCCTTAATGGATGCACTACCACACCACATCCATGGATTAACGTGATTGCCAATCACAGCTTCGGCTTTCATGTATCAGCCGAGGGAACAATTTTTACCTGGGCTAACAATAGCCGCGATTATCAACTCACTCCCTGGACTAATGACCCCGTCTCTAACTGTCCTGGAGAAGCGCTTTATCTCATTGACCGTCTATCTTTAAAATGCTTTTCGCCAGTTTCTGCTGTTGAATGTGATGATAACGTTGTCTATGAAGCTTGCCATGGTTTTGGATTTTCAACTTTTAAATCTATACATTCAGATATCGAACTAGAACTGACTCACACACTTCATCGCGAAAAGCCAATTCGACTTTCCCGCCTTACCATCAAAAATAAAGGGAAAAAACCACGCAATCTACGCCTTTATAACTATGTCGAATGGGTTTTGGGTAATGTCCGTACAAAATATGCCCCTTTTATTATTCCTTATCATGATCCCAAACGTGGTGCACATTTTGTTCAAAATCCTTATCACCTCGAAAAGTCCCAACACGTTACTTTTTTATCAGCATCCCAATTGCCAACCAGCTTTACTACGGATCGCACAGAATTCATCGGTTCAACAGGAACAGTTCAACATCCCTGCGCTATCCGTAAAGCTGAAGCGCTTTCAAATACAGTTGAAGCAGGCTGCGACCCCTGTTCAGTATTAGCATATGATATTGATTTGCTGCCAGGTCAAACAAAAGAAATCATATTCTATCTTGGCAGTGCTGACACTATGCAAGAAGCCAAAAAATTATTAGACCAAATTTCTATGGATGATTTTCAAGCTCTTCTTGCAGAACAAGTAGAAAACTGGAACGATTTTTTCGCCCCGCTACAAGTTAAAACGCCGGATTCTTCTTTTGATCTCATGGTCAATCATTGGCTCCCTTATCAAATTTACGGATGCCGTATGATAGCTCGTGCAGCTTTTTACCAAGCCAGCGGTGCATTCGGATTCCGCGACCAATTGCAAGATAGCTTATCTCTGTTATTGCTTGAACCACACCTGGCACGTGAACAATTGTTAAACGCGGCAGCCCACCAATTTTTAGAGGGTGATGTGCAGCATTGGTGGATTCCTCATACCAATGCTGGTGTTCGCACGCTCATTTCTGATGATATCATCTGGCTTGCTTATGGAACAGCTCATTATGTCAATACAACTGGCGAATATGCATTCCTTGATATCCCCATTGCCTTCATTGAGGGAGATACTCTGAAAGCTGAGCAACACGATGCTTATTTTCAATCGATGCAATCTTCAAAAACTGCAACACTTTATGAACATTGTGCTTTAGCTTTAGATCTTGCTATCGAGCGCTCTGGTCAACATGGTCTCCCGCTCATTTTAGGGGGTGATTGGAATGATGGCATGAATTTGGTTGGAATTGAAGGAAAAGGTGAAAGCATTTGGCTTGGATGGTTTCTTGGAGCCACTTTACAACAATTTATTCCCCTCGCTAAAAACCGTGGTGACAAAAAACACTATAAAGCTTGGAGTCTATACCTTAAACGTTTAACAGAAGCTCTAGAAAAGAATGGTTGGGATGGTGCTTGGTATCGACGTGCTTATTTTGACAATGGAATGCCCCTTGGTGCTCAAACAAATGTTGAATGCCAAATTGATAGCATTACCCAATCTTGGGCTGTCATTTCTAAAATAGCCCCTCCTCATCGTCAAAAACAAGCAATGGCATCAATGCTTGACCATCTTTATGATGAAAAAGGCAATCTTTTACGTCTCTTCTGGCCACCTTTTAATGAAACTACCCTTAATCCAGGATATATTAAAGGTTATCCACCAGGCGTTCGAGAAAATGGTGGTCAATATACCCATAGTGCTATTTGGAGCATTATAGCGCTTGCTGAAATAGGTGAAATAGACAAAGCTTACACCCTACTTTCGATGATAAATCCAATAACCCATGGCCAAAATCCTGAAATATATCGTGTTGAACCTTATGTCATGGCTGCAGATATTTACGCTATTGAGCCATACCGTGGACAAGGCGGCTGGACATGGTATACAGGCTCAGCAGGTTGGTTCTATCACGCAGCAACACAAACTATTCTTGGGATTCACCGTCAGGCTAATCAATTATTTTTACGCCCACACTTACCTTCTTTTTGGCCTGAATATAAAGCAACAATAAAGATTCATGATGCCCTTTATACAATTAAAGTCAAAAGAACAAAAAAAGATAGCCTCAGTATTAATGGCAAAGAATACAACATTGATACAGGTATAGAACTTGAAAAAACAGGTCACTATGAAATCATACGTACCCTCAAATCTTGAGTATCATACAAAACAATCAGATTGTTTTATTATAGAATTATTATACTTCTTTCATTGCTTATGATAACACACATTGAGTATGCAATAATTTTAGACTTCATCATCTTTGAAAGAAAAAATATTATGAATCATACTGACATTGCTAAACGTGTTTACAACCATACCTGGAAACTTGATCCTATTGTTCGTTCGCTTCTTGATACAGATTTTTATAAGCTCCTTATGTTACAGATGATTTGGGGACTTTACCCCGATGTTAATGTTACTTTTTCACTTATCAATCGCAATAAAGCCATTCGTCTTGCCGACGATATCGATGAAAGTGAGCTACGCGCCCAGCTTGATCACGCCCTTAGCTTGCGCTTTACTAAAAAAGAAATAATTTGGCTTGCCGGCAATACATTTTACGGCCAAAAGAAAATTTTTAAACCAGATTTCCTTCATTGGCTTGAAAATTTCCAACTGCCTGACTATGAATTATCCCGTAAAGATGGCCAATATATACTCCATTTTCATGGCTCATGGGCTTACAGCTCCATGTGGGAAATCCCTGCTTTAACGATTATCAGCGAATTACGTTCTCGTGCTGCTATGAAAAATCTTGGTCGTTTTGCACTTGATGTCCTTTACGCTCGTGCTAAAACAAAAATGTGGAGCAAAATTGAACGTCTAAAAAAACTTCCTGATATTAAAATATCTGACTTTGGAACCAGGCGTCGTCATTCCTTTTTATGGCAACGTTGGTGTGTTGAAGCTTTAAAAGAAGGAATTGGCGCTTCTTTTACTGGAACATCCAATGTTCTTCTGGCCATGGATACAGATTTAGAAGCACTTGGCACAAATGCACATGAATTACCTATGGTTATTGCTGCTCTTACCAATAATGATGATGATTTGCGCAAAGCACCTTATCAAGTTCTGCAAGATTGGAATCGCTACTATGAAGGAAATCTCTTAATTGTTTTACCGGATACTTTTGGTACAGAAGCATTTTTACGAAATGCACCAAAATGGGTAGCGGATTGGACAGGATTTAGACCTGACAGTGCTCCACCTATTGAAGGAGGTGAGCGCATTATCCAATGGTGGCAAGAACAAGGGAAAAAACCACAGGAAAAATTGTTGATTTTTTCTGATGCCCTTGATGTAGATACAATTGAAAAAACCTATCACCACTTCCATGGGAAAGTGCGCATGATTTTTGGATGGGGTACTAACCTTACCAATGATTTCTCAAACTGCGCTTCTCAAGAAATCGCAGATCTTGACGTTACTTCTCTTGTCTGCAAAGTTACCAGCGCGAATGGTCGGCCAGCTGTAAAACTCTCAGATAATCCTGAAAAAACTATTGGAAATCCTCAAGAAATACAACGTTATCTGAATTTCTTTAGTCATTAAATAGGCAAATAACCACTACTTAAATATTATCCATCAAAGAGTACACCTTGATAAAATGGAAAAATATAAAATAGTTTACACACTATGCTGGTTATTTCAAAATTTCCAGGCAATCAAAATCAATTTAGAAAGTTAAAAAAAGCTGCATGATAAATTAATGCAGCTTTTTAATTACGATGCAGTATTTGGGATGAAAAAACCGCACCCATCCACCAAGCATTAGGAGGAAAATAACCTGGTCTAGTGATTTATATTAAGGAAAACAAGAACTAGAAACAACAGACAAAAACGCATAGTTGCCATGCTCAGGTTCGCTAAACTCAAATATCCCAAACCATTCTTCCAAAAAAGGAAGGAATATACAACAGGAATGAAATTAAATAATTACTGAAGAAAAAAAGGCTGCATAAACAAATTATAATGCAGCCTTTTATCACGATTACGAATGTAGTACTTAGGAGGAAAAATACTGCATTCATCTACCAGACTTTAGGAGGAAACAGCCCGGTGTTTTATATTTAAGGGAGATAAGCATTATAACAATAGACAAAAATGCATGGCTATCATGCGCAGGTTTATTATAGTTACATATCCTGCACCATTCTCCGACAAAAAAAGATCGATACAAAAATAACAATAAAAATTAGTGTTAAAACCAATACAATTGTTGAAGCAGAATCAGAACCAATAAATAAGCTCAGATAAATTCCTAGAAAACTAGAAAAAGCCGCAATAAATATAGCGACCCAAACCATAGAAAAAAACCGCTTAGTAACAAGATACGCAATAGCTCCCGGTGCAATTAACAAAGAAACAACGAGAATAATGCCAACTGCTTTTAAAGCCGCAACAATAGTCAAAGAAATTAATGTTAAAAGGGTATAATGAAGCACCGATACCCGCAATCCTATGGCACGTCCTTGAACTGAATCAAAAATATACAGCATAAAATCGCGCCATTTTGTTCCCAAAATCAAAGTGACAACCATAGCAATTATTGCTGTCTGGATAATATCAAGCCAGTTCACACCCAAAAGATTTCCAAATAAAATATGATTCAAATCTAAATGACTATGAATTGTTGTGGCTAAAACAAGCCCCAAACCAAACATAGATGAAAAAACAACACCCATAACCGTATCCTGTTTAATACGACTATTGCTCCCTAAAAAACCTGTGACAATGGCACACACCATGCCAGCGATAAAAGCGCCACAAGTAATTAAAATCATTGTAATATTAGCTGGGCGCACATGCTGAAACCAAGAAAACGGCAAAAAAGACAAAAGCGCTATCACCCACGGTGTCATTATATAGCCAATAACAACACCAGGAAAAACGGCATGAGAAATTGCATCTCCTAAAAGCGCCCATCCTTTCAAAATAAGAAAACAAGAAAGCATAGCCATTGGAATAGCAATAATAATAGTAATTATTATACCCTTAATCATAAAAGAAAACTGAAAAGGAAGGAGTAACTGATCAATCATGATATTAACACATCTTTTTTGCTTCTCTTATGCGTAAGCGCGCAGCAATAAAACCATATTTAGGAGAAAAAATAAAAGCTATCATAAATAAAAACGCTTGAAAAAGCACAACAACGCCACCAGTTTGTGCATTCAAAAAATAACTAACATAAACGCCAAGCATACTTGTTAGTGTTCCAATCACCACCGCAATCATCAGAAGATTTATAAAACGATCACTTAAAAGATAAGCCGTTGCTCCTGGTGTCACCACAAGACAAATAACTAAAAAAGCTCCAACCGTCTGCATAGCCGCAATCGTGCAAGCAGCAAGCAATGTAAAAAAGAGAAGTTTAAGCAACTTTACATTCAACCCAATGGCACGTGCATGATTTTCATCAAATAAAGAAACCAATAAATCTTTCCACTTTAAGAGCAATATAAAGAGAGAAATAAAACTAATAAAAGCTAACTGTATAATATCTGACGAACTGACTGCTAAAATATTCCCAAGAACAATTGTATTAATATTAACAGCCATTGGTTTTAGTGACTTAAGAAATAATCCAAGAGCAAAAAAAGAGGAAAAAATTAAACCAATAATGGTATCTTCTTTTAACTTTGTTCGATGATGAAAAAATAACATCACCACTGCAGCTAACCCACCAGAAAAAAAAGCACCAAGAGAAAAAGGTAATCCTAAAAGATAAGCTCCAGCTACCCCAGGTACGATCGAATGGGATAACGCATCCCCAATCAGAGACCAACCTTTCAACATCAAAAAGGCAGAAAGGAAAGCACAAACGCACCCAACCAACCCTGAAACCCACATTGCATTAACCATATATTGGTAGCTAAATGGCTCAAGCAACCAAGCAATCATGACAGAGGTTCCAGCTTTTGATTGCTGCTATCAAGAAACGTAGGATTTTTGTTCTCTGTAGCACTATGACTTTTTTTTGCATCCTGGAAATTAAAAATATGATGTCGCAAAGTACCATCAAAAGTTTTTTCAAGATTTTCCTGAGTAAAAACCTTCTCTGTTGGCCCACAAGCCAAAACAGTTCCCTTTATTAAAATTGTGCGATCACAAAATTCAGGAATAGAACCTAGATTGTGCGTAGAAACCAATATGACAGCACCTTCTTTACGCAAATCTTCTAACAAAGCGATGATTTTATCTTCTGTTTTAATATCAACCCCTGTAAATGGCTCGTCTAGTAAAATAGCTTTTGCCTGCTGTGCAAGAGCACGTGCCAAAAAAACACGCTTTTTCTGCCCGCCAGAAAGCTCACCAATTTGACGTTTTGCAAAAGCCAACATATCAACACGTTCCAACGCAACACGAACAGCTTCATGATCTTGCTTTCTCACATAACGAAAGAAATTCATGTGACCATATCGCCCCATCAAAACAACGTCTTCAACGAGTACAGGAAAATTCCAATCCACATCCTCACTCTGGGGAACATAAGCAATAAGATTTTTCTTCAAAGCCCTCTCAACCGGCAAACCAAAAACACGAATTTTCCCCTTTGAAGGGCACACAAATCCCATTATTGTTTTAAATAACGTTGACTTCCCTGAGCCATTAACCCCAACAAGCGCGGAAATAGAACTCTTTGGGCTTTCAAAACTCACTTCACGCAAAGCTGTATGCCCATTGCGATAAGTCACATTGATCCCTTGAGCAAATATTCCAGGCTCAATCTCAGACTTAATCATTGACTTTTAAACCCATCTGATAAAGCATGAGCAATACGCGCACTCGTAACACGTAATAAATCAATATAAGTAGGGACTTCACCATCTTCCTCACTTAGTGAATCGACATAAAGAACACCGCCATATTTAGCCTCTGTTTCTTTGGCAACCTGCTTAGCAGGTGCATCAGAAATAGTGCTTTCAGAAAAAACCGCTTGAATATTATATTTGCGAACCATATCAATAACATGTTTCACCTGCTGCGGCGTTCCCTGCTGATCAGCGTTAATTGGCCACAAATAAAGTTCTTTCAAACCAAAATCACGGGCCAAATAGCTAAATGCACCCTCACTGGTTACAAGCCAGCGTTTGTCTTCTGGTAAGGTTTCTAATTCAGTTTTGATTGGATCAATGCTTGAGCGGATCTTCTGCTTATAGATTTCGGCATTTTTTTCATAAATAGCCGCATTTTTAGGATCATATTTTACAAAAGCATCGCAAATATTATCAACGTAAATTAAAGCTGAAATCGGTGACATCCATGCATGAGGATTTGGTTTACCATTATAAGGCCCTTCGCCAATTTTAATAGGTTCAACACCTTTTGAAACGACAACACTTGGAACATTCTCAATATTTTGAAAAAACTTTTCAAACCAAAGTTCTAAATCTAATCCATTCCACAATATAAGATTAGCTCCCTGCGCACGCATAAGATCATGTGGTGTAGGTTGATATTCGTGAATTTCAGCACCTGGTTTAGTGATCGATTCAACATCAGCAATGTCACCTGCCACATTACGCGCCATATCAGCAATAATCGTAAAGGTTGTCACAGCCTTAAATTTATTAGCACTCAAAGCTAAACCTGGAATTAAAAAGATTGTGCTTAAAAAAATTGTGGTAAAAAACGCTTTTATTTTCATTGATTTCTCTCTATTGCAAATGATTTGCATTTAAATTTATAAATAGCAGCTAATATACATTGTTGCAATAGAAAGCTATTCTTTAAATAATAGCTTTTAAATTACCTGAAAAAATATTTATGATTTTAATAAGTTCTTATCAGTATGAAAAAATTTAAGCCCTTAATACTTATTTCTTAAATGCTTAAAAATAATAGAGAGCTCTTGAAAATGCTCCCTATTCATAAAATAACCAATTTTAAAAATAATCAGCTCTGCAAATTACACTAATTAACCACGCAAACATGCACCTGTCATTTTGGTAACATTGTCTACCACTTTTGATGCAAGAACTTCGAGATCTTCATCTGTCAAAGTTCGTTCAACAGGTTGTATTGCAACTTCAATCGCGACAGATTTTTTATCTTCACCAAGCATTAAATCTTCAAAAAGATCAAAAATTTGCACTGAATGAATAAGCTTTTTATCTGCTGCACTCGCAGCACGAATAATCAGAAAAGATGAAACTGTTTTATCAACTACAAACGCAAAATCACGCCGTACCATTTGGAAAGGAGATGCCTTTAAAGCAGGACGGATTTTTGTTACCTTTTTCTTTGGTTCAGGAATTCGATCAAGGAAAATTTCAAAACCACATAAACAACCATTAACATCTAATGTTTCTAGCGTATCAGGATGAAAAGTCCCAAAAAAACCAAGAATGATCTTTGGTCCAAGTTTAATAATACCTGAACAACCAGGATGATACCAATTAGGTGCTCCAACCTCAATCTGTACCTTGCTCACATCCACACCGCACGCTGTTAAAACAGCAAATGCATCTGCTTTGGCATCAAAAACATCAACTACTTTGGCATTTCCAGCCCAAAAGCGCCCAGCCCCTTCAAATTTCTCTGTTTCACGACGAATACCAGCAGCAACGCACTGTTGTTTATCCGGTGTATCACCTTCATAAATATTTGAGATTTCAAACAAAGCAAGATCTACAAAACCACGATCAGCATTTCGCTGTGCAGCCATAAGCAAACCAGGTAAAAGAGACGGACGCATAACCGACATATCTGCTGCAATAGGATTTGCTAATTTTAGCTGCGCTTGCCCCCCTCCAAAAGCACACGATTGACTTTCAGAAATAAATGACCAAGTTACAGCCTCCATCATACCCCGACATGCTAAAGCCCAACGAGCAGAACGTGAGCAAACCTGCGAAAATGTTAGAATTTTATTCTTTACCTCTACAAAATTTTCCAACGGCATAGGCTCAATCTTATCCAACCCATAAATCCTCATGACCTCTTCTACTAAATCAGCCTTACCAACAATATCTGAGCGCCATGTTGGTACTGTAACCGTAACGACATCTCCTTCTCCTGCAACGCTAAATCCAAGCTGTGTCAAAATAGTTACAGCTTGTCCATGATCGATTTCTAAATTAGTTAAACGCTTAATTTCAGAAAATGGAAAAACAATTTGTCTAGTTTTTGGCTTCTGATACCCAATAACCCGCATCATCGATGCTTCACCACCACAAAGACGCAAAGCCAATTCTGTTGCAATTTCAAGCCCTGATTTCATAAAAGCGGGATCAACACTTCGTTCAAAACGATAACGTGCATCACTCATCAATCCAAGGGCTCGACCCGTTTGTGTAATATTTTGTGAATCCCAAAGTGCAGATTCAATAATGACACGGTGTGTCATTTCATCACAGCTTGTTCTTTCACCCCCCATAATACCAGCAATAGAAACAACACCTTCATCATCTGCAATTACACAATTTTGCGGTCCTAAATTATAGATTTTGCCATTAAGTGCTTGGAGTTGTTCTCCTTTAAAACCACGACGGACTTTTAAAGCCCCTTTTACCTTATCCGCATCAAATACATGCAGTGGACGACCAAGATCAAAAGTCATATAATTGGTCATATCAACCAGTGCATTAATTG
The DNA here is from genome assembly GCF_000709795.1 of Bartonella bacilliformis Ver097. Taxonomy (GTDB): domain Bacteria; phylum Pseudomonadota; class Alphaproteobacteria; order Rhizobiales; family Rhizobiaceae; genus Bartonella; species Bartonella bacilliformis_A. The sequence continues at coordinate 180,189 of NZ_KL503802.1, forward strand.
GTCTCAAACCAATTGCAATTAAGCGTTGTTGCATCCATTGTGGCGATGTACTATTTTTTACACTGCGCACTTCACACCAAGCAAAACCTAAACATAATGATGCACCAGATGAAAAATCTAAAGAAACCTGAGTTGATGTTTCAAAAGAGCCTGTCAACTGTGGCAAAGGTAATTCTTTCAATCGCCCAATTCCAGCTGCCGCTAAATCACGAGCAATTCCACGAACGCCAGTACAATCAGAACGATTAGGTGTTAAACCAACATCAATAACCGGATCATCTAATCCTGCATAGGTTGCAAATTGTGCCCCAATAGGAGCATCTTCGGGAAGTTCAATAATTCCATCATGCATATCTGGAAGCTTTAGCTCTTCCTGTGAACACATCATACCAAAGCTTTCAACACCACGGATTTTACCAACAGATAATGTAATATCCAACCCAGGAACATAAGTGCCTGGCAACGCAAGCACACTAACAAGCCCAACACGCGCGTTTTTTGCTCCACAAACAACTTGTATAGGTGTACCAGCCCCCATATCTACAGACAAAATTTGTAATTTATCGGCACCAGGATGCTTAGTAGCTGTTAAAACCTTTGCAATAACAAAACCTTCTAAAGAAGCACAATCAACATGGTCAACTTCAAGACCAATTGCCGTTAATTTATCACAAATTTCATCCAAAGATGCATTTGTCTCTAAGTGATCCTTTAACCAGGACAATGTAAATTTCATTTTAAAACCTCACATGAAAACTGTTACAAGATCACACATTGCCCAAACGAGCAAAAAGGGTGGGTATATCAAAACAGCGAAAGCCATAATGATCTAACCAACGCAGATCAGCATCAAAAAAAGCACGTAAATCAGGCATGCCGTATTTTAACATAGCAATACGATCAATACCCATGCCCCACGCAAATCCTTGATATTCATCTGGGTCAAAACCAACATTCTTTAAAACCTGAGGATGCACCATACCACACCCTAAAATTTCTAACCAATCATGCCCTTCTCCAAATTTCACTTCTGAACCAGAACGATCACATTGAATATCGACTTCCATGGATGGTTCAGTAAAAGGAAAAAAAGACGGACGAAAACGCATCTTCACTGATGACACTTCAAAAAAGGCTTTACAAAAAGTCTCTTGAATCCACATCATCTGGGCAATGTTAGAAGTTTTATCAATCACCAATCCTTCCACTTGATGAAACATCGGTGAATGCGTTGCATCGGAATCCATACGGTAGGTTTTTCCAGGAATAATAATACGTATTGGTGCCTGTTTTTTTTCCATTACGCGAATTTGCACTGGCGATGTATGCGTGCGCAGCACCTTCCGATCCCCTGTTGCATCTTTACCAAAAAAGAAGGTATCATGCATTTCCCGTGCTGGATGACCTTCAGGAAAATTCAACGCAGTAAAATTATAATAATCTGTTTCAATATCTGGCCCCTCTGCAATAGAAAAACCCATATCCGCATAAATAGCTATGAGCTCATCAATAACTTGCGAAATAGGATGGATGCGACCTCGCTCCATAGGTGAAGAGCGAACAGGTAAAGTCACATCCACCATCTCTTGGGAAAGGCGCAAAGCCGTTGCCTGGCGTTTAAAAATATCACGCTTTTGCGCTAATAATTCTAAAACAACTTTTTTTAACCCATTAAGTGCTGGCCCAACTTTATGACGCTCATCAGTGCTCATATTTCCCAATGCTTTTAATCGTTCAGAAATGCTGCCTTTTTTGCCTAACACTGCAATACGTACGGCTTCAAGTTCTTGTTCATTGCACGCAGCTTCTAAAGCTAAAAAAATTTCCTGTTCTAGACGCTCAATATCGCTCATATCCCTGCCTATTATTTCAACAAAAAAAGCCCGCACCAGCAACAACCAGCGCGGGATCCCAAAAATGAATGCTTTAAGAAAACGCGACTAGCTTACTTAACAGCTCCTTCGAAAGCATTAGGCGTTGTATCTTTCAAATATTCTAAAGCCTTCTTTGCAGAAGCTACCAAAGCAGAAAATGCTACAGGTTCATGAATAGCGATATCAGAAAGAACCTTACGGTCAATCTCAATACCAGCTTTCGATAAACCATCAATGAAGCGTCCATACGTCAAACCTTCCATACGAACCGCTGCATTGATCCGCTGAATCCACAGAGCACGGAAGGTACGTTTTCTGTTTTTGCGATCACGGTAAGCATATTGCTTTGAACGATCAACTGCTGCCTTAGCTGCACGAATAGTATTTTTACGACGACCGTAAAAACCTTCAGCCTGCTTTAAAACTTTTTTGTGCTTAGCGTGAGCTGTCACACCTCTTTTTACACGTGCCATGTGATAATCTCCTAAAAATCAAAAACGCAAAGCTTAAAGCCCATTCGGCAAATAACACTGAATGACTTTTTTAGCATCGGGTTCAGCGAGAATCATTGTTCCACGTGCATCACGAATAAACTTATTAGAACGCTTAATCATGCCATGACGCTTACCTGCAGCGGCCACCTTAATTTTACCTGTCGCAGTGATTTTAAACCGCTTCTTAGCGGATGATTTGGTCTTCATTTTGGGCATTTTGCTACTCCATATATCTAAATTTAATCAAGCTGACCAAAGCTTGAATAAGCACTTGAACAGCCACGGCATGCCCTGCCGGGCGGATCGAAATCCTCTTTATAAGCTAGTATATATAAAATAGCAATATCTACTGAAAAAAAACTGGTGCCCCATTGCCTTTAATTTCAACCAAAGGCGCTGGAATTACATTTGTTTTGATTGCTGCTTTGCAAAGATCCGCGATGATGCACTGTGTGCATTGTACTTTACGTGCCTTGCAAATATAACGGCCATGCAAAACAAGCCAATGATGCGCATAACGCATATAACAAGATGGAATAATCTTCTCCAACTTTTCTTCAACCATTTCTGGTTTTGTGCCTGGCGCCAAACCAAGGCGGTTTCCAAGACGAAAAATATGCGTATCTACAGCTATAGTAGGCTGACTAAAAGCAACATTTAAAATGACATTAGCTGTCTTGCGCCCTACACCAGGAAGTGCCATCAGTGCTTCACGATTGTCAGGTACGTGACCACCATATTGATCAATCAAAAGACAGCAAAGTGCATAAATATTGCGAGCTTTTGCACGCCAAAGACCAATGGCACGGATATGATGTGCAATTCCTTTTTCCCCTAATGCAACCATTTTTTCTGGTCTATCAGCAAGACGAAATAATTTTTGCGTCACTTTGTTAACACCAGCATCTGTAGCTTGAGCTGAAAGAACAACAGCTACCAAAAGAGTAAAAACATTGGTATATGTAAGATCACTTTCAGGCGTGGGACGCTGAATAGAAAAGCGACGAAATATTTCTGAAATTTCATCTTCTCTATATAATGTTTTAGTAATGTCTTGCACCTTTAGTGATTTTATTCTTTTTTCAGCCATTGAATTTCTATCGTCTTACTTGGAAATATCACGCACTTTTGCTATCAAAAACTGCACTTAATCTCAGTTATTGCTACATGCATTACTTTTGTCACTCTATAACATTATCGACAGAAAATATGGAAAATTCTCAAAAATACGCAATGATGCAATATTTTCATAATCCTCTAGCGTTGCCCACACACTCTTAATTGCTGATCGTAAAGTATAGCTGTTTTCTCCATATTCTGCGCTGCTCTTATTGCTTTCGCATTTCCAAGACCTCTGCTGCGCACATAAGCACCATGCCCCATATAATAATTTAAGTAAAGATTATAGGCATCATGATGCTTAACACCATTCCGCTGAACACTTTGACGATGATACCAAGCAACAAAATCAGCGGCATCAGAAAAATTAGTACGCCTTGCAAAAGACTGTCCTGTAGAGCGAAGATAGGCTTCCCATGTACCATCAAGCGCTTGTGAATAACCATAAGCTGTTGAAGAGCGCTTCCATGGAATAAAACCCAAAAGTTTCGTACGTGGAGGACGTGCATTATGACGAAAATTTGACTCCATACGAATCGTCGCAAGAATAATGGGCATTGGAATCCCATAACGCGTTTCTGCTTTTTTAGACGCTTTTCTCCAATTTTCAAAAAAACCATCTTTTTGAGCTAGAACAGCGCAAGCATTATTTGTGTGCATAGGAGGTTTTGTTGAACAACCACCCAAAAGAAAAACGTATACTCCCAAAAATAAAAAGCGCCGCATCATTCTTGTTCCTTTTGTCAATCGGTAAAAAGAAGTATCGATACTCAGAAACTCTCATTAACCAATCAAATGATTAAAATATACTTTATTGAGAGCTTTTTTATTCTTCATCAATCGAATGCAATAATTTTCGACTGTGCATGAGTTGTCACCGATGTTGAAAGAGGATCATCCTCCTTTAATTCAAAGGCTTCAATACGGTTAGCACGTTTCATAATTTTCGAAGATGATGTTAAAATCGCCTCAATATCGTCACTTGTTTTGTAAAAATGCTTCTGTAAAGCACGGACACGTACATCCATTCTTTCAAAATCTTCTATCAATTTAGCTACTTCTGACTGAATTAAGTGCGCTTGTTCCCGCATTTTTGCATCTTTCATAATAGTTTGTACAACTTGAACAGATAACATCAACAAAGATGGTGATACAATGATAACATGCGCCCGATTAGCTTTTTGCACCAATGGCTCAAACTCTTCATAAATTGTTGCAAAAATTGATTCCGATGGCACAAAAAGAAAAGCTGTATCATGTGTTTCACCAGGAATTAAATATTTCTGTGCAATATCGCGAATATGGACATCCATATCGGTGCGAAATTGGCGTTCAGCTTCTTGACGTTGTTGAGACGATGAAGCTTTCTGTATTGCATTCCAAGCTTCTAAAGGAAATTTAGCATCAATAACAAGATCTGGTGCCTTATTGGGCATATGAATGAGACAATCTGGTCGCTTTCCATTTGAAAGAATCGCTTGAAAAACATAAGCATTAGCTGGCAAAGCATCAGCAATAATTGCTTCCATCCGTCCCTGACCAAAAATGCCGCGCGTTTGCTTATTATTTAAAATAGCTTGCAATTGAATAACCTGCCCTGTAAGCGATTGAATATTATTTTGCGCTGCATCAATAACTGCTAAACGTTCTTGTAAGCGAGTCAAATTCTCATGAGTAGACTGTGTCTGTACCTGAAGGGTTTGGCCTAAATTGGTTGTCATTCCATTGAGCCTCTCACAAATAGACTGATTCAACTCTACTTGTCTTTGACCAAAGATTTCTGCTATTGTTTGCATACGTCCTTGCATTTCAGCCTGTGTTTTCAGCAACGTAGCCATCTGCATTTGCGTTTCACGAGCACGTTCAGCTACTTCACTTTCCAACAGTGCCTTTTTTCGATAAGAATGTATGATAACAAAGAGTCCTATGCCAATTAATAAAGGCATAGCCATAAATTCACTCCAATGATCACCAGAAGATATGAAAGAAAAAAACGAATCAAACATAAAAAGAAATATAGCGGTTTTATTGTAAAAAAACCTATGAAACAGTTCGATTAAATATTGACCCATTATAAACCATTGATTAAATTATAACCATGCCAATAAAACCTTTAGTTATTTTACCTGACCCCATTCTCCGTGAAATTTCAAAACCTATCGAGCATATTGATTCCACTATTCAAAAACTTGCTGATGACATGTTGGAAACCATGTATAATGCTCAAGGAATTGGCCTTGCTGCGATCCAAATTGGTATCCCGTTGCGTATGTTGGTTATAGATATTGTTGGACCAGATATTCCCAAAGATCCGCTTATTGTTATCAATCCAGAAATCTTATGGTTGTCGAATGAGCGCAATATTTGCAAAGAGGGCTGCCTCTCTATTCCTGGATATTCTGCAAAAGTTGAGCGCCCTAAACGCCTTTGTATTCGTTATAGAAATCGCGAAGGGAAACAAAAAGAAATTGAAGCAGATAATATTTTGGCCACTTGTCTTCAACACGAAATTGATCATTTGAACGGCTGTCTCTTTATTGATCACCTTTCAAAGATTAAACGTAATATGGTGATACGCAAATTTGAAAAACGAGCAAAAGAAAATAATATAAAGAAAGAAATTTTGTAAATGGCATTGCGACTAAGTTTTATGGGAACACCTGATTTTGCTGTTCCTGTTTTACATGCTTTGTTAAACGCAGGTCATGATATTGTAGCTGTTTATAGCCAACCTCCACGCCCAGCAGGACGGCGAGGTCTTCAACTAATTTCTTCACCTGTTCAAAATGCCGCAGAAGCAAAATCCATTCCTGTTTTTACCCCTCAAAGTCTTAAAACAGATGAAGAGCAAGCACGATTTGCAGCCCTATCGATCGATGCTGCTGTCGTTGTTGCTTATGGAATACTTCTACCAAAAGCTATCCTCGAAGCACCACGTTTTGGTTGTTTTAATGCCCATGCTTCATTATTACCACGCTGGCGTGGTGCAGCACCTATTCAGCGTGCAATTATGGCTGGTGACAAAGAAACTGGCATGATGATTATGCAAATGAATGAGGGGCTTGACACAGGACCCATTGCTTTGTCTCGTTCTATTGCTATCACTGAAAATATCACCACGGCTGAACTGTCAGACAAACTTTCACATATGGGAGCAGAACTCATCGTAGAAGCTTTATCTGCTCTTGAAAAAGGTCAACTTACATTGACCCCGCAATCACTCGAAGGCGTATCTTATGCCTCCAAAATTAAAAAAGAAGAAACCCAAATTGATTGGACAAAATCGGCAAAAGTTATTCACAAACATATCTGCGCGCTCTCTCCCTATCCTGGTTGCTGGTGCACAATGACTATCGGTGGCAAGCCAGAACGGGTAAAAATTCTTGGCAGTCGCTTAGTCACAGGAGATTCTCTTGGAATCGGTCGAATAGAAGCTAAACATTTGATTATCCATTGTGGACAAGGACGAATAGAAATAACTCACCTCCAAAGAGCCGGTAGTAGAATTCTTGATAGCACAACATTTTTGCGTGGTGCTAATATTTCTGCAGTTTTCTGATATGGCACGTTTTAAACTTACCCTTGAATATGATGGTTCAAATTACGCTGGCTGGCAACGCCAAGCAGAACTTCGCACCGTACAAGGTGCTGTTGAACAAGCTATTTTTCACTTTAGCGGCCAACAACTTACCATTACGACAGCAGGCAGAACCGATGCTGGTGTACATGCTACCGGGCAAGTTGCTCATGTTGATTTTGAAAAAGACTGGCATGTGAATACGATACATAATGCGCTTAACACTTATTTACGGAAACAAGGCGACAATATTGCTATCTTAAATGTAGAAAATATCCCCGATAGCTTTGATGCGCGATTATCTGCAGTTAAACGTCATTATCTTTTTAAAATTCTCAACCGTCGTGCACCGCCAGCTTTAAATGCCAAACGCGTATGGTGGCTACCGAGACCTCTGAATGCTGATGCGATGCATAAAGCCGCACAAAAACTTGTAGGAAAACATGATTTTACAACTTTCCGATCAGTACACTGCCAAGCTAAAAGTCCTATTCGCACTCTTGAATGTCTAGATGTTCAAAGAGAAGGAGAAGAAATTTTTCTTTATGCACGAGCCCGCTCTTTTCTTCATCATCAAATCCGTTCATTTGCGGGAAGCCTCATGGAAATTGGTATAGGACGCTGGACAGCTCAAGATCTTGAAAAAGCCCTCCATGCTAAAGATCGCGCACGCTGTGGCATGGTTGCACCTTCTTCAGGCCTTTATTTGACACAAGTTGATTATTAGCACATCTTAGAAAATTTATTCTCAAACTGTCATTAAGCAAGCTGATAAAAAGAACGAATTTCTTCAAACGCTTCTGCTGCTGTATTAACAAATGTCAATAAATCTATGTCCGTAGGAGAAATCATTCCTTGTTCAGATAAATAATCAAAATTGATAAGATTTTTCCAAAATTTCTTACCGAACATTAAAATTGGAACCTTTTGCATACGTCTTGTTTGCATAAGAGTTAAAGCTTCAAAAAGCTCATCCAAAGTCCCAAATCCCCCTGGGAAAACAGCCAAAGCTTTCGCCCGTATTAAAAAATGTGTTTTGCGCATTGTCAAATAATGAAAATTAAAACACAAATGCGGAGATACGTAAATATTGGGTATTTGCTCATGAGGTAAAACAACATTCAAACCTATTGTTGGAGCATCAACATCAACAGCACCACGATTTCCCGCTTCCATGACCCCAGGCCCTCCCCCCGTGACAATCACAAATTCGCGATATCCTGTAGTAGCAGAATAGCACGAACATAAACGTGCAAACTCTCTTGCTTCATCATAATATTGTGACATTGTTTGCAAATTTTTCTTTTGCGTTTCATTTTTTGCTGTCCAAGCATCTTGCCCAGGTTCAGGAATTCTAGCCCCACCAAATATAACAACTGTTGATTCAATATCACATTCCTGAAGCACTATTTCTGGCTTTAAAAATTCAAGGCTAATACGTTGTGAACGCAATTCAGGGCGCTTCATAAACTCTTGATCTACATAAGCTAAACGATACGTTAACGAACGCATTTGTGGTGTATTAGACAACTTTATTACCTATTCTTTCATTGTTGCAGATGGAAAAACTCCTTTTTTATCTTTTTTTTATAGCCTTTTCTATACCTTTGTCTTGATCTTGCAGCATTTTTGAATCCTTCTATTGACCACATACACTATAGATCATAATAACACAGATACGATACTTTCAACTTATTTAACGGAACTTTGGTATGACCGATTTGATACAACTTAAAATGATTATTGAAAAAGCATTTAATAATCACGATTCTCTTAACACAGCGACAAAAGGAGAAATCCGTGACAGTGTTGAGCATACCCTAAACATTTTAGATAAAGGTGAAATTCGTGTCGCAGAACGCCAAGAAAACGGCCAATGGCATGTTCATGAATGGTTGAAAAAAGCAGTTCTTATGTCCTTTCGGCTTAATCCTATGCATATAATTTCTGGTGGTGCAAATAAATCATTTTGGTGGGATAAAATACCTTCAAAATTTTCTGGTTGGCAGGAAACTGATTTTAAAAAAGCTAATTTTCGCTCAGTTCCTGGAGCCATTGTACGCCGTTCTGCTTATATAGCATCCAATGTCATCTTGATGCCATCCTTTGTTAATCTTGGTGCTTATGTAGATGAGGGAACGATGATTGATACGTGGGCAACTGTTGGTTCTTGCGCACAAATTGGTAAACATGTTCACCTTTCTGGTGGCGTAGGCATTGGAGGTGTTTTAGAGCCACTACAAGCAAGTCCAACAATTATTGAAGATCATTGTTTTATCGGTGCACGTTCTGAAGTTGTTGAAGGATGTATTATCCGTGAAGGTTCTGTTTTAGGCATGGGAGTCTTTATTGGAAAATCTACAAAAATTATCGACCGATCAACAGGTGAAGTGTTTATAGGTGAAGTGCCAGCTTATTCAGTTGTCGTTCCAGGTTCTCTCCCTGGAAAACCATTACCAAATGGTGAAGCAGGTCCCAACCTTTACTGCGCTGTTATTGTTAAACGAGTTGATCAAAAAACGCGAGAAAAAACATCGATTAATGATCTCTTGCGTGACTAAAAAACCCTCAAATACCTAAGCAATGAGCAGTACAGTAAGCAGTGAACCAATAAGGTAAAAAGGGAATATTTCCTATTTTTTGACTATTTATCCATTTTCAGTGCTTGAATAAAAGCTGACTGCGGAATTGTCACCTTTCCGAACTGGCGCATACGTTTTTTCCCCTCTTTTTGCTTTTCTAACAGTTTGCGTTTACGGGTAACATCACCACCATAACATTTTGCTGTCACATCTTTGCGCAACGCGCGAATTGTTTCACGTGCAATAATTTTACCACCAATGGCTGCTTGAATTGGAATTTGAAAAATATGTTGTGGAATAAGATCTTTTAGTTTTTCACACATAGAACGCCCACGTTTTTCTGCTATGCTGCGGTGTACTAGCATCGACAATGCATCAATCGGTTCTCCATTAATCAAAATAGACATTTTGACCAAATCCCCTTCAGCATAATCTGTCATCTGGTAATCAAAAGAAGCATATCCTTTCGAAAGCGACTTTAAACGGTCATAAAAATCGAACACCACCTCATTTAAGGGTAAATCATAGGTTACCATAGCGCGCGTCCCAACATAGCTCAAACTAACTTGTAACCCACGTCGTTCTTGGCAAAGTGCTAAAACTGATCCCAAATAATCATCAGGTGTCATAATTGTTGCACGAATCCATGGTTCTTCAATGGAAGAAATTTTAACAATATCAGGCATATCAGCTGGATTATGCAATTCCTTAATAGAACCGTTATTCATATTCATGCGATAAACAACTGAAGGCGCTGTCGCAATTAAATCCAAATTAAATTCGCGTTCTAACCGTTCTTGAATAATCTCAAGATGAAGTAACCCCAAAAAGCCACAACGAAAACCAAAACCCAAAGCCGCTGATGTTTCCATCTCAAAAGAAAAGCTAGCGTCATTTAAACGCAACTTTCCCATGGCGATACGTAAATCCTCAAAATGGGCTGCATCAACTGGAAAAAGACCACAAAAAACAACCGGCTGAACAGGTTTAAAACCTGGTAACATTTCTTCACAAGCGCATCGCTCTTCAGTGATTGTATCCCCAACACGTGTATCAGCAACTTCACGAATAGAAGCCGTAATAAAACCAATCTCTCCTGGCCCTAATTCATCAACCTGAATCATTTTTGGAGTAAACACTCCAATCCGTTCAATTGGATATTTTGCGCCTGTACCCATCATGCGGATAATTTGGCCTTTTTTCAAGATACCATCAATCACGCGCACCAAAACAATAACACCAAGATAAGCATCATACCAGCTATCAACCAACATCGCCTTTAAAGGTTTGGTAACATCACCAGTGCTAGGAGGTGGCAATTGCATTACAATTGCTTCTAAGACATCAATAACCCCTAAACCTGTCTTTGCTGATATTTCTACTGCTTCAGATGCATCAATGCCGATCACATCTTCGATTTGCTTTTTCACACGCTCAGGTTCTGCAGCAGGAAGATCCACCTTATTGAGAACAACAACTAACTCATGATTCTTATCAATAGCTTGGTAAACATTTGCTAACGTTTGTGCTTCCACCCCTTGGCTAGCATCCACCACCAGCAATGACCCCTCACAAGCTGCCAATGAACGTGATACTTCATAAGCAAAATCAACATGGCCAGGTGTATCAATAAGATTTAAGATGTATATTTCACCATTTTTTGCTTCATAGTGCAAGCGTACTGTTTGCGCTTTAATCGTAATGCCACGTTCACGCTCAATATCCATAGAATCAAGGACTTGATCTTTCATCTCTCGTGTCTCAAGGCCTCCTGTCATTTGAATTAAACGATCAGCCAAAGTTGATTTTCCGTGGTCAATGTGAGCCACAATGGAGAAATTACGGATATAATTACGATCTATTGTCATAGAGGGCGATTTAGCAAAGAATAACACAAAACGCAAAGACCAATTAAATCCCTCTTAAGAGCCTTGCAAAAAATATCAAAAAAATTCACTAATAAAATTGCCTTATTTTAACTTTTTACTCTTTATTAGAGCTTATAGATCTTTTAAAATGTCATACACTGACTTTTTTCAGGAAACATCATCGTACAAAAGAATAACCTAAAAACAAGAAACCTAATCGATCTTTTTGACCATTTTATCTTTTTTACACCATTGTGAAGGTTGTAACTCTGATACTATGATCCCAATCAGAATAAGCAAACCACCTAATAAAGCAGAAGCAGATAAACGCTCACCCGCTAAACGCCCAACAATACCAGCCCACACAGGTTCGCCTGCATAAATAAGTGTTGCACGAGTAGGCGAAATAGATTTCTGTGCCCAATTCATTGTTAATTGAATCACTGCACTCATAAGAGCTAACGCTATACCTATACTGAACCACACCCATGAAAATTCAGGAATAGTTTCATCCATCAAAGGCATACAGAAAAATGAAAAAAGACCTCCAAAAAATAACTGTACAACCGTTATACGCCGACTATCTACTCTTCCTGCGAAAAAACCTATCAGAATAATTTCTACAGCAATTGCTATAGCTCCTAACAGAGTAAGAATTTCGCCTATTGAAAAATTAATACCTTGTATTCCTTGCCCAGAAACAAGCATAAGCCCGACAAAAGCGAAAAGAATACCCACCCACCTCGCTACATGTGGGTTTTTTTTAAAAAAAATCCATTGCAATACTGGTACCACCGGCACATAAAGCGCCGTAATAAAAGCTGACTGACTACTGATAATCGTCTGAAGCCCTGCTGTTTGTAAAACATAACCAAGAAACATTCCCAGACCAATACACATACCAGCAAAAATTTCATAAATGGTTATGCCTTTCATCGATCGCCAAAAAATCATCCCAGAGATAAGTGCCGCAACCATAAAACGAAATCCTACAAAAAAAAGAGGACCGCTATAACGTACCGCAATATGAATGATTAAAAATGTAACACCCCAAAGCATTGTTGCGGCACACAAAGCTAATTCTTGCTTACTTAATAAAGGGTATTCAAACTGTTTTATTCTGACCATGAAAAGCTCCACCCTTAAACTTACCCTTACATATTACAAAACGATAAGCGTTCCAGCTCCATGCTCGGTAAATAACTCCAACAAAACAGGATGGGAGGTTTTGCCATTCAAAACAACCACACCTTCTACACCATTTTGAATAGCTTTAATACAGGTTTCAACTTTTGGAATCATACCACCTGAAATTGTTCCATCTTTGATGAGATTTTTAGCTTCAGCAATTGTTAATTCTTTTAAAACCTTCCCCTCTTTATCCAGAACACCAGGCACATCTGTTAAAAACAAAAGGCGTTTAGCTTCCAAAGCTCCAGCAATTGCTCCTGCAAAAATATCAGCATTAATATTATAAGTTTTGCCATCACGGCCCGGAGCGATAGGAGCAATAACCGGAATCATTTCAGAACACGCTAAAAAATCTAGCAATGTTCGATCAATTTCAACAGGCTCACCAACAAATCCCAAGTCTAGAACACGTTCACTATTCGAATTAGGATCGATTACCGTTTTATGCACCTTTTCAGCAAAAACCATATTACCATCCTTGCCGCAAAGTCCAATCGCCCATTCACCTTCAGCATTAATAAGCGCTACAATTTCTTTATTAATTGATCCTGCCAAAACCATTTCAACGACTTCAACGATCTTTTCATCCGTCACGCGTAAACCACTTTCAAACCGTGATTCGATCCCCATTTTCTTTAAAGTTTCAGCAATTCGTGGACCACCACCATGAACGACAATAGGATTAACGCCAGATTGCTTCAATAAAGCAATATCACGTGCAAACGCCTGCCCTAAAGCGAGATTGCCCATAGCATGTCCGCCATATTTTATAACGACCGTTTCATTTTCATATTTTTGCATATAAGGTAAAGCAGATGACAAAAATGCCGCTTGTTTTTCCAAAACATCTACATCATTATTTGCAACATTATCCATCAAAAGAACCTCTTTATTATTTTTTCCTTCTCTTAAAGGAATTTAGGAAAATAAAAACAGATTTTAAAATAAACTTCTCTTTACTCAACCTACGACAATCATCAATTTTTCCTTAAAGCCGTTCCCTAAACACTCTTGAGATCAGACACAAGAAATTTCTTTCTTCATACTAATTGATACTGAAGAACTTTCAGGAAATATAGAATATCACTATCCGATAATCTTTTATAAGCAAAAAATACGAAAGAATTTTGGAGAAACAGTGCACAATTAGCAAACGAATATGCACCATATAATACGAAATATATGATACCGAGCATTCATTGTTGCGCTTATTCAATTAACTCATGCTATTTGCAAATCCCCCAACATACTCTATGACATCTCCTATTAAATAATATAGTCAAGCGTTTTTATATTTTCTGTTCCCCACTTAAAAATTTAATGACTTTTTTGAAGAAAAATTTGCTTGTCTATTTGATAGAATATTCTGACAAATCTTTTTTCAATCACTATTGTGTATTTTTTATCACTTTCCTAAATTCACATAGATTCATTAATGCTGACTAGAAATATTTTCAAAAAATTCTTTCATACGCGAAAAAAAACCATGTGATTGTGGTGAATTTTCATGATTTGAAAGCTTATCAAATTGTTGTAACAATTCGCGTTGCTCTTGCGTCAATTTCTGTGGTGTCTCAATGGTAATATGAATGTAAAGATCACCTCTTGCCTGTTGGCGCAATATAGGCATTCCTTTACCTTTAAGGCGGAATTGACGTCCATTTTGTGTTCCTTCTGGGACTTTAACCCGTGATTGAATACCTTCAAGATCAGCAACCTCAAACTCTCCTCCTAAAGCAGCTGTAGTCATTGAAATAGGAACGCGGCAATGAAGATCTGCTCCATCTCGTTGAAAAAATTCATGCGGCTTAATGGAAAGAAAAATATACAAATCACCCGCAGGGCCACCACGACTACCTGGATCACCTTCACCAGAAAGACGAATACGAGTCCCATCTTCAATACCCACTGGAACACTCACACGCAACGAACGTGTTTTTTCCACGCGCCTTGTCCCATGACATTTCAAACACGGATCTGTAATAATTTCGCCACGACCATGGCATTTTGAACATGTCCGTTCAATAGAAAAAAATCCCTGCGCAGCGCGTACACGTCCAGTTCCATGGCAAATTCCACAAGTTTGTGGCTCATAACCTTTTTTTGCACCTGATCCTTCACAAGCATCACACATAATCAAACTTGGAATATTAATTTGCACAGTTTTTCCTGCAAAGGCTTCTTCCAATGTCACTTCCATATTATAACTTAGATCCGCACCACGTTCACGGCCATTACTCCGTTTCCGGTGCCCACCCCCCATAACTTCGCCAAAGAAATCTTCAAAAATATCAGCAAACCCACCACTTGCAGAAAATCCACTGCCAAATGGGCTAGCTCCTCCACGACTATTGTTGTCAAAAGCCGCATGACCAAACCTATCATATGCAGCCCGCTTCTGAGGATCTTTCAGAATTTCATAAGCTTCACCAATTTCCTTGAATTTCTGTTCTGCTTCTTTATCCCCTGGATTACGATCAGGATGATATTGCATTGCAAGTTTGCGAAAAGCAGATTTCAGCTTTTTATCATCACATTCACGTGTTACGCCAAGAACTGCATAATAATCGACTTTCATCATATATTCCTGATAAATTTTCCGTTATTCATTTCATGAATAATATTTGTTTCAATGTATATTTCATCAGCAACAGAATGACAACTGCTCCCCAACAATAAGCCCAGCCTGTGAAACATGAGGCTGGGCTTATTAACCTATCAATCCATTGGTTTCAACTATTTCTTTTTATCATCAATTTCTTCGAAATCAGCATCAACTACATCATCATTTGTTGAACCTACTGTAGAATCAGCCTCTGCAGATGCATTAGAAGCCTCATACATAGCTTGTCCGAGCTTCATACTGACTTCTGCTAATTTCTGCATTTTTGCTTTCACTTCTTCAGAATTGTCCCCATCAAGAACAGCTTTCAAATCTGCTATTGCTGCTTCAATCTGACCTTTATCTTCAGCCAATACCTTATCGCCATATTCAGTTAATGACTTTTCAGTTGAATGAATGAGGGCTTCTGCCTGATTTTTGGCTTCAACACTTTCACGACGCTTTTTATCCTCAGCAGCGTGTGATTCTGCATCTTTAACCATATTTTCAATATCAGCATCACTTAAACCGCCTGATGCCTGAATACGAATCTGATGCTCCTTACCAGTGCCTTTATCCTTAGCCGAAACATTCACAATACCATTTGCGTCAATATCAAAAGTAACCTCAATTTGAGGAACGCCACGCGGTGCTGGTGGAATACCAACAAGGTCAAATTGAGCCAATAATTTGTTATCATTGGCCATTTCGCGTTCACCTTGGAAAACACGAATAGTTACTGCATTCTGATTGTCATCAGCTGTCGAAAAAGTTTGAGATTTCTTAGTCGGAATAGTGGTATTACGTTCAATTAAACGTGTAAATACCCCTCCTAACGTTTCAATACCTAAAGAGAGAGGCGTAACATCCAGAAGCAAAACATCTTTTACGTCACCCTGCAAAACTCCACCCTGAATTGCTGCACCCATAGCTACAACTTCATCAGGATTGACGCCCTTGTGGGGATCTTTACCGAAGAAGTTTTGCACTACTTCTTGAATCTTAGGCATGCGAGTCATACCACCCACCAAAACAACCTCGTCAATCTCACCAGCGCGTAATCCTGCATCTTTCAATGCAGCTTTACAAGGTTTGATCGTGCGCTGAACCAAATCGTCAACGAGAGATTCAAATTTTGCTCGGGTTAATTTCATCGTTAAGTGCTTAGGACCAGACTGATCAGCAGTTATAAACGGCAAATTAACTTCAGTTTGCTGTGAAGAAGAAAGCTCAATCTTTGCTTTTTCTGCTGCTTCTTTCAAACGCTGTAAAGCCAATTTATCATTTTTGAGATCAATTCCTTGTTCTTTCTTAAACTCATCGGCAAAATAGCTCACCAAGCACATGTCAAAATCTTCACCACCTAAGAACGTATCCCCATTGGTTGACTTAACCTCAAAAACACCATCTCCAATTTCAAGCACAGAAATATCAAACGTACCACCACCAAGATCGTACACAGCAATAGTTTTGCCATCCTTCTTATCCAAACCATAAGCCAAAGCAGCAGCTGTAGGCTCATTGATGATTCGTAACACTTCAAGCCCAGCAATTTTACCGGCATCTTTGGTCGCCTGACGCTGTGCATCATTGAAATAAGCAGGAACAGTAATAACAGCTTGCTCAACCTTTTCACCAAGATAAGATTCTGCTGTTTCTTTCATCTTTTGCAAAATCATTGCTGAAATTTGCGATGGAGAATATTTTTTACCGTTTTCTTCAACCCATGCGTCACCATTGTCACCTTTAACAATTTTGTAAGGTACAAGCGCTTTATCTTTCTCAACCATGGGATCATCAAAGCGGCGTCCAATCAAACGCTTAACTGCAAAAACTGTTCCCTCAGGATTAGTAACTGCCTGTCGTTTAGCAGGTTGCCCCACAAGTCGTTCACCGCTATCAGTAAAAGCAACAACAGAAGGTGTTGTCCGTGCTCCTTCTGAATTTTCAATAACCTTTGCATTTTTGCCATCCATGACAGCAACACAAGAGTTGGTCGTCCCCAAATCAATACCAATTACTTTTGCCATATTTTAATCTCCATTCAGCAAGCTGTCTAAATCTTTATCAAGCATCTTTCCAAGACAGCTCCTTATTATTCAACGCTCATATTTGACTCCAAATCACATACAACAATTTGAGAATCACAACGAGTCTTTTTTGGTATATAAGAACAGCCTTTCATCCCTACAAGAGAATAACAAAAGAAACATTCCTAAAATGAAAATTTTCTTTTAAAATAAGTATTTCTACTGCTTTAAACACCATAGATACAGATATTATATCATATCTTACCTTAAATTTTCACGAAAATGTAAATACATCATAAGTATTGAAAAAATAAAACTATTATTTAGTTTTTTATTTGTATTTTATATTTCAAAATTACAAAAAATATTTAAATAATACCTTTATTAAAGTATATTTTTAAAACAATAAAATTATAAAAATATTATATATATTTATAATTTATACTAATCAACAATCTTTATATTCATTAATTAATAAATACAGAAAATTCTGCATTTATTGTAGTATTAAACACACATTTTTAAGAAAAAATGAACTGCCTATTCTTAATGAATTTTCTTAACTATTTTAATTTTTTAAGCCAATATAATTTGAACAATACCATCTTTCATGCTTATATAATCAAAGGCTTAGTTCAAAATACAAGAAAGCATTGATGAAAGTAAGTTCAATGCATAAGGATTCAGTCAACTACAACATTTATTGTTTGCAGAATGGAAAATTTTATGTCTACACCGATTGCTCACGCACAATATGCACTCAAAAAGTTTATCACCAATATTGGGTGTATTGTTCTTATCTCTGTTTTTGTAACTTTACCCATAACCGCAAACGCTCACCAGTATAAAACTGGTGATATAGAAATCGTGCATCCTTGGATACGTGCAACGTTAAAGGGGACAAAAATCAGCAGTGGTTATTTTCACATTATTAACCACGGAAATACCCCCGATCGACTCATCTCTGTTGAAACAAATGGAGTAAAAACAACAGAAATTCACTCTATAGCAATTAATAATGATATTATGCAAATGAAACACCTTACCAATGGTATTGAAATTCCAGGATCTGGCGAAATTAAACTGAAACCTGGTGGTGATCATATAATGTTCATAGGACTTTCACAACCATTCCAAAAAGGTGACAAAATTAACGCAAAGCTGACATTTGAAAAAGCTGGTGTCATTGATATTTACTTTAATGTAGATGCTTCATATAATTATCCACCCCCTATGACACACTGAAAAATATAGGAAAATTCTATATTCTCCCTTGGCTTAAGCATAGATTAAAATGAGCAGTTTACTATTATAAAAAAGCTTGTTCACTGATTTGTTAAGCTTGGGCACATTTCAGACATGCACAAAATTTTTCTAAGATCAAGTTTCGTCAAGAAAATTTAATGTAAAGCTCTCATATTCAAAATTGTCTCTTTCAGTTTAATGATTGGCCAAAATCAACCATTTTAACAAAATAAAAACCCATTCATCTTCTTTCATGGGATGGTGACCTTTTGGTCTTATCATCACAATACTTTCTCTCACTATTTTTAATATATAGGTAGATTTTATCAACTTGAACTTATTGAAAATAATTCCATCTACTTCTTAGATGAAAACTACGGTAAATTTCGACAAGAAAACATCACAATAGAATTTTCTAATTTGTACAGGAATCTTAAATTAGCAAAAAACATTACAAATTTGCAAAATAAAATAGCTTTTCACTGTGAAAATAAAAGACTTTTGACTCTGCCACAATTTGCACCATATTTGTTTTGCAAAAAAAATGTAAATCTCCATATAATTTAATGTGGTCAACGTCTTATTAAAGAAACAGAGAGGTTCAAAAAACCATGAAGAATACTCCAACAGTCACCCAAACGATTGTACTTGTTGATGATGACCGCAATATTTTGACATCCTTATCTTTTGCACTTGAAACAGAAGGGTATCACGTTGAAAGCTACACAAATGGAGTATCTGCACTTAAATCTTTAACACTGCATCCTCCACATTTGGCTATTTTTGATATTAAAATGCCACGTATGGACGGTATGGAACTTCTGCGTCGACTACGCCAAAAATCTGATATTCCAGTTATCTTTCTTACCTCTAAAGATGATGAAATCGACGAACTTTTTGGCCTCAAAATGGGAGCGGATGATTTTATTACCAAACCCTTCTCTCAACGTCTTCTCATCGAGAGAGTCAAAGCTATTTTGCGCCGTTTCAACATTCGTAACCAACCGGTACCAACAGGTGTATCCCCTACCTCTTCCTTTAAACGAGGAGACCTGGTAATGGATCAAGAACGCCACACCTGCACATGGAAAGATAGACCTGTCATCTTAACGGTCACAGAATTTTTGATTCTTCAAACTTTAGCACAACGTCCAGGAGTAGTTAAAAGTCGTGATGCTTTAATGGATGCGGCCTATAACGATCAAGTCTATGTAGATGATCGCACTATCGATAGTCACATTAAGCGTTTACGTAAAAAATTTAAACAAGTGGATGATGATTTTGCAATGATTGAAACACTTTATGGTGTAGGTTATCGTTTTCATGAAGTGTAAAACCATTTCACTGAAAAAGCTTGCATAACAATGAAACTAATGAAAAAGAATATTCAGCCAAGTACTCTTACAAATGAAACGCTAAGTGTTCTTCCTCCAACACGCTTTTTTATACTAGTTGATTTACATCAGCGAATACAGCACCTTTTTAAAAAATTATTTCTTTCCAGCCTTACACGCCGTATTGTCATTTTAAACCTTGCTGCTCTTGGTATCCTGGTTACAAGTATTTTATATCTTAATCAATTTCGTGATGGTTTAATTGAAGCGAAAATTGAAAGTTTGCGTACTCAAGGGGAAATTATTGCTGGAGCTATCGCTGCTTCTGCAACAATAGATACAAATTCTATTTTAATTGATCCTCAAAAGCTTCTAGAGTTACAAATTGGAGAAAGTGTTGCTCCAACACCTCAATCAACAGATACTTGGGATTTCCCTATTAATCCTGAACAAATTGTACCATTGTTACGCCGACTCATCGCACCCGAAACAACAAGAGCGCGTATCTATGACCGTGATGCTACTTTGCTTCTTGATTCACGCGTTCTTTATTCTAGTGGCAAAGTTTTCAGCTATGATTTACCACCTATTGAAACCAAAAAAACCTTATGGAAATCTCTATGTTCATGGTTTTCAAATACACTTTATGGCAATGGTCTTGCCCTTGATAGAGAGCAAGCCAAAAGTTACATCGATATCCACCCGGAAGTTTACCAAGCATTAAATGGCTCTTCCGCAACCGCTAAACGACGTAACAGACAAGGCCAATTAATCGTTTCAGTTGCTGTTCCTGTTCAGCGTTATCGTGCAGTCGTGGGTGCTCTTCTTCTTTCAACCCTTGGTTCAGATATTGATGATATCGTAAAAGGTGAAAGACTCATAATTTTTAAAGTTTTTGCGATCGTTGGGAGTGTTCTTTTAGTACTTTCTCTATTTTTAGCGCATACAATTGCTCATCCATTGAGCAAACTATCTGCTTCTGCCAATCGTGTACGTTATGGTAACAACAAACGAGTAGAAATTCCTGATTTTTCCGAACGTGAAGATGAAATTGGTCATCTTTCAACCTCTATACGTGATATGACAAATGCTCTTTACATGCGCATTGAAGCCATTGAACGTTTTGCTGCAGATGTGAGCCATGAGCTAAAAAATCCTCTCACTTCGCTACAAAGCGCTATCGAGACGCTACCACTGACCAAAAATAAAGCAACACAGGAAACATTGCTTAAAATTATTCAACATGATATCCGCCGTCTTGATCGTTTAATTACTGATATTTCTGATGCTTCGCGGTTAGATGCAGAACTTGCTCGTGAAACTGCACAAACCGTTGATATGAATCTACTTTTAGAAAATCTCATTTACGCTGTTCGTGAAGTATATTCTAGTCAACAAACAATCGATATCAATCTTAATATCGTCCCCCGTCCTCATAATAAGCATTATTTTGTTTTAGGACATGAATTACGGTTAAGTCAGGTTATTTCTAATCTCCTTGCGAATGCACGTTCCTTCGTTCCTCATGATAACGGAAAAATCTGGATTACTATGACAGCTAAAGTTTCCACTCTTATTTTAACAGTTGAAGATAATGGTCCTGGTATTAGTTCAGAGAATATTGATCATATTTTTGAACGTTTTTATACTGACCGACCAAATGAAGACACATTTGGACAAAATTCAGGACTGGGTCTTTTTATTAGTCGGCAAATTATTGAAGCTCATAATGGAACACTCACCGCTGAAAATATTATTGATCCCACCCTTGAAAATAGCAAAATTGGTGCACGATTTATCATTATGCTTCCCCTTGCAAAGGTAAATTCTCTAAGCGAAGCAAAAAACAGAACAACAAGGTGAAAAACTACACCACATTCCTTTCAACGGGAAGAGAAAAGTCTATCAGCAGGGCAAGCTTCTACGCGACCCCTCTAAAATTTATCAACTATCAAAATAAACACCCTTAATAGCATAAAAGTCAACACCAATGCAGCTTCACACTAAAAATGCTTTATTTATTGATATTTTTATGCTGAATTGGCCTCAGTAGAATTTTCTTTAGGCCCCCCCTTAGCCACACCAACCATTGCTGGGCGCAAAACACGCTCACCAATGATATAACCGGCTTGAACAACCTGCTGTACAGTATTATCTGGAACATCAGAATTGGAAATTTCAAACATTGCCTGATGAAAATTAGGATCAAATCTTTGCCCTTCTGGACAAATTTTCTTAACTCCATGATGTTCTAAAGCGGCCATCATCGCACGTTCAGTCATTTCCACACCTTCAGCTAACATTTTTAAATTTATATCACTTTCACGTGCATCCGTTGGAATAGCTTCTAAAGCACGATTAAGATTATCAGAGACAGACAACATATCACGAGCAAAATTGGCAATTGAATAAATTTTTGCATCAGCTACATCACGTATCGTACGACGTCGAAGATTTTCCATATCTGCAGCAAGACGCAAAAGTTGATCCTTCAGCTCTTTATTTTCATCCTGTAAAGTGGCTAAAAGATCCGTAGACTCATTTCCTTCTTCTTCAATGTCTGTGCACACCTCTTCTTTTCCTTTGTGCATTTTTAAAAGCTCATCAGCAGCCTGTTTAAGGGTATCATGATCAGCTGGATTTTTTAAATCGCAATTTTCAAATGAAGCGTCAGTAAATTTGTTTTTTTCATCAAACATAAAAGTTGCATTCCTTTATAAGGTTTATTGCTCTTGATATCGAAATTTTGTCATCAAAAATCAAGAAGTATTTGTGCATCTCAACACGAATGAATATCTATCAACAAAATGTCTAACACATACACTAACGCAGTAAAGACATAAACTGAGCTATATAATTAACTATAGGCACAATGCTTCACAATTAAGCCGTTTTGACCCCACTAACGCTTAGAGCACCCACCCTTGCTCGTGCATCACAATAAGACATTACCACTAAACGAAGAATCAGAAAGTGAAAATAACTTATTTTCTAAATTAATAAAAATACGCGCTCCTAAACCGTCATCTGCCAAATTAAGGAGCTATGCCATACTTTCACGTATTTCAAAATCATCAAATAAATATCTCAACCGCTCTAAATCCTCTTCTTGCCTTTATGTACTCAAGCAAATTGCTCTGCCTACAAACGATACAATGCATTTTATGATCTGCCTCTTGTCCTCCCTAAAGAATTAACCCGGTCTCAACAAAATGATGAAACAATTCATCAAGAGCTGCCCGTGTTTTTTAAGCATGAGCACGCCAATTTTTATTTTAGCTTCACTGGAGTGTATGACCCTGAATGTGGACATTGAGAAAATTTTTTGCTTTCGTTAATTGTGCATAACCAACTTCTTTGATGTATGTATCAATATTTTCGCGCTCTTCAATGGGTAAATCATTCACTTCCGTAAATGCATCAACAAAAATCGTAATCCTGATTGTGTTGGCATTTATCCTACAAATACATGAGGTGATAGATTAAACTCAGATGCTCAAAACCACTTACCGCATTACGAATCGTCGCAGACGATAAGGTTTTTGTAAAAGTTGTGAAAAATTACGCAATCCTACAGGTTCACCATCATTAAGATAAACTTCAAACACTATGAAAAATATCAAGAGAACGCTCATCAAATCCTTTTAATTTATCAGCAATAGATGTTTATTTTACCACTCTTGCGTCACCGTTGAAAAATATCTTCCTCTTACATAATTTTTTCTAAAATCTAGTTACCTAAATCAGTCTGAGAAACATATTATACATTAGTATTGTAAAAGTACCATTGCCAAGAAAAAAGTAATTTATGTATTTTTTCAATCACTACTCTTTAATCAAACTCAAACACTTGCTTTTGAATGATATATCAAAAAATTTGCAAAGGAATAACATTTATAAAATTTTATAATGTTCACATTTTATAACTGTTTGCACTCCGTCGCAAACACAGAAAATATATGCTCCACAACAAAATCTTTAAAAATCCTTTTGATACAAAATTCTTACGATTTCTACAAAAAATACCCGTTATTGATTTTAATTATAATAATTTATAAACATCAAACCGACTAACGCTGATATGACAGTATATAAAACTCTTGTAAATGTTAAGGAAACTACTAAAGATGAGCTTTCAGTAACGCTACATTTTTCATTTTATCAAACTGGTATTGCCAAGCGTTTTACCCTGTCAAAACAAACCTCTTTACTCAAATAAACAATGAATTCCTCATTTTAGGAGAAATGGGCATGAGAAGTATAATTGGTAAAAAACTCGTCATTGCTACACATAATACCGGTAAATTACACGAAATCACCACATTAGTTGCCCCTTGCAATTTAACAATACAATCAGCAGCAGAGCTTAACCTCCCTGAACCAAAAGAAACAGGAACAACATTCGAAGAAAATGCTTATATCAAAGCCTTTGCAGCTGCAAAAGCCACAGGACTTCCTGCTCTCTCTGATGATTCAGGCATGGAAATTGATGCGCTAGACAAGGCCCCAGGAGTTTATACAGCTAATTGGGCTATGCAACCCGATGGTACGCGTGATTTTTCAAAAGCTATGCAAAAAGTAGAAAATGAACTGCAAAAAATCGGAGCCGTTGAAAAAAATCAAAGAAAAGGCCGATTTGTATCTGTCATCTGTGTTGCATGGCCTGACGGCTATGCGGATTATTTTCGTGGTAGCATTGATGGCACATTCATTTGGCCACCACGCGGAAATAACGGTTTTGGCTTTGATCCCATTTTTTTACCAGATGGGTATGACAATAGCTTTGGAGAAATGTCAACAGAGCAAAAACATGGTTGGCAACTCAATAATGAGATACCTCTTTCACATCGCGCACGTGCTTTCAAGCTTTTTGCAGAGAGTCTTTTGGTAGTTTCATGATTGAACCTTTTGGTATTTACATCCATTGGCCCTTTTGTACTGCTAAATGTCCTTATTGTGATTTCAATTCACACGTTCGCGTCAAGGGTGTAAATCAACCACGTTTTGTCAAAGCTTTTGAACGCGAAATGACAACACAATATCATGAGATAGGCCCACGTCATATTACCAGTATTTTTATCGGAGGAGGCACTCCTTCCCTGATGACTCCTTACACAGTCGATGCCTTATTACAATCTGTTGCCAAAAACTGGACAATTGATGATAAAATCGAAATTACCCTTGAAGCCAATCCTTCCAGTGTGGAAGCAGAGCGCTTTCATGGCTACCGT
Organism: Bartonella bacilliformis Ver097; assembly: GCF_000709795.1. Taxonomy (GTDB): domain Bacteria; phylum Pseudomonadota; class Alphaproteobacteria; order Rhizobiales; family Rhizobiaceae; genus Bartonella; species Bartonella bacilliformis_A. Next base: position 205,336 of record NZ_KL503802.1, read on the forward strand.
ACAGCAGGAGTTAACCGTTTATCTTTAGGTGTACAAGCACTCAATGATAAAGCACTGCAACAACTTGGCCGTCTCCACGATGTTAAACAGGCCCTTCATGCTATTAATTTAGCACGCAAAATCTTTCCACGTCTCTCCTTTGATCTTATTTATGCTCGCCCTGAGCAAACGCTCAAACAATGGAAAGATGAACTTCTAAAAGCCATTGATCTGGCAGCAGACCATCTTTCCCTTTATCAACTCACCATTGAAAAAGGAACCACCTTTAAGCGGCTTCATGCTGAAGGAAAACTTATCCTCCCCGAGCCAGAATTAGCAGCAGACCTTTATAATTTTACTCAAGAAATAACGACACTGCACGGCCTTCCAGCCTATGAAATTTCAAATCATGCAATTTCTGGTGCAGAATCGCGTCATAATCTTCTTTATTGGCGTTATCACGAATATGCAGGTTTTGGCCCAGGTGCACATGGACGCTTTACGAAACATTCCCTTACCCTTTCAGAAAGGCCTTCATCTCAACAGACACGTCATGTGACAATTAATGAAAAACATCCCGAACGTTGGCTCAAATTGGTAGACACACAGGGTCATGGTTGCATTGAAACAGAAGAATTAACAGGAGAGCAGCAAGCTGATGAAATGCTGCTTATGGGTTTGCGTCTTTCAGAAGGCTTTGATCTTACACGTTATGAAACTTTAAGCACCAAAAGCATATCATCAGAAAAACTCACTAATTTACAACAACAAGGATTAATAGAAATGATTGATAACCAGCGCTTAAAAGTGACGAAGACAGGGCGCATCCTGCTTGACCATATCATCAGCCAACTCGCTCATTAAAATTTCCAAAATTGCAGCCTACCATTCATTGTACCCGTAGAGTAATCACTTTTTTTACGCAAAAAAATCAATGATAAAACGTTCATAAATAACCGTGAGACTTTCCATAGCATCAAGAGTGACACATTCATCTACCATATGCATTGTGTGCCCTGGCAAACCAAATTCAACAACTGGACAGTAATCTTTAATAAACCGCGCATCGGAAGTACCACCAGAAGTTGAACATTCTGGCCTTTTTCCTGTCACTGTTTCAATAGCATTCGACAATATTTCAATTAAGTGATCATTTTTGATCAAGAAAACACTGCCTAAATTTTGTATCCATTCAAGCTGATAATAGGGGTATTGATTGCTATTATTTTCCGAATACACCAAAGCAAGACGCTTTTCAATTTCGGCAATCAGCGCCTCCTTTGTCCAAAGATCATTGTAGCGAATATTAAAACGAATTACTGTTTGCGCTGGAATAATATTGGTAGCAGAATTTCCTGTATCAATAGTTGTCAATTCCAGATTGCTTGCTTGAAAATTCTTTGTTCCTTGGTCCAAAGCAGTCTCTGTCAACGCTTGAATCAGTTTATGTGCTAAAGGCAATGGGTTAGCCGCGCGCTCAGGAAACGCAACATGTCCCTGCTGACCTTTAACTGTAATGATGCCAGAAATTGATCCCCGACGACCAATCTTAATCATATCACCAACATGTTTTACACTCGTTGGTTCACCGACAATGGCTGCATTCCATTTTTCGCCTTTTTGTGCTGCCCATTTTAGAAGTTTTACTGTACCATTAATAGCAGGACCTTCTTCATCGCCTGTAATCAAAAGACTCACAGCCCCTTTTATAGGTTGTTTTTTAAGGACTCGGGCCAGTGCTGCAATAAAACAAGCTATTGCGCCCTTCATATCAACAGCACCTCGCCCATATATTTTACCCTGATGAATTATCCCCTCAAAAGGAGGATACATCCAATTATCTAATTCACCAGGTGGCACGACATCACTATGGCCAGCAAACATAAGATGCGGCCCCTTATTCCCCATCTTCGCATATAAATTTTCAACATCTGCTGTATTTTTATCTGAAAAAATGGGACGCTCAACACTCAATCCCATTTTTCTTAAAAACTGTTCCAAAATCGATAAAGCGCCAGCTTCATTAGGTGTAATAGAGGGGCAACGAATAAGCGCCTGTAACAACTGGACAGGATCTGTAAAGACAGGCATAAAATTCTTCCAATCTGAACTAAGAATTGTAAAATGTTAAGATGAATTATAAAAAAGATAAAGTAAAAACATTGTAAAACCTCAAAAAATGCCCCTGCATATTATCCATTATCAGTGAAAATTGATCTTATGCAATGTATAACCATTTTTCTTCAACCAAGCGTGATACATTTTATAACCAGAGCAAAGTCTTTCACAAAGGGTCCAAAATTTCTCTCCATGATTCATTTCGATAAGGTGAGCGACCTCATGTGCTACAACATATTCAACAACTTCTTTTGGTGCCATAATAAGGCGCCATGAAAAAGAGAAACGCCCATCTGTTGAACAAGATCCCCAACGGCTTTTTGTATCTTTATAATGGATTGATTTGACCTTGCGCCCTACCTTATATGCATAATGAGCTACCAACGGCGTTATTGTGATCTCAGCCTGTTTTTTCAAAAAATCCGCAACACGCCTTGGTAAATATTCTAATTGACTATAGATGATGATTTGCGGTTTTTGTTCTTCATTACCTGAAACAACTTCAACGACCCCACGTCCTTCTTTACGTGTTACGATGTGTGAAACACCCAATAAGGGAATCGTTGCACCTTCTTTAATATGCAAATTTTCGCAAGAAATGGATAAACGAGCAAGGCGTTCTTCAATCCAAGACTGATGCTTTTCAATAAAATGCTGCACGGCACAAGAACTTACCGCCGGCGGTATTGTCAGGCTAATCTTCTGCCCACTTGCATCAATACGCAACGTAAAACGGCATGCTCTTCGGTGTTCTCGCACCCATAAAGGGACAATGCGATCACAGAAAATAAAATTCCGTTCATAAACTGCCATACATCACGTCTTTAATAATAAAATCAATGTTTTTGATAATAAATGAAGCTCGCTTTTATTCTGCGTGAATCTGATCAATCAATGACATCAATATTTTTTCAAAGCAATTCAAATCTTGCGGACGTGAAAACCGGTGATCTGCATCACGAACAAGTGTCAATGTTACATTATTTAAAGGTAAATAATCAAGTAAACCTAATGTATGTTGATAAGGAACCTCTTCATCATGCATCCCTTGTAAAATATGAATTGGACATCCAATATCAATACACCCTTTCATAACCCTGTTGTTTCGCCCATCCTCAATCAATGCTTTTGTAAATGGTGTTGGTTCCAAACCATAAGCTGAAGGCCATTCAAAATAACCTTTTTCTTCCAAAGCCTTCCATTCTTCTGTACCCAAAGCCGGTTCAATCAAATTTTGCGTAAAATCAGGAGCAGGGGCAATCAACACCATACCAGCTAGTGCCTTTTTTTTCTCTGCCAACATCATAGCGAGTTTTATGGCGATCCATCCTCCCATAGAGGAACCAATCAAAATTTGTGGTCCCTCACAATAAGCTTCAAACACAGCTAAACTTTCTTTCACCCAACGTGAAATGGTTCCTTGAAAAAAATCCCCTTCAGATTCTCCATGGCCAGAATAATCAAAACGTAAACAAGATAAATCATTTTTTTGAGCAAAAGCATCAACAGTCATCGCTTTGCTCCCCAGCATATCAGATCGATAACCAGATAACCAAACTACCCCTGGAGAACGATTACCTTTGCGATGACGTACAGCAAGAGCTGTATTATCAAACGAAAAAAATTGGCAAAGAATATTTTGATCCATTATTATCTTTCCTTGAATAAGATACCTTGTTAATTAAAAACTACTATCCTTAAAAAAATAAATCAAAAGCATTTATCAAAAGCCTGAAAAAAGCATCAATTCTAGTTGTTTTTCCAGACATAATTGTATATTAAAATCTTCGTTAATTAATCAAAATTAAGGAGCATAAATCATTCGCCGGCCATTTAAAATGACGCCTAATCAAAAAGATGGGCCACGTTCAAATCAAGAAATTCGGGTTCCTTGCATTCAACTTATTAACGATGAGGGGCAAAATCAAGGAATAGTTTCGACACAAGAAGCACTCGCTATGGCTGCAAATGTCGGGCTTGATCTCGTTGAGATCGTACCAAATGCAGAACCTCCTGTATGTAAGATTATTGATCTAGGTAAGCTAAAATATCAAAATCAGAAAAAAGCAGCTGAAACGCGTAAAAAGCAAAAAATCATCGAGGTCAAAGAAATCAAAGTGCGACCGAATGTTGATGTCCATGATTATGGAGTTAAGCTTAAAGCTATTCATCGTTTTATTGAGCATGGCAATAAAGTAAAAATTACTTTGCGTTTCCGTGGTCGTGAAATGGCACACCAAGATCTTGGAATAAAGCTTCTTGAACGAATAAAAGAAGATATAAGCGAAATTGCTAAAATCGAATCTGAGCCAAAACTTGAAAATCGTCAGATGATGATGGTGATCGTACCTAAATAATCCATAATTCAAAAAGCGCATTGTATAAACCTCATTTAGCATGCAAACGCATAGTCTTAAAATAACATGCTCTCTAAAGTGTTTGAGTAGTTTTTGAGAATTAATTAATCGATGCACAAAATTTCTTTATACAAAGCGCTTTTTGTTTGCTAGAAAAGTTAAATCTTTTCCATAGAGGATATCCAATCTTGTCTAGAATAATGATAGGAGATATAAGGCTTTATGGTAAAAAAACAAACATCCTCTTTCGATAAGCATCTTATCATCCGCCTTTTGCGAGAAAATTTTCAAAAACATGTGCACTGGTACAGTGCTGCGATTGTTTCAATGATTATCATTGCCTTAACCACTGCAACTAGTGCGTGGATCATGCGCGATGTTGTCAATCATATCATTGATGCAAAAAATTTTAACGTAATTGTTCTCACTTCCGGTGCTATTGCTTTTATTTTTACTCTTAAAGGAATTGCAACCTTTGCTCAAACTTATTTTCTCAGCAAAGCAGGCAATAGTATTGTTGCTGAACAACAACGCAAAATTTACGCCAGACTTATGCAACAAGGAGTTGCCTTTTACTATAATAATACCTCATCTGATCTTCTTATTCGTGTAACCCATAACGCGACAGAAGCCCGTATTGTCATTGACACAATTATCACAACTTTTGTGCGTGACTTACTTTCTGTTATTGGGCTCCTATTTGTTATGTTCATTCAAAATTTCACATTAATGACTATTAGTTTAACTGTTGGACCATTAGCATTTTTAGGGGTTCGAACGGCTTTAAAGCGTGTGCGCAACCTTATGGAGAAAGAACTTCACTCGCTTGGTGAAATTATTAAAGTCATGCAAGAAACTGCTATCGGTATTCAAGTGATTAAAGCTTTTTCGCTAGAAGAATTGATGAAAAAACGCATGAATGAAGCCATTAGTGATGTCGAACAAAAAGCAAATAGTATCTCAACACTTGAAGCTGCAACAAGTCCTATTATGGAAACACTCGCTGGTATCGCAATCGCTGTTGTTATTTGTTTTTCTGGTTACCTTGCAAACCAACATGCAGGTGTTCAAGGTGAACTAATGTCTTTTATTGTAGCTTTACTTTTAGCTTATGAACCTGCCAAAAGATTAGCGAATGTTCGTGTTAAAATTGAATCTGGTTTGGTGAGTATCCGAACAATGTTCGAAATACTCGACTACCCCTTAACTATTATAGAACATAAAGAGGCTAAAAACCTTAATAAAACGCAATATTCTATTCGCTTCGAACACGTTTCTTTTGCTTATATAGACGGTCAGGAAGTGCTCAATGATATCAATCTGGAAATAGAAGCAGGAAAAATGACAGCATTGGTAGGGCCATCTGGTTCAGGAAAATCAACCCTTATTAATCTCATTATGCGCCTTTATGACCCTACACAGGGACATATATTCATCGGTAATCAAGATATCCGCCACATCACATTTCATTCCCTTCGTAATCTCATATCTTATGTAGGACAGGATACTTTTTTATTCCAAGGAACTATCAAATATAACATCGGACTTGGCAAAGAAGGAGCCAGTAACGACGATATTATAAAAGCAGCAAAAGCAGCCAATGCCCATGATTTTATTATGGATTTTCCGAATGGTTATGATACACAAATAGGTGACAATGGTAATAATCTTTCAGGTGGACAAAGACAACGTATCGCTATTGCCCGAGCAATGCTTCATGATGGCGAAATCTTGATTCTTGATGAAGCAACAAGCGCTTTGGATTCACACGCTGAAGCACAAATCAATGAAGCACTTCATCGCCTCACCAAGGGACGTACAACAATTGTCATCGCCCATCGCCTTTCAACGATTGCCCATGCTCATAAAACTATTGTGATACAAAGTGGACAATTGGTTGAGCAAGGAACTCAGTCAGAATTACTAAAAAAGAAAAACAGTCTTTACAAAAAGCTGCACGATATTCAATTTAAAGAGCAAGAATTGTAAGTGATCCTCCTTTTAAATATGATCTTTAATAATCCTTCTCATAGAATAGACCAAAACTAGAGTTCTTTTCATTGCCTATAGCAGTTTTCACTTTGAAACGGCGTGAAATATCCAAATTAACTGTTCCTTTTGTTGCCCCATCCGGTCCTGCTTCAAAACCTAAGTAAATATTATCACGGATATAGCGTCCAATACGTAAACCTGTATTCCCTTTTTCATCAACAACAATATCAAGATCATCAAGATCAATTTTATTACGTAAAGCGCTTAATAAAGATGCGTTAGTCGCACCTGCAAGTTCAGCTACAGCAGTGGCAAGTTGAGCAATTTGAAAGGCCGATAATTCGCTAAGAGAACGGTTAAAAATTAAACGCGCCAAAACCTCATCCTGCGGCAAAACAGGCTGTGAAGTAAATTTAATATCGAGATTATCAATAGTTCCGCTCACCGTTACCATAACATTAACATCAGCATTATCACTGTTGGTCACAAAATAAACAGTAGGGCTAAGATAACCATTAAAGTTTACTCGCCCTTGATCAAAACTGAGACGTCGTGAAAGAATATCAAAACGTCCACGTATCATCTGTAACTCACCAACTGGATATACGTCATGCAATGGACCAGTTAAATTAATATATCCTCCCAATTCAGCATCTAAACCTCGGCCACGTACAAAAAACTGATTACGAGCCTTAATTTTCATATCCAAATGTATAAGAGAGGAAGATTGTTCAGAAACATTGTGATTTTGGCTATCAATTTTAATATTGGCATATTCAAGCGTTTTTCGAATTGGCGTAGTCAAATTTTTCTGTTTAATATTAAAAAATGTATTATTTCGAAAATGATCAGGAATAAAAATTTCAGCCTTTTCAACGGTAATATCACCACCAACAACAAGATCATCATGTAAAACACGACCAGTTACTGTCATTTCACCTGTTAGGGTTGCCAGAATAGACCCATTATTATAATTGGCACGATTGAGCTTAATCACTAAGTCTGTTTGCAAATCATTAGAAATACGACCTGTAGCAGAAATAGCTCCCCCACTAGATGAAGTAGCATGGGCGTGCTCTAGAATCATATGATTGCCATTTAATTTACCCTCAAGTGTTATATTGCGCAGTCCCAAATTTGTTTGTGAATCGGAAAAATTACCATGAATTACAGAAATTTGACCCACCAATTGTGGTTGCGACAAAACACCATTAATAGTCGCGTCAACTTTTGCTGTTCCTGTTATATGTGCCCCACGCTCAGCCAAAAATTGATCAATAAAAACGAGAGGCATTGTTCCTTTAATATTCAATCCTATTCCCGCATCATATAAAGAAACATACCCTTTTACAGCAAAATCCAATTCCTTAGATCCGGTCGCTATCAGATGGTCAATATGAAGTATTGATTGTTCATAGGAACCATGAGTATCTATATTAACCGATACACTCCTCTTATGTGCTGTAGAATTAAAAATTAAATCATGACCTAAAAATTCAAAATGCGCAGATGGATCTTTTAATGTTCCTCTAATATCGATCTTGCCTGTTACCACTCCTCCAAAGGTTTGATTGTTCATCAAACCATTGGCAAAATGCGCAGGTAAGTTTTTTAAATGAACATGTAAATCAAGCTTGTTGCTCTTTAAAGCTACAGTCCCTTGTGTCTGTGCTTGCAACCCCTCTCCTAATAAATTTGAGTTCACAGTAAGGATTCCACCAATCATTTTCCCCGTAGCAGAAAGCACAAAAGGTGTTATTTTTTTCTCCTTGAGAGCAGCAATGGTTAAGCCCTGACCTTTGACATCATAGGTCACATCAGGCTTTTCCAAATGACCGCTCATCACAACTGTCCCTGTCAAAGTTCCATCAGCACCAAGATCAGGTTTCCACAGATTGGCTAAAGCAACAGGGATAGCATTCATTGAGAACTGTAAATCAAGAGTATCTTGCAAATTTCCTGCAAGCATAATCTTGCCTTCATTGATAGCAAATTCTAACTTGCCCATTGTCATCCCGTCTTCATTAAAAATAATTGCAACCGGTTTGAGTAATGTTGCATGAAAATCGGATTGCTCCACATTTACAGTTTCAAGTTGAATTTTTTTCTTCACACCTTCTGGCAACCCTTTTGTCACTATAGAGCCAGAAAGCTTTGCATCCGCATCATTATGCAACATTGCCTGAACATGAAAAGCTGTCTGCCCATGACTGCCATTGGCATAAGCACTTAAATGATTAACCATCATCAACGGTGTCTGAACTTGCTCTGCATTAACAAAGCCTTTAACTTGAATCGTACCAAAAGGATCGAATATATCCGCTTGTATCTCTAACTTTTTGATTTCATTTTTTGCAAATATTAAATGATCAATATTGGCTCTTAGATTGATGCTTTGTTTACCATTTTGTTCATCAAAAACAACATCCCCTTTCACATCTCCGCTACCTTCTTGTAAGACCAGTGCAGAAATTATTGAAATGTCATCAGCATCAATATGCAACGCTCCCTTCATAAAGCCTTTAAGCGTTCGCGCAAGACTACCTGTTATACTTGCATAACCTCCTTTAATATCAATATCCTGAAATTTCCAAAAGTGATCAGAATTGTTAAAAGCAACAGATAATTGCAGTGGTTTCTCAGCAAAAGTTCCCTTTCCTTTTACAAAACCATTGAAGTAGGAAATAGCAGGTGATGTATTATCTATAAGTGCATTGATATTCAGGGTTGCATTTTGCAGTTTTTTACCTACAAAAAGCGCTTCAGAAACATCAACATGCGTGCTAATCGTTATGAAATTATTGTGCCCTCTAGCAGCACCCTTTATTGTAACCGCTCCCCCCAATCTTGGATCTAAAATGGCAAGATCGGATATTTGAGCAGAAAAATCCATCTCAGCGTTTAAATTTGAAAAATGACCATCAGCTCTTACATTTGCGTGTTGATTTTTTAAGTGTAAATGACGGACAATCACACCTTTCGTATTCCGAATAACAGCAGCTGAAACAACAAGATTCCCCTGCATAAAACGATCAACTGCCTCTACTCCCATTTTCACTGTATTAGTAGTCCCTGATAGTTCAAGATTAAAAACACCACCAATTAAATTTATGGTTCCCCTCGCTTCAATATCTGCACTACCAGAAAATGGTTGCCCACTTAAAAAACCAAATGGTGCAAGTGTTTTTGCTTTTAAACCAAGATCACCTTTAAAAACGAAACGATCTATTTCTCCTTTTAGCCCAACGGAAAAATCTTGAGCTGTAACACTAAAATCACGAATCAATATAGGCTTACCAGCAAAAATATCCGCATCCATCTTCACATAAATCGTTTGACTATTATCCGCAGACTCATCCCCAAAATTCACAACACCTTGAAGAGTACCATTAATCTGAATACCGACATGACGAGAAGCTACATCATCAAGATTTTCGCTTACTCCTCCCATATCAAAGACTGCATCATTAATATGAACATTTCCACTGCTTAAATGGTGAATGTGAAGCTGGCCTTTCCAAGCTTGTTGCCCTTCACCACCATAATCAATGGTTAAAGCAAGATTATCTGCACGCGCTTTTCCCTTTAACATTGGTAAACGGACAGATTCACCGTGTTTATTCAAGTCTATTTGGCCATCAACAAAAAGACGCCGTAAAAATCCATCAGCTGTTATTTCAGTGTTAGCAACAACGTTAATCACATCACCTTGAATCATCATATGATCAAGGCGCAGTGTACCTTCTTTTGTCATCACCGCTTCTGCTTTTAATGCAACATCAGACTCAAAAAAGCTGCGGTATTGTGCAGGTGTTAAAAGACCAATTTTTCCTGCTAATTCAGTAAAAAGACGGTAACCTTCTGAAACACTGGCAAGAACAATATTACCATTCAAAATAGATTGATGATCAGCTTCCAAACGAAGTGCAATATTCAAATCATCAAAAGTACCATCGCCTGTAACGACGAAATTGAGTGCAGGACGCTTATCAACACGAAGAATATTGGCTAAAATACCATTTTGGGGCTCATCAGTAGTAATACTAATCTTAGCTGTACGGCTGCTATTCAATAGCTTTGTTAGAATAGAAAAATGACCAGGCGCATCCAAACGATCAATCGCTATATCCGCATCAAAATCACCATTGACTAGGTTTACATGTCCTTTTAACGACACATCAGAAGAAAGACCAAAAAAATCTTGTTTAAAATTTATATGTTCTGCAACAAACGTATTGATGGAGATATCTATAGGTAATTCGGGTATGGAAAATTGGATAGAACTGAAGGAAGAAATTGATGAAGAATCTTGAGGTTTGCGTAAAAACGTAATCTGTTCCGCTGAAAGCTGATCAATCTGAACATGCCCTTTAAGCAAAGCTAGACGATTCCAATCTATCTTAGCATTGATAATTTCAAGCCAAACGCCTTGATGATCACTGACAGTAATAGCATCAACGGACGTCTTAGAAAACAGGATTCCTTGCACATTGTTCAAGCGAATTTGGCGATTAGGCGTTGAAAGTTTACGTTCAATAAAAGAAACAAACCAAAAATGGTTATCTACTGCTGCTTCAAGAGAAGATGAACGATCCCTCTGTATAAACATGAAAAAACTTATCACAAGAAGAAAAACACCAAATAAAATTCCCCCTAAATATAATATTTTTTTCATTAGAACGCCTGCCCTATCCCCACATAAATCCCTACGCGAGGATCACCTTTTTCCCGCTCAAGAGGCCAGGCTACATCAAACCGTACAGGACCAAGACCTGTCATATAACGTCCTCCAATACCCATTCCCCATTTGATTTTTTGTAAAAAACCAAAATTTGCTTTTTCTCCTACACGACCACCATCAACAAAACTGACAAGCCCTATATCATCATTCAAAGAAAAACGTAATTCCGCCGAACCTTCTATAAGTGAACGCCCGCCAATAATACTATTTTCTGTTTTAATACCAATATTATGATACGCGTAACCACGAACAGATCCACCCCCACCAGAGAAAAAAAGCATATCTGAAGGCAATAAAATCTTATCACTCCCGATGAGTGTGCCAAGCTTTGCCCGCATTGCAAAAATAAAACGATTTTTCGCGTCAAGCGCCCAATAAGAACGACCTTCTATTGCCATTTTTGTCATAAAATTGTTGAAGTTCATTTCGTAAAAAGGATTAAGGATCACTTCACTATACAAACCTTTTGTTGCATTAAGCTTATTGTCGCGGCTGTCATAAATTAAATCATTTTGTAACCCAATTATCGTGAAATTGCGGTTTCTAAGATAATTATCACGTAAATGACCTCTAGAAACAATCATAGAAACCCGTCCTGATAAATTATCGTTGACGATATGTGTAAGACTCAACTTTCCTTTAATGGCTGTTGTGATATAATTACCTGAGATGTCTCGTTGCACTTTTAGTTCTGCCCCCAAATCTGTATCAGGAGTGATAATACCAGGCTTAATAAACGTTACCCCCAAAAGATAATCGAAATTCTTTGGATGATAAGATTGCTCTTTATGACGACCAATACTGTTTATCTTGGTTTCAATTTTAAAACGTTCTGCATGACCAAAAAAATTACTATGGATCCAATAAATTTGACCACTACCACCATCTAATGTTGAATAGCTACCCCCCATGCCCAAACGTCTTAGCTTACGCTCTTCTACAACGACTGTAAGCGGTAAATGGCTATCAGAATTAATTGTATCTGCTTCACGCACATCGATAGAACGAAAAACATCAAGCCGTGCAAGTCGTTTATTCGCTTTGGCCAAAGCCTCAGAATCATATTGCTGCCCGAGCTTCAATCCTGTCATCCATACGACATACATTGGATCCATGTGTGGGGGTTCACTTACATTGCGCACATTTATCGAACCGTAATAAGCTTTTTGCTTAGGATCAACTACAATTTGCGCATCAATTATACGCCTAGCATGATCCGCAACGATATCACGACTGATAACATCTGCTTTCGCATAACCTTGCTGACGCCACCCTTCAATTGCCCATCTTTCTGCATTAAGAATAGTTTCTGATTTTGCCAAAGCACCAACTTTATAGCCTAAATCCTCAACTGAAATCATTCCACCTGTTTTATACTTTACAAACGGAGAAGCCTTATTGATGCGCACAGCATTAAAAACATATTGTGGACCCGCATCAACCGTAATGACAATAGTCGATTGATCGGGCAATTCAGCTATGGGAGATACATCAGCAACTTCCAATCCATTGATCTTAATACTAATAACACCACCATAATGCCCATTCGCATAAAAAGCAGATAGAATTTCCCTATAATTTGAACGAGCTTTTGCCAACAAACCTGCAGAACTAGAAACAGTTTTATCTTTATCCACAACAAGAGAAGAAACAGTTTTTACTATCTTCACGCCCTCTAGTGGTGCACCTGGCGGCGCAACAACATCAACTTTATAGGATTTTTGTGCACCACGCATGCCATCTGAAGGAGCATTTGACTTTTTTTCACCAAATAAATGAATGCCAAAAATTTCAAATGCTGCAAGCGACTGCGGAAAAGAAAAGACTAAACACAAACCTAAACACGCAGTGCGTAAGATTCCTGATTGCAACAAAACCTTTGCCCGACATATCATCAAATCAGATACTCTTAAACAAATACTTAGTACTGTTTTCCTTAAAATAACGCCAAAAGAGTAATATAAACATATCTATTTCGAGATTCTTACCCATTTTAATGGGAGTAATAGCACTGTCACCTACAATGTTTTTTCTCTTATGCTCAAAAACCTAACCCCTCATTAAACAAAATAGTCGTCTTTTTCTCTCTATAACATATTCACTGACTTAATCTAATATATATTTTTCGGCTGTATATATTAGTTAAATTTATACAAATTATAACGGCACCATAAAAAGCGTGCTTATTGCTTACATATAGATCTTTTTATCAAAAAAATATATAGACATTTCTTGATTTTTATAAGCAAATATGGTTGTTTCTTAACAATCATCAGGGGGGAAAATCAATTAATGATTGCCTGTGTTACGACAGTTGCTTTTCGTGGTTTAGAGGCAATCCCTGTTGATGTGCAGGTCATGATTTCTTCCGGAAAAATAGGAATGGCTATTGTTGGGTTAGCGGATAAAGCCATCGCAGAAAGCCGTGAACGTGTGCAAGCAGCTCTCTACGCTTGCGGACTTTCAATGCCTAACAAACGAGTTACCATTAATCTTGCTCCGGCTGATTTACCCAAAGAAGGATCGCATTATGATCTACCCATTGCTATCGGCTTAATGCTTGCTATGGAAGTTTTACCCTCCGAAATCATAAAAAACTACCTCATTTTAGGGGAATTATCACTGGATGGATCTATTACTGCTGTCAATGGTGTTTTACCAACTGCAATGACAGCTTTATCACTTGATAAAGGTCTAATTTGTCCTCGCCAATGCGGACCTGAAGCTGCATGGGTTAATGCAGATATGGACATCCTAGCACCCGATACTCTTCTTACGATAATTAATCATTTTAAAGGAATTCAAATTCAAAAACGACCACAACCGCGACAATACACAATCCAAACTGAACTACCAGACCTTTGCGAGATTAAAGGACAAAAAACCGCCAAACGTGCTTTAGAAGTTTGCGCAGCTGGGCGACATAACCTCCTGTTTGTAGGCCCTCCTGGAGCAGGAAAATCTATGTTAGCCCAATGTTTACCTTCTATTCTACCACCTCTTGATAGCCGTGAGCTTTTAGATGTCTCTTTAATTGCTTCTATTGTAGGGGAAACAGCCTATAATACCCTCTCACTTCACTGCCCTTTTCGTGCTCCACATCATTCTGCTTCTATGGCAGCAATGATTGGCGGTGGCCTTAAAGGACGACCAGGAGAAGTATCTCTCGCTCATAATGGCATTTTATTCCTTGATGAACTTCCTGAATTTGCTCCTCAAGTCCTCGATTCTCTTCGTCAACCTTTAGAGAGTGGAGAATGTATCATCGCCCGTGTTAATCATCATATTAGCTACCCCGCGCGTATCCAACTTATTGCTGCAATGAACCCATGCCGATGCGGAATGGCAGGTGAAAAAGGTTATGTTTGTGCCAAAGGGACACGTTGCCAAACCGATTATCAGGCTCGTATTTCTGGTCCCCTACTCGATCGAATTGATTTGCGCATTGATGTCCCTGCTTTAACAGCAATGGATCTTATGCAGCCAGAACAATCCGAAAAAAGTTGTAATGTTGCAAAACGCGTCGCACGAGCCCGTGCTATTCAAGCTAAACGGTTTGCTAAAATGGATCTTACCCATATTCGCACCAATGGTGATTGTCCTGCAAAAATTATTGAACAGATTGCCATCCCAGACCAAAATGCAGCTATCTTACTACGGGATGTTAGTGAAAAAATGCGCCTTTCTGCACGTGCTTATCATCGTATTCTCAAAGTTGCACGCACTATTGCTGATCTTGATGAAACGCAGCAACTTTCTCGTTATCATCTCGCAGAAGCTATTTCTTATAGATTGGGCAATGAAAGGCTAATAGCTCTCACCTAAACGGAATCTTTTATCAAAAAAATGAAATAATCAGAAAAATAAAACCCTGTAACAATGCCATCATGTTTTAAAAATTTCTGTATATTTAGTAAGTATATTTACTGATATTATTTTTCCCGCAATACCATTGTGGAGTAGTAAAATGCTATCATACTCTCTCAATTAAAATTACTAATCGTAAAAATACCAGAAAATCTTTTTGATTTTCTTCTAATCTAATAAACATAAAAAATAAGAAGATTGATATCATTTGTGTATGCACAAATCATTCCATTATTATAATTGGCAAATGTTGAACATCTGAGTGATATACGGTAAATGTCAATGTGATATTTCATCAATAACTTATTTGAACAATAAACCTAAAAAGAGCTAATAAACTATAAAACAGAAATGGATTGACTTATGAGTGATGAAACAACCTCACCGACATCTGGTGACTATGGTGCCGCTTCCATCAAGGTTCTCAAAGGTCTTGATGCTGTTCGTAAACGTCCTGGTATGTATATCGGTGATACCGACGACGGTTCAGGCTTACACCATATGGTTTATGAAGTCGTCGACAACGCTATTGATGAAGCATTAGCTGGCTACGCAACTTTTGTAAATGTCACGCTTCATGCCGATGGATCCTGTTCTGTTTGTGATAATGGACGAGGAATTCCAACTGATATTCATCCAACAGAACATGTATCAGCTGCTGAAGTGATCATGACGCAACTTCATGCTGGTGGAAAATTTGATCAAAATTCTTATAAAGTTTCAGGGGGGTTACACGGCGTTGGTGTCTCTGTTGTTAATGCACTATCGGTTTGGTTGCGATTGCGAATCAAACGTGATGGTAAAATTCATGAAATGTCGTTTACCCATGGAGTGGCTGATGCTCCACTCAAAGTCGTTGATCAATGTGGTACAGAAAGTGGCACAGAAATTAGCTTTTTACCAAGCTCCGAAACTTTTACCATGGTTAAATTTGATTTCGAAACATTAGAGCGGCGTCTTAGAGAATTAGCCTTTTTGAATTCTGGTATACACATTCTTCTCGTTAACCAACGCCATGCTGATGTTCAATCAGTAGAATTATGTTACGAAGGTGGATTAATTGAATTCATCAAATATATTGATCAATCAAAAAAACCATTAATTGATACACCGATTTACATTACAAGCGAAAAAGATGGGATTAGTGTAGATGTCGCTTTATGGTGGAACGATTCTTATCATGAAAAAGTATTGTGTTTCACCAATAATATTCCTCAACGTGATGGAGGAACCCATTTAGCAGGGTTCCGCAGTGCCTTAACACGTCAAATTAACGGTTATGCTGAATCCTCAGGCATTGCAAAAAAAGAAAAAGTTAATTTAACTGGCGACGATTGCCGTGAAGGACTGACAGCTATTCTTTCCGTTAAAGTTCCTGATCCAAAATTTTCTTCACAGACAAAGGATAAATTGGTTTCTTCTGAAGTCCGTCCAATTGTTGAAAATTTGGTAAATGAGGGACTTTCAGCATGGCTAGAAGAACATCCTAATGAAGCAAAAATTCTCATTAAAAAGGTTGTAGAAGCTGCTGCAGCGCGCGAAGCAGCACGCAAAGCACGTGAACTTACACGGCGAAAAGGAGCCCTCGATATCACTTCTTTACCAGGTAAACTTGCTGATTGTCAGGAACGTGATCCTACAAAATCAGAAATTTTTATCGTCGAGGGAGATTCAGCTGGTGGTTCAGCTAAAAGCGGACGTTCACGCCAAAATCAAGCAATTTTGCCTTTACGCGGTAAAATTCTTAATGTCGAACGAGCACGTTTCGACCGAATGCTTTCATCCGAAATGATTGGCACGCTTATTACTGCCCTTGGAACCTCTATTGGCAAGGATGAATTTTCACCTGATAAATTGCGTTATCACAAAATCATCATTATGACAGATGCAGATGTTGATGGTGCTCATATTCGCACCTTGCTTCTCACTTTCTTTTTCAGACAAATGCCTGAATTAATTGAACGTGGTCATCTTTATATTGCACAACCACCTCTTTATAAAGTATCACGTGGTAAATCCTTTCAGTACATTAAAAATGAAGCAGCATTTGAAGATTTCTTAATTGATAGTGGTTTGGAAGAAACAACATTAGAATTATCAAGTGGTGAGGTTTGTGCAGGCATTGATTTACGCCAACTCGTCCAAGATGCCCGTTTGTTACGCCAACTCTTAAATGGTCTCCATACCCGCTATGACCGCAATATCGTTGAGCAAGCAGCAATCGCTGGTGCTTTTAATCTTGAGACTTTTGCAGCATCAGAAACAGCACAAAAAATAGCGGATACGATAGCACAACGTCTTGATTTAATTGCTGATGATATGGAACGTAGTTGGAGCGGTCAATATACATCAGATGGAAGTTTACGCTTTGAACGCGTTCTGCGCGGAGTTAAAGATATGATTACTCTTGATGCAGGGCTTATAAGTTCAGCAGATGCACGCCAAATTGGTCAGATTGCCAAAAATCTCAAAGATATCTATCGTGATCCTCCTCTTTTGCGTCGCAAAGATAAATCAGAACGCATTTTTGGTCCCACGAGCTTATTGGAAAGTATTTTTATAAACGGTAAAAAAGGTATTACTTTACAGCGTTACAAAGGTCTTGGAGAAATGAATGCTGATCAGCTTTGGGAAACAACTCTTGATCCTGATGCGCGTTCTCTTTTACAAGTTAAAATCAATGACGCAACCGATGCAGATTCTCTCTTCTCCCAATTAATGGGTGATGAAGTTGAACCACGGCGAATTTTTATTCAAAAAAATGCCTTAAATGTTGCTAATCTTGATATCTAAGTGTGCTTTTTGTTTTAAGCTGTATCAACCGTGGTTGTTGAAATTATTTTCTCGTATTTGGCATTTTCTCTATCCTGCGTCTACGATAAAAGAAAAATAAGAAGGATCAAACACATGACAGCTGAAACAAAACGTGTAGGAGCTACAGGTGGCATGGAAAATTCTTTTGGCCTCACACAGGTTGATGAAACAAAAAAGCAGTCCATGGTTGATGATGTATTTCATTCTGTTGCTGAAAATTATGACAAAATGAATGACATCTTATCTCTTGGACTACACCGTATTTGGAAAAATTCCATGATTGCATGGCTAGCTCCACCAGCGATATCTGGCTGGAAAGCACTGGATGTCGCCGGGGGCACTGGTGATATCGCGTTTCGCATCCTCAACGCTTCACGCAAAAAAGCTCATACCACAGTACTTGATATTAATCATTCGATGCTTAACGTCGGCAAAAAACGTGCACAGATAAATGGTCTTGCCCCTTTTATTGACTTTGTTGAAGCAAATGCAGAACAACTCCCTTTTGCAGATCAGAATTTCGATGCCTACACGATTGCCTTTGGAATTCGCAATGTACCACATATTGATAAAGCTCTCTCTGAAGCTTTTCGTGTTTTAAAACCAGGGGGACGTTTTTTATGTTTAGAATTTTCAAACGTTGAAATGCCTCTGCTTGACAAGCTTTATGACCTTTGGTCTTTTCATGCTATTCCTAAACTTGGTCAGCTAATTGCAGGAAATAGTGATGCTTATCGCTATTTGGTTGAATCCATTCGTATGTTTCCTAAACAAGATGATTTTGCATGTATGATCAGTCATGCAGGTTTCTCACGGGTATCTTATCGCAATTTCACGGGCGCCATTGCAGCTCTGCATTCAGGTTGGAAAATCTAAATAATGGCGCGAATTTCCACTTATTTCCAAATTATACATGCAGGATGGGTTTTAACACGTGAAGGAGTTATAAGTGCTCTCCCCAGTGATAGCCTGCAAGGCTTTCCAGCTTTCTGTCATCGTATAGCCAGTATTTTAGCGCGAAGCAAAACAAAAAAGAAGCGCCGAACTGAAAATATCTCATATGCCATAAATAAACTTGGCCCCTCTTATATCAAATTGTGTCAATTTCTTGCAACCCGACCTGATATTGTTGGACACGATATTGCAACAGAATTGTCACAACTCCAGGATCGTGTTCAAATATTTCCTTGCACTGCAGCCATTTCCCAAATTGAAAATTCACTTGGCCGCTCTATCAATGATTTATTCCTAAATTTTCATCCACCGATTGCGGCTGCTTCTATTGCTCAAGTCCATCCAGCTGAATATTATGATGAAATGGGGAATAGAAAAAAATGTGCTGTTAAAGTTATTCGCCCTAAGATCAGAATACGTTTTGCTAAAGACCTTAAAGGCTTTTATCTTATTGCCCATTTACAGGAACGTTACATACCTGCTTCCCGGCGCCTACGTCCTATTCGTATCGTTGACACGTTAGCACAAACCACACAGATGGAAATGGATTTACGCTTAGAGGCAGCAGCCATATCAGAAATGGCTGAAAATACTCAAAATGATGTAGGTTTTCGAGTTCCTGCTATTAATTGGGAACGAACAGGGCGTAATGTTTTAACAATGGAATGGATTGACGGCATAAAAATATCTGATATTCCAGCACTCAAAAAAGCTGGTTTTGATTTGAAAGCCTTAGCCGCTACACTCATTCAATCTTTTCTCCGTCATACTTTACGCGATGGTTTTTTTCATGCTGATATGCATCCTGGTAATTTGTTTGTGGATCAACAGGGATGTATTGTTGCTGTTGATTTAGGAATTACAGGACGACTTGGTAAAAAAGAAAGACATTTCCTTGCTGAAATTCTTTATGGTTTTATCACGCGCGACTATTATCGTGTAGCACAAGCACATTTTGCAGCAGGCTATGTACCAGCGCATCATAATATTGAAAGTTTTGCTCAAGCCAACCGAGCGATTGGTGAGCCCATTCATGGACAATCAGCGCAAAGCATTTCCATGGCTAAATTGCTCACACTCTTATTTGAAGTTACTGAATTATTTGACATGCAAACAAGACCTGAATTGTTGTTGCTACAAAAGACCATGGTTGTTGTTGAAGGGATTGCCCGTACGTTGGATCCAAATTTTAATATGTGGAAAGCTTCTGAACCTATTGTCAAAGAGTGGATTAGCAAAAATTTAGGGCCTGTAGGACTTGTAAAAGATTTAAATGAAGGAGCACAAGCACTGCTTTCATTAGTACGTCAAACGCCGCAATTAGTACAAAATTTTGAGCGTATAGAAGAAGGCTTAAGCCAAATGACAAAAACAGGGCTTTATCTTTCCCCTCTTACTCTCAAACAGCTTGCTTTTGAACAAAAACGCATTAATCATTATAGTCGTTATAGTCTATTCATCATTGCTCTTTGTTGTATTCTTTCAACCTGTTTGCTTTTTTTTCATTTTGTCTAACCTGCTTAACATGCTAAAAAAATGTAGCATATGAAATCGTTGAAATTATTTTATTTCTTAGATGCATTTTATGTTTAGTATGACCATTCACAGTCTTTGCATCGAAAGCCAGAGAATTTTTATGCGTATGCACGCTACGAAAAAGGGATTTCTATGTCTATGAAAAAAGAAACTCATTACCTGCTCAGTACCATCAAAGGATCATCCATATCAAAAAATCAAGAAGGTATCGCAGAGATGCGATCACTGCAATCAAAATCGATTCTTCTTATTATTGGTGGTGGTATTGCATCCTATAAAAGTCTTGATTTGATCCGTCGTTTACAGGAACGTGGAGCGCACTTGAATGTTATTATGACACAAGCAGCGCAAAAATTTATTACCCCTTTAGCTGTTGAAACCTTGAGCCATGGTAATGTGTATTGTGATTTATTTTCATCTGAAAAAGAATTCGACATTAGCCATATTCGATTAGCACGTCATGCTGATTTAATTATTTTAGCACCAGCCACTGCCAACCGTATTGCAAAAATAGCCAACGGCATAGCAGATGACTTAGCTAATTGTATTCTTTTGGCAGCACGCTGCCCGCTTTTAATTGCACCAGCTATGAATCCAGCTATGTGGACACATCCCGCAACCATGCGCAACATTGCCAGATTGCAAGCAGATGGAATGCATATGGTGGGACCAGAAAACGGTGAAATGGCCGAACGCGATGAAAGTGGTTATGGGCGAATGAGTGAACCCTTAACTATTGTAGCCTCAGCAGAAACTCTTTTACGTGTGAAAAAAAAACCTCTTGTCAACCGTCATTTCATTGTGACTTCTGGCCCTACCCATGAACACATCGATCCGGTACGTTATCTTGCTAATCGCTCATCAGGCAAACAAGGCCATGCCATTGCAGAAGCCTTGGCTCACTTAGGTGCCATAGTAACACTTATTTGCGGTCCTGTTAATCTTCCTGATCCTCAAGGAGTAAAAACTATTCACGTTGAAACAGCCTTGCAAATGTTACAGGCTGTTCAAGCAGCTTTGCCTGCTGATGGTGCTATTTTTGCTGCTGCTGTGTGTGACTGGCGAAGCCAAACGCACTCTTTTAAAAAGATCAAAAAGAAAGCAAATACAACACCACTATCCTTACATATGGTCGAAAATCCTGATATTTTGGCAACAATCGGTCATGCCCTCAACCGCCCTCCACTCGTGATTGGTTTTGCAGCTGAAACATGTGATATCATCATCAATGCGAAGGAAAAATGTATCCAGAAAAAAGCAGATTTTATTCTTGCTAATGACATTTCTCTCCATGCTGATGGTACAAGCGTTATGGGTTCTGATACAAATACAATATGTCTCATCAGCAAAGACAATATTGAACAATGGCCACGTATGAGTAAACGACAAGTAGCCCAAAAATTGACTGACGTTATCATATCATTTTTTGACTCTTCTGCTCTCACTGATTAAGAAAAACAGAACTTTTTTGTTTTAAATGAAAACAAATAATCTTCAGAAATTTGATGCAACCCAAATAAACACATCTTACATACAGCCTAAAAGGACTTTTTATAAAAATTAAGAAATTTCTTCTCATTTTAAGAATTAGCGATTATTCCTGTTATATTTGATGACGAAATTGGGCCATCTTCTTAGTGATCGCAAACTAAAAATCACTTTCATTCGTCAATAAAGGAGTAAAAATTACACTCAATAAAACTTTAAAATTATTTTGCATTTTTCATTATGTAAAATTTAAGCTAATTCATATAATTAACAAAATAATTAAAAATTAAAAAATTATATAAAATCTTCCATAATTCATCTCTTGTTTTTTACTCTTTTCTTCTTATTTACCCATTTATGATTTTTTCTGCCGCCCACTATGCCTTACAGCGCCTTTTTACTAAACAATATCGTTCTATCCTCTTGAAAATTTTAGGACTTACTTGTGCTTGTCTTATAGCCCTATGGCTATCGGTATATAAACTTTTTATAGTTTATTTTTGGCCTTGGACTATCCATTTTTTTCCTGATTTTCCAGATTTAGCAGGATGGCTAGGACTAAGTATGCTTATCATTTTTAATGTCGGCCTCGTTTTCCTTATGGCCTTTTTGATTGCTCCTATTACAGCTATGATGGGCAGTTTTTTTATTGATGATGCAGCTGAAATTATTGAAAGAGAAGATTATCCAAATGAACCTATAGGGCAAGCTATGTCCTTTAGCTGTTCTCTTGTTCTTTCACTAAAATTTGTTCTTTTAAGCCTTTTAGGAAATGGAATCGCTCTTATATTGTTTTTCGTACCAGGTATCAATTTGATCGCTTTTTATGTTATTAATGGCTATCTATTTGGTCGTGAATATTTTTTATTTGCTGCTTATCGTTTTCAATCCGAAAAAGAAGCTCATACCTTCTTACGCACCCACTGGATAACAGTATTTGGTGCAGGTTTGTTAATCGCATTTT
The DNA here is from genome assembly GCF_000709795.1 of Bartonella bacilliformis Ver097. Lineage (GTDB taxonomy): Bacteria > Pseudomonadota > Alphaproteobacteria > Rhizobiales > Rhizobiaceae > Bartonella > Bartonella bacilliformis_A. The sequence goes on from NZ_KL503802.1 coordinate 228,146, forward strand.
TTGTTTCTATTCCCATTTTAAATTTAGCAACACCACTTTTCGCAGCTGCCTTCATGACATATCTACACAAAATGCTCTTCTGTTATATCCCCGTGCCCGTTTCATCGAAATAACAACTATCAGATAAATCAATTTAGAAGCATTTTCTTAAAAAACTCTCTCAACCTTAATACAGTTTTGCAACATTAGAAATATTTGTTAACAAGTTGCAATAGACAATTTGAATTGCGTTGAAACCATTAATGCTGCAATTAAAGCTGTACATATATTGATAAAAGAATTAAATGAAGCATCCATACGGCTAGCAACTAGCAAAATGAACCCAACCGTTCAGTCCTATATTCCTTTGAACCATACAAAACGTAAAATTTTAAGGAGAGACTACAAAAATGAACTGGATTACAAATTACGTTCGTCCTAAAATTAATTCCATATTAGGTCGTCGTGAAATTCCAGAAAATTTGTGGATCAAAGATCCTACCAATGGCGAAATGATTTTCCATAAAGATCTGGAAGCTAATCAATATGTGATTCCTGCTTCTGGTCATCACATGCGTATTAGCACCAAAAACCGTCTCATGCATTTTTTTGATGATGGTGTATATACACCGATTGAAAATCCAAAAGTGGTAACAGACCCATTAAAATTCCGTGATACAAAACGCTATATTGACCGATTAAAAGAGTATCGCGCCAAGCTTGGTGTTGACGATAATATTTTAAGTGCACGAGGCACCATTGAAGGTTTATCAATCATTGCTACCGTTCAAGATTTTTCCTTCATGGGTGGATCGCTTGGTATGGCATCAGGAGAAGCTATCATCGAAGCTTTTCATACTGCCATTGCAGACAAATGCCCTTTAGTTCTTTTTGCTGCTTCAGGAGGAGCTCGAATGCAAGAAGGAATATTATCCCTCATGCAAATGCCTCGTACAACAGTAGCAATTGAAATGATGAAAGAAGAAAAGCTTCCCTATATTGTAGTGCTGACTAATCCTACAACCGGTGGTGTAACCGCTTCATATGCCATGCTTGGTGATGTTCACATTGCTGAACCTGGCGCCATGATTGGTTTTGCAGGCCCACGTGTTATTCAACAAACGATTCGAGAAACTTTACCAGAAGGTTTCCAAAGCAGTGAATATCTTCTTAAGCACGGCATGGTTGATATGGTCGTGTCGCGTTTGGATATGAAAGCTACAATTGCAAAGCTTTTACGCCTGATGATGAAATTTCCGGCAGCGCATGAACCTTCTCATGCATTCTCCAAAGACTCTCAAATAAAGATTTCTAAAACAAAAGCCGCTTAAATTATGGAAAAAAGCCATGTGCAAAAGGTGGTTGATGATCTACTGGGGCTATCCCCAAAAAAACTGGATCTTTCCTTAGATCGTATTATCCGCCTCTTAAAGCATCTTGGTAACCCACATTTAAAGCTTACCCCTACTATTATCCATATTGCTGGAACAAATGGTAAAGGATCGGCTTCAGCAATCTGTCGTGCTCTTTTAGAAAGTGCAGGCTACTGCGTTCATGTATACAGCTCACCACATTTGGTAAATTGGAATGAACGCTGTCGACTAGGCCAAATAGGAAGTGGCCAACTTATTACAGATAATCAACTGCTTGATATCATTCGTCACACCATAAAAGTGAATCGTCAAGAGCCAATTAGCGTTTTTGAAATTTTTACTGCTGCAGCCTTTACTCTATTTAGCACCCATCCAGCTGATGCAATCATTTTAGAAGTTGGATTAGGAGGGCGTTTTGATGCAACCAATGTTATTAAAAATCCAGCTGTATCCCTTATTATGCCTATTGACTATGACCATGAAATTTTTCTAGGCAACACAATTGCGCAAATTGCCTTTGAAAAAGGGGGAATCATCAAACCAAAAATTCCTGTTGTAATTGGCAAACAAAACCATGATGTTACTCTTTCTGTTTTACGTAGCCTTATTGACAAAAACAAAGCACCTTACTCTATTTTTGACCAAGACTACCAAAGCTATGAAGAACATGGACGTATGGTATTTCAAAATAACCATGGTTTAATGGATCTATCACTTCCTAACCTTATCGGTGCGCACCAAATTGCCAATGCTGGTGCTGCTATTGAAGCAGTTTACCAAGCAGGTTTTCAACTTTCGGAACAAGTCATCAACCAAGCTTTACGCAATCTTTACTGGCCAGCACGCATGCAGCATCTGACCCATGGCCAATTGGTTAATCAACTTCCTCCCCGTACAGATTTATGGCTCGATGGTGGCCACAATCCTGCTGCTGGTAAAGCTGTTGCAGCAGAATTTACTCGATGGAAAAAAAAATCAAACCGCCCCATTGTTATGATCGCTAGTATGCTCAAAACTAAAGATAATGTCGGTTATTTTCGTCCTTTCAAAAATCTTGTCAATGAAGTCTATACAATCCCTTTAACCTCTAGCGACGCAGGTCTCTGTCCAAAAATTTTAGCAAAATTAGCACAAAAAGCAGGCCTCATTGCTAACCCACAAGCGGATCTTCAAGAAGCCCTTCATAAAATCAGTTTAAAACATAAAGAAGCCATCATCTTTATCGGTGGTTCTCTTTACCTTGCTGGCAATATTCTACGTGACAATGCGACACCTCCATGCTAGAAATTTGCTGTTCATGGCATTTTAATGGATAACAATCTCTAATTATGAAACTTGATCATACACTTTATCAAAATCCTAAACTTATTACTGTTTTCGGTGGTTCAGGTTTTGTGGGGCGACATGTCGTTGAAGCCTTAACAAAACGGGGTTATCGCGTTCGCATCGCTGTGCGTCGCCCGCAAAAAGCTTATTACATGCTACAAATAGGTGAAGTAAGCCAAACCCAAATGTGTACGACAGATGTTAAGAATCGTGCTTCTGTTGCACGTGCATTGTCTGGAGCAGATGGTGTGGTATTTTTTCCTGGGAGTTTGAAACAATCCAATCAATCAAAATTTCAAAGCACACAAATTGATGGAACAACACATGTTGCGGAATTAGCTCAAAAAGCGGGTATCCCTCTTATTTATGCATCAACGCTCATCGCTCATGAAAATGCATCGCTTCTTTACGCGCGCGTTAAATTTATGTGCGAGAAAATTGTTCAGGATAAGCATTCTCAAGCAATCATTATGCGCCCATCTGTCATTTTTGGACCAGAAGATTGTTTTTTCAATGCCTTAGCAAAGGCATCCTGTTTTTTGCCGATTATGCCAGTTTTTGGCGGTGGACACAATAAATTGCAACCTGTTTATGTTGGCGATATTGCTGAATTTGTTGTGCGTGCTTTAGAAGAAAAAATCCCCTTTGGAAACAGTTATGACCTTGGTGGGTCGATAGTAATTACAGTCCGACATGTCATTGAAAAGATATTAAAAATTATTTACCGCAAAAAAACAATTTTATCCATGCCGCTTTCTGTGGGACTTTGTGTTGGAAATATTTTGGGCACTATCGGTAAATTGCCTTTGCTACCAACACTGACAACAGCTGATCAAATACGCTTTCTGCAACTAAACAATATTGTTTCTCAAAAAGCTATAGATAGTGGATATACTTTAGAAGGGGTGGGCATTACTCCAAAAACTATGGCTTCTATTTTACCAAGTTACTTATGGCACTTCCGTCCACAAGGACAGTTTTCCAATAATTTACTAACCTAATACCGATTTTCCCTGATGGATATTTCATAACAAAATCTGCTTTACTCCCACAGATATCAGTAGTAAAATCTGTGTTGTGCCTTCTCTTTCCTAGAAAAGACATTAATACTTCCTTTTGTAATCCAAATCTTCGTAGTCTATTGAATTTATACAGATAAGATTTTTCCTAATCTTATTAAAACGATTTTCTATATTAAAAAATTTTAGACAATCACGCAATGATGAACTTGTATGGTATAATTTCACGATCATAACAAGCATGAACGATGAAAATGATATCCTTTGATATATTGCAGCCAATTGAAGATATGTGTATCTCTTCGCAAAATTGACTATTTTGACAAAAAAGTTGCATATTTTTATCCTGATCAGCTAAAAATAAGATAAAATACTTTATTGAGATTACATGACAAAAACATTGTAAGCTAAATTGTTACTGTTACGAGAATCTTTCCTTGGTAAAAAGTAAAAGGAGATGCATCGTGCACAATTTTGATAGCAATAATCCCAAAGAAAGACTTAAAAAATGATCAGAATTTCTGCCTGTATTTTTTGCTTTCTTTCGCTGTTTTTTCCAATATATGCTATTGCTCAATCACCAATATCTCACTTACTATCCACCTTAACTTGGTCAGAACATCAATGGCTTATTTTAGCACTTTGCGGAAGTATTTCTTGTGCTTCCCTACTAACGTGCATAACCGTTATTATAGATATAAAGAAAAATGCTGAGAAATCTTTACAAGTGATTCAAACCAATTTTTTTGAAAAACTTAAACAATATGAATGGTTTTTAAAAGAAACAGAACAATGCCTTCTTATTTGGGAGCACCCAACAGCCCTACCACATATCGTTGGCAATATTTCTAAATTACAAAATGCAGGAATAAACGAACAAAATTTTCAGTGTTTCGAAAATTGGCTCGAAGAATCTTTTCTGCAACAACTTAACCAAGCACTGACTCAATTACGTTATCATGGCTGTTCTTTTGAACTTTCTATCACCACTATCAATAAAATCCTCTTACAAGTTACAGGGATTATTGCAGGAACAGCAACCATTGCACGTTTCCAAGATTTCTCAAAACAGCAGAGTGAAAACATTCGCTTACGGGAAGATATGACCCGAATGCTCACAGAGCTGAAAATACAACGCAACCTTTTTGATTATATCCAAGAACCGGTGTGGATTCGAAATAGTGAAGGGAAAATTTGTTTCGTAAATAATGCTTTTCGAAACATGACAAATTTTCAAGAAGGCTGTGATACCATCACTGATCCTTTCAATGAAACAACACAATTCCAAATGAATAAAAGAGACCAAATAAATGAGAGGAGTCAAACAAATGGAACAAATCAACTAGATGAGACAAAAACAGTATTCCAAAAACACGTTCATACCGTCGTGAATGGAGAACGACGTCATTTTCACCTAACACGTATCACAACAGAAGAAGGAATGGCAGCTTTTGCTCGTGATGACAGCGCATATAAAAATCTTACTAATGAAATGGAACAAATTCTTCAAAGCCACTATGAAATACTCGATCAAATTTCAACAGCTGTAGCGATTTTTGATAGCAATCAAAAATTAAAATTTTGCAATCATGCCTTTAGAATTTTATGGCCATTAGAAAGTTCTTTTCTAGAAAGTGAACCAAGCCATACACTCCTTCTTGAGCGTTTGCGTGAAAAAGGACTCATCGGTGAACATCCTGATTGGCGCGCATGGAAAGAAGAGCTTTTAACAAACTACCACCAAATAGAATCTAACCCTAAAATTTGGAATCTTCCTAACGGATGTACAGTGCGTGTCATGTCTCACCCCCACCCACAAGGAGGTATTACCTGGCTTTACGAAAATCTTACAGAAAAAATTGATCTTGAACGACGCTATAATACATTAATCAAAATACAAGGTGAAACACTTGATAAACTTTCTGAAGGCGTAGTGGTTTTTGGCACAGATGGATGTCTATGCTTATCAAATCCTGCTTTATCAAAATTGTGGTCTTTACCCTATAATTTATTAGTAGAAGGTACTCATATTACGCAATTACAAACCCATTGCTCAGCCCTGACAGTCAGAGAAGAATGGAAGCAATTTACCCAATTGATTACAGGCTTTACTGAAAAACGCGATGCCCATTCAGGTCGCATAGATCTGAAAAATGGAATGATTATCGATTACACATTCGTGCCACTCCCCAATGGACAAACAATGTTAACTTTTGTGAATGTTACTGACACCGTCCATATAGCGCGTGCCCTGCAAGAAAAAAATGAAGCCTTAAAAAGTGCTGATCGTCTACGCAATGAATTTGTCCAACATGTGTCCTACGAATTACGCACACCTCTCACTAATATTATTGGATTTTCTGATATTTTACGTGACCAAATGTTTGGCTCTCTTAATGGACGCCAACACGAATATCTCGGCCATATTCAATCAGAGTCCAATACACTTTTGAATCTTGTTAATGATATTCTTGACCTTGCAACCCTTGATGCAGGGATTATGGAATTAAATATACAATCGGTCAATATTGTTGATGCTATGGCGAAAGCAGTAACACGAATAGAAGAACATCTCAATGGACGTCATATTCTATTTTCTCAACACATTTCTCCTTCTTTAGATGTCATTTTTGCGGATGCTACACGTTTACATCAAATCTTTGTGAATGTACTTAGTAATGCTGTGAACTTTGCCCCAGAAGCAAGCACTATTGAATTTTGTGCTCATAAACAAGATAATCATATTGTTTTCAGCGTCCATAATGAAGGATCGGACATTCCATCTGATATTCTTGATAGGATTTTCAAACGGTTTTCTTCTCATGCACATCATGGTGGACGTGCTGGAGCAGGCCTTGGCCTCTCTCTTGTCAAAAGCTTTGTTGAACTCCATGGTGGATATGTTGAAATTCTCACCGGCACGGGTCAAGGAACAACAGTTAAATGTTTTTTCTTACTTAAAAAGGAAGATATAATCCTTTAAGTCTGTACTTTTGTCATCAAAACCATTTTTTCACCTATTCATTCACCAATTCAATGGAAATTTTATGAATTTTAGTTTTTTTCTTGCCAATGAAGAAGCAACAAAATTATTTGCGCAAGATCTAGGTCTTGCTTTAAAACCAGGTGATCTTGTAACACTTCAAGGTGATCTTGGAGCAGGAAAATCAACTCTCGCACGTGCAATCATTCATACACTTGCCAATGATGATAATTTAGAAGTACCAAGCCCTACTTTTACTCTTGTTCAAAACTATAAACTGCCACAATTTGAAGTTATTCACGCTGATCTTTATCGCCTCTCTATGGCAGAAGAAATTGATGAATTAGGACTTCACGAAGCACGTGAACAAAGTATTTTATTGATCGAATGGCCAGAAAAAGGTGCAGATTCTTTAGGACCCATTACTTTTGCTATCAGTTTACAACACCAAGATTGTGGACGTCATATCACCATTACAGCAGCAACACATGATATTGAACGTCTACAACAATCTTTTGCAATCCGCACTTTTTTAACTACTCATGGTCGCGGTCATGTTCATCGTCGTTTTTTAGCAAGCGATGCTTCTGCACGATCTTATGAACTTTTGCATAGTGACCATCATCAAGAAATCTTTATGAATGCATCCATCATGCAAATGGCACAAAAAACGGATCCTACCTTTGCAGAAAAAATGCATCTTGCAACAGATATCCGTCAGTTTGTAGGCATTAACCAGATCATTTTAGAGAATGGATTTTCTGCTCCTCATATTTTTGTCGAAGATCTTGAAAAGGGGTTCTTGATTTTAGAAGATTTGGGACGCGAAAGAATTTTAGATCAAGCTGGCAATCCTATAGAAGAACGTTATATCGCTTGTAGTGAATTGTTGGCTACTTTCCATCAAAAATCGTGGGCTTTTAAAAAGCAATTTGCAACATTTTCAATTCATATTCCTTGCTATGATCAACAGTCTATGCAAGCAGAACTCGCTTTACTGCTAGACTGGTATATACCTTTTCAGAAGAAAAAAACCTTAGATGAAAAACAACGTAAAGCTTTTTTTACCTGCTGGAAACCCTATCTTGACATGCTCATCGAGGGAGAAAATACCCTTGTAATGCGTGATTATCACTCGCCCAATATACTGTGGCGTGCAAATAAAGAAGGAGTAGCTCGCATTGGTCTTATTGATTTTCAAGATGGCTTAAAAGGACCAACAGCTTATGATCTTGTTTCCTTGGCACAAGATGCACGTCTCTATATTTCACCAGAACTTGAGATGAAGATTCTCAACGCTTATTGTCACGCGCGCCATAAAGCACCGCAACCTTTTGATGAAAATGAATTGCGCAAACTTTACGCTCTTGCAGGTGCTCAACGTGTTTCAAAAATTTTAGGCATTTTTGTACAATTACACCAACAATATGGAAAATCGTCTTATCTCAAACATTTGCCCCATATGCAGGACTATCTTGCCCGTAATCTTTCACACCCAATTCTTTCTCCTTTAAAAAGCTTTTATCAAGAAACTGGCATTCTTGCAGAAACAACATAAATATCCAATTTTGAGCGCATTACCTATATGGCTTATTCTCTTAACTTTTAGAATAACAGTAACACTATTGTGTAGATGTAATTTTTCAATTTTGCCATGAATGAAAACTAATATACAGTAAAATCTATTAAAATGATCGGTAAATTAAATAATTTTGACACACCCACAATCAAAGCAAATGACTTATCAGCCACGTATATTTTCTATTTCTTCTGGAACTCCGTTTCTATCTTATTTTGTTGATGCTTTTCTCTCAGGGAATATTATTCGTGATTTTGCACCCAATGGAAATATCCAAGCTGCTCTTGCTAATACCCTCATTTATGTACCAACGCGCCGTGCTGCCCGCGCTTTACGCGCAACTTTTGTCGAAAAAAGTCCTAGCCAATCAAGCTTTTTGCCAACGATCCTTCCTTTGGGAAGTATGGACGAAGACTGTTTTTTCTTTACTGGTGATTATACCAACGCTTTGACGATTCATCCTCCTATCAAAGAGAGTGAACGTCTCCTGCTTTTAGCACATCTCATTCGCTCTTGGCGTGAAAAATTACCAACGCATCTACGTGCCATATTTGGAACAGAAGATGTGCTCATTCCTGCAAATACAGCTGATGCTATCTGGCTTGCCCAAGATTTAGCACGCTTGATGGATGAAGTTGAAACTGAATCTGCTGATTGGTCAAAACTCAAAGATATTGCACCTGATATGGTTGCTGAATGGTGGCAAATCACTCTCGATTTTTTGACCATTGTTACACAAAATTGGCCATATATTTTAAAAGAAAAACAGCTAAATAATCCAGTTGAATGGCGTAACCAAATCCTCAAAATGCAGGCAGACACTTTATACCGAACACAACCCAATAAACCGATTATTGCTGCTGGTGCGACAGGATCTATCCCTTCAATTGCTAATCTTTTAAAGGTGATCGCCTCCTTGCCTAAAGGAGCTGTTATTCTTCCAAACCTTGATCTCCAAATGGATGAAGAACAATGGAATGCATTAGGTTTGATCAATGAAGAAACTGAAATTTTTGATCTCCCCAACCATGCATCTGCTGCTTTTAGCCATCCTCAATATCACTTAAAAAAACTTCTCTTTCTTATGCAATGTCAGCGCGCCCATGTTAAAGAAATTGGCCAGCAAAGTAGCATGAAGAAAAAACGCGCTGCCCTTTTATCAGAAGCATTAAGACCTGCCTCTACGACAGATCAATGGGTACAAATCACACGCGATGATTATGAAAATCTCTGTGCCGATTTATCATTGGTTGAAGCCACCAATGAACATGAAGAAGCTCTGGCTGTTGCTATTGCTTTACGCCATGCCATTGAAGACCCCAAAAAAACTGCAGCGCTTATCACCAATGATCGCAATTTAGCACGCCGTGTTTCTGCTGAATTGCAACGATTTGGGATTGAAGCTAATGATTCAGGAGGAATTCCACTTGCACAGACACTGCCTGCAACTTTATTACGGCTTATCTTAGAAAATCTGTTTAAACCTGGGGATCCCATTGCATTTCTTTCTCTTCTCAAACATCCACTCACAACTCTGGGGCAAAATCGTCATCATTTACGTGAAATAGTGGAAAATTTTGAGCTCTTTGTTCTCCGAGGTGGAACTGGCCGCATTAATCTTTGCACATGTGATCAATTTTTTGAAACATGGATTAAAACGCACACACTCAACAGTTCGGGGACTAATAATTCAAGTCCCAACAGTTCAAATGCTAATGGTTCGAATAATTATAGCCTTGACCCACAAAAGAGTGAAGAAGCGCGCCTGCTTTGCCATCTTTTGGTAAAAGCTATCGAACCTTTGGTGTCTTTAATACAACAAAATAGAGAATGCACAATCAATGAAACAATTATAGCGACTGTTGAAGTTTTAGAAAATTTTGGGCGTGATGATGACCATTCTCTTACTCGCCTTTATCAGGATGAAGCAGGAAAAACTTTATCAACTTTTCTGCGTGAATTAGTCAATGACCAATCAGGACTAAAATTTCATCTCCATGAATGGCCCGCTATGTTTTCAGCTCTCATAGCAACTCGTTCTGTAAGTCCTGCTCCTGGAGGACATTCACGTTTATTTATCTGGGGAACCTTAGAATCGCGTCTACAAACAGTAGATACAGTCGTCATTGGTGGTATGAATGAAGGATCATGGCCTATCACAACCCGCAATGATACTTTTTTATCACGACCGATGAAAATGATGTTAACTCTTGAACCACCAGAAAAGCGCATTGGCCTTTCTGCACATGATTTCCAATGGGCTATGGGAATGGATAAAGTTATCATGAGCCGAGCCATGCGGGTTAACCACGTTCCCTCTATTCCCTCACGTTGGTTACAACGCCTAGAAACAGTCATAGGTCAACAAGTTTGGAAACAAATTTGCGCACGGGGAAACACATTGCTTTATTGGGCAAAAATTCTTGACACAACAAATATGATTTCCTCTGTAGAACGGCCTTGCCCTACTCCACCACTCGAGATGCGTCCACGTCATTTTTCAATTACTGAAATAGAAACATTACGACAAGACCCTTATGCCATTTATGCTAAAAAAATCTTGCGTCTCAAACCGCTTAAACCGCTCATCCACGATCCTTGTAATACTGAACGAGGAATACTTTATCACGCTATTCTTGCTGCCTTTTGCACGCGTATAAAAAATCCACATGCCACAGATGCGCTAGATACATTATTGACCATTGGACGTGAAGAATTTGACAAACTAAACTTACCATCTGATATCGAAGCTATCTGGTGGCCAATGTTTGAAAATCTAGCGCCTCTCCTTATTCAATGGGAACAAAGCCTTGGCCCCCGAAAACGACACGCTGAAGTAGAGGCTCAAAAAACACCCATAGGCACAACAGGTGTAACCCTTTCAGGACGCGTTGATCGTATTGATATTTTACCTGGGGAAATGGCTGAAATCCTTGATTTTAAAATCAGCACTCCCCCTTCATCCACACAGGTTTTGACCTTATTATCTCCACAATTAGCACTGGAAACAGCTTTATTAATGCAAGGAGCGTTTGTAGGCTTTCAGGATCTCACCCCCTTAAATTTATTATACATTCCTCTTAAAGGAAAAAATAAAATTAAACCGCAATCGATTATCCTAAATAAAAAAGTAACAAATCAAAAAAGCGCTGTTGATCTTGGTAAAGAGGCATGGAAACGCCTTATCTCATTAATGAACTACTATCAAAATCCACAACACGGTTATCTCTCGCATGCTCTCCCTTCACAAAACCGTTATGAAGGGGATTATGATCACTTAGCAAGAGTATTAGAGTGGTCAAATGATTTTCATAAAGCAGGCCAATCATGACAATCTTTTCTATTCCCCAAGCTGCCCTTGATGCACAAGCAGCCGCTACACATCCAACAACAAGCGTGTGGGTTTCTGCTAATGCGGGATCTGGGAAAACGCATGTTTTGAGCGAACGTGTTATCCGCCTGCTTTTAAATGGAACACCTCCAGCACGCATTTTATGCCTGACCTATACCAAAGCTGCTGCTGCTGTTATGCAATCGCGTATTTTTCGCACACTTTCCAGCTGGAGTGAACTGGATGATCATCAACTTCAAACCATTTTATCACGACTTGAAAATAAGCCCGTAAATGCGCAAAAACTTACCTATGCACGTCAGCTTTTTGCCCGAGCCTTAGAAACACCAGGGGGCCTAAAAATCCAGACCATTCACGCCTTTTGTGAAGCTTTATTGCACCAATTTTCTTTAGAGGCTAATATTGCTGGTCATTTTGAATTATTAGACGATATAAGTCGTAAAAAATTATTGCAACAAGCCCGTTGTCAACTTTTGACACATGACAATGCACAATCGTCTTTAAAACAACTGTTTAAAATTATTAACGAGGAAACATTTAATCAATTGCTGCATGAAGCAACTCAAAAACAACATGAATTCTCAGATTTCTTATCTTTCATTCTCTCTGAAAATGGAGAGGAGCAGTTGCGCCAGTTTTTCAACTTAGCAGCTGATGAAACACACCAACGGCTCTTAGAAAAAATTAAACAAACGGCCTTACTCTCGCCCCATGCAATGAAATATTATCAAACAAACGGAAATTCAAAAGCTAAAAATATCATTGCTGATTTTTCACAATTAGCGAGCGCATCTTCTGAAGAAAATATTATCAATCTTGTTTCAAATATTTATTTAACAACCACAGGAAAACCGCGTGATTTCTCACGTTTGTTTTCTAACAAATCAAATGAAATTTGGTTCTTTGTTCAAAAAGAGATTGAAGAAAAACAAAATCAGCTCTCTACTCTGTTAGAAAAATATCAATGTGTACAACTCGTCACACTGAATATGGTTGTTTTTCAGCTTTGTTCTCTTTATCTTAAAATCTATGCAGATTTAAAAAAGACCAATAGTCTGTTAGATTTTGATGATCTCATTGAACGCACACTCCATCTATTGCAACGCAGAGGTGCAAGCCAATGGGTACAATATAAACTTGATCGTGGTATTGATCATATTTTGCTTGATGAAGCGCAAGATACTAATCCTGAACAATGGCAAATTATTCAGCTTTTAGTGCAAGAATTTTTCACAGGAGAGAGTCAACGAACAAATATACGGACCATTTTTGCTGTTGGCGATGAAAAACAGTCTATTTATTCTTTTCAAGGGGCTGAACCAGAAAATTTTGCTAAAAATGGACGGATGATCCAAAAACAGATACAGCATGTTAACGAGAAATTTGAAAAGATACAGCTGCATTATTCTTTTCGCTCAACAGCTGATGTGCTAAAAAGCGTCGATCTCGTGTTTGAAACACCAGAAAATTATAAAGGACTTTCAGCAGATAATGCAAAAACAGTGCATGAACCCATTCGGGTGAACAGCCCGGGTGATGTCATTGTATGGGATGTTATCTCCAAACAAACAAGTACCCTACCTGATGATTGGCATTCAACGGTTGATCACTTAGATACACCTGAAGTGCGTTTGGCAGATAAAATTGCAACAACCATTGCCGATTGGTTGCAAAAAGGCGAAATGCTTCCTGCAAAAGGGCGTCTACTCCGTGCCAGTGACATTATGATTTTGGTCCGTAAACGGGATCAATTTGTACCCGCTCTTTCTCGTGCACTAAAACTGCGCAATATTCCCGTGGCTGGTGCCGATCGTTTACAGCTCACCAGCCATATTAGTGTACAAGATTTGATGGCGCTTGCACGTTTTGTCTTGCATCCTAAAGATGATCTGTCCTTAGCTTGTGTTTTAAAAAGCCCACTTTTTGCACTAAGTGAAGAGGCACTTTATCAATTGGCAGCTCAACGCACAGGATCACTTTGGCAAAGCTTGAATGCTCATGCATCATCACATAACTATTTTAAAGAAATTTTTGAAAATTTAAGTAAATATCGCGCTTTAGTTGACAAAATACCGGTTTTTGAATTCTACAGTCATATTCTCAATAATGATAAAGGACGACAAAAAATCCTTGCCCGTCTCGGGCCTGAATCTAAGGAAGTTCTTGATGCTTTTATGGATTATACACTCACGATTCAAAAGACTGGTTTACCAGGGCTACAAGCTTTTTTAGAAACATTGAGTAAAAACAAACCAGAAATTAAACGTGAACTTGATCAAAATCACGAAGAAGTGCGTATCATGACTGTCCATGCTGCCAAAGGGCTTGAAGCATCTGTTGTCTTTTTGGTTGATTCAGGCAGTGCTATCTGGAATTCACATTACGCGCCACATTTGTTCAAACTTCCCTTAAATGGCAAACAAGCGTTTATCTGGCGTCCAAATGCAGAATTTAAAACAAAGCCCCTTGAAAAAGCACTTTCTCATTTAAAAGAAAGTGCTGAAGAAGAATATCGACGCCTTCTTTATGTAGGAATGACACGTGCTGAAGATCGATTGATTGTTTGCGGTTATAGCCAAAAACGGGAAGTTCCCAACACGTGGTTACATTTAGTGAAAAATTCCCTTAAGCCCTATGCTATTCTTACAAAAGACTCCGCAAACGATATTGTTGCCTGGCGCTATTCTATCACCCCCTCGACTTCCTTCCCAATAGATCCTAAAATACCTGGTGAGGCGAGCAAAAAATTTCCGCCTTTGCCTGCTTTTTTTCATCATAAAGTACCTGCAGAATCAGCTTTACCCAAAATATCCAAACCCTCCGTTACTAATTTTGCAACGGATACAGATGGCGGAATTGAACTTTTCTCTGCTCAGAAAATTTTAAGTGTTTCACCTATTTTCGAAGCAAAAAACACCCACAAAGCTTTTAGCATCGAATATGGTAATTTGATTCACAAACTGCTGCAATATTTGCCTGATTGCCCTCTTGAAAAACGCCAGGATTACGCTCAACAATATCTCAATATCAAAGCCTCTCATTGGAATGAGACCAAAAAAAACAATGCCTTACACGATATTTGGGCAATCTTAGACAATCCGCATCTTAAATTACTTTTTTCAGACTCTTCACGCGCCGAAGTATCCCTAATGGGCATTGTAAAAATCCGTGGTAAAGAACAAATGATTTCTGGTCGAATTGACCGTTTATGTATCACCCAAGATTGTATTCTCTTTGCTGATTTTAAAACTGGAACTCCACCAGAAGATGAAACTGGAATTACCCAAAACTATTGGTTACAAATAGCTCTTTATCGAAAAATACTGCAAACTATTTACCCTGAAAAAACCATTCAGGCTTTTCTTATTTATAGTCAAGGAGCGAAAATTTTCACGCTTCTCCCTAAAAAACTCGATACGCTTCTTGATGAAATTGCTCTATAAATAAAAATCCTTTCCAAAAGAGCCTATAATCACTTATCTTCACTATACTGACATAAATTGAAGTCATACCAATCAATGTACAAAAAAGTGTAATATAAAGGAATAAATCAATGACTTGTATAAAAATTAATAATAGCAATTTCGAAAATGAAGTTCTCACCTCCTCCATTCCTGTTGTGGTTGATTTTTGGGCAGAATGGTGTAATCCTTGCAAAATGATTGCACCAATACTTGATGAAATTTCAGCAGAAATGGAAGGTCAAGTTAAAATCGCCAAAATAAGCATTGACGAAAATCCAGAACTGGCCACACAATATGGAGTGCGTTCAATTCCTACCCTCTTGATGTTCAAAAATGGTAATGTCTCGTCCAATGTAGTTGGCGCTACGTCTAAAAAGCGTCTTTGCGAATGGATTAAAGATAATCTTCGCTAATTTCATGCATAATAACTTTTTTCGTAAAGAAAAGGGAGCAAACAAGCAATCCCTTTTTTTGATCTTTTAAGAATCATTTTTTTACTCAGAACGCGTTTGATAATCTTTGAAAGTTGCAAATTTTATTTTCGGAGCCCGTTCTGCTTCATAATTTAAAGAAAAAGCATTTTCTGCCAAAAAAACTAGATCATTATCCAAATCATAAGCAATAGCGGATCGATGATTGGTGAGAAATTTTTGGAGTTCATTTTTACTTTCTGCAGAAATCCAACGACACACATTAAAGCGTGCTGGCTCAAAGCCCACAGACAAAGAATATTCTACTTTAAGCCGCTCGGTTAAAACATCAATTTGCAAAGCACCAATCACACCAACAAGAGCAGGCGATCCATCATCAGGAGTAAATAATTGTACAACTCCCTCCTCAGCCATTTGTTGCAACGCTTGCTTAAGCTTTTTTGCTTTCATAGGATCATGCAAACAAACACGACGCAGAATTTCCGGTGCAAAATTTGGTACACCTTTAAAGAGAATATCTTCTCCCTCAGTCAATGTATCTCCAATACGCAAAGTTCCATGATTGGGAATCCCCACTACATCACCAGCATAAGCTTGATCAGCAATTTGACGCGAACGAGCAAAGAAAAATTGTGGAGATGAAAGTGTCATTGGCTTTCCTGTCCGTACCAACTTCGTTTTCATGCTACGCTCAAGCCTTCCCGAGCACACACGCAAAAATGCAATACGATCACGATGATTGGGATCCATATTGGCTTGAATTTTAAAGACAAATCCTGTCATTTTTGGCTCATCAGCACTGACTGTGCGTTGATCTGCCATCTGATCACGAGGACTGGGACCAAAATCGATTAATGCATTAATCAAATCACGAACACCAAAATTTCGTAAAGCTGAACCAAAATAAACCGGTGTCATATGTCCTTCACGGAAGGCTTGAAGATCAAAATGTTTGCAAGCATTGCGAGCAAGCTCTACACCTTCAAGAAAGAGAGAACGCTGATATTCAGGAAGTAAATTGGCAACTTCATCCGGTCCAGAAACCACCCGTGAAGTTATTTCATCATCATGTTGACGAAAAGAATTATGATAAAGGTCAAAGGTACCAAAAAAATCTTTACCCATACCAATGGGCCATGTAATTGGTGCAGTATCAAGCGCGAGTTTTTCTTCAATTTCATCTAAAATTTCTAAAGGGTCACAGGCCTCACGATCCATTTTATTAACAAAAGTAACAATAGGGATATCTCGCATACGACACACTTCAAATAATTTTAGTGTTCTTGGTTCAATCCCACGGGCACCATCCAAAACCATAATCGCACTATCAACAGCTGTAAGAGTGCGATATGTGTCATCTGCAAAATCTTCATGACCTGGAGTATCTAATAAATTAAAAATATGATCTTCATATTCAAACGTCATGACCGATGTCACAACAGAAATACCGCGATCACGTTCAATATTCATCCAATCAGAACGCGTTTGAATACGATCTTTTTTTGCCTTAACCTCACCAGCGAGCTGAATTGCTCCACCAAACAACAACAATTTTTCTGTCAGCGTTGTCTTTCCTGCATCAGGGTGAGCAATAATAGCAAATGTACGCCGCCGCTTTACTTCTTGCGCTCTACAATCCATTATTCCCCCATAGGCTGAGAAAGTACTTTAGCAATCAGGGCGCGCATTTCATCAACCCCATAAAGCGCTATAAAAGATCCAAATCTTGGTCCTCGTTCTTGTCCTAATAAAACTTCGTAAAGCATTTGAAAAAAAGCAACTGAAACACCTGGGCCGCCTTCAGGACTTTTTTTGCTATGATCTTGATAACGTTCCGTTAAACGCGCAACGTCAAGAAGTGAATTTTGAAGTGCATTGTCATCAACAATTTCTGGCAAATTTGCTAACTTTTCATCGATTTGAGCCAATATCGCGCGCTCAATATCATCAGGTACTCGAAACTGTTTATTGGGTTTGACAAAAACATCAAAATATTTAATGGCACACTTCACCAACAAATCAAGCGCTGGACATGTTTGTGCATTAGTTCCCTTAGAATAGCGAGAAATAAATCCCCAAAGAACGTCTTCATTTTCAGCATTTGAAGCACTAACCAAATTTAAAAGCATAGCAAAAGATACGGGCATATCAACCTGCGGAGGACAACCGCTATGAATATGATATACAGGGTTATTAAATCGTTCCTTCCATTGTTGGCGACCGTAAGCAGCAAGATGCGCATAATATTCATCAACAGTTTTTGGAATAACATCAAAATAGAGGCGTTTTGCTGTTTTAGGCTTTAAAAACATATAAAGTCCTAAACTTTCTGTTGGTGCATAAGTCAGCCACTCATCAATAGTCAAACCATTTCCCTTAGATTTGGAAATTTTTTGCCCTTTCTCATCCAAAAAGAGTTCATAATTAAATCCTTCGGGTGGATTACTACCAAGCACTTTGCAAATTTTAGAAGACAGATTTACTGAATCAATCAGATCTTTTCCTGCCATCTCATAATCAACTCCAAGCGCTTTCCAGCGCATCGCCCAGTCCACCTTCCACTGACACTTAACTTTTCCACCAGTAACCTCTGTTTCAATAGTTTCACCTGTTTCAGGCTCAATATAGGTGATAGTGCCTTTTTTAACATTCCGATCAATAATTGGAACTTGCAATACTTTTCCAGAAACAGGAGAAATAGGTAAAAAAAGCGCATAAGTTTCTTGTCGTTCTTCCCCCAATGTTGGCAAAACAATTTTCATCACCTCATCATAAGAAGCCAATATTTTTAGGAGAACTTCATCAAAACGGCCAGAACTGTAATAATCGGTAGCGCTAGCAAATTCATAATCAAAACAGAAACGATCAAGAAAAGCACATAAGCGCATATTATTCGCCGCTCCAAAAGAAGGAGATGCATCCCCAAAAGTATTTGGAACACGACTGAGCGGTTGACCAAGATAATGTGCCATTTTTTCACGGTCAGGCACATTCTCAGGAACCTTACGCAAACCATCCATGTCATCAGAAAAACAAATAAGTTTTGTTTTAATTTTATCCTCAGTCAGAACATGGAATGCGTGGCGTACCATCGTCGTCCGTGCGACTTCCCCAAAGGTCCCAATATGCGGCAAACCAGAGGGTCCATAACCTGTTTCAAATAAAACAGTCTCTGGATAACTTGTCTTTTCATAACGCTTGATAATCTTGCGTGCTTCCTCAAACGGCCAAGCTTTCGACTGAACAGCTTCATCTTTTAATTCAGATGTAAAACCAAAAGCATCAAACTGATTACGCGTCATGATTTTATCCTATATATTAAACTTTTTAACAATTAAAGTGTGCGGTTGTTGAACTTTTTCGCCAAGAATAGCAGAATAAAAATTGCAAAATTTTTATCTCACTTTTATTCACTCTATAATTTATGTTTCATTACTTTAGTTTAGTCTTCTTCATGTTTATAGAACAAAGAATATGAGAACATAAACTGTTATTTCTTATTCATAATACTGATCGTGCTGCTAATGTGCGTAAGCGCAGGGCGTTTAATTTAATGAATCCAGCAGCATCTTTTTGATCATAAGCACCCTGATCATCTTCAAAAGTTACCAGTTTATCAGAATAAAGCGATTTTTTACTTTGCCGACCCTCAACAATCACATTACCCTTATAAAGCTTCAATGTAACCTCTCCTTCAACATGTTCTTGCGATAAATCAATAGCTGCCTGCAACATTTTACGCTCAGGTGAAAACCAAAAGCCATAATAAATCAACTCTGCATAACGTGGCATTAATTCATCTTTCAAATGCGCTGCACCGCGATCTAAGGTCAAGGATTCTATCGCTCGATGAGCTATTAAGAGAATGGTTCCTCCTGGTGTTTCATAAATGCCACGCGATTTCATACCCACAAAGCGGTTTTCAACTAAATCTAACCGACCGATACCATTGTCGCGTCCGTAGTTATTTAATTGAGTTAGTAAAGTAGCTGGAGATAACATTTCTCCATTAATAGAAATAGCATCACCTTTTTTAAAGCCGATTGTGATTACCGTTGCTTTATCTGGAGCATCCTCCGGCGAAAGAGTGCGCATATGCACATATTCAGGAGCAGGAATAGCAGGATTCTCCAAAATCTTCCCTTCTGATGATGAATGCAATAAATTTGCATCTACCGAAAAAGGTGCTTCACCTTCCTTATCTTTCGCCACTGAAATTTGATGCACACGTGCAAATTCAATTAAATCTGTTCGACTTTTAAAAGTCCAATCTCGCCATGGAGCAATAATTTTTATATCAGGATCAAGAGCATAAGCAGAAAGTTCAAAACGAATTTGATCATTCCCTTTTCCTGTTGCTCCATGAGCAATCGCATCAGCTCCGGTTTCCTTAGCAATTTCAATAAGACGCTTTGAAATAAGTGGACGAGCAATTGATGTTCCTAAAAGATAGACCCCTTCATAGACGGCATTTGCTCGAAACATGGGAAATACAAAATCACGCACAAATTCTTCACGTAAATCTTCAATATAGATCTCCTTAATACCCATTATTTCAGCTTTACAACGCGCAGATTCTAACTCTTCCCCCTGACCTAAATCAGCTGTAAAAGTTACAACTTCAGCACTCAATTCGCTTTGCAACCATTTGAGAATAATCGATGTATCCAATCCCCCCGAATAGGCCAAAACAACTTTCTTAACATCTGTCCATTTTTTCATTCTAAAGCTCTACGATACTTGTTTTCTACTCTTTTACTCACAAATATTAAAACCATGCAAGCAATGAAAATAAATTCTTTGTAAACAGCATTTAAAAGATGCAAAAAAAAAAAGCGTAAAGAAGAATGGAAGAGAGGTAATAATCGCAACTGCCTCTTCATTATAAAGGGGGGAAAGTTATGTCATTTTTGCCTGAATGGTCTGTTCTTATAGAATTCGCTTTAACATCATTGGTTCTCGCTCTCATACCAGGACCTGATGTCATGCTATCAGTGGGACGAACCATTGCACAGGGCACAACAGCTGGAATTATGTGTGTCTTAGGGAGTTCAACAGGTTTTGCTATTCAAGTGTTATCTGTTGCCGTTGGCTTATCAGCGCTTATTTTCACTTCACCAATCGCCTTTTTTCTTCTTAAAATTGCTGGTGCTCTTTATCTTTTATGGCTCGCCTTTCAAATGGTGCGAACACACTCAAAATTTTCTCTAAAAGAAAAACAGCAAAAAAAACAAAGCCTCAAACGCAACTATTTAGCTGGCATTGGAACCAGTCTTTTAAATCCCAAAGCTATTCTCTTTAACATAACTTTTTTACCGCAATTTATTAATGTTAATGATCCTATGGCCACACAAAAATTGCTCTTTTTAGGGTTTTCCTATATCCCATTTTCTCTACCTGCCACAATTTCCATCGTTTTTATGGCCCACAAACTCTCCACGAGTCTTAAACAAAACCCTTCTTATATGCGCTTTCTTGATTGGCTCGTTGCAGGTATTTTCACAAGTTTTGCTTTACGTCTTCTGATCGACAATAGATTTTAAATTGAGCTTAAATTATATCGCCCATCATACTTTCAAGCTGTAACCGCTCTGATTTACGTAACCGCTCTGAAGTTGATTTAAGATTTCCACATGCAGCCAGAATATCGCGTCCACGTGGCATTCGAATAGGCGAAGCATAACCTGCTCTATTAATCACATCAGCAAAACGTTCAATTTGCTCCCAATCAGAACATTCATAACGGCTTCCCGGCCATGGATTAAAGGGAATTAAATTAATTTTAGCAGGAATACCTTTAAGCAGTTTAATCAATTTCTTAGCGTCATCCAAACTATCATTGACGTCCTTTAACATAACATACTCAAACGTAATGCGCTTAGCATTAGAAAGGCCAGGATAATTACGGCAAGCCTCCATTAACATGCTTAGTGGATATTTTTTATTGATAGGAACGAGAACATCTCGCAAACTATCACACACCGCATGAAGCGAAATGGCTAACATTACACCAATTTCTTCCCCAGCACGTATAATTTCAGGGACAACCCCACTGGTTGAAAGAGTAATGCGGCGTTTTGATAAAGAAAGCCTGTCACCATCAGAAGCAATCAATAAAGCTTTTTTGACCGCTTCAAAATTATAAAGCGGTTCTCCCATACCCATCATAACAATATTGGTGATTTTACGTCTTGCTTCTGAAAGACCTGAATAATCAGGTGTATCTTTCCCAGGGAAATCGCCTAAACGATTGCGTGCAAACAATAACTGCAACAAAATCTCTTCAGCAGTCAAATTGCGAACCAGTTTTTGTGTTCCCGTATAACAAAAAGAACAAGTTAGCGTGCATCCTACCTGGGATGAAACACACAAACGCCCTTCTCCAGGAATATAGACTGTTTCAATTTCAACAGGCTTTCCTGCTCCACGTGCTGGAAACCGTAAAAGCCATTTATATGTACCATCTTTTGATATCTGTTCTTCAACAATTTCGGGATATGCAATAGAAAAATTATCTTTTAGCATTTCCCGCATCGGCTTAGAAATATTGAACATCTCATCAAAAGACGAGACACCACGCACATAAAACCAATGCCAAAGCTGACGTACCCGCATACGTATTTGATGTTCTGGAACACCAATGCTCCTCAATGCTTGTACCATTTCATCATGCAACAAACCAATCAAAGACTGAGACTGCTTTAATCTATCTCTTACCATGTCTGATCTGCTTTAATTTTTTGGCATACACTCATTGAGTGATTACACGAAATAGTCATTACTTTCCAATTTTAGGTTATAAGTTCTTAATGACAATTTTTCGCTGCATTCAATGCCGCAGTCACTCCCTTTAAGGAATAAGTGTAAGTCGTGTGTGTTCCCCGTTTTGAGACGGCTTGTACTTTCATCGTTGCACCTGCACGCATAGCTGCAACAAGCTGCACTTCCATCCCTGAAGACGCTAACCAAGCCGATGAATCCTTCGTGAAGAAATTAAAAACCTTATCCCCAACAGTCACAATAACTTCTGACCCTTCTTTCAATACGTAGCCAGCCATAAACTGCGGCTCAAATGAAACAGGCGAACTAGAACGCTTAGTCACTAAAAAAAAATTATCACCATGCTTAACGGTTGTTGGCAATGCATTTAAAGGCATTGATAACACATAGCAAATTGTATTCTCTGCAGATTTATAAGAATAGGCTCCCCAAGATTCAAACTGATGTAAACGACTTGGTGCTTGTGCCCATACTGTTCCAGTAGTTGCAAGAATCACAACAGATATAGTAACAAAAATCTTCTTAAACATTCTCATTTAGCTCACTTCTTTATTTTTTAACAAAATTTTCTTTAATAGAAATCATATATTATATCGCCAAAACAGATCTTTCACTTAATTGTGACCTCTTAGATCTTACTAAAATGTGAACTTTTTACTCAATAACCAAATTTTCAAAAAAATAATATTTTAACTTGTTAATTTTGCTATCAACCAAACATAAAAAACAGTTTATTCGTAATTTTTGTGTCAAATTACACAAATTTAAACGCATAGCAACCTTTATACACTAAATAAGCGCACATAAATTTTATCATAAATATAATTGAACAAGGCAAGAAAAAACCAACACTCCTATTTCTAGAAAAAAGTATTCAAAAAATCGATTTTCAAATAAGCAGCAATAAGGGAAACTGTAAAAATAATTAGCCCTCCTTCAAACCCCACACTATGAAATGCACATCCATTTTGTATGCTGAAAGCTCATATATTTTTGTATTCTATCATACAAAAAATTAAAAACACCATTCCATGCCGTAGCGATTAAAGAAACAATCAAAGAAAGACCTGACCTGTTAATTCCAATACATTATCTTTTGAAACAAAAAGCAAAATAAGAACAATTAAAAGAATTGCCATAACTTCAAAAATAACTGCATGACAAAGCCGTGCTTTCCAACCCCGTTGTACTAAAATTTCATCTACTTGTTTAACATTCAACACAGATTTATTCCCTAACAGTAGTACTATTTTATTTTATATTATAAAACGTCGTTGAATTTTCTTTTTGGTCAATAATTATGTCGCTTTCTTTTACTTATGCTCATAATTATTACCCACATACAGAATATAATCTAGCTTTTCAGGCTGCACTTAATTCTGAGTGATGAACAAATAAATTGTAAAGTACAGAAACGTCATTTGTATTGTATAATTTCTGGCTAATACCAGAATAGCGCAAAACACGTGCAACTTGCGACAAAGCTTTTAAGTGATCTGCTCCAGAATTCTCAGGTGCCAAAAGTAGAAAAACAAGGCTTACCGGTTCATCATCAAGAGCTTCAAAATCAACAGGAGTTTCAAGACGAGCAAAAATACCTATAATGCGATCAATATCAGAAAGTTTTCCGTGAGGAATCGCAATACCACCCCCTACACATGTCGATCCTAATTTTTCACGTTGCAAAATAATATCAAAAATAGCGCGCCCTTCAAGTCCTGTTAACTCAGCAGCTTTTTCAGCTAAAATTTGCAAAACCTGTTTTTTCGAATTTGCCTTAAGCACTGGAATAATTGCCTTCGGTGCAATTAACTCACTCAAATCCATATTTCATTTTCCTTTTACACACCAAAATGCTCACTCACAAAATCAATAAATAAATAGTTTTGATTCTAAAGATTTTCGTCAATTGTTTGCATCACCGCATGTATATTTACTCCCTCATGATAACATCCTGCCAGTATTATCTTGGTTCAATTATCATCATTGTTTACTCTTGGAAAAATAAGACGATCCGTTACATTCATTGCTACCACAGCAAAAGCAATAAACATCATTTGTAAATACATTAATCGCCCAACCTCAACAGCATCACTTTTCTTGAGAAAATTTTTCTCAAAGACTACTATAATAATGGGATATACATAAAAATCCAATAATATTCTTAAATTGGCTACGACTATGCGATTTAAAGCAAAAACCATGACAACGCGAAGAAATATTATATTTTTAGCAATATTATCAAAAATCACCTGCGCTCTTTGTGTTTGACTTAACATGCGTAACGCACTGTTTTTTAAATGCACAACGCACTTCGCAAAAGAGCCCAACCCAAGCTCAACAATTGTAATATAACCCGTAGTATGATGACTAAAATATATCAAAACGGCATCACCAAAACGTTTGTGTTGATTGAAAAAACCCTTACCAACCCTATATTCCTTTCAGAAGTATGCAGATTTATGGCAAACTCGTTTATCATTCATGACAAGATTAATCTAACAAATATTTCCTATAAGACAAAAACAAATCGAGAAACCAACAAAAATCATCTTTTCATAGGATGTCTTTCTAAGCAATTAGCAGGAAAATTCATTCCGGTTTATCGTAAAAAAAATTTAGAAGCAAAATGATATATCCCACCGGGAAAAAACATCTCACGATGTCAACAAATAACAAGAAGAGACTTAATAACCATCCCTTCTTCACGCCTCATGAAGATCCCTTTAAACTATCGTACTTTCCCCCTTATTCATAAAATCTTAACGAGATTATTATGTCACTCACCTACAACAACTTATAGGCTTCTTATCCTGCAATGAAAATATACGTTAACAGCGCTCATATGAGAAATCAAGAATAAAGCTTCATTGATACAAACAAATAAAATTGATTGTCTCTCATTAAAATGACATTATATTTGCAACTGTTGCTTTATCTAAGCTTTAATGAACTATTTATAAAACTACAACTCTCAGAGAGAAAACTGATTTCCTAAATAAATTCTTCGTGCGTCAGCATCATTGATAATGTTGTTTGGACACCCGTGAATTAATACCTTTCCTGCGTGAATAATATAAGCACGATCGACAAGACCTAATGTCTCACGCACATTATGATCAGTTATTAAAACACCAATACCACGTTGAGTTAAATGACGAATAAGTTGTTGAATATCAGAAATAGCAATAGGATCAATTCCTGCAAATGGCTCATCAAGCAGAATAAAATCAGGACGAGAAGCTAAAGAACGAGCAATTTCAAGCCGCCGCCTTTCACCCCCTGATAAAGAAATTGCAGGAACTTTGCGCAAATGATCAATTTTAAATTCATACAAAAGTGCATTTAACTCTTCACAGCGTTTAAAACGATCTTTTTCAACAATCTCCAAAACAGCTTTAATGTTATTTTCTACTGAGAGACCACGAAAAATAGAAGCTTCTTGCGGCAAATAGCCAATACCCAAACGGGCACGCCTATACATCGGCATATGCGTAACATCAAATCCATCAATCTCTATAACCCCTCCATCAGCTTTAACTAAGCCTGTAACCATATAAAAACAGGTAGTTTTACCAGCACCATTGGGACCTAAAATACCAATAGATTCTCCAGTACGAAGACTAAAAGAAACACCATTAACGACTTGTCTTCCTTGATAAATTTTAATCAAATCGTGGGCAGCTAAGGTTCGCTTTAAAGATTTTCCCAGAGTTTCACTTTCAGAGTTTTGTCTAGTTATTTGTTTCGCTGTTTTGATCGCAAACATAAAATTTTAATGGCTACTCTTTTGATTTGATTGTAAAATGATCGAAACACGGCTTTTTTTCTCAGATGCTTCACATCCTTCAAGCAATGCTTTTCCTGTTTTCATATTGGTTGTCAACTTACATCCTGTCGCAACGTTACGACCATCTTTCAAAACAACATTGCCTGTCAAGGTCATCACATTTGATTTTCCATCAAAAATACCTTGATCGCCCGTAATGATTTGTGTTGCTATTTTAATATAAACATTTCCCAACATTTCCATTTTTTTTACACCAGTTAAACCAAATCCGACAAACAATCTAGATTGTTTGCTTACTTCATTGATACCAAATGTTTTATGATCCTGATCATAATAAACAACTAATTTTGATGTTTGCAAAAGCCGTTCACCCTGAATAATTGAAACATTGTTATTGAAAATAACGATACTCTCTTTTTCACGTATTTCCAAAGAATCTGAATATAATTCTATCGGCTTTTCTCCATTTGATAAATCAATTCCCATATGAGCCATTTCAGCATGTCCAGAAAGCTTCCCCCATTTCAATAACCCTATGCTTAAAATCAAAAACCCACCTACCCATTTTTTCCATGATGTTTTTGATTTCATCTGATCACCCTCAGCTCTTGTATTTATATAACAAATACGATTTAAGGTTCATATTGGAATTATCTATTGCTAGTTAATAAGCAAATGCACACCACCTTGAAAATGCATTACTCGTCCTTTTTCGCAAACCCGCAAACGACTAGCTGTGAGAGAAAAATCTGCATTGTAAATATCTACACGTTGATCGGTTTTTAATTGACCTTCAGATAAATTGATATCTGCGGTCATAAATTGTGCAACCAATCCATCTTTTGTTTCTATTGTAAAGGGTTTATTCAATTGCAAGTGAGTGCTACTATTGTCATAAATTCCTCTTTGTGCTCGGAGAAAAACCGATACCTGCTTACTTGCAGGAACTTCAGCTGTAATATTTTCTAACTCCACCACTCCAAAACGCACATGATCCTGAAACGCTTTTTCCGCTTTAAGCCAATAAGGCTGATTAGAGCTTGTATAACCTTCTAATCTTGGATCAACCATTGTCAATGTCGTTATCCCATCTTCTTCATTATTCAAAATTACAGTCTCAAAAGAAGTAGAAACAGAAAAAAATGTAAACCAACAAAAAACAAGTGCTATGATAAATGCAACGAGAGGTAAAAAAATTTTTAACACGTGAATCCGACGTGAATGGCAATAAGCTGTTTTTAAAACATCGCTAAAAGACGATTTTACTGAAAAAATTTCATTGCGATTGTATATGGCCATATTGTTTTCATCTCTCAAATACCCCATCTTTTAGTCTGTGGAGTTTTTATAAAATGTATTTTTAAATTTCTCTTATTGCAATTCAACTTTTCTTGGTTTTATTTTGCTTTCATCAATTTATGTGTGTAATGTACACGCAAAAATAAATAAGAAAATGATTTTTTCGTATAAATTGGAGAGGCTATTTTGATCAAATCAGAACTCATACAAATCATTG
This sequence comes from Bartonella bacilliformis Ver097, assembly GCF_000709795.1. GTDB lineage: Bacteria > Pseudomonadota > Alphaproteobacteria > Rhizobiales > Rhizobiaceae > Bartonella > Bartonella bacilliformis_A. Next base: position 255,738 of record NZ_KL503802.1, read on the forward strand.
CTCGTCGTAACCCACATCTTCTGCAACGCGATGTAGAAAATATTGTTAACACTGTTTTTGAGGAGATTTCAACAGCTCTCACCAAAGGTCATCGCATTGAACTTCGTGGTTTTGGAGCTTTTTCTGTCAAAAATAGATCCGCTCGTAATGGTCGTAATCCACGGACAGGGGAAACTGTTATGGTTGAAGAAAAATGGGTTCCTTTTTTCAAAACAGGTAAGGATTTGCGTGACCGCTTAAATCAATGAGTAAATTTATGACACCTAAAAATATTCTTTTAACAATTATTTTGATACCTCTCACAGTTTTTTTGGTCTTGGTATTGTATTAAACAGTAGCATCAATTGGTTTACACGATGCCAACATCGTAAAGCTCTTAAAAAAAATAGCGCTGAACTTTAAAAAATTAGAATGACGAGGGCTTAAAAATCTAATATACAGCACTTTAATGATTTTTTTCTATTGTGTTTGATAACAGATCCAAAGGTATTTTTCTTCTCTTATCGTATTTTCATTAGCTTTAAACTCTAAAGTTCAATGAAAATTTAAGAGACTCTTAAAAAGTATTTCCTTTTACAATAAACGTGCCATGACACTGAATATACCTATACAACACTTTCAACCACATTTCGACAGTGTATATCCGAAAGAAAAATTACCTATTATTTTAGAAACAGGAGCTAGTACAGACTATGCTTTGATTGACTCTGGTAATGGAAAAAAGCTGGAGCGTTATGGCTCTTATCGCATTATTCGGCCAGAAGGCCAAGCGCTATGGAAACCAATTTTACCAGAAGAAATTTGGAATGATGTTGATGCTATTTTCACAGGCAATCGAGATGAAGAAGGTGTAGGTCGTTGGCATTTTCCCAAAAAAACACTTGATGAAACATGGCCTCTTTCTTGGAATGGCTTGTCGTTTCTAGGGCGTTTTACTTCTTTTCGCCATGTAGGTGTTTTTCCTGAACAGGACGCACATTGGCGTTCAATAGAAAAGCAAATTTTGCAAGCAGGACGTCCTATCAAATTGTTAAATCTTTTTGGCTACACAGGCATTGCCTCTTTGATTGGTGCGCGTGCCGGTGCTTCTGTCACCCATGTTGATGCCTCTAAAAAAGCTATCCTTTGGGCAAAAACCAATCAGGAAAGAGCAAAATTATCAAATCATCCTATTCGCTGGATTTGTGATGATGCAGTAAAATTTGTCGAACGTGAACTGCGTCGTCAAAAAACTTATGATATGATCCTTCTCGATCCTCCTGCTTATGGACGCGGACCTCATGGTGAAATTTGGCAACTTTTCGATCACTTACCAACAATGATTAAAAATTGTCGCAACCTTTTATCTGATGAGCCACTCGCTGTTGTACTTACGGCTTATTCCATTCGCGCTTCCTTTTACGCGCTTCATACTTTAATGCGCGATGAATTCACAAATCTTGGTGGTATAATTGAATCAGGAGAATTGATTTTACGTGAAGAAGCTGGCAAACGTGCTCTGTCCACTTCTCTCTTTAGCCGTTGGATTGCTTGAATATGTTCGGTCAAGTTAAAGAAATTACTTCTCTTAGTAACCCCATCATTAAAGATCTTAAAGCGCTCAATAAAAAGAAAAAGCGCCATCAAGAAGGACTCTTTATGGCAGAGGGACTTAAATTGGTAATTGATGCTTTAAATCTTGGTTGGACGATTCAAACACTCATCTTTTCCAAAAGCACACTAGGTAACACCACTCTTGAAAACACTGCTGCACGTATTCTTGCCAACAGTGGTTATGTTATCAGAGCTTCACAAAAAATTATGGAATCTATCACCCATCGCGATAATCCGCAAACTGTCGTTGGTATTTTCAAGCAACAATGGCACCCTATTGAAACCATAACAGAATCAGCAAAAGATGTTTATATTGCTCTTGATCGTGTGCGAGATCCTGGAAATCTTGGCACCATAATCCGCACAGCCGACGCGGTAGGAGCAAAAGGTGTTATTTTGATCGGCGAGACAACAGATCCTTTTTCGCCTGAAACAGTCCGTGCAACAATGGGTTCAATTTTTTCTATCCCCCTTTACCGTTTTAATGAAAATGCCTTTTTGGACTGGTCTGCAAACTTCAAAGGTATAATGATTGGTACGCACCTCCAAGGGACTGTTGATTACCGCACTATTGATTTTAAAGGTCCTGTTATACTTGTAATGGGAAATGAACAACAAGGTCTATCAAATGCACTGGCAAATCGCTGTCACCAACTTGCACGTATTCCACAAAATGGGCGTGCTGATTCTCTTAATTTAGCTATAGCCACAGCAATTATGCTTTATGAAATCCGTCGCTCTGATTTAACGCTTGAACCACGTGTTTAAGGCTTGACCCTAAGTGAGAACAAAATGACACTCAAATCATTGTTTTTTCTTCTTTTGGGTTTAATAATTACAGTCCTGCTTGATCAAGCCATCAAATATTGGATTACGCACACTATGCTCTTAGGAACAGAAATTCCACTTTTTCCCTTCATTTCTCTTTATCATGTACGTAATTCTGGTATTGCATTTTCGTTTCTTTCCTCTTTCTCCCATTGGGGGCTCATTGCTCTTACAATCACCATTATTGTTTTTCTTTTCTGGCTATGGAAAAACACTGAGCTTGATAAATCTTTATCACGTTTTGGTATTATTCTTATCATTGGTGGAGCAACCGGTAATCTTATTGACCGTATTCGTTTTCAAGCTGTTACGGATTATATATTATTTTATATTGATGGTGTCTTTTCTTTCGCCATTTTCAATCTCGCTGATACGTTTATAACGCTCGGCGCAATTTCCATTCTGATTGATGAATTTTGTATCTGGATAAAAACAAAACGCCATCTCAACAAATCTAAATAAATAACATACGAATTGCTTTCCTATATTAATACGGGTAATTCCATAATCATATAAATATTTCTACGGATTTTGCACTTGGTTCTCTTTTAAAATTTATGTGCTATAAATAATTTTGTTTCTAACTTTCTTGTTATTGCGTGTGATATTTTAGAAAATCGATCAAGCCTTATTCGTTGAGTCAATCAAACGTTGTAAGGTAGTTCTTTCAAAATTTATCCCTATAAGATCTTTTCGGTATCGGTAAATAGGGTATTTTATTTTGTAGAAAAACTGAATAATCTTGGATAAAAATTCGTTCGTCATTACTTATTTGTAAGGCTTCTCTTTACAAAAGTCTCTTGTATTTTCCAAATAAATCTCCATAATAGAAGTAGTATTTTAAAATTCTGCCAATGGAGCTTAAGAGTGTTTATATCCGCCCGACTAAAGCTCATATAGAATTCATTTAAAGGGTATAAAGCCTTTTGAGTCTTGAGTCCCACAACAGAACGTATGCTAAAGGATTTTTATTATGGCTGATTTCAGAAATTTACGCTCGGCATCTATTTCTCATGCCGATGCATCAATTGATCAGGGATTGCGTAGTTATATGCTAAGCGTCTACAATACAATGGCCATTGGTCTACTTGTTACAGCCGCTGCAGCTTATGCAATTGCATCATTGACCACAACAACAGATATGAACCTGGCGGCTGCCCAAATCAACAGTAGTGTTTACCTAACATCTTTCGGGGTAGCGTTTTATACATCACCTTTATCCTATATTATTATGTTTGCGCCACTTATAGCTGTTTTGTTTCTTAGTTTTAAAATTAATACACTCAGCACAAGTGCTGCTCGTAGCCTCTTTTATGGTTACGCAATGCTTGTTGGCTTGTCATTATCATCAATTATTTTGCGTTACACACCAGAAAGTATTGTACAAACATTTGTTATCACCGCTGCAGCTTTTGGTTCTCTTTCGCTTTATGGTTACACCACAAAGCGTGATCTTACTGCCATGGGGTCATTCCTATTCATAGGTCTGATTGGTTTGGTGCTTTCCATGATTGTTAATATTTTTCTTGGATCTGATGCTTTGCAATTTGCTATCTCTGTAGTTGGTGTTTTGATTTTTGCTGGTTTAACAGCCTACAATACACAAACCATTAAAACTATGTATTATGAAGGCGATGAAGATGAGACCCGTGGTCGTAAGATTATTATGGGCGCATTAAATCTTTATCTTGATTTCATCAATATGTTTGTTTTCTTGTTGAGATTTCTTGGCTCAAACCGTGATTAATTTAAGAACATTTTTATTTGAAAGCCCTATTTCCTAGAGGAAGTAGGGCTTTTTATTTTTTAATAAGCACTTTCTTTACCTTAACCATGTTAGAACAATACTCAAAAACTCAAAACAGTAAAAAAATGACAAGAAAGTCTAATAACTGGTCTACCAAATTTATTGAGAATAAATTTTATAATCCTTTATTAAGTGCACTCCATAAACGCTGTGGTTACCAATCAAATACAACCGACCATCAGACTAACTACGACCTTGTAGCTGCTTCTTACAATGTTCATAAATGTGTAGGTGTTGATAAAGTTTTTAATCCCACTCGTATTGTGCGCGTTATTGCTGAACTACAAGCTGATATTCTAGCTCTCCAAGAAGTGGATAAGCGTTTTGAGGAATGTATCGGTTTTATTGATCTTGAATTTCTAAAATCTGAAACAGATCTAACTTTAGTCCCTTTAAACACGAAATCACCCCATAGTCACGGTTGGTATGGCAATGCTCTTTTTTTACGCCAAGGATACGTGCGTGATATTTCGCAAATCAATTTACCTGGCATTGAACCACGTGGTGCTGTGATTGCAGAATTAGAAATGAAGATGGGAGCTATTCGTGTTATTGCCGCTCATTTTAGTTTATTGCGTCATTCTCGCAATAAACAAGTAAAAATGCTTCTTACGTTGCTGCAAAAACGCCCTTTTATGCCTACACTCATCATTGGCGATCTTAATGAATGGCGTGTTGGAAAAAGATCATCATTACATCATTTTTCTCTTTATTTTGATACCACATTTGGAGTTGTACCAAGCTTTCCCTCTCGCTTTCCTTTTCTTGCTCTTGATAGGATTTTTGCTTTCCCTCATCAATTAATAACAAGCGTTGAAAGTCATCATTCTCCTCTAGCCCGTATTGCCTCGGATCATTTACCTATTAAGGCCTATCTTGATCTTGGCAGTACAATAACTTCTCTTAAGAATGAAATGAATAAAGAAGCTAATGCGCTTCATCCCAATTTTGAGCAACCCTAACCTTCACTTCAAGCGGCACAGACAAAGATAACGCTGGCATTGTGGCATTTTCCATCACTTTTTTAACAATAGCTTTAGTTTTTGCACTTTCAGCTTTCGGCATTTCAAAAATTAGTTCATCATGAACTTGCAGCAACATTTTAGTAGATAGTCTTTCTTTTTCTAAAGCACCTTCCATTTGTATCATAGCACGGCGAATAATATCTGCTGCTGATCCTTGAATAGGTGCATTGATAGCAGCACGTTCATTAAAAGCACGGACTTGTCGATCTCTTGCTTTTATTTCTGGATAATGGATACGACGCCCAAAAATAGTCTCTACATAACCATATTGACGTGCAAATATTTTCGTCGCTTCCATATAATCTTGAATTCCTGGAAATCTCTCAAAATAGATACGAATATAATGGCTTGCTTCCTCCCGAGAAATACCGAGTTGATTTGCTAAACCAAAAGCTGATATACCGTAAATAATGCCAAAATTAATCGCCTTTGCACGACGACGTACATCTGAGGACATTCCCTCTATCGCAACACCAAACATCTGGGACGCAGTCATAGCATGAATATCTTGCCCTTGTGCAAAAGCTTCTTTTAACGCAGTAATATCTGCAATATGCGCAAGAAGGCGCAATTCAATCTGGCTATAGTCAGCTGATAAGAGAAGACAGCCTTCAGAAGCAATAAAAGCTGTCCGAATTTTACGCCCCTCAATAGTCCGAATTGGAATATTTTGTAAATTAGGCTCTGAAGATGATAACCGCCCTGTTGATGTTGTTGCGAGAGAATAATTTGTATGAACACGTCCTGTTTTAGGCGAGATATAAGAAGGCAAAGCGTCTGTATAGGTAGATTTTAACTTTGTAATTTGGCGCCAATTAACAATTTTACGTGGCAAAATATAACCCTCAGCAGCCAATTCTTCCAAGATCTGTGCAGAAGTTGACCACTGCCCACCTTTTGTTTTAGCCCCTCCAGGCAAACCAATTTTACTAAAAAGTATATCCCCTAGTTGTTTTGGTGAAGCAATATTAAATTGTTCACCAGCCAGCTGATAAATTTCTTCTTCTAAACTTAGAGAAGCTTGTGCTAATTCACCTGAAAGACGCGATAAGATCTGCCGATCAACAAGAATGCCGCGTTCTTCCATTCTTGCAAGAACCTCTATTAAAGGTCGATCAAGACGTTCATAGATCTTTGTCATCCCCTGTGCAACAAGCTGTGGTTTCAAAACCTGCCATAAACGTAGCGTTATATCTGCATCTTCTGCTGCATAAAGAGTTGCCTGTTTCAAATTTACCTGTTCAAAAGAAACAATCTTTTTCCCATCACACATTAAATCCTTGTACGCAATTGGTGTATGTCCAAGCCAGCGTTCAGACAAAACATCCATACCATGTGTCGATGTTCCGGCATCTAAAACATAGGACAAAAGCATTGTATCATCAAAAGAACGTATCATAATACCATATTGCCTCATAACCAACCAGTCATATTTCATGTTCTGACTAATTTTGAGCACGGCTTGATTTTCTAATATTGGCTTTAAAAGCGCCAAAGCCCTCTGTGTTTCAATTTGCCCAACAATACGTCCTCCTCCAAAAAGATTGTTTCCTCCTTCAATATGCTCCAAGGGTATATAGACAGCTTTATTAGGCTGTAATGCCAATGAAAAACCGACAAGTTTGGCTTGCATAGGATCAAGAGACGTTGTTTCCGTATCAAAAGAAAAATAGCCTTGTTCTTCTGCTTCCAATAACCACTTTTTCAAAATATCTTCATCAAGAAGAGTTTCATAAGCATCTCTTGTAATAACTTGGGTGAAAGCTTGTTCTTTACGTTTTTGCGCCAAAAATTGTGGGCAATTTTCAGAAGAAGTCTGAGGTAGCACTACGTCAGTTTTTTGAATATCTAGATCAGGTCCATGAACAGTCTCTGTCCACTCAGTCTCTACATCACACACCTCGATAATCATTGCATCACACTCGGTATCCTCTGCAACACGACGAGTTAGTGTTGTAAATTCCATAGCTTTCAGAAAAGCAATCAAGCGTGGACCATCTTGTGGTTCCAAAGTAAAACTATCTAAATCACTGTCTATAGGAACATCTGTTTTTAGCTTGACCAATGCACGGGAAATTTCTGTTTGCTTACTGTGAGTTTGAATATTTTCACGTCGTTTCGTTTGCTTAATTTCTGATACATGTTGCAATAAAAGGTCGAGAGACCCAAATTGATTCAATAATTGAGCCGCAGTTTTGGGACCAATACCTGGTATACCTGGTATATTATCGACTGGATCCCCAGTCAAAGCTTGTAAGTCGACCATCTTGTCAGGCGTTACACCCCATTTTTCTACAACCTCAGCAACCCCTATATGTTTATCTTTCATCCCATCATATAGGGACACATGTGTATTCACCAATTGCATTAAATCCTTATCAGAAGAAATAATGGTTGTCTTTGCACCAACTTGAGTTGCTAAATGTGCATAAGTCGCAATTAAATCATCAGCTTCAAACCCTTCTTTTTCGATACAAGGCACATTAAAAGCCTTGGTAGCTTGCCTTATCAAAGAGAATTGAGGAATAAGATCTTCAGGAGGCGTTACCCTATTAGCTTTATATTCAGGATAAATTTGCTTACGAAACGTATGAGATGAATGATCAAAAATAACAGCAAAATGTGTCGGAGTGAGACCAACAGCGCTGTTACGGGCATCACAGAGTAATTTCCATAGCATATTACAAAAGCCAGAGACAGCTCCCACAGGAAGTCCATCTTTTTTGCGCTTTAAGGATGGAAGAGCATAATAAGCACGAAAAATGTAGCCTGATCCATCAACCAAAAAAAGGTGATCATTTATTTTCATAATCGTTACATTTCTCCCTTTAAACCTAAAGCAGGTTCAACTTTATATTTTTTTTGATATTATCAAAAATTTATTAAACTGCCTCTGAAAAGCCATTTTTTTGTTTTTATAAGATACCATATCGTTACGGTTTAGAGTCAGTACCGAGAGCTCTTCTTTGCTATTATAGGATGCGATTGCTTTAATTTATTCCTTCTATAATAGCGGAAGGTACAGTGTAACGGTTAGGTCGTTGTGGTGTCCCCCTCCCCACAACGACCAATTTTAGGGATTTTAGCAATTTTTCAAAAGAAACTTTACATTATTCTTAAAGGATTTTGAACTGATTCCATAAAGCTTTTTCGCCTATTTGGTTGACCAGATCAGCGTGCATAATTTTTTCTTGTTCACTTAACCTTAGAGGTAGAGCCTGTGGGCGAATTTTAACGACATAGGGAGTATTGCTGTCATTTTCAGCGCTTAAATGACGACTATCATTATTATAAAATCCTAATGTTCCTTGTTTTCCTCCAATTAATTCAATATAGACATCAGCAAGAATTTCTGCATCAAGAAGAGCACCATGAAGAACACGGTGGCTCTTATCGATTCCAAAACGTTTACATAAAACATCAAGAGAATTAGGTCCCATAGGAAATTTTCGCCGCGCCATAGCTAATGTGTCAATGACATTATCAATGCTGATCAGTGGCTTATTTACTCGTTTTAATTCTGCATTAAGAAAGCTAATATCAAAATTTGCATTATGAGCAATCATCATTGCTCCATCTATAAATTCTAAAAGCTCATCAGCAATATCATCAAATTTTTTTTCATCCTTTAAACGCTCATTGGTCAATCCGTGAATTGCGACAACTTCGTCAGGAATAATAACCCCTTGCGGATTCAAATAAACATGGAATTGGCGTCCTGTAAGATAACGATCAACCATCTCCACACAACCTATTTCAATAATACGGTCGTTATCTTTATCTAAACCTGTTGTTTCAGTATCAAAAATAATTTCACGCATTGCTTTAATTCTTTAAAGAAAGGTCTTTTGATAATTTTTTTATCACATGCAAAACTTGTTTGCGTGTATTTTCTAAATCTTTTCCTGTATCAATGACAAAATCAGCACGCTCTTGTTTTTTTTCATCAGATATTTGTCGAGTATTGAGAATTGTAAATTTCTCCTCACTCATATTCGGACGGCTCATTGCGCGTTTCTTTTGTATTTCTGGTGGTGCAGAAACAACAACCACACTATCCACTCGACTTTCGCTTTTTGTTTCAAAAAGAAGTGGAATATCAAGCACAACTAATTTTTTTCCTTGTTGGCGTGCTTTCTCAATAAATTTTTTTTCTTTTTTCCGTACCAAAGGGTGAATTGTCTTTTCTAATATTTGTAATTTTTCATGATCTTTGGCCAAAATTTTAGAAAGCTTTTGGTTATTCACCCGGCCATTTTCAACAACATCAGGAAAAATACGCGCCATAAGTGACACAGTTGGCTTACTTTTATAAAGCTGTTGTACAGCTTCATCCGCACTAAAGACAGGAATACCAGCTTGTTTGAAAAAACTCGCCGTTGTTGATTTTCCCATAGCAATTGATCCAGTCAATCCTATAATTTTCATCCCCTATTTTCACCCATATCTTCTAAAATCGCTGTCCGTAATTCTTTTGTTACTGATGGTCTTATTCCAAACCATCTTTCAAAACCAGGAACAGCCTGGTGTAAAAGCATACCAAGTCCGTTGACTGTTTTTAAATTATGAGCTTTTGCTTGTTGTAAAAAAGGTGTAATTAACGGAGTATAGACAACATCTGTTACCAATGCTGTTGGCTTTGCTTTATGAAAATCAAAAAAAAAGCCGTTTTTTTCTTCACTAAAATTTATCATATCCATAGAAGCCGTATTCACAATTAAATCTGCATGACAAGCTATTTCACAAAAGCGATACCAATCATAGACTTTTATAGATTTTCCGAAATATTCAGCTAAATTATCTGCGTTTTTTTTTGTACGATTAAGCAAAAAAATACGTTCAAATTTTCGTTTTTTTAAAGCGTAGAGAATAGCACGCGCTGTACCCCCAGCACCAAAAACAAGAGCCGTTTCTCCAGCCCAACCAGGAACAAAATCATCAAGATTAGCATTAAAACCATAAGCATCACTATTTGTAGCAAGAAGTTTTTTCCCTTCAAGCCACAATGTATTCGCAGAACCAATAGCTGTTGCTATTCCATCTTTATAATCTGCTAAACGAAAAGCTTCTTGTTTATGTGGTGAAGTAACATTACCTCCCAAAATTTTTTTTTTTATTGATGCAATAAAATTTCTAAATTCTCTAACTGTTACTTCTTCTGAAACATATTCCCCATGTAAACCATAGTATTTAAGCCAAAACTCATGAATTTTTGGTGATTTTGAATGATGAATAGGATAACCAACAACAAAAGCACGTGAACATATTTTTTTGTGATTTACTGTAAAATCAACCATCAATAACCCCAAAATGACGTAATTTAGCTAACAAAGGTAATAAGGGTAAGCCAATAATAGTGAAATAACTTCCTTCTATTTTTTCAAAAAGATGAATTCCTTTCCCTTCTATCTGATATATCCCTACACTCTTGAGTACATCCATTCCCACATTCTCTAAATAACGCTCAATAAATTCTAATGAAAGGGAACGCATTGTCATGTGAGCGCTAAAAACTTCAGACCAAATTTCTTGGCTATTTTGGACTAAAGCTACTGCACTATGAAGAGAATGTGTTTTTCCTGATAAACTACGCAAACGTTGATGTGCTTCTTCCACATTTGTAACTTTATGAAAAACTTGACCTTCTAAATCAAGAACCTGATCACAACCAATAATAAATGCATTAGGAAAGCGACCAGAAACATTTTTTGCCTTAGCAATTGCAAGAAAACGGCTAAGTTTTTTTGGAGTTTTAGTTCCTATTTTTTTTTCTATTTCTCGTTCATCAAAAGAAGCTCCTTCAACGGAAAAATTCAAACCGGCATTTTTTAATAGTTGTGCACGATGAAAACTGCGAGATGCTAAAATTAACGTATTTTTTTTCATATAACTTTTCTTATTTTCCTTCACGAAATCGTGACAAAAGCTCAAAAACTGCAGCTGCAGTTTCTTCAATAGAGCGCCTTGAAACATCAATGATCGGCCAACCAAAACGTTCACAAATACGTTTTGCATAAGTTAATTCTTCAGCTATGTTGACACGATCAGTGTAGCTTTCAATAGAAACATCCTTTCCTAATTCTCTATTTTTACGAACATGTGAAATCCGTTCAGCTGAAGCAATTAAACCAATAATCAGGGAATTTTTTCCTTCCAAAAGAGCCTTTGGTAAATCAATTCCTGGAATAAGAGGCACATTGGCAGTTTTTATTCCGCGATTTGCCAAATAAATACTGGTTGGAGTTTTAGAAGTTCTTGAAATTCCTACAAGAATAACATCCGCATTAAATAAGTCATCTGGATATTGTCCATCGTCATGTTCTATTGTGAAATCCAATGCTTCAATCCGACGAAAATAATCTGTACTAAGATCATGCTGTGCACTAACGCGTAAGTTTTTTGGTGTTCCAAGATAAGACTGAAAAACATTCAAAACTGGATCGAGAACAGCAGCGCAGGGAACTCCTATTTTTGTGCATTCTCTACTAAGAAGCTGTTTAATTTCTTGATTAATGATTGTGTAAAGAACAATTCCCGGTTCTCTTTTAATTTCATCAATAACTCGCTGCAACTGTGTTTTATTGCGAATCATTGGATAAATATGTTCTATTGGCTGAATTGTTGAATATTGCGAGGCTACAGCTTTTCCAGCAGATATTAACGTTTCTCCTGTTGCATCAGAAACCATATGTAAATGAAAGAAGTTTTTTTCTTTTTTCATATAAACTTTAACGTCTTGTTAATAGATGTGTATATAACTTTAAAGCCTTTTGAAAAATAAAAATTTAGAGAAAATTTTTCACCATTATGCACAAATTTAAGAACTATAATAAACAAATCTCTTTTACCAATAAAGAGTGGGGATAATATTTCTAACATATTTTTATTATTTATTTTTATTATTTATTTTTTTTAACAAAATTGAGGATAAATAGACTATAAATAATAATTCACATTAAACACAGTTTTAAATAAAAATAATCATCTCTTCCTTTTAAAATATATTTTTTACAGAAGTTTTGAAAATGAAGATCCTATTGAATAAATAATCTTTGATGGGAAAAAGATATTAATTTGCAATTATGTAGGAAACAGACAGGTTATCTCTTCTAAATTTTTATCTTGTGAAATAAATTAGTTATTTTATGTAATTTCTAAGATTACATAAAAAAAATTAAGGTATAAGAGTAACTCTTGCAGTTTAGGAAAGTTAAGTGTATGATGTTTTTTTCTCAAGAGAGTGTTCATTCTCTAATTTTCCTAAAATAGTTAAATCTTTTCGAAAATAATTTCCTATTCTAAATTTAAAAGAGAACATTTCATGCAAGAAATGAAACTACAAGAACTTAAAAGTAAAAGCCCTGTTGAACTTATCTCTTTTGCTGAAACATTGGAAGTTGAGAATGCTTCACTAATGCGTAAACAAGAATTGATGTTTGCCATTTTGAAAAAGCTCGCTTTGCAAGACGTAGAAATTATTGGAGAGGGTGTTGTTGAAGTTTTACAAGATGGGTTTGGATTTTTACGATCTGCTGATGCTAATTATCTTCCAGGACCTGATGATATTTATATTTTACCCTCACAAATTCAATCTTTTTCTCTAAAAACAGGGGATACTGTTGAAGGCCCTATACGCGGTCCAAAAGAAGGAGAACGTTATTTTGCTCTTCTTAAAGTGAATAAAATAAATTTTGAAGATCCTGAAAAAATTCGTTATAAAATTCATTTTGATAATCTTACACCTCTTTATCCAAATGAACCTTTCCGAATGGAAATTCAAGATCCTATGGAAAAGGATATGTCATCACGAATTGTTGATTTAATATCTCCATTAGGAAAAGGTCAGAGAGGGTTAATTGTAGCCCCTCCTCGGACAGGAAAAACAGTTTTATTACAAAATATAGCTCATTCTATTACAACTAATCACCCTGAATGTTATCTTATTGTTCTTTTGATTGATGAGCGTCCAGAAGAAGTTACAGATATGCAACGTTCTGTGAAAGGAGAAGTGGTTTCTTCTACCTTTGATGAACCGGCAGTACGTCATGTGCGTGTAGCTGAAATGGTTATTGAAAAAGCTAAACGCTTGGTTGAATATGGGCGTGATGTTGTCATTCTCCTTGATTCAATTACCCGTCTTGGGCGAGCATATAACACTGTTATTCCTTCATCAGGAAAGGTTTTGACAGGTGGTGTTGATGCCAATGCTTTGCAACGTCCAAAACGTTTTTTTGGTGCAGCACGTAATATTGAAGAAGGTGGGTCTTTAACTATTATTGCTACAGCTCTTATTGATACGGGTAGCCGTATGGATGAGGTTATTTTTGAAGAATTCAAAGGAACAGGGAATTCGGAAATTGTTCTTGATCGTAAAGTTTCTGATAAACGTATTTTCCCAGCTATAGATGTTTTAAAGTCAGGAACGCGCAAAGAAGATCTTTTAGTAGTACGTCAAGATTTGCATAAAATTTTCATACTTCGTCGTATTTTAGCTCCTATGAATGTAACGGATGCAATGGAATTTTTGATTGATAAATTGAAGCATACAAAAAATAATAGTGAATTTTTTGACTCAATGAATACTTAAAAATATTTATTTTAAAATTAGGATTAATCCTGTGAATACAATCTTTGCTGTTTCAAGTGGATTGTTGCCTTCAGGCGTCGCAGTCATACGGATTTCTGGTCCTCGTGTTATTGATATTGTAAAAACGCTTTGTGGTTGTTTGCCTAAGGCGCGTTTTATGCATTACGGGGATTTGATTGCACGTGATGGTAGTTTTTTGGATTCCGCCTTAACTGTTTTTTTTCCTCGTCCTCATAGTTTTACAGGAGAGGATTGTGCAGAATTTCATTTGCATGGAGGAAAAGCCGTTGTTAATCGCTTTCTTGATGAATTATCTACATTTTCTGGATGTCGTCTTGCGGAAGCAGGAGAATTTTCACGTCGAGCTTTTATTGAGGGAAAAATAGATCTTATCCAAGCGGAAGGTCTTGCTGATTTAATAGAAGCAGAGACAGAAAGCCAGCGACGTTTAGCTGTTATGGGTGCAAATGGTCATTTAACAGAACTTTATCGTAATTGGCGCAATAAACTTATAACAGCACGCGCTTTAATTGAAGCAGAACTTGATTTTTCTGATGAAGCGGATGTTTCTAATTTTTCTTCTGATAAAGTTTGGCAAAATATGCAAGAGCTCAGCTATTCACTTTGTGAACATATAGCTGAAGGAGAACGTGCAAATATTTTACGTGATGGAATAAAAATCGTTATTGTAGGAGTTCCAAATTCTGGAAAATCGAGCATTATTAACCGTCTTGCAGGAAAACCTATAGCCATTGTGACAGAAGAAGAAGGGACAACGCGTGACGCTTTAGAAGTCAGATTGGTACTTGGTGGTTTACCTGTTTTAGTAACGGATACTGCTGGTTTCAGGGAGACAGAAAACAAAGTTGAACAATTAGGAATAGATATTGCAAAACAACATGTTATGGATGCTGATCTTGTGATTTTGGTTGATGATATGAAAAATCCTCAAGAAATTTTTTTACCAAATACATCAGCTGAAATATGGCGTGTTGGTAATAAACTTGATATTTGTGAAGGTGATAAAACGCGTTGGCCCATACAATTTTCAGCATTAAATGGTTTAAATTTTGATTATTTTATAAAAAAAATAGAATCTTTTTGTTTGCATCGTATTGCTAAGATTGGAAATATTTTTCCAGCACGAAAAAGGCAGATTCAGTTATTAAAAGAGGCCGTTAAAGAAATTGATGCTTCAATAAATTATACTTTTCTTGATTTAAGTTTACGTGCCGAGCATCTTCGTCGTGCTAGTGATGCTCTTGGACGAATTACGGGCGATATTGATGTTGAGGATTTGCTTGATATTATTTTTTCACAATTTTGTATTGGTAAATAATGATTTGCGTGAAAAATTAATTATTTCATAGACAGATTTATAAGATCATGTATTTTAAGATTCTGTTTCACGTGAAACTTTACGGGTGATTCTCTATGGAATGAAACAAATGCAATCATATGACGTCATTATTGTTGGAGGAGGTCATGCTGGCTGTGAAGCTGCTTCAGCTTCTGCACGCACTGGAGCACAGACTGCACTCGTTACATATCGCTTATCAGACTTTGGAACAATGTCTTGTAATCCAGCTATTGGTGGACTTGGAAAAGGACATTTAGTTCGCGAGATAGACGCTTTAGATGGTTTAATGGGGCGAGCTGCAGATTTTGCAGGAATACAATTCCGGCTTCTTAATAGACGTAAAGGACCAGCAGTAAGGGGACCACGTACACAAGCTGACCGACAATTATACAAAAAAGCAATTCAAAAGCTTTTACGACAGCAGGATAATTTATTTCTCATTGAAGATGAAGTTGTTGATATAATTGTTAAAAATAATCGTGTTTCAGGTGTTCTTTTAAAAAATCAGGGAAATATTTTTTCTGGTGCTGTCGTTTTAACAACAGGTACTTTCTTAAATGGTCTTATTCACATAGGTAATAAAACGTGGCCTGCTGGACGTATAGGTGAACAGGCAAGTACGCAACTTGCTGGACGTTTAAAAAATTATGGAATCAGTTTTGGACGATTAAAAACAGGAACTCCTGCACGTCTTAGTAAAAAAACAATTCGTTGGGATATTCTTCCTAAACAACAAGCTGATGAAGATCCGGTTCCTTTTTCTTTGTTAACAGAAAAAATTAAACAACCTCAAATTGAATGTGCAATAACACGTACAAATGCACAAACACATCACATTATTAGTGAAAATATTCACCGCTCTGCTTTATATTCTGGAGCTATTGAAGGAGTTGGGCCTCGTTATTGTCCTTCAATTGAAGATAAAATTATTAAATTTGGTGAACGTGATGGACATCAAATTTTCTTAGAACCAGAAGGGTTAGAAGATGATGTTATTTACCCTAATGGTGTATCGACTTCTCTTCCTGAGGATGTACAAATTTCTTTATTAAAAACGATAGAAGGGCTAGAAAATGTTACTGTTTTACAGCCCGGTTATGCTATTGAATATGATTTTATTAATCCACAACATCTTAGCAAGACTCTAGAATTACGATCTTTACCAGGATTATTTTTAGCTGGCCAAATTAATGGTACAACGGGATATGAAGAAGCTGCAGCACAAGGCCTTTTAGCTGGATTGAATGCTGCACGCCAAGTTGGGGGATTAGACGAAATTATCTTAAGTCGCTCTACGGCTTATATTGGTGTGATGATAGATGATTTAATTTTACGTGGAGTTTGTGAACCTTATCGAATGTTTACATCACGTGCTGAGTTTCGTTTATCTTTGCGTGCTGACAATGCTGATACTCGTTTAACACCTTTAGCACGAGAATGGGGTATTGTCGGTCATAAACGTTGGACATTCTATCAAAACAAACAGAAACGCCTTGATCACGCAAGATCAATCTGCCAAAAGCTTTTTTTGACTTCTAATGAAGCATCTGCTCATGGATTACAAATAAATAATGATGGAATTCGGCGTTCAGCTTATACTCTTTTATCTTATCCTAACATGAATGTCGCACGCCTTACAGGCTTTTGGCCACAATTACACTCAATTGATACTAAAACAGCTGAAGCTTTAGAAATTGAGGCGCAATATGCGGTTTATTTAGAAAGACAAGCACAAGATATTGCCGCTCTTCAAAGAGATGAACGTTTAGAAATTCCCTCGTCTCTTAATATTCAGGCTATTTATGGTCTTTCAAATGAGTTAAAAACAAAAATTCAGAAAATATCACCACGTTCAATAGCAGATGCTCAAAAAATTGATGGTATGACACCAGCAGCATTATCATTAATTATTACATATATTCAACGTCAACGACGTGAAAAGGGAAAATTGTCTTGATGGTTGTTTTTGTAGAACAAAAATATCAGGAGCTTTTAAATATATTGCCCTCTGTTTCACGTGAAACGATGGAAAATTTAATACAGTTTGAATCTCTTATCATTCAGTGGAACACACATATTAATTTAATATCTGCAGCAACAGTACCATTTTTATGGACACGTCATATCTTAGATTCTGCGCAGATTTATCCTTTATACAGTCAATGTTTACACTGGTGTGATTTTGGTTCAGGAGGAGGATTCCCCGCTATTGTTATTGCTATATTTCTTAAAGAAAAACAAAAAGGACACATTGATTTGGTTGAAAGTAATGGAAAAAAAGTTGCTTTTTTACGAACAGTTATTGCTCAACTTAATCTTCCAGCAACTGTACATCATTGTAGAATTGAAGATATTTATCAAAAAATCAATGCGCCAGAAATTATAACAGCGCGAGGTTTAGCTTCATTAGATACTCTTTTGCAACTAACATTTCCTTGGTTAAAACAAAAAACAATTGCTCTTTTGCAAAAAGGTCGGGATTACGCTATAGAAATAGAAAATGCTTATGCCAATTGGCGCTTTAATTTACAAAAACATCAAAGTAAAATTGATAAAAATTCTGTTATTTTAGAAATTTCTCATGTTCGATCATGTCGAGGATAAACAAGATGAACGAAACACGGATCATCGCTGTTGCAAACCAAAAAGGTGGGGTCGGTAAAACAACCACAACAATTAATCTCGCAACAGCTTTAGCAGCTATTGGGAAAAATGTTCTTATTATGGATATTGATCCGCAAGGTAATGCGAGTACAGGTCTAGGAATTGATCGTAATAATCGTCCTTTATCATCATATGATGTCTTAGTTTCTGGAGTTTCAATTGCAGAGGCTGCTTTAAAAACGGTTGTTCCTAACCTACATATTGTGCCTTCTACACTTGATCTTTTAGGTATAGAAATGGAAATTGCTTCATCATTAGATCGTATTAAACGGTTGCGTAAAGCACTTTATGATGACCAAAAAGTTGCCAAAAAATTTAACTATATTCTAATAGATTGTCCTCCTTCACTTAATCTTTTGACATTAAACGCTATGGGAGCTGCGGATTCTGTTTTAGTACCGATGCAATGCGAATTTTTAGCACTTGAAGGTTTAAGTCAGTTGCTTGAAACAGTAAAACAGGTGCGGTATGCTCTGAATCCGTCTTTAGAAATTCAAGGTATTGTGTTAACGATGTATGATGGACGTAATAATCTTTCAAATCAAGTTGTTGAAGATGTACGCTCTTTTATGGGAGAAAAAGTTTATCGTACCGTTATTCCGCGTAATGTACGTGTATCTGAAGCCCCTTCTTTTGGTAAGCCAGCATTGCTTTATGATCTCAAATGTGCAGGGAGCCAAGCTTATTTACGATTGGCATCAGAAGTTATTCAACGTGAAAAACAAGCAGAAGCGGCTGCTTAAAAAATACAAGAGAAAGTGATTTATTGTAAAAATAAATTCGAAGAGTGAAGTTATGAATGAGGATCAATCAAAAAAGAGACTGGGACGTGGGTTAGCAGCGTTGATTGGAGATATCAATTTAGATGGTAATTCTATATATCAATCAGAATATCAACCAGATCTTTCCGGATTGTCTGTTGAGTCAGAGGTTGCTTTTGAAAAATTTGTCTCTATTGAGCTTATTTTACCCAATCCATGTAATCCACGGCGCCATTTTACCGATTTAGAACTTGATGATTTAGCTCAATCAATTCGCCAACATGGAGTTATTCAGCCTATCGTTGTAAGGCCTTCGCGTAATTATCCAAACCGGTTTGAATTGATTGCTGGTGAACGGCGATGGCGTGCTGCACAGCGAGCAGATTTAAGTCAACTGCCCGTTATTGTTCGCGATGTGGATGATAAGACAGCTTTAGAATTAGCTATTATTGAAAATATTCAGCGTACGGATCTTAATTCTATTGAAGAAGGAAAGGGGTATGAACTTTTGCTCAATGAGCATGGTTATACTCAAGCAGAGCTTGCGCAGATTATCGGAAAAAGTCGCAGCCATATTGCAAATACTCTCCGCTTATTAAAACTTCCACCTGAAGTGCAACAATTTGTGATAGAAGGTCAACTTTCAGCAGGTCATGCACGTTGTCTTATCACAGTTGATAATCCACGGGATTTAGCTGATAAGATTATTCGTGAAGGTCTTTCTGTACGTCAGGCAGAAATGCTTGCTAATGAAAGAATGAACTCTGAAAATAAAAAGAAGATTGTAAAAGAAAAAGACAAAGAAACAGAATTTTTAGAAAAATTACTTTCCGATATTATTGGAATGAAAGTTGTTATTCAACATAGAAAAAAAGGCGGAGATTTAAAAATTCACTATTCTTCGTTAGAGCAGTTAGACGATATTTGTCGACGTTTGCAAGATTAATCAATAATCTAAAAAAGCACGAATTCTGTTAATATGTTTCTGACCAAACTTTAAGTTATCTTGAGATACGGTAGTTGTTTCGTCAAAAAAAGCATCTTTATCTTCGAGTGCAGTGACTGCTATCAATGTTTTTTGCAGCGCCATAAAACCTACAACATAGTCTTTGGGAGTAAGACCATTATCGTCTAAAATTTCTTTTAAATATGGTCGACTAGATATAAAAGTAATAAGTCCTTCAATGCTATGGTCATTTTCAGTGTGAGATGTTTGTAGTTCTGGAGGTAAACTGACAATTTTTTGTTTGGTTTTTTCCATTTTTTCAAGAAAATTTTCAGTTAAAGGATAATTGGCTACGATCTTTGGGTTGTTGATAGGTGTCAGAATGAAGTGACCGTCTGGCTCATTTTTTATTGTTTCTTGAGCGTAAGTTGCAAAAGGAAAAAGCAAAATAAAAAACACATGCAATGTAATTTTAAACATAGCTAAAAATAATCTCCTCTTTTTTGTAGGGGGGAAAAAACTCTTATTCATTTTATTTTTTGTTACAAAGCTTTTCTATAAAGCGCTTTTTCTCCAAAAATATAAAAGGTTTTCTACATAAGGCTATATAAAAAAATATAGCTTTCTGAAGTTTTTGATTTGTGTTTCAATAGTTCATAAAAAGAGCATTCATTTCATCACAATTTTAATGCACTTTAAAAGATTTTATTCAAAGTGCATTAGATGCAGCTGTAATAAACTTTTTTATCATGAATGAATATATAAATTATCTTTTTGATAAATCAACTGTTCAATCGCTATACATTCTCATCTTGTGAGAAGTTTATAAAAGCGTTTGAAATGATGAATACTGTGTTTAGGAATTGGATTCATCATCTTTTATCAGGGAATTGTCTGAATATTTGATAATGATAGGGAATTGTACAATAATAAATAGAATTGCTATGGGCACAACACCAAACACTTTAAATGTAACCCAGAAATCATCGTTAAAATTACGCCAAATGACTTCATTTAAAAGAGCAAGAAAAGCGAAAAAAAACGCCCAACAATAGGTAAGTTTTTTCCATCCCTTCTCAGTAATTTTAAAAGCAGAGTCAAAAATGTAACGCAATAATAGTTTATTAAATAATAAACTACCAAAAAGCATAAAAGAAAATAGACTATTGATGATTGTGGGTTTCATTTTGATAAAAGTATCATCATTAAGCCAAAGGGTTAAAAAACCAAAAACGAGGATCAATAATCCTGAAATGAGGAGCATGATAGGAATGGTACGTGCAATAATCCACGATAAACTGAGAGCAATAATAATCGCTACCATAAAAATAAACGTGGCAGGATAAATAGGTTTATCAAAGTGTTTGAAAAGTTCAACATTATTGATCAACCATCCGCCCTTATAATGGGCGAGAAAAAAAACAATCAATGGTCCCATTTCAAAGAAAAATTTAAATATAGGAGAAGGAGACGCTTTTTGATTATTTTGGGTGTTTTGTGAATTAGGTTCAAAAAGAAAGTGTTTCATGAGTGTTTTCCTATTATAGCTTGGGCAAAATCGGAGGCAGAAAAAGGTTCAAGATCCTCTGTATTTTCGCCTATACCAATGAAATAAACAGGTAGTTTATATTTTGCTGCAAGAGCAACGAGAATTCCCCCTCGTGCGGTACCATCAAGCTTTGTCATAACCAAACCATTAACACCGGCAATATTGCGGAAAATATCGACTTGATTAAGAGCGTTTTGCCCAGTTGTTGCGTCGAGTGTTTGGAGAATGGTATGAGGTGCTTGAGGGTCATGTTTCTGCAAAACACGAATAATTTTTGCTAATTCGTCCATTAATTCAGTTTTATTTTGCAAACGTCCAGCTGTGTCAATGATTAATATATCGTTGTTTGCTTTTTTTGCTTTTTCGTAAGCCTCAAAGGCTAAACTAGCGGTATCTGCACCAAATTGGGTTGAGATAACAGGAGCTCCTGTACGCTCACCCCAGATATGTAATTGTTCAATTGCTGCGGCACGAAATGTATCACCCGCAGCAAGCATAACTTTTAACCCATTTGAGATTAGTTTAGCCGCTAATTTTCCAATAGTTGTGGTTTTTCCAGTACCGTTTACACCAACAAACAAGATAACATGAGGTTTATGACTAAGATCAAGTTCTAACGGAATAGCAACAGGTTCAAGTACTTTTTTTATTTCATCTGCAACAATGGTATGAATATCATCTAAGGATAAGTTTTTTCCATAACGACCAGAAGCCAAAATATCAGTAATATGTGAAGCTGTTTCTATACCAAGGTCGGCTTGGATAAGAATGTCCTCTAATTCTTGCAATGTGTCGGCATTGAGTTTTTTTTGGGTAAAAAGTGCACCAATAGAACCGCCTAATTGTCGTGAAGAACGTGATAATCCGTGTTTAAGGCGCTCAAACCATGCCACCTCTTTTTGTTCAACAGGAAGTGTTGGTAAGGGGGCTTCTTCTTTCTCTATAATTGTATCTGTAATGACGACTTTTCTAAAATTTGATTCAGAAGACTGAATTTCCTCACTGTGCGTCGTGGGATTTGTACTGTACTCTTCCCTCTGTTTTTCCTTTTCAAGCTTTATAGAAGGACGACCGTTTTTTGTCGTTTCATTTTTAGATTTATTAAAAGAGAATATTTTTTTGATAAAAAACTTTGTCATAAGGACTTTCCTGCTCAAGCTACATGTGATGCAAGATGTGTAGCAATTAATTTATTGCCATCATGGTCAATAATGAGGGCTTTAACAATTGTCCCAACTTTAGCACCTTTAATATGTGTAAGAGTATAATCTTCTGTTCGTCCAATTTCATCTCTTTCAACAAGGATTTTTTGTTTGGTATTTTGTAAATAAGAAAGATGTTTTTGGTAGGCTTTTTCACCTGCTTTGCGTAACTTTTCTGCACGCATTTTGATTGTTTCATGGTTAACTTGTGGCATACGTGCTGCAGGAGTTCCTTTTCTCGGGCTAAAAGGAAAAACATGGAGATGTATTAAACCACAGTCATTGATCAAATTTAAGCTGTTTTGAAACATTTTTTCTGTTTCTGTTGGAAAACCGGCAATTAAATCAGCACCATAAACCATAGAGGGACGTTTAGCACGTAAATCTTGGCAAAATTGGATTGCATGTTCACGTAAATGCCGACGTTTCATTCGTTTTAAAATCATATTATCTCCTGCTTGTAGAGATAAATGTAAATGCGGCATTATTCTTTTTTCATAGGCTAAAAGATCGATCAATTCTTGGTCTGCTTCGATAGAATCAATAGAGGAAAGATGCAATCGTGGTAAATCAGGAACATGGCGCAAAATGGTTGAAACTAATTTTCCTAGAGTTATTTTTCCAGGTAAGTTAGAACCGTAGCTTGTCAAATCAACACCTGTCAAAACAACTTCCTGAATACCATTATCTATAAGCCGTTTGATTTGTTCAATAATGGCCCCCATAGGAACTGAGCGTGATGGTCCGCGGCCATAAGGAATGATGCAAAATGTACAGCGATGATCGCATCCATTTTGGATTTGTACAAAGGCGCGCGTGCGTCCTTCTATTGAATTAATCATGTGCGGAGCATTTTTGCGCACTTCCATAATATCATTGACACGAATTTTTTCATCATGATTAATTCCAAAATCTGGTAACTGACGATAAGAATGCGTATGAAGTTTATCTTCATTACCTAAAATTAGATCTACTTCCGTCATAAGGGAAAAATTATCTGCTTCTGTTTGTGCTGCGCATCCTGTAACGATGATGCGGGTATGAGGGTTTTCACGTCTTGCTTTTCGGATAGCTTGTTTGGCTTGTCGTACAGCTTCGGAAGTGACAGCACAGGTATTAAAGATAATCGCTCCATCTTTGAGTTGATCAAGGCCAGCAGAAGAGCTTTTTTGTCGTATAACTTCTGATTCATAACTATTAAGGCGGCAACCAAATGTTACAATTTTTACCGTCATCAAAGATGATCCTTTTTATAAGTTCCTGTTAGAGGGTTAAAAAGTCCATTGAATTCATGCTCTGTTGGGCCTGTCATGATGATATGTTCATCATCTCGATAGAGAATAGAGAGTATTCCCTTTGGTAGATTAACGTCAATGTGGCGCTCTATTAATCCACGGCGATAAGCAGCGACTGCACTTGCACAAGCAGCGCTGCCGCATGCTTGTGTTAACCCAACTCCTCGCTCCCACGTTCGTAAAGTTAGACTTTTCTTTGATGTTATGTGAGCGATGGAAATATTACATCTTTCTAGAAAAAGTGGATCATGTTCGAGCTTTGGTCCATATTTTTCTAATGGTATGTTTTCGATGTTACTTTCAATAAAAAAAATAGCATGGAGATTACCAACAGAGACAAGACATGCGTCTTGTAAGGGGCCAACTGTAATGTCTACGTGATTGGTATCAATGATTTCACGTGAAACAGGCATATTTTTTGCATTGAGATATGGACGCCCCATGTCAACAGAAATAAGTCCATCAGCTTGGCGTTTACCTTCAACAATTCCGGTCCATGTTTCCAATCGAAAATTATTGCCTAGATTATGATTAGCTAACCATTCAATGACACAACGTGTACCGTTGCCGCAAGCTTTTGCCTTTGAGCCATCGGCATTCCATATTTCGATGCGGAAATCGGCTTTATCTTGAGTTGGGGGATGAATAGCCATGATTTGATCAAAATGTGTTTGGGGGTTTGAAGCTAAAGCCTGAATTGCCTGTGGTGTGATGTTATGTATAGATTTACGCAAATCAGCGACAATGATTTTATTTCCAAGACCGTTCATTTTGCTGAATGGTATTTGCATAGGATTTCTCTATTTTAGTAACACATGATCTGTATAATTATGACTGAAAATTTTGTAAATTTCTAGTATTTGATAGAGATAAAGTCAGTAGTAAAAAGCTATTATTGTTTGAAGGAAGAATTTGCAATTATATTTTCATGGTTTCTTTTATTAATTGTATCTAAACAAAAGTAGCTCATGATATAAGAATTTTAATCGTTTTTAGATAAGCTTGTTTATTGGTATGGGAAAGAGTAAAAGTCTATGATATTCTCAAAAATTTCATCTTTCGTTATATTATCACTTATCGTTATTTTGAGTGGTTGTTCAACCTCACGATTTAAGAGTGATAGTAACAGTACCCCAGGCATTTTTTATCCTTTTTATCCTGCTGAAACAGTGTCAGATTCTATAATAACATCTGATTTACCTGAATTTGAGGAATTCACTTCAGTTGATAGAAAAAAAGATTCCAGCGATTTTTCACAAATGGCGGATTTTGAAGATTTTGAACCACCAAGTTATGCAATAAATTTATCTCCTGCAAGCATTGCTGGTGTATGGAATCTTTCTGTAGATAATACAGTTTGCCGAGTTGCAACACCACAAACGAAATTTGGTCAAGGATATCGTGCTCATCCTTTATCATGTTCAAAAATATTTTCTGAGGTAAGATCGTGGGCTATTAAAGGGAAAAAATTGTATTTTTATGAAGAATCTGGGCGTGTTGTTGCTGTTTTTTATTCTTTGAATGAAGGCCGTTTTGAAGGGTATATGTTTAATAATCAGCCAGCTATTTTAAACCGTTAGACCATTAAATCGTTCATAAAAAGAAGAAATATATACACATGTATATATAAGGTTACTCTTATTGAAAGCAGTTTAAAAAGGGAATAGAGATAGATGATTTTTGTTTCGACACGCTATAAAAAATTAGTTTCTGAAGGAAAAATCAGTTTCGATCCAGCTCAATTGGCCCTAACAGAGCATTTTGATTATTTATTGCAAAAAATTTTAGCACAAAATACTTCCCGGTTTGGAGCATTTTGGCATCGTTTTAGAAAAAAGATAAAAGCATATTTCTGTGTTTCAAAACAAGTTAATATTGATAGCCACGTTCAAAGTCACATTCAAGGATTGTACATCTATGGTGGAGTAGGGCGAGGTAAAACCATGCTGATGGATTTGTTTTTTTCTTGTTTGCCACAAGGCAACAAAAAACGTGTTCATTTTAATGATTTTATGGCTGATGTCCATGAACGTGTTAATGTGCACCGTCAAGGACTTAAATCTGCAAAAACCAAACAAAATGATTCCATTCTTGCTATTGCAGAAAATCTTGCGCGAGAGGCTCGTGTGCTTTGTTTTGATGAGTTTAGCGTAACGGATATTGCAGATGCCATGATTCTTGGTCGTCTTGTAACCACTTTATTTGATAAAGGGGTTATTTTAGTGGCAACTTCAAATGTTGCACCTGATAACCTTTATTATAATGGTTTAAATCGCTCTCTCTTTTTGCCTTTTATTCAAGTTTTGAAAACATATGTGCACGTTATTAATCTTGATGCGAAAACAGACTATCGTCTCGAAAAGTCAAATCCGCAACATATGTTGTATATAACACCGTTGGGACTATCAGCAAATCAATGTATGGATAACGCGTGGATGTCGATTTTGCAGGGTCAAGAAGAAAGGTCTGAGGATATATCTGTCAAAGCGCGTTTGATTCATATTATGCGTTCTGGTGCTGGGTGTGCACGTTTTGATTATCAAGATCTTTGTGTAAAACCTTTGGCGGCAGCTGAATATTTAGCATTAGGAGAGCGTTATCACACAATTTTTATCGATAATGTTCCAATAATGGACGACGATGTTCATCGTAATGAAACAAAACGGTTTATTTTGCTTATCGATGTTCTTTATGAGCGCTATATAAGATTGTTTATGTCGGCAGCAGCAGAGCTTGAGAGTTTATATAGAGGGCGTTTGTCAACGACGGAAGGTTTCGAGTTTCAAAGAACACAGTCACGTCTTTTTGAAATGCAAAGCCAGGATTATCTAGCTGTTTGGGCAGAACGATTTTTTGCAGGAAAAAGCGATCTCTTTACCTTTACGTAAAATGTTTAAATATAGTCCTTTGAATCTAAAAATATTGTATAATTTATTGTGTTTTTTTAAGTTCATCTTATCGGTGAAATATGATAAGTCTCTAACAGTTGTTTGAGAAATTTTATGTTATTTCAATAGATAAGGGAACTTTGATAAATCGTATACTATCTCATTTTATAGTTGTATTGAAAGTGGGGTAGAGTGAAGGGAAATGCTTAGTATTTTGGCGTAGAGGAATTTGCGCCTAATCATCTGGTAGAAGTGAGAAAGAACAAGAATGAAACGGAAGAAAATAGCTCTTATTGGTTCGGGTATGATTGGTGGCACTTTAGCGCATATGATTGGGCTTAAAGAGCTGGGTGATATTGTCTTGTTTGATGTTGCAGAAGGGTTGCCACAAGGTAAGGCTCTGGATATTGCTGAATCTTCTCCAGTTGATGGTTTTGATACCAACTTAACAGGTGCTAACGCTTATGAGGCTATAGAAGGGGCTGATGTTGTCATTGTAACAGCAGGTGTTGCACGTAAGCCTGGTATGAGTCGTGATGATCTTTTAGGTATCAATTTAAAAGTTATGGAACAGGTTGGTGCAGGCATTAAAAAATATGCATCTTCAGCATTTGTTATCTGTATTACCAATCCTCTTGATGCGATGGTTTGGGCATTGCAAAAATTTTCAGGATTGCCGGCACAAAAAGTTGTCGGTATGGCTGGTGTTCTTGATTCGGCTCGTTTTCGTTATTTCTTATCTCAAGAGTTTAATGTCTCTATTAAAGATATTACAGCCTTTGTTCTCGGTGGGCATGGCGATTCAATGGTACCGTTAGTACGCTATTCAACAGTGAGTGGTATTCCTTTACCTGATCTTGTAAAGATGGGCTGGACGACACATGAAAAAATAGATCAAATTGTTCAGCGTACGCGTGATGGTGGTGCAGAAATTGTGAGTTTGTTAAAAACGGGTTCTGCTTTTTATGCACCTGCTTCTTCTGCTATTGCTATGGCCGAAGCTTATTTGAAAGATACTAGGCGTGTTCTTCCTGTTGCTGCCCATCTTTCTGGTGAATATGGAATTAAAGATATGTATGTAGGCGTTCCTGTTGTCATTAGTGCTGGTGGTGTTGAACGGGTCATTGAAATTGATCTTAATGATAATGAAAAAAGCGCTTTTGAAAAATCTGTAAATGCAGTACAGGAACTTTGTGAAGCTTGCAGTGCTTTTGCGCCTAATCTCAAAGAATAATGAGAGTGTGCTGATCAAAATAAAATATTTAAATGTTGTGAGGATTGATTTAGTTATCCATAAAAGAAGAGGGAAAGTGAATGAATATCCATGAATATCAGGCTAAACGTTTGCTTCACGAATATGGCGCACCTGTTGCAAATGGTGTTGCTGTTTATTCTGTTGAACAGGCTGAAAAATGGGCAAAAAAATTACCTGGACCACTTTATGTGGTGAAGAGTCAGATTCATGCCGGTGGTCGTGGTAAGGGAAATTTTAAAGAGCTTGATTCTGATGCAAAGGGTGGTGTTCGGCTTGCAAAATCGGTTGAAGAAGTTGTTGCCAATGTAAAAGAAATGCTTGGTAAAACTTTGGTGACAAAGCAAACAGGTTCTGAGGGTAAACAAGTTAATCGCCTTTATATTGAAGATGGTGCCAATATCGAACGGGAACTTTATCTTTCACTTTTAATTGATCGTACAACAGGTCGAGTTGCTTTTGTGGTTTCGACAGAAGGGGGTATGGATATTGAAACGGTTGCTGCAGAGACACCGGAAAAAATATGCACACTTTCTATTGATCCTACAGAAGGCGTAACTGATACAGATTGTGCAAAGCTTTGTGATGAATTAAATTTGAGTGGTAATGCACGTGAAGATGGCGAAAAACTCTTTCCAATTCTCTATAAGGCTTTTTGTGAAAAAGATATGAGCCTTCTTGAAATCAATCCACTTATCGTCATGGACGATGGGAGATTACGCGTTCTTGATGCAAAAGTTTCTTTCGATAACAACGCCTTATTCCGTCATCCAGATATTCTAGAGTTGCGTGATATTTCGGAGGAAGATCCAAAAGAAATCGAAGCTTCAAAGCATGACCTTGCCTATATTGCTCTTGATGGTATGATTGGCTGCATGGTAAATGGTGCAGGTCTTGCCATGGCAACAATGGATATTATTAAACTTTATGGAGCTGAACCAGCAAATTTCCTTGATGTTGGTGGTAGTGCTTCAAAAGAGAAAGTAACTCATGCTTTTAAAATTATTACGGCTGACCCGAATGTTAAAGGGATTTTTGTCAACATTTTTGGTGGAATTATGCGTTGCGATGTTATCGCTGAGGGTGTGATTGCTGCTGTTAAGGAAGTTGGTTTGAAAGTGCCTTTGGTTGTGCGTCTTGAAGGGACCAATGTTGAACAGGGTAAAGCGATTATCAATGATAGTGGTTTGAATGTGATTTCCGCCAATGATTTAGATGATGCAGCTCAGAAGATTGTTGCAGCCGTGAAAGGAGCTTAAACCATGTCGATTCTTATCAATAAGGATACAAAGGTTCTCGTTCAAGGCCTTACAGGAAAAACTGGAACGTTTCATACAGAACAAGCACTTGCGTATTATGGAACGCAAATGGTTGGTGGCATTAATCCCAAAAAAGGTGGGGAAACATGGACAGGGGCAAAAGGTGAGACTCTTCCCATTTTTGCAAGTGTTGCAGAAGGTAAAGAAAAAACAGAAGCCAATGCTTCTGTTATTTATGTTCCTCCTGCAGGGGCTGCTGATGCTATCATAGAAGCTATTAAAGCTGAAATCGATCTAATTGTCTGTATTACAGAAGGTATACCGGTTATGGATATGGTCAGAGTTAAGGCGAAATTAGAAAAATCGAAATCGCGCTTAATTGGTCCTAATTGTCCAGGTATTTTGACACCTGATGAATGTAAGATCGGTATTATGCCTGGGTCTATTTTCAAGAAAGGTTCTGTTGGTGTTGTTTCTCGGTCAGGAACTTTGACTTATGAAGCTGTTTTTCAGACAAGTCATGAAGGTCTTGGGCAAACAACAGCGATTGGTATTGGGGGTGACCCTGTTAAAGGCACAGAATTTATTGATGTGTTAGAAATGTTTTTGGCTGATGATGAGACCGAATCTATTGTTATGATCGGTGAGATTGGTGGTTCTGCTGAGGAAGAAGCAGCACAATTTCTTAAAGATGAAGCAAAGAGAGGTCGTAAAAAGCCTATGGTTGGCTTTATTGCTGGTCGTACAGCACCTCCAGGACGGACAATGGGTCATGCTGGAGCAGTTATTTCTAGTGGTAAAGGGGGTGCAGAAGATAAGATTGCTGCTATGGAGTCAGCAGGGATTCGTGTTTCTCCTTCACCATCGCAGGTGGGGAAGACGTTGGTTTCAGTTTTGAAGGGTTAAAAATAAATTTATCTGAATGGGTATGTTGCCCATTCAGATCAAATATCGATTACAATGAAGTAGAGGCTGTTTAAATTTCTGGCTTTTAGTTTTAGAGTGCTACGGTTACGGGTATATGTAAGGAGACGGAGCAGACGTTCCGGAAAGATATATGGCAAAGCAACATAAGATAAATGATCTTTTTGCGCAAACGTCGTTTTTATATGGTGGAAATGCGAGTTATATAGATCAGCTTTATGCCGAATATGAGAAAAATCCCGACAGTGTTGATCTACAATGGCGTGCTTTTTTCGAAAATTTGCAGGATAATAAAGAAGATGTTCTTAAAAATGCAGAAGGTGCATCCTGGCAACGTAATCATTGGCCACTGAAAGAAAGTGGAGAATTGGTTTCTGCTTTAGATGGTAATTGGTCTGCGCTTGAAAAGCACCTTGGTGATAAATTAAAGGAAAAAGCAGCGGTTGGTGCTGCACAAAAGGGAGAAACGCCTAGTCAACAGGATATGGCTTGTGCCATACGTGATTCTTTTAACGCTTTAATGATGATCTACGCTTTTCGGACTCGTGGTCATCTTCTTGCGCAGCTTGATCCCCTTCGACTCATTGAAAAGCCTAAAGAATGTAAGGAGTTATCTCCAGAGGCTTATGGTTTTAGTACTGCCGATTATAAACGTCCGATTTTTATTGATAATGTTTTGGGATTAGAATACGCAACGATTCCGCAAATGCTTGAGATTCTCAAGTCTACTTATTGTTCGACCATTGGTGTGGAATATATGCATATTGCTGATCCTGCTCAAAAAGCGTGGATTCAAGAGCGTATAGAGGGATCAAATAAGCAGAGTGCTTTCACACAAGAAGATAAGAAAACTATTCTTGACAAACTTATTGAAGCAGAAGGTTTTGAACAGTTTCTAGATACAAAATATAAAGGAACAAAACGCTTTGGTCTTGATGGTGGTGAGGCGCTTATTCCTGCTCTTGAGCAAGTTATCAAAACTGGTGGTGATTTGGGTGTGCAGGAAGTTATTTTTGGAATGGCGCACCGCGGTCGTTTAAATGTTCTTTCACAAATTCTTGCAAAATCGCACCGGGCTATTTTTTATGAATTTAAAGGGGGATCTTATAAACCTGACGATGTAGCAGGATCGGGTGATGTTAAATATCATTTAGGAGCTTCAACGAATCGCGAATTTGACAACAAAAAGATTCATTTATCGCTTTTACCTAATCCATCTCACTTAGAAATTGTTGATCCGGTTGTTATTGGGAAAGCCCGTGCTAAGCAAGATCAGCTTGTTGGTCCCACACGTACGGATGTCATTCCATTGGCTGAACGTTCAAAAGTTATGCCAGTATTAATTCATGGTGATGCAGCTTTTGCGGGGCAAGGAGTTTTGCAAGAAACCTTTGGTTTTTCAGGTTTGAAGGGATATCACGTTGCTGGCTCCATACATGTGATTATTAATAATCAGATTGGATTTACAACTGATCCACATTTCTCACGCTCTTCGCCTTATCCATCGGATGTGGCAAAGATGATTGATGCACCTATTTTTCATGTCAATGGGGATGATCCTGAGGCTGTTGTTTTTATAGCAAAAGTGGCAACAGAGTTCCGTCAAATTTTCTACAAACCTGTCATCATTGATATGGTTTGTTATCGTCGTTATGGACATAATGAAGGTGATGAACCTTCATTTACACAACCGATCATGTATAAAGCTATTCGTAATCATCAAACAACTGTTCAGATTTATAGCGATCGGTTAATTGCAGAGCAATTGATTAACTCAGAAGAGGTTGAGCATAAAAAGAAGGTATGGCGTGACAAGCTTGAGGTTGAGTTTGAAGCAAGTACCTCTTATAAGCCCAATAAGGCTGACTGGCTCGATGGGGTGTGGACAGGTCTTAAAACTGCTAATCATGCTGATGAGCAACGTCGTGGGATAACAGGTATTGAACTGAAAGCGCTCGTTGAAATTGGGCGAAAACTGGTTGAAATTCCATCAGATTTTCATGTTCATAAGACTATCCAGCGTTTTTTGAGCAATCGTGCTAAAATGTTTGAAACCGGTGAAGGGATTGATTGGGCGACAGCTGAAGCTTTAGCTTTTGGTTCACTTTGTTGTGAGGGAATTCCTGTTCGCCTTTCCGGTGAAGATGTTGAACGTGGAACTTTTTCGCAACGTCATTCAGTTCTTTATGATCAAGAAAATGAAGCGCGTTATATTCCTTTGAATAATTTGCAAAAAGATCAGGCTATTTACGAAGTTGTGAATTCTATGCTTTCTGAAGAAGCCGTCCTTGGTTTTGAATATGGATATTCACTTGCTGCTCCCTTTGGTTTAACGCTTTGGGAAGCACAATTTGGTGATTTTGCCAATGGTGCGCAGGTTATTTTTGACCAATTTATTTCATCTGCAGAGCATAAATGGCTTCGCATGTCGGGTCTTGTGTGTTTGTTACCTCATGGTTTTGAAGGGCAAGGACCAGAACATTCTTCAGCACGTTTGGAACGTTATCTGCAATTGTGTGCAGAAGATAATATGCAGGTTGCTTATTGTACAACGCCTGCGAATTATTTTCACATTTTGCGTCGACAGATTAAACGTGATTTCCGTAAGCCTTTGATTTTGATGACACCAAAATCACTTTTACGTCATAGAAGAGCTGTTTCTTCTTTAAGTGATATGGGGCTACAGACAAATTTTCACCGTTTATTGCTTGATGATGCAGAATGTTTAAGAGACTCTGTAATTAAATTACAAAAAGATAATAAAATCCGCCGTGTTGTTCTTTGTACAGGGAAAGTATATTACGATCTTTATGAAGAGCGTGAAAAAAGAGGAATTGATGATGTTTATTTGCTTCGTATTGAGCAACTTTATCCTTTTCCAGCGAAAGCTTTAGTTGAGGTGCTTTCGCGTTTTGTAAAAGCGGAAATTGTTTGGTGCCAGGAAGAGCCCAAGAATATGGGAGCATGGTCGTTTATTGAACCTTATCTTGAATGGGTTTTGATTCATATTAAGGCAAAATATTCCCGTGCACGTTACGCAGGGCGTCCTGCAAGTGCATCACCGGCTACTGGATTCGTGTCAAAACATCTCGAACAACTTGTCGCGTTTCTTGAAGACGCGTTAGGTTCTTAATTTTATTATTACTCTGACGTATGGAAGAATATTATGGCTACTGAAATTCGTGTTCCTACTTTGGGTGAATCAGTTACTGAGGCAACTATTGGAAAGTGGTTTAAGCAGTCTGGTGAAACCGTGGCTATGGATGAGCCTTTAGTTGAATTAGAAACTGATAAAGTAACAGTTGAAGTTCCTTCACCTGTTGCAGGGAAATTATCTGAGATTATCGCAAAGGAAGGTGATACAGTAGGAGTAGGAGCTCTATTAGGAATGGTTGAAGCTGGAGCTGTTGGCACCATTTCATCATCTTCACCTGTTGTTGCGCCTAGTTCGGTGGTAACATCTGCACCAGCTCCACAATTTTCAGGTCATTCAATGCCTCCTGCTCCTTCGGCAGCAAAATTGATGGCTGAAAATAATATAGAAAACATCGATATTTCAGGTTCTGGAAAGCGTGGACAAATTCTCAAAGAAGATGTGCTTAAGGCATTGACACAAAAAGTAGCAGCACCGGCTTCTGTTGCATCATCTTCTTCAGTAATGTCTGCTAATAGCGTGCGTGAAGAGCGAGTTCGTATGACTAAGTTGCGTCAAACGATAGCACGTCGTCTTAAAGATGCACAGAATGTAGCAGCAATGTTAACCACATTTAATGAGGTTGATATGTCTGCTGTTATGGATTTGCGTAAGCGTTATAAAGATGTTTTTGAGAAAAAACATGGTGCTAAGCTTGGTTTTATGGGCTTTTTTACTAAAGCTGTTTGTCATGCATTAAAAGAACTTCCTGCTGTTAATGCTGAAATTGATGGAACAGATATTGTTTATAAAAATTACGTTAATGCTGGAATAGCGGTTGGAACAGACAAGGGCCTTGTTGTTCCAGTAATTCGTGATGCAGATCAAAAGTCAATTGCAGAAATTGAAAAAGAAATTGTTCGTTTAGGGCGTCTTGCTCGTGATGGCAAATTAGCTGTTACGGATATGCAGGGTGGGACATTCACCATTACGAATGGTGGGGTTTATGGGTCGCTCATGTCGACACCTATTTTGAATGCACCACAATCTGGTATTTTGGGAATGCATGCGATTAAAGAACGTGCGGTGGTTGTTGGAGGTCAGATTGTCATCCGTCCAATGATGTATTTAGCACTTTCTTATGATCACCGTATTGTAGATGGGCAAGAAGCTGTAACATTCCTTGTACGTGTTAAGGAAAGTCTAGAAGATCCAGAACGTCTTGTCCTTGATTTATAAAATACAGTTTTTGGGGATGAAAGGAAAAATCGATGTCTTATGATGTTGTTATAATCGGAGCTGGTCCGGGTGGTTATGTTGCAGCAATCAAAGCAGCACAATTAGGTCTTAAAACTGCGATTATTGAAAAACGTGAGACATTGGGTGGTACATGTCTCAATGTTGGCTGTATCCCCTCTAAGGCTTTGTTACACGCTTCGGAAGTATTTGCTGAAGCACAGCATGGTTTTGATACGCTTGGTGTTTCTGTTTCAAAACCTCAGCTTAATCTTGAAAAGATGATGGAGCATAAGAAATCTATTGTTGCAGCCAATACGAGCGGTATTTCTTTTTTGATGAAAAAAAATAAAATCGATACTTTTTTTGGCACAGCAAAAATTTTAGGTGCAGGTCAAGTTGCAATCTTTGCCAAGGATGGTAATCAGCAAACGATTGTAACAAAGAATATTGTTATTGCTACAGGTTCAGATATTTCAGGCATTCCAGGGGTGAATGTTGAAATTGATGAAAAGGTTATTGTTTCTTCCACAGGGGCACTTGCACTTGAAAAAGTTCCAACGCGCATGGTGGTTATTGGTGCTGGTGTTATTGGTTCAGAGCTTGGTTCTGTGTGGAGCCGTTTAGGGGCTAAAGTAACTGTTATTGAATTCCTGGATAAAGTTTTAGGATCAATTGATGGTGAAGTTTCACGCCATTTCCAGAAAATAATGGAAAAGCAAGGGATTGAATACAAGCTTGGTACAAAAGTTACAGCTGTTGCAAAATCTGGTTTGAAAGCTAAAGTTTCTTTTGAGGCTGTTAAAGGTGGTGCAAGTGAAACTTTAGAGACTGATGTTGTTTTAATTGCAACGGGGCGTCGTCCTTATGTCGACGGTCTTGGTTTAGCAGAAGCAGGTATTCAATTAGATGAACGCGGCTTTATTGCAATAAATGAGCATTGGCAAACCAATATTCCGGGAATTTATGCAATTGGTGATGTTGTTAAAGGACCAATGCTCGCTCATAAAGCTGAGGAAGAAGGTGTTGCTGTGGCTGAGATTTTGGCAGGCCAAAAGGGGCATGTTGATTTTTATGTCATTCCCAGTGTTGTTTATACGCAGCCAGAGATCGCCAGTGTGGGTAAGACAGAAGAAGAGCTGAAAGCTGCTGGCATTGCTTATAATGTAGGGAAATTTCCCTTCATGGCTAATGGACGTGCGCGTGCGATGCAAAAAGATGATGGGTTTGTTAAAATCCTTGCTGATAAAAATACAGATCGGGTTTTGGGTGGGCATATTATCGGATTTGGTGCTGGTGAAATGATCCATGAAATTGCAGTTCTAATGGAGTTTGGTGGTTCATCAGAAGATTTGAGCCGTTGTTGCCATGCGCATCCTACTTTATCAGAAGTAGTGCGGGAAGCAGCCTTAGCAACATTTTCTAAGCCACTTCATATTTAAAAATTTTGTGATTTCTCTATAAGAGAGGGTCTATAAAATAGTTTTTGTAAGAAAATTGGTTTTCACATCTAAAAACCGCCTTTTAATTTAAAAGTGCGGTTTTTTAAAATTATCTTTTATCCGTAGATTAAGAAGTTAAAATTGTAATTTTTTATCCTCTTGTCCTTCTCTTATATGAGTTGATAGACCCATTTTGTCGAGATTTTTAAGAAAAGGCTGTGGTGGCAATTCTTCCACATTGACCATCGTTTTCACATCCCATTCGCCGGTGGCAATAAGGAGCGCTGCTGCTGCTGCTGGAACGCCAGCTGTATAAGAAATTGCCTGTGCACCAGTTTCATTAAAAGAATCTTTGTGGTCTGCGACATTATAAATGAAAATTTCTCTTGAATTTCCATCTTTTTTGCCTTTAACAAAATCACCAATACAGGTTTTTCCTGTGTAATCTGGTGCTAAAGAAGCTGGATCTGGTAAAACAGCTTTGACAATTTTTAAAGGAACAACTTCTTGGCCCTCTGCTGTTTTAATGGGTTGTTCAGATAAGAGCCCAAGATTTTTTAAAACAGTAAAAACAGTGATATAATGTTCACTAAATCCCATCCAGAAGCGGATATTTTGAACATCGAGATTTTTAGATAATGAATGAATTTCATCATGCCCTGTCATATAGGCTTTTTGTTTGCCAACAACCGGAAGATCCCATTCGTTGCTGATTTCAAACATTTGATTAGCAACCCATTGTTTATTTTGCCACGACCATACGCGTCCTGTAAATTCTCGGAAATTTGTTTCTGGATCAAAATTTGTAGAAAACCAACGTTTGTGATTTCCAGCGTTAATATCAACAATATCAATGTCAGTAATAGTATCGAAATAATTATCACGAGCTAAGGCCGCATAAGCATTCACAACACCAGGGTCAAAGCCTGCTCCTAGAATAGCAGTTATACCAGCCTTTTCGCATTTTTCACGTTGTGGCCATTCGTAATTGCCATACCAAGGTGGTGTTTCACAAATTTTTAGAGGGTCTTCATGGATTGCAGTATCAATATACGCGCATTTAGTTTTAATACACGCTGAAAGAATAGACATATTAAGAAAAGGAGCACCAACATTAATAACGATTTCACATTTGGTTTTTTGGATGAGTTTTATAGTTTCTTCTCTATCCATCGCATTCAGTGCATAACCTTTGATAATATTCTCTACTTTCATTGCTTTTTTATCTTTAATAGAAGCAATGATTGCGTCACATTTTTTGGGTGTTCGTGAAGCAATGTGAATTTCACCGAGAATATTATTATTTTGAGCACATTTATGCGCGACAACTTGTGCGACACCTCCAGCACCAATAATGAGAACATTTTTCTTCATGGGGAATTTATCTCCTTCTAATATTGCTGCGTGACAATTTTTTATATGTGATTTTTTACGATAGACTCTCTTGATAGTTGTTATAATTGAATTGGCGTTGCAATGTTAAGGTTCCATCACATTCTTTAATGACAATGGCAGGCATTGCAATGCCATTAAACCAATTTTTCTTAACCATTGTATAGCCTGCAGCATCTTGAAAAGACAGTCTATCACCTATTTTAAGGGGATGGGGAAAATAAAATGTTCCAAAAATATCGCCAGCAAGACAAGATTTTCCGCAAATCATCACTTCATATGGCCCTTGATTTGGTTCTAATTTGGCATTTTCGCGATAAATTAAAAGATCAAGCATATGGGCTTCAATGGAGCTATCAACAATGGCGAGGTTTTTTTCATTATACACGGTATCAAGAACGCTCACTTCTAAAGTCGTGCTTTTTGTGATAGCGGCTTCTCCCGGTTCTAGAAAGACGGTCACACCGTATGTTTGAGAAAAACGTTTTAGAAGTTCTGCAAAGGTTTTTAGAGGATAATTTTCAGCTGTAAAGTGAATTCCACCGCCAAGACTAATCCAATCAACCGCGAAAAAAAGTTTTTTAAATTTTTCTTCCATAAAGTTAAGCATTTGCTCGAAAAGATTAAAATCAGCATTCTCGCAATTATTGTGGATCATTAAGCCATTAATAAGCGGCAGAACCTCTTCAATAGCATTTTGATCACTTTCTCCTAAACGGCTAAAAGGGCGAGAAGGATTTGCAAGATCAAAATTTGATGCACTGATCCCTGGATTGAGTCTTAAACCCTTTGGAATCATTTGTGTTTCATCAGAAAAACGTAAAAGTTGTTGAATTGAATTGAAAATGATTTTGTCTGCATAACTGCATGCTTCGTCTATTTCATGGTCTGCCCAAGCAACGGAATAGGCGTGGGTTTCTTTGCCAAATTTTTCTTTTCCTAAACGCAGTTCATAAAGGGATGATGACGTTGTTCCATCCATATATTCTGACATAAGATCAAAAAGGCTCCAGGTAGCAAAGCACTTCAATGCGAGCAAGGTTTTAACTCCTGACATTTCTCGTAAGCGAGCGATAATTTCCATATTCTTTATTAGTTTGGATTTATCTATGAGGTAATAAGGAGTCTTAATCATTGTTTATCCATTCTCTTTCGAAGGATCTTATTGTTAATATTGTTGTTTAGTATCTTTAGAAACCTAATATCTCAAGGGGAAAAGTATCATAAATGAAAATCTATCTTTATTGAGCGATAAAGAAAGTTTTCTTATTTTGTTTCGTTTTTAGTTTTTTGAGATTTAGGTTGCTCTGACAATTGTAAATTTATATTTTATTTTAATTGTTATCTTGACTAGAAGTATTTTTTATTTTTGATGTAAAAGAAAAGAAAGAGTCTTAAAGTAAAAGAGAAGTAGCGATCTTTTGTTTAAGAAACAGGGGGCTTTTTTCTTAGAAAATTGGGGGATTTTGATAGTGGTAGAATACAAAGCACGCAATAATATCAAAATGGTTATCACTAAAGTAATCATTGGAAATATATTAAACAGTATTTATTATCTTGATACATGTAAATGTTGAGCATTTGCTTGCAAATCAAATTTATTCCAAAAAGAACAGTTGAAATTTTTCTTCTAGAAAGAAAATGTTTGTATCTTAAAAAAATGAAGAGTGTTGAAAGTGAAAAAGCTCTAATAGCTTGAGAGCTATACAATTTTCTTTTAAAAATTTGGAATATTTTTAAGCTTTATTTAAACCTTATTATCGTAAATATATACTGAAAGAACAACAAGGAAGTTTTGCGTTTTTTCATTTTCATTTTTCCGATAAGAACATATTAAGAACAGAGTGGAGTTTGGATAATGACAACACGGGAAGCGATGTTGATATTGCTAGTTTTGCTTCCCTTTGGTGGTAGTTTTATTATTGGTTTTTTTCGTTCAACTGCCAAAAATAATGAAGCATGGTTTGCTGGAGCTATTGCGCTTTTCAGTCTTCTTTTTACAATTATGCTTTATCCGACGATTCGTGGAAATGGTGTGGTTCGTTTAGATATTTCGTGGCTTCCAGAATGGGGTGTTGATTTGACCCTACGTATGGATGGCTTATCGTGGCTTTTTTGCCTTTTAATTACAGGAATCGGGCTACTTGTTGTTGTGTATGCGCGTTACTACATGAATCCAGCAGATCCCGTTCCAAGATTTTTTTCCTTTTTTCTAGCTTTTATGGGATCAATGACAGGAATAGTTTTGTCAGGAAATCTCGTTTTTTTGGTAATTTTCTGGGAGTTAACCAGCATTTTCTCCTTTTTGTTAATCGGTTATTGGTATCATAATGCCAGTGCGCGTGACGGAGCCCGTATGGCTTTAACCATCACTGGTTTTGGTGGTTTTGCACTTCTTGTTGGGGTTTTACTGATTGGCCATATTGTTGGCAGTTTTGATTTAGATAAGGTCTTGCAGTCTGGAGATTTGATCCGGTCAAGCTCTCTTTATAATCTCGTGCTTATTTGCGTTTTATTGGGGGGATTAACAAAAAGTGCACAATTTCCCTTTCATTTTTGGCTCCCCAACGCAATGGCTGCTCCAACTCCTGTATCATCTTATCTCCATTCGGCAACAATGGTTAAAGCGGGTTTATTTTTGCTTATCCGTTTGTGGCCAGTGCTGTCTGGAACAGAATCTTGGTTTTTTCTTGTTGGTTTTTCTGGGCTTACAACATTATTGCTTGGATCTTATTTTTCAATGTTTCAGCATGATTTAAAAGGTCTTCTCGCTTATTCAACTATTAGTCATCTTGGATTGATTACAACGCTTTTAAGTCTTGGCAGTCCATTGGCATGTGTTGCAGCAATTTTTCATATGGCTAATCATGCAACTTTTAAAGCCTCTTTATTTATGGCCGCTGGCATTATTGATCATGAAACAGGCACGCGTGATATGCGTAAATTAACGGGGCTTTTTCATTATATGCCTATTACCGGAACTCTTGCTTTGGTTGCAAGTGCAGCGATGGCTGGTGTTCCTTTGCTTAATGGTTTTTTATCGAAAGAGATGTTTTTTGCTGAAGCTGTTGAAACCCATATGGAATCATGGCTGGATTGGATTGCGCCTTATATAGCAACACTGGCTAGTCTATTTAGCGTCACTTATTCTATTCGTTTTATTCATGGTGTTTTTTTCGGGCCAAAATCCACATCTTTACCCAAGATACCACATGAACCGCCACATTTTATGCGTTTTCCGATGGAATTCTTAGTTTTTATTTGTTTGGCAGTTGGTATTTTGCCCCATTTAACAATTGGACCTATTTTGGATAATGCGGTTGTTTCTGTTTTAGGATCCGCGACACCTTCTTATAGTTTAGCTGTTTGGCATGGTTTGAATACGCCATTAATTATGAGTTTTATAGCTCTGTTTGGAGGTATATTGCTCTATATTTTGGGGTCTCGTTATTTTTTATCTTGTGATGAAGGCCCCCCTTTTTTTCGTTATTTTAAAGGGCAACGTATTTTTGAGCAAATTCTCGTAATCATTTCCTGGAAATGGGCACGTACAGCGGAATCTGTTTTGTCAACACGTCGCTTACAAGCTCAATTACATTGGGTTCTTTTGGTGTGTTTTGTATTTGTTAGCCTTTTATTGTGGCGCGATGGCTGGATTTCAGCAGGTTCACTTCCAATTTTTCCGCTTGAGATTTCTTTTATGGCGATTTGGGTAGTTGGTGGGGTATGCGCACTTTTAGTTGCTTGGCAAGCAAAGTTTCATCGTTTTGCGTCATTGATGCTTTTGGGAGGCGCTGGTTTGATGACTTGTGCAACCTTTTTATGGCTTTCTGCCCCTGATTTGGCTGTAACACAATTGGTTGTTGAAGTCGTGACAACAGTTCTTTTGCTTCTTGGTTTACGGTGGTTACCGAAACGTTTGTATAATGCTGCTCCTTCACCCACTGGTTTTTCGGTGTATATGCGTCGTGGTTGTGATTTTGCTATAGCTCTTCTAGGGGGTGCGAGCATGGCATGGTTGTCGTTTGCAGTAATGACACGTCCGCAAGGGCAAACAATTTCTGATTTTTTTCTCACACACGCCTATTCTGAAGCTGGTGGTCGCAATGTTGTGAATGTATTGTTAGTTGATTTTCGCGGTTTTGATACAATGGGGGAGATTGTAGTTTTAGGTATTGTTTCGTTGACTGTATTTGCACTTTTACGACGTTTTCGTCCTTCTCCTGAAAGTGTTGATGCCCCTTTTCAGCAACGTGTTCAGATGGTTTTTGATACGACACAGCCTAATCGTGAAGCGGGGGATACTTTATCCGATTACCTTGCTGTTCCTTCTGTGATTATGCGTTGGCTTTTTCCTATCATTATTGCTTTTGCT
The DNA here is from genome assembly GCF_000709795.1 of Bartonella bacilliformis Ver097. Lineage (GTDB taxonomy): Bacteria > Pseudomonadota > Alphaproteobacteria > Rhizobiales > Rhizobiaceae > Bartonella > Bartonella bacilliformis_A. Next base: position 297,256 of record NZ_KL503802.1, read on the forward strand.
ATTTATTTATTTATGCGTGGGCATGATCTTCCAGGAGGTGGGTTTGCTGGTGGTGTGACTTTGGCAATAGGATTCATTTTACAATATCTTGCCGCCAATATTCGCTGGGTAGAAAATCATTTACGGGTTTTGCCTTTGCGGTGGATGGGTTTTGGTTTACTGTTGTCAGTGGTGACAGGAGTAGGTTCATGGTTTTTTGAATTTCCTTTTTTAACATCATTTTTTCAATATATAAATCTTCCTTCTATTGGCGCAGTTCCTATGGCTTCTGCTTTTTTGTTTGATTTAGGCGTATTTGCATTAGTTGTGGGAGCAACGGTTCTTATTTTGATTGCGATTGCTCACCAATCCATACGTACTTATCGAGTTAAGGAAAAATCTGTCACGAAAGAGAAGGAAAATTAATGGAAATTGTTCTTTCTTTAGGTATTGGTGTTTTTATTGGATCTGGGATTTGGCTTATTTTGCGTCCACGAACTTTTCAGGTAATTCTTGGTTTGTCGTTGATCTCCTACGGTGTGAATCTCTTTATGTTTTCAATGGGACGGCCACGTAGTAATGTGGCGCCCATTGTTAACTCTTCTGATATAGTGAATCCAGCCAATTATGCAGATCCTTTGCCACAAACCTTGGTTTTGACAGCGATTGTGATTGGTTTTGCAACGACAGCTTTGTTTCTGGTTATTCTTCTGGTTTCACGCGGTTTAACGGGCTCTGATCATGTTGATGGACGTGAGGTGCAATGATGGAAGTTTGGTTGCATCATTTGCTTATTGTGCCTATTCTTTTACCGTTAACTATTGGAGCGGTGCTTCTTTTTTATGATGAGCGCCGTTCAAAACTTAAAGCACTCATCAGTCTTGTTTCTGCTGGTTTATTGATTGTCGTTTCTGTTTTATTGTTCGTTCGCACTCTTGAAATTGCACCAGCTGCAGATGTGTATCGGCTTGGGAATTGGCTTCCTCCTTTCGGTATCGTTTTAGTTCTTGATCGCTTAAGCGTTATGATGCTTGTACTTTCAAATTTATTGACAACTGCTGTGTTGGTTTTTTCGCGCGCTCATTGGTATAAAGCAGGTCCTCATTTTCAGTCATTGATGCAGTTTTTTATCATGGGGGTTAATGGCACTTTTTTAACAGGCGATCTCTTCAATTTATTTGTGTTTTTTGAAGTTGTCTTAACGGCTTCTTATGGGCTTGCTTTCCACGGTTCAGGTCAGTCACGAGTGCGTGCAGGGATGCATTATGTGGTGATAAATCTTGTTGCTTCATTATTTTTCTTAATTGGGGCAGCACTTATCTATGGGGTGGTTGGTACGCTTAATATGGCTGATTTAGCTGTCAAAATAAGACACATCACTTCTGAAGATATTGTTTTATTTGAGGTTGGCGCAGCATTTTTGGGCATCGTTTTTTTGCTCAAAGTGGGTATGTGGCCACTGAATTTCTGGTTAACTCCAGTTTATAGCACAGCCGCTGCTCCTGTTAGCGCTGCTTTTGCAATTTTAAGCAAGATGGGTATTTATGTTATTTTACGTCTAACACTTTTATGGTTTAGCCCTGAAAGTGGATATTTTGCTCATTTTGGTCATATAATTTTATTTTATGGTGGACTTGCTACGCTAATTTTTGGGATCATTGGGGTACTGGCAAGCCAAGTTTTAGGGCGTTTAGCAGCTTACAGCGTCCTTGTATCTTCTGGAATTTTGTTAACAAGTATTGGGATGGGGAATACAGCGCTTATGGCAGGAGCGCTTTTTTACATTTTTTCTTCAGTTTTAGCGCTTGGCGCTTTATTTCTTCTAGTAGAATTGGTTGAATGTAATCAAGACATGGCTGCTAATGTTTTGGCTGTTACCATGGAAGTGTACGGGGATGATGAAGAAGAAGAGGATGATGAAGTTGGTACTTATTTACCGGCAACTTTAGCAATTCTCGGATGTTGTTTTGTGATATGTACGATTTTGATTGTTGGCTTGCCACCTTTTTCTGGTTTTGTTGCGAAATTTATGATGCTCATGGCAATTTTTAATCAGAATGAGGGGAATTCTTCCGCTAACCTATCGGTTATACATAATTGGCTTTTTGTTTTCTTTGTTATTATTTCTGGTTTTGCAGCTTTAATTGCAATGACTCGTAAGGGTATTCGAATATTTTGGACCCCTCTTGAGTACAGAGAGCCACGTGCACAAGTGATCGAATTTGCACCTATTGCTGCTCTTCTCACTCTGTGTTTGATGATGACGATTATGGCTGGTCCTATTAGCCACTATATGTCTGAAACAGTGAAAACTTTAAGTGATCCGAAAAATTATATTGAGAGCGTTTTAACGAGTTCTACCTTAAAAACTATGGAGAAGAAGCCATGAGTCGCTTTTTGCCTTACCCTTTTTTAAGTGGTGCGATTGTTTTTATGTGGGTGATTTTAAGTGGTTTTAGCTTAAGCCAATTACTTTTAGGAATGATGGTTGCGTTATTTAGCGGTTGGATGATGCAGCTTCTTGAACCAGAAAAGATCACGATTAAAAATTGGCGTGCAGTTTTTCAATTGATTTATCGTGTATTTATTGATTCTATTGTTGGAAACATTTCAGTTGCTTGGTTTACTCTAAAAAATGGGCATAAAAAACAACAATCTGGTTTTGTTGTTGTGCCTCTTTTTATTAAAAATCATACAGCTTTGGCTATTTTAGCATGCATCTTATCAGCAACTCCAGGGACTGTTTGGATTTCGTATAATAGCAAAAAGAATGAGCTTTTGATTCATGTATTAAATTTAAAAGATGGAAATGATTACCAGCAACTCATTAAGCAACGGTATGAAGGATTAATTTTGGAGATTTTCTCATGAGTATGATTATCCTTTATTGGGCTCTTTTCATTTCACAGATTTTTTTAAGTTTGGCAATAGTTGTTGTAGCGGTTTTTCGATTGGTTCGTGGTCCAAGGGCACAAGACCGAATTGTTGGTTTAGATGCCCTTTATATGACGACGATTCTTTTATTTATCCTTTTTGATCTTCGTTCAGGAACAATTATTTATTTTGAAGCTGCCCTTATTATTGGGTTGTTGGGTCCTATCTCAAGTATTGCTTTGGCAAAATTTTTGATGCGTGGGGAAATTATTGAATGAAAGATGATATTTCACTTTGGGTTTCAATACTTATCGCTGTTTTTTTGCTATTAGGGTCTACTCTTACGCTCATTGGAACGATAGGGCTGGTACGTTTTTCAACTTTTTATGAGCGGCTACACATGCCTTCATTAATTGCGAGCTGGGGAGCCGGCAGTATCTTTATGGCCTCACTTCTTTATTCAATATTTGTAGATCATCAGCTGGTTTTTCATGAAGTGTTATTGTTAGTCTTTTTGTTTGTAACAACACCTGTAACTTCAATGCTTTTGTCACAAGCGGCAGCTCATCAAGACCATCCAGAAAATTGGTTAAAGAAGCCGCCAGCTTTTTTATTGTGTCATAGGGAAGAAAAGTCCTCTGTATTAAAAGAAAAAGAATCTGATTGAGATTTACAAATCTCCTAATTTAGACTCAATTTATTGTATGTCTTGTATTTTTTCACAGCGGATAGGATTTTCTTCTGTTGGATCATCAATCAGATTGTAAAGTATAGCTTGGTCCTTTTTTATCCACCAAATATATTGTGCTCCCGCAAATTTTACTCCTGAGGCTGCAATAACATTTGCGCCAATGACACGTTGGCCTTTCCATGTAAAATCAACTAAAGAAATCATGCTAGCATTGAGGTAGGTTGCAGCAATTTTCTCTTTATCTGTCTCAGTATCGCATTGATACATAACGGTTGTTTTTGTAGGATTTGGATCTTCTGGGACTTCAATGATTAAAGAACCCGCAGAGACACTAATTTGTTTAAAAAGTAAAACACCTAAAATGGCCAAAGATCCTAAAATGAGTAAAACTTTTTTCATGATATTTTCCTTTAATAATTTAAAGTAATAATCCTCATTGGGGCAATGGTGTCTACGGCAGGATTTGAACCTGCGACCCCAGGATTCATACCACTTCGATTTTCACCGCCAGCCTATTGGTTTAAGCTGTTTGTGGTCTGGACTGTCTCTTCACCTTGAAGCTTTACGCTTTTTAGGTGCTGCCCGTTCAGTCTCTACACCTTCCTATCTGTTTTAGATAGGCTTGGCTCGGGATTGGCATATAGTTTCCTGTGAAGCTTTCCCCGAATTTGAGCAGATCCGCTTCGAGAATTTCTTCTCAAGGCGCCCAATTTTTAGGAATCCTGTGCTCTATCCTACTGAGCTACGCAGACACAACTGCATCTTATTCTTTTAATCAAATTATAAAGGTGAATCAATTTAGATTAAGTATGAATCAACGCGTTTTTATGAATTTTTGTTTTAAAAAGGTTAAAATAGCGTCTGATGCAACATCTTTTGCGATAAATGACTGGCCGAGTCCACGTGTTAAGATAAGAGTTAAGCGATTATTTGAGACTTTTTTATCCTGAGCAATGAATGTCATTAACATTTCGGCATTTGGCAATTCACCCGGGATATCTTGTAACTGTGTAGGCAAGCCAGCTTCTTTAAGATGCGTTTCGACACGTTGTACGAGCATAGGGTTTATTAAATTGAGTTGCGCAGAAAATTGATGGGCTAGTATCATGCCAATAGCGATAGCTTCACCATGTATTAAACGGTTTGCATTATAATCGGTAGCTGTTTCAAGCATATGTCCAAATGTATGGCCGAGATTAAGCAAGGCACGCTCATCGGATTCATATTCATCACGCGCTACAATGTCAGCTTTAAATTGACATGAGCGGGCAATGGCTTCTACCCGTGTTGGGCCACTGGAAAAAATTTCTTTTTGATTTTTTTCAAGCCATTCAAAAAAATGAGGCTGGTTAATAAGGCCATATTTAACCATTTCTGCGTAGCCTGCACGAAATTCGCGTAAAGGCAATGTATCAAGGACACATGTATCAGCGATAACACATTGAGGTTGATAAAAGCTACCGATGAGATTTTTACCATGTTGGCTATTGATTCCAGTTTTTCCTCCGATGGATGAATCAATTTGTGCGAGTAGCGTTGTCGGTATCTGTATGAAATGCATTCCTCGGCGTATGATGCTTGCAGCGAAACCTCCCAGATCACCGATAACACCACCACCAAAAGCGATAATGCTGTCACTTCTTTCCAAACGAGCAGCAAGGATTTTATCGATGATAGTTTGTAAAACCGGGAATGATTTTGATTGTTCTCCCGCTTCTACGATGATTGGAATGGTGTGGATTTGATTTGCTAACAATTCTGCTTGCAGTGTTTCTAAATGAAGGGCAGCAACATTTGTGTCTGTGACAATAGCCAAGCGCTTTTGGTGGAGATCTTTTTGATGAGAGAAACTCTTAATCTGTAAAGCGGCTTGTGCAATAAGATCGGAACCAATAATGATATCATAACAGCATTTATCAAGTTTGACAGTAATGATTTTGGCTTGCATGCTTTTTATTCCTATCATTGATGTAGTTTTGTACCCGTTTTATGACCTTTTTTGCTACCATATTACGGGATTCTTTATGGTTTTTGACCATTAAGTTTGCTGTTGCATAAATAGGGTAGCGTTGTTCCATAAGTATTCGTATGGTTTCTTGAGGATTGTCTGTTTGCAGTAAAGGTCGAGTAAGGCGTCGCGAAACACGTTTGATGAGTAGGTTAAAGTCTGTTTTGAGCCATATGGAGATACCCCTGTGATGAATGGCTTTTCGAATATTTTCGTTCATATAGGCTCCTCCGCCTGTTGCAAGAACAAGAGGACCATTTTTGAGGATGTTGAGGATGACTCTTTGTTCAAGAAGGCGAAATTCTGATTCACCATGAATTTCAAAAAGATCAGAGATTGTCATTTGTGCGGCTTTTTCGATTTCCTGATCAGAATCATAAAAAGGCAGATCAAGCATGGTTGCAACACGTTTACCAATAGCTGATTTCCCTGAACCCATGAAACCAACAAACACTAGTGTTTGTTGGTTAAGACACGATAAGAATTCACTTTTTATGTGTGTCTCTAGGATAGGATGAGGCCGATTATTCTTCATCGTTATATTTCGACATTTATTTTCTTTAAAGTCAATTTTTGTTAATTTTTGTAAGACATGATAAGAGATAAAAATAAGTGTTTTTGGGAATAATTTATTGTTTCATGTTGGATTAACTCGATTTTGATGGTTTTTTCTCGTGATCATTGTTTTTTCGATATGATAATAATGCCAATGATTTGAATTAATTGATAATAATGAAAATGCATATCGATGTTCTTTTGGATTCATGCTACGTTTTTTGCGAAGGTTGATCTATGAAAAATAATATTATAATAGATCGTTTTCTTGAAATGATGAGTGCTGAGCGAGGAGCTTCTGCTCATACATTGGCTGCGTATCAGCATGATTTACAATGGGCACAAGATAAATTGTCTTCGTGTTCTGTTTCACTTTTTTCAGCACGAAAAGAAGATTTGATTAGTCTTTTGTCATTAATGCATAAAGCTGGTTTTGCGGCAACTTCGCAGGCACGTCGTTTATCAACATTGCGTCAATTTTATCAATTTCTTTATGCTGAAAAATTGCGAGAAGATGATCCTTCCAGTGATATTGATGCACCTCGTAAAGGGCGTCCTTTGCCAAAAATTATGAGTGAAGATGTGGTTACAAAATTACTTGATTTTGTGCAATTAGAAACAAGTCAAGCAGAGTATGGGTCTAAGAATCATTTTCGTGCATTGCGTTTTCAGGTTCTGATTGAAATGCTTTATGCTACGGGGTTACGCATTAGTGAATTGGTAAGTCTTCCTGTTCAAACAGTGCGAGGGAAAGAGCAATATATTTTAGTGCGCGGCAAAGGTGGAAAAGAGCGAATGGTTCTTTTATCTGCGAAAGCACGCCAAGTTCTTTCTGAGTGGTTAGTTTTGCGGGATCAAGGAAAAGATGCTACAAGCCCTTATCTTTTTCCTGCACATTCATCGACAGGGTACATTGCTCGCCAATTTATTGCACGGGGATTAAAAGATCTTGCGAAAAGAGCGGGAATAAGAGGCGATTGCTTTTCTCCTCATACCTTGCGCCACGCTTTTGCTAGCCACCTTTTGCAAAATGGTGCTGATTTGCGTGTAGTTCAGCATTTATTAGGTCATTGTGATATTTCGACCACGCAAATTTATACACATGTGCTAGAAGCAGGTCTTTATCATTTAGTTAATGAACATCATCCACTTGCCGATCAAGATAAGGCCAGGTAAAAAGAAGGTAATAGTCTTAACGATATTATAAATAATTAATAACTATAAATTTTATGCAAAATAAGTTGGATATCGATGTATAATTATCTTGATTTTGAAAAACCCGTTGCTGATCTTGATGTACAGATTCTTGAACTGAAAAAGATTGCTCAAGAAAAGGGTAGCCTTGATATGAGTGATGAGATTGCATGTCTTGAAATGCGCTCTCAAACGGCTTTGCGGGATCTTTATAAGAAATTATCGCCATGGCAAAAGACACAGGTGGCTCGCCATCCTGATCGACCTCATTTTATGGATTATTCGGCGCAATTATTGTGTGATGTTACACCTTTGGCAGGTGATCGAAAATTTGCTGAAGATGAAGCAATTCAAGCTGGTTTTGCACGTTTTAAAGGAGAAGCAATTGCTTATATTGGTCAAGAAAAAGGTTATGATACACAAACTCGTTTGCGCTATAATTTTGGATCTGCGCGCCCAGAAGGATATCGTAAAGCTGTGCGTATTATGGAACTTGCTGACCGTTTTGGTTTACCATTACTGACTTTTGTTGATACAGCAGGAGCTTATCCTGGTGTGAGTGCTGAGGAACGCGGACAAGCAGAGGCAATCGCTCAATCAACGGCGGCAACTTTGCGTTTGCGGATTCCTGTTGTTTCGGTCATTATTGGGGAGGGTGGTTCTGGGGGAGCAATCGCGATCGCTGCAGCGAATAAAGTTTATATGTTAGAGCATTCAATCTATTCTGTTATTTCACCAGAAGGTGCCGCTTCTATTTTATGGCGTGATCCGACCCGTGCAAAAGATGCAGCAACCAATATGCAGATTACGGCTCAAGATCTTTATAGATTGAAAATTATTGATGGTATTATTCCTGAACCTTTAGGGGGAGCACATCGGCAGAAAGAGGTTGCCATTGAGGCAGCAGGTGATAGTATTGCAGCCGCTCTAAAATCTATGATTGGTAAGGATGGTGAAACCATTAAACAAGAACGTTGGGACAAATATCTTCAAATTGGTCGCTCTTTGGCTTAATTCTTATATAAATGTTAAGTTTTGATTGTGTTTATGATGTTGAATCGATACTTTTTGGTATTTCTTTTATTGGTAACTGGAATATTAGCAGCATGTCAGGGAAGATTTGTAAGACATCATAAAAGCGAACAGCCACTTCCTAAAAATATCCTCAGTAAGATGGCTAAATTTAATATTGATCAATATGCGCCGATTATGATGCGATTTTTTAAAAAAGAAAATATTGCTGAAATCTGGAAACAAAATCGTGAAGGACGCTTTGTTCTTATAACACATTATAAAATTTGCAAATGGTCAGGTAAACTTGGGCCTAAATATAAGGAAGGTGATTATCAAGCACCAGAAGGATTTTATATGGTTCGTTCAAACCAAATGAATCCTCGTTCGAAATATTATCTTTCTTTTAATATCGGTTTTCCTAATCTGTATGATCAAGTGAATGGTCGTACGGGGAGTTATCTCATGGTTCATGGCGGATGTGCTTCTGTTGGCTGTTATTCGATGAATGATAAAAATATGGCACAGATTTATGCTTTTGCACGGGATGCTTTTAGAGGTGGGCAGAGAGCGTTTTCTTTGCATGCTTTTCCCTTTCGCATGACCGATGCGAATATGGCGCATCATCGTGCTAGTCCTCATTATCCATTTTGGAAAATGCTTAAAGAAGGTTATGATTTTTTTGAGAAATATCGTAAACTTCCAGTTATTGAGGTTTATAAAAAACGCTATATTTTCAGGCATCCTACGCGTAGCGATTTAATTTCTGTTATGCGATAAATTTATATTTATCGTAAATTATGTGGTCTTTTTGATTTAAAGATCCTACCTTTTACTGTGATGTGTACGAATATTTTTCATAGAAGGTAAGGTATGCATTGAATAAATTATTAATGTGTATCATGTGAACATTTTTGATAAGTAAAAAAGGAGAGAAATTTAAAATTTCATCCTCAAGCTCATTTAGAGAAACTCTAACATAGCGTTTATCTACGGATTCATATTGGTTTATTGAAAATAAGCCCTTTTAAAATAGGCTGTTTTCAAGGAGAGTTTTGGATCACTTTTTAAAAGCTTATCAATCATGATAACAAAACAGGTTTGTATAAGTCCTTTAAGGAAATTGTTTTTAAATAGGGTAATTCCAATATCCTTATGAAAAAAAGCAAGATCCGCTCATCTTGCTTTTTAATGATTATCTGTTCAGTATTTTAAGATGCCCTATTTGAGCGTGCTCAATGAGTCAATGTGTTGGTTTAACGATTGTGCAAAGTGCAATGTAAATATCCAGCTATCAATGAATGATTTTTTTAATGAATAAGGTGAGATTAATAATTATTTTGCTAGAATTTAACGCTGATCATGAAAATCGTAGAAATTGATATGTTATCATTGATTATGGTGAATTATTTTCGTGGTTGGCTTATGATCTGGCCGCTTTTGGGGAATGGGAATTGTTCGGAGGGTTCTAATTTTCATTTTACGTGTCTTTGATAGGGTCATGGGGTGCATCAATAGAGGATAAACAAAAGAAGGTGAAGCGGCAATTAAAGGTGAGTTTAGGATAATATTTCCTTCTGTATCATAAGAACTCTTACGTGTATTGCTAGCTTCAGGCGTGCATATTTGTTGCTTCATATCGGTGATTTGCGTTATTTTTGTGCCATAAGGTTCTAGTGTTGCTAATGTTGATGTTGGCGATCCTTGCTTGGTAAAAGCTTTATGAAGCAACTCTGCTGCCTTTGCTTCTCTTTCATCGATGTTTTCTGCCCCTAAAATGACAGCGATGATTGTACGGTTATTACGGGTTGCTGAAGCGACAAGATTGAAGCCAGATGCACAAATAAAGCCGGTTTTCATGCCGTCTATACCATCAAAACGGTCTATGAGTTTGTTTGAATTATACTGAATTTTTTTGTTATCGCCAAAATCAATGGCTGGAATGGAAAAGTAATGGGTATATTGAGGGAATTCTCGACGAATTTGAACAGCTAAAAGGGCAATATCACGTGCTGTGGAATAATTATTTGGATCTGGCAATCCACTCGCATTGGCAAAATGAGTTCCAAACATCCCTAAACGTTGGGCGTGAGCATTCATTTGTTTTACAAAAGCCTTTTGTGAACCAGCAATAGCTTCACCAATAGCAATGGCTAAATCATTTGTGGATTTAACTAAAGTGATGCTCAGAGCTGCATCAAGTGTAATGGTAGAACCAGTCTTATAGCCTGAACGATAAGGGGGAGCTTGTGCTGCAGCTTTACTGATTGTAATGGACGTGTCAGGTGAAATTTTCCCTATGCTCATGGCACGAAAAACGACATAAGCTGTCATTAACTTTGTTAAGGAGGCGGGGTACCAACGCTCAAAAGCTTGATTATGTTCTAATATACGTCCATTGGCAAGATCAACAGAGATGAAAGGATAGGCTAGAGCCAAACGGCTCATCATACTGAACACGAGAAATAAAAAGAATTTATAAAAGAGCTTACGCATAAAGAAGTTTGTATCCTTTTTAAGATGAATGATTAGGACGTATTTAGTGCGAAGTACAATAGATTTTAGTGTGTAAATGAGGATAAATGTTTAATCACACACAGAGCCTTTCCAAGCATGTCCGAGAGTTTGCAGTTTTTTAACAGCAGAGGATGGCATAGGGGGAGGAGTATGATCTTGAGCTGCTAATAAGAGCAGTTCATCACAGGCTTTTTCTGTTTCTTGGGTCAATTTTTTTAAGAAATCATGTTTCTTTAAACCAGTTTCAATGGGGGGAAGAATACGGACGCGAATTGTTCCTGGATAGCGGCGAAAATTATTGCGCGGCCAATATAAACCAGCATTGTGAGCAATGGGAATAACTTGAAGCTCTAATTCATTGTAGAGGGCAAGAATGCCCGATTTATAATCTGGTTTTTGACCAGGTTGTTGACGTGTTCCTTCAGGAAAGATGATGATTTGACGCCCTTGTTTTGCTTTTTGTTTCGCGTTGTTTATGACAATTTTAAGAGCTTTGATAGGTGTTGTCCGGTTGATCGGAATCATCTGCATTTTCGCAATATACCAGCCTAAAATGGGTAACCACATCAATTCGCGTTTTAGAATGAAAACGGGGTCATCAAAATAGAGGAAAAGACTAACAGTTTCCCATGCAGACTGGTGGTTTGGAGCAACAATGTAGGCACCCTTTGGTAGATTCTCTAATCCCTCAATTTCATAAGTTGTACCAGCAATATGTTTTTGTAAAAACAACGTGATACGGGCCCATGATTTAAGAAAAATTTGTGCTTTTTTACGCGGTGTTAAAAAGTAAAAAGGTGCATAAAGAATCATTTGCACAAAGGTTGCAATATAGAAAAAGAATGTAAAAAGAAGAGAACGAAGGACGAGCACCATATTTTCCCCTATTTCATATTTGCAAAGAGACTTTGTGTATGATTCAGTTTGCACGAAAAAATATTTCATTAGCCTTTTAATGTATTTTAAAATGCAAGAAAAGAGGTTGAGAATATTAAAATTAGCAAAGATAAATTTTATTATTCTTGGCTCTGGGTGGGTTTAAATATAAAATATTTTAAAGAATTTTTTGCAATGATAATCTACATTTTAAGAGTTTTTTATCCTGTAGCTGTGTGAAAAATTGATCAGAGCACTTTCTTATTAGCATACGTAAAGGACAATTATATTTTTTAGTTTGGGCATAATTTTGAGTTTAAGTATACACAGACTTTAGTTATGGTTTTGAGAGCATTGTGATCTTTACAACTTTTTATGTCATAGCGATAAATCGTTGATATGGTATGCACTCTTTGGGTTATGATTATAGGATTTTTAGGACAAAGCTTTAGATTTGTATGGTTAAAGCGCTCCTTTTGGGGAGGAATTTTGTTTTTTTGAATATTTTAAAATAAGGATAAAAACAGAGGCTCAGCTAATTATTTTTGTGCATGATGGGGCAGAAATAAAAAAGCGACTCTTGCAAGAAAAGTTTAAAAATTAAACTAAAGTTTTTCAAAATCACTTAAAATTAATAAAAACATGGAGCGGGCGATGGGATTCGAACCCACGACCCCAACCTTGGCAAGGTTGTGCTCTACCCCTGAGCTACACCCGCTCACAGAATTGAAGCAGATGCTTCAAACGGTCTCTGTATGGCGTAGGCTGTTCTGAATTGCAACAAAAAAATAACATTTTATGATGATTTATTTGTACAGCGTAAAAAATAAAGATTGATTTCACAAGTGCTCTTTAATAGATTGCCGCTCCTATTGTTACATGTTGTTATATATTGTGAGGGGAGATGGTAATGGTGAAGAAAGTACTGAGTTTATGCATTGCTATGGTGGCTGTTTTTACAGTGAGTAGTTTTGCACAAGAAGCTCAGCGAATTAAAATCGCTATTACGCAAATTGTTTCACATCCTGCTTTGGATAAAGTGCGCAAAGGGGTGGAAGATGTGCTGGAAGAAAATGGCTATAAAAATGGTGACAATTTAGAACTGACCTTTTTATCGGCACAGGGTAACATTTCTACAGCAACACAAATTGCACGGAAATTTGCTGGTGATAAACCTGATGTTATTGTTGCAATCAGCACTCCTTCAGCGCAGACAATATTGGCAGCAACAAAAGAAATTCCCATTGTTTTTTCTGCAATTTCTGATCCTGTTGAAGCAAAATTAGTGTCTTCACTTTTAAAGCCTGGTGGCAATGTAACAGGGGTTTCTGATCGTGCAGATGTTGCAGAGAATCTTAAACTTTTAAAAGAAATAAAACCAAATTTAAAAAAATTAGGTTACCTCTATAATGCATCTGAGGTTAATTCTGTTTCTACACTTAAGGTGTTAAAAGAATTAGCAGATAAAATGGGGATTGAAGTTATTAGTTCATCAGCACCAAGATCTTCTGATGTTCAAGCGGCAACGCGAGCTTTGATTAATAAGGTAGATGTTATTTTTGTTCCCACTGACAATACGGTTATTGCTGTTTTAGAAGGCGCAACAAAAATTGCCCTTGAAACCAAAACGCCTTTGTTTACTTTAGATTCTAATTCTATTGGGCGCGGGCCTTTTATAATGCAAGGCGTTAGTTATTATAATGTAGGGGTTGATACCGGAAAATTGGTTTTGCGTATTTTAAATGGCGAAAAACCAGGCGATCTTGATGTTGTACAAGCAGATAACAAGAATATTCAAGTTGATAGAAAGATCATTGAAAAACTTGGTATTATCTTACCACAAACAGTTCTTGAACGCATTACAGAAGTTGTGGAATAGATTTCTGTAATTAGGCTCTTATGGAGATGAGATTGGGGATATGATATCTGAATGAATATATTTGCTTTTTGGGGAGCTGTAGAATTAGGTCTTATTTACGCTTTTGTTGCTATTGGGGTTTATCTGTCGTTTCGAGTTTTAGACTTTCCTGATTTAACGGTTGATGGTTCGTTTCTTCTTGGTTCGTGTGTTTGTGGCGTTTTAATTCTTTCAGGTGTTAATGCGTGGGTTGCTATGTTGTGCGCTTTTGGTGCAGGTATGGTTGCTGGTTTGTTAACGGCTTTGTTAAATGTGCAATTTGGTATTTTAAATCTTTTAGCCTCAATTTTAACGATGTCAGCGCTTTATACGATTAATCTTCGTATTATGGGGATTCTAGGAGGAGCTAACATTAATTTAGCACTTGCAGATACAGCTTTGACACCTTTTTACGGTTTGTTTGGTTTGTCTGATCTTTTTATCCGTCCCCTTTTTGTTGGGTGTGTTTTATTTATCGTGACCTTTTTAATTTGGCGTTTTTTAACCAGTGAAGTTGGTCTTGCTATGCGGGCAACAGGGGTGAATCCGCGCATGGCTAAAGCACAAGGGATCCATACCGCGGCATTGATTTATTTGGGTATGGGGCTTGCAAATGCGTGTGTTGCTTTTGGAGGGGCTTTGTATATCCAAACAGCAATTGCTACAGATATTACAGGGGGAGTTGGAACTATTGTTTTCGGTTTAGCAGCAGTCATTATCGGTGAAACTTTATTCCGTACACGCAATATTTTTTGGATTATTGTCAGTTGTATTATGGGATCTGTTTTTTACCGTGTTGTTGTACAATTTGCCTTTGAAGCAAGCGGTATAGGCATTGATACATCGACAGATCTTCAGCTCATTACAGCATTATTGGTTATGTTGGCTCTGATTGTACCGCGTTATTTGGGGAAGGGATCAACATGATTGAACTTTCTCATGTTGGGGTTGTTTTTAAACCGAACACACCTCTAGAAAAACGCGCTTTAATTGATATTAATCTCAAAATTAATCAGGGGGGATTTGTCACAGTTATTGGTTCAAATGGTGCTGGTAAATCGACTTTGCTGAGTGTTGTATCAGGAGTACTTCTTCCTACAGAAGGGCGGATGATGATCGATGGACATGATGTTTCTCGTCAATCAATTCGTGAACGAGCTGGTAGGGTTGCTTGTGTTTTCCAAGATTCACTAATGGGGAGCTGTGCTTCTTTGACTATTGAAGAAAATTTAGCTCTTGCAGCTTTGCGGGGAAAGCGTCGAGGTTTTTATTCAGCGTTAAGACGTGAAAAACGACAATTTTTCCGCGAGAAAATTGCCCAGTTAGGACTTGGTCTTGAAGACTGTCTGCATAACCGTATGGATAGTTTGTCAGGTGGGCAGCGGCAAGCTGTCTGTCTTATCATGGCTACCTTAGCTCATGCGGATGTTTTATTGCTCGACGAACATACTTCAGCATTAGATCCAGGAATGGCTGATTTTGTTATGGGTTTGACCAAAAAGATTGTTGAAGAGAATCAATTAACCACTATTATGATAACGCATTCTATCCGTCAGGCTCTTGATTATGGGGATCGCACACTGATGTTGCACGGAGGAGAAGTCGTTTTAGATATTTATCAAGAAGAGCGTAAAGGTTTGAAAATGAGTGATGTGATGGGTATGTTTCAAAAAGTTCGTGGGATTGTTCTTGATGATGATAAACTTTTAATGGAATAATCATTTGGCTCAAAAGAAAGCGCATGAAGTTAACCATTTTCTAACGCATTTTTCGCGTTCTTTTCCTATTGTTTTAATTTACGGTCCCGATCGCGGTCTTGTTTGTGAACGTGTACAGCGTTTTATCAAACTCACACAAATAGCCACAGATGATCCTTTTGCAACAGTTCGTCTTGATGCTGCTGAAATTGATAAAGATCCTGCACGATTAGGAGATGAAGCACGCACTTTATCGCTTTTTGGTGGTGACCGTTTGGTATGGGTGTCAAATGGCGCTAACCAAAAAAATTTTCTTGAAGCTCTTAAGCTTTTAATTGCAGAACCTCCGGAAAAAAGTTTTATTTTAATTGAAGCAGGAGATTTGAAAAAAGGAATAGGGCTGCGCAATATTATTGAAATGGCATCAGTTGCAATGGCTTTGCCTTGTTATGCAGATGATGTTCGTTCTTTGGATACACTGATTGATGAAGTTTTAGAAAGCTTCAAGATGACTCTTTCTTTAGAAGCACGGAGAGGCTTATATGAAAGTTTAGGGGGTGATCATCTTGTTTCGCGCCGTGAATTAGAAAAGCTATGCCTTTATGCTTTAGAAAAGCGTCATATTACTCTTGAAGATGTCAAATCTGTGGTGAGCGATGTGAGTGCTTTTTCTCCTGATGAAGTGATTGATGCTATTTTATTGGGAGATGGTAAAGAGTTTGAAGCTCATTTTAGCCGATATGTAGCTATGCACAATACACCTTTTTTGATTTTAAGCACAGCACAAAGGCATTTTCAACAGTTGCAAATTTTGCGTTATCAGGTGGAAATTGAACGGAAAACGGCTTTTGCCGTTATGTCTCAAGCGCGACCACTGATTTTTTTTCAGCGGAAAAAGACAATTGAAAAAGCTTTGAAATATTGGACACTGGAAAAAATTTCTTATGCTATGGAAAAAATTCAGTGTGCTCTTTTAGAAAGTCGTAAAAATCCACTTTTGAGTGAAGCCATTATTCATAAAGTTTTATTGGAACTGGTCTTTATGATACGATGCCAAATGTCATCTTAAAAGTTTTGAGCTATGTTTGTGTAGAATTTTTTTTGATCATTGCAAAAGTGAATGTTTTAACCAATAATTAAAGCAATGATTTTTTGATAAAGCTCAGATAAATTTAAAGAAAAATATCATTGGGAAGTATAGAAATTTGATCAAGAATATATCGTTATGTTATCATATTCTTATCAACGCCATTAGTCATTATTGGCGTGGTGATGGCAGTGCTTTTGCAAGCCATGTTGCGCTTTCAGGACTTTTGGCATTTTTCCCTTTTTTTATTTTTGGAACGTTTCTTGCTGGTTTTATTGGGGCTTTTACCTATACACCACAAAAAATTGCAGCACTTGTCCAGTTATTGCCAGATGCAATTACAGAACCTTTGATGAAGGAAATCATTAATGTTTTAACTATTCAGCGCAGGGATGTTTTAACACTTTCTGTTTTTGGAGCCGCTTATTTTTCTTCCAATGGGATAGAAGCTTTGCGGACAGCCTTAAATAAAGCTTACCGTGTTGTAGATTATCGTAGTTTTGTTTTTTGCCGTTTTCAAAGTTTGTTTTTTGTCATGATTGGAGCGATTGGTCTTGTCATTATTAGCTTTTCATTAGTGTTGGCGCCTGTACTGGTTAAAATGATGCAGCAACATTCCCCCTTCATTACTGAATATGTTGGTGTTATTCGTCTGTGGCGTTACACGATCGCGATGATTGTTTCATTGATAAGTCTTCTTATTGTTCATAAATGGTTGCCTGCAGGAAAGCGGAAATTAATTAATATTTTACCAGGGATTGTGGTGACAATGTTTGCTTGGTTTTTGGCGTCGATGGCTTTTGCACATTATTTAAATTTAACAATGCTTAATTATGTTTCGACCTATGCGGGATTAGCTTCTATCATGGTTGCTATTATTTTTTTATATATGCTAAGTGCAATTTTTATTTTGGGAGGTGAAATCAACGCAGCCATTATGTTGTATCGGGATCGTTTACAACACTCCAATGAATAAAAGAAGCAAGAGAGTGTTGTGTTAATTAGAAATCAAGAGCAAGATACACAAACAAAACCTGCTATCATTTTGTTGGTTGATGCTGATGCTTGTCCTGTAAAATCTGAAATTTACCGTGTTATGAATCGTTATCAGCTCAAGACATTTATTGTAGCAAACCATTTTTTATCTCTTCCAAATGAATCCCTTCTTGAAAGGGTTATTGTGTCTCAAGGGCCTGATTGTGCAGATAATTGGATTGTTGATCATGTCCATCAGACAAGTATTGTTATCACGAGTGATATTCTTTTGGCAGCGCGAGTTGTGCAAGCGGGCGGAGTTTGCCTTTCACCGACAGGACGTGTTTTTGATATCAACTCAATTGGTCAAGCTTTGGCTATGCGTAATTTGATGGAAGATTTGCGCGAACAAGGCTGTGTGACGGGTGGACCCCGTCCTTTTTGTCGCAAAGACCGTTCCGCTTTTTTATCTGCTCTAGATTTAGCAATACAGCGCTTAAAAAGGTGCGAGTATTAAATTATTTTATTTTTTCAATAACAGCTTTTATCAGTGCTTTCGCATCTTCATTGGCCCATGGCGCAGAGCCATTTAGGGAAGCAATGAGACGGCCCTCTTTATCGATCAAGAGTGTAACCGGAAGTCCCATAGCGAGCCCTTGTTTGCGGATATTACGAAAAATATTCATTGTTTTGTCACGATAATAAACCAAATGATCTGCCTGGACTTCGCGTAAAAATTTTTGAATTTTTTCAGGAGACGCTGTTGTATCAACATTAATCGCGATAACATCAAAATTGTCTCCCCCCATATCACGTTTTAATTGCGCTAATTCTGGCATTTCCATACGGCATGGTGTGCACCAAATGGCCCACAGATTGATGAGTACTGGTTTTCCGTTAAATTCGAGAAGTTTATGGTCTTTTCCCTGAATATCTTTAAAAGAAAGCTGGTTCATGTCATAGAAATTATCAGCGAATCGTATATGACTAAAAAAGCCTTGAGCAGCTTTTTTGATCGCTGCTATTTCTTTCAGGTATGTTGTGTTGGAGTTTATTTCTTGCGCTTTGGCCTTTGAAATAAAATTGGCAACAAAAGTACCTCTCGTGCTATTGTGGTTTATTGTTGCGTATAAACTTAAGGCAATGATAAAGGATGCAATAAAGAATTGCATTTTTTTATTCTTGTTTTTTCGGCTGATAAAAATTTGAAAAATCATAATTTTTGTCCTTTTAGAGAGTACTTGCAGGTTATGACGGGTGATAAGTTAAGTAATGAAATGTGGGGTGGTCGTTTTGCAACAGGTCCTGCTGCAATTATGGAAGAAATTAATGCTTCTATTGATTTTGACCAAAAACTTTATCGGCAAGATATTGAAGGTTCATTGTCTCACGCAGCAATGTTAGCGCAAACGAAGATTATTTCACACTCTGATTATGAAAAAATTGTTCATGGTTTGCAACTTATTCATCAAGAAATTGAAACAGGCTCCTTTACCTTTTCACGCAAGCTTGAAGATATTCATATGAATATTGAAGCACGGCTTAGCGAATTAATTGGTCCTGTGGCAGGGCGTTTGCATACCGCGCGTTCACGCAATGATCAAGTTGCTGTTGATTTTCGATTGTGGATGCGTGAGGCAGTACAGAAAATAGCGCAAGCTTTAAAGGGTTTGATGGAGCAATTACTTGTGCGGGCAGAACAGCACGCAGATACAGTGATGCCGGGTTTTACCCACTTACAAACCGCACAGCCCGTCACATTTGGCCATTATATGATGGCTTATGTTGAAATGTTTGGTCGAGATTTATCACGGATGCGTGATGCCATTGAGCGCATGAATGAATCGCCTTTGGGGGCTGTTGCTTTGGCAGGAACGGGTTTCCCAATTGATCGTTTTATGACAGCACAAGCACTCGGTTTTCGCGAACCAACACGTAATTCGATTGACAGTGTGTCTGATCGTGATTTTGCATTGGAATTTTTAAGTGCTGGTGCTCTTTGTGCTACGCATCTTTCACGTTTAGCAGAGGAAATTGTTCTTTGGTCGAGCGCGCAATTTCATTTTATTCGTTTATCGGATGCTTTTTCAACGGGTTCATCCATTATGCCACAAAAGAGAAATCCCGATGCTGCTGAGCTTGTGCGAGCTAAGGCAGGGCGGTTGAATGCTGCATTGATAGGGCTTTTAACCGTGATGAAAGGATTACCGCTTGCCTATTCAAAAGATATGCAAGAAGATAAAGAATATGTGTTTGATGGGGTTTTGAATCTGGAATTGTCATTGGCAGCAATGACGGGGATTATCAGCGATCTTGAAGTTAACAAAGAAGTCATGAAACAAGCTGCTGGTTCTGGTTATGCTATTGCCACCGATTTAGCGGATTGGTGTGTGCGTGAATTAGGGCTGCCTTTTCGTGAAGCTCACTATATTACAGGATGTGCTGTGGCTTTGGCAGAACAAAAAAAATGCAGTCTTCATGAGTTATCATTAGATGAGTTTCAAACTTTCCATCCAGATATAAACGCAACTGTTTTTGATGTTTTGACAGTTAAAAAATCTGTTGAAAGTCGCAAAAGTTTTGGAGGAACAGCACCTTCAGAAGTGCTTCGCCAAGTTGCTTATTGGAAACAGCGTCTTGTAACTGCCTAAGGATTTTATTTTCAACCCAATAATGGAAGTAAGTTATTAAGATGAGAGAGAAGGGCGTATGAAAACACTTGTGAGGACTGTAATCATTGCTCTTTTTTGTCCCATTGTTTTTATTGGATGTGGGCGCAAAGGTGCGCTTGAAAGATCTCCCTCAACAGTAGTGGAGTCTTCGCAAGAAGAATTTATTTCTAAAAATAAAGCCGATAAAGTTTTCATTCTCGATCGATTGATAAAATAGGGGTTTTTATGAATTTTTTTTCTTATCATCAGGGTGAATTACACGCTGAAGGTCTCTCGCTCTCTACCCTCGCACAGGATGTAGGAACACCCTTTTATTGTTATTCTGCTGGTGCATTGGTTGCGCATTTTAAAGAATATCAAGATGCATTTCACGATATGCCGAGTCTTATTGCTTATGCGGTGAAAGCTAATTCCAATCAAGCTGTTTTGCGGATTTTAGCCGCAAAGGGAGCAGGAGCTGATGTCGTGTCAGAAGGTGAATTGCGGCGTGTGCTTGCTGTTGGGATTGTGCCTCAGCGCATTGTTTATTCTGGTGTTGGAAAAACAGTGAGAGAGATAGATTTTGCTCTTTCTCAAGACATTTTTTGTTTTAATGTTGAATCAGAACCAGAACTTGAACAATTATCAGCACGTGCTGTTGCTTTATCAAAGACGGCGCGTATTTCATTGCGCATTAATCCTGATATAGATGCTAAGACTCATAAGAAAATTACAACTGGCAAGTTTGATAATAAATTTGGTATTCCGTTGTCGTTGGCGTGTAGTGCCTATAAAAAAGCAGCGCAATTGCCGGGTTTACAAGTCTGTGGGATGGATATGCATATCGGCAGTCAGATTTGTGATTTAAAACCGTTTGAGGATGCGTTTCTGATTGCTGCCGATTTTGTCCGTCATTTATGGCATGAGGGCTATATGATCACCCATATAGACATAGGGGGTGGGCTTGGCATTGCTTATCATCCCGAACAAAATATGGTTCCATCTCCTGCTGATTACGCGGCGTTGGTGAGAAAACATATTGCTCCTTTAGGGATTAATATTATTTTAGAACCTGGGCGTAGTCTTACTGGTCATGCTGGCGTGTTGGTAACATCTGTCACATATTTAAAAAGAGGAGAAGGACGAAATTTTGTTATTGTGGATGGTGCAATGAATGATTTTCTTCGCCCAACACTTTATGATGCTTGGCAGACAGTTTTGCCCGTCAAAAAAGCACTGAAAGATGCTCCTTTGATCACGGCAGATATTGTCGGTCCAGTGTGTGAAACGGGTGATTATTTAGGGTTAAATCGCTCATTACCGATGGTTTCTGCCGGTGATCTTTTGGCGATTACAGGAACAGGGGCTTATGGTGCAGTGATGGCAAGTACTTATAATAGCCGATTGTTAGTGCCAGAAGTTTTGGTACACAATACGCGTTATGATGTTATTCGGCCACGTCTTGATTATGAGCAATTAATGGGATTAGATCACATTCCAGATTGGATTGAGAACTTTTAAATATTTTATGATCTTATCTCTATTAAACTTTAATGCAATAATTTGTTTGATAGAAATTATTGTGTATGAGTTTTATGATGTTAACGCATGGTTATCAAAAAGGATAAGTGTTCGTCTATGAGTGATGAAAACATCAAAAGATGCATCATGATAAGGCTTTTGGGGGTGCGCTTTTTAGCTTGGTGTATCTTATGTTTTGAACGAATCTGGCCGCGCCTTTTGCCGTTTTTTTTGGCTTTGAGCTTTTTATGCTCGCTGAGTTGGTTGGGCATTTTTAATGTTCTCCCTTATGGGTGGCATTTATTTTTTCTTGGTCTTATATTGTTTGTTGCTGTGGGCAGTCTATTTTTGCTTGCGGATTTTCGCTTTCCTACAGCAAAAGAAGTTGATCGTCATATTGAGCAGAAAAGTGGCCTAAAAAATCAACCCTTAAGCGTTCAAACGGATCGTTTATGTTCTGAAAATGATAAAGGTTTTAGCGCGGTTATTTGGCGTGAACATCAACGCCGCATGGCAGAGGATTTGCGCTATGTGCGAAGCGGATTTGCTTACCCCAATAGTGCTAACCATGATCCTATGGCTTTGAGGTTTTTGTTTGTTCTACTTTGTGTGTGTGCTTTCAGTTTCTCCTTTGGTTCATCAGGAGGGCGCTTGCAGGACACATTTGATTTACGCTCCATGGTCAATGAATCATCAATGCGGGTTGATGCTTGGGTCACACCACCCTCTTATACGAATGTTGCCCCCATTTATTTAACACGAAGTGAGATAAAAAATTTTTCCATTCCTGAAGGGAGTGAGGTGGTTGTCCGTGTTGTTGATGGATCTGGTGTTACAGTAAAGGCAGTATCTAAAGAGGATGGACGTAAAGTTTTGCTTTCTCAAAAAAGAGAAAAGACAGCTTTGAATGATTCCATTGTTCATTTTGAAACACGGTTAGAACGCTCCATAAATTTATCCTTTTCATCACGTTATCAACAACAACAATGGCATTTAGACGTGGTGAAAGACCAAATGCCAACAATCCGTTGGCTTGAAAAACCAGAGCGGATTTCAGCTGGGGCATTGGAGTTGCAGTATGAAATGGATGATGATTATGGCGTTATAAATGCTTTTGTTGCTATAGAGTCTCTTGTTGATTTTGATAAAAACGCAGTTCCTCTTTACCAAGCCCCTCAAATAAAGCTTCTTCTAGCACGTGGTGGAAAGGGAAAAATGCGAATGGTGCAAGATTTATCGAGCCATCCATGGGCAGGCACGGAAGTTAAGATCACTTTGGTGGTAGAAGATGGTGCTGGCCAAAAGGGGCGTAGCAAAACCTTTATCATGACATTACCGCAGCGTGTTTTTGCTAACCCTATTGCTCGTGCAGTCAATGAACAACGCCGTTTATTAGCTCTTAATGCTTCTGCGCGCGAGCGTGTACTCGATATGCTTGCTGCTTTGCTTGTTCGTCCAGAAAATGGTGTACAAAATTCAATCAATATTCTTGCATTACAGAGTGCGTGGACAAGGCTGTCGATAGCACAAACAGAAGATGAATTGCGTGATGTGGTTCATTATTTGTGGCAGATTGCCATAGCGATTGAGGGTGATCAGTCAGAGTCTGCTCAGCAAAAACTAAAACAAGCACAAATGGCTCTGCGGGATGCATTGCGCCGTGGTGCTTCAGGAGTAGAAATTGAACGCCTTATGGCTGATTTACGACAGGCTATGGATGATTATATTCGTGCTTTGGCTGAAAAAGCACCAGAAAATAGCGACTTTAATAATAAGGCGAATCTTTCTGAAGATAGTCTGCACAAAAAGCTCGATTCGATTGAGAAAATGGCTCAAATAGGGTCTTCTTCTTCTGCTGAACAGCTTTTGGATGAAATTGAACAAACACTTGATCATTTGCGTGTTCAAAAAAGCAATCGAGATCAAGAGCAAAAGAATACGCAAACAACAAAGATGAAAAAGATGATTGATAAACTTGGTGATGTGATGCGCCGTCAGCAGGAAATTCTCAATGATACACATCGTTTAGAAACAGAAAAACGACGTGGGGAGATTGTTACACAAGAGAAGAGTGAGGCTTTGGTAAAACGTCAAGCTCAATTACAGTCTGAATTATCGGTGTTAGAAAAGGAATTGTCAGAGCAAAGTTTTGAAAAGGGTGGTGTGTTGAAAGAGGCAGAAGAGAAAATGAATTCTGCAAAGGCTGCCCTTGGTCGTGGAAACTACGAGACATCTGTAAAAAATCAATCAGATGTTTTAGAATCTTTGCGACAAGGTGCACAAAATATTTTACAAAAAATGCGTGAAGCGTTGAAACAATTTGAAGATATGCAAAATGCTATTGAGTCTCAAGATCCATTAGGACGTCCCCTACCTTCAGACAGTGATCGGGGAAAAGACGGTAAAACTATGTCTCAGGAAGGTGATAAGACGCGGGCACGGCAAATTCTGGAAGAAATTCGCAAGCGTCTCAACAAGGACCATCTTTCTGAAGAAGAAAAGAATTATCTTGAAAGGTTGTTGTATTTTCACTAACGAAAGCGCTTTTCTTATAGTATTTTTTTTGGAAAAAGTGCATTCTTTCATAAAAAGCAGATAGGAAGTGCTCGTATAGAAGAAGTTTTATTGGAAGAGAAGACGCAAAGGGGAATAATAATGAAGTTATTAAAGTCATGACAACATTGTTGAGATGATTTCATCATTTGGATTTAAAGAATAAAGTATGAAAGGTATCATTCTTGAAAAGAAGAGATGAAATCTCCATAAACTAAATCTATGAAGATCTGCACTATTTAAAATTTTTTTCTACACGGTACATTACATTGGATATAATCACACTGAGAGATTTTTATGCTTCTCCGCTCGGTATGCGGGTGCAGACGACGCTGTGTGAACAACTTAATATAAAGTGGTCAAATCTTGATGATAAACGCGTCTTAGGTTTGGGTTATGCTTTGCCTTATCTTGCTGCATTGCATGCACGTGCACAACAATGTTTTGCTTTTATGCCAGCTAATCAAGGTGTGACACCCTGGCCTTGTGCGGATAAGGTTGCGACAGCGCTCGTTTTTGAAGAAGATTTGCCTCTTCCTGATGCTTCAGTAGATTGTATTTTATTGATCCATGCTTTGGAATATAGCGAAAATGCACGGGAAACGCTCAATGAAATATGGCGTATTTTGGCTCCTAATGGTCATTTGATTGTTATTGTTCCTAATCGTTGCGGATTGTGGGCACGCAATGATCGCACGCCTTTTGGCTATGGCCAACCCTATAGTCGACAACAAATTGTTCGTTTATTTGAAGAAACAAATTTTATTGTCAGGTCTGTGCAAGAAATTGTGCATTATATACCTTTTGCTGGGCGTGTTTCGCGATTATTGTCACTTTTCTATGAACCTTTGGCGCGCTATCTGTTTCCTTATTTTGGTGGACTGTTAATGTGTCAGGTCCAGAAACGTGTTTATCAAGGTCTATTTGTGCAGCGCCGCCAATCACGACGTGTGTTCATTCCTGTTTTATCACCACAAGCTCGTGAAAAATGTACATCATCTTAGTCTTCTCCTTTATTGTAGGAAGAGAAAATTGAGGTCAGAGCTTATGTGTTGAGCCATGAGAGTAAAAAATAAAAATTAAAATAGTGGCTTCCTTTAACGATTCTAGGTAATGCTCTTTGCTAAAGATTAAAACAGTATTCCTTAAAGGTTAAGGCGGTATCCATTTTGATCTGTGATGAGGATTTGTGCATTCGCGGGATCTTTTTCGATTTTTTTTCGCAGGCGATAAATATGCGTTTCTAATGTATGGGTAACAATCTGTTCGTTATAGCCCCAAATCTGTTCTAATAAGGTTTCGCGGCTGATGACTTGGTTTTTCCTTGTGCAATAGAGATATTTAAGAATTGCAGATTCTTTTTCTGTAAGACGAATGTGATTATTCTGCTGATCAATGAGAAGTTTTCGTCCAGGTTTAAAATTATAGGGTCCGATATGAAAAACTGTATCTTCATTGTGTTCATATTGACGCAGTTGAGCACGGATGCGCGCTAATAATACAGCGAAGCGGAAGGGCTTTGTTACGTAATCATTAGCGCCCACTTCAAGATTTAACAGATTATCACAATTGGTGTCGTCACGAGTGATCATGATAATAGGAGCACGAAATCTTTGTTGACGTATCGTGGTGACAGGAGTATGGTCATCAAGGTTAGAAAATTCAACATCAATAATGATAAGATTAATTCTTTTTTCTTGAGTTATTGTGATTCCTTCTTCAGCTGTTTTGGCTTGCAGGATTTCAAATTCCTTATATATTTGCAATTGTTCTACCAAAATGTGACGTAGATTATCATCCTCCTCAATGATTAAAAGATTATAATCGCTCATTTTTTTTCCTTGTAAAAGCATGTTTGGATTATGGTTTTGAAAGTAGTTTCACGAAAAATGAGATTTCATGCAAGTAGAATTAAAAAGGAAATTGTAAAAAAGAAGACTCGCGTGACTCTCATAACCGTTCGTCGGCAGGTGCGCATAGCAGGCAGGCATACACGGGGTATCCTTTGTATAGGTCA
This sequence comes from Bartonella bacilliformis Ver097, assembly GCF_000709795.1. Lineage (GTDB taxonomy): Bacteria > Pseudomonadota > Alphaproteobacteria > Rhizobiales > Rhizobiaceae > Bartonella > Bartonella bacilliformis_A. The sequence continues at coordinate 323,359 of NZ_KL503802.1, forward strand.
GCATCGTTTATTTTGCGCTCTAGGACGCTTTGGTGTTTCTGCTTTTAAACGTGAGGGCGATGGAGCGACACCTTTGGCGAAGATGCGCTGTTTAAGAGGATTTCGAGGCAATTTTTATCGGTCCTTACCGCGTTCAGCTTTATCTTTTCGCCGTATTCGAGCTCATGATGGTTGGTGTGATGCAAGTGGGGACACCAATTATAATCGTTTTGTCCGCCTTCCTTATCCTAAAAGTGCTGAAAAAATGCAGCGTGAGGATGATCTTTATGCAATTTGTCTTATTCTCGATTGGAATATTACAGAACGAAAAATGGCAAAAGGAAGTGCTATTTTTATGCATTTAGCGCGAGACAATTATCAGCCGACAGAAGGATGTATTGCGCTTTCCCGCCGTGATATGGAGCGGTTGCTGCCCTATATAAGCCAACGAACAAAAGTTGCGGTTTTAGCTTAAAGCATTTCTAGTTGAAGGCCACCCATAGCACAAATTTCTTTCCATTCCTCTTCTGTAACGGGTTGTACTGATAATCGCATAGCTTTAACCAGTGTCATCGTATTTAATTTTGGATTGGCTTTGATCTGTTTTAGTGAAACAGGGTTTGGCATATCACAGATAGCGCGAATATCCACACATTCCCAGCGTGGATCAGATGTTGTTGAATCAGGGTGCGTTTCAGCACAGATTTCTACAATGCCAACAATCTCTAGCCCTTTGTTGGAATGATAAAAAAAACCCTTATCACCGTATTTCATGGCGCGCATGTTGTTGCGGGCTTGATAGTTGCGCACGCCATCCCATGGTTCTCCATCAAGGCCTTTTTTCTTTTGCATGGTCCATGACCATTTATCGGGTTCGGATTTAAAAAGCCAATAAGCCACGAAAAGCTCCTTTTCATAAAGTTTGATGCGGTTTCAGATTTTTATGAATGCTCTAATAGTTTTTATGTGTATTGTGTTTTTGATCTCTTTACACTTTTGCTCCACGGCGCCCTGTTCCGATTAAAGGCGAAGCGTTTTCATCTAACGGCCAACGTGAACGGGGAGCAATATCAAGCGGGCTTGTTTGCCCCCGTGCTATTCTCTCTGCACCAGCAAAAGCAATCATGGCAGCATTATCCGTACACAGAGAGGGAGGGGGGGCGATAAATTCAAAACTATGTTGATGGGCAAGATTTTGTAGAGTTAAACGGATGGCCTGATTAGCAGCAACGCCGCCGGCAACAACAAAAGCTGGATGGCGGTGCTCTTGGCTATGAGAAGAAGGATATTGGCTAGTGAAATATTGCAAAGCCAAGTGAACACGATCTTGCAATGTATCGATGACAGCAGCTTGAAAACTTGCGGCGATGTCTGAAACGTCCTGTTCTGAAAGAGGAGCCATAGCTGTTGCTGCTTGTCGAACAGCGGTTTTCAGACCAGAAAAAGAAAAGTTGAGTTGTTTGTTTCCTTTTAAAGGTCGTGGCAGAGGGATGCGATTTTTGTCTCCCAAAAGAGCAGCCTTTTCAAGAGCTGGGCCACCAGGATAGGGAAGGCCTAAGAGTTTTGCGGTTTTATCAAAAGCTTCTCCCAAGGCATCGTCAAAGGTTGTTCCTAGACGCTGATAATTGCCTACTCCATGAACAAGGATCATTTGTGTATGGCCACCTGAGACCAGAAGCAATAAATAAGGAAAAGTGACTTGATGGGTAAGAACAGCTGTTAACGCATGACCTTCGAGATGATTAACAGCAATGAAGGGTTTTCCAGTGGCAAAAGCCAGTGCTTTTGCACTCATTAGGCCAACTAAAAGCCCCCCTATCAAACCGGGGCCACCGGTGACAGCAATCGCGTCAATCTCTTTCAGTGTTGTTTTAGCTTTTGCGAGTGCTTCGAGGATTAGAGTGTCGAGAATTTCAACATGGGCGCGTGCTGCGATCTCAGGCACAACACCGCCATAAGGCGCGTGATCTTCGATTTGGCTCCAAACGATATTGGAAAGAATATGACTTTTTCCTTTTAAATTGTGTTCAATAACAGCGGTAGCAGTTTCGTCACAACTTGTTTCTATTCCCAACAGGCGCATTATAGGCTAAACCTTATGTTTAAAAATTCTTTAAGAGTGATCGGTATCACGGACAAATAAAGATGCAAAGTGCTTCTCTTAAAGTTGGCTCTTATAAGCGTCAATAGGCATATAATTTTTGTGCTATGTTTATGTATGACTCATCACTGTTTTTCTGTGTTTTGTGCTACATATTAGTATTGGTATGTTTAAAGTCTTTCGATCAAGAGGGGGCTGGCCTTAAACGTATCTCGTGAGAATGAACAATCGAATAATTGATCTACGGTATCAATTCTTAGTCAATAGGATGTAAGACAGAGCCTGTAGCCATAGGAAGCGTTTGGCTCTTAAAGTTTCTTTCATTTTATTATTTTATTATCAGCAATGAGAGAGAAAAAGAGACAGTCATGGTAGATTCTTCAAAACCGAAAGAAAATCCACATTATAAAGGTGTTAAACGTGAGACACCTGTTATTGAGCATGAAGCAATACGTGATGATTCAGAGAAAAAAACACAAAATTTAGCAGAATCTTCAACATTGCAGGAGTCCATTACAATGAAAAAGCCTAGCAAGAAAAAGGAAAAGAGCCGGTGCTCTTTTGGTGTGGCTTTGGTGTGTTTACTCATTTCAGGGATTGTGAGTGCTGTAACGACATTAAGTCTTTTGATAGGGTTTCAACGAGATGGTTCTCTTTTCCCTTTTCTAAGCAGACATAATTCTGCAACAGAGCAAGCTTTGCAGATGGCGAAAACCACACAAAATCAATTAAAATCAACAGAAAGCCAATTGACACATCTTCTCCAAGAGCTTGATCTGTTGAAAACAGATGTTTATTCTGTGTCGCAAAGTGTCTCTCTTTTTGAAAAAGAGATGAGTCTTAAAGCAGAAGTCGGAAAAGATGTGGCAGATTTAGAGAAAAAAGTGGTTGCTCTTGAAGATCAGATGCAAGCTGTAGTCGAAATGTCAAAAGATATGAAAGCAGCTCTTTTATCACATAATTTTGAGGATACTCAAAGTAGAAATGCCTTACAAGAAGAAAATAAAAAAACTCTAACAGTTTTAGGACAAAAAGTTATACTTCTTGAAGAGCATATAAAAAATTTGGCTGAGATGTCAAAGAATAGGTCAGCTTCGTTGACGGAAAACAATATAGCAAATGATTTAATGGAATTGAAAAAACAGCTCAACACTTTGCAAGAAAATATGGCAACGAAGAGTGGTGAAGGAAAAGCTGTAGACATGCAAATACTTATGGCAGTCAGTGCTTTAAAAAATGCTGTAATGCAGGGCGGACCTTTCATTGATGAGTTAGAAGCCGTACAAAATTTTTTCCCTGCATTGCCTGGGCTTGAGATTTTACAAAAAAAAGCACGAACAGGTTTTTCCAATTCTACGAAGCTTGCTCATGATTTTGCAGCTATTGCTGATATCATTGTTGGTTTGCAAAATATTGTTGCGCCAGATGCTGGTTTTTTTGCACAGATTTTGGCATGGGTAAAAGGTCTTTTTGTTACACGGCCAGTTGGCAATATTGCAGGGACAACAATGGAAGCAATTGTCGCACGGATGGAAGCTGCTATTCAGGAAGGTAACTATGAAAAAGCCTTAGCAGAATGGGAAACTTTACCTAAGAACGCTCAAGATGCTTCAGCCGATTTTGCAAAACAGCTTAAGCAAAAGCTCTCTGTTCGTAATATTTTACAAGATTTGTTAACTTCTATTCAACAAGGGCGTTTTGAGACTAGAAAAAGTAAGTGAGATCAAGGGTAATGATACGTGTTGTGGTGTATAGTTTTGCTGTTTGTGTGTTGGGTGCTCTTTTTGGATGGGTTGCGAACCACAATAGCATTGTTATCATTACATTTTTGCAAACGCGGTTTGCTATTTCTTTGTTAACACTTGTAAGTGTGTCTATTGTGCTCTTGGTTATGCTGGCCCTTATCTGGTGGCTGTTGCGTGGTCTTTTTTTTGCTCCTAATACTTTGCGTCATTATTTTTCTACACGCCGCCAAAAAAAAGGTCGTGAAGCGCTTTCACAAGGGCTTCTTGCTGTTTTTTCTGGTGATTATGTCACGGCAAAAAAAATGGAAACATGTGCTTTAAAATATCTTGCAAATAATCATGAGCCGTTGATGAAGCTTTTACAGGCTCAAACCTTGTTTTTACAAAAGGATTCTATTCGCGCCATTGGTTTTTATGAAGAAATGCGACAAGAGACGCCAACAAAACTTGCTGGGCTTTATGGTCTTTATCGTGAAGCTGTGGCTATGAAAGAGGATGAAGCAGCACAGCATTATGCAGAAGAAGCGCTGGCTTTATCGCCAACACTTTTATGGGCTCATCAAGCTGTTATTGATCGGTTGAGTGCTGAGGGGCAATGGGATAAAGCACTTGATGTTTTTGGAAAAGCACAAAAGGCTTTACCCCGTGCTGACCGTTGGACTGCAGAGCGTAATCACACATATGCCTTGTTATTAAGTGGGCAAGCGCTTCAGCTTTTCAAAACCCATCCTGTCAAAGCGCGTACAGCTATTTTAAAAGCACATAAATTACTGCCTGATTTTGTGCCGATAACAGTGATTGCAGCTGATATTCTTTATAAGTTCAATGAAGTACATAAGGCTGATAAAATCATTTTCAATGCTTGGAAAAAAAACCCCCATCCTGACCTGGGTGCATGTTATCTTGAGAATGAGGAAAGAGCCGTTGAGCGATTGAAAAAGGCTAAAAAATTGGCTTCTTATAATGAGGATACTTTTGAATCAGCGTTTCTTGTTGCAAAGGCTGCTTTGGATGCAGGTGAAGTGGCATTTGCGAGAGAACAAGCACAAAAAGCCCTTCAACGTCATCCCCGTGAAAGCGTTTATTTATTATTGGCGGATATCGAAGAAGCACAAGGCAATAATCAGCTATTGGTGCGTCAATGGCTTTCATTGGCGTTGCGTGCAGAGCGGGATCCTACATGGATGTGTGATGGAACGCTTTTTTCTTCTTGGTCAGCGGTATCTCCGATAAGCGGGCGATTGGGTTGTTTTGAATGGAAAGCACCGCCACGTAGGCTTCCTTTAACATTAGAAATCGATCCTATAGAACCAAAAGATGTTGGTGATGTTGGTCCTATGGTGCTAAATGTCGATCCTGTAATGGCTGAAAAGGAAGAAAAAGAGGATATTGTGACGGAAATAACTTTCGTTAACGATGAACTCTTAAATGAAATTTCACCTATAAAAGATGGTTTTTTGCCTCAAAATTCAGCTAAGAAAAAAATTGGCAATCAGACACGTTTAAATGTTGATGATCCAGGAGTGAAAATAGCAGAAAGAGATATGCTTTCATCGAAAGAGCAATTTCGAGCGTTATAAAATTATCGTAGCTATTGTTGACAGACGTAATTTGCGTATGCATTTAGAATGCCCAATTATGTTATAAAGCGATTAATTGAATTATGTTTTTTGTAGAACAATATTTAGATCACAAACAAAAGGACAATAAACCAAAAATTGCAATCGTTCTTCATCGTCCATCTGGGGGGATGGGTTATCTGGGATCTTTTTTGCAACAGAGTGGTTTTGCTCTTGATATTTATTGTCCTATTTTGGGACAAAAACTTCCCGATACATTAGAACATCATGCTGGTGTTGTTATTTTAGGTGGGCCGATGAGTGTAAATGATAGGGATGCATATATTAGTGAGGAAATTGATTGGATTTCTCTGTCTTTGAAAGAAAATAAGCCTTTTTTAGGTATTTGTCTTGGAGCACAAATGTTAGCACGAAATCTAGGAGGATGTGTTGAGGCAAGACGTGATGGATATGTAGAAGTGGGGTGGTATCCTCTGCAGGTGATGCCACAAGGTGAGACAATGATGGATTGGCCAAAAGTGGTTTATCATTTTCATAATGAAGGAATTTATGATTTGCCTAAAGACGTTATTCTGTTGGCAACAGGGCAGACATATCCTGTACAAGCATTCTGCTATGGAGATAAAGCATGGGGTTTGCAATTTCATCCTGAATTAACACGTATGATGATACGAAATTTGGTGATGCATTTGGCTAAAAATTTGACTCAAAAGGGTGTTCAACCTGCTTTTATGCATTTTGAAGGTTACTCAATGTATGGCCAGACTTTGCATAAGTGGTTTAAAAATGCATTGCAACGGATTTTTGGTGCTTCTTCTGCCTTTTATACGGAAGTTGAGAGCCATAATTAGTCTAAAAATCATCATAAAAAATGTTGGATATTCTCTTACTCTATGAAGTGAAACAACATGGAAGTGAAAAAGGCCTTTTTTGTTTCTGCATGTAGGCTTCTTTCCATTGTTCAGTATTTATTGTCTACACAAGTTAACGCCTAAGTGTAATAATTTGCGCACTTTGTTGTTTTTGTCGGTTTATGTTGAAAAAATGTAAAAGGTCAACCTGTTTACCGCAACTCCTTTGTAACTCGACAAAGGAGCAGGGGAACTAAGTTATTCAAGATAGGCTCTCTACACTATCTTTCTTTAAGATTGGAAGGTGGTGTTTTTGAGTTGAGCGATCATACTTGCTGCAAAGGTAAAACGAGAAATATTAAGATCACCTTCAATAAGTGCACCAATTCGATTGGTCACCGTGTAAATTTGATTTTCTCCTGTTTTGATCCAAACTGCGAGCGGATCATTTTGTTCACCATAATTTTGCAAAATTTTCGTAACAATTTGCCGTAAGCTTTCAGCAATATTTTCTTTCGCTTGGCTTAAAGCCATACCATCATAATAATCAAAAATAGGGATGGCTCGGCTTGCTTCATCAATACGGTTTATGTGAATAATTTGAGCAAGGGAGAAGTAGATTTGTGCTGTTTGAATCAGGTCACTTTTATTTTGTTTTGCAATTAGAGAAATATCACAAATGATCGAGGCGACTTCCAGGAGAGCTAATTGTTGTGCTAAAGCTTTTGGTGCTCCTTCTTTGCAATAATTTGCTGCTTTTCTTGCAATTTTTTGATGAATGTCTCTACCATTGGAGTGTGTAAGCTGTTTTTCAATAACAGTACGGGCCTGTTTGATTGTTTTCACAAGATCTTCCAACGGTGTCGATAAATCCATATGACGTAAACCCCAATTAGTTGCTTCAAAGAGCATTGAGGTGATTGCTGCATAGAATTTATTTTGGATAAGACCAGGTATTTTATTATCAAGATTATCAATTTGGTTAGATAATTGCGGAATTTCAAAACCATCACGAATAGCAATGAAAACACGAATAATATTTTCAACTTTTTGTCCTGTTTTATCTTGCAGACGATTAACAAAAGTTGGTCCTCCACGATTGACAATATCATTGGCGACAAGAGTTGCAATAATATGACGGCGCAATTGGTGATTAATGATTTCTTGCTTAAACTGGATTTGCAGTTGGGTTGGAAAATACCCCAATAAGGTTGAATCAAAATAATGATGGTCAACAATAGGATTGTTGGCAATTTCTTCTTGCAGAGTCAATTTCGCATAAGCCAAAATAACAGCAAGCTCTGGACGTGTGAGACCCTGATTTTGAGCAAGTCTTTGGCGTAAAACTTGTTCATCAGGTAAAATTTCAACCCGACGATCAAGGAGGTTTTTCTTCTCTAGATCATTGATAAAGCGTGCTTGATAAGGCAAATCAAGAGCACCTCGTCTTTCCGCTAGTGAGAGAGCAAGAGGTTGCAGATAATTGTTGCTCAGCACTAATTGCTCAACCTGTGGGGTCATTTCCTTCAAAAGAGCATCACGTGTGTTACGGGTGAGTTTTTTTGCTTGCTGTGCTGATGCGAGAACGATTTTGATATTCACTTCAACGTCAGAGCAATTGACCCCTGCAGAATTATCAATAGCATCTGTATTGCATCGCCCACCATTTAAAATATATTCAATACGGCCGCGTTGAGTAAGACCAAGATTAGCGCCTTCACCAATGACTTTAGCACGAACCTGTTCACCGGTGATGCGCACTGCATCATTGGTACGGTCGCCTACTTGTGCATTCGTTTCCATTGTTGCACGGATATAAGTTCCGATACCGCCAAACCATAAAAGATCAACAGGTGCTTTTAAAATGGCCGTAATAATTTCAAAAGGTGTTCCTGTTCGTTTTTCAAAACCAATAACTTGTGCAGCTTCACGGGAAAGAGTGATTGTTTTCGCTGTACGTGGGAAAACACCACCACCTTTTGACAATTTTCCTTGGTCATAATCTTGCCAGCTGGAACGGGGAAGTTGAAACAGACGCATACGTTCTGCATAACTTTCAGCGGTATCTGGATCTGGATCGATAAAGATATCACGGTGATCAAAGGCAGCGATCAGCTTTGTTTGCTGCGACAATAACAATCCGTTACCAAAGACATCACCCGACATATCGCCAACACCAACGCAGGTGAAAGGTTTTGTTTGGATATCATGGTCAAATGACTCTCTAAAATGTCTTTTGACAGCTTCCCATGCGCCTTTTGCTGTGATTCCAATCGCTTTATGGTCATAACCTGCTGATCCTCCAGAAGCAAAAGCATCATCAAGCCAAAAGTGATTTTCTTGGCTTATAGCATTTGCGGTGTCAGAAAAGGTTGCTGTTCCCTTATCTGCAGCTACAACGAAATAGGGGTCGTCGCCATCATGGCGGATCACATTAGGGGCTGCGTTGACTTTGCCATCAACCAGATTATCGGTGATAGATAGCAGTGCTGCAATATAGCTAATATAGGCTTGTCGTGCGGCTTCTACAACAACGGAACGGTTATCAGTTTGAGGAAGACAATGGGGATAAAAGCCACCTTTTGCACCAACAGGGACGATTACTGCATTTTTGACTTGTTGGGCTTTGACCAAGTCGAGCACTTCGGTACGATAATCCAATGCGCGGTCGGACCAGCGAATACCTCCACGAGCAATAGGACCAAAGCGTAAATGAACGCCTTCAACTTCTGGACCGTAAACAAAAATTTCTCGGTAAGGGCGCGGTTCAGGCAAACCCTCAATTTGGCGTGGATCCAATTTGGTGGCCAAAATACGTCGCGGGCTCCCATCGGCAAGAGGGGTAAAGGCGTTGGTGCGTAGGCTTGCTGCAATCAAATTACGATAACGACGTAAAATAAGATCATCATCCAAACTGGGAACATGCTGTAATTTTTCTTCAATGCGTTGTTGAATGATTATTTCGTTTTTCTGTCGTTCTTCCGCTGTATGACTTTGATGAAATTTCAAATGAAATAAAGCATAAAGATCCTGAGTAATGTGAGGATAGGCGTTTAAAGTTTTAGCGATACGTTCTTGCGAATAAGGAATGCCTGCTTGTTGGATATAGCGTCCATAATGGCGCAAAATAACAATTTCGCGCCAATCCAGTTGGGCTGTTTGCGTAAGCGCGTTAAAAGCATCATCGTCAGCATTTTGGGCCCAAACAGCTTCAAATGTTTCAGCAAGTTTAAGACCATTTTTGTCAAGATTAACACAAATTTGGAAAGAGCTTTCTAGTTGCATATCGTGAAGATACACATATTTTCCATTGCCGTCTGGCAGTTCAAGAGTTTGTTCGGCTATGACGCGGAATCCCATATTTTCAAGGAGTGGTACCCGTTTAGAAAGAGCAAGCGCTTCATGACGGTGAAATAGCCTGAGAGCAATGGTGTGTTTTTCTTTATGGTGGGTGTGATAAAATGTCACAAAAAGAGGATGTTCATCATTAAGATTTAAAATATGAGTTGCATCGTTTATAGCATCTTCCGCTGAAAATAAGTCACGATAGCTGTTGGGAAATTGACTGGCGAGATGTGTTTGCTGATCTGTCGCTTTGTGAGCAAGAGCTACAGCTTGGACAGTGTTTTCCCAGTTACGTGTGATCTCGCGAACAGCGTGCTCAAGAGTGGTGCGTTCAATAACAGGAGCACTTTGGTTGCTTTTACGGTAGATGATATAGTGGATGCGAATCAGTGTACTTTCCAAAAAAAGCGGATAGGATTCAAAGAAATCACCTTCATAGATATCGACAAAATAAGCACCAATTTTTTCACGTTTGCTGCTGCCATATTGATCCCGTGGGACATAGACAAGGACGGAAACAAAACGTCCAAAAGAATCAGCGTGAGCAAGAACCCGTAAACGGGGACGTTCATCTAATTGCAGGATGAGTTTAGCATTTTCTGTCAGTGTATCCACATCAGAGTGGAACATTTCATCTCTTGGATAGGTTTCCAAAACACTGATAAGGGCTTTCCCAGAATGGTCAGCCCGATTATATCCAAGACGCTGAATAATGGTTTCAGCTTTTTCTTTTAAGAAAGGGATTTTTAGAATAGAGTGTGTATAAGCTGAAGATGTAAACAACCCTACAATACGCATTTCTCCGCAAGGAAGTCCTGCTTTATTAAAAATTTTCAGACCAATATAATCTAATCGAACAAAGCGGTGTATTTTTGAGCGGCTATTCGCCTTTGTCACGATAAACAAGGCGTCGCTTTCCATAAAGGATAAGAATTCTTGAGGACTCTCTTCCATATGCGCATTTCCAATAATGCGGATAGAGGCATCTGTAAGAATACCCAATTCAACATCACCAGTGTTAAGAGCTTTATCAGGGTTTTGGCCTTTAATGAAATCATAAGTGCGCAACCCAAGAAAGATGAAATTATTGTTCATCAACCATTGCAGAAATTCAATAGTTTTTGCACTTTCTTTCTGGTAATTTAGTGGCAGGTTTGTTTGATAGGCATGAATGCGCTTTTTGACTTGCTCAAGCATGGGCTGCCAATCTTGCACCGCTGCGTTGACTTGTCCAAGAACTAAGGTGATCTCATCTTTAAGCTTTTGAGCTTGTTGTTGATTTAAAGCTTCAACATGGATTTGCATCAGACTGATGCGTTTTTCGGCAGCACAATCAAGAACAGGATGCGCAATCAAATAAATTTTGTTTATTTGTTGATTGAAGACATTCAAAATAGAATCAAGCAAGAAAGGTTTGTTGTCATTAACCAACGTAACAACAGTTAAGGGTTTGTCATTACAGGTTAGAGTGTGTTCAAAGCAGACGGTGCTTTCTCCTTCCCGATATTGGTGGAGGGCTTCAGTAGCGATTTTTGCAGCTTTTTGGAGTTCACTGCTTTTATAGCGGGCTATATCTTCTTCATCTGCATGAGCGAAAAGAATTGATTCTATTTCATTTGGATCTTTCTTAATATCCAGTATTTCCTGTTTTGACATAATAGTCCTCCCTCTTTTTGCTTTGGGTCGTTTTTTCCTCACAAAAGTTGGCTTTTACGCCATTATCCCTAGTGTATCATCTTATTGACTAAAGGGAAGAGAGATTTACCTTCAGTGATTATAAATTCTTTTCGTTACTTTATAGCAGGAATGATGACATTAAAATGAATAGTTTGTGTGAATGTTTTATTTTTGTATTCAAGATCATGTGTAAAATGATAAGAACCTAGTCAAGATTTAATAATTAAAGTGACGATATAATGATTTTGCCAGAAAAACTTCTCAAAGGATACTGGTCCTTTATGGATAATCGTTTTTCACAGGAGAGAGAGCGTTATCAGCAATTAGCAAAAGAAGGACAAAGGCCAGAGACTTTGGTCATCGCTTGCTGTGATTCTCGTGCCACTCCAGAAACGATTTTTGATGCTTGTCCAGGTGAAATTTTTGTTCTACGTAATGTAGCGAATTTGGTTCCTCCTTTTTCTCCTGATGATCAATATCACGCAACGTCAGCAGCGATTGAGTTTGCAGTACAGTTTTTAGAAGTCAAACATATTGTTATTTTAGGACATGGGCATTGTGGAGGGATTCGTACCGTTCTTGATGAAACTTGTAAGCCCTTATCATCAGATGATTTTATTAGCCGTTGGATGAGCCTGTTGACACTAGCAGGAAAAGCTGTTGCGAGTAATTCATGGATGACTGCAGAAGAACGGCAAACAGCATTGGAACATATTTCTATTCGTTGTTCACTCGAGAATTTAGAGACATTTCCCTGGTTAAAAACGCGCAAAGATGAAGGGCTGTTAAAATTGCATGGAGCTTGGTTTGATATTTCAAGTGGTGAATTATGGAGCATGGAACAAGAAACAGGAAATTTTACCCGTGTTGAAAGCGAATTGCTTTCTCAATTCTGAAAATACTCTCTGTTTCGCCTTCATTCTTGCGTGATAAAATCTTGACAAAGGACAGTTTTTGTTGTTTGAAACAATGAGCATTTAGTGACAAGAATTAACTTGGAATCACCTACTGGGACCCCGCTTAAGGGTATAAAAAGATCCCAGAGGTCAACACCCGACAGCGCGTGGCGTTCTCGGGTGCTGTTTTGGTTTGCCATGTGGTTTGCTTGTTAGTTTTTGTTACAGAGAAATGAGGTTAGTGATGTTTGAGTCTTTGCAGGAACGTCTTGGGTCTATTCTGTCCAATTTGACAGGGCGTGGTGCTTTGTCAGAACAAGATGTTGCGACAGCTCTGCGTGAAATTCGTCGTGCCTTGCTGGAAGCTGATGTCGCGCTTGATGTTGTGCGTTCTTTCACGGATAGGGTTCGTGAAAAAGCTGTTGGGTCTGCTATTGTTAAATCTATCAAACCAGGCCAGATGGTTGTTAAGATTGTTCACGATGAACTTGTGAACATGCTTGGAGACGAGAATGTTTTAGGCGATTTTAATGCACCAGCGCCGGTCGTTGTTATGTTGATTGGTTTACAAGGCTCAGGAAAGACGACGACAACAGCGAAACTTGCAAAGCGTTTAACTGATAAACATAATAAAAAAGTTTTAATGGCGTCGTTAGATACACGTCGTCCTGCTGCACAAGAGCAGCTTCGTCAATTAGGGGAACAAGGAGAGCTTGCCAATTTACCAATTATTCCTGGTCAATCGGCTGTTGATATTGCTGTACGTGCTGTTCAGGCAGCAAAGTTAGGCGGTTATGATGTTGTCCTTTTTGATACGGCAGGGCGTAACCATATTGATGAAGCTTTGATGCTTGAATTGGCAGAGATTAAGGCTTCTTCTTTACCACATGAAATTTTGTTGGTTGCAGATAGTCTGACTGGTCAGGATGCAGTTCATCTTGCTCGTTCTTTTGATGAGCGGATAGGACTTACAGGGATTGTTTTAACACGCATGGATAGTGATGGCCGTGGCGGTGCTGCTCTTTCAATGCGTGCTGTGACAGGGAAACCCATTAAAGCGATCGGTATTGGCGAAAAGATGGATGCTTTGGAAGAGTTTCATCCTAGCCGTATTGCGGATCGTATTCTCGGCATGGGTGATATTGTTTCTTTGGTTGAAAAGGCTGCTGAAACAATTGACCATGAAAAAGCTATGGCTCTTGCCAAAAAAATGCAAGCTGGACAATTCGACTTGAATGATCTTGCAGACCAATTGCAAAAAATGAAACAGCTTGGTGGTATGGGAGGCATTATGGGTATGATGCCAGGTCTGGGAAAGATGAAAGATCAAATCACAGCTGCAGGCCTTAATGATGGTCTTTTAGATCGCCAATTAGCGATTATTGGATCAATGACACGTGAAGAACGTCTCAAGCCTGAAATTTTAAAACATAGTCGTAAACAGAGAATTGCTAGAGGGTCAGGTACGAGTGCAGCTGATATTAATAAGCTTTTGAAAATGTATCGTCAGATGGCTGATATGATGAAAGCTATGGGCGGAAAAGGAAAAAGCGGTCTCATGGGCAAAATGTTAGGGGGATTTGGTTCTAAAATGGGATTAGGGGGGTTGGAGGGAACTGGTGCTCTGCCTGATCTTTCCGGATTTGACCCTAAGCAATTATCAGCGCTGCAAAAGCAGATTCAAAATAATTCTTTGAGCGAAGGACTGCCTGGTCTTCCAGGGCGAGGCTTAAAGATTCCTGGTCTTCCTGAAGGAAAAGGGATCGTGCCTCCATCGCTTAAGAAGAAGTAAATCACAAAGAGAAAACACATATAATGCAGCAAAAAGATGTCAAAATATTTTATGTTTATGTAAGGGTTTCAAAAATTGAATGATGGTTTTTATGCAATTATTGATTGACTGTGTGGTCGAGCGTTTTTGGGGTATGCAAGCTGCTGCGTTTTTAAAAACCTCTCTATTGGTTGGCGACCTGTCTTATGCAGGGGTATCTTACACAGTACGAGTCAAAGACGTGTTTACATGGCATCTTTACAACCATTGGCCAAAAGCAGTTACCTAGCAGTCATCTCTGTGCAGATTATGTAAGAAAAATTTTTGAATTTTATTGTGAGGAAAATTATTGATAATCACGGAATAAATACGCTGAAAAGCAAAAAACAAAGAAAATAAGTTAAAACGAAAGCCAAAATTGATAACAGGAGAAAAATAATATGGCCCTAAAAATTCGTTTATCACGTGGAGGTTCAAAAAAACGTCCTTACTACCATATCGTTGTGGCAGATGCACGCAGCCCACGTGATGGACGCTTTCTTGAACGCGTTGGTGCATGGGATCCAATGTTGCCAAAGGATAAGCCACGTGTAAAGCTTAACGAGGATCGTATCCAACATTGGCTTAATCAAGGGGCTCAACCAACAGATCGTGTTTTGCGGTTTTTGGATGCTGCTGGTTTAAAAAAGCGTCCAATACGCAATAACCCACATAAAGGTGAGCCTGGCAAAAAAGCACAAGAACGGATAGCTGCTGCTAAACAAGCTACCGAAGATGCTAAAGCAGTAGAAGTATCAGCCTAAGATAAAGGAAAGCTTTACATATGGTGATTACGATTTGTTTTGGGTAAGCTGATTTTCCTAAAAAGAAACAGAGAGTGTCCTCATTAAAAACTTTAGTTTTTCAAAAGTCTATAGCGCGGCCTTTAATTTCCCAGTCTCCATAGCGAGCAGGATCTTTGCCGCCGCGCCCACCGCTTTCTAAAGGTTTTTTCTCATGGGTTTCGTGTTTGCGTCTTTCTGCAGCCTCCTGTAAGGCACGCTGTGCTGCTGGGGAGAGGGAGGAACTTGGCTGAAAGCAAGCTGTATCGTTGTTTATTTTCTTATCCTTTTTGTCCATTTTATACCTATGTTCCATTGAAGAATCAGGAAGAAAATACCATCCTATAAGAATGGTTACACTTTAGCATGGAGTTTTTTAAAGAATGAACATAATGCGCACAACAATGCTTTTAGCTTTTATGACAGTTCTTTTTATGGGAGTTGGTTATCTGGTTGGAGGGGGCAGTGGTATGGTTGTTGCTCTTTTCATAGCAGGAGCATTAAATTTTTTTTCTTATTGGAACTCGGATAAAATAGTTTTGCGTATGTATGGTGCGCGTGAAGTTGATGAGCATTCTTCACCTGTATATTATGGGATTGTGACTGAACTGGCTCAAAGAGCCTCTCTTCCACAGCCGAAGGTCTATATTATTGATAATGCACAGCCCAATGCTTTTGCGACAGGGCGTGACCCACAAAATGCAGCTGTTGCTGCAAGTACAGGGCTATTGAAACAGTTGAGTGCAGAGGAAATTTCTGGGGTTGTGGCTCATGAATTAGCGCATATTGAGCATCGCGATACCTTAACGATGACATTGACGGCAACCATTGCAGGAGCGATCTCTATGCTTGGTAATTTTGCTTTATTTATGGGAATGAGCGGGCAACGCAATTCTTCAGGGAATTCTCAAGGGGCTGGAATGCTTGGGACTGTTATTGCTTTGTTCGTTGCACCTTTTGCAGCAATGCTGGTGCAAATGGCGATTAGTCGTACACGTGAATATGCTGCTGATCAGCGGGGAGCTGAAATATGTGGAAATCCTTTGTGGTTAGCTTCAGCTTTGAGAAAAATTTCTGGGAGTGGACAGACGTTGTATAATGAAGAGGCAGAGAGTAATCCAGCAACAGCCCATATGTTTATTGTTAATCCTTTAAGGGGTGAAGGAACGGACAATCTTTTCTCTACTCATCCAGCAATTGAAAATCGTATTGCAGCTCTTCACAAGCAAGCAGAAAAGATGGCAAAAGAGGGGAATAAAAGGATGAAATTTGCTGTAGAGAATGGGCCTTATGGGAAACATGGCAATTTAAAAGATGAAGATCTCAATCCAGAAGCTCAGAATGGTTTTATACATCATCAGAAAAAAAAGATTCTTCGGCGGGGTACAGACCGCCCCACTTGGCTTCGTCATTAAAATTCAAGAACGGCCTCGATGAGAACATTTTTAAATAAGAAATGTGCGTTAAGGTTTTATTTTGAAACATGAAATGAGAAAGTGGATGGATGTTTGAAAAGAATGTTCAAGGATTGGCTGTTCGTCAAGTATGTGTCCGTCTTTTAGGTGCGGTACTGGATAAGCATACGTCTCTTTCTGGTTTAACAGATCATGAGCATGGACATCCCCTTTATTTGAAGCTTTCATATCGTGATCGTTTATTATGTCGGGCTATTTTGATAGCGGCGTTGCGTCATCGAGGCCAGATTCAAGCAGCTTTATCACGTTTTTTAACACGGCCTTTGCCGCCAAAAGCATTTGCACTTCAGCATCTTTTCCATATTAGTGCAGCGCAGATTCTTTATCTTGATATTCCTGATTATGCAGCAATTGATTTAGCGGTGCGTGCAGCCAAAATCGATCCTCGTACACGCTGTTTTTCGGGATTAGTTAATGCTATTTTACGCAATTTTGCGCGTGATGCGATGGTGTTAAAGAGGCAAGCACTTACTTTTAATGAGGTTCCAGATTGGTTTTGGCAGCTTTTGGTCTCAACTTATGGGGAAGAGAAAACACAGCGGATTTTAGCGATGCAAAGCGAAACACCACCGCTTGATTTGACTGTTAAATCAGACAGTGAGGGGTGGGCAAAACGACTTGGAGGTGTTGTTTTACCAAATGGTTCGGTTCGTCTAAAAGCTTTGGAGAGCTCTGTTGTCGATTTACCAGGCTATGCAGAAGGAGCTTGGTGGGTTCAAGATGTTGCAGCCGCTTTACCTGCTCGTTTCTTAGGAGATATTCATGGGAAACGGGTGGTTGATCTTTGCGCTAGTCCTGGAGGAAAAACGGCGCAATTGGCCTTGCAAGGAGCAGATGTAACAGCAATTGACCTTTCTGCTAATCGATTAAAGCGTTTAACAGCCAATATGCATCGGCTTAATTTTTCCGTGAGCTATTGGAATGGTGATGCAAGAAATTTTCATCCTGAAAAGCTTTTTGATGCAGCGCTTCTTGATGCTCCATGCTCTTCTCTTGGAACGATCCGCCGTCATCCTGATATTTTATGGACTAAATCACGAGAGGATATCATGAAGCTCGCTGCTGTACAATATGATTTGTTGTTGGCAGCTATTGCTATGGTCAAAAAGGGTGGGCATATTGTTTTTTCTAATTGCTCACTGGCAAGAGAAGAAGGTGAAGATCTGATTGAGAAGGTTTTATCAACACGCGATGATGTTGTTTTAGAGCCTATTTTAGAGAATGAATTAGGAGATATGAAGCATGTATTGACAGTTGAAGGCATTGTGCGAACAACACCTGCTGATTTTTGTGGATCTGTGGAGTTTGCTGATTTTAAGAGTGAAAATTGTTATGCTGAGAACAAATTGTTATTTGGAATGGATGGTTTTTACGCAGCACGTCTCCGGAAAATTTCTTAATTAATATTTCATTTACTAAAATAGTTGACAGTGTATTTTGTTAAGTGAATACAAGGAAAGTAGAATTGTGGCGATTGCTGTTAAATATCCTCAAATGAAGGTAGGAGCCTTTTTTTATAGGATGTTACAAGTATTTTGGCGTTTATGGGTTGGGCCTTTATTTCATGGGCGTTTTTCACGGTTTCGTCCGCAAAAAATTTTAGCACGCCCCATTGATTTGCATGTTGCGGATCCCATGATGGCGCATGAATTTTACCATGGTCGCTTTTCTTTTTCAGGTCGTATTGTTCAGTCGGGTTCTGTTTCGCCTTTTGCACTAACATCACCAACCTTGGAATGGGAAGCAGCACTGCATGATTTTCATTGGTTGCGGCATATGACAGCAGCGCGTAGTCAACTGGCAACAGCCCATGCGCGTTTCTTATTAGAAGATTGGCTTGACCATAGTGGCAAAAAAATTAAAGGACTTCCTTGGAGTGGGGGGGTTGTTGCACGGCGTTTGATTGCATGGATTTGTCATGCACACATGCTCTTAGAAGGTGCAAGTGAGCAGTTTGAAAAGCGATTTTTAAATGCGCTTGGTTTTCAATTTCGTTATTTGCGCGTCACGATTTGCAGTATGGAACATAATGATCAACGCTTGCAGGCAGCAATAGCCTTAGCATTTGCGTCTTTAGCTTTACCTCTTTCTGCAACAATGAAAAAAAAGGTTCAAACCTATTTGAGCCGTGAACTTGCGCATCAAATTCTTGTTGATGGTGGTCATATTTCACGCAATCCTGCTATTGTGTTCAATTTGTTACCAGATTTATTATCGTTGCGTCATCTTTATATGCATAGCAATGAAACGGCACCACGTATTTTGATTGATTCTGTTGAGCGTATGTTGCCAGCTTTGAGGTTTTTTATTCATGAAGATCAAACATTAGCACATTTCAATGGGGTTGGACCTATTGCTCCAGAATGCTTGTCTACAATTTTAGATTTTGATGAAACAGCAGGAAATCTCTTTAGTCATGCGCGTTATTCAGGATTTCAGCGTTTAAATGCTCATGAAACGACAGTGATCGCTGATACGGGAGAATTTCCACCACGTTCTGTTGCAGAGCATGCTTGTTCGGGATGTTTGTCATTTGAAATGTCATCTGAGGGACACCGCTTTATAATCAATGCGGGTATTGATCCGTATGGACGTGAAGAATATCGGCATTTTGGACGGATTACAGCAGCACATTCAACGGCAACATTAAATGATTCTTCAGTGGGTGTTTTTCGAAAAATAAAAAATAAGGCGTCTTCCCTTTTGCTGAAAGGGCCTAAAAATATTCAGATACAGCGCATAGAGGATGCCAAAAAAATTGGTTTTATTGCATGCCATGATGGTTATGTGCGACCTTTTAATCTTTTGCATGAGCGTGGACTTATTTTGACGACAAATGGCACGATGATTGAGGGGTTTGACCGCTTTTTCATGCCAAACAATGATGAGTCTAAGAACTATAAATCTGTTCAAAATGAATCACACAATGTTGCAGTTCGGTTCCATCTTCATCCAAAAATTGAAGTGAGCCGTGAGGATCATTTTGTCCGTTTAGCTGTGGGAGGTAAATCGGTGTGGCATTTTATGTCTCCTGATGCTGATCTTTACCTTGAAGATTCAATTGATTTTGCTGAATTAACAGGTCCACAACATACACAGCAGATCGTTTTATACTTCCGCCCTGCAGTACAGGAAAAAGTTCGTTGGCGTTTTACCCGTATAGAATCAAAGAAATAATTAGTGTCTTTCATGAAGATGCTGAAAATGATTCTGTTAATCTGGAGAGGTAAAAAGAGGTATGCTATCTATCCTATGAGTATATTTTGATTCAAGCTCTATGGACACACAGATGCAGTCTTCTTGCTTTGCCTGAATTTTAGCCATTATATTCTTAAGGTTTTTGTCATGGTTGTTGTTTCACAAAATTATCCTACACCTGATTTTCACCGGGTTCGTCGTGCTTTGCTTTCTGTTTCTGATAAAACAGGTTTGGTTGCATTTGCGCAAGAACTGCACACATATGGAATTGAATTGATTTCAACGGGAGGAACATCTGAAAGCTTGATAGCGGCTGGTTTGTCGGTGAAAGATGTTTCTGAAGTAACAGGTTTTCCGCAGATCATGGATGGACGAGTAAAAACATTACATCCTTTGATTCATGGTGGTTTGTTAGGAGTGAGAGACAACCCAAGCCATAAAGCTGCTATGGAAGAGCACGGTATTTGTGGCATTGATCTTGTTGTTGTTAATCTTTATCCCTTTGAAAAAACTTGGCAATCAGGTGCTGATTCGCAAACGATTATTGAGAATATTGATATTGGTGGGCCTGCCATGATTCGTGCAGCGGCCAAGAATCACGCTTATACTGGTGTTGTGACAGTTGCGTCTGATTATGATGTTATTTTGGCGGAATTAAAACAGCATGATGGGTGTTTGAGCTTTTCACTCCGTCGTCAGTTAGCAGCCCGTGCCTATGAACATACGGCTGCTTATGATGCAGCAATAGCCGCTTGGTTTGCGCAAGATTTAGAAGTTGAAATGCCGTCTTGGCAGAATTTTTCTGGTCATTTTGAAAGCATGATGCGCTATGGGGAAAATCCGCATCAACGGGCAGCATTTTATCGCACTCATGATACCCGTTTTGGGGTTGCGACTGCAAAAATTTTGCAGGGTAAAGAGCTTTCTTATAACAATATGAATGACGCAGATGCGGCTTTCGAGTTGGTAGCAGAATTTGATCCCCAAAGAACCGCTGCTGTTGCTCTTATTAAACATGCCAATCCTTGTGGGGTTGCGGAAGGGCAAAGTTTAAAAGAGGCTTATTTAAAAGCGCTTATGTGTGATAGTGTTTCAGCATTTGGAGGGATTGTTGCTTTAAATCAACCCCTTGATGAAGAATGTGCAGCAGAAATTGTTAAACTCTTTACAGAAGTGATTATTGCTCCTGATGCAACAGAAGCTGCATGCAACATTATTGCACAGAAAAAAAATCTTCGTTTATTAATCACAGGGGGGATGCCAGATCCTCGGTGTGGGGGGCTGATGGTCAAAACACTTGCTGGAGGAGTTTTGGTACAATCACGTGATAACGCTGTTATTGATGATTTTGATTTACAGGTAGTAACAAAGCGGGCACCAAGCCGAGATGAAATGCGTGATCTGCAATTTGCTTTTCGTGTTGTGAAGCATGTCAAATCAAATGCGATTGTTTATGCCAAAAACAGTGCAACAGTTGGTATTGGTGCTGGTCAAATGAGCCGCCTTGATTCAGCAAGAATTGCAGTTTACAAGGCTGAAGACAATGCAAAAAGAATGGGTCTCGCAGAATCTCTCACGAGAGGGTCAGTTGTTGCGTCGGATGCATTTTTTCCCTTTGCAGATGGTTTGATATCCGCTGCTGAAGCCGGTGTAACTGCTGTGATCCAACCTGGTGGGTCTATACGTGATCAAGAAGTGATTGAAGCCGCTGATGCACGTGGCTTAGCAATGGTTTTCACAGGCGTGCGGCATTTTCGTCACTAGTTTGGCGATTGTCTTTATTGTTGTCAAAAATCCATAATGAGAAAAAATATTCATATTTTTCTTTGTGATCAGTGCAAATCAGTTATGCAATTATAGCATACCTCATTTTTTCATTTTGTTCTATTTTAATATCAATGGTTTAACGTAGAATTTGAGTGAAAAAAATGAACATCTTGCGTTCTTTTAAAAGTTGGTGTCGGTACCGTCGGACAGTGAAAGCGTTGGATAGTTTGTCAACATATGACCTTAATGATGTTGGCATTAATCGTGGCGATATTCGTTCAATTGCTAAACGTTTTTCACGTGAATCTTTCTAAGATACACCGATAAATAAGATAATAGACTTTGGATAACGCGCTGAATTCCTCGTAAGGCAGCGTATATGGTTTTTTATCTGCAAAGTATAATTCTTGTTGCTCCTTCCCGTTGATGTGATGGATATAACGGAAGATGCTCAAGAGATAAGAACCATTTTGATATCAATTTTTTTGACGTGCTCTCTTTGATAAAGAGAGAACAAGTCTGCAGTCTGCACTATTTTATTACATTTTGAAAAAATTATAAAGTCAGCAATATTTTGGGATTTAAGCAAGGATTTTGGGATGTGGTGGGGAAAAGACAGGGAACTTCGTTTAGCAAAATGAGCTATTTGTGAGGGATGCTGTTAGCTTTTTTGTAGCATAGCAAGAAAAAAGGAATGCCCAAGGTGCCAATGGCGAGGGTAAACCATGTGATCGCATAGATGAGATGGTTATTATAAAAATGGATTACAGTTAGCCCAACAATGGGAAGATTCCCTTGAGAAGCTATTTTCTGTGTTGCATCAATAAAATAAGGGGCAACATGAGAAAGATCAAGCTTTTGTGCCATAGCGGGGAGTTGGCGCGTATACCAGAGATTTCGGTCAGGGTTGTTTTTGCGAGGAAAAAAACCACCTTTTTCGCTCATACGTAAAAAACCTATGACTGTCGTTTGTTCGTTGCTGAGCGCGAGGGAATCCGGGGTAAAGTCATTATTTTGCGGCAGTTTTTGATGATCAAATTGCTGACGTGCATTCATGGGAATAAAGCCACGGTTAACAAAAGTCAGTGTGTTGTCAGCTGTTTGTAAAGGGGTTAAAACCCAGTAGCCGGTGGTATTTTGGCTTACAGCGGTGACCAGAATGTTTTTATCTGTCAAAAATTTTCCAGTTAATATAACCGGTCGATATTCATCCTTATTAAAAGTCACATTTGCCCATTGGTCTTGGCGAGGAGCTGCAACAGGGGGCAGATGGGTGCGCTGATTGACGTGCGCTATAAGATTTGTTTTCCAATTAAGTCGTTGTACTTGCCAAATGCCTAAAGCACTAAAGACAAGAAAAAAGAATACGCAAAAAATTCCTCCAAATATAAAGGACAAACTTACTTTTTTATACGGGATTTTCGGTATGGAGTGATTTCTATTGATCATGATCAAAATCCTTTTAACATGAAGAATTCTTAAAGAAGTATTGTGTATATTTTTTTAAAAAAAGATAGTCGAATGGACTAAACAAGCTGTGAAGAAATCTTGATTTTATAAAAGGCTTGACCTTCTATTACTAACAACTTATAAAAATGCAACTTTCCGACGCTGATTATTTAAGGCAATAGAGTGCTATTCGGAGCAGTGTATGTGTGCGATGTGTCCATTTTATTTTGCTATGTTGGGAATTTAAGGGTTTCTTGAAGTTAAGGGTGAAGTTTATGTCTCGTGTCTGCGAATTGACAGGAAAAACGGTTCAATATGGTAATAATGTAAGCCATGCAAACAATAAAACACGTCGTCGTTTTCTACCAAATCTTTGCAATGTGACGTTGATTTCAGAAGTTATGCAGCAAAGTTATCGTTTGCGTATTTCAGCAAATGCTGTGCGTTCTGTTGAACATCGCGGTGGTCTTGATAATTTTTTGACAAAAGCTGATGATAAGGAATTGTCACAACGTGCACGTTTATTGAAGCATCAAATTGTGAAGAAAAAAGCTGAACAAGCAGCGGCTTAAAGCCCGCGATTAGATTCTAATTCTGAACATTTTCTCATTTAAGTGGTTTGTTCACCTGAGAGACGTGCGTCTTCTCCTTGGTCGTTAGCAACGGCAATTGTGTTTGATACTTCAGGTTAAAAAAATGTCTTCATCAAAGAGATTTTTAGCAAAACAGTATAAGGGCAGGCATATTATTGTTGCTAGTTTTGCTATGTGTTTCACGGTAACGATTTCTAATTTTTTGGTTCAATATCCGGTTCGTTTTGATATGCATGAGCTCTTGACCTACGGGGCTTTTACCTATCCGCTTGCTTTTTTGATCAATGATTTGACAAATCGTTTTTCTGGTCCAACTGTTGCGCGGCGTGTAGTTTATGCTGGTTTTATCGTTAGTTTTGTTGTCTCTTGGGTTGTGGTGACACCACGGCTGGCTATTGCTTCGAGTGCAGCATTTTTATTTGGGCAATTGCTTGATATTATTGTGTTCGCCCCTTTACGGCGTCAAACATGGTGGAAAGCACCGTTAGCAGCAGCGATAACAGGCTCAGCTTTAGATACGGTTTTATTCTTCGCGATTGCTTTTGCAGGCTCTTTTAGCTTTATTGATCAGATGACAGGTTATGTTAGTAGTTCTATCATTGATCATACAGTGTTTTTTGGGTTTGACGTTCCTGTTTGGTTATCTCTTGCTTTTGGTGATTTTTCAATCAAAATCCTGATGAGTTTATTGATGCTTTTCCCTTATGGTGTGATAATAAATGTTTTAACACTTTCTCATTTACTAAAATGAGGTGGAGAGGATAAACTTCTTTGGTCTTCAGCCAATTTTCTCCTTATTTTTCATTGTTATGAGGAATCAAATCTCATATCATGCATGTATAGGCGTTTGAGATATGTGCAAATATTTTGATGGGCTTTTTTAGAGTTTAAAAAGCGTAATATAGGCCGATCATTTATTTTTATGTTTTTCTTTTTTAAAGTTTCTGTCAGCAATTTGGCTTTTGCTAGTCAAAGAGTGTTGCTAATTGTTGAATGATAGCATTGGCGAGTTCTTCAGCATTTGGAATGGTGATTGCGCGTTTATAATGACGCGTTACATCATGACCAATCCCTATAGCCATTAATTCTATAGGAGAATATGTTTGAATTTCTTGAATAACGGCACATAAATGCTTTTCAAGGTAATTGCCAGGATTAACAGACAAGGTTGAATCATCAACAGGAGCTCCATCAGAAATGATCATCAGGATACGGCGATGTTCATGCCGTGAGAGAAGGCGTTGGTGCGCCCAAATAAGAGCTTCACCATCGATATTTTCTTTTAATAAACCTTCTTGCATCACTAAACCTAAATTGCGTCGTGCACGGCGCCAGGGTGTATCAGCACTTTTGTAGATGATATGGCATAAATCATTCAAACGTCCTGGATGAGGGGGTTTATTTTGCTTTTCCCATTCTTCGCGCGATTGTCCACCTTTCCAAGCTTTAGTGGTAAAGCCCAAAATTTCGACTTTAACACCACAACGTTCAAGAGTTTGCGCCAAAATATCAGTACAACTTGCTGCAACCGTGATGGGATGTCCTCTCATGGATCCGGAATTATCAATCAGTAAGGAAACAACGGTATCACGAAATTGTGTTTCATATTCCTTTTTAAAAGAAAGAGGATACACCGGGTCAATAATAAGGCGTGGCAGTTTTGCTGTATCAAGATATCCTTCTTCAAGATCAAAATGCCAAGCACGGTTTTGTTGTGCCATGAGGCGTCGTTGAAGGCGGTTTGCTAAACGTCCAACAATATTTTGAAAATGATTAAGTTGTTGATCAAGAAGATAACGCAAATGGTTTA
This sequence comes from Bartonella bacilliformis Ver097, assembly GCF_000709795.1. Classification (GTDB taxonomy): domain Bacteria; phylum Pseudomonadota; class Alphaproteobacteria; order Rhizobiales; family Rhizobiaceae; genus Bartonella; species Bartonella bacilliformis_A. Next base: position 348,417 of record NZ_KL503802.1, read on the forward strand.
ATTCGCTCTTAGAACAAAAATCTGTTGCTTCCAAAACTTCATCAAATTTCTGCGTAAAAATTTTATAATCAGCAAGTTTCTGCATAGACTCAGATGTGTGGAGAGTCTGTTTGAATTCACTCGGTTTTTTTTGCCAAACACTGGTATGCTCTTGTTCAATACTTTCATCTGTGCTTGATTGAGTAGCGTGGGCTTTTCCTTCATCTTGTACATCATTTGTTTGTTCAGTTGTTTTTTGTTCCTCACTTTGCGTGTATTTTGTCTTCTCGTTATATTCTTCGTTTGTTTGTACGTGTGTATTTCCCTCCTTTGTTTGTTTTTTCACATTGGTATCATCAGACACATCATCTAGTGCTGAGGATATTTTTAAAGAAAACAGTATGTGACGGACAACACGTGCAAAAGCCTTTTGGTTATAAAGATGATGCGTGAGTTCGTGGAGTTCAGCTGCAGCTTGTTGTTCGATAGTGTGGCGCCATAAGTCCAGGATCGGGCCAGCTTCTTTTGGGGGAGAACGCTTTGTTATTTTTTCGCGTAATAAAAGAGCAATAGCTTCTTCTATAGGCGCTTCGTCTTGTGTACTAATTCTTTGATAATGGGCTCTTTGATATTTATCAGCGAGCATGATTTCAAGATTTTGTGCTATCCCTTCCATAGTCAAAGTGCCAATGGCTTCGATACGTGTTTGCTCAAGAGCGTCAAAAATAGCGCGTGCTTTGAGTTCTTGTGGGGTGAACTGGGTGTGAATATGGGGGTCATGCCACGCTTTGCGTAAGCCCATGGAATCACTTAATCCACGGGTTACCGCAACATCTTTGTGGGTTGCTTTGGCTGGGATCTCTGGTAAACGCACATGTGTATGACTCATCGATGGCTTATAATGACCAAAAATAGTCTGAAGAGTGGATGTGCCAGCAATGGCACGCATGCAAGTAGACATAGCTCTTTTAAAAGCTTCAGCATCAAGTTTAAAAGCTTCGCTATTAAGGGAGCTGTTGGGTAAGTGATGTTTCAGATTTTGGCTATTATTATCGCTGGCTTTTGAGGCCATGATCAAGGATTTCCTTAAGGCAAGACAGTGTGAATCAGTGATTCGGGAAGCTCTTCTCCAAAAGCACGCTGATAAAATTCCGCGACAGTTGCTCGTTCCAATTCATCGCATTTATTCAAAAAGGTTAAGCGGAAAGCAAAACCAACATTTTGAAAAATTTCAGTATTTTCTGCCCAAGTGATGACAGTACGCGGGCTCATCACTGTTGAAAGATCCCCATTTATGAAAGCTTGGCGCACCATATGGGCAACATGCACCATTTTTGAAATTGTTTTCTTTCCTTCAGCTGTTTGAAAAGATTTAACTTTTGCAGAAATAATGTCTACCTCATGATCATGGGAGAGATAATTTAAGAGTGTCACAATAGACCAGCGATCCATTTGTGCTTGATTAATTTGCTGTGTACCATGATATAATCCTGTTGTGTCTCCAAGGCCAATGGTATTGGCTGTAGAAAAAAGACGAAATGCCGGATGCGGAGTTATAACACGGCTTTGATCAAGTAAGCTCAGTCGCCCAGAGGTTTCCAACACCCGTTGGATCACAAACATAACATCGGGTCTTCCTGCATCATATTCATCAAAGACAAGAGCGACATTATTTTGGTAAGCCCAGGGCAAAATGCCCTCTTGAAATTCAGTAATTTGCAGACCATCCTTGATAACGATAGCATCTTTTCCGACTAAGTCGATGCGGCTAACATGGCTATCGAGATTAATGCGAATACAAGGCCAACAAAGACGTGCGGCTACTTGTTCAATATGCGTTGATTTGCCTGTACCGTGATAGCCAGAAACCATAACGCGGCGGTTAAAAGCAAAACCTGCCAAAATCGCCAAAGTTGTTTGCGGATCAAAAAGATAATCGGGATCGACATCAGGAACATGTGGGCTTTTTTGACTAAAAGCAGGCACTTGCATATCCGTATCAATCTTAAAGATATCACGAACGCAGAGCGTGATATCAGGCATGTTTTTGTTGGCAAGATTCGTTTGTGTCATTGTTTTTGAAAGGCTCATTATTTTCGCTTTAAAAAGCATACAAAACATAGAGTATTTATGCAATGCTCACTAATAAAATGAGGCTTCAATGCACAAGGAGCCCTTAATATACATAGTAGTAAGGACAAAGGGTAAGAGGGATAATGGGTAAGAACAAAAGGGGAAGAGGCTTTGTATTTTATAGTGTTGGTAGAAATTAATTATTGCTCAACGTGAAAGCAGGACTATTTGCACAAAAATTGTTTTTTAATTTGTTGATTAACTTATTTTTTAACATAAACCAGATTTTTTCAGCAAATTATAGGCGTTCAGAACATCACTAAAACGTTCCTCTGAAGAGCGGTTGCCACCATTAGTATCAGGGTGGTGCTTTTTGACCAGCTCTTTATATTTTATTTTGATATCTTGAGCTGAAGCATTTGCTTGTAAACCTAAAGTTTCAAAAGCTTTAGTTTCTAAGGGTTTTAATTTTCGTGTATTTGTTTTGGCTGCATGGCGTTGATTAAAAAGACTAAAGGGATCACGTATACGATTTTGATAAGCAGCTGTTCCAGAGCGAATCGTTGCATAGTGAGTAGCAGCTTTTTTTGACGTGCTATTGTTCAATCCGCTAGACCATGTTGGGCGATGTCCTGTAAGGGCATCTTTTTGAAATTTTGCGATATCTTTATCACTAAGGCCTGAAAAATAATTAAAATTCTTATTGTAAGCACGTACATGATCGATGCAGAAGAACAAATATTGCCCTTCGCGATTGCGGCCTGCCGGTGCTTTGTGTGCACCTGTTTTTTCACAACTTTCCCATTGACACTGTTGTGTTTCTAATTCAGCCTGTTTTTTTTTATTGGAGCTGATACGAATTGAATCAAATAATTTAGATGTAATTGTCATATTTTTGGTTTATGCAAAATCAACTTGTTTGACAAGAATTGACTTTTAAAAAATTTGTTTTCACATGTATTTTATCTGAAAAAAAATAGCGATAATCTCTATTTTGTGTAGGAAAAGATGTCCACTGAAGTTCAAAAAAGAATCGAAATAAAATTATGTGAGGCTTTTTGTCCACAAAAGCTTGAAGTGATCAATGAAAGCCATCTTCATGCCGGACATCATCATGGAGACCATGCTTTTGATGGCCAAGGTGAAACACATTTTCGTGTGAAAATTCTGTCTTCTTTTTTTTCTGATATGACTCGGGTAGAAATACATCGGGCGATTTATAAAGTTCTACAAAAAGAATTAACGGAAAATATTCATGCTTTGGCGTTAGAGGTTGAAGGTATGTAATCCTCCGTTTGTGCAAAGCTTTTGTTAAGCTAAAATTTTTATTAGGCACGAGGATGCGCTTTTTGATAAATGTCTAATAAGCGGTCTGTGTCAATTGCTGTATAGACTTGCGTTGTTGATAAAGAAGCGTGGCCGAGCAATTCTTGAATAATACGCAAATTTCCTCCACGCGACAAAAGATGAGTTGCAAAAGAATGGCGCAATGCGTGTGGTGTTGCAGTTTTTGGTAATCCAAGGCGAGTACGTAAATTTTGTACGGCGCGTTGAATGATGGCGGGTTGCAAGGGACCGCCTTTAGTACCGCGAAACATAGGTTGATTGTCTCCTAAAGGGTAAGGGCAGCATTTGAGATAAGTCTCGACACTTTCATAAACAGCTTTGATAACAGGGACAAGGCGTGTTTTCCCACCTTTTCCAACGATGGAGAGGCTTGTTACGTTTGGATCAGAAAATTGTTTTGGAGTGAGTGCTAGGGCTTCCGATATGCGCATGCCACAGCCATAAAGTAGTGTTAAGACAGCAGCATTACGTGCCGTGATCCATGGTTCATCTTCTTGTTGATTGCCTTGTTTAACGATATTGAGTGCAGCTTTTATCGTTAAAGTTTTGGGCAGTGATTTTGCATATTTGGGTGTTCGGACAAGTTTAGCAGCAGGGACATCAACAAGATTTTCTCGGGATAAATAATTGAAAAAAGAGCGTATACTTGCCATATTTCGGCTTAAAGAGCGAGAGCTTACCATTTGTTTGCGACGATGGGCCATGTAAGAACGTAAATCAGCTACCTGTAAATTGGCAAGGTCATGATATGTTGGCTTTTGCCCTAAATGTTGACACAGAAAAGATAAAAATTGCCGTGTATCACGCTCATAGGCTGCTACTGTTCGTGTTGCCATGCGGTGTATGTGAACAAGGCTCTCGAGCCAGCTTTGCCTTGCTGCTAAAACAGCGTCATCTGCTGGGACGAGAGAAATATTTTGGCCCTTTTTGCTGTCATTTTTAGGAGTCATTTTTAGTTTAGAATTTTTTTTCTCTGTTCAAATTTTGTATCATAAACATTATTCTGTTGCACGGGATGAGAGGTTTGATTTTCAATCTTTCGCGACAGTATTTTAACAAGATTATTCATTGACATAAGGTGAGCAAAAATTAATCCTAAAAAGCCATTTTTATGCAATTTAGCGAGTTGATGAGCAGATAATTTATTAAGTTTTTCTTCATCAACAATCCAAAAATCTTCTAATTGTGCAGATATCCCTTTGTCGTTTTTAATGTGGATTGTTTTTTGACTAAAAAGATTCATCTCAACGAGAGCGTCAGTAAATTCAGCCGTTTTTTCCATGGCTATTTTAAAACTTTCAAGAAAATGAATACGTTCTTCCATAAAGGGTGAAAGAGATCCATCTGAATTGAAAAGATTGGTTCCTTCAACTTCGTTAAATGTTTCCGGCTGTTGGTCAAAACAAACAGAAAGTTCTTTTTCATTGTGGATTTGTGCAAGAATAAAAGGATAGCGACGAACAAAGGCGGGGATATACATGTTGTGTTGCCAAGTTTTATCGGCTGTAATGAAGTCATTTTCTTCATTTGAAAGGCCTACAAGAGCAATGGATGTGTAGTGCCGTTTTTGTTGTTCATCTTGTGCACTCATAAACAGGATAGGATAGTCTAATGCTGCTTGAAAATATTCACTGCTTGCTAAAGGAAGCCAATGAGTATTCTTTGCGAAAGACATATTGTTTAAACTATTGAATTTAAGGTTTTTATGAGTCACCTTATTGAGAGGAATAATATTTTTATAAAAAAGCATAACGTTAGCCATAAGACTTCTCCTTCTTATTGCTTTATTACCATAGAAAGAGGATTTTTCATAAGGTTATTGAATAACAATAAATCTCATAAAAGGTAACAATTGTATAATAGTTTTTCATTTTTTAATAGATAATATTGCACATGGAACATAACAAAAAAGAACTTAATAAAGCAGTTTTGCTTGCTGTTATTAGAGCTGCACATGGCATAAAAGGAGATGTTATTGTTAACTTATTGGGTACTGAGCCGCAGCGTTTGAGGACTTATGGGGTTCTTTATGATGATAAAGGGCAACTTTATGAAATTGTATCCATGCGTGTTCACAAAAATAACGTGATTGTGCGTTTTAAAGGGGTCAATGATCGTAGTGCTGCGGAGGCTTTAAAGGGAGTTCAGCTTTATATTGAGCGGGACCAATTCGCCGATGATTTAGACACGGATGAATTTTACCAAATAGATTTAATCGGGCTTCGTGTGTATGACAATACTAATCAGCTTCTTGGGAAAGTGAGTGGTTTTTTTAATTTTGGAGCAGGCGATCTTCTTGAAGTGCGTCTGATTTCTCACAAAACAGAATTTATCCCGTTTAGTAAGACAGCTGTGCCGAAAATTTGCGTTGCTTCTGGTTTTCTTGTGGTGGATCCAGTGGCCGCTGGTTTGTTCAGTGATCTTCATTCATTCAATGATTGAGCATCACATGATCTAGAAAAAGGATAAAAGAGGACATGCTTTGAGCAAATTATCAAAGAAGAAGCAGGTATTGGGAATGACATTTCAAGCACATATTGTAACACTTTATCCTGAAATGTTTCCAGGATTGCTCGGGCATTCTTTAGCAGGGCGCGCTTTAGAACGGGGAGTATGGTCTCTGAATACGGTGCAGATTAGGGATTTTGCTTTGGATAAACACCATAGCGTTGATGACACACCCGCTGGTGGGGGAGCGGGTATGGTGATGCGGGCAGATATTTTAACCGCTGCGATTGATCATTGCCCCTCCGATTTACCAAGAATTTTATTAAGTCCGCGCGGGCGTCCTTTTAACCAAGCTTATGCGCGCTCTTTGGCTTCTGATAGGGGTGTGGTTTTGGTATGTGGTCGTTTTGAAGGCGTGGATGAACGGGTGATACAAGCGCGAAAATTGGAGGAAATTTCCATCGGTGATTATATTCTTTCAGGTGGAGAAACGGCGGCTTTGGTTCTTTTAGATGCTCTTGTGCGGCTTTTACCCGGTGTGATGGGGAATCAAGCTTCTGGAGAGTATGAAAGTTTTGAGAATGGATTGCTCGAACATCCTCACTATACACGTCCTCCTGTTTTTGAAGGGTTTGAGATTCCGCTTGTGCTAACATCAGGTCATCACAAAGCAATTGCAGACTGGCGTCAAGAGCAGGCTGAAATGTTAACACAGAAACGTCGGCCAGATCTTTACGCTATTTATAACAAAAATCGCCGGAAAACTTGATTCATTTTAAAAGATAGTGTACCGTGTAATTCATTTTAAGAAATGCTTTATGATAAAAGGCTTTCTGTGTATCCAAAAATCAAGAGATAGTGTATTCGCTCCTGTGAAAGCATAGCCTACCGAATGTCTTTGTTGTGTAAGAAGAATTTTTTCGGCGAGAGTTGAGCGCTCTGACTGTTCGAGAAGAACATGAAGGATGAAAGAAATGAATATTATCGCGCAGCTTGAAGCTGAACAATGTGCAAAAATTGCAGAAAAACGCCAACTGCCAGCTTTTCAAGTCGGAGATACCGTTCGTGTTATGGTGCGTGTGACAGAAGGAACGCGTACACGCGTGCAGGCCTATGAAGGGGTGTGCATTGCACGTTCAGGATATGGCTTCAATGAAAATTTTACTGTCCGTAAAATTTCTTATGGTGAAGGTGTGGAACGTGTATTTCCATTTTATTCCCCTTTGATTGAGGGCGTTGAGCTTGTTCGCCGAGGGAAAGTGCGTCGTGCAAAGCTTTACTATCTTCGTGCTTTAAGAGGGAAGGCTGCGCGTATTGCTGAAAAGAGAGACTACCGTAAGAAAAATGCACAGATAGTTGAGAAAGAGGTTGCTCCAGATATTGAAGCAAATGTTGAAACAACAACAGCCGAATAATTTACAAAAGTTAAATTAGTTTTTTCTAAAAATTGACATCAAGGGCAGTGTTGGCTGCCTTTTTGCTTTGAGAGACAGGGATATTCAAAAAAGGCTTTTAGAAGATAAAGAAAATCCTTATTTCGTACTCTGTGGTGAGTAGTGATCTCATGGTCACGGGGGCAGTTTATCGTTTCATCGAATCGGCATTTTGTAAAGCGATTCAGGATAGCAAGGATGTTATGTTATTTTCGTTGCGAGAGTGGTTATAACTGGAGCTACTGTAATTGTGAGGTATTTTTTGATATTTAAAATGTTCTTCACTGTGTTTTAAAAAGTATTTCTGAAAAAATATATATTTATGTTCAAGAAATAATGTTCATCCTTTGACGTGGAGATAAAATTGTACTAAACAGATTTTGCAGTTTATAGCTGTCTGATAATCGGTTTTTTGTGCGTGACCTTTAATCCCGTCATTTAAGTAGCCGACCTGTAATGTGAGCCTTTTATAGGTATCAAATAAGTGGAAATGGCAATGCACTTGGTTGTGTTGTACGAGTTTTTTCGCTTATGATTGAAGAATGTATTGAAAGCCAGGTCAGGATATATTGTATGACAGAGATAATCACGATGAAGGATCGTCCTCGTTCTCCCCATGTAACTATTTATCGTTGGTCTATCACAATGGCGATGTCAATAGCACATCGTATAACCGGCATAGCGATTTATTTTGGAATTTCTCTCCTTGCGATTTGGCTTATGGCCATTGCTTGTGGAGAGGATGCATTTAAAACAGTTAATGAAATTTATGGGTCTTTTTTTGGGCTTTGTGTCTTATTTCTTTGTACATTTGCTGGGGTTCATCACATGGTGGGCGATATTCGTCACCTTATTGGAGAGTTGAAGCCTTGTCTTCTCGATAAAAAACAGGCCAACTTTATTGCTTGGGCGAATATTTTTATTTCCTTTAGTGCCACTGTTGTTATTTGGGTTATTGGATATAGTGTTGCTTAGCAGGGGTTTAAAGAGAAGTATGAAAAAAAAAATTCGAACAGAACTTGGAAAAGTGCGTGGTTTAGGGAGTGCGCATAAGGGAACAGAGCATTTCTGGGTGCAAAATTTAACAAGTTGGCTCAATATACCGCTTTTAATATTTTTTATTATTTTGATGATTTTATTGGCTGGAGAAGATTATAGCACAATTCATGCTCGGCTTTCACATCCCGTTATTTTGGTTTTTATGGTGTTAATGGTTTTTTCAAATCTTTATCACATGAAACTTGAAATGCAGGTTGTCATTGAGGACTATATTCCGCATAAAATTATCCGGATGTTCTTTCTGATTTTGAATATCTCATATTGTTGTCTTATGGGCAGTTTAATTATTTTTGCCCTGTTAAAAATTGCATTAGGGGTTTAAGAGCATGACAAGCAAGAAGGCATCATCTCAGGGTACCAAAGCGAAAAATGCCCCTTATCGCTATGTAGATCATGAATTTGACGTTGTTGTTGTCGGTGCAGGTGGTGCTGGTCTGCGTGCAACTTTGGGTATGGCTGAGCAAGGTTTAAAGACGGCGTGTATTACAAAAGTTTTTCCCACCCGGTCGCATACGGTTGCAGCACAAGGCGGTATTGCAGCGTCGCTTGGGAATATGGGGCCTGACAATTGGCAGTGGCATTTATATGATACGGTAAAAGGGTCTGATTGGCTTGGTGATACGGACGCCATGGAATATTTGGTACGCAATGCACCTGCTGCTGTTTATGAGCTGGAACATTATGGGGTTCCTTTTTCACGCACGCAAGAAGGAAAAATTTACCAACGTCCTTTTGGGGGGCATACGACGGAATTTGGGGAAGGGCCACCGGTTCAGCGCACATGTGCTGCAGCTGATCGTACTGGACATGCTATTTTGCACACGCTTTATGGGCAAAGCTTAAAACATAATGCGCAGTTTTTTATTGAATATTTTGCGCTTGATCTCATCATGACCGATGGTGTGTGTACAGGTGTTGTTGCCTGGAATTTGGATGATGGTACAATCCACCGTTTTTCTGCCAAGATGGTTGTTCTTGCTACTGGTGGGTATGGGCGTGCTTATTTTTCAGCAACATCAGCTCATACATGTACGGGCGATGGTGGTGGAATGGTTGCGCGTGCTGGGTTGCCGCTACAAGACATGGAATTTGTACAATTTCACCCAACAGGGATTTATGGTTCTGGCTGCTTAATTACAGAAGGAGCACGCGGTGAAGGAGGGTATTTGATAAACTCTGAAGGTGAGCGCTTTATGGAGCGTTATGCACCTTCCTTTAAAGACCTTGCTTCACGCGATCTGGTTTCGCGTTGTATAACGCTTGAAATTCGTGAAGGACGCGGTGTTGGAGCTAAGAAAGATCACATCCATTTGGTGCTTCACCATATTGATCCTGCTATCTTACATGAACGTTTGCCAGGAATTTCTGAATCAGCGCGCATTTTTGCCGGTGTAGATGTGACAAAAGATCCAATTCCCATTCTACCGACGGTTCATTATAATATGGGTGGTATACCTACCAATTATCATGGGGAAGTTTTAAATCCGACATCTGATTCACCTGATCATATTCAACCAGGGTTGATGGCAGTTGGTGAAGCAGGATGTGCATCTGTTCATGGTGCTAACCGTTTGGGTTCAAATTCGTTGATTGATCTTGTTGTGTTTGGGCGCGCAGCGGCAATTCGTGCTGGTCAAGTGATTGATCGTGGTGCAAAGGTTCCTCCTATTAATGAGGAGGCTGTCGACAAAATTATGGCGCGTTTTGATAAATTGCGCTTTGCGAATGGGCATATCCCAACGGCTGAGTTGCGTGAAAAAATGCAACGCACAATGCAGGAAGATGCTGCCGTATTCCGTACGTCTGATTCTTTAAAACAAGGATGCCAGCGAATCAGTAAAATTTGGGAACAGCTTTTTGATCTTAAAGTCACCGATCGTTCAATGATATGGAATTCTGATTTGGTTGAAACATTAGAGCTTGAAAATTTGATGGCTAATGCTGTCACAACTGTTTATTCCGCAGAAGCACGTTTAGAAAGTCGTGGTGCGCATGCGCGTGAAGATTATCCAGAGCGTGATGATAAAGAATGGCGTCGTCATACATTAGCGCACTTGTCCAAAGATGGAGAGGTAACATTATCCTACCGGCCTGTTCATGTTGACCCGTTAACAGCTGAAGAGGATGGTGGGATTGATTTGAAGCGCATTGTGCCTAAAAAACGTGTTTATTAAAGGGGAGAATGAGTCATGGTTCAAATTAAACTTCCCAAAAATTCTCAAGTAAAAGCTGGCAAGGTTTGGTCAAAGCCTGAAGAGGCAAAACAGCTAACAGAATTTCAGATTTATCGGTGGTCACCGGATGATGATGAAAATCCCCGTCTTGATACCTATTATGTAGATCGTTCTGCTTGTGGTCCGATGGTTCTTGATGGTCTTTTATTTATTAAAAACCATATTGACCCGACGTTAACACTGCGTCGGTCATGCCGTGAAGGTATTTGTGGTTCATGTGCTATGAATATTGATGGAACCAATACGCTAGCCTGTACCAAGGGGATGGATGATGTTAAGCATCCGATAAAAGTTTATCCACTCCCTTCTATGCCTGTTGTGAAGGATTTGGTGCCTGATTTAAAGCATTTTTATGCACAGCATCGTGTGATTGAGCCTTGGTTGCAAACGGTTTCTCCTGAACCTGCTAAGGAGTGGTTACAAAGCCATGCCGATCGTCAAAAAATTGATGGTCTTTATGAATGTATCCTTTGTGCGTGCTGTCAAACTTCGTGTCCGAGTTATTGGTGGAATGGGGATCGTTATTTAGGGCCTGCTGTTTTGTTACAGGCTTATCGCTGGATTGCAGATTCACGCGACGAAATGCGTGGTGAGCGCCTGGATAATTTAGAAGATCCTTTCCGACTTTATCGCTGTCATACAATTATGAATTGTATGCAAACATGTCCGAAGGGCTTAAATCCAGCGAAAGCAATTACTGAGATTAAAAAGCTTATGCTTGAACGCCACCTGTAAAATTTTTTGTTACAACATAAAGTTTTTGTCACAATAAAAAACAAAAGGCTAAAATCTTGCTCAAACAAGAATGCTGCGATGGGTAAGTTTATGGCTTAAACAGCTCTCTGTAGGTTTTTTTCTGATTGGTTAAAAATCAGAGGGTTGAAATTTTGCTCAGGCCATTATTGAGCTTAAGAAGCTTCTATTTAAGCATATGCCTTTAAAGCTTTTCTGGCTATATGAAGCTAGAGAGGTCAAATCGTTTTTATGCATGGGCTTGTGTAATGTAGTGTACACATTTTCTTTTTTCTTTTGAGGTCTCATGTTGAGAGACGACACTCAGATTTGTTTTAAGTGGTTCTTTTAGGCCGTATCACACAAGCGTTTGACCCCTCTAATTACAGGCCTTGAATTAATCCTGATGGAGCAGACAGTGTCATGAAATAATAAGGGGAGGTATGAAATGAAGGGATCATTTATGCTGATTTAGAGCGGCAGTCCTTGTAAAAGGCGTGGCATATTGGGGGTAAGACCGGCGGCTTCCTGAATGACCTTTTGTTTTATTTTGGGCATCTGATTAACCAATCCAAGGCCGATATCACGGAATGTGCGCAAGACAAAAATATCATTAGAAAAAAGTTTATTGAGCCAATCATTACTGAAGGCCATCCGCACAATTTTAGAGCGTCGCCAGCTTTGATAGCGCTCAAGAGCGACAATTGATCCGATATCAAGACCCAATCGTGCTGTTTCAATAATGATTTGCGCTAAAGCAGCACTGTCGTGCAGCCCTAGATTTAGCCCTTGTCCAGCAAGAGGGTGGATCGTGTGGGCTGCATCACCGATGAGAGCAAAGCGAGGAGTGATGCAATGGCGTGCTAAGGAAAGAGCTAAGGGAAATCCTTGGCGTTCGCCATTCCAAGAGCTTTTTCCAAAGCAAGACCCAATGCGTTTTTCAAGTTCTATTGCAAAAAGAGGGACTTCCGCTTTAAGATAATATTGAGCAGTTTGATGATCTTCAGTCCATATAATGGTGGATCGATTGCCTTGAAGAGGTAAAAGAGCAAAAGGGCCAGCTGGAAAAAAATGTTGGATGGCTTGACCGTGATGAGGTTTTTCATGGTCAACTGTGCAGAGGATGGCTGTTTGTTGATAAAGGTGAGAAAAGCTTTTAAGCCCTGCTTTTTCACGCAGTTTTGAACGTGCTCCATCCGCTGCAATGAGTAATTGCGTTTGCCAAATATTTCCATTGCTTAAGGTCACAGCCATGTGTTGATCTTTAAGGCGAAAGTCAACAACATTAACATTTTCAATGAAAGGGATCTTCAGGTCTTTTGCGCGTTTTCTCAAAGAATTGATGAGCCTTTTATGCTCAATCACAGCAGCAAAGGCTTCGTTAGGGGCAATATCGCCCTCGAAAGTTAAAAAACTTTGTTTGATGGGATCATTTGGACGTGCATCAGTGATTATCATTGAATGGATGGGTTGAGCGTAGGGTTTGATCGATTGCCAGCATCTTAACTGTTCAAACATACGAATAGAGGAGGCCGTGATGGCTAGTGCCTGTATGTTTCTAGAGGATGTATTTTTTTGAGAGCGTGCATCAACAATGTTAATGCGCAATTCAGGTGCAGTCTGCTTGAGTGCGACTGCGAGAGTTAGACCAACGGCTGCACCACCTGCAATCAGGAGATCGCAATATTGTGTATTTTCATTAACATCAGAAGAGATCATACTCTTTTCCTCTTGTATGCAGCTTGTTAATTTTGAGATTTAAAGTAGGTATTCATATCATTTTTTCGCAGTCTGAAAAAGAAATTGTTATGAGGATGGTTGTGTTTATATTTTTGTGTTATAAATTTTGAGCTAAAATTCTTTGTAAAGGGTTTTGCATTTGGGATTGTTTATGCGCCAAGATTCTTCTTCTCATGATTTATCGGCCAACCAATATGGCCAAAGTTCGCGCCTTGTTAAAATATTACTGTACCAAATTGGTGCTTTCATTGGACTTGGGCTTTTTAGTCTTATCATTTTTTGTGTTGTCTCTTTAGCAACATGGAATGTTGCTGACCCATCATTGACGCGTGCTAATATGCATAAGATTACAAATTTGATGGGATGGCCTGGTGCTGTTTTTTCAGATCTTTTTATGCAATTTTTTGGTTTAGCTAGTCTTTGCGTTTTGTTACCGCCCTTTTTTTGGTCACTTTTGTTGATGGTCTACAAAGATATTCAAAATTTTATGGTTCGCCTTTGCTGGTGGGTGGTTTCAATAATTTGTTTATCTGCTTTTTTCTCTCTCATAACACCTTTATCATCTTGGACGCATTGGCCATTGCCAATAGGCCTTGGGGGTATTGTGGGTGATAAAGTTATACAGATTATCTCTTCATTATTTCCTGTCTTGCCTTCTTTTTTGCAGTATGTGTTATGGAGCTGTTTTTTTGTATTTTCGGGTTTTCTGACAGCTGTTCTTGCTGGCAATGTAGTATGGCGAAACAAAAACAATAAAAGCAAAAAAACTCGGGGGGTTAAAGCTGTAGAGCCAATCTTTGATATGCCAGAAGAAGTTGAGCATACGGCTAATGAGACACGGTTGAGTTTTTTCGCTACAATTTTTGGCGCTATTTTACATTTATTTTATTATCTACAAGCTTGTTATAGCCGTCTTTTTTTGCTTAGCAGAAAGTCTGACGAGAAAAATAAAATATTGAACCGCGTTGACCCCGTTTTCTATGATGAAGAGAAAGAGCCTGATTACAAGAAGGTGCCTGTTTCTGCTTCCAAGAGTTCTGTTAAATCTATAAGGGTTTCTTCAAAAGGTAATTTTACACTTCCTTTTTTGGACTATCTTGCCATTTCTCCATCTGCTGAAAAAAGTACAAAACCTTCCGCTAAAGCGTTAAAAGAAAATTCTCATGAACTTGAAGCGATTTTGTTGGATTTTGGGGTAAAAGGTAAAATTATTGATGCGCGTCCTGGTCCGGTTGTCACTTTATATGAATTCGAACCGGCTGCGGGTATTAAGTCTTCTCGTATTATTGGCTTGGCGGATGATATTGCCCGTTCTATGCGTGCGATTTCAGCGCGTGTTGCTGTGGTTCCAGGGCGCAATGTGATTGGTATAGAATTGCCCAATGCAACGCGTGAAATGGTTTATTTGCGTGATATTTTGCAATCTCAGGAATTTTTACATAGCAAAGCAAAGTTGATTCTTGCTTTAGGAAAAACAATCGGTGGAGAAACAGTGATTGCGGATTTGGCAAAAATGCCACATCTTTTGGTTGCCGGTACGACAGGGGCAGGGAAATCTGTTGCGATTAATACGATGATTTTGTCATTACTTTATCATATGACACCTGAGCAATGCCGTTTAATCATGGTCGATCCTAAGATGCTTGAACTTTCAGTGTATGACGGCATTCCGCATTTGTTAACGCCTGTGGTAACAGATCCTAAAAAGGCGGTGATTGCTCTTAAATGGGCTGTGCGTGAAATGGAAGAACGCTATAGCAAAATGTCCAAAATGGGTGTGCGCAATATTGATAGCTTTAATGCCCGTTTACAAGAGGCAAAAAATCAAGGTGAAACGTTAACACGTACCATTCAAGTAGGGTTTGATCATGATACAGGTCGGCCACTCCATGAAACAGAGACACTGCATTTAAGTCCTATGCCTTATATTGTTATTATTATTGATGAAATGGCCGATCTAATGCTGGTTGCTGGCAAGGAAATTGAAGGGGCGGTACAACGTTTAGCACAAATGGCGCGTGCGGCGGGGATCCATGTGATTATGGCAACGCAGCGGCCTTCGGTTGATGTGATTACGGGGACAATTAAGGCGAATTTCCCAACACGTATTTCTTTTTTCGTTAGTTCGAAGATCGATAGTCGGACAATTCTTGGCGAACAAGGGGCTGAGCAATTATTAGGGCAAGGGGATATGCTTTTCATGATGGGAGGAGGGCGTATTCAGCGTGTTCATGGGCCTTTTGTGGCTGATAATGAGGTAGAACAAGTTGTTGCGCACCTCAAAGCGCAAGCACAACCAGATTATTTAGAAACAATTACACAAGAAATGACAGATCAGAATACAAATGTTACACTTGATTCTTCTTCAGAAAATGACCCCTATACGCAAGCTGTGGCGGTTGTTCTGCGTGATCGTAAAGCTTCAACTTCTTATATTCAGCGCCGTTTAGGGATTGGCTATAATCGCGCTGCTTCATTGATTGAACGCATGGAAGAAGAAGGGATTATTAGTCCAGCTAATCATGCAGGAAAACGAGAGATTTTGGTGCCTCCTGAAGAAGAGATTCTATAAAAGTGTATGGAGACATTTTTAAAAAAATTCTTATAAAATAATGGTAAATCCTTCAAAAGTTGCGATAACAACAGCATAATATTTCCCAAGATCATTCCTAAAGTCTATTGTTATAGCTCTTGTACAATAAGAATTTTTGTGTCATTTTTTAAACACAATTTTTGAAAGATTTATGCTGTATTCATTCCATTCTGCTTAGAGTGAAAGTGGGTCCCTGTTATTGTTAAAAGATGTTATTATTTCGCAGATTATGGCATCATTGAGTAGATTAGGAGAACGATCTATGAAGGTGTCTTGCTTATCCCTAAACAGAGTTTTAATTGTTTCGGGTATCCTTTATTTTGTTTTGTTCCTGTTTCCCGCTTTTTCGCAATCTGCTAATCAAGTGGCGCGTGCGCAGGCTATCGCGAATCATTTTGCTGCCATTAAAACGATGACAGGAGATTTTGTTCAGTTTAGTCCAAAAGGTAAAACGACAAAAGGAACATTTTATCTAGAACGTCCGGGAAAGGTTCGTTTCACTTACCAAGGAGTGCCTTTACAGATTATGGCAGATGGCCAATCTGTAGGGATTCAAAATCGCGCTCTCAATACTTGGGATCTTTATCAGCTTTCGCAAACGCCAATGAAATTATTGCTCGGGGATACAATTGATATCTCATCAGAGAATTTATTGGCTTTTCGTCAAGATTCAAAGGTTATAGAAGTTATCTTGCGTGATAAAAGTCTTGGTAAGGGGCAGATCAGGATGATTTTTGATGCCAACACTCACGCGTTGCTACAATGGACAATTGTTGATCAGCAAAATTTAGAAACTACTGTTCAGGTTATGAATGTGCGCACTGGGGTTCGGTTTGCTAAGGATATGTTCACGATTCCTTATCAAAATATTGCTATGTCACGTCGTCGGAATTGAGATGCATGTTTTTTCGTATTGCGACTTGGAATATTAATTCTATTCGTTTTCGTCTTGAACAAGTTCTTCGTTATTTGGAATTATGTGCTCCGGATATTTTGTGTTTACAAGAAACCAAATGTCTTGATAATTTATTCCCGCGGGAGGTTTTTGTATCCGCAGGGTATAAGCATATTACACTAAGTGGTCAGAAAGCTTACCACGGTGTGGCGATACTGTCGCGCTTGCCTTTTATCAGCGTTGAAAAGCGTTTTTTTTGTCAAAAGGAAGAATGTCGTTACCTTTCGGTTGTTGTTGAACCCTATCAGCAGGCTATACGGATTCATAATTTTTATGTTCCTGCTGGTGGTGATGAGCCTGATGTGCAGGTAAATGAGAAATTTCGTCATAAACTCGATTTTTTAGAGGAAATGTCTTCTATTCGAGCTGATCAAGGGGATGGTTTATCATCTCTTTTAGTGGGTGATTTGAATATTGCACCTTTGGAAGATGATGTGTGGTCTCATAAACAATTGTTAAATGTTGTTAGCCATACACCCATTGAAACTGAGCGTTTAAAAGCTCTCTGTTCTGAGGGGGGATGGGTTGATTTAATGCGCATGAAATTTCCAGTTCCCACAAAGCTTTATACATGGTGGAGCTACCGTGCACGCGATTGGGTATTAGCTAATCGTGGACGGCGGCTTGATCATATTTGGTCCTCTCCAGATTTAGCACCTTTTGTTGAGGATCTTTCGGTTTTTCGTGAAGCACGAGGATGGTCAAAACCTTCAGATCACGTGCCTGTGCAATCTGTATTTAATTTTTCACGCAAGGTTTAAAGTCATTCTGCAAGGCATAGAAATAAGGTAAGGTTTGGAATAAATTGTGTGAAGAAAAAAGAACAGGTTACAATGTAAGACAAGCAAGTGTAAGCCAAATAGCAGAAAGTATAGATCGCTGATGAGTCTTTCAAGTGATGGTTAAAAAAGCTTTTATTTGCGTAGTTTTTTATATTTTCATTTTTATAAGCTAAAGATTTCTATTCACTCTTTAACAGGGGTGTTATGCACAAACATCTTATCTTGGGTGTGGAGGATAGGAGTATTTAAATAATTTTGTTTTTAAAAATTGGTATAGATGCAGTATTTTGGAAATAATATTTTGAAAAATGAAGCTATTGCTGTAATCAAAAATAGTTGTGTAAAATATATGCTGATATAAGATGAGGAATAGGACCTTGTCTTCCGTTAAAGAATTCATAAAACGACAGGTTCGTTCAAAGAGTGAGTGCATGAAATCCAGTTCAATTATACAATCAATCAGAAAATTGATCAAAAAACGCAAAAAACTTTCTTTTTTTGGGGGTGTTTTTCTTTTTATCATCTTTATATCGACGATTAATTCTTTTTTCAGCACAGATACGCCTGTTTATATGACAGCAGTGGTGAGGCGTGGTGATATTGAAGACACTGTTCTAGCCTCTGGTCTTGTTCGCCCTTATCGATTGGTTGCTGTTGGTGCGCGTGTAACAGGGCGTGTGGTAGCGATGCATGTTACACCTGGAGAAATTGTGCAAGAAGGCGATTTGTTAGCAGAAATTGATTCAACAGATCAAGAAAATGATCTGAAGAGAAAAAAATCTGTTTTGTCTAATGCTCAGGCTCGTTTGGCCGAGCAGGAATCTTACCTCAAACAAGCGCAGGAGACGTTGAAGCGTCAAGAAGACATGATTAGGGAACACGCCATTTCGCGTGTCAATTTTGATGATGCTGTTGTGCAAGTGAAGATACGTGAAGCTCAAGTTGCTCAATTACAAGAACAGGTTGCGCAAGCACGCATAGATGTGGATAGCGCAGAGGTCAATTTAAGTTATACGCGGGTAACGGCACCTGCAAAAGGAACAGTGTTAGCAACCGTTGTTGAAGAAGGGCAAAATATTAATGCCTCTCAGTCAGCACCAACAATTGTTATTTTAGGCGATTTGTCTAAAATGACAATTAAAGCGCAGATCTCAGAAGCGGATATTCTCAAAGTTCGCGCTGGACAACCTTTGTATTTCAAAGTTTTAGGCAATTCACAGCGCCGCTATGAAGGAAAGTTAGAGACAGTAGAACCAGCACCAGAATCTATCCGTATGGATGAGAGTATTAATCCTGGTATAGGAACTTCTAGCTCTTTGTCATCACTAGCAGTTTATTATAATGGACTTATACATGTCAATAATGAGGATAATTTTTTACGCACCTATATGACAGCTCAAATGCATATTATCTTAGATAGTGCTAAGAATGTTTTGTTAGTTCCAAGTGATGCTTTGCATGATGAAACACAGGAGCGCAAAGCGTGGGTTCAGGTTCTGGTTGGTGCAAACAAGGTAGTAAAAAAACAGGTTGTTGTTGGCATTAACAATAGAGTTATGGCTGAAATTGTTTCAGGGCTTGATGAGGGGGATACAGTGATTATCGGTTCACGTGACGGGTTACAAACAGCATCTACTCGCTTACAGATTGAAAGAGAAATGTAAGCATGAGAACAGAAGGTGTGGATGCTGTCCTTGTTTTAGAGGATGTAATGCGTGAGTTTCAAGCAGGTGAAACGTCTGTTCCGGTATTGAAAAACATCAATCTAACCATTCAGCGTGGTGAAATGGTGGCGATTGTTGGCGCTTCTGGTTCAGGAAAATCAACGCTCATGAATATTTTGGGGTGTCTTGATCGACCAACTTCAGGCCGTTATTGGGTTTCTGGAAAAGAAATAGCTTCACTTTCAGTCGATGAATTGTCGGCTTTGCGGCGTAATCATTTTGGATTTATTTTTCAACGTTACCATTTATTAGGCGCATTAACAGCGCTTGGCAATGTTGAAATGCCAGCGATTTATGCGCGATGTGCCCCCGAGGCAAGAAAAATACGTGTACAAAGCTTGTTAACTCGCTTAGGCATGAGCGATCGGATGGAGCATTATCCAAATCAGCTTTCCGGTGGGCAGCAACAACGTGTGTCTATTGCCCGTGCTTTGATGAATAATGCAGACATTATTCTTGCTGATGAACCAACGGGTGCCTTAGATAGTCAGAGTGGTGAAGAAGTTTTGCGTATTTTGAGTGAGCTTCATCAAGAGGGGCACACCATTATTATTGTGACTCATGATATGCGTGTGGCTGAAAGAGCAGAGCGTATTATTGAGATTAGAGATGGGGAAATTATTGCTGATAATGTGTCATCAGTTCAAAAGATACAGGAAGAAGATAAAATAACGGATGATGTTCAGTTTTTTAATGCAGTAGACTCTGTGCACACTGATAAACCGCTTGGTTTTGTGCATTTTTTTGTCGATCTTTTTCGTGAAGCTTTTATGATGGCGTTGTTAGCTATGAATGCACACCGGATGCGGACTTTTTTAACAATGCTTGGGGTCATTATCGGTATTTTTTCTGTTGTTGCAATGGTTGCATTAGGAACGGGGACACAACAGCAGCTGCTTGAAACTTTTAAAGGGATGGGGACAAATACATTAACAATTATGCCGGGGAAAGACATATCCGATAGGCAGTCAGGAAAGATCACTAGTTTGGTTGAGGCCGATGCAGAAGCATTGTCTCAGTTACCCTATGTTGCAGGTGTAACACCCCAAATTGCAGCAAATTCAACGGTTAATTATGGTTCTATTGAAGTCAATTCTATGGTGATGGGTGTAAGAGAACAGTTTTTTCTGACACAAGGGTTCAAACTTGTTGAAGGGCAGATATTTGATCGGCAAAGTGTTCATGATCGGGCTGTTGATTTGGTTATTGAAAAGGAAGCTATTGCGCTTCTATTTCCTCATAGTGATGAAAGCCCTATTGGGAAAATAGTCCTTGTGGGGCAAGTGCCAGCTCGGATTATTGGTGTTGTGAAACCGGCTCAAGAGTCTCATTCAGTTTCCAATACAATACAGATTTATATGCCTTATACAGCTCTGCAAACTCGTTTTCTTGGAACGACAGAGGTGCGTGCTATAATGCTTAAGATTGCGGATCATGTTGATACAAAATTAGCGGAGGAAGCTGTCGAACGTTTCTTAACGGGACGGCATGGTCAGAAGGATTTTTTTATTAGAAATTCAGCATCATTTATTGAGCAAATTATGACAGGGACAAGAATTGTTACGGCTTTAATCACCTCCATAGCAACCATTTCATTAATCGTTGGGGGGATTGGGGTCATGAATATCATGTTGGTAACTGTTGCAGAGCGGATCAGTGAGATTGGTGTACGTATGGCTGTTGGTGCACGTCAGAGTGATATTTTGCATCAATTTTTAATCGAAGCTATTTTGGTTTGTGCTATCGGAGGGGGAATAGGAATCTCTTTAGGACTTGCCCTTGGTGGGTTATTTACCTTTTTTAATTCACCTATCCATTTGATGTACACGCCCAGTTCCATCATTATAGCTTTTGTTTTTTCAGCATTTATCGGAATATGTTTTGGTTTTTTCCCAGCGAGGAAGGCTTCTCAGCTTGATCCTATTGTTGCTCTTGCACGTGATTAATCGGCCAATTTAAAACAAGATAACAGGCGGGTGAGTTTTAAATTATAGGGTTGCAAGGATAGGATATATTGGACAGCATTAGGAGTCTTTTTGTGGTGACATGGATAAGAATAAACCCGTATTGCATACCGATATTGTAATATGCGATGCCGACAATATTGTAATAATTGAGTATAAGCATTCCAATAAGAAATTTTGACTAAAATCTGTAAAAATCAATGTCTAAGAGAAGAAGAGTTACGTGGCTTTCTGACACAAACTTGATGACCAAATTTGCTTATTTTCTCAAATAAGGAAAGCAGGGAGCTCTCTTGCTTTTCAAATCATTGCCTCAATAGAGCAAAGGAAAGGATTATTAGTTATAATAGAAGGAAAAAATTCAAGCTTTATAGGAGGTGAAGAAAAAGTTCAACTTTTAGTCTTCTTAAGAGCGTATAAAAGAGTCAGTTCTTAATGTCTTGCAAGAAAAATTCTGGCAAGATTAGTTCTGTGTAGATTGGAAAGCAGATCTGATTTGAAAGCCAATATTTTTTATATATTCAGAGGCCAACATACGTATTTTATTGAGTTGTTTAACCTTGTCTTGGGTAACATTTTCCTTAATAGGGTAAGCAATGAAATTTATATCAGGCATTAAATATCTCAGTTCAAGCAGAGAGCGTGCTATATGATAATCATGAGTGACGATATAGAGCGTTTTGTAATTGTGTTTTTTGATCCAAACAGCACTTTCTTCAGCATTGCTTTTCGTATTGGTTGCTTGGTAGCCCAGGTCAACACAACATTCAAAAAGCTGTGGGTCAACATGCATGTTTTGGACAAATCTGTTGGGATGAAATGTTGCGTTAACCCCGCTGATTAAGAGTCGCGAACCAAGGCCTTGTTTCAGCAGACGCAATCCTGTTTCTATACGTCTCTCTCCACCTGTCAGAACAATAATGGCATCAGCTTTGGATAATGAAACAGGGGGATAAAGTTTGTCGACTTTTTCAGAAAAAATAACGAAATGTGTACCCATGATAAGAAAGAGACTTAAAAGACAAAAAGCTGCTGGTGGGCAATAACGAAAAAAGTGCTTAAAAAATTTCATAATTTCCATGGGATATTAGAGGATATTGAGGATGAGAATCTTTTTAGAATGAAAAAATCTTACTATCAGAACAATGATGGCACCAGCAGGAGTATCGGTTATTGATGAGAGATTTCGTATATTGTGAAGCATGGCATTAAAATAAACTATTTGCGGATTGGTTGATTTTTTTTAGTTGTGTTAAAATGGTAATGCGGCTGGTTAGCATGGTGAGAAGAGACACAACAAGAATAAGGCTAAAAATTTTCCCATAAGTAGTGAAGGTGATAGAAACATAGCCAAATAAAGCGGTGATCTGCTCACTTTCGGCTGTCCCCAAATTGTGATGTGTCCAAAAAGAAAAAATATGAAAGAGCACTAAGCTTGCTACGCCGCCATGAAAGGCACCACGCAATGCAGTTTTAAAGAAATGTCTGTCAAACTGTTTCGCAATGAAGTGGGGTTCAGCACCAATGAAATATAAGACATGGATAATGTGAGAATTTTCTGCAAGAGCATTGCGTGTTGCAAAGATAATCGTGAGCATTAATGAACCCAAGACCAGTGTTAAAAGTGCAAAACCGATAAAAACAGTTGTGTGTGCCATTTTTGTAAAATGATGCACCCAGGAACGATGATCATTAAATTGACCTCCTGGGATTTTTGTTTTAATGGCTTCATTGATTGCGTGAAAATCAATATTTTCACCCTTGTTCAGTGTGACGATAATTAGCCGAGGTAAGGGCAATTGATCAAGCGCTAAGTCTGTTCCAAACCAAGGTTCAAGCAATTTTTCAGTAGCAGCTTGGTCCATAATGATGGCATTTTGTACACCATGAAATGTTTTGACCAATTGAACGGCATCACGTAGATTTTGTTCTATATCGATGGTATCAACAGGGTGTATTTGGATCGTTGCTTCATGACTGATTTGATTGCTCCAATTGTGAGCTGTACGCTGCACCAAATCAACACAGTTTAAGGTAAGACTTGAAAGAAATGTCATGATCGCAATAACAGCAACCAAAGCTTGTCCAGAAATATTGCTGTTAGGAACGATTGGCGATTTTGTTATCTTATCATGTTTAAAAATTGCTTTTTGCAAACCGAAAGTGCGAAGAGATTTATTCATGAATAGTCATCCGTCCCTCATGGAGAATCATGCGTCGTGCTTCAACTTGTTCCATCAAGGAAACATCATGTGTTGCAATGATGATAGCTGTTCCGAAACGGTTTAATTCAATAAATAAACGCAAGAGGCGTTTTGCTAAAGGCAAATCAACATTTCCTGTTGGTTCATCGGCTAAAAGGATTTCAGGTTGATCAATGATCGCACGCGCAATGGCAACTCTTTGTTTTTCACCTCCTGAAAGAACGGGGGGTAAAACATGGATCTGATGACCAAGCCCAACCCATTTTAAAAGATCTTCTACTTCACTGCGATAGGTTGCTTCTTCTTGGCCTTTAATGCGTAAAGGCAAAGAGACATTTTCATAAGCAGTCAGATGATTGAGTAAATGAAAATCCTGAAAGACAACACCAATGCGTTTTCGCAAAGCAGGCAGTTCTTTTTCTTTAAGGAGGGCTGTGTCTTTTCCAAATAAATCAATATGGCCGCGGGTTGGTTTGATGGCAAAAAACATGAGGCGCATCAATGATGTTTTGCCTGCTCCAGAGGCTCCCGTCAGAAACTGAAAGGACCCACGGGGAATGTGAAAGCTCATATCACGCAAAACTTCAGGCCCCATTCCATAGCGCAGGCCAACATTTTCAAAACGAATCACTTTGAGGCCTCATTTTTTTATCTTGAAACATTGTTGGTGTTTCTTTGATTTTTTTCACCATTTTTATTATTTCCATTTCACGGTTTTGAATTTTTTCCCTCTTTTCCTTTTGTTTACATTGTTGAGAGGAAATACTTAATTTTAATTAAGCGTGCTGATGTGTTAAGCGGTTTCCTTTATATTTTGGCGATTGGCAATAAGGTTATCAATAATTTGTGGTTCAGCAAGCGTTGAAATATCGCCTAGATTATAAAAATCATTAGCAGCAATTTTGCGTAAGATGCGTCTCATGATTTTTCCCGATCGTGTTTTGGGTAAGTGAGGCGCAAATTGAATTTTATCCAATGTTGCAATAGATCCAATTTCCTGCCTAACATGCTGAATCAGATTTTGATGTAACGTTACACTCGGTTGTGTTCCGGCCATTAAGGTTACAAAGCTATAAATGCCCTGCCCTTTAATGGGGTGAGGATATCCAACAACCGCTGCTTCTGAAACAGCAGGGTGTGAAATGAGCGCTGATTCAATTTCAGCTGTTCCTAACCGGTGTCCAGAAACATTGAGAATATCATCAACACGCCCTGTAATCCAATAATAACCATCTTTATCACGCTTACACCCATCCCCTGTAAAATATTTTCCTTTATAGGTAGAGAAATAGGTTTCAACAAAGCGTTGGTGGTTATTATAAAGGGTGCGCATTTGGCCAGGCCATGAATCGACGATACAGAGATTGCCTTCTGCTTCTCCTTGTAGGACATTTCCTTGCAGATCAACAAGTTGAACTTGAACGCCAAAGAAGGGGTGTGTAGCTGATCCTGCTTTGAGTTTTGTTGCACCCGGCAAGGGTGTGATAATATGGCCCCCTGTTTCTGTTTGCCACCATGTGTCAAGAATAGGGCAGCGGCTGTCGCCAACTGTGTGGTAGAACCATTTCCATGCTTCCGGATTAATGGGTTCTCCCACTGTCCCCAAAAGACGTAACGATGTTCTTTGAGAGCGTTTGACAAAAGAATCCCCTGCACCCATTAAAGCACGGATAGCCGTTGGTGCCGTGTAGAATATATTGACTTTATGCTTATCCACGATTTCCCAAAATCTTCCTTCATCAGGAAAGGTGGGGGAGCCTTCAAACATTAACGTGGTAGCACCGTTACATAAAGGCCCATAAACTAGATAAGAGTGACCGGTGATCCACCCAATGTCAGCGGTACACCAGTAAATTTCACCAGGGTGATAATCAAAAACATACTGATGGGTCATCGAGGCATAGACGAGATAGCCGCCTGTCGTATGCAAGACACCTTTTGGTTTTCCTGTTGATCCTGAGGTATAAAGAATAAAGAGAGGATCTTCAGCATTCATGTGTTCTGGTGGGCAATCGAGTGTAGCATGGGGCATTTCTTCATGATACCAAAAATCACGTCCATTAACCCAGTGAATGATTTTGCTTGTGCGCCGTATCACCATGACTTGAGTCACATTCACATTTTGGCGTGCTGCGATATGAATGGCACGATCCACATTATCTTTTAAGGGAATCATTTTATCACCACGCAGAGCATGATCAGCGGTAATGATAAAGGTGGATTGTCCATCAATAAGGCGCCCTGCTATTGCTTCAGGAGAGAAACCAGCAAAAATAACTGAATGAATAGCGCCAATGCGAGCACAAGCGAGCATGGCATAGGCTGCTTCAGGGATCATGGGAAGATAGATGCTCACTCTATCACCTTTTTTAACTCCATGGTTTTTTAAAATGTTCGCAAAACGGCAGACATGTTCATAAAGTTCATTATAGGTTATTTTTTTATCAAAATAAGGATTGTCACTCTCCCAAATTAGGGCAATCTCATCACCACGATCCTTTAAATGACGGTCAATACAATTATAGGCAACATTGGTTATGCCATCTTCATACCATTTAATCGAAACAGTGTCGTCAAAAGATGTGTTTTTGACTTTTGTATAGGGTTTAAACCATTCAATGCGTTGGCCGTGCTTTTCCCAGAAACTTATCGGATCCTCGATACTTTTTTGATACCATTTTTGATAAGTATCCTGGTCAATTAAGGCGTTTTTTTCAATATCAACGGGTATTGGATAAATTCTTTCAGACATAATTTTTCCTCCTTGAGGCAATGTAGACTACGCTAGGGAGGTTTAAAAGGTAAATTTTATTGTAATCTGTTAAGGGAGTGTTTTCGTGATATTTCCATATGTTAAAAGATGATCTCATGAATTTATGTTTGATGATCTGATAAACGAAGAATCCTTAGCTAGGGCGTTGCCCAAACAAGGCTGATCCAATACGCAAGACATTTGAACCAAATTGAAGAGCGGTTTGAAAGTCATTGGACATGCCCATGGAGAGTTTTGTCAAACCAGATTTTTTGGCTAATTTTGCTAACAGGGCAAAATAAGGTCCGGGGTTATCTTGGATCGGGGGGATCGCCATCAGGCCAACAATATCAAGCCCATAATGATTTTTGCAGTGCGCAACAAAATCAACCACATCTTCTGGGAAAAGGCCGCTTTTTTGTGGTTCTAACCCAATATTAACTTGAATATAGCAAAGGAGATGCTTCTTTTGTTTGTCCATTTCTTCGCTTAAGCTTTTGGCTATTTTTTCACGATCAACCGTTTGAATAACATCGAAAATTTTGACAGCCTCTGCTGTTTTATTGGATTGTAGGGGGCCGATAAGATGCAGTTCAATGGGGTTAAATTGTTGGCGTAGACGCGGCCATTTTTCTGTTGCTTCTTGTACGCGATTTTCCGCAAAGCGAGACTGGCCTGCTTGCAAAAGGGAAATAATCTTGTTTGCAGGTACTGTTTTTGAAACAGCAATGAGCTCCACACTGTCTAAAGAACGTTGATATTCTTTACAGCTGTTGGCGATTTCTTGTTTAATATTTTTCCACGCGTCAATGGATGTTTCATGCATTTCATTCATGATAGTCTCGTGCTTTTAAATTTTTTTCAAGGTCTAAAGAATTTAGCTTGTCTTTACAGCTCTTAGCAGTCTCTTGTTAAATGTTTTTCCACGCAATGGATGTCGCATGAATTTTGCTTATGGCGATCTCGTGTTTTCATTTTTTATTCAATGGCTGAGAATTGTTTCTATAAAGGCAGTCCTTTGATAAAGGGAATTGTTTTATAAGGGCAATTCTCTCTATAAAGCTTGTAAAATATTCATTGAAAAGGTTGACGATAACGTTAATCCATGGGAAGCATTAAAATACTTTTTAGTTTAATTTTGTAAAGAGTATAATAGAAATGACGATCGAACGCTATAATCCACGTGCACAGGAACAAAAATGGCAAGCGATTTGGGATGAAAAGAAGATTTTTCAAACCTCTCATGAGGATGAGGGAGAAAAATATTATGTTTTAGAAATGTTTCCCTATCCTTCAGGCCGCATTCATATGGGGCATGTGCGTAATTATACAATGGGAGATGTCGTGGCACGTTATAAGCGTGCTAAGGGGATGAATGTGCTACACCCGATGGGGTGGGATGCGTTTGGTATGCCGGCTGAAAATGCAGCGATGCAAAATAAAGTGCATCCAAAGGCATGGACCTATCAGAATATTGCCGCTATGCGTAAGCAATTACAGAAATTGGGGCTTTCTATAGATTGGTCGCGTGAATTTGCCACTTGTGATGTAGATTATTATCACCGCCAGCAAATGATTTTTCTCGATCTTTACCAAAAGGGGCTTGTTGTACGCAAAGTTGCTAAGGTCAATTGGGATCCTGTGGATCAAACCGTTTTGGCTAACGAGCAAGTTATCGACGGTCGGGGTTGGCGCTCTGGTGCTTTGGTAGAACAGCGAGAATTAACCCAGTGGTTTTTCAAAATCACAGAGTTTAGTGAAGATTTATTAGCAAAATTGGACGACTTGACAGAATGGCCAGACAAAGTTCGCGTTATGCAAAAAAATTGGATTGGCAAGTCACAAGGGCTCTACATTCGTTGGGCTTTAGACAAAACACAACTTCCCTGTGATGATGTGTGTGAGGGTTTTGACGAGATCACCTGCTATTCGACTCGTCCGGATACTTTATTCGGTGCATCTTTTTTAGCCCTTTCCGTTGATCATCCAGTGGCACAAGCCTTGGCGCAAAAGAATGAAGAGCTTCGTGCTTTTATTGAAATGTGTCGGTGCGGGAGTACCACAACAGAGGCCCTAGAAACAGCCGAAAAGCAAGGATTTCAGACAGAGATTTTGGCTGTTCATCCGTTAAATCCAGCAGTGCGTCTTCCTATTTACATCGCGAATTTTGTTTTAATGGATTATGGTACAGGGGCTATTTTTGGATGCCCAGCGCATGATCAACGTGATTTGGATTTTGCCCGCAAATATGATCTGCCTGTGCAAGTGGTGGTTGCACCAAAAGAGGCTGAGGAGCAAGATTTTACACTTTTCGACACAGCCTATACCGGTGATGGCGTGATGATCAATTCAGACTTTTTGAATGGTTTAACGCCGAAAGATGCTTTTGAAGTAGTCGCACAACGCCTTGAAAAACAGGTTTTAAATGGTCAACCTCAAGGGCAAAAAACAGTACAATTTCGATTACGAGATTGGGGTATTTCACGGCAGCGTTATTGGGGATGCCCCATTCCTATGATCCATTGTGCGGCTTGTGGGGTAGTGCCTGTTCCGCGTGCTGATTTACCTGTCGTCTTGCCGGAAGATGTGACTTTTGATCGCCCTGGGAATCCCCTTGCACGCCATGAAACATGGCAAACCGTGACCTGCCCTTCTTGTGGTCAGCCGGCAAAACGCGAAACAGATACAATGGATACATTTGTTGACTCTTCCTGGTATTATGCCCGTTTTACTGCCCCTTGGGCACAAGAGCCAACCGATCCAGACATAGCGGCGCAATGGCTGCCTGTGCAACAATATATTGGCGGTATTGAGCACGCAATTTTGCATCTTTTATATGCGCGTTTTTTCATGCGGGCTATGAAATTGGTTGGTCATGTCAATGTGGATGAGCCTTTTACAGGGCTCTTTACCCAAGGTATGGTTGTGCATGAAACCTATCGCGATGCGCAGGGGTGGGCTTCGCCAGATGAGGTATCTATTGTTGAACAAGATGGCAAACGCCGTGCTTATAAGCTGACGGATCAGAGCGAGGTGACAATTGGTTCGATTGAAAAAATGTCGAAATCAAAGAAAAATGTAGTTGATCCTGATGATATTATTTCTTCCTACGGGGCTGATACGGCGCGTTGGTTTATGTTGTCAGATTCTCCGCCTGAGCGTGATGTGATCTGGTCAGAGTCTGGGATTGAAGGGGCGCACCGCTTTGTCCAACGTGTGTGGCGTTGTGTGGCGTTGAGCGCACCAATTTTAAGCACCATTGAGCCTTGTGCAGGGCACCAGGGAGAAGCTTTGGAGCTTTCAAAAGCAGCACATCGCACGCTTTGTGCTGTGGAAGATGATTTAGAAAAGCTGGCCTTTAACCGGGCTGTTGCACGTTTATATGAATTTTTGAATATCATGGCCCCTTTATTAAATACGGTGGCCGATCTTGATGATGAGATGAAGGCTGCTCTGCGTCAAGCGATGGATTTTTTCTGTGCTATGATTGCACCGATGATGCCGCATTTGGCTGAAGAATGTCACGCGGCTTTAGGGGGAAAAACACTCATGTCTGAGTGTGCATGGCCTGTTTATGATAAAGCTTTAACTGTTGAAGATTTTGTCACTTTGCCGGTGCAGATCAATGGTAAAAAACGTGGTGATGTCACAGTTCTTGCGACAGCAGATCAAGCAGAGATTGAACAAGCCGTTTTGGCTCTTTCTTTCGTACAAGCACAGTTGGCAGGAAAATCGGTGAAGAAAATGATTATTGTTCCAAAAAGGATTGTTAATGTTGTTCTTTAATCGGTTGTCATGCGTTGTTTGCACTTTTATGTTGGCACTGCTTTGTGGCTGCACAATTGAACCGCTTTATCGCCAAGCCCCGCAATCGTTGACAGCGATGGGTTTTGGTTTTGCAGGGCGTGCAGAGGAAGTTCCTTCTGGCCTTGCGGCAAAGCTGGCCATGATTGTGGTTGATGAGCCTTCTGATCGTTTTAACCAAATGGTGCGTAATCACTTGCTTTTTTTGATGCATGGGGGTGGGGAAAAGCCTGCTACGCCAAAGTATCAATTATCTTTACACACATCTGTAATGACGCACACATCTTTGCCGGTAGAGAGTGATCCTAGAACGGGAAGAACGTGGCGTTTTTCTGTCGGGACAGTGGTCAGCAGGGCCTCTTATTCGTTAAAAGATATGAAGGATAATGTGATTGCGCAAGGGAAAGGAACCATGCGTGCATCATTTGATCGACCTCATCAGGAATATGCGACACTTCAGGCTGAAAAAGATGCTGAAAAACGTGTCGCTACAGAATTAGCGGAACAAATTTTTATGAGGCTTGCAAAAGATCTGGCGAAACTTTAATGGGGTCTTTAACAGGGGAGTGAAGCGACTTTTTAGCTTAGTGTTCTGGCAGCAGTGCAGAATAGGGTTCGCCTTTGTGAATTGGTTCACCTTTGTCGGGTTTCAAGGGAGTGCAACTAGAGCTTTCAAGAATTTGGCGGCAAAGAGTTAAACGCACAAAGCGTAGTAACTAAGCTTGAAAAGTCGTCTTAAAGATCTTTTGATCTGTTTGTTGCATCGATAAAGAAGGGTGTTAACTTTTGTAGGTTCTAATCAATCCGTATTATAAAATGACTACTATGTGTATAGAGTTCTCAGGGCTTGGAAGGCAAGTTTGAGAGCAGGGTGTGGTAACAAAGCGTGCGGGTATTTTTTAAGCGATCTTTTGGCCCGTTTTTGCCCAATCCGTTAAGAATGTTTGCAAGCCTTTATCGGTTAAAGGGTGTACAGCCAGGCTTTTTAAAACTTTGGGAGGAACGGTTGCAACATCTGCACCACTTAAAGCGGCTGCTTTCACATGGGTTGTTGTGCGAATAGAAGCAGCTAAAATTTGTGTTGCAAATCCATAAGTATCATAAATAGTACGAATTTCATGAAGCAGGTCTATGCCATTTGTGCCACAATCATCAATTCTACCAATAAAGGGGGAAACAAATGTTGCCCCTGCTTTAGCCGCAAGCAAAGCTTGAGTAGCAGAAAAACATAAGGTGAGATTTGTTTTAAACTCTTGTTCGCTAAGGGCTTTACACGCTTTTAAACCATCGAGCGTTATGGGCAGTTTGATGCAAATATTATTAGCAATTTTTGCTAAAACCGCAGCTTCTTTCATCATGGTGTCAAAGTCGGTTGCTGCAACTTCAGCAGAAACAGGCCCTTCGACCAGGGAGCAAATTTCTTGTATAACCTCGAGAATATTGCGCCCAGATTGCAGGATAAGAGAAGGATTGGTGGTGACACCATCGACCAGACCTAAATTTTGTAATTCTTGGATATCTTCGCAATTGGCGCTATCCACAAAAAATTTCATTTCCGATCTCCTCTGTTATGAAAAGCTTTTATACTAAAAGTTTCTAATGATTCACCTTATTTACATTATGCGCTATTGTTGCACGAAAAAACAAGGGATGAGTCGATAATAGATATGCGGAAAAGTCTATGAAATTGATTTAAAAGCAAGTGTAGGGAAAAGCCTGTTATCCAGGATCACTCAAAAATTTCTCAAGGATCACGTAGGATTGCTTAAAGGGAGGCCCCAAGAGTAGTTTAAGGGGTGAAAAGTCGCATAAGAGTAGCCCAAAAGGCAGCCTTGTTCAGGATTATGAATAATTTTAAGCTGATTTTTTCTTTGTAAATTGAAAGAAAATAAGAAAGGGTGAAAGCAGATGGTCTACCAAAGATTAAAGAGTATTTTGCTTTCGCTTCTTATATTGCACGCTTATCATTATTGGGGGCATCTTTTGAGGATCTGATCAGGATTAGCAAGTATGTTGAAAACTAAAGAGTCCTGAGATCAGATAAGGTGCATATGTAAGACTAAACTGAGTGAAAAGATAAGCTATAACAAAATGCAGGAACAAAAGGTGAAATCAAACGGACCAGAAATAAAGAGTGTTTCGGTTTTGGTGCCACTTCCTGTGCCTCACGCGTATCATTATAGGGTGCCGTCTTCTCTGACGGTAGAGGTTGGTTCTTTTGTTCGGGTTCCTGTTGCGGGGCGGACTCTTTGTGGTTTTGTCGTTTCGCTTGATGAGCAGACTTGTGAAAATGAACAGGAGGGGTGTTCTGTTTTCCCAGATAAATTGCGCTTTATTGAGTGTGTTTTTGATTGTCCACCCTTAAAGGCTGAAATGATCGCTTTTCTGCGTTTTGTCAGCGACTATACGATGACACCTTTTGGTCTTGCCGCGCGGTTGGTTTTACGTGTCCCGGCAGCGTTAGAGCGCGAAGAGCCAATGATGGGGTTGCGTTATTGTGGTGGAGAGGTGCATCGCTTAACACCAGCACGATCGCGTGTTTTAGAATTGGCACGCAAGGGAATGGTGTGGACACGTTCTGGTCTTGCGCATGCAGCAGGGGCCTCTGTTTCGGTGGTTGAGGGGTTAAAGGAACTTGGTGTTTTTGAAGAAGCACCGATACCGGTCTCTCCCCTTGTGGCAACGCCTGACCCTAATTATTGCTCACCCGTTTTGGAAGATGCGCAAAAATCAGCAGCTGATTTTTTGCAACAAGGGGTATTGTTAGCAAAATTTCAGGTATTTTTGCTAGATGGGGTGACGGGGTCAGGGAAAACAGAAGTTTATTTTGAAGCTGTGGCGCAAGCGTTGAAGGGCGGTAAGCAAATTTTAATTTTGCTGCCAGAAATTGCTTTAACACAACAATTTTTAGATCGGTTTTACGCGCGTTTTGGTACGGCAGTGGCTGAGTGGCATTCAGATTTAGCCCAGCGTCATCGTGAACGTGTGTGGCGTCAGGTTGCAGAAGGGAAAATCCGTGTTGTTGCTGGGGCCCGTTCGGCGCTTTTTTTACCATTCTCAGATCTGGGATTAATTGTCGTTGATGAAGAGCATGATAGCGCTTATAAACAGGAAGAGCGGATTTTTTATCATGCTCGTGATATGGCGGTTGCACGTGGCTCTTTTGAGCCATGTCCTGTTATTTTGTCTTCAGCAACACCTTCAATTGAAAGCCAGGTCAATGTTTTGTGGGGGCGCTATCAACGGGTGCATTTGCCATCGCGTTTTCGGGCGGCAGCATTACCGCAACTGCGGGTGGTTGATATGCGTCAAGGGGGAGTGGAAAAGGGGCGTTTTATTTCTTCCGCTCTTGAGTATGCGCTTAGACAAACTCTTGAAAAAAGAGAGCAGGCTCTCCTTTTTCTCAACCGGCGTGGTTATGCTCCTTTAACATTATGCCGGATTTGTGGGTATCGTTTTCATTGTACGGAGTGTTCAAGCTGGCTAGTCGAGCACCGGTTGCAAGGGCGCTTAAAATGTCATCACTGTGGCTATCATCAACCTATTCCTGAGGCCTGTCATGAGTGTGGAACTCTTGATCATTTGGTAGCGTGCGGACCTGGGGTGGAGAGAATTGCTGAGGAGACACAAGGGTTGTTTCCACAGGCGCGGCTGCTGATTTTGTCGACAGATTTAAAAGGTGGGATTAGCCAGTTACGAAGTGAGTTGGAAGCTATTGCTAACAGGGATGTTGATATTATTATTGGGACGCAATTAGTGTCTAAAGGGCATCATTTCCCAGGGCTCTCTCTCGTTGGGGTGGTTGATGCTGATCTAGGGCTTGCCAATGGTGATTTGCGCGCAGGGGAGCGTACGTTTCAGCTTTTGTCTCAGGTAACGGGGCGTGCAGGGCGTATGGGCTTAGAAAGTTTGGGATTGTTGCAAACTTATCAACCGGACCACCCAGTGATGAAAGCTTTGCTTTCACAACAGCGTGAGGATTTTTACACGCGTGAGCTTGCAATGCGAGAGCAGCATCATTTGCCCCCTTATGGGCGATTTGCTTCTTTGATTGTGTCGTCAAAAAATCGCCAAGCAGCAGAAAATTATGCGCGTGTCTTACGCCAGGCGGCCCCTGCTGTGCACGATGCTTCCTTGGGGGCATCTTTAATGGGGCCAGCAGAAGCCCCGTTGGCCCTTGTGCGTGGACAATATCGTTTTCGGCTTCTTTTGCATGGGAAGCGTTCTTTTGATGTGCAAGGGTTTATCCGAGCCATGCTAGTGCGAGCTACCAAGAGGCCAAGTTCAGTTCGGGTGCAAATTGATATTGATCCACAAAGTTTTTTATGAAAAAACATAAAATACGCGTTTCTTTGTGAGTTAAAATAAAAGTTTTTTAAATAAAAGGCTCTGTGAGAATAAAAGATACTGTCTTGGATAAAGCGTATTTGCAGATAGGATATTTTGCGGGGGGTGGTTTGTGAAGAAAATCATTATTTATTTTATTTTGAGCGTTGCTTGGCTTTTAGGCGCAAGAGCATACGCATCGGTTGCAGATATCATTAAACATGATGAAACAAAGGAAATGCACAGCATTGATACGACCGTTTTTGCTTTTATCTATCAATTAATGCGCAAAACAGAGAAAATTTTTCAGCCTATGATTGCTGCTCCGCAAGAAACAATGCAATCTCTGTGTGGTTTTCCAGTGCTGTATGCGCGACAAGTCATTTATGATTATGCAGTTTTTCATGATGATAAACTTGCACAAGATGTGATGATTTTTAGCAGAGCATTAAGTCTGCGTGGCACACAGATAGTTGGGCCGTTAACTACACAAATTTTACAGCATTTACGTGCCCATCGTGATTTGATGGAAAGGATTCATAGGCTTGATCTTTCCGCAGATGTTGTACAAGCTCTTTTAATGGATGAAACTTTTAAGGTGGATTTGTTATTGTCTAAGGTGGGAGCAGAGATTACTGCTACAGTTTTTGATACGTTTCACACAGGGGATACAGGAAAATTGGATAATTTGTCTGATGAGATCAAAATAGGACTGCAAAAACGCTGTGTGTCTGTTTCATCATTTGAAGATTTTAGGGATCAATAATCATCAATATACAAATTTCCCAATATTTATGATATTGAAAAGGGTTGTGAGGGAGGATCTGAAGAAGAATTTAAAAGAATTTGCGATTATTTGTCTAAAACTTTCAAAAGCATTATTGCGAGTCAGTTATGTCTATGCTAGAGACAAAAAAGTCTTTTTATTCTGAATTTTAAGAAAAAGTTCTTGAAGTCTGGAATCTGTGGTCCATTTCATTTGGTCAAGCTCAGGGAGCTTCTTAAGGGAAAGAGGCGAGATTTCGTGTCTAATTCATTTTCTCTTCCACCACTTTCGTTGATGAATCAGCGCTATGCACACGCATTGTTTGATTTAGTTCAGAAAGAAGGCTATATTGGAGATGTGGAAAAAGCATTAGCGTCTTTTCAAGTTATTTTAGAGCAAGATAAAGCCTTAAAACACTTGGTGAAGAGCCCATTTTTCTCAGTAAAAGAGCAAGTTAAAGCGGTTTGTGCTGTTTGTGAAAATCTTGGGTTGGCTCATAAAAAGACAGGGCAGATACTTCGTAATTTTTTATGTGTTGTTGCTGCTAACCGTCGGCTTTCCGCTTTATCTGGTATTTTACAAGCTTTTCAGCGTCGTGTTGCCCTTTCTCGTGGAGAGGTGTCGGTGCAGGTTATTTCTGCGCATCCATTGGATGCTGACCAAAAAAAGGAATTATGCGTGGCTTTAGAAAGTGTTATTGGAGGAAAAGTTATGCTTCACTTATCTGTTGATCCAACGATTCTCGGTGGACTTATCGTTCGTTTAGGATTGTATCAGATTGATACGTCCCTTGCGGCGCAATTATCTTCCCTTAAGCTTGCATTGAAAAAAGAGGTTAGCTGATGGACATTAGACCGTCTGAAATTTCAAAAATCCTAAAAGAGAAAATCAAGAACTTTGATCAAGAGGCTGAATTTTCAGAGATTGGTTGGGTTTTATCTGTG
Source organism: Bartonella bacilliformis Ver097 (assembly GCF_000709795.1). Classification (GTDB taxonomy): domain Bacteria; phylum Pseudomonadota; class Alphaproteobacteria; order Rhizobiales; family Rhizobiaceae; genus Bartonella; species Bartonella bacilliformis_A. Next base: position 384,276 of record NZ_KL503802.1, read on the forward strand.
GGGGATGGTATCGCCCGCGTTTATGGTTTGGATAATGTTCAAGCGGGTGAAATGGTTTCTTTCTCTAACGGTGTTCAGGGTATGGCACTGAATTTGGAAATGGATAATGTTGGGGTTGTGATTTTTGGATCAGACCGTGATATCCGCGAAGGGGATACTGTTAAACGGCTTGGATCCATTGTTGATGTTCCCGTTGGTCCTGAATTGCTTGGGCGTGTTGTTGACGCATTGGGAAATCCCATTGATGGCAAGGGGCCATTAAATGCAAAAAATCGTCGCCGTGTTGATGTGAAGGCGCCTGGTATTATTCCACGTCAATCTGTGTATGAGCCAATGTCAACAGGTTTAAAAGCTATTGATGCTCTTATTCCTATTGGGCGTGGTCAGCGTGAGTTGGTGATTGGTGACCGTCAAACGGGAAAAACAGCCATTTTGCTTGATACATTTTTGAACCAAAAGCCTTTTCATGAAAATGAAGCTGGAAGCGATCAAGATAAAGTCTATTGTATTTATGTTGCTATTGGTCAAAAACGTTCAACGGTGGCACAATTTGTTAAAGTTTTAGAAGAGCGTGGCGCTTTAGATTATTCAATTATTGTTGCGGCGACAGCTTCTGATCCTGCTCCGATGCAGTTTATTGCCCCTCTTGCTGGGTGTGCTATGGGAGAATATTTCCGTGATAATGGTCAGCATGCTTTGATTGGTTATGATGACCTTTCAAAACAGGCGGTGGCTTATCGTCAAATGTCTCTTTTGCTGCGTCGACCGCCTGGTCGTGAAGCTTATCCAGGGGATGTGTTCTACCTGCATTCTCGTCTTTTAGAGCGGGCTGCAAAGTTAAATGCTGATAATGGCTCTGGGTCTTTGACTGCGCTACCAGTGATTGAAACACAAGCCAATGATGTTTCTGCTTATATTCCTACGAATGTGATTTCGATTACGGATGGTCAGATCTTCTTAGAAACCAATTTATTTTATCAGGGAATTCGCCCTGCTGTGAATGTTGGTTTATCTGTGTCACGTGTTGGTTCTGCTGCGCAGATTAAAGCGATGAAACAGGTTGCAGGGTCGATTAAGGGTGAGTTAGCACAATATCGAGAAATGGCTGCTTTTGCTCAATTTGGTTCAGATTTGGATGCTTCAACTCAGCGTCTTTTAAATCGTGGTGCACGTTTGACAGAGTTGTTAAAGCAACCGCAATTTTCGCCTTTGAAAACAGAAGAACAGGTTGTTACTATTTTTGCTGGTGTGAATGGGTATCTTGATGCGTTGGCAGTTTCTGATGTTGGTCGATTTGAGCGCGGCCTTTTGGCTCTTTTACGCAGTGACCATCAAGAGCTGTTGAATGCGATTGCTAATCAGAAGCAAATCACAGATGAGCTTAAGGGTAAGTTGGTAGCGATCCTTGATCGTTATGCAAAGAATTTTTCTTAATTGGTGGAATGCTTGAATGGCGTCGCTGAAGGATCTAAGAGACCGTATCGCCTCGGTTAAGGCAACACAAAAAATTACCAAAGCCATGCAAATGGTTGCAGCAGCAAAGTTGCACCGTGCGCAAGAGGCGGTGGAGGCAGGGCGTTCTTATACGCGGCGTATGGATGCTATTGTCACCAATATCTCTAAAGATGTAGACCTTGTTGATGCTCCACTGTTAATGCGTGGTACAGGGAATGACCATGTGCATCTTTTGGTGGTTTGTACGGCTGAGCGTGGTTTGTGTGGAGCTTTTAATACGCAAATTGCACGTCTCGCGCGTGAGCATATTCACAAGCTTCATGCTGTAGGTAAAACGGTTAAAATTTTAACTGTAGGCAAAAAGGGAGCAGATATTTTACTGCGTGATTTTAAATCCTTGATGATTGATCATGTTGATTTGCGGTCTGTAAAGAAAATTGGTTTTGCTGAGGCAGCAAAAATCAGCAAGCAGCTTATTGATTTATTTGATGAGGGTGCTTTTGATGTCTGTACGCTTTTTTATTCTCGATTTGTTTCAGTGATTACTCAGCGTCCAATGGCTTTGAGTTTAATTCCAGCAGGGCAAAGCTCTACTGATGAAGGACAAGGTTTTGCTGATCAACTAGAAAATTGTGAGGCTTCGCAATCGGCTGTTTATGAATATGAGTCTGATGTAGCTTCTCTTTTAAATGATCTTATTCCACGTCATATTTCTGTACAGATTTTTCAGGCATTACTTGAAAATGTTGCTGGTGAAATGGGAGCAAAAATGAGTGCTATGGATAATGCATCGCGCAACGCGGGTGAAATGATTAACAAGTTGACAGTGACCTATAATCGTCAGCGTCAGGCGCAGATTACCACAGAATTGATTGAAATTATTGCAGGTGCTGAAGCGCTTTAAATATTAGAAGGTAAGGATTGATGGCAAAAGAAGCGACGTCGAAAAAAGAGGCATCGAAAGTTGAAGCAAAGAAACCAGCTGCTCGTTTGGGCGCAAAGACAACGGTTTCGAAGCCTGCAGAAAGCGCAAAGGTTTCTCAAAGCGTGAAGAATTCTCTTAGTCGCACGGATTCTTCTTTTACTCAAAAAGGGGGTAAAGGAGCGGTTGGTGAAATTAAGCAGGTAATTGGTGCTATTGTTGATGTGCAATTTGAAGGAGAGTTGCCTAATATTCTCAACGCATTAGAAACAGATCGTTTGGGCAATCGGTTGATTTTAGAAGTTGCGCAGCATTTAGGTGAAAATACAGTGCGCACCATTGCTATGGATACAACGGATGGTCTTGTGCGCGGCCAAAAGGTATTTGATACAGGAACGCAGATTTGTGTGCCAGTTGGGGAAGCAACGCTTGGCCGTATTATGAATGTGATTGGTGAGCCTGTTGATGAGGTAGGTCCTATAGTGACGACGAAAACACGCTCCATTCACCAGAAAGCTCCTGAATATATTGAGCAATCAACCGAATCAGAAATTCTTGTTACCGGTATTAAAGTTGTTGACCTGTTAGCGCCTTACTCGAAAGGGGGTAAGGTTGGTCTCTTTGGTGGGGCTGGTGTTGGTAAGACTGTTTTGATTATGGAATTGATCAACAATATTGCAAAAGCTCATGGTGGCTATTCAGTCTTTGCTGGTGTGGGAGAAAGAACACGAGAAGGCAATGATCTTTATTATGAAATGATCGAAAGCCGTGTGAATGTAAACCCGAAAGAAAATGATGGTTCAACCAAGGGGTCCAAATGTGCGCTTGTTTATGGACAAATGAATGAGCCACCAGGGGCGCGTGCACGTGTTGCTCTTTCTGGTTTGACCATTGCAGAAAATTTCCGTGATGAAGGCCAAGATGTGCTTTTCTTTGTGGATAATATTTTCCGTTTTACACAAGCAGGTTCAGAAGTTTCCGCTCTTTTAGGGCGTATTCCTTCAGCTGTAGGATATCAGCCAACTTTAGCAACAGATATGGGTGCTTTGCAAGAGCGTATTACCAGTACCAAAACAGGGTCTATTACGTCTGTTCAAGCAATTTACGTTCCCGCTGATGATTTAACCGATCCTGCACCTGCAACATCATTTGCACACTTAGATGCGACAACAGTTCTTTCTCGTTCCATTGCGGAAAAGGGGATTTACCCTGCTGTTGACCCGCTTGATTCTTTTTCGCGCATGTTGGATCCATTAGTGGTTGGTGAAGAACATTATGCAGTTGCATGTCAGGTTCAAACGATTTTGCAGCGTTATAAAGCTTTGCAGGATATTATTGCTATTCTTGGTATGGATGAATTGTCAGAAGAAGATAAATTGCTGGTTGGACGGGCGCGTAGAATTGAACGTTTTCTTTCACAGCCGTTTCATGTAGCTGAGGCCTTTACGGGTTCACCTGGAAAGCTTGTATCCTTAGAAGATACCATCAAAGGCTTTAAAGGTTTGTGTGCAGGTGACTATGATTATTTACCAGAAGCTGCTTTTTATATGGTTGGTTCCATCGATGAAGCCATTGAAAAAGGAAAACGTTTAATGGCAGAAGCGTCTTCGTAAGAAGGGCTTTGTAGTGAATGTTTATGTAAAGAGAACAAGAGGTTCCTGTGGAAGATAAAAGAGCAGAGCATTTTTTATTCGAACTTGTTTCGCCTGAAAAACTTGTTTTTTCAGAAAAAATTGTGTCGGTTGTTCTGCCTTCGGCTTCAGGATATCTAACAGTTATGGCAAATCACGCACCTTTAGTGGCAAGTCTTATCCCGGGAAGTGTTCGTGTTGTATCTTCTTCTCGGGAATGGTTATTTGCTGTTGGCGGAGGGGTGGTTGAAATTACGCTTTCACGCTGTTCTCTTTTGGCTGAATCGGTTCTTGCTGTTGATCATTTTGCTTTTGAAGAGCTTGAACAACATATTATGAATGTTCGGGCAACATTAGAAAATGCTTTGGGTGAGAGAACTGGCCACACAGCGGAAGATTTTTTACATCAATTAACAAGAGTTTGTGGTGTATCAACAAGTGCATAACAGATATTGATAGGAAGAACAGATATGCACGGCAAGGGGAGCGCGGTTGTATCTGAGGGAGCTAAGTCTTCTTTGGGTTTTGGTGCTGTTTTTGCTGAGCCTTTGCCTAAATGCTTTGTGTATATTTTTGCCTCTTTTATTTTGCAATGGGCCTGTGGCCTTGGGGCGAATATGATTCAGTCCAACATTGGTCAGCTTGCTGGCGATTTTCACGCAACATTGCCTGAGATGACATGGTTGGTCGCTGTTTATATGGCACCTAATGTCAGTGTGACGATTATGTTGGTGAAAATCCGTTATCAGTTTGGGTTGCGGGCTTTTGCTGAGTTATCGATCTTGGGATTTGTTCTGGTTTGTGCTTTGCAATTATTGGTCACGGATCTGCGTTCAGCGCTTATCATTCGCTTTTTTTCTGGAATTGCCGCTGCTCCTATGGCCTCATTGGCATTTATCTATATGATGGAGGTCTTTGTTCCCGAGAAAAAATTCACGATTGGTTTGAGTTTAAATTATATGAATGCAGCTTTAGCGGTTCCTTTGTCGCGTTTAATTTCTCCTCATTTGATAGAAAATGGTGGATTTTCTGGTCTTTCCGCTATGGAAATGGGGCTTGTCTTAATCAGCTTGGGGTGTATCTATTTTCTTCCACTTGCACCTGTTGCGCGCAGCAAAGTAATTACCAAGCTTGATTGGGTGAGTTATGGTTTGATTGCGTTTGGACTTGGTTTAAATGCTATCGTTATGTCGGTTGGCAAGCTTTACTGGTGGTATGAGACACCTTGGATCGGTTGGGGGTTAGCGCTTGCCGTTTTATTTTTAAGTATTGCAGTTATACTTGAGCTTAATCGAGACAATCCATTGATTGATTTACGCTGGCTTGTCAGTAAGGAAATGCTGCAGGTTGTTTTGGTGTTATTGGTTTTTCGAATTTTTTTATTAGAACAATCCACTTTAGCAGCAGATTTTTTTAGTCTTTTTGGTTTGTTAAATCATGATATGGCGCCTATGTATGTCGCTATCACTATCGGAACTCTTTTAGGAGGAGCGGTCTGTGTCTTTTTTTTACGTGCAGGGCGCGAAGATTATTTTTATCTTGTGTCTGTAAGCTGTTTGGCACTTGGGTCTTATTTAGACAGTTATGTGAATGAATTAACTCGTCCAGTTGATATGATGGTGAGTCAAGGGCTGATAGGTTTTGGCTATGCTCTCTTTTTGCCACCTGCTCTTTTTAATGGGTTTGTGACAGCGAATGCACGGGGTCCTCGTTATGTTTTGAGTTTTATTGCTGTTTTCTTGCTAACACAGGTAACAGGTGGACTGATGAGTGCAGCCTTTTTCGGTAGTCTGCAATTTCTTTTTGCTCATAAGCATTTTGAATTCTTAACGCAGAATATTATGATAACGGATCCGCTTATTGCCAATGAGATTGATAATAGTATTCTGAGCATGGGTGATATACAAAGCGTATCTAGTTTGATTGAGCATCTTAAATTGACAGCCAATATTTTGGCTTATGATGATGTTTTTCGGCTTTATTTTTATATTGCAACTATTGTATTGGTTATTTTCATTGTCAAAATATTTTATAGATCACGCTTTTTTGCACTTTGGAGGAAAATCCAAAAAGCAAGATAATAATATCCGTGAAGAAAAGTAAACAAAGATGATCCGGGCATTACGGTCAAAGTCGACAAGTGTCGCATTTATATCAGGTATTGTTGGGATTCTACTGATTTTATGGGCTTGGCAACTTCCGCCATTTGTAAGTGCAATTCAGGTCACGAATAATGCTGCAATTAAGGGAAATGTGACACCGATTAGTTCGCAGATCTCTGGAGTAATTGCACGTATTCATGTGCAAGATTATCAAAGGGTTGAAAGGGGACAAGTTTTGTTTGAATTGGATGATGCTGTTTTTCAGCAACAGTTAGTTCGAGCAAAGGCAAACCTTGATTCAAAAAATACAAAACTTGCACATATTCTATTAAAGGTTGAAGCTCTACAAGAGGAAATTAAGATAGCAGAAGCTGAGCTTGCTCATCTTCAAGAGGTATTGGCTTCTAAGTCTCAAGTATTAGACACTAACAAACCGTTTCATACAGTCCCTTCTCTTTCACAATCGTTGGCGACACTTGAAATGAAATATCAATTGCAAAAACAACTCGATCTTGAACAGCAAAGTTTGCAATTTGATATTATGGGAGCACGCGCTGGAGTTGAATTAGCAGAGCTTAATCTTTCTCATACGAAAATTATCTCTCCTGACACGGGTTATATTGGGTTGGTTGGTGTAAAGGTGGGGCAATATGTTATGCCGGGGACGCAGTTGGTCATTGTCATTTCTGATGATATTTGGATTCTTGCTCACTATAAGGAAACACAATTGTCTCGTATGCGTGTTGGGCAACCTGTTGTTTTTTCTGTTGATGCGTTAAATAATCAAAAATTAACGGGTCGTGTGGTGAGTTTTGCTCCTGCAACGGGTTCGGAATTTTCATTCTTAAAAACAGATAAGGCGATTGGCAATTTCATCAAAGTTGCTCAGCGTGTTTCTGTTCGCATTGCTTTGGATCCGGAGCAATCGAGAATTGATCGGCTTATCCCTGGGATGTCTGTGGTGACCTATGTTGATACTGCCGCGCAAGCCACGTCTCTAGAAGAATGATCCTCTGTCCCTGTTGATTCATATTAAGGAGTTGATCCATGAAGGGTTAACCTATTTTGTCTATCCATATCAAAAGTTGATTTATCAAGACACCAAGATATGTGATGATCGATCACGTATGCTTGAGTTTTATCCCCCTTTAAGGCTTTTCTTATGGTCTTTTCTCTTTTCTATTCCAAGAGAAGGATGGTTCTTTATTGCTGTGTTTTAAACAGTTAGATATGTTATAAAAAATCGTTGTTGTTGTGAGAATACCAATGGTTAATTTCTGTGTGCTTATTGTTTAAATGTACGGTGCATTTTTAATTTTTGTCTTCTTGCATCAAGGGTATAAATAAAATAGGTGTGTAGCTTTACTTGTTCCTAATTGAGGCTGTTGCGTGAAGGTCATAAATAATGAGTGATCACTCCAATCTATTTTTGAAATAGACATGATAGCTATTGCCGTGAGAGATAGTTATAAAAATGGGGTTATAAGAATTGCCATAAAAATAATGTGAAGGAGTCATGAGGATTAGAGTTTGGGAGCGATGAGGAGCTAATGAGCACGGCCTATTATTTATCGAAGCTTTCAGAACGTCGCCGGTCTGTTGCGGTGATGGTTGGGGATGTAGGGGTTGGCGGTGATCATCCAATTGTTGTTCAATCTATGACCAATACGGACACGGCTGATATTGATGCCACGGTGATGCAAGTCAGTGCACTCTGGCGTGCAGGGTCGCAATTGGTGCGGATAACTGTTGACCGTGATGAAGCCGCCGCCGCTGTTCCTAAAATACGGGAGAGGTTAGAACGATTGGGCATTTTTGTTCCTTTGGTGGGAGATTTTCATTATATTGGGCATAAGCTTTTGGTTCAGCATCCTGCATGTGCGCAAGCGCTGGCAAAATATCGGATTAATCCTGGCAATGTCGGTTTTGGTACCAAAAAGGATCAGCAATTTAGTCAGATTATTGAGATTGCTTGCCAGTATAATAAACCCATACGCATTGGGGTGAATTGGGGATCTTTAGATGAAGCGTTGTTGACGCAGCTTATGGATGAAAATGCACAACAAGAAAAGCCTTTATCAACGGCAGAAGTCATGCGGGAAGCTGTGATTCAGTCTGCGCTTCATTCAGCTTTTGCTGCTGAAAAGATGGGTTTGAGACGGGATAAGATTATTCTGTCAGCAAAAGTAAGCGATGTGCAAGATCTCATTGCTGTATACACTCTCTTAGCGAAGCGTTCTGACCATGCCCTTCATGTTGGATTAACGGAAGCAGGTATGGGAACCAAGGGAGTAGTTGCTTCTTCTGTGGCTTTGGGAATTCTATTACAGCAGGGAATTGGAGATACGATTCGCATTTCGCTAACCCCTGAACCAGGGGGAGATCGTACTCGAGAAGTCAAAGTATGCCAAGAGCTTTTGCAAGTGATGGGATTTCGGCAGTTTATGCCTGTGGTTGCGGCATGCCCTGGATGCGGGCGGACAACCTCGACGGTTTTTCAAACATTGGCGCAAAGAATCGAAGCTGATTTACGTAAAAATATGCCAATTTGGCGTGAAAAATACCCTGGGATTGAATGCTTAAAAGTGGCTGTTATGGGCTGTATCGTCAATGGACCTGGGGAATCAAAACATGCTGATATTGGTATTTCCTTACCTGGAACAGGAGAGTTGCCAGCAGCCCCTGTATTTATTGAAGGAAAAAAGGTAAAGGTGTTGCGTGGTCACCATATTGCAGAAGAATTTGAAGAGATTTTGAGTAATTATATCCATACTCGCTTTGGACAGCATGAATACAAAAGGGCTTAAGAAGAGCTCAATCAGAAGATAGAAGATTGCTTTAACGTGTTAGCTCTTATCACCATTTTGGTATGTTAGTTTTGGTCGCACATTTTTTTAGTGTGCAAGATTGCTTTGATAGGATGCTTGATAACCCTTTAGGTGTGTTGGTTCTTGTATTTCCATTATTCTATTCTTTACCTATTTGTACGGCATGGTATATGAACAGATACAGTTTTTAAATATTTGTGTGTTGCAATTAAAATAGACAGTTTGTTGCAGGGGAAGAGCTTTGTTACCAAAAGGGTTAAGAAACTTTACGGTTTTAAAAGTCTTTAATGTTTGCGTGTTGCAATAAAATAGGCGGCTTGTCGCAGCGGGAAAGCTTTGTCACCAAAAGGGTTAAGAAACTTTACAGCGTCATGGATTAGTGTATCTCGTTTTTTTTGTGTTTCTGCAATGCCATCAATATTAACCAGTGTCGCTTTGTTGGCAACTTTATCTTTTCCAGCAGTTTTTCCTAGAATTTCAGTGCTGCTGGTGACATCGAGAAGATCATCTGTTAATTGAAATGCGAGGCCAATTTGTGTACCAAAATTGGCGAATTGTTGGGTTATGGGTGCGGAAGCACCGCCCATTATGGCGCCGGCTTGGCAAGAAAAACTTATCAATGCGGCTGTTTTCATACGTTGCAAAGTGAGGATTTCTGTGCGGTCTCTCGGTTTTTTTTCTGCTTCAAGGTCAAGGATCTGACCGCCAATCATGCCGCCAAGTCCTGCGGCTTGTGCCAGAGCTGTAATGAGGTTCAGTCTGGTTTGAGGGAGCAGGGCACAGGCTTTGTGTGCAATAATTTCAAACGCAAAAGTAAGTAGGGCATTGCCTGCAAGAATTGCTGTGGCTTCGTCAAAAGCTTTATGAACAGTAGGTTTACCACGTCGTAAAATATCGTTATCCATAGCAGGAAGGTCATCATGAATGAGCGAATAACAATGGATGCATTCTAACGCTACGCCGACATCAAGCGCATGTTCGGAGGGAACATCAAAAAGTGCAGCACTTTGGATAACAAAAAAAGGACGCAAGCATTTGCCACCATTCAAAACACCATAACGCATGGCTTGCAGTAAGAGCTCGGGGCGAGCAATTTCACCCTTTTGCACGTGATTGTTTAAAAGCATGTTCAGCCTTTGTTTCACAGCGTCAGCATGTTTTGCAAGAAGGGTTGTGAATTCATGCATGATTGCTTCCTTTATTTTTTGTAAAGTGAGATCACTCTTTTTATGATAGGAAGACAAAGAATGGAATGGTTATTTTCATGGTCTTGAGCTTTGTGAAAAAAAGACAAGATGATTCGCAAAAGCGGTGGTGTTGTAAAGTGCGTACTTTCGTTGTTTATCCTCTTTTGTGTTTGCTGTTTTTACCGATTATCTTATTACTAATCTATCGTTTGACTTTCGTTCACCCTGTTTCTACTTTGATGATGCGTGATATTTTAACACGAGATTCTTATCAGCGTGAATGGGTTGCCCTTGCTGATGTTTCTTTTGCAGGGCCTGCAGGGATCGTTGTGTCTGAGGATGGGAATTTTTGCCGTCACTATGGGGTAGATTGGAGTGTGTTGATGACCATTTTAAGGGATAAAACAAGGCCCTGGCGAGGTGGGTCAACCATCACCATGCAAGTTGTTAAAAATCTTTTTCTTTGGTCTCATCGCTCCTATGTACGCAAGGGGTTCGAGATTTTTTATTCTCTTATTGCTGATTTTCTTTTATCCAAAAAACGCATTATGGAAATTTACATCAATATTGCAGAATGGGGGCCTGGAATTTATGGGATAGAAGCTGCAGCCTTTTATTATTTTAAAAGGTCTGCACGTGCGTTAACTGTTCAACAGGTTGCCGCTTTGGTAGCTAGTTTGCCAAATCCTTATGCACGCAACCCACATCAACCTACAGATCATTTTTTGGCTTTGTCTCGGATGATTGAGCAGCGTATTATTTTTTCAGGGGCCTATACACATTGTCTTCGTTAAGAATAAGGCTTTGGTAGTAAGACTTGAAACTTTAGGGATTTATAAATTATGCTAACCAGATAAAAAATTAAATGAAAGTCTGGTCAAAAGGCTTTAATCAGTGTATAGAGGAATAAAATTTATTACATTATGTCCAGAAGCTGCTATCGTTGAGCGCTGTCTGTTTTTTTATTTGGAGTATCCATTTATGGCTGTACCTAAACGAAAAACTTCTCCGTCAAAACGTGGTATGCGTCGTTCGGCTGATGCCCTTAAAGCCCCGACTTATGTTGAGGATAAAGATTCTGGTGAATTGCGGCGCCCTCATCATATTGATTTGAAAACGGGTATGTACCGTGGACGTTCGATTTTAATCCCTAAAAATTCAGTATAAGCTTGCCTTGAATGTGCTTTTAGTATCTTTTAATTCAAGAAGACATTCATGGGGGTTTTTGAGAGATACTGATCAGAATTGTATATGAAAACGCAGACTTTTGTCTTGCGTAAAGCTCTTTCTATAAAAAGCTTACTGTTTACAGGAAAAGTGTTTGCATATTTCTGCCTTATAGGGGAGAGATGTGCAAGTTTACGACTCAAAAGATCTTTTTTTCACTGCTAACTTCAAAGTTAAATAAAGTATTTATAAAGAATGTGAAAACCAAACGCTCACAAAAAATCAGCTATTAATCTATTTGATTTTGTTGATTCCACAGTTTTCTATGCTGCACAGACAGCTTTGCTGTTTTCATCTGCTTCATCTATTTTAGCTTTAAAGCTGCTTTTTTGTCCTTCGTTCAGATGCTTCTCTATCAAATTAACGGCCTCTGTTTCAGAGAGGTTATTGATGACAGAAATTTCGCGAGACATCCGGTCAAGAGCTGCAGCATAAAGTTGACGCTCAGAATAAGATTGTTCAGGTTGCAGGTCTGAACGAAAAAGATCACGCACCACTTCAGCGATAAACATGAAATTTCCTGAATTAATCTTTGTGTCATATTCTTGTGCGCGACGTGACCACATGGTGCGTTTTACCCGCGCTTTCCCTCGTAGGATTTTAAGGGCTTTTTCAACAGAAGCTGCTTCAGATAATTTACGCATTCCAGTTGAAAGGGCTTTTGCGATAGGAACCTTTACATCCATTTTGTCTTTTGCGAAATGGATAACAAAAAGCTCCAATTTATGTCCTGCAACTTCTTGCTCTTCAATCGCTATAATCTGTCCCACGCCATGGGTAGGGTAAACGATATATTCAGAAGTGGAGAATCCATGAGAGGTCTTTTTTTGCTGGGATACCATATTTTCATTTACTCCCTTTGTTACCAACTGGACCGTTGGAAAACAAGTTAAAATGCTTAGAAGCTGAGTGTTCTGAACTGTATCTGTTATTTATTTGATGGAGCATAAAAGTTAAGTGCTTTTAATAACAAGAGAAAAGTCCCAATTTGATAACAAAAAAGTCAAGAGTGAATATTTAGGAAATTTAAAGTATTGTTAACACCTTTAATGAAAAAAATCAATCATTTCGGTTAATATTTTTCATAGAAAAGCTCTTGAATTTTGTAGAAATATTTCTAGCATTTCGTCAATATTATTGATCATTGCCTGGATTTTCTGAAAAATACTTTTCTAATTTATTAGGAATACCATCCATTTCTTTTGCGTTTGGCAGAGGAGGTTTTTGAGTGCTTAAGTTAGGCCATTTGGTTGCGTAGTTAAGATTAAGCTCTAGCCATTGTTCTAGCCCTGGTTCTGTATCAGGCTTAATCGCTTCAGCAGGGCATTCTGGTTCGCATACACCACAATCGATACATTCATCTGGATGAATGACCAGCATATTTTCTCCCTCATAGAAACAATCAACAGGGCAGACTTCAACACAATCTGTGTATTTGCATGCAATACAATTATCAGTAACAACATAAGTCAAGATTAAACTCCATTTCCCATTCTAATCATCTTTAAAAGGAGCGTTGTTTGCTTTCTTATTGCTTATGAACTGGTTACGGAGTACCGCTAATTTTGCAAAAGGTGAATCAGGATCGGGGTCATTGCGCTCATGTGAGAATTTTTTCTTCGAGAAATCACCTTGAAAATTGTTCTTCTCATAGCTGCGTTTTTTATGCGGTGCATCTTTATGGATAAACAATGCGTCTTTTTGAGGATGCGATACGTTGTTATGAAAAATTTTATTTGTTGTATTGTTCTTTGTTTTAAATGCTTTTTTGTATTGATCCTGTCGTTTTTGTCCAAATTTATTATGGTTGTTTTGTGTGTGATGTGTGCGTTGGTGATTATAACGCCATAATAAAATAATTTTATTACTTTCTGTCGTGTGTTTATAATCAGCGAAATTGCCAATGGGCTCTGCTTCTGGAAAAGCTTCTACAGCACAAGATGATTTGTCAGCATCTTTTTCATTGTTCTGTGGTGTGTCTGACATTGCTATTATTTGCCATTGATCACCAACAAACTCTGCTTCAGGACAACTCTGTGTGGTTAGGGGATCATTGTCAAAAGAAGAGAGAACTTTTTCAAACATATCAGGGCTGCAAGGGTGTGACTGATAGCTAAGACCTTGGAGAATTTCTTCCATATCGGTGCCATTAGCCCCAAGAATAGACATCATCGTTGGGGTGACAAAAAAACTTTTGCCATCGTAAGCCCCTTCAGGTCTGGGACCGGTACCAGGTTTCCACTTAAGCGCAAGGCGGATAAGGCTAGCGAGACGTTCTAAAATATCAATGCGTACAGCGCGCTGTTTTAAAATTTTATATCCGGCCAGGGCGTATAATTTTGGATTATAAGTCGAATCAACGACTAATGAGGTGCGTCCAGCGGCCAAGGCAGCAAGGATTTCACTAAAACCTATGGGGTTACAGGTATCATTTTTGAGATTCCAGAGTAAAGCCATGGCTTGAACCGAAGCGGGTTTGAGAATGGCTGTGACATAAATATGAAAAGCACCAAAGCGTACACCAAGTTGCCGCAGCACGGCGCGTGATTGTTGATCAAGATTTTTAACATGCTCAGCAACTTTCCATCGTGGTAAAATTCCCAAAGAATTGGCAAGTTGTATGGCAAGACCACGTGTTGAATCCGTTAGAGTTTCAGCATTACGTAGATCAAAAAGAGGTTTTAGAGTGCTTTCAAAGTGAAAGATCACAAAACGTTCTAACCGTGTAACGACTTTATCTCGATTTTCCCCGTTTAATTGCGTATCGGCTAAAAGAATGACTTTGGGTTTTAAAATATCTTCTGTTGGGGCAAGTTTTCCAACGGTTTGTCCGATCCAACGCACAATGCCATCAGAACTGATGGTAAAATCTCCATTCGCTGAAGCACAAAAGCGTGTAGCACGTTGAGAAAAAGCAAGTTCTAAATCTTCATCACTTGCAGGATTATGCTCCTGTTCTGATTGAAATTCTTGTGTTGCACTTGGGTGGGCGTAAAAACGAAATCCTTCAAATCTGCCCTTTTCATGTTTTTCAGTTAAAACATTATTCTTTTGAGTTATTTCGTTATTCATGAGTGTTTTTCTTTCTAAGTGCCTTTAAACAAAAGGCTGCTTTCAACAATGAAGAGCCTATTGAATTCCTTATTGCCCCTTTAACATATTTATAGCATTTTCTTCAATCACTCTTACGGTGTTTTGACGTTTCTTTAAAGTATTTTGACTTTAGGAATTATCTTTTTGTGTTTTATGGCATTTGATATCCATAAAACACTCATAGGTTGTTTAAAATTGAATGATAAAAATAAATAATAAATTTCAAAATACACCGTTAAAGATATTTATTTAGCAAATAAGTCTGTTTTTATTCCTCATTTTTCTGATTTTTTATGATTTAGATTTTTAGAAATCGTGACGTATTGTAAAAATAAAAACAATTTAAGATTGTAAAAAACACTTTAAAGTAGTACATGATCATCTAAACAACTTTTGCGTTCTTCTATGAAGATAGCGGATGCATTGTTGTCGGATCATGTTTGATAATTTCAATATTGAGGATTGTCATGGGTAGTCTTTCGAATGCTGGGTATAGAAACAGCAAAAATTATGATACTGATGGAAGTTTAGGAAGAGATATGGTGCGTTCTGCCATGCAGGCACCTTATCTAGAGCGCAAGAAAGAGTATGATTTAGCACTGCGCTGGAAAGATAAACGTGATGATGAGGCAATGCACCAAATTGCAGCCGCGCATATGCGTTTGGTAATTTCAATCGCAAGTCGTTTTAAACGGTTTAAAATGCCTTTAGGGGATTTAGTGCAAGAAGGTTATGTCGGGCTGTTAGAGGCTGCTGCACGTTTCGAACCAGATCGGGAAGTTCGTTTTTCAACTTATGCGACATGGTGGATACGGGCTTCTATTCAAGATTACATTTTACGCAATTGGTCAATTGTTCGTGGGGGAACCAGCTCTTCACAAAAAGCTCTGTTTTTTAATCTTCGGCGTTTGCGAGCTCAATTGGTTCAAGAGGATAGTACTTTGACGAAACAAGATATCTTTCGTACCATTGCTGAAAAGTTAAGTGTACCAGTCAGTGATGTTGAGAGAATGGATTTCCGCTTTTCTGGGGCTGACAATTCTTTGAGTGTTTCTATTTCAGAAAATGAGGAAAGTCCAGTTACTAAAATTGATACTTTAGTTGATGAGCATCCTCTTCCTGATACTTTAATTGAAAAAACTATTGATGGACAGCGACGGACGCAGTGGCTTTATGATGCCTTACAAATTCTCAATGAACGTGAAATGGAAATTATTCGTTTTCGTCGTTTAAATGATGAAAGCGCGACTTTGGAATCTTTAGGGGAGAGACTTGGAATTTCGAAGGAGCGGGTACGGCAAATTGAAGTGCGTGCTTTGCAAAAACTGCGCCGTGCTTTGCTGACAGTTAATTCAGAAGAGGCTTATGATCTTTAAATATATAGGTTTCTCTCTTTGTGTGCCAAAACAGGGAGGTGGTTTTGGAAAACAAAGAGAGAAAGGGAGAGAGAGGATTTCTATTCAGCGATAATTTTTACAAAGCTTCCCACATGTAAGATTTCCTCTGAAGAGAGCCCATTAATAATACGGAAAAGCTCTTCTTGATGAGGTGTTTCTTGCATCTGATAAGCAAGGCTTGCGATACTGTTCCCTTGTTTAACACGAGTCACACGTATTTTGAGGGGTTTAAGCTTTTGTAAATCTTCCCGTGAAAGAGAACGGAAACTGTGCGTGATGTTGTGCGCAATAGAATGAAAATTTGATGATTGATGAGGGGCTGCTGTGATTAAACGGAAAACTTGATTATTCATCGAGATAACCACGACATCAAATTGCCAATTTTCATTCGATGCATAAGCATGCGCTGCCTTTAAGCCTTGAATGGTTATAGGTTGAATAGAAGATTCATCAAGGCCTGTCATCCACCCACTTTTGAGATAATCGCTTGCCGATATATTTTCTGCTAAAGAAACGGCATCAAAACGAAAGGCGATCTTGTTTGGACCACTAGCTACGACAGTGTTGGTGTGGGTTTCTATGGTGAAAGTGTTGGGGACAGAAAAAGTAATGCGCAATTGTGGATGGATGAAATTTTTTCCTCGGACATACCCCTCATGCAGGCTCCCACTAAAAATTATACCATCAATAGATTTTAGGAAGACACTGCGATCTGTGCTTGCAATCTTTGCTGTCTTAAAGGTACGAGCTTTTTCCATGGCAAGATTGATTCGCTTCGGTGTTGTTGGGTGTGTTGCTAAAAAATTTAAAGAAGATTGTGTATTACTTGATAGATTGCGAAAGGTGTTATAAGCTTCCATAGATTTAAGAAAGCGCGGTAACGCAAAGGGATCATATCCGGCTTGCGCAAGCATTTCGATCCCGATAGAATCGGCTTGAAGCTCTTGATTACGAGAAAATTGCGCGAGTTTTTGTTGATCATTCAGTGTGTCATGAGGTTTGGTATTTGCAGAGGGTAAAATATGTCTGGGAAGGTGATCTGCGCGTCTAAGTTCTGCTTCTTTTTGGAAGCGCAAAATGCCGTGATTAGCTGTGATATGGGCAATTTCATGAGCCAAAATCGCTGCAACTTCTGAAGAGTCATTGGCTAACGTTAGCATGCCACGGGTCACGTAGATATAACCGCCTGGTAAAGCAAAAGCATTAATATTTGTTGAGTCTAAGATCGTCATACGGTAGGTTTGGTTAGGATCATAGGAAACAGCGGCCAATTTGCTGATAATGTTGGCTAAAATATGCTCAAGTTTTGGGTTGCGATAGGTGCCTCCATGGGCTTGTAAGATGCGTGGATGATGTGCAGCCACTAATGTGGCATAGGTATCCTCCTCATTGGTGGTTTTGTGTGATGAAGATTCTGAAAAATCAAAAAGATTATTGACATGAAAATTGCTATAACAAGCGGGCAGAAAGAGTATGAAGCTCATGATCATGGCGGTATAAATTTTTCTGCAAAAAGAGAGTCTATACTGAAACAATTTCATGCTTATACTCATTATGCACTTCATTTGATTGGCTTTCTCTAAAGAATTTTGTTTATCTCTGTGCGTTTTTATGTTCTTGCTCACAATCTAAAGAATACCTCCCAAAATGCTTCCAAGAATGACACCAAGGATCTTTTTGGTTGCTTCAGATCATAGTCTATAAAAATCAATCAAAGAGGTTTAATGAAAGGCATAATATGTCATGAAAACATTTACAATATTGTTAGGTGGGGATATTTCTCCCACAGATCGGTTACGTACGCAAATTCGTGACAGTCGGGTGATCGCTGCTGATGGTGGAATGCGCCACGCTGCTCCATTAAATGTGAAACCTGAGCTTTGGGTGGGGGATTTTGATTCTACAAATCAGGCTTTATTTCAGCAATATTGTGATGTTCCCCGGGAGGTTTTTTCTGTTAAAAAAGATGCAACTGATGGGGATTCGGCATGTAAGAAAGCTTTAAGCCAAGGAGCGCAACGAATTATTTTATGTGGCGCTTTTGGTGGGGCAAGAAGTGACCATAGCCTTTCTCATATGACACAAGCAATTGCGATGACGGAAAAAGGCCTTTCTGTCTTATTAACCAGTGGGGATGAGGAAGGGTGGCCAATTGTGCCGCAACCTTTTTCGTGTGATTTACCCGATGGGTGTTTGTTTAGTCTGATTGGATTTTCTGATTTGCAGGGTTTAACCATGTCCGGTGTGCAATGGCCACTTTTTGAATATACCGTCTCTTTTGGGTCTTCTTTAACCTTGTCCAATCGTGTTTGTGGAACTTTTTCTTGTCAGTTACGCTCTGGTAAAGCCATATTATTAGCCTCGCTTCCTGTTTCGTAGTGTTATTTATTGTCTGCAATGAAGTGTGTTTATAAAATAGTGATGGGAAGAGAAAATTTATTCATGCAATAGTATGAACCTATTGTAAGTTTTGGCAATTTTCCTGTCATTGATATTTGATAGAACCACTATTGGTTCTTAAACTATACTTTAATAATATTGCTCTTATTTTATAAGGGAAGCGTGCCTACAAAACAAAGAAGAGGGGAGAAATTCCATATTGATATCGAGGCTGATATCAAAGCGCGGACCCTATATATGGGTGTAGAATTTTTCTTGTTATTTATATTTGGGTGAAGCATAATATTGCTGTCTGTCACTGTCTCTACAGAACTGTTCTTGTTTATAAATGAAACAGGGACAGTTAGAAGAAACAGCGCTGATGTCAAAAATATGATTATTTAGTTTTTACAAGGAAAGAATTTTGAGATGTTAAAACCAATTTTGACAATGATAGTCGTCTCGCTCGTTGGGTTAAGTTCTGTTGCCTGTACAATTGCTGAACGAAGAACCGCGGAATATGGTGCCGGGGGCGCTGCATTGGGAGCTATAGCAGGATCGGCGTTAACAGGTACAACAGAGGGAACAGTTGTTGGTGCAACACTTGGTACTCTTGTAGGGACAACTGCTGGGATTGCTAAGAACAAACAAAAAAAGAAGAAAAATGCACAAAAAGCGTCACCCATGTGTACCTATCAGAATAGCCAAGGGAAGCAGTATCAAGCCCCTTGTCCGCAATCTATCCAATTATGTAAATATTCTGATGGTCAAGGTCATTTTTATCAGGCACCCTGCTCGCAATAATCTTATCTTCAATAGTGATGAGTTTGCTTGATGGTACTGCTCCTGCGGCTTGACCGTATTGTTTTGACCTTTGGAACAACCCCCTTGCTCGACCAAGCTTGTTTATCAGTCGGGAAGGGGGAGCGTATTGCTCTTGTTGGGCGCAATGGGTGCGGAAAATCAACACTCTTAAAAATTGCTGCTGGATTGCTGGAGCCGAGTGAAGGCGAGATTTTTCGCCATCCTCGCGCTAAGGTCCATTATGTCTCACAAAATCCTGATTGTTCAGGATTTGACGATGTAAATGCTTATGTGCAAGCTGAGTTAAATGAAGCTCATGATGTGTCTTTTATCCAGACATTACTGCGCGATCTTGGTTTTTCTGGTAGCGAAAAGCTTGCTACCCTTTCTGGGGGGGAAAAGCGGCGCGTATCATTATTACGGGCGATTGCTGAACAACCAGACGTTCTATTGTTGGATGAACCAACCAATCATCTCGATTTAGCAACCATTGAATGGCTTGAAAGCATTTTATGTTCTCTAAATTCAGCACTTGTAGTGATCTCGCATGATCGGCGGTTTTTAGAAACGGTGACACATTGTGTTGTATGGCTTGATCGTGGCCGGACTAAAAAGCTTGAAAAACGTTTTTCTGAATTTGAAACTTGGCGCGATAAAGCTTTGGAAGAAGAAGCACTTGATCAGCATAAGCTTAGCCGGCAAATTGCGCGAGAAGAACAATGGGTGCGCTATGGGGTGAGCGCACGGCGAAAGCGCAATGTGCGGCGTTTGACCGAGTTAAAAGAGCTACGGCAGCAGCAGAAAAATTATCAAGCGGTGCCAGGAACGGCACTCTTTTCTGCTGCGGACAGTCATGATTCTAGCCAATTGGTACTTGAAGCTAAGAAAATTACAAAATCCTATGGTGAGCGCGTGATTGTGAAAGATTTTTCTTTGCGCATTCAGCGTGGCAATAGGATCGGCTTTGTGGGACCAAATGGGGTTGGAAAAACGACCTTGCTTTCTCTTCTTATAGATCAGGAAAAGCCAGATAGTGGAGTGATTAAGCGTGGGCATAATCTGGCAATGGCTCTGCTCGACCAACAGCGCATTGTCAATGAAGAGGAAACAGTGGCACATTATTTAACCGGAGGGCGGGGTGATAGTTTGGTGATCAATGGGCAAGAGCGTCATGTTGTATCCTATATGAAAGATTTTTTATTTGCGCCGGAACAAATGCGTACACCATTGAAAGAATTATCTGGTGGGGAGCGTGCGCGTTTAATATTGGCACGGCTTTTATCGCAGCCAGCAAATTTTTTGATTCTCGACGAGCCGACTAATGATCTGGATATGGAAACATTGGATTTGCTGCAAGAATTTATTGCTAATTTCCCAGGCACTGTTATGGTTGTCAGCCATGATCGCGATTTTTTAGACCGGACTGTAACACATACTATAGCTCCACAAGGGGATGGGCAGTGGATTTTGTATGCGGGTGGGTATAGCGATATGATTGCGCAAAGAAAACAGGCTGAGTTTGCGCGGCGCCAAGATCAGAAAAAGCCTGTTACTGTTCTGCGTGAGCGGACAAAGCAACCCTTGCTGCGTGAGGGAACATCTTTACGCAAATTGTCTTATAAGCAAGTCTATGCGCTTGAAACACTGCCGAAAAGCATTGATATTTTATCTCATGAGATCCAAACACTTGAAAAAGAATTGTCTGATCCCACACTCTATTGTTCCGATAAGGCGCGTTTTGAACGTTTATCGGCTGCACTAGAAGAGAAAAAAAATCTTTGTGCGCAACAAGAAGAGAAATGGTTGAATTTGGAACTCTTGCGTGAAGAGATCGAAAAGGAGCTTTGCTCTTCGAATTAAGTCATCCCGAGAGCATTTTTATACAGTTGAATAACCGCTTCTTCTTCTATGCGCTTATGGTCTTCTTGTTTGCGTAATCCAACAATTTTACGCACGGCCTTACTATCAAAACCAGAACTTTTAAGTTCTGTGTAAACATCTTTAATATCATCAGCAATTGCTTTTTTTTCTTCTTCTAGCCGTTCAATACGTTCGATAAAAGAACGTAATTGATTGACGGAGATAGCGTGTGTTTGATCGCTAGCGGTGTTCATTTTCATTTTCTCCAGATTAGTATGTTATTAACTTTAAGTTATTTATCGGTGGATTTTTAATAAGAAATTTATGTTGGGGACGGCATGAAGAACAGGGTGAGAGTCAAGTTTTTCATTTTTTACACATTAACATTAAAAAAATATCTATAAATTAAGAGTAGTGCAAAGATCATAAGAGAAAATTATGATTAAAAATAAAAAATTTTCTTTTTCATAATTGCCTCCTTTGGGAAAAGGATAAAGAATTACAAGATTTTAAAAGACATGCTATTCGATGCAGAAAACTTCACAAAATCTGAAAGGAAGAAAAGAGATTTATGGTTTATTGTATAGGCTGTTATCGCAAAAGTGGAGGGAGGGATATAGAGGAGCAATATGGGGCATTGCAGAATATTTTTCTACAGAAAATAAGAGGAATATTGGTGAATATTTTTCTTTTATTCTCATGTTTGGACTATGCACAAGCTGATTTTCGGGTTTGTAATGAGACACAGGGGCCTGTGGGGATCGCTCTTGGTTACCGTTCTTCTTCAGGATGGGTAAGCGAGGGTTGGTGGGTTGTGCCGACGGCAGAATGCAAGACCTTAATTGATGGGCAGTTGACATCGCGATTTTATTATATGCATGCTGAAGATGCTGAGAGAAAAAATGGATGGAACGGCCCTGTGACAATGTGTGTGAAAGATAGTTCTTTTTTGATTGAGGGGGTTCATGATTGTTTTGCTAGAGGGTTTCAAAAGGCGTATTTTGAAGAGATTGATACTGGCAATCAGATTAATTGGACGGTTCAGTTAACGGGATCATCTTTGTTTGATAATCCTGCTTTGAATAGGCCTGAAGTGAAAAAAGATCCTTCTTCGCTATAAGCATTGCACGATCATATTGAGCGCGCACGTTCGTGAAAAAGGATTGTTGCCATGAGCACTAATGGGCTGTGCACGTTAGTTTGCTATTAAGCGTGCATGTTAAAGCATATACGTTCGTGAGAGAGGATTGTAATTATCACTAGAGGATGAGCACTATACGCGTGCACATTGGTGAAGGTCTTATCATTGCTATGAAGGTGAACTAGAGTCTTGAAAATATTGTTCTAAAGGGCTGCTTATTTAATATGTTGTCTTTGTGTCAATCACGTTTCGTTGATTATTGGGTGCAGATCAGATGTCTTGGCAAAAATTTCACTGATTCAGTATCTTACAAAAGTTGCACTGATGATCATTAACAGTCTGTTGGCTCGCTCTCTTACTGTAAGTTAAGAGAATGTGCATCTTTGCGCAATTCTTGGGTTAGTTTTTCAATGCGTTTGGTTGTTTCCTGTACAATTTGGATCATGTGACGGTCTTGTTCCTGGTTTTTTTGTAAAAGAGTTGCGTGGCTTTCCTGTAATTTTTTGTATTCTCGCTTAATTTCTTCTATTTCATCGAGTATCATAATACCAGCCATAACTGATAAACGGTGATCGCCAATTTCCCCAAAATTATTTTTTAAATGTCTGATATATTGGTCTAATTGCGCAGCAAGTTTTGTAAGATGGTCTTCTTGCCCTTTATCACAAGCCATACGATACACTTTATCATCAATGGTGACTAAAATGGTTTCCATATATTTTAAACCTTTATCGATCGAGGAGAGTGCGAATAGCTTCCATGGCTGTGATAAGCCGTTTGGAAACTTCCTTATTGGCTTCTTTCAACCGTTCTGCACGCGCTTCGGAGTTATCAAGTTCTTGGGCAAGACGGTTGCGATCTGCGTTCATGTACTGAATTTCTTCTTCCCACTCATTATGTTTATCCATGAGAATATTGTGGTTGATAATTGTGGTTTCTAAAGTTTTCAGTGCATTGTTTAATTTTTTGAGCACTTCTGGCAAAGAAGTAGTCTCTTGATTCATAATGATTTCACCCTTTATCATTTTTTCACAAAAACGAATCACGCATTTTTTATAATGAATTTATTCCTTAAATATGTAAAATCTTTTGGCAAGAAAAGCATCAGAGACATATAAATTAAAAACTAGATTTTTTGAGACTATTAGCATAAATGGTAGAAACCAGTAAGATGGAGGAAAGAAATATAAGCACGTGATCACAAAAGGTTTCTATGAAAAGTTACTGTATTTCTCAAACTAGCCGTATTTCTCGAATTATCAGAAGCAGAAAAATCAAACAAAAGCAGTATTATAACTCATGATGAATACTAAGCAACAAACACAAATGGCCAATGCGGTTCGGTTTCTTGCCATTGACGCAATTGAAAAAGCAAAGTCTGGTCACCCTGGTTTGCCAATGGGAGCAGCCGATATTGCGACAGTTCTTTATACACAATTTTTAGTCCATGATCCTAAAAATCCTCATTGGGTCAACCGTGACCGCTTTGTTCTGTCGGCAGGGCATGGGTCTATGTTACTTTATGCTGTCCTCTATTTATCTGGCTATGAAGACATCTCTTTAGAAGAAATTCGCAATTTTCGCCAAATGGGGTCTAAGGTTGCTGGCCATCCAGAATATGGACACGCTGCAGGCATTGAAACAACAACCGGGCCATTAGGCCAAGGGTTGGCTAATGCTGTGGGTATGGCACTGGGTGAGTGTTTGCTTAATGCTCGCTTTGGCGATTTAATTAACCATTATACTTATGCCTTGGTCGGTGATGGTTGTTTGATGGAGGGAATTTCTCAAGAGGCGATCGCTTTTGCAGGCCATTTGAAACTTAATAAACTCATTGTTTTATGGGATGATAATAATATTTCCATTGATGGAGAAATTTCACTGACTGACAGTACAGATCAAGAGGCACGCTTTAAGGCGTGTGGATGGAATGTCATAAAAGTTGATGGACACAATCAAACAGCTATAGCCCACGCTTTGAAAGCAGCACAAAAGTCTAATCAGCCAACGTTAATAGCTTGTAAAACAACCCTTGGTTTTGGTGCCCCCAAAAAGGCGGGAACCAATAAAGTTCATGGTGCCCCTTTAGGAGAAGAAGAAGCCGCTGCAACGCGTGAAGCTTTGGGGTGGGAGGCTGAGTCTTTCATGGTTCCATCGGATATTCTTGATTGTTGGCGCTTGGCAGGTTTAAATGCTGCGAAAAAACGACAGGAATGGGAAGAAAAATTAGCTGCGTTACCAACTGAAGAGCGGGTTCAGTTTGAATGTTTTGTGCGTGGTGATCTCGTCAGTAATTTTGATGAAGTTCTTGAGGCTTATAAAGAAAAGCTTGTGGCAGAGTGTCCCACTGTGGCAACACGTAAAGCTTCAGAAATGGCTTTGGATGTCATTAATGAAGTGGTGATGGGAACCATTGGCGGATCAGCTGATTTAACGGGCTCTAATCTAACAAAAAGCAGCCAAATGAGAAAAATTACAGCGGATGATTTTTCAGGCCGCTATATCCATTATGGGATTCGTGAACATGCGATGGGGGCCATCATGAATGGCTTAGCCCTTTATGGTGGTTTTATCCCTTATGGCGGAACTTTTTTATGCTTTGCTGACTATATGCGCCCTGCTATGCGCTTGTCCTCTTTAATGGGGTTGCGTGTGATTTATGTCATGACGCATGATTCTATCGGCCTTGGCGAAGATGGCCCAACTCATCAACCCGTTGAACATTTGGCCGCGTTGCGTGCTTTGCCTAATCATTATGTTTTCAGACCTGCAGACGCTGTTGAAACTGTCGAATGTTGGCAATTGGCTTTAAAATCTCTCAAAACACCTTCTACTTTAGCGTTAAGTCGGCAAAATTTGCCGCTTGTGCGCCGTGAGCATACAGGAGACAATCTATGCTTATTGGGGGCATATGAGTTGTTGACAGATGGTGATGATGCACAGGTGACATTATTTGCCTCAGGTTCAGAAGTTGAGATTATTGTGCGGGCGCATGCTATGTTAGAAGCAGAGGGGATTGCATCCCGCGTAGTTTCTGTGCCTTGTTTTGAATTATTTTTTGAACAATCTGTTGCTTATCAGAATGCGTTGATTGGGAATTCCCCTGTGAAAGTTGCTGTTGAAGCTGCTATCCGGCAAGGGTGGGAATGCTTTATTGGTCGGGATGGCATTTTTATTGGCATGGAAGGGTTTGGTGCCAGTGCGCCGATAGATGAATTATACAAGCATTTTGGCATTACATGTGAAAATATTGTCGCGGTGGTGAAAGAAAAACTCCAAAAAATAAATGAGGAATCGTGAAATGAGTGTTCGTGTTGCCATTAATGGGTTTGGTCGTATTGGGCGCGGTATTTTGCGTGCTGTGGTTGAAAATGAGCGCCAAGATATTGAAGTTGTAGCGGTTAATAGTTTAAGTTCTGTAGAATTGAATGCACATTTATTACGCTATGATTCAGTGCATGGGCGTTTCCCTGAAACTGTAAAAGTGGTTGGGAATGCTTTGGAGATTGGCGGGCGTTTGGTTCAGGTAACAGCATCGCGCGATCCAGTACAGTTACCGTGGAAAGATTTAGATATTGATATTGCCTTGGAATGTACGGGTAAGTTTACAGCACGTGACCAAGCAAGCGCTCATCTGGTGGCCGGGGCAAAACGTGTTCTCGTTTCTGCTCCTTCTGAAGGTGCTGATTTAACAGTGGTTTATGGGGTTAATCATCGCGATTTGAAAAAGGAGCATCAGGTTATTTCCAATGCTTCTTGTACAACCAATTGTTTGGCGCCTGTGGCGCAGGTGCTACACGAGACGGTGGGTATTGAAAAAGGCTTTATGACAACGATCCATTCTTATACGGGGGATCAAAATCTATTAGATGCAACCCACCGTGATCTTTATCGTGCACGGGCTGCAGCTCTTTCTATGATCCCGACATCAACAGGAGCAGCGAAAGCCGTGGGCTTGGTTTTGCCAACATTAAAAGGTTTATTAGATGGCGTGTCTATGCGCGTTCCCACTCCGAATGTCTCTGTGGTTGATTTGACATTTACTTCTCAACGTTCCACCAGTGTGGAAGAGATTAATGTGGCTTTATGTGCGGCCTCAAAAGGAGTGCTTAAAGGCATTTTGGGCTATACAGAGGAAAAGCTTGTGAGCTGTGATTTTAATCATGATCCACATTCAGCCATTGTGCAAAGTGACCAAACTAAGGTTATCGATCATCGTTTATGTCGTGTTTTGGCTTGGTATGATAATGAATGGGGTTTTTCAAACCGCATGATCGATACAGCTGTTGCCCTGGCTAAAACTTTGTAAAAGAAAAAGGTTTTTAAGTTTCTACTTGAGAAAAAGCTTATCCCACTGGTATCTTTCCATAAGCTAATAGGGATAGCGGCGTGTGTTATGCATTTGAGTAAAATGAAAAAACCGATTGTCTCACTCGTTATGAATTGTCTAACCTATTATTCAAGAGACAATGCTGTTTCCATAGGGCAAGAAAAAAAGAGAAAGCTGTTTAGACAGATATCCCATAAATTTTTTTGAAAATCTCTTTCTAAAAAGAGAAAAATTGAAGGAAAAGAGACAGTGTGAGGGGTCAAAAAAGGAGAATAAGCGCAGTGATGAAGTTTCGTACAATTGATGAAGCGAATGTTTCTGGAAAGCGTGTATTGGTGCGCGTAGACTTTAATGTACCGATGTCACAGGGTAAGGTCTATGATGATACGCGCCTTGAGAGACACAAAGAAACGCTTTGTGCACTGCAAAAACGCGGTGCTAAGATCATTCTTTTTTCCCATTGCAGCCGCCCCAGGGGCAAGATTGTGCCGGAATTATCTTTGCGTCCTGTTGCAAAGGCACTAGAAACTATTATGGGACAGCAAATTTTCTTTGTTGAGGAGTGTATTGGGGCTACCGTACAGACAGCGATTGAAACTTTGCAAGAGGGGCAGATTCTTCTTTTAGAAAATCTCCGTTTTTACAAGGAAGAAGAAAATAATGATGCTGATTTTGCTGAAGCTTTAGCACAACAGGGTGATCTTTATGTGAATGATGCTTTTTCGGTATCTCATCGTGCGCATGCTTCTGTTGAAGCGATCACACATTACCTGCCTTCTTATGCGGGTATAGCGCTGCAGCGCGAATTGCAGGCTTTAGAAAAAGGGCTTGATAATCCAAAGAAACCAGTGACCGCTATCGTGGGAGGAGCCAAGGTTTCAAGTAAGCTTTTTGTGCTCAATCATTTGGTAACAAAGGTTGATTATTTGGTGATTGGCGGCGGGATGGCCAATAATTTTTTAATGGCTCAAGGTCATGGTGTTGGCAAATCCCTTTGTGAACCTATGCTTATGGATGTGGTCAAAGATGTTATTGAAAAAGCGCGTGAAAACCACTGTACACTTGTTTTACCTGTTGATGCGGTGGTAGGATTACAGTGTGAAACAGGAACACCGCATCAACATTGTATGATTGAAGCGATCCCTGATGAGGGGATGATTTTGGATATTGGCGAGCATTCTGTCGCGCGTATTAATACGGTGATTGATGCTTCTGCGACTCTTGTGTGGAATGGGCCGCTTGGTGTTTTTGAGGTACCTCCTTTTGATCATGGAACGATTGCCGTTGCACGCTATGTGGCAGCGCGCAGCCAAAAAGGCCATTGTGTGTCGATTGCAGGAGGTGGAGACACGATTTTTGCTCTTAACCATGCTGGGGTTGCTGATGATTTCACCTATCTTTCAACGGCAGGGGGAGCTTTTTTGGAATGGATGGAAGGGAAGACCCTTCCTGGTGTGCTCGCTTTGATGCAAGATTTAAAGAATTAAAAATTTGCAGAATTAAGGCTTCTGGCATTGAACAGATGTTTTTGTTTTAAAGACTAGGCTTTGCTTTAAAGGCCAGAATTTTGGTTTTAAAAGGGTGATAACCCTTGTTTAAAAATTGAGAAACAAGAGGAGCTTGTTATGAAGGAACGTCTTGAAGACATTGCACTTGCCTTAGTTGATGGAGGTAAGGGGATTTTAGCAGCAGATGAAAGTACAGCGACGATTGGGAAGCGTTTTGAAACTATGGGGATCGAGTCTAGCGAAGACAATCGCCGGGCTTACCGTGAAATGTTTTTCACAGCAAAAGATGCTATGAAATCAGCTATTTCTGGTGTGATTTTGTTTGATGAAACGATACGCCAAAAAGCATCAACGGGGAAAATGTTGACAGATCTCATTCATGAGACAGGCGCTTTGTCCGGCATTAAGGTGGATACAGGTGCGAAGCCTTTAGCAGCTTTTATGCATGAAACTATCACAGAAGGGCTCGATGGATTGCGTGAGCGTTTAAAAGAATATTATGTGCTCGGGGCTCGTTTTGCCAAGTGGCGTGCTGTGATTGCGATTGATAACCAGACTTTACCAACACGGGGGGCTATCCGCCAGAATGCACAGGCTTTGGCGCGCTATGCTGCTTTGTGTCAGGAAGTTGGTCTTGTGCCGATTGTTGAACCAGAAGTTTTGATGGATGGTCCTTTTCGCCAACATTCAATCACACGCTGTTTTGATGTCACTTACGCTGTTTTAAAAACGGTTTTTGAAGAATTATTTGAAGCCCGTGTGATGTGTGAAGGGATGATTTTAAAACCCAATATGGTGATTGATGGCAAGGATGTTCGCCGTGCTTCTGTTGAAGAAGTAGCTGAAAAGACGGTTCGTGTTCTCAAACAAAGTGTTCCGACTGCTGTTCCAGGGATCGCTTTCCTCTCAGGTGGTCAGTCTGATGAAGAAGCCACGGCTCATTTGTCGGCGATGAATGCTTTGGGCACCATGCCTTGGAAATTAACTTTTTCTTATGGGCGTGCATTGCAAGCTGCAGCGTTAAAAGTATGGGGTGGTAAACAGGAAAATGTTCCTGCTGCTCAAAAAGCTTTTTATCACCGTGCACGGATGAATCACCTTGCAGCGTTAGGGCAATGGACAAAAGCACAAGAACAGTCTATTTTGAGATAAAGCTTGGGTTGTTTTTGCTTGGTGTTTTAACCTGACGGATTATTATGCCCTTCCCTTTGTGGATTATGTGTGGAGTAGCTGTGGATTATGAACCCAGTGATCGTGAGTATGAGTATAAGTGGCATGCCAGGGAAAGTGTTGAGGATGGGGCAAAAGCAGAGTATTGGTTCTGCATCTTTATGGTGCTTGTCTTGAAGGCTTTCTTGAGTTTTTTTGTTTAAATCAACTTGTTTGAATTATGGAAAACTATGCTGGATGAGAGTTGCAGTACTTTCCCCGTGTAAAGTTCAATGTGAACCCAATTAAGGCTTAGAATGAAATCTAACGTGATGGCCCTTATATTAGGCTCCCTATGAGATTTCCTATATATTAGGTGCCAATTAGGCCTACCAGTATAAGACTCAATTGAGATCCATAGATATTTATGGTGTTTTGCCAAGTAAAGGAGACCACGCTGGGTCAGAGGCATTATTGGGTGTGGGCAATCGACGCTCATTACGTCCGGTGATGTCAATCGTATAAATTTGTGCGCCTTGATTTGCATCTTGACGAAAGAACATGAGAACACGTCCATTAGGTGCCCAGGTTGGTCCTTCATTATGAAATCCTGTTGTTAATAATCTTTCGCCTTTCCCATTAGGATGCATCACCCCAATAGAAAATTGCCCCTGAGATTGTTTGGTGAAAGCAATATAATCACCGCGTGGTGACCAAATGGGTGTTGAATAACTACCTTCATTTTCAGAAATACGATGAGGGTTTTTCCCATCTGCGTCCATAATATAAATTTGTGGTTTTCCATTACGATCAGATGAAAAAACAATCTGTTTGCCATCTGGCGAATAGGAGGCCGATGTATCAATGGCGCGTGTTGTTGTTAAGCGTGTCACGGTTCGTGTGCGTAAATCCATGGTGTAAAGATTGGCACTGCCATTATCTTCTAACAAACTCATAATCACTTTTTGGCCATCTGGTGAAAAGCGCGGGGCAATGGTCATATTATCGAAGGTCCCGATCAACTCTCTTTGTCCCGTTTCAATTTGTTGCAGATAAACATGTGGAGTTTTATGCGCATCATAAGCCATATAGGTAATTTCTTGTCGATTAGGAGAAAAGCGCGGTGTCAGTACTAGTTCCTTGCCATTGGAAAGATAGGTCAAATTTGCGCCATCTTGGTCCATGATCGCTAAACGCTTTACACGGGCATTGAGCGGCCCTGTTTCATCAACAAAAACAATACGGGTATCAAAATAACCATTTTCTCCTGTCATTTTGCTATAAATTTCATCCGAGATCATATGAGCAACACGGCGCCAATATTCCGTTGTTGTGTAAAAGCGCCGTCCTTTGATTTGCTTCTGGGTAAAGACATCCCATAAACGGAAATCAATTCTTAATCGTCCATTAGAGTCTCGGTGGATATACCCGGTGACCAATCCTTGTGCGTTAAGTTGCTGCCAATTGGAAAAATTGGGTTGGCTATTAGGGTCGGTGATTTTTTCAAGAAAAGAGTCCTTGTCTAGTGGTTTAAAAAGCCCTGACCGTTCAAGATCTGCGGCAACAACAGCAGCAATCTTTTCGCCAATTGAATCTTGCGCAATAAAATCTGTGATTGCAATGGGAATAGGGTTAAAGTCAGCATTAGAAATGGCTCCCTTTAACTGTGCATGAGAAAAAGAACCAGAAAAAAAACACACACTCGTACTGATTATAAACCAAGAAAAAAGAGGATGTTTCATCATAGAAATCATGGGGACTACCCTTTTATGTATCAAAAAGATCAATTGTTGTTTCATGGTTCTTGTCCTTGCAGGGGATCAACATTAAAATCAAAGCCCTGTCCCCATAGATTATATTGATCACGTGGGAGATCTGCATAGGGTTGGCAAGCAAAAACAGCTGCATATATTTGTCGTGTCATGACAGTTTTTTGATTTTCATCACCTTGAAGTGGGTCAATGATAGGCGTGCCTTGAATCATTCCGTTATTATCTAGTTGAAATTGTAATCGCACAATAGGACGATTTTGTAAATTGCCACCAATAGCAACAAGTTTGAGCTTGCTTTGAATACAAGCGCCAACAAGATTTACCAGAGTTTGGGCCATGCGTTCTGAAGCGTTAATATCTTTTTTTGCCCCTATTGCTTCTGGTTGTTGTGAGCGTTTTGCCCCTCCGCCTTGTGTGCGAGCACGATTTATAAGATCATTTTTCTCGAGTGCGAGAATATCTTCAATGGTTTGTTCACCTTTTGGGGGTGAAGCTTGTGCTGTTTGTTGAGGGCGTTTTGGTGAGGCTTTAGCTTTAATCCGTGGCAGAGGAACTGTTTCTGGTACAGGTGTGAGTGGTGGGGGTATTATTGCCGGAGCCGGTTCTGGTTGTGCTAGTTCCGATTGCGTTGGCTCTGGCTGTATTTGTTCGGATTGCGTTGGCTTTGGCTCGGGTTGTAGTCGCTCTGGTTGAACACTCTCTTCTTGTGTTTTTTGTGGAAGCACAGGAAGTTCTGCAGCATCCTTTTCACCAAAGATCGGAGATGCTGCATCAATTTGGCGTAGTTTTTCTTGCTTTTTAAAAGGGGCAGCAAGATCCATTTCTCCATCACCCACATGACGTGCTTGCTCTTTTTCCTGCAGTTTGGTTGTCGGATTTAGGGCAGGGCTTTCACCAGGAGGAGCGTTTAATGAACCTTGTTGGAGAGACAGCTCCTGACTAAGAGGCGTTAACGTAATGGGTACAGCTTCCAGTTGATGAGAAGGTAAAGAAGGCGAATGGATAAAATGCATCATTCCCAAAATGAGAAAGATGATATGAGCTGCAAAAGAAAAAGCTAAGCTCCATTTCATGGAATGATGAGAATTTTTTTCCATCAGCATTGCCTTGGTTTTTTATTGTTCAGCCCTGTTATAATTTATATTGACATGGTACGACGATTAATATTTGCATCATGCAACGAGAATCATTTTATCAAGATCACCATTTATTGTGCTAAGCTAGCTAAGGAAACTTGTGAGAATCCTGTTTTTTGAATGCTAGCAAGAAGTGCTAAAATTTCCTGATATTCAACAGTTCGGGCCGCACGTACAAAAATACGTTGCGTATTTTGTGTTGGATCTGTTTCAAGAAGAGACTTCAATTTTGCAATCAATTCTTCCACACTGTTATAATAATCATTATTGATGGCTAAGCGGCCTTTTTCATCAAGCGAAACAGTAAGCGGAGGACGATCAACCTGAATAGGGCCTGCTTGACTTTTCGGTAAATCAAGGGGAACACCATTCACCACAAGGGGAGCAGAGACCATAAAAATAATCAATAAAACTAAGATAACGTCGACAAAAGGTGTCACATTAATTTCGCTTATCAAATGGT
Source organism: Bartonella bacilliformis Ver097 (assembly GCF_000709795.1). Taxonomy (GTDB): domain Bacteria; phylum Pseudomonadota; class Alphaproteobacteria; order Rhizobiales; family Rhizobiaceae; genus Bartonella; species Bartonella bacilliformis_A. Next base: position 416,660 of record NZ_KL503802.1, read on the forward strand.
TACGCGAGCGACGCTTTTTTCGTGAGCCTTTTTGAGAAAGAGGAGAAACAGAAAGTGCCATAAAACTTTCCCTTTATGAGTTAGAAGTTATCTTCTCATCAATACGTCGTGATATAATGGTTGAAAATTCATCGGCAAAATTTTCTATTTGCGCAATAATTTGCGCGCTTTCACCTGTTAATTTGTTATAAAAAATAACTGCGGGAATAGCCACAATCAAACCAATTGCCGTGGCCAAAAGCGCTTCTGCAATACCTGGTGCCACAATGGCAAGGGATGTATTTTGTGAGGCGGAGATTGAAAGAAACGAGTTCATAATGCCTACAACTGTTCCAAATAAGCCAATAAACGGAGCTGCGGACCCAAGGGTTGCCAAATAGCTTAATTTCGATTCTATTTTTGCACTTTCACGCCCGATAGCCAGGTCCATCGCCTTTTCAATTCTAATTTGTAAGCTCGATGAGGTATGGATCCCTTTTGTGAGTGACTTTTTCCATTCTGTCATCGCCGCTATAAAAACTGTAGAGATATTATTGAAGTGCTGATTTTGACAAGCCGTGTAAAGCTCTTCTAACGATTTCCCTGACCAAAAAAACTTTTCAAAATGTCTGATATCACGGCGGATTTTCCGGTAAGCGAATGTTTTATGAAAAATAATACTCCAGCTCCATACAGAAGCAAGCACAAGCCCAATCATAACAGCTTTTACAACCCAATTGGCTTGTATGAATAAAGCCCACATTCCTGTAATTTCTGGACTAGCAAGGTCTACGTGCGTCATAATTCTCGTCTCTTTAGAATGAAAACTTTAAAACTCTTATACTCTATTTGTGTATAGTTTCTAAATTTAACAAAGGAAATCGTTACTTTGCGGAGAAAATTTTTGGACACAAAAGTTGCCCATTTTATCTCAGGCATTTTAGATTTCTTTTGAACACGCCTTGTAAGAAAGGTCCTCATATGCGTAGATAAACCCCTCCATACGGAAAAATCTATGCGTGGATAAATGATTTGAGCATAAACGATCTGCTCATTCTTAATCTTACGCACTTAAGTCTTTATTTTAATACTTGTTTAAGCGATTTCAACATGCAGATGAAGAATTATTTAAGCAAAAAAGCTATCCCTGCGTATCTGAGAGGGTTTTTTGAAATAAATTTTCAAGAGATCTTCTAAGAAGTAGATCTCTTAAGCTTTTTGTGATCTATGCTCAGGAGATCTGCATCCCATCTTAATGTTTCTGGTCGTGCATTTTAACAAGAGGTTCCAGAAAATAAATTCTTAGGCAAGCGTCTTGGTCTACCTTCTTGGTTGATGATGGCGATTTCAACCTTAGCTTCGGCCAACAATGTATCATCACGCATAATCACTTGATCAATGAAAAGGCGTGCCCCTTGTGCACGATTGATTCGTGTTTTGATGGTTAAAAGATCATCAATGTGAGCGGGTTGAGAATAACTGATCTCTATGCGTCGTACAACAAAAAATAGCTTTTCCCCCTGTTGGCCTGAGGCCAAATCGATATTCTTTAACCCTATATGGCGCAAAAATTCTGAGCGTCCTCGTTCAAAAAATTCCAAATAGCGTGCGTGATAAACAATGCCAGAAAAGTCAGTATCCGCGACATAAACACGCGCCTGCAGGTTATCAAAAGAATAAAAGGGAGAAGCCTGAATATCGGTTGTTTCAGTCATAATCTTTTTCCCATAAATGTTTTTGTATCAAAGAGCTAACGGGGATATCCGATGATGTGCTGAGATTTGGTGTTGAGTGTGTGGCTGAAGCCGCTGGCTGTGTCGGAGCACGAAGCCCTAAATGTGCCCAAGCTTTCTCTGTGATTATACGCCCACGCGGTGTTCGTTGAATAAAGCCTTGTTGGAGCAAATAGGGTTCTATAATATCTTCAATCGCATCACGTGGTTCTGAAAGAGCTGCTGCGATTGTTTCAATGCCGACAGGGCCCCCTAAAAAAACATCAGCAATCAACATTAAATAACTACGGTCTAGCGGGTCAAGACCAAGATGGTCCACCTCTAAACGCGAAAGTGCGGTGTCTGCAATTTCACGGTCAATGGCTTTTGCTTGTTTAACCAGAGCAAAGTCACACACGCGGCGCAACAGTCGCCCGGCAATACGCGGTGTTCCCCGTGCACGGCATGCAATTTCATGCGCTCCGTCATCGCTGATGGGCACAGAAAAAAGGCGTGCATTGCGTTTAACAATATATTCTAATTCTTCGATCGTGTAAAAATTGAGCCGGATTGGAATGCCAAAACGATCCCGTAAGGGAGTGGTTAATAACCCCAAACGCGTTGTGGCGGCGACTAAGGTAAATTTTGCTAAGTCAATTTTGACCGAACGCGCTGCCGGACCTTCACCAATGATGAGATCAAGCTGATAGTCTTCCATCGCAGGATAAAGAATTTCTTCGATCGCTGGGTTTAAACGATGAATTTCATCAATAAACAAGACATCACGCTCTTCTAAATTAGTTAAAAGCGCTGCTAAATCGCCTGCTTTAGCAATCACGGGCCCTGATGTAGAGCGAAAATTAACTCCTAATTCCTTCGCCATAATTTGCGATAAGGTTGTTTTTCCCAAACCAGGGGGACCAACAAATAAAACATGATCCAAGGCCTCGTGACGTGTTTTCGCGGCTTCGATGAATATTTTTAAATTGGCGCGGGCCGCTTCTTGACCAATAAAGTCATCCAACACTTGTGGTCTTAAAGAACGATCTGGATCGTCCGGAAGGGACACGTTACCAAGAAGACGGTTATTCTCATTTTTATGCATCTTGACCTTATTTTGAATGAGAGGAAAGCAATTTCAAACTATGGCGAATAAGAAGTGCTGAAGAAGGGGTTTCTCCTTCAAAAGCCTTTATCGCTTCTTGAAGAGCATGGGTTGCTTGATCCCGCTCAAAACCAAGTTTTGTCAAAGCAGCAAGGGCATCCATACTGTGTTGATGGCCAGTTTGTTGAGTGCCTGCTTGAGAAAAGGTCTCTGACAAATGAGAGACAAAATGTGGCATGCTTTGATGAGGTGCGTTGGAAGGCAAAGCTTTGTTTTTGAGCTCATTGATAATTCTTTCGCTCACCATTTTGCCCACTCCGGGAGAGCGGCTGATCATGGCGATATCACTGAGCGTAATGGCTTGTGCCAGCTGTGGGGGAGGCAGAGTGCTTAAGATCGCCAAAGCGACCTTGGCGCCTACACCGCGGACATTTTGTAGCAGACAAAACCAGTCTTGTTCAACTTTTGTTTCAAAACCAAAAAGGCGGATTGCATCTTCCCGTACATGGGTTTCAATAAAGAAACTGACCGCTTTCCCCCGCTCAGGGAGAGAAGAAAGCAGCCGATTGGATAAAAAGATGACATAGCCTACACCCTGGACATCCAGAATGATGTGATCTTCAAAAACGCTATCGAGAATACCCGTTAATTTTCCAATCATAGGCTCACCCCTTTATGCGATGAGCAAAGTTTGTGCGGTGGGCACTGTGACAGATCACAAGTGCAAGTGCATCAGCGGCGTCATGGCCATCAAATTCAGCGCGGGGAAGAAGCCTCTTAACCATCATATGAATTTGTTCCTTTGCTCCATGACCAACACCAATGACAGATTTTTTGATCGTATTTGGTGCATATTCAAAGACCGGCAATCCTGCTTGTGCCGGAACAAGAAGCGCAATAGCACGAGCTTGCCCCAATTTTAAAGTGGCTGTAGCATCTTTGTTAACAAAAACATGCTCAACAGCGGCTTCATGTGGCATAAATTGGTGTACAACTTCTGAAAGCCCTTTATGCAGCTGATACAATCTTGAGGCAAGGTTTAATTGCGCGTCAGAGTGAAGCGTTCCTGAAGCAACAAAATGCATATGATTCCCCAAGAAATCAATAATGCCCCACCCTGTTCGTCGTAATCCTGGATCGATGCCTATAATACGAATCTTTTCTACCATAGGGCGAGTTTATGTTATTTTTTTGTTTTTGGATAGATGCAATACGGTCTTACAGAATGCAATAAAGGGAGCAGAGAGTACGAGAAAGAGGGCGGAATGAGAGAGAAGGAGGGGCTAGAGTGAGGGGCTAGAGTGCGAAAAAGGGAGCGGAGTGTGAGAGGGAAGAAAGAGTGAGAGAAGCAGGCAAAATGATGCGAGAGGGAGCAGAGTATGAAAAGAGGAGCAGGATGAAGGAGGAGAGTTAGAGTGTGAAAAGGGGCAGAGTGCAAGAGGAAAGGTGAAATGCAAAAGGGGAAAAAATGTGAAAGGGAGTCTCATAATGTATCAAGCACAAAAAAATGCAGAAAAAAACATGAAGTAAGGTGTCAGGATGCAGGGAAAATCAGAAAAGAGCGTGTAGCATAAAAAAGCAGAGGGAGATCTTTATGGGCGCACATAGAGGGAGCCTGATATATCCACTAGGATAGAGGAAAAGAAGAGACTCTTAAAACATCAATCTTAATCTGTGCTAAAAGTGCCGAAAGGCATTTTTTAGCAATTCAAGTTGTTTATTAACTGGATTTTTGTCTTCTAAGCTTTTAGAAGAGACATAGTCTGAGTCATAGTGCATATGATATACGCGTTTTTCTAAACTTAGCGAGCGCGTTACAAAAGAACGGAAAATTTCTGGCAGTTCTTGCCAGTGCGCAATATCTGGCCCAAGCGATGGTGTATGAAGCGATATTTTGGCAATTTCTTTTTCTATTTGTTCAGGTAACATCTCTTCTTCGCGTCCCGCACGAAAGAGCAAAAGTCGTGAGGCAATTTGCATCAGCCTTGTACTTAAATACATCGCTTCCTTTACGTAAAGGGCAGAAGTTTCAACAGAAAGATCACGTGTTGCCAATTTGCCATTTTGATCAATATACGCTGCCGTTTCTTCAATCAGATTCATTGTCTCTTCATAAAGGCGGTTAAAGGCATTTTCAAAAGCATCATGCTCAATCATGACAATAGGTTTATCGTGCGGATGGTCATGGGCGCTCACGTTTATTACTCCGATACGAAGAGGGGATGGCTAACGATACAGACATCATTAAACTGAATAAACCATAAAATTGAAATGTTTTTTCAATCATATAGCTTAAATTACTCTTAAGATGACGTGTTTGCAACGATTACGCAAGATGCTTTTTTCGCTAAGGTTAATGAGCACGTATAGAAGGAAACTTTAAACCGCGTAAAAGAAAAGCTTTAAGTGTGCATATGGAAAAAAGCTTAATAAGCGCGTGTAGAGAGTGTTTAAGGTCCTTTCTGTTGTGGCAGGAAAGATAGAGGACGCTGCGATTTTCTCTTTTCATAAAAATAAGCAACAGCAAGTTGTACCACAATGCCACTTGTGATTAACAAGGTATCCGACAAGAAATTACTTGTCATCACTGTTTTATAAATTTGCCCAATCATTGCAAAAATAGTCCCAGTAACAAAAACGGGTAAGCTATGTTTGCCCAAAATCACCAAAGGGTGTTTAACCGAAAGGCGAAATCGCTCATTCAGCCAAGGAAGGCAAAGAAAGATAGACGATAAAGCCAGAATATGAAACAGACGAGGCAGACCTAAAAAACTCTTATTAAAACTCGCCAAGGGTGAAGGCAAACCAAGCCATGAAAAACTGCCCCACCAGTTTAAGCGTACCCAGAATAGGGCGATCACAAGATAACTGATCGAGACAGTAAGGAGGAAAGGTTTAAATATAATTTTTCCCCCTTGTTTGAAGTATAAGCTCCCCGTAAACCCGAGGATAAAGAGAAATTGCCACGAGAGTGGATTTAAAAACCATTGCCCTGGTAAAGGATAAGAGGGAAAACCAATCTTGTAGAAGCCGCACACTAAGTAAAGGCTGAATGAGCTGAAGAGCAGAAGCCCCTTTTGTTTGTAACTACAATAAAGAAGAAAGGGAGAAAAAAGCGTGAAAACAATATAAAGCGGGAGAATATTATTATACCCTAGCTGATGGCCAAAACTCAGCATGCTGAAAAAGGCAACGACAGGCTGTGTGACAAACAGACCGATATTATTCATAGACGTTAGTTTTTCGCACTGCCAGATTAAAAAAGCCCCTAAAAAAAGGCCTAAGGTTATAAGGCTGGCAAAAAGATAGGCTGTATAAAGCTGAACAATTCTTTGCCAAATTTTGCGCAGATTCTCTATAAAATTCATCCGCTCAGGCAGTGTGCCAAAACTCAAGGCAAGAGAAATCCCCGACAGAAAAACAAATATTTCTGTCGAATCAGAAAAACCAAAATGTTTATGTGTGATATGTTCATAGATCGTGCCAGGAATATGGTTGATGAAAATTGTCAATAACGCTAAGGAACGCACAACATCAAGACGTGTATCACGTTGCGACTGCGTTGAAATATGAGGAAAAGCGTTATGTAGTGCCATAAAGGAACCTCTATCAATTCACGAGCATCACTTAATTTTAGCAAAGCACGATCATAAAAAAAAACTTATTTTGAACATATGAGCTATGCAAGGATAGTAGTCTATGACAGAACAGAAAAGTAAACCGCTTGAGTCTTGTCTTTATCCGCAGTTAGTTTTGACAGTGGATGTTCGACGGACTCTTAATCCATCATTACTCCGCACACTTTTGCAAACACAATCGTTTACTTGCGTTATTATTTACGATTCGTTCATTCATCAAGGCGATGAAAATTTTTTACAAAATAAAGCGCAAAGCTATGTTGATGACGTTCAACATAGTGGTGCAGCTCTTATCATTGCTGATAATAGCCAGATTGTTGGTCGAATCAAGGCCGATGGTTTGCATGTTGAAGGAAATAAGGAGGCGCTTAAGATTTTCAAAGACCAAACAAAAGAAAATAAAATTGTTGGGTTTGGCAATTTACGTGATCGCCATTCGGCAATGACTGTTGCCGAAGCGGGTGTTGACTATTTGTTTTTTGGAAAATTAGGGGCTGACCAAAAAGCACAGGCGCATCCGCGCAATCTTTCTCTAGCGACATGGTGGGCAGAAATTATGGAAATTCCTGCGATTATTCAAGCTGGGAACGATTATGCAACGGTTGATGAAGCTTTTAAGACTGCTTGCGAATTTATTGCGGTTGAAGACATGTTTTTGTCTCATGAGGATCCTCTCCCCCTACTGCAGGAGATAGTGAAAAAGTGTAAAAATTTTCCTTTATTGATGGGGAAAGCATGATCATGACGAAAATTGCTTATTGGGCCTATAGGGTTTTTTGGGCTTTTCGGTTGATGTTGGTGGTTATTGGCGCTTTGGCTCTATCGGCGGCTTTTGCTAAAGACGAGGAAATTTTAGATCTTGAACAGTCTTTAAACACGGTGCAGGATTTTTCAAAAAACAAGGGGACACAAAAAATACCGCAGATTTTGCGCGCAGGAAAATATGATGAGGCTTATGATTATTATATGCAAGGCCTTTATTTACAAGCGTTTCGTGCAGCACTCAGACGGGCTGAAAATAATGATCCAAAGGCACAAACCTTGGTAGGGAAAATGTATATGGAAGGTTATGCCGTTGCCCAAGATGGTGCGCGCGCGGCTTTGTGGTTTGGACGTGCTGCCAAACAAGGCGATCCACATGCACAACTGCGCTATGGACTGATGTTGTTTAATGGGAGTTTTGTCAAAAAAAATGAAGAAGAAGGTGAAAAACTCGTTCACGAAGCGATGCGAGCAGGCCTTAAAGAAGCCTATTTTTATTGTGGACAATTGCTTCTTTACAAAACGATGCGTGAAAAAGAGAATCTCCGAGGTGTTGCAGCAGCTGATGATAACGATGAAAATTCAGATAAGGCTTTGGCCTTCTTTTTAAAGGGAGCTGCTTTGGGCGATGTTGAAGCAGCTTTCGCTGCAGCACAAATTTTGGCTGTGGGAACTATGAAATATCCAAGACATGATCATTATGCACGACGGTTGATGACCATTGCTGCACAAAAGAAGCATGTGATGGCGCAAATGATGTTGGCGCAGTGGTTGCTACAAGGCCGTGGTGGCGAAGCTGATTTTAAAGAGGCTTTTTCTTTGCTTTATGACAATGCCCTAAAAAGGGTGATGCTCGCACAGGTTAATTTAGCTAGGATTTATCGTGATGGCTTAGGGGTTGAGGGGGATATTGTCACAGCGGCCGCTTGGTATTTGGTGGTTAAAAGTGGAAAAGGGCAAGCCGCTGATTTGGATATGATGCTGGAGGGGATGAGCGAGGCCCAATTAGAGCAGGCACACCAAAAGGCCTATGAATTCATGCAGCTTTTTTAAAGAGTTTCTCGATTTTTATAGGGAGCAACTGTTATCATACTTTTCTTATTATAGGACATTATAGCACTCCATTCAATAAAGGGGCTGAATATAATAGGAGATGTTGGGGCAGATGCGGGTATGGAGCGCTCCATGAATGAATGGGAGCCAAATATAATGAGAGACTATAGTGGCCCCCAATATCATTGGACATATGGGGGCCTATAATGGGCGACAGAGGGGAAAATGAAAAAGACGCGAAGGAAAGCTATCGAGCCTTAAGAAAATTACCCTTCAGCCAAGATAAATTGAAGGAAAATTTTATTAAAATGATGTTTTGAATTTTATGCTCTTGCAAAAAGCTAAAAAGCTAAGGTACACAAAGACTAAGACTTTTCCATGACACAAGCTGAGACATTAGAAATATTTAAGATATTAGGAAAGTGCTTGAAACATTGAGAAAAAGTTTAAGATATTGAAAGTTCTTGGAAAAATGCCTGTTCTTTGCTTTATGACAATGAGAAATATCTCCTGGAATATACTTGGGGAAAATACCTAGGATAGCAAGTGCTTGAGAGAGTGAAAGTCAATATATGAAATTGGGAAATTGGATGTGAATCATGAAGATTAATGGTAATGAAATTCGCCCCGGAAATGTGATTGAACATCAAGGAAGTTTGTGGGTAGCTGTTAAATGCAATGCTGTTAAACCAGGCAAAGGGGGTGCATTTAATCAGGTCGAACTAAAAAATGTGATCGATGGAACCAAGCTCAATGAAAGATTTCGTGCCGCTGAAACTGTTGAAAAAGTGCGGTTAGAACAAAAAGATTTTACCTTTCTTTACCAGCAGGGTGAAGCGTTGGTTTTCATGGATACGGAATCTTATGAACAGCTTGAATTACAAAGAGATTTTGTCGGCGATCGCGCGGCTTTTTTACAAGATGGAATGACGGTCACTGTTGAACTTCACGAGGAAAAACCTCTTGGTATATCCTTGCCGGATCAAGTTACTGTTACCATTGCTGAAGCCGATCCTGCCATTAAAGGACAAACGGTGACATCTTCTTACAAGCCTGCTATTCTTGAAAATGGCATTCGTATCCTTGTGCCCCCTTTTGTTCAAGCAGGTGAGCGGGTCATTGTTGATACTAATGAATTAATTTATATACGCCGCGTGAGTGAAAAGGGGTAAGATATGGCTCGTTCTGCCATCATGAATGTTATGGTTCAAGCGGCTCTGAGAGCGGGTCGCTCTTTAGTTCGTGATTATGGCGAAGTACAAAATTTGCAAGTCTCTTTAAAAGGGCCAGCTGACTATGTTAGCCAAGCGGATCGTAAAGCGGAAAAAATCGTTTTCGCTGAATTGAGCAAAGCACGGCCAAGTTTTGGTTTTCTGATGGAAGAAACAGGCAATATTGTTGGGGAAGATCCTCAGCATCGTTTTATTGTTGATCCTTTAGATGGGACAACCAATTTTTTACACGGCATTCCTTTTTTTGCGGTTTCTATTGCTTTGGAACGGCAAGGACAGATTTTTGCTGGTGTGATTTATAATCCTATTTTGGATGAGCTTTTTACGGTAGAGCGTGGTCAGGGTGCTTTTTTTAATGATCGGCGTTGCCGTGTGGCAGGGCGGAGAAAATTGTCAGAATGTGTGATTGCAACCGGCATGCCTCATTTGGGTCGTCCGCAGCATGGGCATTATCTGGTTGAATTGCGCAATATGATGGCTGAAGTGTCAGGGGTGCGCCGTTTTGGTGCAGCAGCTCTTGATTTAGCCTATGTAGCGGCTGGCAGAACCGATGGCTTTTGGGAAAGTCATTTGCGGATTTGGGATGTAGCGGCTGGAATCTTGATGGTGCGTGAGGCAGGAGGGTTTGTTAGCGACCAAGTCGATGAAGGTGATTCTTCCCGTGTGAAAAATATTATTGCTGGTAATGAAATCATTCACGCTGAATTAAATAAAGTTCTCAAAAAACCTGTTTGAAAGCATTAAGAAATTTCAGCTGTGGAGCCCATGCCTTTGAGGCTCTACGATTTGAGCTTCATGCGTTTGAAGCCTTAAAGATTTAGAGCTCAGGGGGCCATTCTGAAAAAGTTAGCGGCCCTACAGATTTAGAGTTGAATAGGATGAAATCCGCGAAAATTGGAGCCCTATGATCTAAGGTCATGAGAGATGAAATCTCTGCAGATTAAGGCTGATGGGAGCAGTTCTGGAAGCGTGAGGCTTTACAGATTTAGGGTTGAAAGGGATGAAATTCCCGAAAGTTGGAGGCGTCCTACGATTTAAGATCGTGAAAGATAAAATCTCTGCAAATTAAGGTTGATGGGAAAAGTTCTGGGATTGAGAGGCTTGACAGATTTAGGTGGGAGGTTGACAGATTTAGGGTTGCAGGGGATGCAATTCCCACAAAGTTAAGATTAAGGAGATGAAATCCCTGATGAAAATTGCAAGTTAGTCCAATGGGCATAAATACCATCCTGTGCGACCAATTGTGCGTGCGTTCCTTCTTCCACAAGCGTTCCTTGATCAATCACAAGGATGCGATCTGCCTTCAAAACTGTTGCTAAACGGTGGGCAATCACCAAGGTTGTGCGATTGTGCATAAGATTTTCTAAGGCTTTTTGTACCAGATGTTCATTATTGGCATCTAAGGCTGATGTCGCTTCATCCAAAAGCAAAAGGGGAGCATTTCTTAAAATAGCCCGGGCAATACTAATCCGTTGTTTTTGTCCACCAGAAAGCATGATGCCCCGTTCTCCTACTTTACTGTCAAAGCCATCGGGGAGAGTTTCGATAAATTCGAGCGCATTAGCTGCTTGAGAGGCTGCAATAATTTGCTCTTGGCTCGCATTTTCTATGCCAAAGGCAATATTGTCCCGTATCGTACCTTCAAAAATAGCAACATCTTGCGAAACATAAGCCATGGAAGAGCGTAAATCATGCAAGGAAAGCTGGTTCAGATCTACACCATCAAACTGGATATGGCCGCTTGTCGGGTCATAAAAGCGCAAAATGAGAGAAAAAATTGTACTCTTTCCCGCTCCTGAGGGCCCTACAAAAGCAACGGTTTCGCTAGCTTTGATGGAAAAGGAAAGATTTTGTAAGATTTTTTTTTGTGGTCTGGATGGATAATGAAAATCAATCTGATCAAAAAGAATCGCCCCTTGGATAGGCTGCTTCAATGGTAAAGGAGAAGTGGGCGTGGTAATAGCTGGTTTTTCTTGCAACCAGTTAAACAATTCTTCTGCGGCATTTGCTGCTTGCCATAATTCTGTTCCCATTTCTGGTAATTGCGCAAAGGTTGCGGCACCAAAAATGGCATAGATAACAAATTGACTTAAAGTTCCGCCAGACATGGTGCCATGAAGCACATCATGTGATCCGATCCACAAAACCGCAACAATACTGCTAAAAATAAGAAAAATCGCAAGGCCAGTAAAAAGAGAACGCACTGTAATCGAAATTTTCGCTGTTTGAAAGCTATGTTCTATCAATTTGGAAAAGCGGTTAGCAATAAAGGGTTCTGCCGTATAGGCTTGCACTGTGCGAATGGTGCTCATTTGTTCAGCAGCTAGGCTATTGGCTTCAGAAAGTTTATTGTGTGCGATGCGTGCATGTGTGCGGACTTGGCGCCCCAAAAGTATGAGAGGGATAACCACAAAGGGGATAGATAGCAAAACAAGCAAGGATAATTTGGCATTTGTGATGACCATCATCATGATGGCCCCGACAACAATAATAAGCTGACGCAAAGCGGTAGATATTTTGGAGCCAATAGCCAATTTTACTTGGGTTGTGTTTGTGGCGAGCTTTGCAATAATGTCACCAGAATGGGAACGGTCAAAAAAATCAGGTGAGAGTTGTAGGATATGGCTAAAAATATCGCGCTGTAAGTCGGCAACAACACGTTCACTTAATGTGATGACACAATAATAGCGACTTGCTGAAGCTGCGGCCAAAAGAAAGGCAAGCACAAATAAAATGCTAAAATAACTATTGATTTCCCCATAACGAGACGCTTGAAAACCATGATCAAGCATTTGCTGAATAGCAATAGGCAAAGCCAGAGTGATAAAGGCAGCTGCCAACAATGAGATGAGCGAACCAACAATCAACCAGCGATAGCGCATAAGATAGGGGAGAAGATGCGCAAATAAAGATAAAGAATGCTGTATCTTAAAAATTTGTGTTGAAGGTGCAGAGTGATTTGGAGATGTTGGGTGCAAAGGGGTTTTCATGTATTTGACTGATAAGACTTTGAGTAATCGATTGTGTTTGAACCCTTGTTTTTTGATGCATGCTCAGCTATAGGGAAATCAACTCAATGAATGTATCAAAAAGGCGAAGAGAGTGCACTTAAAAAATAATAAAGAGCTTTTCTTCGTTCTCTGAAAACAGAAAGTTTGCCGTATGAAACCCAATATTCATCCCGACTATCATCAGATTTATGTTGTTATGACTGATGGAACCAAATATGCGACGCGTTCAACATGGGGAAAAGAAGGGGATACATTGAATTTGGATATTGATCCAACAACCCATCCGGCGTGGATTGGTGGGTCACAAACACTTGTTGACCGTGGCGGACGTGTTTCCAAATTCAAAAACCGCTTTGGAAATCTTGGCGTATAATTTTTACTTCAATCTTGGTGGATGCTTCATTTTATAAAGTTTCAACGAGAACAGGCCTAAAAAAGCAAAGTCCTTAAAAGAGGGCTTTACCTTAAGGAATTTAAGAGAATCCTTTTAAGGTTGAAAAAGCTTAAGCGATGCAAGGTTGCTTTTTTTGCCATTTTACCGATAGTTTGGTTTTTCTATGCTTTTGCTGATGAATAAGGTGCTTGTTTCAGCCTGAAGGAGTGCCTATCAGGAGGCTACAAAAAATCTATTGATAGTGTCTTACAGATAGTTGCAGGAGGATCAGGTTGCAGCCTTAGTTCAAAGTGCCTATTAGAGCGGTTTGCAAGAAGTTTCAAGGGGAATCAGGTCCATAAAGGGATAGCCAAAGAGAGGACAATAGTTACCGGAAAATGGCTCATAAAAGAAGGGGCAACAAGCACTCATCTCATAAGAAAGAATTCTTAATTTGCTTAATCAAAAAAGCGGACTGCTTCTCAACAGAGAGCCCAAATTTTAAACAAACACTATTTTAAGCAAATACTATTAAAAGCGGAGATTATAAACAGGCGCTATTTTAAGCTGATAATGTCGCTAAAACTTCATCACTCACATCAAAATTAGCATAGACATTTTGCACGTCGTCATCTTCTTCCAATGTAGAAATGAGACGTAAAATTGACATGGCTTTTTCTTCATCTACGGGGGCAAGTGTGGTTGGCTTCCAAATGGTTTTAATGAATTCTGCCTCGCCTAGGGTTGCTTCAAGCATTTTTGAAACTTCACCAATATCTTCAAACGCACAGGTAATATGATGGCCTGTTTCTTCTGATTGCACGTCTTCTGCACCTGCTTCAATGGCAGCTTCCATAACGCTTTCTGCTGTACCGGCTTCAGGCTTGTAGATAATTTCACCAATCCGGTTAAACATAAAGCCTACGGATCCTGTTTCTCCCAAAGCACCGCCGGCTTTGGTGAAGGCTGCACGCACATTGGAGGCGGTGCGGTTACGGTTATCGGTGAGGGCTTCAACAATGACAGCCACGCCACCGGGACCGTATCCCTCATACCGGACTTCATCATAATTTTCGACATCACTGCCTGAAGCTTTCTTAATCGCTCGTTCAATATTATCCTTTGGCATCGATTGTGATTTAGCATTTTGAACAGCAAGTCTTAAACGCGGGTTCATCGCTGGGTCAGGAGAACCTTGTTTGGCAGCAACCGTAATTTCACGTGCAAGTTTAGAAAATATCTTTGAGCGTACCGCATCTTGACGCCCTTTACGGTGCATAATATTTTTAAATTGTGAATGGCCTGCCATTGGCTCCCTCTCTGTTTGATGAGTGAGATTGATACTATCTCACATGTGCTTAAGGGCACTATGAAAGAGTATAGACTATTGAACGAAGACCCTTATAAAAAAAATCTTATCAAAGGTAAAGATCCTCGTAAAGAGAGATATCTTGTCGCAGCATAAAAATCACGTTATAAGAAAAGGATCACGCTATAAAAAGGTATCATTGTGTGATAGAAGCGATTTATTCGCAGCCGCGGTGGGATGTAATGTTTATTAAGAAGATGTTAGTGTCTACTGATTTGGAGCGAATGAAGAGGCTCTCTTTATTCTCTATAAAATTTTATAGAGAAGAGTGCAAACCCTGTAGCGTGACGAAACTGTGATCTGATGGTCCTATGGTTTGAAAAAATCTATGGTTAAAAAGCCTGTGGCTTGAAAAACTCGTAGTTTGATGATCTACAGATTGAAAATGGGCAGTTTCCTGCCTTTAAAAAGGAAAGCAACCTACCTTTAAAAAGGAAAGATGAGGAATAAGAAAATGGCAACGCAACTCTTGATGCCCAAGGCAACAGCTGTTTGGCTGGTTGATAATACAGCACTTTCTTTTGAACAAATTGCAGATTTTTGTAAATTGCATGTGTTGGAAGTAAAAGCAATTGCCGATGGTGAGAGTGCTTGCAGTATTAAAGGGCTTAACCCTATTAGTTCTGGGCAATTGACACGCAGTGAGATTGCGCGCGTTGAAGCAGACCCAACAGCTCGTCTTAAACTTGCTGAATCTAAAGTGAATATTCCCCTTCCTAAGCGTAAAGGTGCACGCTACATTCCTCTTTTTCGGCGTCAAGACCGTCCAAATGGAATCTTGTGGTTGGTACTCAATCATCCTGAATTAAAAGATGCACAAATTGCACGGTTAATTGGAACAACAAAGTCAACCATTGAGCAAATTCGCAATAGAACCCATTGGAATAGCTCTAATCTTGTTCCTATGGACCCTGTTGGGTTAGGATTGTGTTCGCAAATTGATTTTGATATCGAATTGCAGCGCGCTGCAAAAAATCGTCCTCAGTCTGAACAGCGGGATGAAACTTTGCTGCCTGCATCTGTTACAGAAAATGCCTTCTTCGATTTAATGGAAGATAAGAGAGAAAATAAATCTATAAAAAATCAAGAATTTGATGCAGATAAGGTTTTTGCCAAATTAAATACACAGATAAGAAACGCGCAAGACGCTGAATAGATATTTAAAGAGGGATTTTGAAGGGGCGCGGCAGAGACGTAAGTCAAACAGTTGGTATTTATGACTTAAGGTGTTTGTGTTTCCTAGCGGGCGGCTTTGAAAAATGGCGATATTAATAGGGTGAGATAAGAGATTTTTGTTAAAAGATGAAAAACAAAAAAAGAAGATGAGTATAAATAAAGACAAAGATTTTTCTTACTTAATTCTTGTTGGGATTTTTTTAACGATACTGCATTAAATTTTTCCTTTTAGTGCTTCAAAATTACCCCAACTTTGGCCTTTATAAAGAGGAGAATTAGCGTATGGATTTTGTTTACAAAATTATTTTCTGTCCATTGACTCTGGTCTTTGTTTGTTTGCTAAGTGTGGCTGGGTGTGGAAAAAAGACTATCAATCCAACCAATGATATGGGATTTTTTGCAAAAAATGCAAAGTATGGTGATGTGACACTAGGTTCAGAGCAAGATTTTGTAGTAAATGTTGGTGATCGTGTTTTCTTTAGTCTTGATTCTTCAGTTATTGAAGCAGACGCTCAACGTATTTTAATGCGCCAAGCAGAATGGTTGCTTTCTTATCCCCAGTATACCATCATGGTTGAAGGGCATGCGGATGACCGCGGAACACGCGAGTATAATCTAGCTCTTGGGCAACGCCGTGCTGTTGCGGTACGGGATTATTTGATTTCTCTTGGTATTTCTCCACAACGGATGAAAACCATGTCTTACGGTAAAGAAAGGCCTGTCGCTGTGTGTGATGATATCTCTTGTTGGAATCAAAATCGACGGGTGGTTATTAGCGTTACGTCAAAGGGCGGTGCATAAGGGTTTTTGTCAAAAATCTATTTTCCTATTGAGAAAGAGAGCTTTGTCTACTGAAAAGAGAGCAGGACGTGTTAACTGCTTAAGGGCTCTTTTTATAGAGGAGCAATAGCTCTGAAAACTTTTTGTGCAAAGCTTTTTTCCTCCATTGAGCCGTGTTGCTTTTTGCGCTCTCTTAAGAGAAGTTGGTTTTTTTGAGAATGTTCTCTTTTGCGGATTTTTTTATTTTTCGCTTTAAGAAAGGGGCAAATTCGAGGAGCACTTTCATATCATTGTGTTTTTTTCGGCAGACTTGGCCATCTGGCTTTTTTCCCGGTAGGCCGTGTCGTCATGTCTTTTCCAGCTGACAAAGATAGGGAGGCAAAGAGAGAAAGCGTTTTTTGAGGTATCTTCTAAGCATTTTTCGGATCTTACGTGTGTTCTTTTCAAAAAATTCAAGATAAAGTTGAAACTCATTGTGAGTCTCGCTACTCTTGGGGCCACTTGAAAAGCTATAAACGCTTTTATCAGATTGTTTTAACAAGGATAAATGGTGAACAATATTTTATCAAAGCCTTAAAAGAAGGAAAAATCGTTTTCGGTGTTTGTTAAATTAGCAAAAAATGTGTTTAAAGAGTCTGATTTTGTTCAGTGCCAGAAACTGATCTTAGCGGTTTCAGGAGGAAGTGATTCGCTAGCTTTGTTGTTTTTGCTGAGAGACTATTTCAAAACATGGTCTGCTGCTGATGAGACTGTTTCCTCAAGATCTCTTTCTTCTGAAAATATTCCTATTAAAAAAGTCCCCCCTGAAATTATTGTGGTGACAGTTGATCATCAATTGCGTGCAGAATCTGCTTTGGAAGCAGAAAATGTTGCTGCTCTTTGTCGCGCGCATCACATTAAACATGTCATTGTGCGGTGGGAAGGTGAAAAGCCAAAGACAAATATTGCTCAACAAGCCCGTATTGCCCGCTACGATTTGCTTTTTAAAGAAGCTAAAAAACAAGGTGCAACATTGATTATGACAGGGCATACGCTCAATGATCAGGTGGAAACTTATCATATGCGTCGTCAGCGTCTTCACAAGGGCGCTGTTATTGCTGAGCCAGAAGGAGAGGATGATACAAAGCAAGAGGCCGATATTAAGCAAAAAATTGGAGAAAAGAAAAAAGTCAAGCCAGAGATAGGAGTTCAACCAGAGGTCCACCCAGAAAGAGGGGAAGATGCTCAGCCAAAGACAGAGTTTGCGCTCAATGTTGTGCCACAAGAAGAGCCGAAGGCGCCAAAAAAGGCCGAGAAAGCGGTGGGTAGTGGTGTGTATCAAGAATTTACTTCTGAAAATGTGGAACAAAGTCTATCAGGTTACGATAGGAACAGCTTGTCAAGTTGTGATGGGGAAAGTGTATCACATCAGAGAGAAGAGAGTGATCTGTTCTATGAACGGGGTTTAGCCTGTATCCCGAGAGAGGCATTGTTGCGCGGCAAGGTGCGTTTGATTCGCCCTTTACTTGGCGTTAAGCGGAAAACATTGCGTGCTTATTTATCTTTGCAAGGAACATCATGGATCGATGACCCGACCAATGAAGATCGCAAATTTGAACGCGTGCGCGTGCGTCATTCTCTGCATCAACAAAAGCTTGCTGATATTGCCAAAAAGGTTAATCACGCGGCTGTGCAACGGCGCAAACAAGCACAAGATATTGCAGATTTGATTTTGGCTTTAGATATTTGTGTTGAATATGGGCACTGCTTTATCGGCAAACCTGCATCCTTCTTACAACAGCATGTCAATTTTCCCTTTGTTGTCGGGTTATTTGTAGTGCTGATGGGGGGTAACCCTTATTTACTGTCTTCTCAAAAAGTAGCAGCACTTGGGCGGAAATTATCTTTGCAGCATCCAGAAAAACAACGTTTCACGCTGTCTGGGTCTGTTATTGAATATAATCATAAAGGCATTGTGTGTTGGCGCGAAGCACGCAACATTAAGGAAGAGATTCTCTTCCCAGGACAAAGCTTGCTGTGGGATGGGCGCTATCAGATCATCAATCATGATGAGGAGGTTATCCGCGTTGGACCAGCAGATATTGACCATTTGAAATATTTTCTCAAACAGGGGGCTATGGATGGTGTCTTGAATTTTGAGCGGCCTCATTTCCCCTCTTTGCAGTCTCTTTTGATGATTTCGAAGAGTCAAGACGTTGATATTCCAGATTTGACTTCCCATCTCTATAGTAAGCGCAAAGTCATCATCAAACGTATTATGGCACCCTTTGATTGGTTGTTATCACGCGAAGATGCTGCTATTGTTAATGTTGTAGAGCCTTTATTAAACATCGAGTAAAAGAATTGAAAAAAATTATTCTAAAAGATAAGAAACCGCTTTCTTTCTCTTGGCAAGGCTGAGACAAGATTATATGCTATAAAGACTTCTTCGAGAACCTGTATCTGATAAATGGGCCAAATATGAATTCTAATTTTCGATCCTTGATGATTTGGGGCCTTATCGCCTTAGTTTTAATCGTTTTATTTTCTTTTTTTAATGGCAATAGGCAACGCGCCAGCAATGGTGAGGTTTCTTATTCCGAATTTTTACAAAAGATTGACAGTAATGAGTTGAAAACTGTGACCATCCAAGGTCAAAAATTAACAGGGCAAACGGCGGATCGTCGCACAATTTCAACTTATGCGCCAAGAGATCCCAGTTTGGTACAAAGATTAGATACAAACAAAGTCAATATTAGAGCTGTGCCCGAAAGCTCTGGCAATAGCATTTTCCTCAATTTATTATTCTCACTGCTTCCTGTTCTGATTATTGTTGGGGCATGGATCTTCTTTATGCGGCAAATGCAAGGGGGATCACGCGGTGCCCTGGGTTTTGGAAAATCAAAAGCAAAATTGCTAACAGAAGCGCAAGGGCGTGTCACCTTTAAAGATGTTGCTGGGGTTGAAGAAGCTAAACAAGATTTACAAGAAATTGTCGATTTTTTGCGTGAACCACAAAAATTTCAGCGTTTAGGGGGGCGTATCCCACGAGGCGTTTTGTTGGTGGGGCCGCCAGGAACCGGAAAAACATTGTTAGCACGCTCTATTGCTGGGGAAGCCAATGTGCCGTTTTTCACCATTTCAGGGTCAGATTTTGTTGAAATGTTTGTTGGTGTTGGGGCAAGCCGCGTGCGAGACATGTTTGAACAGGCAAAGAAAAATGCTCCTTGCATTATCTTTATCGATGAAATTGATGCTGTTGGTCGGCATCGTGGTGCCGGATTGGGTGGTGGAAATGATGAACGAGAACAGACATTAAACCAGCTGCTGGTTGAAATGGATGGCTTTGAACCCAATGAAAGCATCATTCTTATTGCTGCAACAAACCGGCCAGATGTGTTGGACCCTGCTTTGTTAAGACCAGGTCGGTTTGACCGACAAGTTGTAGTGCCCAACCCTGATGTTGCTGGGCGTGAGAAGATTTTAGAAGTTCATGTGCGCAGTGTGCCTTTGGCGCCAAATGTTAATTTGAGAGTTTTAGCACGGGGAACCCCAGGATTTTCAGGGGCGGATTTGATGAATCTTGTCAATGAAGCTGCTTTGATGGCAGCAAGCCGCAATAAAAAAGTGGTCACAATGCAAGAGTTTGAAGATGCCAAAGATAAAGTGATGATGGGGGCTGAACGCCGTTCAACCGCCATGACACAGGAAGAAAAAGAACTCACTGCTTATCACGAAGCAGGGCACGCGATTGTAGCTTTAAATGTGCCTGTAAGTGACCCTGTTCATAAAGCAACAATCGTGCCACGGGGCCGGGCTTTAGGGATGGTGATGCAATTGCCTGAAGGTGATCGTTATTCCATGAGCTATCTCTGGATGATTTCACGTTTGGCTATTATGATGGGCGGAAGAGTGGCAGAAGAGTTAAAATTTGGCAAAGAGAATATCACCTCTGGGGCTGCATCAGATATTGAACAGGCAACAAAATTAGCCCGTGCTATGATCACCCGTTGGGGGTTTTCTGATGTGCTTGGACATGTTGCTTATGGTGACAATCAAGATGAAGTCTTTTTAGGCCATTCTGTGGCAAGGACACAAAATATCTCTGAAGAAACCGCCCGCATGATTGATGCTGAGGTACGCAGACTGATTGATAACGCCTATAAAACGGCGACAAAAATTCTTAAAGCACAAAATAAACAATGGTTAGCTTTAGCGCAAGGATTATTGGAATATGAAACATTAACGGGGACAGAAATTAATGAAGTGATTGCAGGAAACCCTCCTTCACGTACACAGGGCAGTGATACTGCACCTTTGCGCACGTCTTCTGTGCCAAAGATTGGCGCTAAAAATGGCAAAGGGGCTTCACAAGCTAGTGATGCTAAAGAAGAAGAACCAAGTGTTGGAACAAAAGCTGTAGCAGCGAACTCTGCCAAAAAGGTGGTAAAAAATGCGTCTGCTAAAAGTGCGGAAAAGAAGGCATCCGGTACACAAATTAAAACAGCGACACCGGCCGCAACGCCTATCAAAGCCACATCAGCGAAGGTAGCATCGGCAGAGGCAGCGACAGCCAATATGGCCAAGAAGAGTCTGGGAAGTGCGCAGGCTAGTGATGCTGAAAAGAAACGCTTAGAGCATAATAAATCAGCACACAATAAAAAAGGCAATTTAACGGCAGAAGCCGCAAGCAACACAGAAGATGAAAAATAAGGGTATCTGCGTGATACAGAGAGGAAGCCTTCTTTTTCATGGGGATGTTGCATAGCATAGCGCTTTTTCAATGATAAAAACCAAATTTGTGAAAATAAAAGCGCGCTCTTATTTTGCGAGACGGATTGCCAACAAGGGTGCGTGAAGATTGAAGCCAATGAGCATTGAATTTTTGTCAAAAATGATGTGTGAAGATTGAGACCTGTGAGAGTGAGGTTTCGTCAGCGAGGGCATGTGAACTTGAAGCTTGTGAGGATTGAGGCTTTATCGACAAGGATATGAGAATTGAGCCCTTGTTAAAATGGTCTATGGAGATTTTGGCCCTTGTTGAAACTTGGGAATGGGGTAAAGTTTTCAGCGTTGAGCTTTCCGCTCTAAATTTTCAGCTTTGATAAATGGGCCGCTCTGGGAGATGAATTATTCTTTGCGGCTGTTCAGTATAGGGTAAAAGGGTTTTGCGAGAATTTTTAAAAACGAAGTGAGCATTTTTAAAACGATATTGTGGAAAAATAAAGGCTGTTTTCTGTGAATTTTAGATCAGTTTGTAAAAACAGTGTGTGGTCTTTCAGGATTTAGAGAATATTATAAGTCAGGAATTCATGAAAGGGTTGCGTCTTGTTTTGTTGAAAAAGATAAGCACTCTGAGGGAAAGTTTGTAATGGGCTTCAAGCAGTCGTGGTAAAGGAAACAAAATGGCGCGTAAATATTTCGGTACAGATGGAATTCGTGGCAAAGCTAATGTTTTCCCCATGACACCAGATTTCGCCATGAAAGTGGGGATGGCTGTTGGTGTTTTGTTTCGATCAAAAGCGACATCCCGTCGTGTTGTGATTGGGAAAGATACCCGGTTATCTTGTTATATGCTTGAAAATGCCTTGGTTGCAGGGTTTACAGCAGCAGGGATGGATGTCTTTTTGCTGGGGCCTATTCCAACACCTGCTGTGGCGATGTTGTGTCGTTCGTTACGCACTGATATTGGGGTGATGATTTCTGCCTCTCATAATGCTTTTTATGATAATGGCATCAAGCTTTTTGGTCCTGATGGTTTTAAGCTATCAGATGAAAAAGAAACAAAAATTGAGGCTTTGCTTGATTCTGATATTTCAGAACTGCCCCTGGCAAATTGTGAAGAAATTGGGCGAGCCAAACGGGTTGAAGGTGATATTTATCGTTATATTGAATATGCCAAGCGAACTTTGCCGCGTGATGTGCGTTTGGATGCTTTGCGTATTGTGGTTGATTGTGCCAATGGTGCTACCTATAAAGCGGCGCCACGTGCCTTGTGGGAATTAGGGGCTGAGGTTATTGCCATTAATAATGAACCTAATGGTTTTAATATTAATCAAGAATGTGGTTCAACAGATCTGACATCTTTAAGAAATAAAGTTCATGAAGTGCGTGCTGATGTTGGTATTGCACTTGATGGTGATGGCGATCGTGTTTTGATGGTTGATGAAAAAGGGCAAATGATTGATGGTGATCAGTTGATTGCTGTCATTGCGGAACATTGGCACAAAACCGGGCGGTTGCATCATAAGGGTATTGTAACAACGGTGATGTCGAATTTAGGGTTGGAGCGCTTTCTATCGGAGAAAGGGCTAGAGCTTATTCGCACAGATGTTGGAGATCGCTATGTTGTTGATATGATGCGCCAGAAGAAATATAATATTGGTGGTGAATCCTCTGGCCATATTATTTTGAGTGATTTCTGCACCACGGGAGATGGCTTGGTGGCTGCTTTGCAGATTTTGGCCTGTATAAAGGAAAGTCAACAACCAATGAGCCAGTTATGTAAGCGCTTTGAGCCTGTGCCACAAATTTTGAAAAACAAGGTCGTGCACAATAAAAATGTCTTGCAAAAGTCTAAAGTGCAAACAGCTATTATGAAAGCCTCTGAACATTTAGGCAAAGAGGGGCGGCTGTTGGTGCGCGCTTCTGGAACAGAACCGGTGATCCGTGTCATGGCAGAAGGGGATAACCGCGAAGCTATAACTGCTATAGTCGATGATCTCATTAAGCTGATTGCGCGCCATGATCATGATTAAGACAAAATCATAATGGGGAAATTTTCCTCGTGTACAATTTCTCCATGGACACAATGTTGTGAAGCTTTTCCCTAAAAGGCAGATCCCCTATGGGATGGGGCTAGAACTAAGGTTTTAAAGGTAAGATTTTGGACTCAAGTGTTTAAGGATCGGGGTTGGGGATAAAGCCCTAAGGGTTTAGATTTTGGGGCATAGAACTCGATCAGAAGGTTCTGCTTTATGCTTAAAGAGCATTTTCCAGCTCTGCTTGTGTTTCATAACCTTTGTTTTATAAGGTTAAACTTTGAAATCAAAAATTTAATCCAGCAATGATAGCATGTTGCTCCTTATTCATAGAGCTATTTCATGTTGTTGAACTTGTGTAAACAGACCAACTTTCTATGCAGAATGTACATCAAGTATGGAGAATATGCAGTAAAGGGTTACAAGGGGGCTAGAGAGGGCTTTTATCAACGCGGAACGGATCTCACTCTTTATCGTTTTCATGCTGTTTTTTTGTAAATTTTCGTTGCAAGGGGGAAGAAAAGTCTCTGTGAAGGGGGAGCAGAAAAGGACAAGGGTTGACTTAAACAAGATTTGTTTTTGGTTCTCTCTTATGGTCAAAAAGCTTTATTTATTTTGTGTTGTTGGCCTTTGATCGTGAAGAGGCAAAAAATACAGTTGCAATATAATCGCGATACAGTCAAAGAAACAATAAAAACAATGCAAATGATGAGGGTACAGTAACACTGTCTGCGAGGGAGAAATGGGACCTGACGTAGCACCACTTCTAGAGAGTAATTTTCCTTCATTTGCAGCGCATGATTTTTCCCCTCTTGCCATGTTTATGGCAGCCGATTTTGTTGTAAAAGCCGTGATGGTTCTTCTTATTTTGGCATCTATTGTATCGTGGACAATTGCTTTTGCCAAAATCGTTGAAATCACTTTGGCAAAACGTAAAGCACAGCGCGCTTTACGCTCCGCTCAGCAGGCGCAGACTTTGGCGTGTTTGGTGGATCAATTGCAAAATCAAACAGGGGCTAGTGTTTTATTTCTCCAAGAGACATTGAGAGAAATTTCTTTGTCAACACAACAGGGTGTTAGTCTATCCGCACAACAGAATGTTGCCTCATCCATGCAACAAGGTGTTGCTGTACAAAAAGGTGTTCCTTTGTCAACAACACAACAGAGCGCTGCTGGGTCTGAAGAGGCAGAGAGCAACAATAATCCAGACATTCTTTCAGGCATGCTCCATGAGGGTGTGAAAGAGCGGGTTCATTCGCTGTTATCGCGCTACTTATTGGTGGCAACACAGCGCATGGCAGCAGGCAATGCTATCCTGGCAACGATTGGGGCCATTTCCCCCTTTGTCGGGCTTTTTGCAACCGTTTGGGGGATTATGAATTCCTTTATCGGGATTGCAAAAACACAAACAACGCGGTTAGATGTGGTGGCACCAGGCATTGCGGAAGCCTTGTTGGCAACGGCTCTTGGGCTTTTTGTTGCGATCCCCACTGTGGTGATGTACAATGGTTTGTCGCGTGCATTGAGCCATTATCGCAGTGATTTAGGCAATGTCGCCGCAGCAATTGAAAGACTCTTAAGTCGTGATATGGATCGACAAAGACAACAAAAAAGTCTCCAATAATGGCTATGAATTTTCAAGATGATTGGGATAACGCAGAAGATTTTGAGCTCAATAATACAATCAATGTGACACCTTTCATTGATGTTATTTTAGTGTTGCTCATTGTTTTTATGGTGGCAGCGCCTTTGGCTACATCGGTCATTCCTGTTCAACTGCCAGCTGTTACGCAAGAGCCTGTTTCACATCTTGATGAACCACTTTACATTACTTTAAAAAAGGATGAATCTTGGTATGTCGGCAATAAGCCTGTGAGTGAGGCTGATTTTATGGAGATCTTATCTCAAGAGACTAAGCAGAATCTTGAAACGAAGATTTTAATCAATGCTGATGCTGAAATTGATTATGGCTATGTGGTGGGTGTGATTGATCGAGTCCGCATGGCTGGCTATACCAAAATTGGCCTTGTCGGGCTGCAAAAAACGGCCAATAAAACGGTTGAGACTATTCCTGCTGAATAATCTTTTCAATTTTTTCAATGATTTAAAAAATTTTACGCGTAAACAAAAAACCTCATGCTTAAATTAAACTAAGTGAGGAACAGATTATTTTCTTAAAGCATTTGCGCGGGTCGTGGTGTGCATGGGGCGCGTGCGTAAATGTAAGTGCATGCGATGGAGGAAGGAGCCGGTGTGAATGTAGTTGCTATGTTTGGAGTTGTATGCATAAAGGTGAGGGTATCCGTGTTCGTGCTGTATGGGGGTAGGTGTGCTTAGTCGTTGTGGACATGGAGCGCGTAAATGTTGAGGGAGCAGTTTTTGGGCGTTTTTTCTCAGCATCATCAGCCTTTTGTACTCTCTTCACATTCTTCTTCACTGTTTTGACCGGTGTGCTGGATGCCTTCTTTTTTGCACCTTTAGAATAGGACGTATAAGTGATTTCGCGAGTTGTGGCAGGGATTATCGAGAGTGCATGCTATAGTGCATGAATGTAGGTGTATAGTAGATAATATATGGGGGCAGGGAGCAGACGTGAATGTAGTTGTGTGAATGTAGATGCCATAGGGTGAGACGTATAGGCTTGATGCTTAGGTTCTTTCCTTTCATGGAGAGCGTTGGGCTTCGTATAGGAGATGATCAAGCCTTGCATATGATGAGGTTATGTAAGTGTTGCGCCTTATGCTGGCAGGTATTTAAGAGTGTGTTACAAGGCATTGACGCATAAAGGTGAGCACATAGATGTTTGTGCATGGGAAATCCGATGGGGAAGAAAGAGATAGCAGAGATGGATGGTGCAAAGCGCACCATCACTATCATCGTGATTTCTATTATAGATTTGTATTATTTCTGTCCTGTTGAACCAAAGCCGCCAGTGCCGCGCCCTGTGTCAGGTTGATTGCTAAGATCTGTTTGAGAAGAGGTCCGATCTGAATTTGGGTCCAACAGGCGAACTTCCACCTGAGTTACAGGAGCGATGACCGTTTGGGCAATGCGCATTCCACGTTCAATGATAAAGTCTTCTTGGCCTAAATTGATCAGCAACACTTTTACCTCACCACGGTAATCACTATCAATCGTGCCTGGGGTATTGAGGCAGGTGATGCCGCTCTTTAAAGCTAAGCCAGAGCGTGGGCGTATTTGTGCTTCAAAACCAGGGGAGAGATGAAAAATAAGACCTGTGGGGATAAGAGCCCGCTGCCCGGGGAAGAGTGTGATGCTCTCATTTTCAGGAAGCGCGGCCCGTAGATCAAGACCTGCTGAGCCTTCTGTGGCATAATGGGGAAGTGCTAGACCTTGTCCATGTTCAAGGCATTGAACCCATAAAGGTAATTTTTGCGATGGAGAAGAAGAATTGTGTGCGTCTTGCAAAGACATGTGGGGATGATGATCAGACATGACAAAAGATTTCCAAAACAGTAAAAAACAGACAAAATGTTAACACCAGCATGTTAAAAAAAACGAGCCGATAAATGGCGCACTCCATGGGATGAGCTGTGCTCCACAGTGTATACGTTACCAAAAAAATGTCTGTAATAAAAACCAAAATTCCATCAAGAAGATGTTAATGTAACACTTGGCCCAAAAGAGGGAAGAGCAAGCAAGTATGGCTTAAGAGGGTGAAAGGCAAAGAACAGCCTAAATGATAAGAAGATGTTGACGTAGAATGGGAGGAGAAGATGTTGGGTGTGAGGCCATGAAAGGGCAGGGACGCAGCTGATGTGAGGCACAGCTTAAGAAGGGAAAAGGCATGTTCTAAAGGGTGAAAAGATGTTGGTGGTGAGGTGGCAGGGAAAGTGAGAGGCCATATGAAGTGGGCTGTCTTAAGAAGGCGAAGAGACATTGGTGGGGGGCATCCTAAAAGAGGAGAAGATGTTAGGTGAAGCTTTCTGAAAAGGATG
Source organism: Bartonella bacilliformis Ver097 (assembly GCF_000709795.1). Classification (GTDB taxonomy): domain Bacteria; phylum Pseudomonadota; class Alphaproteobacteria; order Rhizobiales; family Rhizobiaceae; genus Bartonella; species Bartonella bacilliformis_A. The sequence goes on from NZ_KL503802.1 coordinate 443,549, forward strand.
AAGCAGGAACGGCTTAAGAAGGCAGCCGGTGCAAGGCGTGGATTAAGAGAGGGGAAGAAGAGTAGGGTTCAGCCTGAGAGAGGAAGAAGACCTTTATACGGCATGGCCTGAGAGAATGAAGGAAAGGTATGGCTTAAGAAGGTAAAAAATGTTGGTATGAAAGGTGGCAGGGAAGAGTGAGAGGCAATATGGAGTGGGCTATTTAAAGAAGGAAAGAAAACGTGTTGGTAGGAGCATGCCTAAAGGGAAAAATATATTGTATAAAGCCTGAAAGGGCGTAACATAGCTGATGTGACTCATGACCTTAAGAAGGGGACAGGGACGGCCTAAAGGACGAAAAGATGTTGGCAGTGAGGTGAGCGAAGAAAGAGGTGAGGAGTAACATTGTGTAAGGTACAATCTAAGAAGGAGAAGAGCAAGGCATGGCTTAAGGGCGAACCTTGGTTCCTCTTCCAGATTTATGCACTGCCAATCAAAATACCGGTCGCAAAAACCAAAATTCCACCAACAATCACCTGCAGGGAAGCACGCCAAAAAGGTGTTGCCATAAATTTATTTTGAATCCAAACAATGGCCCATAATTCAAAAAACACAATAATAAGCGCAAGAATTGTTGCCGCGTAAAAAGAGGAAAGCAAATAAGGCAATGTATGGCCCAACCCACCCAGGGTTGTCATGATGCCGTTGGCGATGCCTCTTTTCAGTGGTGAGCCGCGCCCGGATAATTTACCATCATCATGGGCGGCTTCTGTAAACCCCATGGAGAGACCCGCCCCAATCGAAGCAGAAAGGCCTATTAAAAAGGTTTTATGGGTGTCACCCGTGGCAAAAGCTGCAGCAAAAATTGGCGCCAGAGTAGAAACCGATCCATCCATTAAACCCGCAAGGCCAGGTTGGATCCATGTTAACAATCGTTGTCGATATTTTGGTGACGAATGTGTATGGTCTGTTGGCTTTGCTCCTTCTGCACAGGCTGCTTGTATAGCTGGTACTGGTGCAGGAGAGGATTCAGGAAGCCATGACTCTAAAATTTTTACATAATTTTTACAGGAAAAACACTGACAGCGTTGATGATGCTGCGAGGAATGATCCTTCGTATTAGCAGGGAATGTTGCTTTTAAAGGGCAAGACAGCTGCAGTGCTTGGCTATTGTTGTCGCAACAAAGGGCTGCACAAGGCCCTGTCACTGTTAAAGCATGAGAGTCTATGTAAGAGGTAGAGAATTTGCGTTTCAACAGTGAAAAAAAGGCTTCAAACATAACAGACCTTTATAATTTAGAATAATTCTAAATGTAGGGCGTCAAAAAGACAAAGTCAATCCGAAATCAGAATTTTCCGTGTGATAAGATGAGAAAATTTGTGTTTTGCTTCTGTGCAAGAGAGGGGGCCAGGTTGTGGTGGGGCAGGTAAGGGAGAAATGGCTGTGATGAGGGCTGTAATACAGGGAGACAGAGCTGTTATGGAGAGGAATTATGGTGAAGGTGTAAAGGTGATGGAAGATATGATGGAGGATTGTGACGAGGACCATGAATGATAGGGGCCATGGTGAGGAGGCCGTGATAAAGGTCATAATGGATGGCTGTGATGGGAGGTTCTCATGGATGGGTGTGGTATGTTGTGCATAGTTTGTAGAGATGCGATGTGGCATAGTTTGTGGATGTGGCATGTCTATCCTGTGGATTGCAATGCATCTTTCATGTGTGGGATGTTGCTCTTTAAGTGCAGGATTTATGTTATTTTGCGTTTTGATAACAGTCCCTTTGAAGCAGCAAAAAGGCTAAGCAGCATATAAAACAGGCTTGCTACGGCGTTCCATCCTGCAAAGGATAAAAAGAGAAAATGTCCTGGAGTTTGCGAACAAGAAGGTGGTTGAATATTGTTTAAGTGATGCAATAAGTGGTTGGCATTTGTGATGATCCTTGTTGCCCCTACGCCACAACTGGTTGGTGCAGGCCAAAGTTGATATTCAATCCCCACATGATAGATCGCTAAGCCAAGGCTACAAGCCATGATTCCCCCAACACATAAAAACAAAAACCTTACCCAGCAAGATGTTTTGACAAACCATGCCCATAGGCTGGCGGTACCCAAAAAAACAAGAGCACTATAATAAGGCAAACGCTCAATAAGGCATAAAGAACATGGGAGATATCCCCCAATATATTCAAAACCCAGGGTCAGACCTACAGTTACTGAGAGACTGAGAGTAAGGCATAACGCCCAAAAACATCGTTCTTTATTGCTTTGTGTTTGGTAAAGATGTTTATGCAAAAAGGAGGGCAATGATAAAAAAGGAACCATGGCTTATTGTCTTTAAAAATTGAGATAATATTTCAAAACAGTAGAAAAAAGTCCATAAATCAATCCAAAAGCAATTAAACCAATGAGTAAGACCCATTTCCACTGTTTCGATATAAAGGAAAGCACTTGTGAGCCAAAACGTTGAATAAGCCACGCGAAAAGATAAAAACGAGCACCGCGGGCGATCAAAGAGGTGGTGGAAAAAAGCCAAAGAGGAATGTCCATCGCACCTGCAAAAAGTGTGGTCATCTTGATGGGAGGAATGTGAAACAACCCTGAAAGAAAGATGCAAACCACAAGCATTTCCTGCGTGATATGGGTTTGTAGAGCTTGAAAATAGTCATATTTGTCGTAAAATTCTAAAATGGGTCTGGCGATGCTGTCATAGGCATAGGCGCCAATATACCAACCCAAAATGCCGCCTAAAACAGAACAAACTGTCGCAATAAATGCGTAAAAATAGGCTTTTTTAGGGCGAAGAAGCGACATCGGAATGTACAATACATCCCCCGGGATAGGGAAAAAAGAACTTTCAATAAACACAATGAAGCCAAGCCAATAGGAAGCTGTCCGCCGCGTTCCTAAAGAAATTGTCCAATTTTTTATTTTTTTTATGTTTCGTTTTATATTCATATAAAATCAAATTCTTTGTTGTAGAGTTAAAAATATTGATCCAACGGATGTTCCATCCAAAGAGTGTTCCATAGAGAGAAACTTACAAAAATTGAACCCTGGAGGAAACAACAGAGATCAAAATGTGGCCCATTTTGTAAAAAATAGAATGCACCTGTTGACGAATCTACCATTCTTCATATAGTGCAAGGTCAAAGAGTACAAGTCTAACTATGCTGTACTCTTGAGCATTGTATGCGGGTGTGGTGGAACTGGTAGACGCGCCAGACTCAAAATCTGGTTCCGAGAGGAGTGTCGGTTCGAGTCCGACCACCCGCACCAGTGCCCGTAGGCGCTACCCTGTAATTGGTATATTGGGTGAGTGGTTTGTTGAGTGGGCCTGTCTATTCAAGGGGGCTATGCATTGAATAGCCCCACATATCAAACAAGACCATTTTTCTCAACTTTCCAGCTTAAGCTTTCTGATTAATTTTTCTTTGTTAATGCGAGCTTGATGAAACTTTGCTGCGCAGGCTCTTTCTGTTATGCGTTAACTGGCAACACATCAATCATCTATGGGAGGATTTCATATTTGGAAAATTGGTATGGGGGATTTTTTACCTGGGATTCATGTGGGGATTTGATATCTGGATATGGAGGATTTGAATTCTTGGAGATTGTGCAATTTTAAAATGACGACATTTTTTATTGATTTTCTATAGAAAGTTCATTTGAGAAAAACCTATTTGCGGTTTTTTTTAAGACTTTGCTTTCATATAACTCCAATGAAGAGCCATCAAGTCCAAACAGTCGCGCAAATGATCCGCTAGGGAGTTTTGTTTGCGTTTGACAGAGTTTAATTCTTTGATCGATAGGCCATAACCGACCACTTGCTCAACCAGGGCATAGCCGAGAATTCCAAGTTGAATTTTGATCTCTTGTAGCTGTTTGGTTGCTTCTATTTGGTACTCGATCTTGCCTTGATAAGGGGGGTTGCCGTCAACCTTTTGCCGGGTGAAATCAAAGCCCATATGCGCTTGTCCCTGTATTTGGTACCAATATTTATAGAAATGTTCTGCTGCCTTATATTGTGCTTTGCTGATATGCCCTTTGGCATATAATAGGGCAATGGGGCGGCTATGCGCATCGGCGATGGCTATGATGGTGCGTGGGTTTCTGGAACTCTCTTTATACGCTGGTTGGAAATATGGGTTGCTCGTTTCAATAGCGATAGCCTGTGTTTTTAAAGACCCGAGACTTTGGGAGGATTTGCTTGAGTTTTGAGAGAATTGGCCTATTTTTTTTAAAGATTGTGCGACATCTTGCTTTGAATGCGCAACATCTTGCTTTTTTTGTTGCGGTGTTTTTACAGAATGAGCGTGTTTCTTCATGGGATTCTCCTAAAAGAAAGATCATTAATCTTTGTGTGTTTGGAAAGCAGATGTAGCTGTGCACCTAATGCACAGGGTTAGGAGTGAGGCTGCGAGGAGAGGCATCTTCAAGATAGCGGCGTAACCATGGCGTTTCTTCTGGTGAACAGCGATAACGGTAGCTTTGTGTATCAAACCACAGGCCGACCTTGCCTTCAAAATCACCGGAGCGTTGTTTGGCGATATTCATCACCACACCGGGGCGTTTGGTTAATTCTGCTTTTTCATGCAGCTGTTGTGTGGCAAAAATTTTATCTTCTAAAGGGCGGTTGCGCCAGATGGTGATGATGTTAAACGCATTGGCGCCAATTTCTGAAGCGCCTTTGATATCTTCTGTACCAGGGACATCTTTGTCGACACCGCTTTTACGTGCATGGGCAACAAGGTGAACGTGCACAGCGTTTAAGACAGCCCAGTCTACTATTTTATAAACCGCTTGTTCTTGCCCGGTATAGTCATCAGCGGCGATGCCAAGTCGCATCAAACTGTCGATAATAAATTGGTCGCAGCCATATTTGGCACGGCAATAGTCAAACACATCAAGAAGAGTTTCGACATTTGATTTGCCTACATGTTCGTACAAAATGAGACCGTGATCAAGAAAATGCAAAATCTGTTCAATTTTTTCTTTTGTCGGGTGGCTAGTGCCCCCTGTTTGTTTGATAAGACGGCGCAAAGATTGCTCTCCTTTCATTTCTAAAGAGGCTAAACAAAGGCGGCTTTCCTGTGCGATCCAATGGGGGATACAGTCTGATAACAACTGACTTTTTCCGACCCCACTGGCGCCGCTCCATAAGGTTAATTCTGCTGGCCGAAACGATAATTTCCCCTCTAACTTCGGGTAGGGCACGCTATAGCCTACATGCTGTTTTGGGTTTGGCCAAAAGAGTTCCAGCACTTTTCCCTTATAATCAGAGGCATGGTGCAATCCTTCCGGCGTGAAGCTTTTTGCTTTTGCAAAGGCTTGCGCTATAGTGGCGGCATCTAGGCCTGCGGTTAAACAATCATTTGCATCCTTATAAGGTAGACATACTCGGTAACAACGGTGGCGTCCAAGCCGGTTAGCAATGACCAGAGCGGCTTCTTCCCCCGGTGGGTCCATATCGGTTGCGAGATAAATTTTTTCAAAAATCTCTAAATGATCAAATTCTTGTTCAATCCAGGCATGTTTGCCCCCTTTACCTCCTCCAAAGGGAAGAGATAAAGCCGGATATCCATAAGCTGCCAAAGAGAGAGCATCAATTTCCCCTTCAGTGATGACAAGATCACGCGTCTGCTTTGCACCCTGCGTTGGTGGAGGTGAGGAGGCTTGCTCCGCAGGTTTTTTTATGGGGATCTGCGGGGATGTTTGCACAGATAAGAAAGAAAGGTCATTCAAAGGCGCTTGCGTTGGTGGAAAGGCACAGTCACTCAAAGGAGTCTGCGAGGCCGGTGAGGATGATGGGGCCTGTGCAGGTCGGGAAAAGAGCTCATCCAAAGAATCCTGCGAAGCAGGGAAGAGGGCTTGCCAGCCAAATAAAATCGGCTCACACTGCGCGGTAGTAGGCTTAGCTTTGGCTCCTGCTTCAGCGCGCCGGGCTTTCACCATGGCCAGTGTGCCATCAGGCTTATAAAAAGGAAAAAGGATGCTATTGCCCTCTTCTTTAATGCGGTAACGCGCTAAGATCTCTAGTGGTATACGCCGTTTATGGTGCAAATAGCTTTTCACCACACCGCTAGGGTCGTGACCTTTTGGGGGAGGCGGAAGACAATAAGTGCGGCGCGGCGCCATAAAGGGTTTTGGGCGGGAAAGATTAAGATAAGTATGTGCTTCCTCTAACGCCGCTGAGAGGGGGATGCCTTTTACTGCACACCAGAGATCTAACAGATCCCCCCCAATTCCCTCAGCAAAATCATACCACAGGCCTGCTTTGTTGCCGCTTAAACAGAGCGATAAACTTTGCCCTGCTTCCCCGTGGATATTGCCAATGATCCAAGCATTGCCCTTTTTTCGCCCTTGCGGAAGAAGCATTTCAGCAATGGCTTGCACGTGAAGCAAAAGTTTTTGTTTAACCTCAATAAGTGTGCTCATGGTTTCTCCCCTGACGAGAATGTGTTCCTGATTAGAATGTGATTAGATCTGCATCGTTAGTGTGAATGGGTTGTGGTGTAAGTAGGTTGCTATAGTTGCTGATGGGTGAATGGGTGCGGTGTTGTTGGGCCATGAGTGTAGTGGATTTTTGTGGTTAGTGTGTGAATGGGTTTTCATTGTTGGTGATAATGGGGTTATGGTTTCTGGTTTGGATAATTGATCAGGCTTTGGTAAAATCTCTCTTCCCCTGTATGACGATTTGTTTGATGAGAAGGGACACGGAGAAGAGAGGGCGTGGGATAACACGTGTCTTGTGTCTCTTTTAACCGCTCAATCTCATAACGGCACCAGTTGCGCCATGTGGCTGGCCAATCCACTTTAAGCGCTTCTTTGCCGCTTTTGGCTCGCCAATAGTCGCGAAATTTCTTCTCTTGCCAACGGGCTTGCTCTTCGCTCAATCCTTCAGTCATGGCCATGCTGATATCAGCTTGCCAATCGGCAGGAAGACGATGGCCTTTTAAGCACCCTTTACGAGCAGAATGCTTTGGAGGAAGAGCAGAATTTTCAGAAATTATCGGACTTTTTAGAAATGGTGGGCTTATAACAGATGGTGAGCTTGTGATAGGTGTTGAAGTTGTAGCAAGTGTTGGACCTATAACAGCTGTTGAGGTTGTTGGTATAGGCTCTTGAGAAGGGGCAGAAGACCAAGAGGGAGAAGAGCATGAAGGAGCACAGTAGAGGGCATAAGAGGAGGAATTGTCTGCCGAGAAAGAAGCCTTGTTTTGCTGTTTTTGTGAAACACCGTTAGGTGTTTCTTTTTCTTTCTTCTGAGCTTCTGAGTTATAGGTCTCATCTGTTCTACATGTGTTGAGCAGCTGTTGAGGTGTTGCATTGATTTTCTTACGTTTTTGCGCTGAAGAACGGCCAGCCAATGATTTTTGCTTCAGTAATTTTGCACGCTCACGAAAGATACTGTCACAGCGCTTATTCCATAAGCCATTGGCGAGAGGGATAATCTTGCCTTCTGCGATCAGAATATTGAGTGCGTTGAGAAAGGTGCGTTTGTCACATCCGCAAAGCCGCGTTAATCTTTGTGTTGAGAGGTCTAAGGGGTGGCCTCTGGCATACATTTCATTGAGTAAAATGGTGTAAATGCCAATTTCATGCGCACGCATACCACGGACACCACCTAGAAAATCATTTTGATACCAACAGACATAGGGAAGAATAGAAGATTCATAATGCGGTGTTTCTTCTATGGCGGATGAGGTTGTAGCAACAGGAGATGCTGCTAGAAGAGGAGCAGATGCAGGTGCTGGGGATGCTGTTGCTGGAGCGGATGAAGGTGCTAAAGACACCGCCGCAACGGTTTCCGAAAAAAATAACCCCGAAGAAGGAACGGGTGTTGAGGATAAGGTTGCAGTGCAAAGAGCTTGTTGATGGGCTGTGTCTCGGGAAGAGGTTTTGTACATGGTGCAAATCAACTTTCTTATTGTTTCATCCATTTCTATTCAGATAAAAAACATTAAATGATGTTTTTATGTCTTTTTATGTTTGTGGGAGATGCAGGAAAAGTTTACTATTTTGTAAGATGTTTCTGGTTTGCTTTGCTTTTGTTGCAATTTGTTCTGTTAAATAATCTTATTTTTCATTAGACCCTGTGAGTGCAATTCTATACGCTTATGAGTATATTGTTGTACAACTTTAAATTGCAAAGCAACAAAGGACAAAGAATACAAAAGTGAAGACATGCGAGTTTTTGGGAGCGCCTGTCTGCATCCTTTAGGGTGATAAATGGTTGGTTAATCAAATAAAGTGCAGTTCCCCCCGAAAATAAAATGTGTCCTATAAATGTATATCCTTTTTAGAGGATATTGCAAGATAAATTTATAAAACAATATGTATTTTTTTAGACAGCTATAGGATGAAATGATGAATATTGATGGTTGGCGTCAAAGATTGAGTGAAGTGCTCAAAAAAAGTGGACGGTCAAAACGGTCCATTTCTCTCTCAGCTGGAAAGGGAGCAGGCTACCTTCACTCTATCTTGTCTGAAGGAAAGGATCCAACTATTGAATCCCTTTCTGATGTTTGTAAAACAATTGATGTTAGTATGGGATACATTCTTTACGGGCAAGCTGCCAGCACAGAAGATCAAGAATTTATCGAGTTGATTTCAAAGATCTCTTCCGAGGAACGACAGGCGATTTTGACGCTTTTGCGCAAACCAAATGACGAAGTAAAATAAGGAGTGCTCTTTTCTTTGTGGCATCAAGAGTTTTCCAATGGTTAAGTAAATCGGAATCATTCATTTTAGCTTTTCCCCCCCGTTTGGGTTGCTGTGATTAGAAACAATAGGAATTATAACAGCACAGTAGAGAATAAGGTGTAGGATATTTTCATTCTTACAAAGCTATTTGGATGTCTGATAAATTGAAAAATATCTTTTTAAAAGGATAAAATTGATTGACATCTCTCCCATAGAGGAGATAAGACTAAAGCTATATTTGACCATGTCAAGACTAAAGCTGCGTTTTATTACGATCTAAGGGGGAAAAAATGATCAAACATATACCGTTCGTTAAAGAGGATGAAATTCTCATTATTCTCTGTGAGGGTGAAGAGGGCGATCTCTATATTGGGCCTATTGAAACTTCCGAAGAGGTGCTTGATTTTGTCGATAATCGAGAGGCTGTGCAGAGGCTTTTGCGGCTTGATTTAACAACGCTCCATGCTGATGATGTCAGTGAAAGTGTCGCCGATATCTATGTTGCACTTTCTGATATGGCCGAAAAGACAGAGTCTCTGCAGCCTTTCATTGTAAATAGTGAAGCTTATCACGACTATTTAGAGCAACAAAATAAACAAGCTTATCATGATACGCTCTATGGCTCTTATGAACAACAGCATCGTCTCCGCTTTAGTGATATCTTGTCGGCTCCTGATCATCTTTTTGATGAGCAGGAGGGATAAAGATATGCAAAGCTATCTTATGATCCTTGCTTATGGGGTGCCCCTTTATTACGTGGGCAGACAGCACGACACTATCCAGCTTGATCCACAAAAACATCAGGCCTTTCTCTTCCCTTCACAAAAAGAGGCAGAAGGTACTGTGCAGGCCTTGGCTTATGATCTCTGTGATTTTTTTGATCTCTTCGAGATAGAAAGTGTTTCTTAAGAAGCACAGAGCTCTGGGTAAGGTGGGGGTGGATTTGCGAAGGGAAGCATAAGCTTTGCCAATAAAGAGAGCTAGGTTTGAAATGAGGAGCCGCAGGTAAGTGGCTTGCAAGAATAAGGGAAGCTGAGCTTTTTGGTAAGGTAGGGCTGGACTGGTGAGAGAGGAGGGCTGAGTCTGTGAAGGGAAGGATTGGTGAGAAAAGGGAGTTTGGCTTGTAAGAAGGGGCTTGTGAAAAGGGAAATGAAGTGTGCGAGCAAGTGGGCCTTGCGATTGCGATAAGATTAAGCCTCGAGAAGGGGGGCTTGAAAGTGTTGCAGGTAATGGGCCTGCAAGAATATGGGGCATGGTGTGCCCACTGGAGAGAAATTTTATCAAGGAATAAGACAATGCCCATATGCATCGAATGTCAGCAAGGAACAGAGGAATGGCGCCAAGTCCGCAGGGGGGTGATAACCGCTTCTGTGTTTGAAATGGTTATCGCACGGAAAAAAGATGGGCAACGATCCCAAAAATATCATTCTGTGATGATGAAGCTTGCTGGGGAGAGAATTACCGGAAAAATTGTTGACGAGGGAACAACTATGCCAATGCGCCGCGGTACAGAATTAGAACCAAAAGCTCGCCAGTTTTATGCAGCGCTCACCAACACAGAGCCTGAATGTGTTGGGTTTCTCTTGGCGGATGACCGTAAAAAAGGATTTTCACCTGATGCGCTTATCGGGGCAAATGGGCTGCTGGAAATTAAAACAAAAAAGCCTGAAATTCTAATCCCGCATTTTTATCAAAATATATTTCCTGTTGAGCATAAAGCCCAGTGTCAGGGAGGATTATGGATTGCGCAACGCGAATGGGTAGATTTAATGCTTTATTGGCCGGGGATGCCCCCTTTGATCAAACGTGCTTACCGTGATGAAGTCTATATTCGTAAGCTAGACAATGAGATTAATCGTTTTAATGAAGCTTTGGAAAGAATGGTGCAGGCGATCAAGCAGGTTGGTGAAAGGAGCCAGGATATTTTCAGAAAATATGAAACAATCAGGGGATGAGGTCTACTGTCTAGCGGGGTGCTAAGTTTGTGAGGGAGCAGCTCGGTGCGGATCTAAGTGCAGGAAGGGAGCTGAATGGGGAGAGTTTGCGAGAGCCAGCAAGCCAGACGAGCTTGCAAAGAAGTTTGAAGGCTTACGAGGAAGTGAAGATGAGATTTGGCACGGGTGTGACAGCAAGCCAGGGAAAAAGCGGGAATAAGATTTGCTGTTTAGCGGGGTGTTGAGCTTGCGAGGAATCAGGAAATAAAGTTTGGCACAGGTGTAACAGCGAAATTACAAGGAAGTGGGGGCTCCAAGATGTCAAAAACTGTTCTGGGATGGCATGCCGCTATGCAAATTATAAGGTTTTTGTGTAAGGTGAGTTTCTGCCCGCGTGTGCAGAAAACCAGAAGGATAAAGAGCTGGATGTTAAGAAAAGCCAGCAAGACTTGCAGCTAAATGCAGGAAGATCCATTCTTGAATTAAAGATAAAGGGCGTGAGTGAAGATAAGGAAACAGGAGTAAAAGCCTTAAGGTTTGCGTGCTTGTAAAAGCTAGCAGGAAAAAGAGCTTGCGAAAAGGGGAAGTTGGGCTTGTGAGGAAGCGGGGATGAGGTTCGGTGCAAGGGAAAGAAAATAGACATGGTGCTGCGAGAGAGGATTGAACTCTCGACCTCTCCCTTACCAAGGGAGTGCTCTGCCACTGAGCTACCGCAGCATTTTGCCAATCTTTGCGCTGCCTTGTGCCACATTGGCGCCAAATAGGCAAGAGAGCTCTTGCAAGAAAATCTTCCTTGTGTCATGATATAAAGGTTAAAAAATATCAGTTATTTCTGTATATTCGTAGTTATAATACCCCCTCATTATTTTCTTAAATTAGGGTTTTAAAATGTGTGACTTCTTGCATATTTACTTATTTAAAAATAAGGGATGAAAATGGGGAAGTTGAAAGGATAAGAAATTCACAAATTTTAGCCTATAGGGGAGTTAAGAAAATAGAGGGTTGAAATGAACGAAGAAAGTTTGCGCAAAAGAGGGTAAGCGAACAGGGAGGTTAAGCAAATAGGGGCTTAAGCAAGCGAAGTTTAAGCGAAAAAATTTGAGCAAACAAAGTTTGCCAGAATTTGTCGAAATGTTTGCCAAAGTGTTTGCTGGAGTTTGCGCCATGAAGGACAAAAAGAACCCATAAAATATCATGAATGAGAATAAAAATACCGTTACACACAAAGATGATCAAAGAAAAAATGAAAAAGCAAAACAGCGAGAACAAAGACTTGCTAAGCAATTGCGCGATAATTTAAAACGACGCAAAGAGCAAAGTCGACAGCGCTCTCCAGAAGGGTTTAGAAAAACTTTTTCTGTTTGATACATCTTACGGCAATCTTGCAGCATACGTTTTAGTGATTCGTTTTCAATCTTGTGAAAAAATACTCTCAAGAATCCAAATTTTCAGAAAATTAAAGAGAACCTGTAAAAGAAAGATTCCAACGAGGAATAGAGGGATAAAATTAAATCTATGGATTCAATTAAAATTACAGGGGGCCATATTCTTAATGGGGTTATTCCAATTTCTGGAGCTAAAAATGCTGCGTTACCGCTTATGATTGCTGCTTTGCTTACCGATGAAACACTCATTGTTGAAAATGTCCCTCATCTTGCAGATGTTGAATGTCTTATCCGGATCTTAAACAATCATGGCGTCAGTTATGCCGTTGAAGGACGGCAATACCACAATGTGTGTAGCGATGCACGAACCATCTATTTTACCGCAAAAACCATCACCACAATACGCGCGCCTTATGAACTTGTCAGAAAAATGCGGGCCAGCTTCTGGGTGATTGGGCCGCTTCTTGCCCGCTGTCAGGAGACTTGTGTTTCCCTACCAGGGGGGTGTGCTATTGGAACACGCCCTGTTGATTTCATCCTTGAAGGGCTAAAAGCTTTAGGTGCCGATATTGCTATCAAAAATGGCTATGTGCATGCAAAAGCGCCAAAAGGTTTAAAAGGGGCTTCTTACCATTTCCCCAAAGTGACCGTTGGAGGAACTCATGTTTTGCTGATGGCTGCTGTGTTGGCGGAAGGAAAAACTGTTCTTCACAATGCTGCGTGTGAACCGGAAGTGACCAACCTTGTGCAAGCGCTGAAAGCTATGGGAGCTGATATCTCTGGGGAAGGTACGGATGTTTTAACCATTAATGGTGTCAAAAAGCTCTATGGTGCGCGGGTTTGTATTATCCCTGATCGTATTGAAGCGGGAACTTATGCAATGGCTGTTGCTATGACTGGAGGAGATGTCTTGTTGCAAGACGCTGTTCCAGAACATCTGACAGAAGTTCTCACTGTGCTTGAAAAAGCAGGGCTCTCCGTTAAAATTGAAGCTGAAGGCATTCGCGTTTTCCGCGATCCACACAAAAAAATGAAGCCTGTTGATATCACGACAGCGCCTTTTCCAGCTTTCCCAACCGATCTGCAAGCACAATTTATGGCTTTGATGACCCTTGCTGAAAGAAATACGCATATCACAGAAACGATTTTTGAAAATCGCTTTATGCATGTGCAGGAATTGGTGCGTTTGGGTGCGCGTATCACGTTGCAGGGAAAAACCGCAACGGTGCACGGAACCGATAAGTTGCAAGGTGCACAAGTGATGGCAACAGATTTGCGGGCTTCTGTCTCACTTGTTATTGCAGCACTCGCTGCTGAAGGAGAAACCACGGTTAATCGCGTTTATCATCTGGATCGCGGCTTTGAACGGTTGGAAGAAAAGTTAGCTCAGTGTGGGGCATGTATTCAACGCGTCACAGCTTCTTAAATAAGAGAAATAGCCTTAAATCAGAAGAAATTAGTCTTTGCAAGCGGTTCGTGCCGCTTGCTGAAGGGCCATTCGCATCTCGAAAAATGGCTAATTTAATTTAAAGGGGTCCTGAATGGTATGATGAAGGGTGACCTGAAGTGGCCCTGGTAGGGTGGGTCTTGGTGGTAAGGTGAATGACAGGTTAGAGGGGTGGTTTTGAAGGTAAGAGTGTGGGGTGTCAGGTCAGGATGCAGTGATGGCTTGAGTGGCAAGGTGTAGAGGCAGAGGCAGTAAAGGGTGGCTTGAAGTGTAGCCCTGAGTATTGGGATGAAGGGTAGCTTAGCGGTGAGCTTTGAGCTAAAGCGTTAGGGGGCTACAGCGTTAAAGCACAAAATTTTCAGGCAGAGGTTCCCAAAAATCAGGAGCTTCAGTCTTTAATCTTGGGCCAAGACGAAGAGGAGAAATCTTTTCCGCCAGGCCTGTGCGGTCTGACACTTCAACCGCTAAGCCACAAAGCGTTGCAGGGCCTTGAGCAGGGCGATATGAACCACAAGATTCTTGATAGACAAACCGATGCAATGGTTCTTTTTTATCCATCCCAAGAGAAGAGTCATAATCACCACACATGCCAGCATCTGATAAATAGGCACTGCCCCCTGCTAAAATTTGCGCATCCGCTGTTGGAATATGCGTATGGGTACCCACAATGACGCTAACACGGCCATCAAGAAAATGACCAAAACATTGCTTTTCACTTGTTGCTTCAGCATGAAAATCAACAATAATTGCGTCTGTCTCTTCTTTTAAAGGAAATTTGGAGAGAATTTTGTCTGCTGTTGTAAAAGGATTCTCTACAGTGCAAGGCATAAAAACAGATCCCAAAATATTGGTCACCAAAATACGCGCGCCATTTTTAGCCGTAAAGATACCGGAGCCCTTGCCTGGTGTCCCCGCGATAAAATTAGCAGGGCGTAAAAAACGGTCACTATAATTGGCGTATTTTAGAGCTTCCTTGCAATGAAAGGCATGGTTTCCTGTGGTGACGACATTTGCGCCTGCTGTTAAAAGAGAATGATAGGTCTCTTGGCTAAGACCAAAGCCATGCGATGCGTTTTCACCGTTCACCACAACAAAATCAAGCTGCCATTGCTGAATAAGGCGAGGAAGTGCATAAAATACAGCAGCACAGCCTGTTGCACCTACAATGTCACCCAAAAATAAAAACCGCATATTTACCGCTCTAAAAAACCTTTTTCTGTAAAAATGCCTTGTAAAACCAAGTCATGCTTTGTGTTAGGAATAGACTCAACTTCCTGACACGAAAATCCTAAACCAAATAAATCTATGCAGTGCCCTTCTGCCTTTAATGCTGCAATGGCACGATCATAATAGCCTTTACCATAGCCAAGGCGGTTATACTGACGATCAAATGCTAAAAGAGGCACAAGTATAAATGTAGGGGTGACAACCGCGCTGCTTGCCTCCGGGCCCATGGTATGAAACCGCATGCTCTCTAAGGGTGTGTGCGGTGAATAAGCACGGAAAACCATTGTCTCATCATCAATGATAGCAGGCAAAGCTAGACGACCACCATGCGACACAACATATTCTAAAAAGAGGTTAGGGTCGAGCTCTGATCGTATTGGCCAATAGCCTGCAATAATCATTTGAGAAATATCTCCCATTTTTTGTTTAAGTGTATGGGCGATATGCCAACAGGCACGATGTGAAAAAATACGATGATTATCCTTAGATAGCTTCTCACGCTCTGAAAAACCCAGATGCCGCAAGTGTGACCGAACGGATTGAATAGAAAGCGAGTCTTTAGACATTCTTGGTATTGCTAATCCATCATCCATAAAAATGTTCATACCATTCTGTTTTCACATCGCCAAGGCATGAAGAACATGTTCCCCAAAAAACAAGAACGAGCTTTAGGAAAGCAGGGGTTGATTCCAGAAAACGGAAATAGAGCCCGTAAACAGGGGTAAAGTTATGCGAGGCGCATAAGAGTGTAGGATTGTGATGTTGTCAGACTAGTAAAGGGAGTTTCTAGGCAAAGTAGGGGCTGCTTGATGAGAGCTTATGGCATTTACTAAGCGCTTACGGCTTTTTGCTATAGGAAAAAAACAATAAATAAAGCCAGCAAGGAGATGAAGCAGTGAGGCAATGTGGTAAAAGAGAGGCCAAGAGGTCATGAGGCAGGGAGGTGAGAGGGTAAGGAAACAGGAAGGTAGAGAGGTGAGGTCGTAAGGTAAAAAAGAGGCAGGAAGCTAAGAGGTTATGAAGCAGGGAGCCAAAGCTCCTCTTCCTAATAAAAATGGTGAACCGCAGCGACCGATGGAAAAGTCTGATTCCGGGAACCTACACAAGTAGGTGGGCGCCATATGAAAAAGCCCACGGACTTTCTCAGGGACAGCTCCCTTAGGAATCAATAAGGCCCCGGGAATGTCTGTATTTCCTGTCGAGAAGAGCAGAACACCACCTATAATTATAGGAGAATTTATACGTTCTGACCAGAGAAAATAATGACACAGCGCAATAAAAAGACTTTTTAAATTTCCTTTATGCCAAATTCCTTACCTAAATGCCCCCTTATCTCAAATTTTTCATTCAAATACTTTGTGGGGATTTTTCATCAAGCAATAGGCCAATACGTTTTTGGAGTTTTTGCATTTGCGGATAATAATGCAATGCCATTTTATAGGCCTTAATGGCAAGCTCTGTGCGGTCTGTTGCTTCCATCGTTAATCCAAGTTCAAAATAGGCAATATAATTGCGCGGTTCAAGCTTAAGCGCATGACTTAAGTCAAACATGGCAAGTTTAAAATCACTCATTTGAATGTGAACCCAGGCGCGTCTGACCCAAGCTTCCGCATAAGTTGGGTTGAGTGCAATGATGGTGTCAAGATAATCAAGAGCAAGGCCATAATGATCACTATTAATGCCATTTTCAGCCCATTGCATCAAAAGATCAATCGTTTCACTGCCCGATTGCAACCATAAACGTTGCACTTGTTTGCTAAGTTTCTGAGCTTCTTGGGCATTGGCACAATGTTTTAATTCTTTCAGCAAACGAGCAATCTCTGCTTCTTTACGCTGTTCCGTTGTTTGTGTTTGAGAGAGGTTTTCTGGGGTTTGATCATCAAAAAGCGTGGCTGTTGAGGGGAGAGAAGATGTTGAAGGATGTAGATCGGGGATTAGGTCATCCAACGATAAAAAAGACTGTGGAGGAGGCAGTTCAGATGGCAAAGAAGGAGGCTCTTTCCCATAGCAAGGAGACAGTAAAACCAGACTGCTGAAACAAAGGAAAAAATATCGCCATTGAAAAGGGGTTCTCTTGCTCACACGATATTTAAATGGATTGCTGACACTTTTTGCCACACAATATTTTACCCTGTGATCTTTTACGAAAGACACCTGTCTTGAAAAATACCCTCTTAAAAAAGAGAAGGCCCGCATATAAGAGGCCCGCAATACATAGGACAGCACGTTAAATGCTCTATAAGAAATGTGTGAAATTCCTATATGAGAAATGTGTAAACAATATGAAGTCTGCACAGCATATAAAATCTGATATAACCTTGCTATTTTGGCGCAAGCTTTATCAATCGCAGTAGCAGGCATTTGTAATCTTAACCTTGGCGCGCCCTAAAACGCGGGTTGGTTTTATTCAAGATATAAATACGACCTTTTCGACGAACCACCCTGTTGTCGCGGTGACGTTCCTTAAGTGCCTTGAGCGAATTTTTAATTTTCATGATCACCACCGTTTATAACGAAAGACCTAAATTCTCAAAAAGATACGAAGAGAAAGTTTTGACCCTCATCGTACTTGCTTTTTTCTTACGCATTCTTGTTCAAAACTTAAGACTATTGTCATTGTACATTGTCAGACCACAGTTATTTTACTCTGTCGATTAGTGTACTTTGCCATCGTACCCTGTCAATCAGGGTATTTTGTCACTGTGTCCTGTCGATGATTCCACTTTGTCACTTGAGTCTTCTTCCTTAAAAGCAATGCAAAAAAAACTCTGCCTTCTCTTAAAAAACAAAAGCTTGCCTAAGGACAATGAAACCCAACAAGAGAACAATGAAATCGAACAAGATAATGAGTAAGCGAAAATCGCAAAAAATCTGCAATTCTTCTAACAAGAAGTCTTTACCTTGTCAACTCAACAGTTTTCACAAAATCAAGAATAAAGGGGGCTGAAGAGGGAGACAAAAATGGAGGGGAAAGCAGGAGGCAGGAGCAAAAAAAAAGACAAGAGGGTTGTTGAGTAGGGGAGAAAGAAAGAGGAAGCTGAAAAAGAGGAGAGAAGCGGTAAGAATGGAGGAATGAGCAAAAGTGAGCTAAGAATAACAGGAGGAGCCAAAAGAGAAGGAGTGAGAAGTAAGAGAGAAAAGCAAGAGGAGAGGAAAATAGGACCAGAGAAAAAAGGAGGAAGGTTAAGAAGGGACTGAAAAATGAGCCAAGAATAACGGAGAAGCCAAGGGAGAAGAAGAGGCTAAGAAGGAGGGAGGAGTAAAAATGGGAGTAAGCTAAAAATAAAAGAGGGCTGAGAAAGGAAAATCAAGAAGAATGGGTTGAGAGGGGCCAAGAATGAAAAGGAATTGAGGAAGTCTTGAGTTGGATCATTGGGGAGAAAGTGTTGAAGAATGTCTGGACTTAAAGTGGTGAGGGATGAGAATTCATCTCTTCTTTAAGCAGAGTGTGTCGCTGGCCCGGTTAAGCGGATGATATGCCCCATTTTTCGTTCTGGCTGTACTGATTTTTTGCCATATAAATGCACTGATGTATTCTCTTGCATCAGAGCAGAGACGTAATCATCCAAATTATTGCCAAGAAGATTGATCATTTCGCAGTTGCTATGGCGCTCTGTATTGCCCAGAGGAAGGCCACAAATGGCTCGGATATGTTGTTCAAACTGCGAGGTCACACAGGCTTTTTGCGTCCAATGGCCAGAATTGTGAACACGAGGCGCCAGTTCATTGACCAATAATCGCTCGTCAGACAAAACAAAAAATTCGATACACAGCACACCAACATACTCAAGCGCCTGCAACACACGCGTGCTGACCTCATACGCGGCTTTCTGCACTGATTGTGGAACAGCTGAGGGAACACACGCTTTATGCAGAATGCCATTCTTGTGTTGATTTTCTGAGCAATCATAAAATGCAACAGTCCCGTGTGGATCACGAGCAGCAATAACAGAAATTTCTGCTACAAAAGGCACAATCTCTTCTAAAATAGAAGGCGTCTTTTCAAGCTCTATTGAGAGTGCGGCA
This sequence comes from Bartonella bacilliformis Ver097, assembly GCF_000709795.1. Taxonomy (GTDB): domain Bacteria; phylum Pseudomonadota; class Alphaproteobacteria; order Rhizobiales; family Rhizobiaceae; genus Bartonella; species Bartonella bacilliformis_A. Next base: position 462,250 of record NZ_KL503802.1, read on the forward strand.
ATCATTTGTGGACTTGGATTGTGAAGAGATTGCTGCATTTTGCCATCATAGCCAAAGCGGCGTGCTTTCAAAAGGCCATGGCCCCTAAATCCATTGTTATTGAGTCCGTTGTTGTTGAGTTCATGGCTATTGAGCGCAGCAAGACCTGCCAACAAAGAAGCTTGATCTTGCACCGCATGCCAGGATGCTGTCTCGATACCATGCTCATTGAGAAAACTTTTCTCTAAAACTCGATCTTGCGAAATTTTCAACACTTTTGATGATGGATAAAGACGACACGCTTTTTCTATCCATTGAATCGTTGTCACGGGGAGATTTTCAAATTCATACGTTACAACATCGCACAGGTCTACCAATTGCTGCAAAGCGGCCCTATCATCATAGTCCGCAACCATGTGATGGTTAGCAGTTTGCGCTGCTGGACATTGTATTTCAGGGCATAAGATAACCGTTTTAAAGCCAAGCTCAGCGGCAGCTATGGCTAACATGCGTGCAAGTTGTCCCCCTCCAATCACACCAATTGTGCTTCCTGGTTTTAAAGGATCAGAGATATTGATCACCGTAGTCACGCTCAAAGTCCATCATTAGGGTATTCAGCAACATGAGCCGTTTGTTGATGGCGCCATGCTTCTAAACGCTTGGCAAGTGCATCATCAGAAAGTGCTAAAACCGCTGCTGATAAAAGAGCTGCATTGACAGCGCCTGCTTTGCCTATGGTTAAGGTCCCAACCGGGACTCCGGCAGGCATTTGCACAATGGAAAGCAGAGAATCTTGCCCTGATAAAGCGTGTGATTCCACTGGAACACCAAAAACAGGAAGAGGCGTTAAAGCAGCCACCATGCCTGGAAGGTGTGCAGCACCGCCAGCGCCAGCAATCAAAATTTTAAATCCTGCGGCTTTTGCTCCTTTGGCAAAGCTGTAGAGTCGATCTGGAGTGCGATGTGCAGAAACAATGTGCGCACTATGGGAGATGCCAAGTTCTGTCAACATAGCTGCGCTATGGCACATGGTTTGCCAATCAGATTGGCTGCCCATTAAAAGCGCTACATCATAGGACTGTTGAGCCATTTCACATCCTTTTCCCATTCTGCATTTTTGATTGTTTTAGAAAATTTCATCTTCCTTATATCCTTTTTGTGTCACCAATGCACCATTTTTTGACATGTCATCAGAAAGAGACAATAATTTTTGCGTTCATAAAGTACCAGGGAATGCCGGGGGATATGGGCCAAGGGAGCATAAGTGAGAAGAGTATTGGTGTGGGGATATGAGAGAGAACGGTGAAATGGAGAAGGAGGTTTTAAGGGATGAGCGATGCAGCGATGAATGTGACGAGGGGATGTCAGTGAAAGGGGAATTCGGAGATAGTGAGGAAAAGATTAAGAGATAGAGTATAAATTTTTATTGTATCCTTTCGGGATTAATGGGAAGTTTATAGGGAAAATCTCTGTTTCTACGTAAAATGCATGTTCACAAAAGGATGAAAATGAGATATAAACAATTTAAGTTGTATCCTGTAGGGCTCAGCTACTAACACGTTCATTATTAACTAAAACATTAACCATTAAATAAAGTACGTTAATCATAAAGGAAGTTCTCATTTATGTCCAAAGAAGAAGTTTTGGAATTTTCCGGTATCGTTACCGAACTCTTGCCAAATGCGATGTTTCGCGTGAAACTGGAAAATGATCATGAAATTATTGCTCATACGGCAGGAAGAATGCGCAAAAACCGTATTCGTGTGTTGGCAGGCGATAAAATTATGGTTGAAATGACTCCGTATGATCTTACAAAAGGGCGTATTACGTACCGTTATAAATAAAAAATAGAGTTTTTAGCGCGCAAGATTTTAGCTTACAGCTTAAAACCTTCAGCTTGAATGGGGTTTGATGTCTCTTTTCATCATTCGTGGTGTCTGTAAGGATTGTAAATTGGAGGTGTGCATGGGGGAGTGCAAAGCAAAAAAATAAAACGGACTGAATAAGGCCGATTGTCGGGGGGCAAGGAGCCAAAGAGCTAAAAGGCAAGATATCTCCGTAATTGGCAAGCTGTTTCAAAAGTTGTAGAGAAAAATATAGAATATATAAAAAATATATAGCCAGGGATATGATAAAATGCAGTCTGATCAGGGCTCTCATGAGAATTTTATGGGGCTTAGCGTGAGGTTGTATAGTGTTGTGCATGGGGAGCGCAGAAAAATTGACAGACCCTTTCTATGCCGGTATCCTTAAGGCCAATAGGTCAAAAACCCCCTGTAAAAAAGGATGAATGAAATCATTCAATAGAATGGATAAGGGGTAAAATAATGGAAATCGAATTGGTTCTTGCTTCTGCTTCACCGCGGCGTTTAGAGCTTTTGGCACAAATTGGTCTAAAGCCTGATCATGTATGTGCTACTGATATTGATGAAACACCACATGCACGAGAAAACCCAGCAGATCTGGCTAAGCGCTTGGCACAGGAAAAAGCGCTGAAAGCTTATGACACTTTATTTAGTGCTGAGAAAATTTGTCAACAAGATCTGGATTCAAAAAAATGTCTGATCTTAGCGGCGGATACAGTGGTTGCTGTGGGTGGTTCTGTTCTGCCTAAACCTAACGGAGAAGAGGACGCTTACACCTGTTTACGCGCTCTTGCTGGACAAGTGCATAAGGTTTATGGCGCTGTTTGTTTTCTTAATGAACACAGGGAGAAAACTGTCACTTTGGTTGAAACTTGTGTGCGTTTTAAACACTTGACTCCCCCTGTGATGGAGGCTTATATCGCTTCTGGAGAATGGCAAGGAAAAGCAGGTGGCTACGCTATTCAGGGAAAAGCCGCTGCTTTTGTTATTGATATTGCAGGTTCTTATACCAATGTTGTTGGGTTGCCTTTGGCGGAAACAACAGATCTTTTGATTGCTTATGGATATTCTCTTTTTCCTAAATGGACTAAAATTTTTAAAGGATGAGAATAGCTCACCTCTCTTTTGAAAATATGATAAAGGCTATGGGAAATATGAGGGCTATGGGGATGATTGGGGATAAGAAAAACGCATGACAAAAGCTCAAACACTACAAAAAAGAGGAGAAGAAGTCGAAACTTTCATGCAAAATCAGTCGATACATCCGCTCCGTCCACCACGGCCTTGCCCAGAATGTGGTCAAAAATCACAGTATAATACCTATCCTTTCTGTTCATCACGGTGTCGTGCAATTGACCTGAATCGTTGGCTTTCTGGCTCTTATATTTTGCCGCCACCTCCTCAGAAAAGTGACGAAGAGGAATAAAGAAAAAACACTGCCTCTGAATTTATGGGTGGTTTATGAGTGTTTGCGCTGGGGGTATTTGCGCTAGGGAGTGGTGGTGAGATGCAGCGCTTTGAGCGAGAGGTGTGGAAGAGGAAAAATGTTGCCCCTTGAGCTGGGAGGGTTGAAGAAGTATGTTTCTTTAGGTCAGTAACATTTGTCCTCAGGAGCGGTTAAGAGACGCCGCATTTTGTACGAGAGGTAAGTTTACAGTGAATGCTGCGTTTTTCTATACTCTCTTGCATTCATTTATTTTAGCTCCCATATTTCATTCATATTCAGACTATAAGTGTAGCGTCTTTTCCCACACTGGGAGAGTGTTTTCGGATGCAAAGAGGCCCACCTTATGTGATTGAGGGTATGTGGTTTGGAGATAAGGATTAAACAAGAGATTTCAATAAAAGGATAAAAAGGGAATCCCCAAAAAGGGACTTGCTAAAAAAGGAGGTTAACAAAAAAGACCCTTGGAAAAATGGCTAAAAGGAAGCTTGGCAAAAAGGGATAAAAATGGGGAAAAGAGTTTTATAAAAGGGTCTGATAGCGGCAAAGGATAGAAAAATGAATTTAGAAAAATATAGCGAACAGCTAAAAATCTTTCTACAAACAGCGCAAAGCAACGCTCTTTCCTCTGATAACCAGCAATTAATGTCTGAGCATCTCTTGCAAGTGTTTTTAGAAGATCGTCAGGGATTGACTGTCTCACTGATCCAAAAAGCAGGCGGCGATATGCCAACTTTACGTAAAATGCTGCAAGAGGCTCTTGATGCTTTGCCTAAGGTTCAAGGGGGCAATGCTCAGCTCTATATGTCTCAGCCGTTAGCAAAAGTCTTCACGATGGCAGAAGAGCTTGCACAAAAAGCAGGGGATCAGTTTGTGACAGTAGAGCGCGTATTACAAGCGCTCAGCGTAGAAAAAACAGCCAAAACAGCAGACATCCTAACACGCGCAGGAGTCACACCGCAGGCGCTTAATCAGGCGATTAACACAATGCGAAAGGGAAGAACCACATCTAGTCCGCATGCTGAAAGCCACTATGAAGCTCTGCAAAAATATGCCCGCAATTTAACAGAAGATGCCCGCGAGGGAAAACTTGACCCTGTGATTGGCCGTGAAGAGGAAATTCGGCGTGCTATCCAGGTTTTATCAAGGCGGACAAAAAATAATCCTGTTCTCATTGGCGAACCAGGCGTTGGAAAAACTGCTATTGTTGAAGGACTGGCTTTGCGCATTATTAATGGCGATATACCAGAATCTTTGCGTGATAAACAGCTTTATGCTCTCGATATGGGAGCTTTGATTGCAGGGGCTAAATATCGCGGTGAATTTGAAGAACGCTTAAAAGCCGTTTTGGCAGAAGTGCAAAATGAAAATGGGCAAATTATTCTCTTTATCGATGAATTGCACAATTTGGTTGGAGCAGGAAAAACTGACGGGCCAATGGATGCTTCCAATCTTCTCAAGCCTGCTCTTGCTCGTGGCGAATTGCATTGTGTTGGGGCGACTACCTTGGAAGAATATCGAAAATATGTTGAAAAAGATCCAGCTCTTGCGCGCCGTTTCCAACCTGTCTTTGTGCCAGAGCCAACGCTTGAGGATACGATCTCTATCTTACGTGGGATCAAAGAAAAATACGAACAACATCACAAAGTGCGCTTGGCGGATAATGCGTTAATTGCAGCGGCGCGTTTGTCGGATCGTTATATTTCTAACCGTTTCTTACCTGATAAAGCGATTGATCTTATCGATGAAGCGGCAGCACGGGTTCGTATGCAGATTGATTCTAAACCAGAAGAACTGGATGTGATTGATCGGCGTATCGTCCAACTAAAAATCGAGCGTGAAGCTTTAAAAACAGAAATTGACCCCACTGCAAAAGAACGGTTAGAAATTTTGCAAACTGAACTCAACATATTGGAAACGCAGTCTGCAAGAATGACGATGGCTTGGCAAGGAGAAAAACAAAAGCTTGGACATGCTGCTGACTTGAAAAAACGACTTGAAGAAGCCCGCAATGCTCTTGCTATTGCGCAGCGCAATGGACAATTTCAACGTGCTGGAGAGTTGGCCTATAGTGTGATTCCCGAATTGGAAAGGCAGCTGAGTGTTGCTGAAAATGATGATCAGGCCAACACTTTAGTGGAAGAAACGGTTTCTGCTGAACATATTGCTCAGATTGTTTCGCGATGGACAGGCATTCCTGTTGATCGGATGCTTGTTGCTGAGCGTGATAGGCTCTTGCAGATGGAAGAGGATATTGGCAAACGTGTTATTGGACAAAGCGAGGCTGTGCGCGCTATTGCTCGGGCTGTGCGCCGTGCCCGTGCTGGTTTGCAAGACCCCAACCGCCCCATTGGTTCTTTTATGTTCTTAGGGCCAACGGGTGTGGGAAAAACCGAATTAACTAAGGCGCTCGCGGCTTTTCTCTTCCAAGATCATAAAGCGATGTTACGCATTGACATGTCGGAATATATGGAAAAACATGCTGGAGCACGCTTAATTGGTGCCCCTCCTGGCTATGTTGGTTATGAAGAAGGCGGCGTTTTAACTGAGGCTGTACGGCAGCGACCTTACCAGGTTATTCTTTTTGATGAAATTGAAAAAGCCCATCCTGATATTTTTAATCTCTTACTTCAAGTTTTAGATGAAGGACGCTTGACTGATAGTCAGGGTAATACTGTTGATTTTCGCAATACTCTGCTGATTATGACTTCTAATTTAGGAGCTGAGTTTTTAACCAATCTGGATGAGGGAGAAAGTGTTGACCAGGCCAGAGAGGATGTGATGAGGGTTGTTAAAAGTGCTTTTAGACCAGAATTTCTGAACCGTGTTGATGAGATTATTCTGTTTCAGCGTTTACAACGTAAAGATATGGAAGCGATAGTTGATATTCAGATGAAACAGCTGCAAAATTTGCTTAATGAACGCAAAATTACCATGCAGATGGATAGCGAAGCCAAGAAATTCCTCGCCCATAACGGTTATGATCCGCTTTATGGGGCGCGGCCTTTAAAACGAATTTTGCAAAGGGAAATTCAAGATCCACTGGCTGAAAAGATTTTGTTAGGACAAATTCCAGAAGGCGCAAGTGTGCATATTACAAAAGAGGGCAATGAATTACAGTTTTCTGCTTTTCAGAAACCTCAAAAAAAATCTCAATAAAAGAATTGAAAAGATAAAGGACATAATGAGAGTTAAAAAGATACGAAATGAAAAAATATAATTGACAAATTTAACAAAATGCTATATTTAAAGCTCCTATATTTAAAGCTCCTAT
>NZ_KL503802.1:470801-472628 GCF_000709795.1 Bartonella bacilliformis Ver097
GGTTCTTTTATATTTCCTAGTTGTTTGATTTTTTCTATTGTTATATTTTGAAGAGTCTTTTAATGCGGAGATATTGGGAAGAAAGCTTTTTATCTAAGGCTGTGAAAAAATAACAGTCATAATAAGAATACAAAAAAAGATATTAGAGATTGACAATTATGGCAAAAATGTGAAATATGTTTCGTTATTAGAATTCCTGGATATTTTGTGTATCGAAGATACGAGGGAGGGGGGAAGCTAAATATATTTTAGCTGTCTTCGTGTCAAAGATAATGATTTATGGGGGGATTCTGAAATTATTATCTTTAGGAGGATTTTGTAATGGATTTAAATATGAATATGTCGGCTGTGCTGAATTTTATGGAATTTTTGGTTCAAGAGTTTGTCGGGGTTGAAGAAAAGGTTGCTTCTGTGGTTATTGAACATCTCCCTAATTTATCCTCATGGGGTATGGACGCTGTATTGACTATTCTGTAAAAATGCATCTTCCCTTTAGATGCATTCTGGCTTTCGTCTTTTATGTTTTTTAACAATGTGAAAGATTTAAAGCTTTGATAATAAAGCTTTACACTTCTTAAGTGATCTTATGTTTGGGAAGATTGGAGAAAAGTTTGTTTCTTCAATTTTCCCATTTTTAAAAGATTATAGGGTTATTGTTACACTGTCATTGTTGCATTGTGTGGAGTAATCTATCCTATCAAAACTTATGAAAAATATGCCAAAATACAACATGGGTTCATAGGAGTTTTTCTTAAAGAGAAGATTGTCAAAAAATCAATTGTGATAGAGTGCGGTGTTTTTATCTGAAATGGTTGGTGAAAAGCGGTTGCTATATTCTTTTTAATGCAATTGAAAAGTCCATTTTGATATTTCTTATCTCTAACATTAAAGGCTCAAGTACATGATGTGAGAATCGATCATCATCCATGGATCATTAGATCAGGATATGCGGTCGATTTTGCAATATGATGGTCATTTACATATTCTTTTGCAGCTAAGTTATTTACATCTGTTTAGCAGAAGGAAGAACTGTCGACCATGTAAGAGTTAGTAGGCGATACAGGGTATTAAGCTTATAGTGAGGATGACATGTTTCACTCTTATTACTGTGATATTTTTCCTATAATTTATGGTGTTACCTGTCCGATGAGGCTTTCATGTAGGATTTCAATTGTTAGAATTGTAATTGTAGCCTCTTCGAGGAGAGGGAGCCGTTACCCTGTTAATGAAGGAATGATCACCTTATTTGGGCGCATTTTAATGGAATTGTTGCAAAAAGACAGTGAAGATTGGTCAACAAACAAACATTTTCTCAGGTTGCTTTTCAGAAATTTTTTTCCTTTCCATGACATAAGGAAAATTTGCGCTTTTTTGATGCAGAGTATTAAGGAAACAAGTTCGATAAAAAGCTATCAGGAGATAAAGAACGGTTATAAGGAAGCATAAAGAAGTTGATAGAGAGCTTCCTGCTTCTATAGTTCTATCTTTGTTCGTTGAAAATGTAAGATGAAAGTATTCAGTATATTGATGTTTTGGTTATTGGCTGAGATGCAAAGACGGCTTTTGATAGAAGATTTTAATTTTAAAAGGGAGTGCTTCATGAGCGCGTTATCTATGTTTATTGGTTTGGATTTTTGTTTCAATAATGGTTCAGTGCCTAAGAGCTGTTGTTACTAAAGAATTGAGAAGATAAAGGACATAATGAGAATTAAAAAAGATACGAAATGAAAAAATATAATTGACAAATTTTAAAAAAAATTGTAAAGCTCTTATATTCCTAAAGCTCTTATATTCCTAAAGCTCTTATATTCCTAAAGCTCTTATATT
>NZ_KL503802.1:475203-500203 GCF_000709795.1 Bartonella bacilliformis Ver097
GGTTCTTTTATATTTCCTAGTTGTTTGATTTTTTCTATTGTTATATTTTGAAGAGTCTTTTAATGCGGAGATATTGGGAAGAAAGCTTTTTATCTTTTGAGAAGCGAGAGGGTTTGAACTTTTATCAAAAGAGCTGCTGCTGATTTTGTTTCTGTCTTCTTTTCCTATATATCATTCTATGAAGTGGGAATTTCTAAAAAAGAAAAAAGGTTTTTTGAGCAAACTCTGGGTACTTATGATCTGTTGGATTTATTCATTTTCACGGTAAGTTTTATTATCAAAGACAAGCAGAGAGTGTTTGTCTTATTTTCTTTATCTAAAAATATTGACAAGGTTAATCTAAACACGTATAATAAATACATAATTAGAACTCTGACTATATTTACAAGATTACGGAGAGCAGAGTTATTTTAGCGTTTATTTTCAGTATCAGATTTGCAGAGGTGTGTGAGCGCTCTGGGTGGGGTGTTTTTCACTATTGAAAGAGGCTGTTTGAGAGCGATCATGATGCAAAAAGCTCTATTTTTTCTGCTATCAGAGTATGTGATTTATCTGTTATTCTAGCTTTATATTGTTTTTGTGGCTTAGCCTTTTAGTGATTTGCTATTTTCAGAAAATATAGGCCTTATCGTGATATTATAAACAATCTCTTCTCCTTACAAGGCAAAAATGACAAGTTATTGCTTACACTGCGCCGAGGTTAGCTCAGTCTTTTAGTGATTTTCTACTTTTGAAAGAAGGAGGTCTTATTGTGACCCATGAAAAGTTTTTTCCTCCTTGGAACAACGATGATAATTCTTTGCGGATACCACGAAGAGGGCGGCCAAAAGGTGCATGCAATCAAACAACAAAATTGCTCAAAGATGCTATTCTTATTGCTGCGGAACAAGCAGGATACCATCATGGCCAAGAGGGATTGGTGTCTTATCTGCAATATCATGCGTTAAATAACCCTGTGCCTTTCTTTTCACTTTTAGCGAAGGTTTTGCCTCTGCAAGTAACTGAAGAAGAGGAAAGCAATGTCAAAACAATTTCGCGTATCGAGATTGTGCCTGTGGTTTCAAAAAAGAGTGCACAGGATACAAAAACTTTCACGGAAATATCATAATCATGAGGTATCAGTTGGTGAAGTACAATACCCATGAACGCGGGGAATATCGAAGAATATATTGTAAAATGGCTACGGTCGTTAGACGAAGCTGCTGAGATATCAAGAGGGATTATTCATAAGAAGACAAGAAGAAATTTATAGGCAAGATAATCATTGAATAAGAATAAAAGCTAAGCAGAAATAAATCTGTAAGTTTTCATAATTTGTGAGATTTCATTTTAAAAATTTAATGAGCTATAAATAATTTATTTATTAATAGCTGTACTGTCTATGTCAAAATTTTTGAAAAATCCTAAAGTGAAAAACAACCCATCACAAGGCAAAGATGCTTATGCTTCGTGACGCATTTGAATTTAATCCCTTCCCCAAAAGAAAAAGAAGCAACATAAAATTAAAAGTTAAAGACCCCTCCTAATAAGATCAATAAAGCTAAACTTAATGGTTCCGTATCAAAATCCTTAATATAAATTCTACCTATATTATATCAATATTTTGCATGCATTTTGCCTATAGGGAGAAAGAAGGCGGTCTTTCAGGAAGACCCTCTTGATTGATGCATTTTTGAAGCAAAGTTTCTTTCAACTTTTTACTCTGAAGCATGTCACATACCATTTGGCCTTTATGTGTAGAGGTGATGTCATTTCTGAACATTGTTTCACCTTTGGAGTGCTCATACAAAGACTTTGTAACCCCTGCGGCTTTATAACCTTGCAGTTTTTCAATTCTAATGCTTTTTAACCTTGATCGCATATGATGACCACAATGCAAATTTCTCTTATTCCAAAACTCATTTCTGTTTTTTCTGGCAAGGCAGATATCCGCGCCGCTTGGGGAGGGCGGGGATCTGGAAAAACACGTTCCTTTGCTTTGATGTCTGCTGTGATTGGCTATCGTTATGGCAAAGCAGGAGAGCAAGGGGTAATTTTATGTGCACGACAATTTCAAAATTCGCTCAATGAAAGCTCTCTAGAAGAAATTAAACGCGCCATTGAAGCCTATCCATTCTTGCGTAACTATTATGATGTTGGCGATAAATATGTGAAGTCAAAAGATGGTCGAATTCTTTATGCTTTTGCCGGCCTTGATCGCAATATCTCTAGCATTAAATCAATGGGGCGTATTCTCCTGTGCTGGGTTGATGAAGCCGAACCTGTGACTGAAACTGCTTGGCAAACCTTGATCCCTACACTGCGTGAAGAAGGGCAGGATTGGCACTCTGAATTATGGGTGACGTGGAACCCTTTGCGTGAAAATGCCCCCGTTGAAAAACGCTTTCGCTTGACAAAAGATCCTAATATCAAAGGCGTTGAAATTAATTGGCGGGATAATCCGCAATTTCCTGATAAACTAAACCGAGATCGGCTGGCAGATTTTCACCAAAGACCGGAGCAATATAGCCATATTTGGGAGGGCGATTATCTGCAGGCTGTCCAGGGAGCCTATTACCAAAAATTATTGCTGGAAGCTGAACAAGAGGGACGCATTGCCCATGTGTCCCGTGATCCGCTTATTCAGATCAAGATCTTTTGGGATATCGGGGGAACAGGTGCTAAAGCAGATGCAACGGCTTTGTGGGTGGCGCAATTTATCGGCCGGGAAATCCGCATTCTTGATTATTATGAAGCACAGGGACAACCTCTGTCTGAGCATATTGGCTGGATATGTCATCGCGGCTATGACAAAGCGCTTATGGTGTTGCCACATGATGGGGCGACGAAAGATCGTGTCTATAATGTGAGTTTTGAAAGTGCTTTGCAACAGGCTGGGTTTCAAACCAAAATTATTCCCAACCAGGGGCTGGGTGCTGTCAAAATGCGTATTGAAGCTGTTCGGCGTTTGTTTCCTGCCATTTGGTTTAATCGTGAGACAACAAAAGCTGGGCGAAAAGCACTGGCATGGTATCATGAAAAACGTGATGAACAACGTAATATTGGCTTGGGTGCTGAACATGATTGGGCTAGCCATGGTGCGGATAGTTTTGGGCTTTTATGTGTTGCTTATGAACAACCAACCTTGCAGCCGCGAAAGAATGTTTATCATCATCGTCCTTCTTCACAAACTTCATGGATGGCTTTTTAAGAGAGAAAATCTCTTAAATTGGGGGGCAACCGTGGCATGGTTAAAACTGGTCTACTGATATCAGAATAGAATGCCTTTGTTTCAGCTATCAGAATAGTGAGGCTTGTATACTGGGTTTTCGGATAGAGAGGTACTAGACTGTGAGAATTGGACGAATGGGAGGTCAGGACAGGGTCCTGTTGGGTTATCGGATAGAGTCTATTGTGGATTATGAGGATTGGGCGAGTGAGCGGTCAGGACAGGGTCCTTCTTTGTATTAGGTTGTCAGGTAGGGGGCCTATATTTGTCTTATCAGACTGAGAGAATATTAGGCTGTTAGGGTGGCGAGGCTTGTACAGGATTCTAGGTGTATAGGATGCTATGTGTATGGGATATCAAGACAGAAGGATCTTAGACTGTTGGATGGTGAGGCATAAGACAAAAAGTGTATTGGGTTATTCGGGCAGAGGTTTCCATGTTGGGAGCTGTCTAGGGTAGCAAGATTGAGCTATTAATAGGGGCTTTTGTGGTGCAGGGCTCTGGGTCAGGGATGAGCACACCCAATTTGTGTATCAGGACACTCTTAAATAATTTGCCCACGAATATCAGGACGGTATGGCCCTTGTATGGGGCCATTTTTCTTTTCTCAAACATCATGGATGGCTTTTTGATGAACCAAAAGATCTCCTCTTTTGAGCTGATTGAACCGATTGCACATCAGGCTCTGTTTAAAAAACTTGTTCGCTGGTATCAGGACGATGTTACCCATGTTGAGCAATGGCGCAAAAATGCCCAAGAAGATTATAATTTTTACAATGGACGGCAATGGAATGAGCAAGACTTAGCCGTATTACGCGAACAAAATAGACCCGTTATGACCTTTAATCGTATTGCTCCTTTGGTCAATGCTGTAATTGGGGCAGAGCGTAACAATAAACGCCATGTTCAATTTATCCCACGGCAAGAAGGGGCGGCCCTTGCTAACCAGATCTTAACGGGTGCTGCAGAATGGTTTCGTGATGAAGCTGATGGCGAATATGAAGATTCCGACGCGTTTCAAGATGCCATTATTGGTGGTATGGGTTGGACAGATACCCGCTTGGATTATGATGAAGACCCGCAAGGAAAACCTATTATTGCTAGGCTGGACCCTATGAAAATGGTGTGGGATGCGAGTGCTGTAAAGCCTAATCTCATCGATGCGCAGCGCGTTTGGTATATTGATGAAAAACCTCTTAGTGTTGCGCAAGCTATGTTCCCCCATATCGATTGGCGCGATCTGGATGCGGATTGGGTGAAACATCCAACACAGGCTTATGACGAAGACGATGCTCTGAAGCTTCAAGATAATGCAGAAGATGACTTATGCCAGGAGGATGTTAAAATGGTCACACTGGCGGAATGCCGCTGGTTTGAACGCGAAGTTATCTATAAAGTGTTGCATTCGCAAACAGGGCAATTTGTTGATTATAGTGAGCGCGATTTTCAACACCTTAAACAAGAAAGGCCTCATCTCCAAGCAACACGCTTAACCAGAAAAATTGTCAAACGTGCTTTCTTAGGCAAAAAATTGTTAGAGGAGCCGGATCAGCCTTTGGTGCCTCCTAGCCAATTAGGGTGGGAGTGCATTACTGGTTATTTTGATAAACTCAGTCGGCAATTTTATGGCATTGTGCGCCCGACAAAAGACCCACAACGATGGGCCAATAAATATTTTAGCCAAGTTATGCATTTGCTCAATAGCCAGTCTAAAGGTGGAGTGATGGCAGAACGTGACGCTTTCGACGATGACCGCCAGGCAATGGAAAGTTGGGCACGAGCAGAGAGTATTACTTGGCTCAAAAATGGTTCGCTTGCTGCGGGGCGCATACAACCAAAACCTGTGGCACAGTTTCCAGCTGGCTTTTTTCAGCTATTTAACGAAGCAAAGGGCGCTATTTCTCAAGTAACTGGATTGTCCCCCGAATTTGTTGGAACACGTGCTGTTAGCCAACCGGGGGTGCTGGAAGAACAACGCCGTCAATCATCACTCAATTTATTGGCCTCCTTTTTTGATGCATTACGACGCTACCGGCAAAGACAGGGAAAAATCATTCTCTATCTGATTCAAAATTACCTTTCTGATGGGCGATTAGTGCGGATTGCAGGTGAAGACAATGCGCAATATGTGCCGCTGACTCGCGAAATGTTCACTAGTTTGGAGTATGATATTATCGTTGATGATGCACCTACGAGTCCGAATGAAAAAGAGCGCACATTTGCTATGATTATGCAGATTTTGCCGCTGATGCAGAATTTCACCACCCCTGATATGATGCTTGATCTCTTGCGCTATTCGCCTTTGCCGGCATCACTCATTCAAAAAATTGCGCTGAGAGTGCAAAAGCAGCAGCAAGCCAGTGATGGGCCCCCTGATGACTTGCACAATAATCATAATACCCAACAGCATAACATTCAACAGGGGAATGAAACCGAGCAGATTTTGCAGGCTGTGATGCAAGGGATGATGACGTCGGGGAGCGATGGTACCAGGAGGTTGTGAATAGGGGCCATGATGCAGAAGGCTGTGATGCTGGGGAAATAATGCTGGGTGCTATGCAAATGCCATATGAGTACGGGCCAAGAGAGGGGGCAGTAGGAGTAGGAAGTATGGGGAGGAGCCATGATGTCCCGAGGGGCTATGGAGCAAAGGGAGCAGCCTGCTCCTTAAGCTTTTAGGAAGCGAGGATGGGGGGATGAGGATCCTCTCCATAAAGAAAATTCTTAACCACGAGATTATTGTCCAAGAAAGAGAAGGTGAAAGCAATGGATGAAGAAGCATTAACAGCGATGGATGAAGGAACATTCACATTGGAAGAACAAAGCCAATTCTTACAAGATTCCCTACATACAGGTGTAGAGGATGAAGAAGAAAGCACTTTTTGGGCAGAAGACCGCAAAGACAATGAAGGGGTGGAAGGAGGAGAAGCGCCACCAGATCCACAAAAAGACTTTATCGGTTATATTCAGTGGTTGGGAAAGGAACTGCAAGCTAAGCGGAATAGCCAGCTCTATGGTGAGGGGAGAAGAAAAGCCGGAGGATTCGAGGCTGGGAGAGGAGAAGTTGGTGGGAAAGGGATTGGTACGAGAGAGGTCAAGGAGTTAGAAGCTGGCAGGAAAGAGGCTGGGGAAGTAGCAGCCGAAGAAGTAGAGGTTAGCAAAAAAGAGATTGGGAAGGTCGTCGTTGGCGGCAAAGACGTTGGGGCTAATGCTTCCCTCCAAGAGGCAGAGCAGCTGCGTTCATTTTTTCATCAATCTTCTGCTGCTATAAAACAAAAGCATCATGATTTTGATCAAGCGGCTAATTTTGTCTACGATATGCGCGCAACACAGCTGGCGGCTTGTGCTGCGCTCTATCCTGAAATGGCAGACCCTAAAGTTGTCGAGGCTATTATCAGTGATGAATTAAAAACAATCCTTCGCGATTGTGCCCACAAAAATCAAAACCCTGCTGAAGTGATCTACACGATAGCACAAAAAATTGGCTATACGACTCCACAAACTGAGACGATTGACACTTTACAAGCAAAACACAATTCTGCTCGTACACTCGCTGCTTATAATGGGCTTGGCCCAAGAGGGCCCATTTCTTTGGAAATGCTCGACAAAATGTCTGAAGCAGAATTTAGCGTTTGGATCGATGATCCCAAAAATAAAACCACTTTTAATCGCTTAATGGGAGGCGTCGATATCTAATGAGCACCGATATCTAATCAGGGAGGAGTCAATAAGCTGTAAAGTATAAAAATATTCAATCAAGGATCCACAATCTTCAACCATAAGATCCACTGTCTTGCTCTCTTAAACATAAGACGCAAATCGCATTCGCATGAACATGGCCGATCAGGCATGACAGGATGACAAGATAGGCTTATTCGCGAGGAAAGCCAAAGAACACTTAGCAACCGGCATAATGGCCGGATTTTTTATTTCAATTGACATCATGAAAAGAGGACCAAATGACCGTAACTCATATCGGATTAAATGACCCATTGGCTGTACGCACATGGTCAAAATTACTCAATCGGGAAGTATCAAAAGCTATTCCTATTGCCCCATTAATTGGTAAAGATTCCAACAGCATTGTGCAATTAAAAGACGAAACCAACAAGGCCAGTGGTGACGCTATTAGCTTTGGTTTGCGTGTGCAATTGCTTGGTGATGGGGTGAGTGAGGGGCAGGCGTTAGAGGGCAATGAAGAAGCTTTGCAATTTCTCAATGATCGTTTGGCGATTAATGAACTTGTTCACGCTGTCCGTGTGAAAAATGAAGGCACCATCGACCAGCAACGTGTTCTACATAATTTACGCACAGAAGCCAAAAATGGCTTAGTCGACTGGTATGCGGATCGTTTAAGTATGATGTTCTTTATTCAAGTGTGTGGTTATACCGCCAAAACGATCAATTTTGAAGGACGTACACTAACACTTAAACCTGTTCATTATGGTTTTAACACACCAACGGTTCCGACCGATAAGCGCATTGTGCGCCCTAATGGCAAAACAAAAGATGAAGATTTGAAGGAAAATGATATTTTTGATCTCAAATTGATTGATAAAGCTGTTGAACGCGCAAAGCTGGCTAATCCTAAAATTAGACCTGTACGCATTGATGGAGAAAATGTTTATGTGCTGTATTTGCACCCAACACAAGTGACGCAATTGCGCACCAATACGGATATTGGGCAGTGGCTTGATATTACCAAAGCGGTTTATAGTGGAACGCGCGCGAAAAACCCTCTCTATAGTGGATCTCTTGGGATGTATAATGGGGTTATCCTGCGTGAGGCAGAACATGTGACGGAAGGTGTAGCAATGGGATATGCTGGGAAAACATCAGATTCTAGCAAGAATACAAGTGGGAATGCAGCTCAGGATGCAGGGGGAGCCCCTGTAGCCAATGTGCGCCGTGCGGTTTTGCTGGGTGCACAAAGTGCGGTTATTGCTTTTGGGAAAGACCGTGGGGCAACACGCTATAAATTGGTGGAAGAGCTTTTTGATTATGAGCGTGAGTTTGGTGTGGCTGCTAAAACCATTATCGGGATGAAAAAAACCTGCTATCACTTACCAAATAGTGAGCAAGGGGAACAGGATTTTGGTACAATCGTTATTCCAACCTATGCGGTTCCTGCTTAAGGAGCTTATCCATATTTGGGAAAGAATTTTTCCACTGTTTTTGTGGTAGGAAGGTTACTCAAGGTCAGGGGGGCGTAGATGGCTCCTTTGATGCTGTTTGATTTCATAAATCTTATTGGTGCTTTGGAGAAATTCCCCTCTGTTTTTTTGGTGGGAAGATTACCTAAATCATGGGGCATGGAGATAGCCCCTTGAAACCATTTTATAAGTAGATTTTAGCATTTGGAAAGAGTTTTTCTACCGCTTGTTGGGTAGGAAAGGCAATATGCACAAAAGGATGATTTACCCTCATGACTGTGATCCCTGTTGACCCCTATCAGACTATGACACATTTTCAATCCAGCCCTTTTGATGTGACAAAAGCAGACTGTGCTAAAACATTGGCACGTATGGTTATGTTGATTCAAGATGAGATTGATGATCCGATGGCGGAATATGCTGTGCAAATTCAAGACTCTATTATAGCAGCCTTGCGTCTTTGTGAACGGGAGCCTTTTTTCTTCAATGAAAAAAAAGAGATCACTTTAAAAATACAAGCTGGAAAGACATGGTATGGGGCTGATGATCATCCTTTTATCGGGGCGCTGATGGTGCTTGAGAGTGTGTTTTTAGAAAATCCTGTAGCAGGACAAACGCAACTTCTTTATAAAAATGTCGAGAGCTTGTACAAAAGCTATGGGGATGATGGGTATTTTGGCAAGGGAGAGGGGTCTGGTATAGGATCCGGAGATGATGATGGTAAAGGGTCCAAAGGACTCAAAGGATTTGGTGCTTTTTCCCATTTCCTCCAGGGAACCCCTATTTTTTATACCTTTTTCCAGCATAAATTAGGGCTCTTTCCAACGCCAAACAAGGTTGAGACTGTTCGTCTTTGTTATGTGCCTTTTCGTTTTGATGAGGGGAGCTGCATACAAGAAGATAATCCTTGGTTGATTTATGCCTTTGATCTCATTAAGGCACGAGCAAAATACGAACTCTACAAAAATATCCTCAAAGATCCTGAATATGCTGCTGTTTCTTTTAATGATTTTCAAGAACAGTTGCAAATTTTGCGCTCTCAGACCTCGCGCAGTAAAGGGCATACAACCATTCTTGCAACGGGGTTTTAAACGGGAGCTTCGATAGGGATTTGACGGGGGATAGGGTTTCAAGTGGGAGCTGCAATAGTTTTAGCAGAGGATTCATAGGGGTTTTAACGGGGTTTTTTTATGGCTTTTTTTTCTATCGCAGAATATCGGCCCGATGTGGCTGATATCAATGGTTTATTTACCGACAAACTCATCAATGTGTTGCCTGCAGACGGATCTTATATTCCTATGCCCAATTTTAGTCCCCTCTCAGAACCCTTTCCCGGTTCTATTTTAGGGGCCATTGTTGTTCGAACTAAAAGTGGTGTTTCAGTTATCGTGGGATCAGAAAATAAACTCTACCTACTCGATAATACCACTTTCCAATGGAAAGATATCAGCCAGAAAGGAAAAGCCTATCTTGCCAATGTTGATGCGCCATGGTCCTTCGCTTTGTTTGGTGATTATGTCATTGCTGTTAATGCCAATGATAAACCACAAGTGATCGATATCCGTTATGATTACACATTTCGCAATTTAGGCGGCAATCCGCCGCAGGCCGGGATCGTTCGGGTGTGGGGGGATTTCGTATGTTTAATGAAATTGTCTGACCATCCACGACGGGTGCATTGGTCTGGCTTGAATGATGCAGAATTTTGGACAGTGGGTAAAAAAAGCTGCGATTATCAGGACTTTCCCGATGGCGGCTACGTTCAAGGCGCAACAGAAACTACCAACCCTATTATCTTTATGCGTTCGGCTATTTACGCTGGGTCCTTCATCCCTGGATCAAAAATCATCTTTAGTTTCCAAAAAATACACGATAAACGAGGTGCCAAAAATTCTGAATCGATTGTGTGTCGAGGGGATACGGCCTTCTTTGTCGATGAAGGCGGGTTTTTTCAAATTGCCAATGATGGCCACATTACATCCATCGGCTTCGAAAAAATCGACCGGACAATGACGAAAAAAATTAATCAAAGCTATTTGCCCATGATGTGGGCAGCGATCGATGGGGTTTATAATCGTGTCTATTGGATGATTGATAGTGACGATCACAAAAAAGAACACACACTGCTTATCTATGATTGGGGTCTGCAAAAATGGACCATTGCCAATGTCAATGTCAGTATAATTTTGCCAATTTTCTTTTCTGGCTACACCTTAGAGGGGCTCGATAAGATTTCTTGTAGCCTTGATGATTTGCCTTTTTCTCTCGACAGTAAAGCGTGGAAGAATGAAATCCCCGTTTTGGGAGCCTTTAACTATGAGGGAAGGCTTGGCTCATTTTCTGGTGAGCCAATGGCGTGTGTTGTGACGTCGCAAGAAATGGGACAGACAAATGGCAGTATGACACGTGTGAATAATATTATGCCTCAGGTTAATAGTGCACAATGTTATGTGACTGTGGGGGTGCGTTTGCACCAAGCACTGGAAGAAGATGTTGTGTGGTTGCCAGAACGACAGCCTTCTCGCAATACGGGGCAAATTCATTGCCGGGTACGCGGACGGTTTTATCGTTTTCAGTTGCGTATTCCTGCTGGGGCTCAGTGGTCCCATATAACAGGATTTGATGTGACCTCAAAGCCTGCTGGTCGGCGATGATGATCTTTTCAAGAAGAAGATTGAGGACGAGATGTGGTGGCAGATCTGTCTGTAGAGGGAACGGTGGTGGTGAAGCTGTAGGGGAGAAGTATGGCTGTGAAGCGATTTACGGTAAGAACTGTCAAGGTGAGGAGCCTGTAGCGGGGGGATTTTGTGGTGAGTCTGTAGGGATAGTCTCACCCCTAAAAGGGGTTCCCGAAGAGAGCGAAAGAGACTTGAAGGGGACAAAAGGGGCTTCTGATGGGGGATATTCCCTCCACCTAACCCATGAATGGCCGTGGGAAAAAATAGAGCCCTATCAAGGTGCGATCAATGCCGCCATGAATAAATATGCCAAGCGCTTTCCCGATGATGTGTGTTTGCAAAGTGTAGCTCAGGAAATTGCCAATGGGCAAACCCAATTATGGCTCATTTTAAAAAATGAAACTGATTTTAGTGCTGTGAGCATTACAAAAATTGAAACAACACACACAGGAAAAAAACGAGTTGTCCTTTTAGACCTTGCTGGAGAAGGCGGGCTCGATTTGGTTCCGCTTATTCAGCATCTTGAGGATTGGGCTCGAACACTCAAAGCTGATGAAATGCTAACAGTGGGAAGGATCGGCTGGGCTAAAAGGCTGCGCCGTCACGGACACACTTTCAATCTTATTCATTATAGAAAGGTTTTCAACCGATGAGTAGACGCGAAACAACACCGCAGGCGCAAACAACAACGCAAACCAATGCGCCGCCTGCTTGGGCAATAGATATTTTTAAAAAAGCTGCCTCTGATGCGCTTAATCTTTACAATAAAGGCATGGGTGAGCCTACTTATCAAGGAGAGCGCTATGCTGGTTTAGGTGAAACAACACAAAATGCTATCAAAGGTTTGAGTGAGGCTGCCCAAAAATATAGCGCATCTCCTCTGAATGATTGGCTTAAAGGGCCAACAAACAGTGCAACCAACCTTTCTGACATGGCAGCAGGAAATTTGATCGGCAACAATAACAAATTTCAAGAGGCTCTTAACAATGCGCTGAGTAAAACTTCCGATTCAATCAATCAGTCTATGGCGGGGGCTGGTCGTTATGGCTCTGGCGCGCATACCGGTGTTTTAACTAATGAATTGGGTGCTTTAGCGACAAAAGCAAATGCACAGCAATATAACCAAGATGTGCAAAATATGATCAATGCCAATAAGCTGATTGATGGGTCTATGAATGACCAAGTGAATGCAGCTAACAATTTTTATCAAGGGCAAAGCCATGCACAAAGTAGTGCTTTAAAAGGTGGGGTCTTGCAAGATGCCGATCGTCAGAGTGCTTTAGATGCTGAGCGTGAAAAATGGACAGAGCAAGAAAATCAAGCCTGGAACCGGCTGGAAAAATTGCTCCAGGCTGGAGTTGCCTCTGCGGGCAATTATGGCACTAAAACAGGGCAGTCAACAACTATGCCCTCAGTTACGAAAGATCCTCTTAGTGATGCGATGCGGTGGCTTGGATTGATCAAGGGGATTGCTGGCCTTTCTGATGTCAGAATGAAAGACAATATTGTGCCTGTTGGGCAGAAAAATGGCTATCCACTTTATGAATTTAATTATAAAGGAGGTGCGCAACGTTACCGCGGTGTAATGGCACAAGATGTGCTGCACTTGAATCCTGATGCTGTGCATTGTGATGCAAAAACACATCTGCTCTATGTTTATTACAACAAGCTTGGTTTCAATATGGAAACTGTTGATGCAAAAGTAAGTGTTGACGTGTTCAAAGAAAAACAGAGGATGCAACCACGAAAGGGAACATTTTTGTCTCTTCTCTTGGCTCTACTGGCTTGTTTGCCGGGTTTTAGATTTTGGAAAAAAGGAGACGTTTGATGAGTTCAATTTACGATTGGTCGTTTCAGGCTCCTGAAAATGCAAATGCGGATGAGATGATTAACTGGGCAGAAGGCCAACCACCAAGTTCAGTCAATGACAGTGCTCGTGCGATGATGCAACGAATCAGGGAATATGTGTCCGATCATGGAGGAGCGATAGAAACGGATTTTACTGTCAATGAGACAGATAATCACACATCCATTAAATTGGTGACAAAATCTCCTTTGACGGTCTATCATGATGAAATTGTTGTTCGCTTTAAAGCACAAGAAAACAACCTTGGGGCAACGAGCGTTATTTTAAATCAACTCTCAGCGCAGCCCGTTTATAAAACTACAGGAAATGGCGTAGAACCTCTCAGTGGAGGAGAAATTCAAAAAGGTGGGCTTTATGAGCTTGTTTATCATTGTGGCCTTGCTGGCAAGGATTGCGATGGTTGGTATTTAACTAATCCAACAATTATCTTTCCTGAGCTTTTTCCATCAGGCTTTATTGCCACTTTTGCTATGGAAATCTTGCCTGCAGGGTGGCTGGTTTGTGATGGGAAAGAATATCAACGAGATGCCTATCCTGCTCTTTTTACAGCGATTGGTGAAGTTTGGGGCAAAGGAGATGGACAAACAACATTCAATGTCCCTGATTTTAGAGGCGTGTTTTTGCGGGGTTTAGATAGTGGAAGAGAGATCGATAAGGATCGCCTTTTTGCTAGCCAGCAAGACGAGTCTTTTAAAGCCCATACCCATGAAGGGACAGCAAATGCAGCTGGTGAGCATCAGCACGTCTATCAACAGCTCATGCGGACGACGTCTGGGTCAACGACTTCTATGCATCTTAGATATTTTGCACCTTTCAAAGATGTTTGGACAAGTTCTGCAGGCATACACACACACACGCTGACATTAAAAGAAACAGGGGGTGAGGAAACGCGCCCGGTTAATGTTGCTGTTGTCTATGCGATTAAAACGTGAGTGTTGAGCCTGTTGCTTATTGGGAGAATCAGTGCGCAACACAAAGTAGGGGGCCTCTGCAATGTCATATCCTATCATAAACTATTTTCGAGCTTTGCGTCTTATGAAGGAAGATCATGCTAAAGTCAGGGCCAAAGGTCTAAGGTAAAGCTAAGGGCGGGGTTAAGATTAGATCAAGGAGAAAAGTTTAAGGCTAAGAAGATCCAAGGTCAATAAGGTTAGTGTTCGAGGTTAGAGCTCAAGGTTAGGCACTGTTTTCGTTAAGGAAGGGGATTCGTTGTCGCTGATAGTGCAGATTTTAACCATGATGAAACTGGTGACAAACTTTCCTTTTAAGCACTGAACATAAATGACACGACATATGAGAGAGTATCATGGCATTTTTTCCATTTTCTATCGCTGATATTGATGATCCTGAACAGATTCGGGTGGTTTTTTATGCCAATGGGCGAATGGGACATCTTCCTTTGAATGCTCTGTTAAACCAGATGCACAAAAGGGTGGAACGTGCCGATAAAAAAACAAACAAAAATTACGTCAAAATGGAGCAGCGTATTTCTGCTTTAGAAGACTGTGTCACAACGATTATGAAAAGTAAGAAGTATGATGATGAGAAAGCGAAAGGTGATGGGAAAAGTGATGATCTCTCACCAACACTACTATAAGCATTACACTCATCATTATTAGCTTCAGAGAAGCTTTTTGTGGGGGATTAAGAATTATGAGGAAAATATCAAGGGAAGGCTTTGCCTTACTTCAACAATGGGAAGGCTTACGTTTAGAGGCCTATCAAGATGCTGTGGGGATCTGGACGATTGGTCATGGCCATACAACAATGGCAGGGGCGCCCTTTGTGCGCAAGGGGATGAAGGTTACCAAGGCCCAAGCCGAGGCCATTTTGCGACGTGATTTGGTACAATTTGAAAAGGCTGTTGAACAGGGGGTATTTCAGCTTTTAACGGATGAGCAATTTGCTGCTCTTGTCTCTTTTTGCTATAATATTGGGGTGGAGGCTTTTTGCCAATCTACCTTGTTAAAAAAGCTCAATAAGGGGGATTATGAAGCTGTCCCCGCTGAGTTGCAAAAATGGACAAAAGCAGGAGGAAAACGTCTAAAAGGGCTTGTGCACCGGCGCGCTGCTGAAGCAGGTTTATGGGCTAAGGGAGCTTATGTTTCTTCCAATTACCAAAAGGTAGAAACAGCAGAGAAATTGTCTCTGTTGAATGTGGAAATTTTAGCGCCAATTATTGGGTCTTTTTCTGGATTAACGGGTTTTTTCACTGGATATGGTCCTGTGCAATGGGCTTTGGCTGTTGTGATGGTAACAGCCGGGATTGTTGGTGTTTTTGTCTATATTACTCGGATGAGGGAGGAAAAGAGATGACTTTGCTGTCTCGTTGGGGAGGGATGATGACTGCTCTTTTTTTTGTCGCTTTTACAAGTTTTTTCTATGGGCGTTCTTTTGAGCGCAGCAAAAGCTTGATCAACGCGATTTCATCTTTTCAAAATCGTGAGAAAATCAATGATGAAGTTTTTGCACTCTCTCCTTTTCACCTGTGTCTTTCTCTTGGCGGCATGCCAAAAGAATGTGCCGACATCTTGCGCCGGGTGGAGCAGGTCGCCCCCGATTAATAAACCTGCTGATTTAGTTAAAACAGAACCCTTATTATCGCGTTGGATTGTTGCAACAGATCGCTTTGGTCAGCAGCAAAAATGTTGGGGAGTTTTATTAAAACCCCATGATTCTTTAACAGCACGCTTTTGATTGGGTTTATTCTCTTCCTTTGCGGTATTGCAAGCTTTGCCTTTCTTACCTTATGAGATAGATAGGCGGTTTATTGACCAATGTTGGTGTCTGCTAGTGTCTGTGGTTGATTTGTTATCTCGAGTTAATCTGTGGAGGGCTTATGGGGCCTGCTGTAAGTCAATCAGATGAGATTGATGAAAATAAGGGGGTGGGAGTTTCTTTTCCCAGGATGCATGATTGCTTTTTGCAATAAGACAATTCATAATATTATCTATTTGTTACATCTTTAATGATAGAGAGTCATGCTCATATCAGTATTTGCTGTCAAGAGTTTTCATGATCCATGAAGGGATATGAGGTGAATGGAATAGAGAAGCCACATAGTATAAAAAAAAGTCTATTGCCGATCATTTTATTTCAAAAGATTATATGTTTCTTGCAAAGAATCACGAAAAAAATGATTGTCAGCATAGCTCTTTTTGTGGGTGTGTTGCTTTTATGTTTTGTCGTTATAAAAAATATCATTCCCTCTTTTTCTACTCAAGAAGTAGAACAACAAAGTTTTGTTCCACTCGCAATACCAACATTTGATTTGTTCATTTATTGTAAAGAAATTTCTGCATCGGTAATGCCTAGTATGCGAAGTGAGGTCTATCAGCGCTGTTTGCAGCTAGAAAGCGAATCCTATTTGTCAATTCGTGCAATATGGAATCAAATTGCTGACACAGCAAAGAAAAAATGTATAAAAATGATACGACCAGGAGATGGAAATTATTTTCTTCTTGATGATTGTTTGATCAATGAAAAAGATGGAGAAAACAATAAAATCCGTAATTATTTTTAGGATTTTCTAAGCTTGTATAAAAATTTTCTTTTTTTGGAAGATGACATAAAAAGCGAAAAAACAGCATTTTAGTCTATTTTTTACCATAAAGTTACGCTACCTTCACAAATCTATGTTGCGTTTCTTATACCTCATGAAGGTGTAGATGAGGTGATGAAGTCATTTGTCGCTGAAGCTGCATATGTCGAAATTAGATGAGGTTATTCGCTGCATACTCTGTAAGTAAGCTCACCCACAGTAACAACGGCGACTGTGGGTGATGAGGGGAGAGAGTTGATGATTATGGTTTTTCGGATGCTTTTTTGAATCGAAAAGTGTAAAGGCCTTGCGTGAAGCTAGGGTGGGTGTGCCCTGATAGGGGGAAAGTGAAATTCTTTGGTATACCTTTTAATTTAAGCAGAGTTTGCAAAGTAGGTGAAGCCGTTGATTCTTTAAGGCGGGAGGGGTT
This sequence comes from Bartonella bacilliformis Ver097, assembly GCF_000709795.1. Taxonomy (GTDB): domain Bacteria; phylum Pseudomonadota; class Alphaproteobacteria; order Rhizobiales; family Rhizobiaceae; genus Bartonella; species Bartonella bacilliformis_A. Next base: position 492,081 of record NZ_KL503802.1, read on the forward strand.
CTGTCTTGTTTGTTTCAGGTAGCAAAGAGAGGGAAGATTGCCCAAAGGAGGCAAGATTTCTTTTAAGATCTTAAATAATATGGAGAATATTGGGAGTTGAGGCCTGAAAATTATGTGGGGTTTGCGGAGTGGTCGTGATGCATTCAAAAAAGAAAACTATTTTTATTCTAACGAGGGGGTAAGCTTTATAGATTCATTATATTGAAGAGATATACAGTTCTTGTAAGTTAAAAAACAGAAAAATAGAGAAACTGTAATCCAGTGTAAAAGACGATGATTCTCTTATATAGAGCTTTTTTTACATGCTAGAGTTTTCACACGAAAACAGTTTTTCTTATTATACTGTTGTTATTTTCCCACACCATGGTTGTTATTTTTAATAAGTATGGATTCTGTGAAAAAACACTTGGCATTTTATGTAAAGATCGTTATGATTTTACTAAATTATTAGGGATATTAGGGGTTTGTTCTTAAGTATTTTCCGCTATTTAGGTGATTTTCAAGAAAAATTTACCTTTATTAAAATATCACTAAATGTCATGTAAATGAATAAAATAGGGATCGTTCAATATTTTTTGGACATGATCAGTATTATCTAAAGAGATAATCCAATTATAGAGTAAATAAGATAATCCAAAAGGGATGAATATGAGGCCACAGCAAAATAGACGGGTACGCGGTCACAATAATAATAATCATCATCGTCGCAGCCCTAATCCGTTATCTCGAAATTATGAAAGTAACGGTCCAGATATTAAAGTGCGCGGAAATGCTCAGCAAATTGCGGATAAATACATAAGTCTTTCTTATGATGCACAAGGTGCCGGTGATCGTGTGATGTTTGAAAATTATTTGCAACATGCTGAACATTATTTGCGTATTATCCTGGCGGCTGCTGAGCAAATGCCGCCGCAAAATCAGCGTGACGAAAATCTCGATCAAGAATGCGAGGATGGCAAAACAGACGATACAAAAAAAGAAGAGCTCAATGGTGAACAGCCTGTGTCTTATGCCCAGGTACCAAGAAAAAATGATCGCAGAAAAGGCAGAGAAAAACCTCGGCAAAATGGTGATGCATTAGAAATTCATACTGTTGCTAATGCAAATTGTGGCCTAGAACAACCGCCTGTTGCAAAAAAACCTGCTGCTATTAAAAAAACGCATCTTGCAGAATTTTCTGAATCAGAAAATGAAGAAATAGACACTATTGTTTCTTTGCCTTCAATCAAAGAAGAGGTAAGAAAAAAACCGCGTCGGCGTTCGTCTCTTCCTTCTTATGTAGAAGAAAAACTTTAATTACCCCTTAAGTGGTTCCTTTAATCGATATGAAAAAAGAGAAAGTAATGCCGAAAAGGGTCATATCAGCAAGGACATCAGCATTGATGTTTTTCTCTTATCTCTAAGATAAAATCTGGCTTTAAAAGCAGGTTAAGTTTTAAGATCTAAGTTTGGGATGACGTTAGCCGTCTTGCGGTGGTGATAATCTTAATTCTTCTTGCGTGAGTGTTGTTTTTTTTGATACAACAGAAAAAACTGCAAGGAGCATGCCGGTATAATGATCATAAATCATCAATTTTGTTTGACCATCAGGCATTAAAATTTGCAAAGAGAGCATTCGCTCTGCAAGGCTTTGTGATATAATTTTTGCGCCTTGCGGCAGAGATAAGGTGTGGTGAACAGTGTGGAGATGATCCTTATAAAGGGGAGACAGTCTTTCTTGTGTGGGTGCTGATATCTTGTGTGAACGGGGTTCTGGAATCATAATTTTATACACAACCCCGGCAAATACAGCAAGAATGAGAATGATTGTGATGGCAATAGAGACAATCATTAAACGCATGAGCTTTTTTCTCACCCGCTCTACGGTAGGATTTAGCGGAGGCTCTTGGTGTAAGGCATGTTCAAGTGTCTGGAGGTGTGAATCATAAGAATCTTGTTGGGTATGCATTTTCTTGTCCTTGACCATATGGATAGAATGTAAGATGTAAATGTTTTTTTTGCAATACAGGAATTGTTGTCAAAGGGAAAATCGAGAGGAAATCACTGTGAAGAGATTTTCTTTATTAAGCGATGAAGCACAAGAGTTTTTACGGTATCGCAAGACAGTTTGCGAGAGTGAGATCAGGCAGCTTGTAAGATTTTTTGCATTTACTGGATATCAAAATAATTATCAGGAACGCATAGGCAGTAAAAAACACCTTCTTGTGTTAATTGTAAAGAGGCTGAGCCATTAACTGCTGTGGGGACGATTTTTTCTAAAATGGTACTGCCAAAACAAGCATTTTGATAAGAAGGTATAAGTGCTTTAGTGGTAATATTTTCGCTCCATGTAATGAGAAGTTGTGTTTGACCACAAATTTGCGTTTGAATATCGCAACGGATACAGATATGTCCACCGCTTTGTGATAAGGCACCAAAAGAGTATGAATTGACAATGAGTTCATGAAACGCCAATCCAATATGCAGTGCTGCATTGGGGAAAAGGTAAGGATTACTTCCTTTGATGGAAAGCTGTTCTACTTCTTTCGTAGAATAGTCCAAGGCTTGCGAACGGACTAATTCACGAAATTGAGCTCCACGCCAGTCAGAAGCGGTGATAAGGTCTTGAGAATGAGAAATAGAATGGAGACGCCCTTGAAATTTACGTAGGAAAGTTTGCAGAGATTCAGTATAGCGTGCGGTTTGACTGGCAATACTTTGGATGATTGCTAAAAGATTTTTAGAACGGTGGCTAACTTCTCTAAGCAAGATTTTCAAAACCTGTTCGCGTCGACATAAACTTGAAATTTCAATTCCTGTGGTGATGACACCAATGATTTCTCCGCTATCATTGCGGTGGCCGTCAATTGAAAATTGGTACCAAGTCGCTTGTTTGGTTTTATTTTCAAACTGTACTTCGATGGTCTGCATTTTGCCTGTTGCTAAAAGCTGTAATTTGATCATTTCCATTTGATTAGCAAGGTTGATCGAAAGAAAATCACGGTCACGACACCCTACATACCATTGATTGTACAAATGTTTAGGTAGGTTTTCAGCCCATAAATAAGTGAGATTTGTTGTTTGGTATAAAACACACATATCTGTGTTGCGGATAGCTTGCATGAGAGCACTAAGATGTAATTTTTCTATGGGAAAAGTGGAAACAGGGGTGATGCTCATCATGCATTATGCCTTCCATCAGGCAGCTTTAGAAGCATTTTCTTGAAAGAATAAAGCTTGTGAAATGAGCGCTTTAACCATATCAGGATTAAAAGGTTTGGTGACCAAAAAAGTTGGCTCAGGACGCTCCCCCGTTAGCAATCGCTCAGGGAAAGCTGTGATAAAAATTACGGGAATACACTCATTTTTCAAAATATTATTAACAGCGTCAATGCCGGAACTGCTATCTGCTAATTGAATATCAGCCAAAATCATCCGTGGCCTTTTTTGTTGAAACATAGCAATCGCTTCTTCACTGGTGCGCGCAACACCAACGACTTTATGACCAAGGCTTTCCACCATTTGCTCAATGTCCATTGCGATCAGCGGTTCATCTTCGATAATCATAATTTGCGTGGTCATCTGCTCTGAAATATCAAGAGAGGCTTGGTTCAAAAAATGATGAAATGTTTGTGTATCAATATTCATGATTTCGCTAGCTTCACGTTCGTTAAACCCTTCCACAGCAATCAGTAAGAATGCTTGGCGTGCGCGTGGGGTGAGATAAGATAATTGGATATTGGCTTGTTGTTCAAAACCAAATTGCGGCAAAGGTTCTGCAATATTGGGTGTTGTTTGGTCAAAAAGATGACAAAAAAGCCAATAGGTTCCAATACGATCACTCGATACTTGAGGGAAAATAGAGATATCTGTAATTAGCGCTTCTAGCATGGCTGCAACATAAGTATCGCCAGATGATTGGCTGCCTGTTACAGATCGGGCAAAACGTCGAAGATAGGGAAGATGAGGTGCAATGCGTGTTGATAATGGCATTATCCGTAATTCCTTTTGCTTTTTTGTGTGTATGCAAGGAGATGTCTTGGTGTGCGTGTAAGGAAATTTATAAGCACGTGTGTGCATCAAAATTTTCAGCATGTGAAAAATTACTCCTCCATCATGTGGATCTTTTAAAGTTGCACTATATTTACAACTTGAGAGGGAAAGATTTAGCTTGGGCAAGTATATAGGTTAAGGGGATGAGAAATGAACAACTGTAGTAAAAAAAATCTCACAGATCGCTGTGTGCTTAGAGATAATCTTTTTGGAGTCAATAGAGAGATAGCGTTGAAGTTACGTCAATTTTATATGAGCATTCAAGAAGAGGCTATCCCTGCTCATTTTCTGGATCTTCTAGAGAAATTAGATAAGGCAGAACAAGCCAACGATCTACGTAATATAAAAAAGGCTTAATCCTTTATGACAACCGGTACGAAAGATTTTAAGAAAAAATTGATTTTGGTTTTTTAACTCTGTGTGCTTTTACCATTTCTTTAAGGCCAAGTGTAATAGAGTAAGAGATTTCATGCAAGAGTTATTCGTAAAGAAGACAAGTATAGGGCATGAAAAAGGCATGGAGCAGGCGAAACAATTTTGCCAGGAATACGAATATTAAATTTACAAGGAGTACGAATATCAAAGTTCGGTTTTTCACAATTATACGGAATGAATTTTACAATCACATGCGTAAACAAAGAAAAACGGTTCAAGATAGTGCCAGCGTTTGGGTTCAAAATTTTTCCATTCGTTTTGAGCCATATATAGAAAGTTTCTGTCACAAGAGTTTAAAAAATCCTTAGGTAGGTTATTGGTCAATCAAAAAGGAGCTGTATTTGCATGAGTGTGTCTGGTCTTTTTTATGAAAATTCAGCAGCTCTATATCACTTGGTTGTTGAAGTAATAAAAGGTTGTATTTGTAAAGCGTATGTTTTTTACAGAAATTTTTTGCGATCAGTCAATATGATGGTTGGGGCAACGTGATGGGAGAAAATTTTTTTGGTTGGAAAATCGCGTTGCCCCCACAATCATAATGTTATCTTAATGAAGCATCACAAGTTAATGGAGCGCTAAGGGATGCCTGAAAGAATATGAGCCAAAAAACATAACAATGAGGGTCAATAATTTTGTGTTTTTGCAGTCTTTTATCATTTTCAAAAATGGCTAGGATTTTTGGAGTGTGTCAGAGTGTTTGGCATGCCGTATTGGGAAAGAGAAGAAAATTTTATGGGTGAATATACGTAAGGCAGTACACGTAGAGGGGTTTTTTTTAGGTTATAAGTAATCAACCTATTCTCTTTTTATACTTAAGAAAGTGAACAGGTATCAGGTTTGTCGATGGAAATGGATAGTAACAAAAAATGACTGCGTTTTCGAAACGATCTACTCTGAATTCAACAACACCACGTTGGCGTTGGGGATGTGTTGCTATTTCTCTTTTGATGGCTATTTTCGCTTCATTTTTGATTGCGCTTTTGTCCAATACTGTTGATCAAGAATTGGAACAGTTAAATATAAGCTCAGAACTTCGCGAACAAGCTGATTTAATGCTGATTAGTTTGGTCGATATGGCGACCGCAAATCGTCGTTATGAAGATACCCGTCACATTGAAGATAAAACCTTCTTTGCCAAAGCAGTTCGGGATCTTGAGGATCTTCTCAAGTATACAAGTTTGATTGTTTATTCTCATCCACAGTGGTATGATTGGTTTACCTCCTTTAAAAAAGAAATCGAAGTACGCAAACACAGTATGATAGCCCATATGGCTGCCTTAGATGCTTTTCGTGGTCCTTCTACTGAATCTCCTTCATTTCCTGAAATAACAAAATTGCAAATGGCACGTTTGCCGCAGTTGATGACACGCTTTATCAATGGAGACGATCTTTCTCGGAAAAAACAACGCGAAGGCATTACGATAATGCGCGCGGCTTTAACATTGGCAGCCATTATCGCTGTGGTCAGTAGTTTTCTGTTAGCCTATATTGTCATTAACTGTTTTTATCGTGATGTGTATTCTTTAAAAACCTATCAAGTGTTGCTTCATACTGAAAATGCAGCTCTTGAAGCCCGTGTGAAGGAACGAACAGAAAAACTAGAAAAAGCACGCAATCATGCTGAAAAGGAACGCCAGCGTGTTGAAATGCTGTTGCAAGATGCTAGCCACCGCATTGGTAATTCTTTAAGTATCGTGTCTTCTTTGTTGGCGTTGCAAATGAATCGTAGCCAAAATGAAGAGGTGCGTTCAATTTTAGGGGCTGCACGTGATCGTGTCCAGGCAATTTCTACAGCTTATCGTCGTTTACGGCTAAGTGATGATATGGAAACAACTTTATTAGCAGATTTTCTAAATTCAGTTGTTCATGATGTTGAATTGGCAGTGCCGTTTGAATTGCGTGAAAATATTACTATTCATACAGATTTTAAAGATTGCCGATTATCTGCAAGAGATGCAACAACGTTTGGGATTATTCTTGGGGAATTGCTGACAAATGCTTTGAAATATGCTTTTCCTGATCAGCGCCCTGGAAATCTTTATATTTCTTTTGGCTCACAAGATAATGGCCAGATGGCTCTGACTGTCGTTGATGATGGTGTGGGGATGAATAGCCAAAATACAGAGGAAAAAACAGGTCTTGGCCATTTAATGATCGAACAGCTCTGTATGCAATTTGGTGAAAAACCTCTTTTTGAAACCTCTGAGTTAGGGGGAACAAAGGTTACTATTCCTTTGCCAAAACTGACAACGCATGACGATACCAAAAAGGATAAAGAGTCTGTTTCTTAAAGAGAAAGCGTGCCTCAACAACTTATCCTTTTTTAAGATTTACCTTTTTCAAAGAATACAGCGTGATTATTTTTTTCGTGAAGCTTTTTCAAGTAACAGCTTTGTTAAGTGACAATTTTACTAAGGCACAATTTTATTTAAGTGACAGGGCTGGCTACGAGAGAATCAATGTTCTGTTTTTCACGCAGAAACGCTTGTAGGTCTTGGTTGGTTAAGATTCGACTATCAGGCAAACGGATCCGCATAGGGTCAACTTGTGTACCGTTAACGATAATTTCAAAATGGCAATGGGGTCCTGTTGCAAGCCCTGTTGATCCAACATAGCCAATAATTTGTCCTTGTCGCACTTTTACACCTGGTTTAATGTCTGGTGCATAAGCCTGTTGGTGTGCATAGCTGCTGACATAGCCATTGGTATGTTGAATGACGGTCTGGTTTCCATAACCACGGGTGACCCCCATTTTTTTTATAACTCCATCGCCAACAGCAATAATGGGTGATCCTTTAGGCGCAGCCCAATCAACCCCAGTATGCATGCGCACATAACCTAAAATAGGGTGTTTTCGTGGTCCAAAGGGAGAAACAAAAGTGCCATTGGGAACGGGTTTGCGGAGAAGAAAAGGTTTTGAACTTTTTCCTTCCAAATCATAATAATCAATCGTGCCATCTTCTGCTTGGTAACGGTAATATTTATATGTTACATTGCCGAAAGTAGCGCTCACATAACGGATTTCAGGATCTTGGTTCGTAGGAGCGTCGGCATTTTGGCCATCTGCATCATTTTGGTCTGGGACCGCATAAAATATTTCAAGCTGATCAGTTGGTGTGATGCGACTTTTCATATCAATATCAGTTGCAAGCAAACGAATAAGATGCTGAGAAAGTGTATTCGACAGATTGTGGCTGAGAATCGCGTGATAAATAGCATCATAAACTGTTGGTAGCTTTGTTGCACTCATATAAGGGTGAGGAATGCCCTTTTGAAACGCTGTTTTAAGAGCGTGCGACATTTCTGGTTCTGTGCTTTCAACAAACTGGTTATAATCATCCAAAGCGATAGTGATTTGATGAGACATTCCTTGGTAAATGCTGACACGGACAAGACTATCCTCTTCTCCTAAATGTGTGACAACCCCGATGCGGAGCAGATTTCCTTCGTCAAGCCAGTTTGAATTATAGAATATGGCTAAAGTTTCTGCAACCAGTTGAATTTGTTCTTCTGTATACTCCGAATCTTTGAGCGCTTCTAAGATGCTTTGTTTTTTATGAATAGGAATAATATCTTCAGCGTAATTATGAGCGACTTCGATTCGATAATTTTGCGGCGAAATGGTTACATTCTCTTGAAAAATACGCACTTCAGGG
>NZ_KL503802.1:505203-511167 GCF_000709795.1 Bartonella bacilliformis Ver097
GATCAAGTGTCTTAAGGGCATTTGGTGGATGCCTTGGCATGCACAGGCGATGAAGGACGTGATACGCTGCGATAAGCTACGGGGAGGTGCGAATACCCTTTGATCCGTAGATTTCCGAATGGGGCAACCCACCTTTGACTGCTGGGAACGTTAAGCTGTTTTGTAAAAGAGACAGTTTAGGTTTCTAGTTGTCTCTAATAAGGTATCTTCATCTGAATAAAATAGGGTGTAAGAAGCGAACGCAGGGAACTGAAACATCTAAGTACCTGTAGGAAAGGACATCAACCGAGACTCCGTTAGTAGTGGCGAGCGAACGCGGACCAGGCCAGTGGCTTAAATTTAGAAAAGTAGAATTGATTGGAAAGTCGAACCAAAGGGGGTGATAGTCCCGTATACGTAAATCTGATTTAAGTCCTTGAGTAAGGCGGGACACGTGAAATCCTGTCTGAACATGGGTCGACCACGATCCAAGCCTAAGTACTCGTGCATGACCGATAGCGCACCAGTACCGTGAGGGAAAGGTGAAAAGTACCCCGACGAGGGGAGTGAAATAGTACCTGAAACCGAATGCCTACAAACAGTCGGAGCCCAAGATTCGTTCTGGGTGACGGCGTACCTTTTGTATAATGGGTCAGCGACTTAGTCTAACGAGCAAGCTTAAGCCGATAGGTGTAGGCGTAGCGAAAGCGAGTCTGAACAGGGCGTTCAGTTCGTTGGATTAGACCCGAAACCGAGTGATCTAGCCATGAGCAGGCTGAAGGTAAGGTAACACTTACTGGAGGGCCGAACCCGTATCTGTTGCAATAGATTGGGATGACTTGTGGCTAGGGGTGAAAGGCCAATCAAACTCGGAAATAGCTGGTTCTCCGCGAAATCTATTTAGGTAGAGCGTTAGTTGAATTCTCCAGGGGGTAGAGCACTGGATGGGCTAGGGGTCCTCACCGGATTACCAAACCTAACCAAACTCCGAATACCTGGAAGAACTAACTGGCAGACACACGGCGGGTGCTAACGTCCGTCGTGGAAAGGGCAACAACCCTAACCACCATCTAAGGTCCCCAAGTTATGGCTAAGTGGGAAAGGATGTGAGGATCCCAAAACAACCAGGATGTTGGCTTAGAAGCAGCCATCATTTAAAGAAAGCGTAACAGCTCACTGGTCTAAATAAGGGTCTTTGCGCCGAAAATGTAACGGGGCTAAAGCCATACACCGAAGCTGTGGATTTGCTTTTATGAGCAAGTGGTAGCGGAGCGTTCCGTAAGCCTGTGAAGGGAGACTCGCGAGAGCTCCTGGAGGTATCGGAAGTGAGAATGCTGACATGAGTAACGATAAAGGGAGTGAGAGACTCCCTCGCCGAAAGTCCAAGGGTTCCTGCTTAAAGTTAATCTGAGCAGGGTGAGTCGGCCCCTAAGGCGAGGCCGAAAGGCGTAGTCGATGGGAACCACGTTAATATTCGTGGACCTGTGGGAAGTGACGGATTGCGTATATTGTAAGGTCTTATTGGATTGATCTTGCAGTAGAGTAATTCCAGGAAATAGCTCCCACATATAGACCGTACCCGAAACCGACACAGGTGGACAGGTAGAGAATACCAAGGCGCTTGAGAGAACTACGTTGAAGGAACTCGGCAAATTGCACGCGTAACTTCGGAAGAAGCGTGACCCTTTAGCGGGCAACCGTTAGAGGGTGGCACAGACCAGGGGGTAGCGACTGTTTACCAAAAACACAGGGCTCTGCGAAGTCGCAAGACGATGTATAGGGTCTGACGCCTGCCCGGTGCTGGAAGGTTAAGAGGAGATGTGCAAGCATTGAATTGAAGCCCCAGTAAACGGCGGCCGTAACTATAACGGTCCTAAGGTAGCGAAATTCCTTGTCGGGTAAGTTCCGACCTGCACGAATGGCGTAACGACTTCCCCGCTGTCTCCAACGTAGACTCAGTGAAATTGAATTCCCCGTGAAGATGCGGGGTTCCTGCGGTTAGACGGAAAGACCCCGTGCACCTTTACTATAGCTTTACACTGGCATTTGTGTCGGCATGTGTAGGATAGGTGGTAGACTTTGAAGCAGGGGCGCTAGCCCTTGTGGAGTCATCCTTGAAATACCACCCTTACCGACATGGATGTCTAACTGCAGTCCGTTATCCGGATTCAAGACAGTGTATGGTGGGTAGTTTGACTGGGGCGGTCGCCTCCTAAAGAGTAACGGAGGCGCGCGAAGGTAGGCTCAGAACGGTCGGAAATCGTTTGTTGAGTGCAATGGCATAAGCCTGCCTGACTGTGAGACTGACAAGTCGAGCAGAGTCGAAAGACGGTCATAGTGATCCGGTGGTCCCGTGTGGAAGGGCCATCGCTCAACGGATAAAAGGTACGCCGGGGATAACAGGCTGATGACCCCCAAGAGTCCATATCGACGGGGTTGTTTGGCACCTCGATGTCGACTCATCGCATCCTGGGGCTGGAGCAGGTCCCAAGGGTATGGCTGTTCGCCATTTAAAGCGGTACGTGAGTTGGGTTCAGAACGTCGTGAGACAGTTCGGTCCCTATCTGCCGTGGGTGTAGGAATATTGACAGGATCTGTCCCTAGTACGAGAGGACCGGGATGGACGTATCTCTGGTGGACCTGTTGTGGCGCCAGCCGCATAGCAGGGTAGCTATATACGGACGGGATAACCGCTGAAGGCATCTAAGCGGGAAACCCACCTGAAAACGAGTATTCCCTTGAGAACCGTGGTAGACCACCACGTTGATAGGTCAGGCGTGGAAGTGTGGTAACACATGAAGCTTACTGATACTAATAGTTCGATTGGCTTGATCGTTCTCATTTCCTCTATTCATTCATGATGAAACACTCAATTAATGAATAAAACTAAAACTTAATAAAAGCACAAAACCAGTTTCTCATTCTATGCCCTTTGCTGACTTGGTGGTTATGGCGGAACGCCTGCACCCGATCCCATCCCGAACTCGGCCGTGAAACGTTCCAGCGCTGATGGTACTTTGTCTTAAGGCACGGGAGAGTAAGTCGCTGCCAGGTCTGCTAAAGGCATAGAAACATCCTCACAATCTTCAAAAAATTCTGTCACTTTAAAGATAAAGTGAAAAGGGACAAACAACAAAAAGAAGGAAAAATACCCCAAATAGGGCCGTCTTTTCTTCATGGCGCGGGGTGGAGCAGCCCGGTAGCTCGTCAGGCTCATAACCTGAAGGCCGCAGGTTCAAATCCTGCCCCCGCAACCAGTATCTCCATCTTCTCTCTTTGTGTCCTACGCATACAGTTTCTCTCCTTCTTATTTCTAATGCACAAGCATGAACAATGTTTGTGTTTTAATGTGGCTTTCTGCTGCCCAAACCAAGCCCCTACAAAAGGTGTAAAGCTCTCTTTCATAAACATCTCAGCTTATGGAGTACTGTCTCATTGTATAAATACGCTTCATCTTTATAGGAACGTAGCTTACTTACTGCCTCAAAAAAATACAGAGCAGAGGTCTAAAAAATAAATCTCGTGCCCTGTATCTCTATCTTGTGGATTCTATTCCGTATAAAACTCAGATTAATAACTACAACTATATTAATAAACACTAATTAAGCTTATTACTCTGCCTTATCGATTGCGCTTTAAAACTTTAAAAAACAGTCTTTAAGCACCTTATTGGATCGCACATCTGCCACTGAGACACTGATTAAAAAGCGCTGCTCTTGGAAGAAGGCCACTACCTCTTCTACCGTCTCCTTCTCCAGTGCAATCCCTTTGAGATAAATAAAAATCTAAAGAAATCTCATGTCTCAAAGCCATTTGAATTGTTGCGAGTGAATGAAGTATTAGAATGCCTCCACGTGTAAGATTATTAAATACTTCTTCTGCTGTTGTTATTGGAGTAAGACGTTGTATGTATCGTTCAAAAGTTATTCTAGCTGTATTCGTTGGGATTAACACGAGCCCGTCTCTTGTTCTTAAAATAGGTTGGGCATGACCAGATGTTCCTGTATAGCTTGTTCTCACCATTGAAAGATACCAAAGTGTGCCACTAGGAGCAGTAAACATATTTTGAATTACTCTTATCATTTCTTCATGTGTTCTAACAACGGCTGAAGGTCTCCAATCATAATTGGGCAATAACATTAGTGCTGCTGAACGAGTTATTCTAGTTGTGCGTGTATAGCTACTCTCTCCTGCGTACAAAGGTACATTAGCATAATTTTCTGTGTTATGCAGCCTTTCTGCAAGCAGAGGGAATCTTGCGCGAAAGGAAATAAATAGATTTGTATTAGGAGCTGTATTAAAAAAATATCCTTCCCCATCTCGAGGAGGATGACTGTAATGATATTCTTGCAATTCAGCAAGCATTTGTAGAGTCTGCAGCATGCAGGGTCCGCAATAGGCAATTATTGGTGTTGTGCCAGGAATATTACTTCTAGCGATTTGCCATAATCTTTTTTTCCATTCCTCAGTAAGTTCAAAACTAGGAGGTAATGATCGTTTTTCTCGTATGTGAGCAGTCTGTGTAACATTCTTCTTTGTTCCAGGAGCCGGGCAATAAGTCAGTGTATCCCCTAAATTCCCATTAACAAAGCGATTCCACCGTTCAATGTCGTAATCAAAAATAAAATCAGAGGTAGGGTGGTTATATTGCGATTCTTGTTTAGTAATATAATCACTTGTAGCTGTATAAGGGAAACCCCAATTCGAGCCATATTGGGTAACTCTTAACAGATTGCCTAGATAATCCAAGATGGGGCCTTCACTTCCATTTAACTGAGAAAGATCCCAAAAGCCAATATCTTTGTTTTTTGTGTTGTTGGAAATAGTTTCTTTACACGATAACCACTTTACCCAATTCCAACTTTCTGATTTAGCTTGTTGGGAAACCATGCAAGACATTGCTCTAGAGGAAGGGAAATATCGAGCAATATGACCATTTTCTGGATTATAATAGAGATCAAATAGCTCTGATCGTGATCCATCGTCTGTAACATAATATCTAGTCTGGGTAGAACCACTGATAAAGTTCCAACCTAAGAAAGTTTTTGTATTAAGATTCACAGGAGGAGCTACAGTGTTTGCCCATTTATTCATGTTGACTAACCTATGATCATAGGAAGCTCTAGAGTCTTTTGAAATATAAAGGTACCATTTATAATCTTTAACACGGAATCTTCCATCTGCTGTATGAAAGGCATTTCCTGTAATGATCCAGCGTTGATTAGCATCATTGATAACACAGGGTCTTAATAGGAGATAATCCCAGTCGGCTGTAGACTTTCCATCAATACCTGTTACGGAGCTAGGAGCGGTCATACACAGCCAAACATTATTCACATTCCAAGAAACTCTTTGTAAAACATCATATCGAGCAGGTAGAGCACTGGAAGCAGAACAATTGTTGAGGTAAATATAACTTTCACCATTTACAAATGTTGGAGTATAACAATATTCGTATTTTGTATGGACCTTAACACGAATAGCTTCATCATGAGGGTTATCAGTAGGGGGTTGAATTTGATGAGGAATAGGAGCTGAAATAGAAGTTTGAAGAGTGAGTAATAAACTGCAAAAAAATAATAACGACGTCAATTTCATTTTTATTCCCTTTCGTGAAAATCTCTCCCCTTTTTTGATGAATTGGCTAGAAAATTGCGCTTTATAATCTTTCTGCTGAAGATAGAATTGACGCTGTTCTCGATAAAATAATAAATTCCTCCTGTTGTTTGCTTTTGGCAATGGATGGGTTTGAACGTTAAAATTTCTAAGACATCATAAAAACCTAAAGAAAATTAAAGAAGCAATACGGATTTTAGGGAAAGTAGTCTGTTGTTTTTTCTTGACAAGGGAAGTTTTTGAAAAAATGGTATAGGATATGCTTCTTAAGCGAGATTGGCTTTTGATTTAAAAGTTCGTAACTTTTAGAAATTCGTAAAAATGAATAGAAATTAATAAGAAAAAGGAGAGTGCTTTATGCTATAAAAG
>NZ_KL503803.1 GCF_000709795.1 Bartonella bacilliformis Ver097
CATACGATTTTTAGTTGGTCTCTTGTGTTAACGACCAGTGGTCAGGCAGTTATGCTTTTACGGATGTTACCCAGCGCAGATATTAGTGTTCCGATCCGGGTATTAGTAGAGGGATTTTCAGATCCTATAGTTATTCGTTATACGCAATGCGATGCTAAGGTTTGTTTAGCTCAATCGCCTTTAGGGCTGATTTTGCGTCAGCAAATAGAACAGAGGGGAAAAGTGCGTATTTCTTATCAGGTGAAAAGTGGTCAGATATTTTCTTTTGTTGCTCCCTTTGAGGGATTGAGTGAAGCACTTTTATCTTTACAACAATAAAATATGGCAGTGATTTGATGTGCAGAACTAAAATTTACCAATGCTTAAGCTTATTGTTAAATCAAAATAAAGACGATAAAAGATGCAATGGTTAGGCACTGATATGCAGGGTGATAGAGTCTTTTTCGATTATATGATTTTTCATGAAAGTCTTCTTTTTGTTTATACTGCTTTTGATTGATGTACAAAGATTTGTCATTTGCTTATTTTATGTTTCATTGTAAAATCGCACTTTTTTAAGTTTTTGATACTTTTCAGCTATTGTAGAGTTAAAAAAGTTGTTTAGTCATAGACTTCTCAATGCCAAAGCTTTAAATTGAACAAATGGAATATGAATGTCATTTAAAATGAGAATACAAGTTTATAAATGTACCGTTTGATGACAAGAAAGCCTCGCGTTTAGTTGAAGATAGTCAACATGTGTTCAGGTATGTTTTGGGTGAGGTTGGTCTTAAACTGCAAGTTGTTGATAGAAAACAGAAAAATATTTTACTGTTTCAAAGTGTAGAACGTTCATTAAATCAAATACCGATACCGATGCGATTATGCTCTTTGATATTGAAACAAGGATTTTGATAAAGTTTTACTAAGCGACAAGTGTATGATTTTATCATAAAAAAATACGTCTTAAGCGCTTAGAGTGATTAGAATATAGAAATTAATGAACAGTGATGAAAAAAACAACAAGAAGAACAGCAGGTGGGCGCGGTGGTGCAGGATCGCACGAATTGTATCAGCGGGTTAAAAAGAAAGCTGGAACGATTAAGGCGTCGTCGCGGCGATGGTTAGAGAGGCATTTGAATGATCCTTATGTCCATCAATCAAAAGCAGATGGTTATCGTTCGCGTGCAGCTTATAAATTAATCGAAATAAATGAGCGTTATAAGATACTCAAAAAAGGTCAAAAGATCATTGATCTAGGAGCAGCACCTGGAGGATGGTGTCAAGTGGCGGCACGTATTGTGGAATCAAAAGATCACAATCCTAGCGTGGTTGGTATTGATTATTTACATATGGAACCACTGCCAGGAGTGGCCATACTAGAAATGGATTTTTTTCACGAAGATGCCCCACAAGAATTAATAAGCACTTTGGGATCAAAACCAGATGTGGTGCTTTCCGATATGGCTGCACCAACGACAGGTCACCGTCAGACGGACCATCTGAGGACAATTGCTTTATGTGAAGCTGCTGTTCATTTTTCTATTTCGGTTCTTAAGCCTGGTGGGCATTTCTTAACAAAGACTTTTCAAGGAGGAGCAGAAGACACGCTTCTTGCAACATTGAAACAGAATTTTAAGAAAGTGCATCATGTTAAACCTCCTGCAAGTCGAGCAGAGTCTGTAGAGCTTTATCTCTTAGCTCTTCAATTTAAAGGAAAAACCGATTAAAGAAAAAGATGAAACATAGCAATAGCCTTTATTATATAAAAGAGTTGGAAATAATGAAGCCTATCGAAATGTAAAAGTGTTTTCAAATCATTGTGAATGATGTTGTGTACTGTTTTTCTTTTGTAAATTATGAAAGACTGTTAAGAAAGTGCATTGTATATAGTAATAATGTTGTGAGCGTTTCTATGAAATTTCTTGATCAGGCTAAGGTTTATGTTCGTTCTGGTAGTGGCGGAGCAGGGGCAGTATCATTTCGTCGTGAAAAATTCATAGAGTTTGGAGGGCCCGATGGAGGCAATGGAGGGCGTGGAGGTGATGTTTGGGCTCTTGTTGTTGATGGGCTTAACACGTTGATCGATTATCGTTACCAACAGCATTTTAGAGCAAAAACCGGTGGTCATGGCAAAGGGCGCAATATGACAGGTGCAAAAGGTGATGATGTCGTTCTGAGAGTGCCAGTTGGAACACAAATTTTTGAAGAAGATAACAAAACATTAATCTGTGATTTAACAGAGGTTGGTCAACGTTATCGTCTTGCAAAAGGGGGAAATGGCGGTTTTGGAAACCTTCATTTTGCGACATCTACAAATCAGGCACCCCGCCGTGCAAATCCAGGTTTAAGTGGAGAAGAGCGTGCGCTTTGGTTACGTTTGAAACTGATTGCTGATGGTGGGATTATTGGTTTGCCGAATGCTGGAAAATCAACTTTTTTGGCATCAGTAACAACTGCGAAGCCAAAAATTGCTGCTTATCCTTTTACGACTTTATATCCTCATCTTGGTGTTGCTCGCATTGATGCGCGTGAATTTGTTTTAGCGGATATCCCTGGCTTAATTGAAGGAGCGCATGAAGGTGTAGGGATTGGTGATCGTTTTTTAGGGCATGTGGAACGTTGTCGTGTTTTATTGCACTTAATTTCTACTCAAGAGGAAGATGTAGTAAAAGCGTATCAAATTATCCGTCGAGAACTTGAGACATATGGAAATAATTTGAGCGATAAAACTGAAATTGTAGCTTTAAGTCAGGTAGATACGCTTCCTATTGAAGAGTGTAAAGCGAAACAAGAGGCTTTACAAAAGAGTGTTGGTCAGCCTGTTATGATGTTTTCTGCAGTGAGTCATGAGGGGTTAGACAATGTTTTACGCTCTGTCGCGCACGTTATTGAAATGGCGCGTGCAGATATGATCAACAAACATCAGGATTGATGAAGATGGCTGTTCAATTGCGAAAACTTGAACAATATAAGCGCATTGTCATTAAAGTTGGCTCTGCACTTTTGGTTGATCCTCAAACAGGTTTGCGCATTGAATGGCTTAAAAGTTTAGTGAATGATATGGCTGTATTGCGCCAAAAGGGTGTTGACATTTTATTGGTATCTTCTGGTGCTATTGCCTTAGGGCGAACATTGCTACGTCTTCCTAAAAGGGTTTTAAAATTGGAAGAAAGTCAAGCATGTGCTGCTTTAGGTCAAATTGAACTTTCTAAAGCGTATACTGATGTGCTTGCTCAACATGGATTGAAAACTGGGCAGATTTTATTGACACTATTGGATACGGAAGAGCGTCGACGTTATCTCAATGCGCGTGCTACTATGAATACACTTTTACGTTTTGGAGCAGTTCCTGTGATTAATGAGAATGATACCGTTGCAACAAGCGAAATTCGGTATGGTGATAATGATCGTTTAGCTGCACGTGTTGCGACGATGATGGGCTCTGATCTTTTGGTTCTTTTGTCAGATATCGATGGTCTTTATACATGTTCTCCTCATTTAGATCCAACGGCTGAATTTGTTCCTTTTATTGCATCCATCACAAGTGATATTGAAAAAATGGCAGGTGTTGCTGCTTCAGAGCTTTCACGGGGTGGAATGAAGACTAAACTTGATGCTGGAAAAATAGCTAATTCTGCTGGAACAGCTATGATCATCACCTCAGGAAAGCGTATGAATCCTCTTGCAGCAATTGACCAAGGGGAACGCAGCAGTTTTTTTGCTCCTAATGAAAAATCAGTAAATGCATGGAAAACCTGGATTTCTAGTCATTTAGATCCATCCGGTATTTTGACTATTGATCAAGGAGCGGTTAAAGCTCTTAAAGATGGAAAATCATTATTGGCCGTAGGGGTTATAGCGGTTGAAGGTGTATTTTTTCGAGGAGATACGGTTGCAATTGTTGATGAAAGTGGGATTGAGATTGCTCGTGGTCTTGTAAGCTATGATAAAGATGATGCTGTGAATATTATGGGGTATAAAAGCGAAGAAATAGAACAAATTCTTGGGCATGAACCGCATTCTGCTGTGGTACATCGCAACGATATGGTTTTACGCTGCTTGACCGATTCTATTTAAAAAAGTTATCTCTCGCAGCATTTTGGAAAAATGGATGATTGCATGACTTTGCAAGAAAAAATGAAAATCATGGGGAAAAAAGCACGTAATGCTGCTGGAGTACTTTCAGTTGTTCCTGCTGAACAAAAAAAACATGCGTTAGAAATGATAGCTTTCAGTTTAGAATCTCAAGCAGATGAGATTTTATGTGCTAACAATCAGGATTTAATCAATGCCGCACAAAATAATATGACAGCAGCAATGATTGATCGGCTGAAATTAGATGAATTACGTCTATGTGCAATGATAGATAGTGTTCGTCAGATTGCTTATTTTCCCGATCCTGTTGGACAAGTTATAAATACATGGACACGTCCAAATGGGCTTCATATTAGCCGTGTAAGAACGCCTCTTGGTGTCGTTGGTATCATTTATGAAAGTCGGCCAAATGTGACGATTGATGCAAGTTGTTTATGCTTAAAATCTGGAAATGCTGCGATTTTGCGGGGTGGTTCAGATAGTTTTTATTCTGCGTATGCTCTGCACTCAGCTGTAGCTATGGGGTTAGAAAAAGCAGGTTTGCCAACAGATGCTATTCAAATGGTTGAAACTACAAATCGCGATGCCGTTGGAGAAATGCTCAAGGGATTAGATGGTACGATTGATGTTATTATTCCTCGTGGTGGACAAAGCCTTGTGAAGCGTGTTCAGTCTGATGCACGTGTTCCAGTTTTTGCGCATTTAGCAGGACTTTGCCATATTTATATTGATAAATCAGCAAATGTAGAAATGGCACGTGATATTGTGCTCAATGCGAAATTGCGACGTACGGGTATATGCGGCGCTGTTGAAACAGTTTTAATTGATCGTCAGGCGTTAAAGAAATTTCTTCCTGTTCTTATTGCTTTACAGGAGAAAGGATGCGAAATTCGTGCAACAGAAGATATTGTCTCAGTAGTACCGACATTTGCATTGGCTTATGAAGAAGATTGGTCTCAAGAATATCTTGATGCTATTCTTTCTGTCAAAACAGTTGAGGGTGTTGAGGGAGCGATTGAGCATATTGCGCGTTATTCATCAGGACATACTGAATCGATTATTGCTGAAGATGTGGGGGTTGTGGAAATATTTTTTAATCGTTTAGATTCGGCTATTTTGCTTCATAATGCATCTACACAGTTTGCAGATGGAGGTGAATTCGGTTTTGGAGCAGAAATTGGTATTGCAACAGGAAAAATGCATGCACGTGGGCCAATAGGCGTCGAACAGCTGACATCATTTCAATATCAAATTAGAGGAAATGGACAAGTGAGGCCTTGAAACAGTCGTTTTTTCTATGGGAAAACCGTATGCCATATGTGGAAAGGTCAAATATTGTTGGCCTTTTCGGTGGCTCATTCAATCCGCCCCATGTAGGGCATCTTCTTGTTGCGAAGACTGCAGTTCGTCGTTTGTATCTTAATCAATTGTGGTGGATGGTAACACCAGGGAACCCTCTTAAAGATTGTACACAATTACTATCTTTACATGAAAGAATACGGTTAAGTTCTGAACTCACTAATCATCCAAAAATTCGTGTAACAGGTTTTGAGGGTATGATGGGAAGCAAATTATCAGCAGAAACGGTTTCTCATATTCTTACACGCCATAGCGAGGTAAATTTTGTGTGGGTCATGGGTGCAGATATTTTAGCGACAATTCATCACTGGCATCGGTGGCGTGATATTGTATCTATGCTCCCCATTGTAATTGTTGATCGTCCTTCAGTGCGTATGGCCGCACTTTCTTCCCCTATGGCGCGAGCTTACCGCTATTTTCGTTTAGATGAAAGGAAAAGTCCACTCTTGCCTTTTATGACGCCTCCAGCTTGGATTTATTTACATGGACCTTTGTCTTTTCAGTCTTCAACTAAACTTCGTTTAGAAAGAAAATGATTTTTTTTGAATATTTTATAAGATTTTGCTCCTTTCTTAAGAGGAGTTTTATATTGAGTAAGAAAGGATATTGATCTGAAAAACGCTTCACAACAATACAGCCATATGGCTTCTCCTGTGTTAGAAAAAAAAATCTTTTCAGTAGTGGATGGTCTTAAGGTTGTCCTCAATAGTTTAGAAAATACAAAAGCAGAAGATATTATTTCCATTGATATTCAAGGAAAATCATCTTTGGCTGATTATATAGTTATTGCTTCAGCTCGTTCACATCGTCATGTGTCATCTGTTGCTGACCATTTATTATGGGCCTGGAAAGAGAGTGGATACGGTACAGTAAAAGTGGAAGGGCTTTCAGGAGGTGATTGGGTATTGATTGATACGGGAGATATCATTGTTCATCTTTTTCGTCCTGAAATTCGTGCCTTTTATAATTTAGAAAAAACGTTGCTTACTCCAGATTTAGGCACTATGCAGATGGTTCTCATTGGAGATCATTGAATGAAAATTTCTATTTTTGCTGTTGGTCGTATGAAAGTAGGAGCTGAGCAGGAATTAGTTCATCGTTATTTAGATCGTTTTTCTAAAAGTGCTGGAGCAGTGGGGTTGCATTTTAGAAAAATGCAAGAAATATCAGAAAGTCGTGCTCAGACAGTATGTCAGCGTATGGAAGAAGAAGGTAAGAGACTGTTTGAAGCTTTGCCTGAGCCAAGTCGGTTGATTGTATGTGATGAGCGTGGAAAGTCAGTTTCATCAATTGCTTTTGCCGAAAAGCTCGCATTTTATCGTGATGAAGGTGTTCGTGATTTAGTAATTGCCCTAGGAGGGCCTGATGGACATAGTGAGCAGGTTAGAGATCGCGCTGACTTTTTTTTATCTTTTGGCTTGATGACATGGCCACATCAAATTGCACGCATATTGCTTACAGAACAGCTTTATCGAGCTGTCACAATTGCTAATAATCATCCTTATCACCGTTTGTAATTTTTGATGTGATTTTTAGTATTTATTACAGTGCTTATTAATATTGTTTTAGGTGACACTACTTAAGTTGTTTTTTATGTAATTAGGTTTGGCGGTTAGGCAAATGAAGTTTTTTCTTTATGAAAAGATGCAATACTTATCTAAAGTATGTGTAATGTCTATGATGTTGGCATTAAGAGTGTTTTTTTTTTCGTCTATATCGTATGCAGAGAATATACATAGTCGTGAAATGGCGCATAAAATTTTAGTCGAAACGCGCCAAAACATTTCTTTATCACGTGAGCGTATTGCTCAACTTTTCGATCAAGTTAATCGCTTAAAAAAAGATCAACATACTTTGACCAGAGAGATCATAAAAGTAGCTAAGGCAGAACGCGATACGGTAAATAGTATTAATAAAACGGAAAAAGAGCTTGAAAAACTTACACAGAAACAGACAAAATTACAGCAAAATTTAAAAAATCATCGAGATGAATTTGCAAAAGTGCTCACTATTTTAGAACGGATGGGAATGAAACTCCCTCCTGCTATTATGGCGCGGCCTGAGGATGTATTGGCTTCAGTACGTAGCTCTGTTTTATTAGGAGCTGTTATTTCTGAAATGCGAAAAAGAATACAAGATTTGACAGCGAATTTGGAAGAATTAACTGATTTAGCCCGTTCATTTAATACAGAATGTGCGATTCTAAAAGTTGAAATACAAAATCAAGTTGAGCAGCGAAAACAGTTAGAACTTTTACTTAATGAAAAAGCGAAATTACAAAAAATGTCAGAACAAGAACTGATAGAGCAACAACGAAAAAATGTTGCTCTTTCTGAAAAAAGTCAATCTTTGGAAGAATTGATTGTAGAGCTTAAACGTCAGTCACAATTCAGCTCTAATTTATCAATGCGAAAGAGTTTACAATTGCTAGAAGAGCTCAATTTTGAAAATCAGAAAGGTATGTTGCTTTTACCTGTTGCAGGGAAAAAAATCCAACAATTTAATAATAGTTCGTATGTTACGCGTTTTGGTGAAATCATTGAAACAGAAACAGCGGCTGTGGTTTTGTCGCCTGTTGATGCTCTGGTTGTTTTTGCTGGATCATTTCGTTCTTATGGACAGTTAGTTATTCTTGATGTTGGACATGGTTATCATATCGTTCTTGTCGGGATGGCGAGAATAAACGTAACTCAAGGGCAGTTTGTTCTTTCAGGTGAGCCTCTTGGTATGATGAGTACGCAATTTATTGCGAGCGCTGTTGCATTGGATGTAGGAAAAAATGCTCCAATGCTCTACATTGAGTTTAGAAAGGATGGAAAGCCTGTGAATCCAACCCCTTGGTGGCGGACTGAAAAATCGAAAAGGAATAAAGATGATTCGTAAAGTTATTTTTTTGGTCGCTGGGGTTTTTCTCAGCGCCGGTTTGATAGTTATGGCGCAGTCTATTGCTGCGAATAATGAACAAAATACTTATAAACAATTGGCTATGTTTGGTGATATTTTTGAACGGGTGCGCGCGCAATATGTAACAATTCCGGATGATCAAAAACTTATTGAAAATGCTATTAATGGTATGCTGTTGTCTCTCGATCCACATTCGTCTTATATGGATACTGAAAAAGCGAAAGATATGCGGGATTCTACAAAAGGAGAATTTGGCGGTCTTGGGATTGAAGTAACTATGGAGAATAATTTAATTAAAGTTGTCTCTCCGATAGATGACACCCCTGCTGCAAAAGCAGGTGTTTTAGCAGGAGATTTTATTTCAAAAATTGATGGAAAACAGATCAGTGGTCAAACCTTGAATGAGGCTGTCGACCAAATGCGGGGGCCTGCTGGAACAGCGATTACGCTGACAATTAATCGTTCTGGTGTTGATAAGCCACTCGAAATCAAGATTGTTCGTGATATCATAAAAGTAAAAGCGGTTAAGTATCGTGTTGAAGGTGATATTGGTTATTTAAGACTTATCCAGTTTACGGAAAAGACTTTTTCTGATCTTCAAGCTGCGATTAAAGATATTCAGTCTAAAATCCCCACAGATAAATTAAAAGGATATGTTCTTGATTTGCGGCTTAATCCTGGTGGTCTCTTAGATCAGGCTATTAGTGTTACAGATGCTTTTCTTAACAAAGGTGAAATTGTTTCAACTCGTGGCCGCAAGAAAAATGATGTGATGAGATTTGATGCAAAGCTAGGGGATTTGACTGATGAAAAGCCTATTATTGTGCTTATTAATGGTGGCTCAGCGAGTGCTTCTGAGATTGTTGCAGGTGCCTTACAAGATCACCGTCGTGCTACGATTATAGGAACGCAATCTTTTGGTAAAGGGTCTGTTCAAACGATTATTCCTTTAGGTGAAAATGGTGCTTTACGTTTAACTACAGCACTTTATTATACGCCATCTGGTACATCGATCCAAGGGACTGGGATTACGCCGGATATTGTTGTAGAGCAACCGTTGCCTGAAAAATATAAAGGCTATGATGTAACGCTTGGTGAATCTGAATTAAGGGGTCATATCAAGGGGAAGCAGGAGAGCGATAAAGGATCCGGTTCAGCTGCTTTTGTTCCAAAAGATCCCAAGGATGATGTTCAATTGAATGAGGCTTATAAGCTTTTGCGTGGTGAAATCACTCATGCAGCATTTCCTCCTGACCCTAATAAAGATGTTTTAAAAAAGTAAAACTTAACGTGTATATCTGATGTAAAAACATCAGATATACTTTTGGGAGAAGCATTTCCGATGGATACAATGGTTGATTTCAAAACTCTGCCTTATCGAAAAGGCGTTGGAATAGTTGTATTTAATCATGAAGGGAAAGTTTGGATTGGGCACCGTTTGATAACATCTTCTCATACTTATGTTGAGGTGTCCAAACTTTGGCAATTTCCTCAGGGAGGGATTGATGAAGGAGAAGAGCCACTAGATGCAGCACGGCGTGAACTTTATGAAGAAACAGGTATGCGATCCGTGAAGTTGATTAAGGAAGCGCAAGACTGGTTTTATTACGATTTTCCACAAGAGCTTATTGGATACGTACTAAATAATCAGTATCGTGGACAAATGCAAAAATGGTTTGCTTTTCAGTTTATAGGAGAGACTTCCGAAATAGTAATCAATTCACCAGAAAATATTAATGAAGCGGAATTTGACCAATGGAAATGGATTAATTTGGAAGTACTTCCTTCAATTGTCGTTTCTTTTAAGCGACATGTTTATATGAAGGTTGTTCATGAATTTCGAAATATTATTTAAATATTTGTAAAAATTGTGACTGTAAAAAGCTGTTTTGTATGAGATATTTTAGTATTATGAGTTACTATTAAGAATAATAGAGGTGATTCTATTTTATTTAAGGAACTGGATGTAAAATGAAAAAAATATTAAATTTATTTGTAATTTCTGCTTTCTTGAGTATTTTCTCTGCAGCATTTGCTCAAAATGTAAAACCAGCTGCAACGAAGCCTTCTGTTGCTACGCTGCCGAATGGTGCTTCTTCATTAGCTGAAACTTACGGTTTGTGGAGCGTTAACTGTGGTATACAGGATGGGAAAAAGATTTGTATTATGCTTCGTCAGGAAGTTAATGAGCAAGATCGTGTTCTGTTGTCTATGAATGTTTCTCTTGATGAGGAAGGGGTTGTATCTGGAAATTTGACGATTCCTTTTGGTATACTGGTTTCCAAGCCTATTCGTTTACATGTAGATGATTCAAAATCTGTTATTGAAACCAATGTTCGCACTTGTGTGCCAGCAGGTTGTGTGGTTCCAGTAGTTTTTGACAAAAATTTTGTAGGGTCTTTGCGCGCTGGTAAGCAGCTGAAATTATCTATGACAATTGCTGCTCCAGGTGAACCAGCTTTGGATAATTTGTTTGTGCAATTGGGTGGTTTCAGCGACGCTCTTAAGCGTTTAAATTCTTTGCAAAAATGATATTAATAATGAAGAAAAAAGCTGTCTTTTGAGTGCTTTTAGTTTAGAAAGTAAGCAATATAGTCGGATTTTCTAAAAGGAGGGGATTCGATTTTTGAGATGCCTTTTCTGTTCAATATTTCTTCCGATTTTATGAGATATTGTCTTGTTCTTCCGTTATCTATTAGAGAAATATAGCTCTATAAGTGTAGAGCTATGTTTCGATAGGTTTATTTTCGTAAATGTTTTATATATAATCTTTTATTATGTTGGCGAATAAGGGATAAAGGATGATTTATGCACTGCTTCAGATGATTGATCTGGTTTTCAGTATTTATATTGCTTTTTTAATAGCGAGTGCTGTTTTTTCTTGGCTTTATGCGTTTAATATCGTGAATAAATACAATCCTCTTGTTACTGTAATAGGGGATTTTTTGTATCGTATTACAGAACCAGTTCTGAGTCGTGTTCGGTATTTTTTACCAAATTTAGGAACAATTGATATTTCCCCTATTGTTGTATTCATGATTATTTATTTTATTCGCATCTTTATGTGGCGCGCTTATTCAGGTCTATTTTTATAAAAGTTAAAATGTCATCTTAGGCAAATAAAGATGTTTTATCGAGTTGATGTTGATAGCTTGGTTCTGTTTGTACGTTTGATACCAAAAGCTTCAGTGAATCATATTGTAGAGGTTGAAAGCAGAGATGATGGAAAACAATATTTAATTATACGTCTTTGTGCTGTTCCTGAAGATGGCAAGGCAAATAAAGCATTAATTAAGTTTTTAGCGCAGCAATGGAAAATTCCATCTTCTTGTATCTCTCTTGAAAATGGTGCAATATCACGTTACAAGCAGTTGCGTTTTTCAGGGGGAGTAGAAAAAATATTGCATTCTTTGAGTGATTATACTCCTGCACGAACATGAATGAAAAATGCAAGCCTGTTTTTAAACAGACTTTGCTTTGTTAACATTATTCATTATATTGCTTTAGCTCGTTCAATGGCTTGTTGAATGAGCTCACGTGCAAAATTTTTATCACGCCAACCTTCAATTTTAGCCCATTTTCCAGCCTCAAGATCTTTATAATGTTTGAAGAAATGCTCAATTTTTTTTAATATGTTTTCTGTAAGATCTGTATAATTATAAATGCTGCTATATTGTTGTGTTAATTTAGAAGTGGGAACAGCAATAATTTTTTCATCCTTGCCACCATCGTCTTCCATAATTAAAGCCCCAATTGGGCGAACATTGATAACACAACCAGGAATGAGCGAGTGGGTATTACAGACAAGAACGTCAATCGGATCACTATCTTCTGAAAGTGTATGTGGGATGAAGCCATAATTACCAGGATAGACCATTGATGTGGAAATAAAGCGGTCAACAAATAATGATCCAGATTTTTTATCCATCTCATATTTTACTGGTTGGCTATCAACCGGTACTTCGATAATAACATTAACATCCTCTGGTGGATTATTACCAATCGGTATTTCTTTAATATTCATGTAAATATCCTCTTGCAAGTAAAGTCGAGCTAAATGTAACGGGAATTTAGCTCTAGTATAATCAGGTTAAAATTGATGAACGTGTTTTTTCAAAACGTTTGCGTTCATTAGGATCTAGATAAAGCTTGCGCAAACGAATATTTTTAGGGGTTACTTCTACAAGTTCATCATCTTGTATCCATGATAGTGCACGTTCTAATGTCATTTTGACTGGAGGTGTTAATTTAATCGCTTCATCTTTACCAGCAGCACGCATATTGGTCAGCTTTTTTCCTTTTAATACATTCACTTCTAAATCGTTATCGCGTGAATGTATGCCAACAATCATACCTTGATAAACTTTAACACCTGCATCAATGACCATGGCTCCACGATCTTCAAGGTTAAAAAGTGCGTAGGCGACAGCTTCACCATTGTCATTTGAAATCATAACACCATTGATACGGCCACCAATCTCTCCTTTATAAGGTTCGTAAGCACGAAAAAGGCGGTTCATGATTGCTGTACCACGTGTATCGGTTAACAATTCAGATTGGTAACCAATAAGTCCCCGAGTTGGTGCGTAAAAGACAAGGCGTACACGATTGCCACCAGAGGGACGTAATTCAACCATTTCTGCTTTACGTTCTGACATTTTTTGTACAACGGTTCCAGAATATTCTTCGTCAACATCGATCACAACTTCTTCGATTGGTTCTAAAGTTGCTCCGTTTTCATCTTTTTGCATGACGACACGTGGGCATGAAACACTGAGTTCAAATCCTTCTCGACGCATATTTTCAATGAGGACTGCTAGTTGTAATTCTCCTCGTCCTGAAACATAGAAAGAATCTTTATCAGCAGACTCTTCAATTTTAAGAGCGACATTACCTTCTGCTTCTTTTAATAAGCGATCACGAATGATACGGCTTGTTACTTTATCTCCCTCAGTTCCAGCAAGGGGGCTATCATTTACTAGAAAACTCATGGTAACAGTAGGAGGATCAATGGGTTGAGCAGTAAGGGGTTCATGAATTTCGGGGTCACAAAAAGTATCGGCAACTGTGCCTTTCTTTAGACCTGCAATAGCTACAATATCACCGGCAACGCTTTCTTCAATTGGTTGTCTTTCTAACCCACGAAATGCTAAAATTTTTGAAATACGCCCAGTTTCTAAAACTGTTCCATCTTGTCCAAGAACTTTAACGCTTTGATTGGGTTTAATAGAGCCTGAATGAATTCGTCCTGTAATGAGGCGGCCCAAAAATGGATCTGCTTCAAGAATAGTACCAATCATGCGGAATGGCCCCTCCGCTACGGTTGGTGCAGGTACATGGCGAATTACAAGATCAAATAAAGGGCTTAATCCCTGATCTTTTGGTCCTTCAGGAGATTCAGCCATCCATCCATCGCGACCTGATCCATAAAGAATAGGAAAATCAAGCTGTTCATCGGTTGCATCAAGAGATGCAAACAGATCAAAAACTTCGTTAATGACTTCATCAGCGCGTGCATCAGGCCGATCAATTTTATTAATGACAACAATAGGACGTAGACCTACTTTCAATGCTTTTCCAACAACAAATTTCGTTTGTGGCATAGGTCCCTCAGCGGCATCAACAAGTACAATCGCTCCGTCCACCATATTGAGAATACGTTCAACTTCTCCTCCGAAATCAGCGTGGCCAGGAGTGTCAACAATGTTAATTCGGATATCTTTCCAAACGACAGATGTTGCTTTTGCTAAAATTGTAATACCGCGTTCTTTTTCGATGTCGTTTGAATCCATCATGCGCTCACCGGTGCGCTGGTTATCGCGGATATTTCCTGATTGTCTAAGAAGCCCGTCTACAAGTGTTGTTTTACCATGGTCAACGTGGGCAATGATGGCGATATTACGCAATTGCATAAATTTTCTTCTTTTCGTTTAATGAAATTTCATTTGAGGCAAAGTTTTTGTGTTTTTTACTTTGCAGTTTGAAGTCTTGTACAATTTTTTTTATGATTTTGAAAGAGGAAGAACTGCTTTTCTAAAGAAGTATTTACGAAGATTTTTTGTATATCTTGCAGTTTTTGTGAGTTTTGAGAACCCTTTTGGTAGAACATATTTCATATAGAGTGCGTATTCAATGCAACCTAATCTCTTCAATATGGTATTAGGCTGCATTGAATGTATTTCTTATATATTCAAGTTAGAGCAAAGTTCCAGATAAGATGATGGAAGCAATAGAGAAATAAATCACAATTCCCATAACATCTACTAAAGTTGCAACAAAAGGAGCTGAAGCACTTGCTGGATCAAATTTAAAAGATTTAAGAATAAAAGGAAGCATAGAGCCAGACAAAGAACCAAATGTCACAACTCCGACTAATGCGGCACCTACTGTCATAGCAACAAGAATCCAGTGTTCACCATAATTATAGATACCGAGTTGTTGCCAAAGTACAATGCGCATAATTCCAATACTTCCGAGTAAAAGACCCAGAGCTATTCCTGCTGGAATTTCACGCATGATAACTCTCCACCAATTTTTGAGTGAGAGTTCACGTAAGGCTAATGCGCGAATGATAATGGATGTTGCCTGTGATCCTGAGTTTCCTCCTGAGCTCATAATGAGAGGAATAAACAGCGTAAGAACGAGAGCTTTTTCAAGCTCATCTTCAAAATGTTGCATGGCACTTGCTGTTAACATTTCACCCATAAAGAGTAGAGCGAGCCAGCCGCCGCGTTTTTTCATCATGCCAAGAAAATTTATCTGCATATAGGGTTTGTCAAGAGCTTCCATACCTCCAAATTTATAGGTATCTTCACTCATTTCATCGACTATAGTATCAAGTACATCATCAACCGTTACAATACCAATGACGTGATTATTGTCATCGATAACTGGTACAGAGAGAAGATCATGACGTTGAAAAAGACGGGCAATATCTTCATGATCTGTAAAAGGCGATATTGTGATTGGTGTGTCATGTGTAGAAACATTAAGAATTTGATCATCAGGTGAGGCAAGAATAAGACTACGCAACGAAACAGCTTTTAGAAGCTCACCTGTTTTGGGATCAATAACATAACTTGTATAAACTGTTTCACGCGTTTGTTCAACATCACGAATGTGATCTAGAGTTCTTTGTACGGTCCAGTTTGCTGGAATTGTTATAAACTCTGTTGTCATTAAGGCACCAGCCGTATGGTCGGGATAACTGGTGAGTTTTTTAAGTTCAGTCCGCGTTAAGGGTTTTAGTAAAGCATAAAGCTGTGTACGTGTTTCTCCATTAATGTCTTGGAAAACGTCTGCAGCAGCATCTGCTGACATGCCATCAAGAATTTCAACAGAACGATTAATAGGCAAAAGTTCAAGAATAGCAGCTGGTTGTTCGAGCTCTGGTTTATCAAAAAGTTCAATTGTATAATCGAGTGGTAAAAGACTGAGAATAGTCACACGTTCCATAATATCAAGATCGTTGATTATATCAATCGAGTCAGCAAAATGGCGATTTTTTAATTCTTTGGCGATCGCTTCCGGAGAAAGATTTTTGAAGTCGAAGGTTGTTTCAATTTTAGTCATGCTCAAGCACCTTCCAAAAGTTAGAAAATTACGGATCTGGATATGTGGATAGGAATAAATTAAAATTATAGGAAATTAAAAGAAAGTCCCGCTCCATTTCTTCCTCAATTGTTAATATTTAAACTAAAGTCAAGGATAGATCACAGGCTATAAACAGTTTCATCTTCGCAATAAATAGAGCTTTTATTTTTATCTATCTTTTATAAGTAAAGTGTTTTTTATTTTTTGTATTAAAAATATGGGTTTAAGAGACTGTTTTGAAGCGCATTGGATAATTTTATAGTATAGTCAATACATATTGTAAAAGTTGTTATTTTACAAATTTTATAGGAGGTATAGAATAATCATGACGAAAGAGGCAGTGTTGGATTGGGCAGGGTTTTCAGGGCTTCCAGATTTTTCTTTAATAAGTGATGATGATTTTAAGCCTGCTTTTGAGCAAGCACTTAAAGAAGCTGAAGCAGAAATAGAAAAAATTGCATCTATAGCAGAAACACCAACATTTGAGAATTTTTTGCAACCTTTTGAGCTTTCTGGAAGGGCACTTGATCGTGTGTGTTCAATATTTTTCATGCGCTCAGGTGCGCATAGCAATGCGTTGATTCGGCAATTAGAACAAGAATTTGTTGTAAAGCTTTCTCGTTATTCGTCAAAAATTATGATGGATACCCGCATCTTTATGAAAATGGATGTGCTTTATAAACAAGCGCAGCAGAATGCGTATGATGGTGAAACGAAGCGCGTGATTGAGCAAGGGTGGAAACAGTTTATATATAATGGTGCAAAACTTGATGAAAAAGGTAAGAAACACTTTGCTGAAATCAATGAAAAGCTTGCTCTCCTAAACGCTACTTTTGGTCAACATGTGTTAAAAGATGAAGCTGAATGGGTTTTGTTTTTAGAAAAAACAGATTTATCTGGTTTACCTGATGATCTGGTTTCTTCAATGAAAGAAGTTGCATGTGAAAAGGGGCGTGATGGAGTTTATGCGCTAACATTGACACGATCGATCGTTGAACCTTTTTTGAAATTTTCGCATCGTCGTGATTTACGTAAAATAGTGTTTCAAGCTTGGTCTAAACGTGGTGAAAATAGCAATGATAATAATAATCGAAAGATTATTGTAGAGATTATCAAGCTTCGAGATGAAAAAGCTAAATTGCTAGGATATAAATCTTTCGCAGATTTAAAACTCGATAATACTATGGCCAAGAGCGTGGATTCAGTTATGCATTTGCTCATACCTGTGTGGGAGCGAGCAAGAGATAAAGCTGCTGCTGAGCAGGCTGAATTACAAAGTTTTTCAGAAAATCAGGGAAATAATGAATTTTTAGCTGCTTGGGATTGGCGTTATTATGCTGAAAAATTACGTGCTGAAAAATTTTCTTTCGATGAAGCTGAGATCAAACATTATTTTCAGTTGGACCGTATGATTGAAGCAGCATTTTCGGTTGCAGGAAAACTTTTTGGAATTTCATTTGAAGAAAAAACGTCTACAGTGCTTTGGCACCCTGATGTACGTTTGTGGGAAGTAAAAAAATCTGATGGGAGTTTGCTTGGACACTTTATTGGTGATTATTTTGCGCGTTCTTCAAAGAGGTCTGGTGCATGGATGAGTAAGCTGCAATCGCAGCATAAATTAGGTAGTGGACAAAAGCCTATCATTTATAATGTTTGTAATTTTGTTAAGCCACCTAAAGGGGAGGCAGCTCTTTTGTCGCTGGATGATGCGCGTACACTTTTTCATGAATTTGGGCATGCGTTGCATGGTTTGCTTTCTAATGTAACATGGCCATCTGTAGCAGGAACATCAGTTTCTCGTGATTTTGTTGAGTTGCCCTCTCAACTTTACGAACATTGGTTGACTGTGCCAGAGATATTAAAATCTTACGCTACGCATGTGAAGACAGGCCTTCCTATGCCACAAGATTTATTAAATAAAATTGCATTAGCACATAAATTTAATGCCGGTTTTTGTGCAGTTGAATTTATTTCATCAGCTTTAGTTGATATGGCCTTTCATAGGGGAGAAATAGTAGATGATCCGGCATTATTTGAGCATAACGAATTAGAAAAACTGAAAATGCCTGATACAATTGCTATGCGTCATCGTCCTCCGCATTTTACGCATATATTTTCAGGGGATGGTTATGCTGCTGGTTATTATTCTTATATGTGGTCGGAAGTGCTTGATGCTGATGCTTTCCAAGCTTTTGAAGAAACAGGCGACGTTTTTCACCCAGAGCTTGCTGAGCGACTAAAGCGCTTTATCTATTCTGCAGGAGGTAGTTGTGATCCAGAAGAGCTTTATGTAGCTTTTCGGGGGCGATTGCCTTCATCAGAGGCGATGATTGAAAAACGTGGCTTGTAAAAAATTATAACCAATATAGCGCGAGCTATATTAGTTTTTGCTTTGAGTTATAAAAATATCGTATTTCCTCATGAAATAGGCCATTGTGCTGGCTTTTTTTGTCGAACTTTTGTGCATGTGAGTAGGCAGCTAATTTTATACAAATTTTCTAATAAAGGCGTTTTATAAAGCTTTTCACAGTTATAAATTTCCAATCTTAGTTTTATCCTTTGCTTTTGTTAGGGATAACAGAAAATTTTTATAAATAACTTAAAAGCTAGAAACAGGCCTTCTCCCTGTTATTTGCAGTTATTGTTGAAGCGACCATTATTGTTTACGTTTAAATTAAACAACACTGTAAAAACATGCGCTTTGTTAGAGTTTTTTATGGCCCTCAACGCTATAAAAAAATAGAAAAATCAACTGTACCCAACAGAAGAGGAATGAGAATTTTATTCAAAATTATTGTTTCCTAAGCAGTAAAAGAACTTCATAATTTGGGTATCCGTTGACTTCTAAGCCATGGAGAAGCTGAAAATCTTTGATTGCTTTTTGGGAAGCTGTACCAATTTTACCGTCAATTTCTCCTTTATAATGACCAAGCTTAGCTAAGTGAGATTGTAATTCCATGCGCTCCTGGAAATTAATAGGCTTAAATGGCCGATTCCAATCTTGTACTAATCCGGAGTGTCCAGCAATACGGTTAGCAAGGAGAGAAACAGCGAAAGCATAGCGATCCGCATTATTATAACGTTTCAAAACAAAGAAATTTTTTGTTACCAAAAATGCAGGTCCCTCAGGGCCATTAGGTAATTTCAGTGTTGCATATTCAGAAGGAGAAGGAAAGGGTTTCCCATTCGCATTTTGAACACCGAGTTTTGTCCATTGTGCAAAGGAAAGCTTATCATCAGGCAATTGTTTCCCATGCGGTAACTTGACTTCAAATCCCCAATGAAGGCCAGGTTGCCAACCGTTCATGTGGAGAAGATTAGCAGCTGTAGCAAGCGCATCTGGAATTGATGTCCAGATATCGCAATGTCCACTTCCGTCCATGTCAACGGCATAAGCAAGATAACTGCTTGGGATAAATTGTGTATGCCCTAATGCACCAGCCCAAGATCCGGTAAGTTGAGAGCGATGAATTACACCACTTTGAAGAATTTTCATAGCAGCGATAAGTTGCGTACGTGCATATTTTTCGCGTTTTTTATCAGCATAGGCTAAAGTTGCAAGGGAACGAATAGCATCACGCATCATCCTCTTGTTTTCTAAGGCTTTTCCATAGTTACTTTCCATTGACCAAATGGCAAGGATGATATTACTGTTAACGCCAAAACGTTTTTCAATTTTATCGAGCCATGTTTTCCATTTTTTTGCCTGATTCCGTCCTCCTATAATCGCAATATCATGAATACGATTATCAAAGTAGTTCCAAGGAGAATCAACAAACTCTGGTTGATAGGTTGCTCTCTCTAATACTTCTGGATCAATTGCCTGAACTGTTTCGAATGCTATATCGAATGTGGCTGACGAAATATTGTTAGCTAAAGCTGTTTTTTTAAATTCTTGAATCCAAATTTTAAAGCCACTGTTAGCATATGTATGCGAGGAAAAAAGCATTAAAGAAGTAAAAACCACAAAAGCGAAACCAATGATAAGAAGTCTCCAATTTATTAATTGCCTTGAAAAGGCGAATGTACTAAGCTCTACTTTTTGCATTTTTTATTTCCGTCAATGTTAAATTATTTCGATTGAGGTCATTTCATTTTCGTATTTGGGTTTGTAGAGTATGCTGCCAAGTTAAACAAAGAATTTAAAATAAACCATGTTACATTGAAAATATTCTAATCCAATTTTCCTACCCGTGTCCTTTATAATTGCAATTGAGATAGTAAAATATATTCTTAATGTTTTCGTTAAGAGATGATAACAACATTGAGTCAAAAAGTTATACCGTGAAATATCATGTTTACAATCAGGAGAGTCAGTGTGCAAAAGATTCGTAAAGCAGTCTTTCCCGTAGCAGGTCTTGGTACTCGTTTTCTTCCAGCAACAAAAACAATTCCTAAAGAAATGCTGACCATTGTTGATAAGCCTGTTATTCAATATGTAGTAGATGAAGCTCTTGAGGCTGGTATTGAGCATCTTATTTTTGTCACTGGGCGCAATAAAGCAGTGATAGAAGATTATTTTGATGCTCAGGTTGAGCTTTATGCAACACTTGCTGAGCGTAGCAAAAAAGAAGAACTGCAGCATTTACAAGATTTACAGCCGCAACCAGGGATGACGTCTTTTACTCGACAACAGCAACCCTTAGGGCTTGGGCATGCTCTTTGGTGCGCACGTGAATTGGTTGGCAAGGAACCTTTTGCCTTATTGTTACCAGACATGTTGATGCAAGCTAAAAAAGGATGCCTTTCTGAAATGATGCATCTTTATGAAAAAACGCAAGGAGGAAATATCGTTGCTGTTCAGGAGTGTCATGCTGAAGATGCTCATAAATATGGTATTGTTGGCAAAGGAAAACAAATTGCGAATGGTTTTGAAATTACACAGATGGTAGAAAAACCAGAAAAAGGAACAGCTCCATCTAATTTATACATCAATGGACGTTATATTTTGCAACCAGAAATATTTGATATTCTTTCTAGTCAAGAACGAGGAGCAGGAAATGAAATTCAGTTGACAGATGCTATGGTGCTGCTTTCAGGTAAGCAAGCTTTTTTTGGTTTTCAGTTGGATGGGAAAACTTTTGATTGTGGTTCTAAAACTGGTTTTATTGAGGCCAATGTTGCATTTGCTTTAGCACGTACAGATTTGTGTCAACAAGTTTCTGCTTCATTAAAAAATTTATTGGAGACGGTAAAAGTTTAGATTACGATGACACAGTCTGTTGATATGTTAGCCTTAAAATGCGCGGTTACATCAGCGCTTAAAACGATTTCTAGGGAAAAACAGGGACTTGCTGTTCTTGAAAAAGCTCTTCTTAAGAGTCTTTCTCATTCTTTTAAAGAAGCCGTTCAAACTATTAGGGATGCTAAGGGTCGTGTAGTGATCACTGGGCTTGGTAAAAGTGGTCATATAGGAGCAAAAATTGCTGCAACGTTAGCTTCAACTGGAACACCTGCTTTTTTTGTACATGCTACAGAAGCTAATCATGGTGATCTTGGTATGATTAGTTTTAGTGATGTTATTCTTGCTGTATCGTGGTCCGGTGAAACTACTGAATTAAGTGGTATTATAAATTATGCTAAGCGTTTTCGTACACCGCTTATTGCAATAACATCGGGTGAAAACTCTGCATTAGGAAGACAGGCTGACATTGTATTATTGTTACCAAAGGCAGAAGAGGCTTGTCCCCACGGGCTCGCTCCAACAACTTCGACAATTATGCAATTAGCGATGGGTGATGCATTGGCTGTTGCTCTTTTGGAAATGCGTGGCTTTACTGCGACAGATTTTAAGATTTATCATCCTGGAGGTTTTCTTGGTGCACATCTTAAATATGTGCGTGATATTATGCATCAGGGTGATAATATTCCTTTAGTTATACAGGGCACGCTCATAACTGAAGCAATGAGTATTTTGGTTGAAAAACGTTTTGGTTGTGTTGGTGTTGTGAATCAACAAGGTGAATTGATTGGGATTGTGACGGATGGTGATCTTGCACGCAATATTGATCGTGATTTGTCACAATTTAATGTTGATGGAATGATGACAAAGGATCCAAAAATTTTGAGTCCAGATGCATTGGTTGGTACTGCTATAGCTTTTATTCATGATCATCATATTGGTGCATTTTTTGTAGTTGAAAATAAAAAACCCGTCGGGATCGTTCATTTTCATGATCTTTTACGTGTTGGTGCTGCTTAAATTGAAAACTGTTGCTATCAAGTAAAGTTCTTACCACTTGATAGCAGGATAGAATCAACCTTGTGAAGAGAGATGATTATCTTTATATCTCTAATTAAAGATTATTCGCTTCATATGGACATTTTGCAGCCTTTTTAAAGGGTCGTTATGTAGATTGACATATCCTCTCCCTTCTTTAAAGGGGAAGACATCCCTATCCTCTTGATAAACTTCTTTATAAGATATCTTGGTTTTTTATTTAAATTTTGCGTTTAAGAGAAAATTGTAAGCCATTACTTGATGTGCAGAAAAGTTGCATTGTATTGTTTGATATTGTGCAATCCGTTCGCGATATGGTTCCACGGAGAATTGAGTGTATTTCAATTTCTACATGTTGAGTATTGACATAGTTGTAAGTGCCTTCTGATAATTTTTCTTTTGTATCTTCCGTCCGTGTTTCAAAAATGCCATTATGGAAAGAAGAAACGATACCATTTGTATCAATCCACTCCCCATCAATTCCATTTGGTATATCTTTTACAAATGGGTATTGCCCATAATACTGCGAAAAACTACAGGCCACTAGTAGCAAAGCAGTGATTATAAGACATGAGATACTGTAGATATACTTCATTTGTTACACTCTATTTGTTTTTAATTTTTGTGTCAAATCACGACAATTGTTGTTAAGTTATTCTTAGTCAATATGAGACTTTTGATGAAAATCAATGAAAAAGTAAAAAGTTGGCAAAAAATGTCTTAATGTTGTATTTAGTGAAGAGCTTAATAGAGTAAACACGCGGGACACAAGAGATGAAAATATATTCTTATGGTTTGCGACGATTCTAATATAGTATACTCAGTAATCTCAGAGGAGATTATTAAGTCATGATTGGTCCCATTCTTGTTGCGAGTGAAGACCATGGGAAACGTATAAAGCTTTCTGCTACGCTTCGAGGTTTTGGTCACCGTGTTATTGAAGCAGAAAATAGTTTACGTACGATTGATCTTTTGCACAGACGTAAAAATATTGTACTTGCGTTGCTTGATGTTGTGATGAGTGATTTAAGCGCGAGTGATGTGATTACAATGGTTAGAGCTGCTGGAGTATTTATTCCTATTGTTGTTATTGCAAAACAAGATGATGAAGAATCACTTCAGAGAGCTTTAAGCGCTGGAGCTATGGATTATTGGATTTATCCAGTAACGCCATTGCGGTTGAGAATCACCTTGAATAATCTTTCATTGATTTCTGCTTTGAAGCGCGAAGTTCACTATATTCAGAAAAAAAATAAAAATCATTTACGTTTTTCTGATCTTCATATAAAAAGTGATGTAATCCAAGAGCTTTTAGAACAAGCAAAAAGAGCTGCTAATTCCTCACAGAATCTTTTAATAGAAGGTGAAGTAGGAACTGATCATGAAACTTTAGCTCGTGTTATTCATCATGAAAGTTTGTTTTCAGAGGGACCTTTTATCCGTTTTCAATGTTTACCTATTACTGATCCACAAGAAGAAAATCGTGTATGGTTTGAAGAATTTTTGCCATTAATCTCTTCCTCTGAAAAGAGAACACTTTGCCTTTGTGATGTGGATCGACTTGAGCCTATACAGCAAAAGCGTTTTGCACATTACTTTAAAGAGAAAGTAGAAGTCACAAAAAAACAAACCCCATTTTTGCGTATTATTGCTACTTCAACATCACGGCTTACGGATTTGGTTAAGGAAGACTTTTTTTTACGTAACTTGTTTGAACAATTTTCCCAATTGCATATCAGTATTCCTTCTTTAAGAGAATTAAGGGATGCTCTTCCAGAAATTTCTCAACGCTTGATCGATCGCATTATTGTGGAAACAGGGCGATCACATATACATGGTTTAGCGGGATCAGCTATTTCATTACTTATGCAATATGATTGGCCTGGTAATCATAACGAACTTGAGAATTTGCTGTTTCGTGCTGTTTTACTTAGTGAGGGGCCGTTGTTAACTATTAAGGATTTTCCACAATTAATGGGAAATTCATTAGTGAGCCCTTCAAACGTTATTGATAGTACTGTTCAAGAGTATTACGAGGAAAAATTCATAAAATTTTTCAATATTAATGGACATGTTCGTACTTTCGCTGAGATGGAGCGCGATATTATTGAAAAGGCGGTTAAGCATTATAAGAGACGCATGAGTGAAGTTGCTCGCCGTCTTAATGTAGGGCGTTCTACACTTTATCGTAAGATGGATGAATATGAAGGCAATAAGCAATTAACAACGGAGTAAGATCTATAACGGATTTTCAATTATAGAAATTAATTTTGGAAAAACATAATTTCTTTATGATAAAAAAATGGAAGTTTTCTAATTTTAAAAAAAGCATTATTTATTTTAAAATTTTCTTATTTTTTAGTTTAAGTTGTCTATAATTTCAGGCATATGCAATTTTATTTGATGGTATCATTGTTAATGTTATTCTATAGTCTGATTATTGTTTCAGATAAAGCTGCTTTTACAAATGATCAGAGCTATTTTTACGTTTTTGAGTGCTAAAGCTAACTTAGAATCATTAATGTTGTTTTTATATTTTTTGTAGCAAAAGGTAGTATTCGGCTTTAGTATTGTTATACATACTCATGGGTGTAGAATAGCTTTAAAATAGAAAGTTTATTCCTTTGACACTGCTACATATTGTTATCAGTTCTATCATATTTTTTATTATTGCTTATATATTAGCGATTTACACTTATGGCCGTTTTGTCAAAAATGCCAAGGGAGAATGTTCCTATGCATTTGATGTTAAGGAAGATGAAACCAAGCTTGATCGTGTAGTGAGCCAATTGGCCAAGGAGACGAATGGATTAGGGGTTGATAAAGATGCTCTTTCACTCATTGTCAGCAATTTGGACGCATTTTGTGTTCGTGCAATGGGAGTAGAACAAGCTGAACGCAGTCTCGATCTAATGTATTATATTTGGGATGATGATTTAACTGGGCGTTTATTACTAAGCGAAGTCATAGAAGCAGCAGATCGTGGTGTACGTGTGCGGTTTCTTTTAGATGATATCAATGCTCAGGCACGTGATCCAGCTTATATTGCCCTTGATAAACATCCAAATATTGAAGTGAGAATGTTTAATCCAGGGCGATCACGTAATGGCTGGTTACGTCGTAGTTTAGAGATTATATTGCGGGCAATTACTGTGACACGCAGAATGCACAATAAAGCTTTTATTGTGGATGGACGGATGGCTTTTATAGGAGGACGGAACATTGCAGATTCTTATTTTGATGCAGGTAGAGAGTCAAGTTTTCGTGATTTAGATTTAATGTTAATTGGTCCATCAGTTCGAACAGTAGAAACTATATTTGATGCTTTTTGGAATAGCTCTGTGGTTTTACCTATTCATACTTTAGTTATCCCGAAGAGTTTAAGTGACCTCGACAATTGGAGAGATAAATTACAAAACTTTCGTAATTCCAAAGCTGCAAAAGTTTATCTGGATTATGTCAGCCAATATGTTAATTTTGAACATTTTCTTCAAGTAGGAAAAAAATTATTTCTTGCAGATAAAGTTAATGTGCTCTCTGATCCTCCAGAAAAAGCATTACGCAAAAAAGCAGGAAATTGGCTGATGGAGGTACTTTCACAAGTTATTGGAGAGGCCAAAAAAACGCTTCAGGTTACATCACCTTATTTTGTCCCTGGTAAGGCAGGGACACAGAATTTTAGTAATTTGGTATCAAAAGGTGTTGATGTTAAAATTCTTACCAATTCTTTAGCGGCTACAGATGTAGCAGCCGTGCATGGCGGTTATGCTTCTTATCGTAAGGCATTATTAAAAAGTGGTGTGAAGCTTTATGAATTAAAGCCAGATGGAGGTAAGCATCGGTTAAGGTTGTTTAGATTTAATAAGGCAAGTTTGCATACAAAAGCTTTTTTGATTGATCATAAAACTGCTTTTATTGGATCTTTTAATTTTGATCCTCGATCAGCTTCTTTAAATACAGAAATGGGTATTTTGTTTGAATGTGCGCCAATTACAAAGAGCTTGGATTTGCTATTTTCTGAAGAAACGACAGGTGAAATGAGCTATCATTTGCATCTAGGTGATGATAATCGCATTTATTGGAATTTTATTGAAAATGAAAAGCGATATAGTATTGATTATGAACCAGAAAGTAATTTTTGGCGTCGTGTTTTTGCAAAAATAATAAGTTGGCTGCCTATTGAATCACAGTTATAAACTCTTATGTCATAGAAACATTTTTCTTTCTATTTTATTTATAGGATGGCATAATCCATCGCCAATCCAAAATTTATGAGAAACACAATTACATCTTTAAGTTGTTTCTTCTATTATCAAGGGAATTTGGTCATGGCAAAAATTGTTGAAACAAAAACCGGTATGTTGGCGCTTACCTTTGATGATGTGCTTTTGCAGCCTGGTTATTCTGTTGTTATGCCTAGTCAAGTGGACCTAAAAACACGTATTACGGCTGATATTGAGCTTAATTTACCGTTGCTTTCTGCTGCTATGGATACAGTGACAGAATCACGTTTGGCTATTGCTATGGCTCAGGCGGGTGGCCTTGGTGTTATTCATCGTAATATGCTTTCTGAAGAGCAAGCTGAAGCGGTACGTCAGGTGAAAAAGTTTGAGTCTGGTATGGTGGTTAATCCAGTAACAATTGGGCCAGATGCTACACTTGAAGAAGCAAAGGCTTTAATGCGGTTTCATGGTATTTCCGGTATTCCAGTTGTTGAAAATGGTGCTAAAGGTGGAGTTGTTGGCCGACTTGTTGGTATTTTGACGAATAGAGATGTACGCTTTGCATCAGATCCCAGACAAAAAATCCATGAATTAATGACGCATGAAAATTTGATTACAGTGCGTGAGAATGTTCAATTAGATGAAGCAAAATACCTTTTACATCATCACCGTATTGAAAAATTATTGGTTGTTGATGAACAAAATCGTTGTGTTGGTTTGGTGACAGTCAAAGATATTGAAAAGGCACAATTGTATCCAAGTGCGACTAAAGATTCTCAGGGACGTTTACGAGTTGCGGCTGCAACTACTGTAGGGGATGATGGGATTAAGCGAGCTGAACGATTAATTGATGCTGGTGTTGATGTGTTGGTGATTGATACAGCTCACGGGCATTCTCAACGCATATTAGAAACGGTTGAGCGTATTAAAAAAATGGCGCTCTCTGTTTCTGTTATTGCTGGTAATGTGGCGACATCACAAGCAACGCAGGCATTGATTGATCGTGGTGCTGATGCAGTGAAAGTGGGTATTGGTCCTGGTTCGATTTGTACAACGCGAATTGTTTCAGGTGTTGGTGTGCCTCAGCTTTCAGCCATTATGGATGCTGCAGAAGTTGCTAATAAGGCAGGTATTCCGGTTATTGCGGATGGTGGTATAAAGTCTTCGGGTGATTTTGCTAAAGCCTTAGCAGGTGGAGCTTGCGCTGCTATGATTGGTTCTCTTTTAGCTGGTACTGAAGAGAGTCCTGGAGAAGTTTATCTCTATCAAGGTCGATCTTTTAAAGCGTATCGTGGTATGGGGTCGGTTGGAGCTATGGCAAGGGGATCTGCAGATCGTTATTTTCAGGCTGAAGTCCGTGATGAGCTCAAATTGGTTCCTGAGGGTGTTGAGGGACAGGTCGCTTATAAGGGCCCTATAGCGTCTGTTTTGCATCAGCTAGCTGGAGGATTGCGCGCTTCTATGGGGTATGTTGGAGCAAAAAATCTAGACGAGTTTCGTGAAAAATCAACATTTGTTCGTATTACCAATGCTGGTCTTTATGAAAGCCACACACATGATGTTTCTATTACTCGTGAGAGCCCAAATTATCGTGGTCCTGCGTAATTAAAATTTTCTATATTACTATAGAAATACAAAAAAATCTCTCAGATTAACGGTTGTAAGAGAGTTTTTGGGATTCTTGTCATCATTATCTCGGCTATGTGAAAGGGGTGAATGAGATGACCGCAATTAAATTTCTTTTGATAGATATATTAATAAAGAAGTTTGGTTTTCGTACTATTTTCATTTTTTGAACGTTTGATTTTAGTGCCATCTTATTTGGTTAGGCTGTTAAACATTTGTTTTTTGTATAATAAAAGAATTTTTATAATTCTCGCATGATCATAATGGGAATGGGTGTTTTAGGGATGATGTTCTGGGTTTTAGAGCCAAAGAAAAAATTATGTATTTTTGAATGATGGAAAGCGCCCATCAGTAGCATATCAAAATTAAGTGTTTGGACACTATGAAGGATCATTTGTTCAAAATTATCTTCTGTTTTGAGTGATTCGACGGTAAATTGAGCAGATCGTAATCGTGTTAATGTTTCGTTGAAACTGTCTTGTACGACTTGTATTTGATCTTCTGCCATACCTAATATAAAGGTTACATCTTTGAAAAATTCTCGTTTACAAATAAAGTCAATGGCATTCATGATCAATGGGCCACCGTCAAAAGCTATGAAAATTCTTTGAATAGGACGAAATTGACTTGAAGCAACAAGGATTGGAAGTTT
Organism: Bartonella bacilliformis Ver097; assembly: GCF_000709795.1. Taxonomy (GTDB): domain Bacteria; phylum Pseudomonadota; class Alphaproteobacteria; order Rhizobiales; family Rhizobiaceae; genus Bartonella; species Bartonella bacilliformis_A. Next base: position 28,655 of record NZ_KL503803.1, read on the forward strand.
AGAGGAACGAACAACATTTTCAAAATTACGACCTAATTGCTTTGTATCAGATTCTGTTTGTTCACCACGTTTCCCCATGACAATAAATGATGATTGATCACTATAAATATTTAATGCATCAGAAAGATTTCCATGGCGCAGACGTGTTTCAATTTCAATTTGACTATGAGAATTGAGGTAATTTTTTGCTTTTTCCAAAGCTTTTTGCCCGATTTTTTGGGCAAAGAGTGCTTTAGAAAGGTCGGTATCTTGTTGTTCTGATATCAGTGTATTTTTTGTATTATCACTAGTCTGTTGGGCTTTTGGTAAGCTAATTTCCTCTTCTGCTTTATCCAAGACATACAATAATCGAATTGTTGTTTGCATAGATTTCGCAGCCCATAGCGCTAAGTCACATACAGGTTTTGCATAAATTGAAGCATCAATGAGAGCAAGGATAGGTTTTGTCATTGTATTCTTCCTCAATGTTTTTATTTTACGGAATTTCTCATAATTTTCGTTAACAGTTGCACATTAAGGAGGAATAGTTCCATTTTTCTTAAGCGTAAAATATTTTAGGGTTTCGTGTTATGGGTATTCAATTTGCCATTTAGATTTTGGGTGATCTTCAAGTTATTATTCGCCAATAGTGATGAAGCGGATCAGTGTTATTGGTAGAATGATTAACTTGCAAAGATAAAAAAAAGGCTAGAATAGGAGAAATAAATGCGATTAGGTGGGCGTTTACAGGCAGCAATAGAGGTTTTACACGAGATAGAGGTAAGGCATCGTCTTGCAGGTGACGCTTTGAGAGATTGGGGGCTTTCTCACCGTTTTGCTGGAGCAAGTGATCGTGCAGCAATTGGTACAATTGTTTATGATGCTTTAAGACGACGTTATTCATTGCAATGGCGTATGGATAGTGACGATATTCGAGATTTAGCTTTTGGTACTTTATTAGATTTTGGTGGAATGACGATTGAACAAGTTGATAGCGTTTTAGCAGGTGATCGATTTGCACCACAATTATTAGGCCCTAAACAGCGTCAGTCATGGCAGACACGCCAATTAGAAGATGCACCAGATTATATTCGTAGCAACGTTCCCCAATGGTGTCAAGCTCATCTGTATCCTGTATTCTCTGACAATTGGGTTCTTGAAGCAGCTGCTTTGGCAACACGTCCTTCTTTAGATTTGCGTGTAAACAGTTTGAAAGCAACACCAGAGAAGGTGCTTAAGGAACTAGAAAAAACAAAAGTGCATTCTTTTTCATGGTTTCAACAAGCGTTAAGAATCGCGCCAACTAAACAGTTTAACCGTCATCCTAATGTCCAGGTGGAGCCTTCTTTTCAAAGAGGTCACTTCGAGATACAGGATTTAGGATCTCAAATTGTCACGCATCTTATAGAAGCAAAAGCAAGTATGCAGTTATTGGATTATTGTGCAGGCGCTGGTGGAAAAACTTTGGCCTTGTCTGCTCATATGGGCAATCGAGGGCAGATTTATGCTTATGATTCAGACAAAGTTCGTTTGTCTCCTATTTTTGATCGCCTTCGGCGTGCAGGTGTTCGTAATGTACAACCACGGGGGAATATAGAAGAGTTAAAGCCCTTAATCGGGATGATGGATATAGTTTTATTAGATGCACCCTGTAGTGGCACAGGGACATGGCGTCGTCGTCCAGATTTTAAATGGCGTTTAACGCGCAAGCAAGTTCAGAAACGCCAAGAAGAACAATGTGCTATTTTGAATCAGGGTCTCGATTATCTTAAACCAGGTGGACGTTTAGTTTACATTACATGTTCTCTTTTTGTTGATGAAAATGAAGAGCAAATTTCCAGGTTTCTGCAACAGCATTCGAATTTTCATCCAATAAATATGAGAGAGCGTTGGCAGTGGCATTTTGGTTTTTCAACTGTGCAGCCAATATTTTCAAACTATGGGCTCACTTTATCACCGGCAACAACGAAAACAGATGGCTTCTTTTTATCTATTTTGCAAAAGGAGCACTAATCTCTATCTTTATTTCTTTCATTATAAATTTTATTAAAAAAGCATTTTTTTCATACGAATAGGCTTGTTGAAAAGAGAAGGATTGAATAATAAATCTTATTTGCCATTTTTTGCAGTTATTGGTTGGTCATTTTTTATGGATACATCACATTCAGACACTGTTCTTATTATTGATTTTGGTTCACAAGTTACACAGCTGATAGCAAGGCGGGTACGTGCAATGGGTGTTTATTCCAAAATTGTTCCTTTCCAATCAGCTTTAGAAGGAATCAATCGAATAAAGCCTAAAGCTGTTATTTTATCGGGTAGTCCTTATTCAACACTTGATAAGGGTTCACCACGTGCTCCGATAGAAATTTTTGAAACTGGCATTCCAGTTTTTGGTATTTGTTATGGTCAACAAGTTATGTGTGTTCAGCTTGGCGGAAAGGTGGAGGCTGGACATGAGCGTGAATTTGGGCGTGCTTTTTTAGAGGTAAAAGAAGAGAGTACGCTTTTTGATGGTGTGTGGGAAAAAGGATCATCTCAACAAGTTTGGATGAGTCATGGCGATCGAGTGACGGCTTTGCCGGAAGGTTTTTGTGTTATCGGAACATCAAAGGGTGCTCCTTATGCTGCTATTGCTGATGAAAAGAGAAATTTTTATGCAGTGCAGTTTCATCCTGAAGTTGTTCATACACCAGATGGTGCAAAACTTTTGCAAAATTTTGTCTGTAAAATATCTGGGATTAAAAATAATTGGTCAATGGCTGCTTATCGTGATCAGGCGATTGCTACGATACGTGAGAAAGTTGGAAAAAATCGTGTGATCTGCGGTCTTTCCGGTGGTGTTGATTCATCCGTTACAGCTGTATTGCTTCATGAAGCAATAGGAGATCAACTGACGTGCATTTTTGTAGATCATGGGTTAATACGTAAAAATGAAGCAGAAGAAGTTCTCAAATTATTTCGTGATAATTATAATATAGAGCTTATTCACGTTAATGCTGCCGATATGTTTATCAATGCGTTGGAAGGTGAGACAGATCCAGAGAAAAAACGCAAAACGATAGGTCATCTTTTTATTGAGGTTTTTGAAGAAGAAACCAAAAAAATAGGTGGTGCAGAGTTTTTAGCACAAGGAACGCTTTACCCAGATGTTATTGAAAGTGTTTCGGCTATTGGTGAAGCAATAACGATTAAAAGCCATCATAATGTAGGAGGATTGCCGGAACGGATGAATATGAAACTTCTGGAGCCGTTACGTGAACTATTTAAGGATGATGTCCGCTCCTTAGGGAGAGAATTAGGTTTGCCTGAAGAGTTTATTAAACGCCATCCTTTCCCAGGGCCTGGTCTAGCAATTCGGTGTCCAGGTACGGTTACACGTGAAAAGTTAGAAATTTTACGTAAAGCGGATGCTATTTACCTTGATGAAATTCGTAAAGCTGGGCTTTATGATAAAATTTGGCAGGCTTTTGCTCTTCTCCTTCCTGTTCAAACTGTTGGTGTTATGGGTGATGGACGCACGTATGAGTTTGTTTGTGCTCTTCGCGCTGTAACATCTATAGATGGTATGACTGCTGATTTTTATCCGCACGATATGGATTTTTTAAGCAAGACAGCAGCTCGTATTATTAATGAAGTTCGGGGTATCAATCGCGTTGTTTATGACATAACTTCAAAGCCTCCTGGCACTATTGAGTGGGAATGATAAAGTGTAAGTGTTTAAGAATGCAGAATTATCTAGAACTTTGCATTTAAATTGGTTGATAAAAAAGAACAATTATCTGAAAAAGATTGTTGTGGAATTTGATGGTGGTTATTCAAATCACAGTCTTATTTTATTTCAATGGATAGAATTTAAGATTTTGAAGTGTGAAATTATATATGCTTAAACCGAAAATTGTTGCGCATCGTGGTGGAGCTCATCTCTATTCTGAAAATACACTTTCGGCTTTTCGTCATGCAATTGCATTGGGAGTTGATGAAATTGAATGTGATGTTCATCTCCTAAAAAGTGGTGAAGTGGTTGTATTTCATGATTTTCATCTTGAACAATTGGTCGGGCAAACAGGATATATTCACGATATGGATAATGAAATGCGCAAACAAATCCGTGTAAAGGGAAGTCCTGAATCTCCTCCTTTATTAGAAGAATTGCTTGACCTTTTAGTGCCAACGAATGTTGCTCTTCATCTTGAAATTAAAACATATGGTAACGTTGATCGTGAATATATTTTGTCTCAAAAAGCACTGGAATTAATTAAGAGCCGAGGTTTAGTAGACCGTGTTTCAGCCATTAGTTTTGATGCTGTTAGTCTACGCCCTTTTATAGAAGAAGGAATATCGTCAGGACCATGTATTGATTGCTTTGAAGGTGATATGTTACACTGTTTTTCTTGGTGGAAAAAATTAGGGTATTCTGATCTGAGTTTAGATGGCTCAATTGTATCGCAAGATTTTGTTGAATCTGCACTGGATGCTGGTTTTACTGTCGGTGTATGGACAATAAATGGGCCAGCGCGTTTGTCGCATTGGCTTGATATGCCTGTGCATTACATCACAACAGACCAACCCGATCTTGCTTTGCAATTGCGTTCACAAAGGTGAAAATCTGTCTATCATTTTTGTTGAAATATAATGACTATTTTGATCACAAAAAAAGAACAAACAAGCAAATTTAGTCATTGATAAAGTTCTTAGATTCCAATTTAACTTTTTTGGTTATGTACGGTTCCCAGTTTTTTTGTTAAAAGTATGAAAATTTTGATATGTGACAGTGAAGTTTAATTTTTGTCCATAATCACTCGTTAAGCGCTCCTTTATATCAACGGTAAAGAGGATATCATTCCAACGTGTTAAAACATGACAACCTGTGCCTATAGGCTTAATGAATTCAATTTGCGTGTGAAAGATAGGACCTTTGTCTGGATATTCTCCTAACAAGATTGCTTCTGGTCTAAATGCTAAAATATCAGTGTCTTTGCTGCAAAAAAATAAATTGCCTAAGTGTTTTTCTAGAGCTTGACGATCAAGAAAATTAATAGGAGGGGAGCCAATAAAATCCGCAACAAAAATTGTTTTAGGGCAATCATAAATTTCCATTGGGGTTCCAATTTGTTCGATAGTCCCCTTATTCATAACAACCATTTTATCTGCTAATGTCATAGCTTCTAGTTGGTCATGAGTAACGTAAAGGCTAGTCGTTTTTAATGAACGCTGTAGTTTTTTAATCTCAATACACATGTGAGCACGCAATTTTGCATCAAGATTTGACAGTGGTTCATCAAAGAGAAAAACGCGTGGCTCGCGAACAATAACTCGTCCCATTGCGACACGTTGGCGTTGTCCTCCTGATAATTGTCGTGGTTTACGGTCAAGAAATGGCTCTATTTCCAAAAGTTTTGCAACATGTGCAATACGCTTATTAATGTCTTCTTTTGGTGTTTTACGATTTTTGAGGCCATATTCCAGGTTCCCACGTACTGTCATATGTGGATAAAGTGCGTAATTTTGAAAGACCATAGCAATATCACGGTCTGCTGGTTCACGATTATTGATAAGCTCATTATCAATATAGAGTTCACCTGAGGTGACTTTTTCAAGTCCAGCGATGATGCGTAATAAGGTTGATTTTCCACATCCTGAAGGGCCAACAATGACAAGAAATTCGCTATCGGCAACAGTTAAGTTTAAATCATTAATAACCAAAATGTCATTGTCATATTGCTTTTTTATATTCAATAATTGGATTGTAGCCACGGTTATTTCTCCGTTTCGATAAGGCCTTTAATAAAAAGCCGATGCATACAAATGACGATTAAAACAGGTGGTATCATAGCAACAACCGATACTGCCATAAGGATATTCCATTGAGGATTATGTTGAAGTGACTCTACCACGAGCTGTTTCAGAATAATAAGAATGGTTTGGTGATTTTTATCTGTTGTTACAATAAGAGGCCAGAGATACTGTATCCATCCATAAATGAACATAATGATAAATAAAGAGGCAATATTACTTTTGCTAAGAGGCAAGAGAATATCTTTGAAAAATTTGAACGGTCCTGCACCATCCATACGCGCAGCTTCTAAAAGTTCGTCAGGAACAGTCAGAAAAAATTGACGAAACAGGAATGTAGCGGTTGCTGATGCGATCAATGGAATAATAATTCCACCATAAGTATTGATCATTCCTAGCTGTGCGACCACTGTGTATGTTGGAATGATGCGCACTTCGATGGGGAGCATCAATGTAATGAAAATGAGAGCAAATGCCGTTTTGCGGAAAGGGAAGCGCATATAGACGATTGCATAAGCAGAGAAAAGAGAAATAATAATTTTTCCAATACTAATACCAATAGCCATAATAAATGAGTTCATTAAAAGTGGCCAAAGGCGAGGAAGGCCGAGTTGTACAATGCCATCACCAAAGATAGTTTTATAATTTTCGAAACTATATTGTCCTGGGAGAAGAGGAAGTGTGCCGGTACTAAATGCAATTGAATTATGGGTTGAGGCGATAATCGCAACATAAACTGGAAAAAAAATAATGATAATACCGAGAATGAGGATGAGATGAGTCAGAAATGTCAAAAAAGGACGATTTTCAACCATGATTTTTCTCTTAATATTGTATGCGACGTTCGATCCAGCGAAACTGGATAAATGTTAAGACAATAACCATCAGCATTAATAGTGTTGATTGTGCTGCTGACGCACCAATTATATGATTTCTGAAACCGTCGTCATAGACTTTGTAGACAAGTGTATTTGTTGCACGCGCAGGTCCTCCAGAGGTTATGTTATCAATAATCCCAAATGTATCGAACATGGCATGATTGATATTGACAACGAGAAGGAAGAAGCTTGTCGGTGAAATTTGTGGGAAGATTACGGTCCAAAACCGCTTAAAAGGGGTAGCTCCATCAATTGCTGCTGCTTCTATTTGAGAACGCGGAATAGATTGAAGTCCAGCAAGAAAAAAGAGAAAATTGTAAGAGATTTGTTGCCAACTTGCAGCAATCACAATAAGGATCATTGCATGCGTTCCATTGATGCGATGGTTCCATATAATTCCTATTTTTTCAAGGATAACAGGAAAAATTCCAATAGTTGGATGAAAAATAAATAACCATAATATTCCTGCTAACACAGGAGCAACTGCATAGGGCCAAAGTAAAAGGATAGTATAAACTTTTTTTGAGCGGATCACACGATCAACGGAGACAGCTAAAAGAAGCGATATTGACATCGCAACAAAAGTAACAGAGGTAGAAAATATTATAGTTGTGAGAAGTGATTTTATATAAGAAGGATCAGATAAGACTGTTGCGTAATTTTCAAAGCCAATAAAAGTTGTTGTAAAACCAAAGGGGTCCTCGCGTTCAAAAGAAGATTTTATTGCTTGCACTGCAGGCCAGATAAAAAACAGGAGAATAATAAAAAGCTGAGGAAAAAGTAGCCAATAAGGGAGTAAACTATTTTTAAAATATGCAGATTTTTCTTGCATTTTCAATGCTCTTTAATAAGAGGCGTTAAAGTATGTACAAAAGGATTGAAAAACTTGTTTTTTTGGTCAAGTTTTTCATATTTAACGACAATTATGAAATTAATAGTTGGCCTTTTCAAATTCACGTAAGAGTCTATTTCCACGTTTAACCGCTGTATTTAATCCATTTGTGGGTGTTTTAAAGCCACTAAGAACAGCTTCTAATTCTTGATCAAGAATAGAACGAATTTGCGGTAAATTACCAAATCTTATTCCCTTTGAGTTAGCTGTTGGTGGGTTTAAATTGATTTGTCGAATGGCAATATCTGCACCTAGATTTTTATCATAGAAATTTTGTCGTTTACTCAGTTCATAAGCTGTTTTTGTAATTGGAAGGTAGCCTGTTGTCTGATGCCATTTTACTTGATTATCTGCTCTTGAAAGGAATTTAAGGAAAGCTGCTGCACCTGCGTATTCCTCAGCTGTATGACCTCTTAAAACCCAAATAGAAGCACCACCAACAATAGAATTTTGTGGTGTATTTTTTACATCAGAATAGTAAGGCAACATGCCAAAACCTACATTAAATTGCGCTTCCGAAACAATGCCACCAAGTGATCCTGAAGATTGTATAAAGATTGCACAATTTTGTGCCATAAACATCGGTCCTGAATCTAATGCTCCAGCTGGGCCACCATAATAAAAAATACCTTGATCTGACCATTTTTTGAGATCAGTCCACATACGTATTTGCAAGGGCCCATTGATCGTCAATTCCGCATCAAGTCCACCTAAGCCATTGTTTTTTGTTCCGAAGGGAATATTGTGAAATGCTGAAAAATTTTCTAGGCCAATCCATTGAGCAGCATAAGCCATTGTAAAACCACAACTTGCTACTTTGCTATCAATAATTTTTTTTGAAAAATTTTCGATATCTTTCCATGTTTTTGGTGGTTGTTCTGGATCAAGTCCAGCTTTTTTAAAAATATCTTTATTATAAAAAAGAAGAGGTGTTGAAGCGTTGAATGGCATAGAGAACATTCGTCCCTGAACATCAGAGTAATAGTTGCTGATAGCTGGTAAATAGTCTGAAAAATCAAATTTTTGTCCCGTGTCAGCACTAAGCTGATAAATTGGATAAATAGCACCTTTTGCAGCCATCATAGTAGATGTACCGATTTCATAAATTTGGGCAAGAACTGGTTGTTGTTTTCCGCGAAAGGCAGCAATAAGTGAGACCATAGTTTCCTCATATTCGCCACGAAATGAAGAAACAACTGTATAGTCAGATTGGCTTTCATTAAAAGCATGAATCAAATCTTCAGTTTGTTTTCCTAGATCACCACTCATAGAGTGCCAAAAGCTAATTGTTGTTTTTGCAAAAACCATTGCTGATGCAGTCATAGAAATTACAAACGCTACCGCGAAAAGATAAAAACGGTTCATAATTCACCCCTTATGGATTGATAGAACACTGTTTTGCCAAAATTTATAGTGTTACCGATGAGTATATCATGATAGCTCTATTTCCAATATAGCCCATTTAAACGTGAACCATGAAAAGGTCAAACGATTTGTGTGTACCTATCAATTTTACTATTGTTATGGTGATCGTATGTCGACAAACGTAATTACACACTCATAGAGAAAAGCCGAGATAATGTAAAAAGAGGAGTTATAAGGGGTGAGCAAGAGAACAAAATAGTATCCTTATTTATTGCTTTTAAGATATTATTGGTATTCCAGTTATATCATAATACATGTTTTAATCTTTTGTTATTGAGTTGATAATCGTATTTACATTGTATTGTATCATATCAAGATAAGTGGCAGCGGGGCCATTTTTTTCTGATAATGCATCGGAGTAGAGAGTACCGCCAATTTTAATGCCCGTTTCTTTTGAAATTTGCTTTATCAAACGGGGATTAGAGATATTTTCAATAAATATTGCAGACGCTTTGTTGGCTTTAATTTGTTTAATTAGTTTAGCGACATCTGCTGCGGTGACTTCGACCTCTGTTGAAACACTTTCAGGAGCCAATATGGTGAAACCGTATTCATGGGCAAAATAGCCAAAGGCATCATGAGATGTGATAATCGTACGCTTATCTTCTGGAATGGCAGAAATTTGTGTTGTGATGATTGTTTGTACGGCATTTAGTTTGTGGATATAGGCGCTAGCATTTTTATTATAGCTGTCACATGATTGTTGATCGATTTCACAGAAGGCAGTTGCAATATTTTTGACATAAATTTTAACGTTAGGGATAGTTTGCCAAGCGTGTGGATCAACATCGCTGTGCATATGATTATGTCCTGTATCGTGCATGTGGTGTTCTGTATCATGCGTGTGTTTTTCGATCTGAGGAAGAGAAATGTTAGCACTGGCTACGATTAGAGGTGCTTTTGTGCTATTTGCTGCGATTAGTCGATGAATAAAATTTTCTAAATATAGTCCATTGATAAAAATAATATGAGCGTTTCTTAAAGCCTTTGCATCACGGGGGGTTGGTTCATACATGTGAATATTAGCATTAGGACCAACAAGAGTTGTCATTACAATATGATCACCTCCTACATTTTTGACTAAATCTGCAAGAATAGAAAAACTTACAACAACTTTTATCTTGTCGTGTGCAGTAGCAGAAAATGTGAATGGGGAAAAAAGTGAAAAAAGACCTAGCAGAATGAATGGTTTAACAAATTTTTTCATAATGATTACCTTATAATGAGGGGGAAGAGTAAAATAAGCGAGGGAACCATGTTATAATGAGGCCGCGTGGGCTTATGAGGCAAGAAAGAAGATACATAAATCCTGCAACCATAATGATAGCAGGACCAGAGGGAAGTGACATATGAAAAGAAACTAATAGACCAAATGTACTAGAAATTATTCCCAAAATGACAGAGAATACACAAATAGAGCTTAGATGTGAAAACCAAAAACGGGCTGTGATAGCTGGAATCATCATCATGCCAATAGACAATAATGTTCCGAGAGATTGAAAACCACTAACCAAATTAAACACCATAAGTTTAAGCAATAATATGTGCATATATTTTCCTAGTGGAGAAAATGATCTAAAAAACAAAGGATCAAGGCTTTCTATGACAAAAGCGCGCCAGAAAATGCATAGACTGCTCACTGTTATTATTGTTATAGCAGCAATGAGCCAAAGGGTTTGTACATCGATAGCAAGTATTGAACCAAATAAAAGATGGAGCAGATCAATCATTGATCCTTTGAGTGAAATAATAATGACACCTGCTGCTAGCGCAATAAGATAGAAAACTGCCATGGATGCATCTTCTTTTTGAAAACTATTTCGTGAAATCAAGGCAGTTGCTAGTGCAACAAGGAGGCCAGCTAAGATACCACCGATCGTCATGGGTATGAGAGAGAGTCCAAAAAAAAGAAAAGAGGTAGCAACACCAGGAAGAATGGCGTGAGATATGGCATCGCCCGTTAAACTCATACCACGCAACACTAAAAGTACGCCAATAGGGCAAGCGCTGATTGCCAATAGAATCGAAGCCATTAAAGCGGTTTGCATAAATTGGAAATCAATAAAAGGAGAAAAGAAAAGACTATACATTTATGATGATCCAATTTCATTACAAGCATTGAAAGTAAGATTCTGTAGATCGATAGGAAAAAAGCTGTGTATAGCAGGCTGCATAATCTCGTGGTTGTTAGCTTTGAAGAACTGTGTAGTTTCTCCATAACAAGCACATTGTTTGTTGATCTGAATCATTTGAGGAAAATGTTTTTGAACCATGCAGGAATCATGAAGTGCTATGAGAATTGTTCGGCCTTGTTTTTGCCAATGAGCAATGAGTGCAAGAAGGTCTTTTTGAGTATTGAGATCTACACCATTAAAAGGTTCATCAAGCAATATAATATCAGAATCCTGCACAATAATGCGCGCAAAAAGGGCTCGTTGTAGTTGGCCACTTGATAATTCATTAAGTGAATAGTGAGCTAATTCTGTGAGGCCAACCATTTCTAGTGCATTGTGAATTTTGTATTGATAAGGGCGCTGATTTTTTAACAATCCACAAAAATACCATAACCCTGTTTTTATGAGTGCTTCTACATTAATTGGAAATGTTCGATCAATATCGCATTGCTGGGCAAGGTAGGCTATACGGCTTTGTGTTGTTTTTGTAATTTTTCCACTGATCGGTTTCATTAATCCAGCAATGGATTTCAGGAGTGTAGATTTTCCAGAACCATTATCACCCGTTATCGCAACTAATGAATGCGCTGTGATCTTTGCTGAAAACTTTTTAATTATTATTTTATTTGCATAACCTAGTGTTACATTGTCGAAATGCAAGTCCATCATGGATACCATCTTGTTATTATATATAAAAGGTTATGTTATATAGTTACATTTGTCAATAAAGTGTTCTACCTTTCGTATTTTTAGGGAGTTGTGTGTAGCAATGGTAAGATAGTGGAAAATTAAAGATAGCATTTGAATTTTTCTTGCACGCTATATCATGTATGTATACCATATATAGTGTCAGAATGATTTATGATTCCAAATAAATGCAAGTCATTGAAGAGTGTAGCGTGTCTTATTTGAGATCCAAACTGCTTCTACGATCTAATAGCAAACAGAAAAGTGTATGAAGTAAGTATACAGGATAAAAATTCTACTAAAATGTCTATTTGGGAGGATTTTATTCGGTGTTTGTGAGTTAAAGCCTGTTTTGAATGCAAAAAATCAAAATAAAGGACTAAAGAGAAGCCGTGAAGATAGTGTACCTTTTCATTGGGTTTGTTTTTGAAAAACAATAAAAGGAGGTCAAATGTCGATATGTGCTTATTTTGTGTCGATAATTTTTGGTTATTTGCGTGAGAGGGATAGTGATTGAGGTTATGTTTAGAGGTTTGTGTATTATTGTAACCGAAACATAACTGCGCGTATTTTCGCATACGATTTTTATCTTTTTTAAGTATCTGTGGTCAATTAGATCCTAAGTATTTTTGTAATCATAAGAGTTAATTCTTTATTTTTGGTTATTTTTTAGAATATGAAAGTTGAAGAGAATGCCTGTTACTATTTATAGCAAGCCGTCTTGTGTTCAGTGCAATGCTACTTATCGCGCCTTTGATGCTAAGGGTATTGATTATCGTATCGTTGATATTTCTTGTGATGAACAAGCCTATAATTTTGTGCAATCTTTGGGGTATCGTCAGGTTCCTGTAGTTGTGTGTGGCGAGAATCATTGGTCAGGTTTTAGACCAGATATGATTGATGGTCTTTGTAGTTAATGGGGCTGATTGTTTATTATTCGAGTGCAACGGGTAATACTGAACATTTTGTTTCTCAGCTTGGTCAACGGCTTTTCAAAATTGATAAGAAAGTATCATCTGCATTAGTTTATGAGCCTTATGTTTTGGTTGTTCCTACTTATGCAGATGGTAAGGGGAGGAAGGCTGTTCCAAAGCCGGTTATTCATTTTCTTAATGAGGTTGAAAATCGCAAATTGATGTGTGGTGTTATTGGTGGTGGGAACCGTAATTTCGGTTGTAATTATAGTTTAGCAAGCAAAATCATCGCTGAAAAATGTTCTGTGCCCTGTCTCTATAATTTTGAGCTGCGTGGAACTGACGAAGATGTTATTTGTGTTAAAAAGGGATTAGAAAAGTTTTGGAAACGGTAGGTACGGAAGGGCTGCAAAAGCCAGATCAAATCACAGACTATCATGCGCTGAATGCGATGCTTAACCTTTATGATGAAAATGGTCATATTCAATTTGATATGGATAAACGTGCCGCACGGCAGTATTTTCTCCAGCATATTAATCAAAATACGGTTTTTTTCCATAATCTAAAGGAAAAAATAGATTACCTGATAGAGGAAGGGTATTATGAGAAGGCATTATTTGAGCTTTATGATTTTTCTTTTATCAAAAGGCTTTTTAAACGCGCTTACGCATTTAAGTTTCGTTTTCCTACTTTTTTAGGTGCATTTAAATATTATACAAGTTACACGCTAAAGACTTTTGATGGAACTCGTTATCTTGAGCGTTATGAGGATCGTGTTTGTCTTGTCGCTTTATACTTAGCACAAGGAAATAAAGATTTTGCTGAAAGCTGTGTAGATGAAATTATGACAGGACGGTTTCAACCTGCAACACCAACATTTTTAAATGCAGGAAAAAAGCAACGAGGTGAATTGGTGTCATGTTTTTTATTGCGGGTTGAAGACAATATGGAATCGATTGGTCGTTCAATTAATTCAGCTTTGCAACTTTCAAAGCGTGGAGGGGGGGTTGCACTTTGTCTAACTAATTTGCGGGAAACAGGGGCGCCAATCAAACAAATAGAAAATCAGTCATCGGGTATTTTACCCGTAATGAAATTGTTAGAAGATTCATTTTCTTATGCTAATCAACTTGGTGCACGGCAGGGGGCTGGCGCTGTTTATCTGCATGCTCATCATTTAGATATTATGAAATTTTTGGATACAAAGCGTGAAAATGCTGATGAAAAAGTAAGAATCAAAACTCTTTCGCTTGGTGTCGTTATTCCTGATATTACTTTTGAACTTGCACGTAATAATGAGGATATGTATCTATTTTCACCTTATGATATTGAGCGGGTTGTAGGAAAACCTTTTAGTGATATTTCTTTGACAGAGCATTATCGATCTTTTGTTGATAATCCAAAAATCCGTAAGAAGAAAATAAGTGCTCGTGTTTTTTTCCAAACATTAGCAGAAATTCAATTTGAATCAGGTTATCCGTATATTTTGTTTGAAGATACAGCTAATCGCGCTAATCCTGTAGCAGGACGCATTAATATGAGCAATTTATGTTCAGAAATTTTGCAAATAAATGAGGCAAGTGAATTAGAAACAGATTTGGGTTATCGTACTGTTGGAAGCGATATTTCCTGTAATCTTGGGTCAATGAATATTGCAAAAGTAATGGATGGTGGTGATTTGGGGCGCACTGTGGAAACAGCTGTTCATGCTCTTACAGCTGTTTCTGATATGAGTAATATTGCTTGTGTGCCTTCTATTGCAAAAGGGAATGCTGAAAGTCACGCGATTGGCTTGGGGCAAATGAATTTGCATGGTTTTTTAGCACGTGAAAAGATCTATTATGGCTCGCCAGAGGCGATTGATTTCACCAATATCTATTTTTATACAGTAACGTATCATGCATTGCGTGCTTCTAATTTGATTGCACGCGAACGTCAGAAAAAGTTTGCAGGATTTGAAAATTCATCTTACGCAGATGGCTGTTTTTTCGAAAAATATATTAAGAAAGAGTGGAGACCACAATTCCTGCTTGTGCAAGAGATTTTTGCACGTAACAATATACTTATTCCAACTCAAGAGGATTGGAAAAAACTTAAGGAATCGATTGTTAAATATGGACTTTATAATCGCAATCTTCAGGCTGTACCGCCTACAGGGTCGATTTCCTATATCAATTACGCAACTTCTTCTATCCATCCCATTGCCTCAAAAATTGAAATTCGCAAAGAGGGTAAAATTGGACGTGTTTATTATCCTGCTCCTTATATGGATAATACAAATTTAGATTTTTATCAGGATGCTTATGAGATTGGTCCTGAAAAAATTATCGATACTTATGCAGCGGCTACACAGCATGTTGATCAAGGTCTTTCATTAACTTTGTTTTTTCCTGATACAGCGACGACGCGTGATATTAATCGTGCACAAATTTATGCATGGAAAAAGGGCATAAAGAGTATTTATTATATACGGTTGCGGCAAAAGGCGTTAAGCGGAACAGAAGTTGAAGGCTGTGTTTCGTGCAGCTTGTAGGAGATGACCATAATGACACAAATTACAACGAAAAATCCTGTTGTCCGCGCGGTCAATTGGAATAAGTTGCATGATGAAAAAGATCTTGAAGTTTGGAATCGTTTAACGGGGAATTTTTGGTTACCTGAGAAGGTTCCTCTTTCTAATGATATTCCTTCATGGGAAAGCCTGACAGAGGAAGAAAAAAAGCTAACAATTCGTGTTTTTACAGGGTTAACTTTACTTGATACAGTTCAAAATACTGTGGGAGCTGTTTCGCTTATGGCTGATGCTGTAACGGAGCATGAGGAAGCTATTTTGACAAATATTGCTTTTATGGAAGCAGTGCATGCACGTTCTTATTCTTCAATTTTTTCGACTTTATGTTTGACAGTAGATGTTGATGATGCTTTTAGATGGTCAGAAGAGAATGCTTATTTGCAGAAAAAGGCAAAGTTAGTTCTTGAGCATTATGAAGCGAATGATCCGTTAAAGAAAAAGATCGCTTCGACCTTTCTGGAAAGCTTTTTATTCTATTCTGGTTTTTATTTACCTATGTATTGGTCAAGTCGCGCTAAGCTAACCAATACAGCTGATTTAATTCGGCTTATTATTCGTGATGAAGCCATACATGGTTATTATATTGGCTATAAATTTCAATTAGGATTTGCGAAACTTAATGAAGCCCAAAAACAAGAGATG
This sequence comes from Bartonella bacilliformis Ver097, assembly GCF_000709795.1. GTDB lineage: Bacteria > Pseudomonadota > Alphaproteobacteria > Rhizobiales > Rhizobiaceae > Bartonella > Bartonella bacilliformis_A. The sequence goes on from NZ_KL503803.1 coordinate 44,614, forward strand.
AAGGATTTTACTTTCAATATGTTGTTTGATCTTTACAATATTGAATGTAAGTATACAGAAGATCTCTATGATGCTCTTGGATTGACAGAAGATGTTAAGGTTTTTCTTCATTATAATGCGAATAAGGCATTAATGAATTTGGGTTTTGAGTCCCTTTTCCCATCTGAAGTTTGCCGAGTTAATCCTGCCATTTTGGCAGCTTTATCGCCTAACTCTGATGAAAATCATGACTTTTTTTCAGGTTCAGGCTCTTCTTATGTTATTGGAAAAGCAGTTGCAACGACAGATGAAGATTGGGAATTTTAAGTATTCAATGAAAAGAGAATTGCGCGTGGTATACCGCTAAGATCATCACGTATTTTCAAACATTTAAATCCATTTTTTTCAAACAAGTCGCGGACTTCTTTTTTTTGAGAATAGCCAATTTCAACAGCTATGTAACCTTCTTTTTTCAGATACGTTGCTGATTCATCAGCAAGTTTTCGGTAGAAATCAAGGCCATCTTTTCCGCCAATGAGTGCGCGCAATGGGTCATATTGGCGCACTTCTTTTGCAAGGTTTGGGATATCTTTTTCTGGAATATAGGGGGGATTAGAAATAATCAGATCAAATTGACCTGTAACAGTATCAAACCAGTTGCTAAGCAAGGGAGTAAAGCGATGTAAAACATCTGCATTCTTTGCATTTTGTGTTGCTGTTTTTAAAGCATCTTCTGCAATGTCAACCGCTACGGCACAGGTTTGAACCACTTGTTTAAGAATTGCAATAGCAATGGCACCAGTTCCTGTTCCCATATCCAGTAATGTTGCTTTTCCTGATTTTTTTACTTTTTTCTTGAGAATTGGCAAAACAAGATCAATGAGTATTTCTGTATCAGGGCGCGGTTCTAGAGTTTCTTTAGATAAAGCGAATGATATGCTATAAAATTCTCGTGTTCCAATAATACGATGAGTAGGTTCACCAGAAATACGCCGTTTTATGGCTTTTTCTAATTGTGCAATCTGTTGAGAAGATAGGCACATGTCCGGTTGAAGAATTCTATCAATAGTGCTTGTGCTTGTTACCCATTCAACAAGAAGTTTTGTGTCAAGATTAGCTTCAGAAACTCCTTGATCTTGTAATTTTTCTCGTGTTTTCCGAATAACATGATTGAGAGAATGATTGCTCATGCGTTATCATTTATTTCAGTCAGAAGAGCTGTTTGGTGATTAGAAATAAGCGGGTTAATAAGCCCGTCAAGATCTCCTTCCATGATACGATCGAGTTTATATAAAGTAAGATTAATTCGATGATCAGTGACACGTCCTTGCGGAAAATTATAGGTGCGAATACGTTCTGACCGATCACCGGAACCAACTTGAGTTTTACGGGACGCTGAGCGTTCACTTTCTGCTTTTTGTCGTTCAATATCGAATAAGCGTGAGCGTAAAATTTGGAGTGCACGTGCTCGATTTTGGTGTTGTGATTTTTCTGCTTGTACAACCATAATTCCTGTTGGAATATGAGTAATACGAACAGCTGAATCTGTTGTATTGACGTGCTGTCCACCAGCACCAGAGGCACGCATTGTGTCGATGCGAATATCTTCTGGGCGAATTTCGATATCGATTTCTTCAGCTTCTGGCAGGACTGCAACGGTAGCAGCTGATGTATGGATACGTCCGCTTGTTTCTGTTTCAGGAACCCGTTGTACACGGTGAACACCTGATTCAAATTTAAGTTTAGAAAATACGCCTTTTCCTGAAATAGTTGCAATAATTTCCTTATATCCACCAACTTCACTATCACTTAATGAAACAATTTCAACTTTCCATTTATGGGCATTGGCATAGCGTTCATACATACGAAAAAGATCACCAGCAAAAAGTGCAGCTTCTGATCCACCAGTTCCTGCTCGAATTTCAATAATAGCGCTTTTTTCATCAGCAATATCTTTGGGTAAAAGAAGAATTTGGATTTCTTGCTCGAGCTGTTCAATTTTTTGACGTAATAATATGAGCTCTTCCTGCGCAAGGGCATACATATCTGCGTCTATTTGTACTGTGCTGGCCATAGCCTCGAGCTCTGTTACTTCTTTATAAAGAGCGTTTAATGTTCGGATCGGAGTGACAATCTGTTGTAGTTCCGCATATTCAGAAGCTAATTTTACATAAGTTTCAGCATTAGGATTTTGAGCCATTTGGCTTTCGATGATTTCGAAGCGTTTTTCAATTTGCTTCATACGATCTTGCGATAAAAAAACCATGACAATATTAATTTTAATTCTATTATAGAGCAGTCGACAATGTCATATCACTGTATGATAGAAGCTTGATAAAGAAGAAAAACGCTCTTGCCAATAAAAACTATAAAGTTTTTAGTTGGAATTTGCAAAAAGTGTAATTTTTTTTGAGAAATTTCTTAGTTATGTACATAAAATCATCAATTTAGGAATTCCGTTTTTTCCCATAAAGTTCAAGACGATGATGGATCACGTCATAGCCGAGAGAATGAGCAATCTCTTTTTGTATATTTTCAATAATATCAGACTGAAATTCAATAATTTGTCCTGTATCTATGTCAATAAGATGATCATGGTGCTCGCCATCTGCTTGCTCGAAACGAGATGGACCGCCATTAAAGGCATGGCGATGAATGGTTCCATTTAATTCTAATATTTTCATTGTGCGATAAACAGTGGATAACGAAATACTAGAATCTATTTTATGAGTACGCTGAAAAATTTCAAACGCATTGGGATGATCATCTGTATAGGCCAAAATATCAAGGATAATGCGCCTTTGACGTGTTATTCTTAGACCTGAAGCCTGCAATGTTTGTTCATAACCTTGCTTTTTATCCATTTTAACTGTCTACTTAACTGTCCATTTTAGGGATGAAAGACCCGTGACAATGTTTGTATTTTTTGCTTGAGCCGCAGGGACAAAGCTCATTACGTCCAACTTTTTTCCATGTAAATGAATCACCGGGATTACGTTTTATCGGATCAGAGACCTCAGTATTGTTCTGCATTTGTGCCCATAAAATACCATCTTTTTCATCTGTATTATGAGATGTGGAATGTTTAGTGTACATTTCTTGAGGCATTGTTGATTCTAAAGGTTGCTGAACAATCTCGAAAGACATCAGTTTAGAAATGACATCTCTACGTAAATTTTTGAGCATAGTTTGAAAGAGTTCGAATGCTTCTGTTTTGTATTCATTAAGTGGATCTCGTTGTGCATAACCACGAAAGCCAATGATAGAGCGTAAATGGTCCAAATTAATTAGATGCTCACGCCACAGTGTATCAATTGTTTTGAGTAATATAGCTTTATGGAAATAGATCATCAGTTCTGGATTGTAGTGCTCAGTGCGTTCATTTTCAAATTTTGTAACAGCGTCTAATATACGCTCAAGGATTTGCTGTTCAGAAATTCCATCTTCTTTGACCCACTCTTCTACCGGAAGTTCAAGATTAAAGCATTGATGCAGTTCATTTTGTAAAGCTTTTGCATTCCATTTTTCAGAATATGTTCCAGACGGGATATGAGTTTCTATCAGATCTTCAATGATGTCATTGCGCATTTCAATTATCATGTCAGTTAGATTTTCTGCATTCATGATTTCCATACGCTGCTCAAAAATGACTTTGCGCTGATCATTCATCACATCGTCATATTTTAAAAGATTTTTACGAATTTCGAAATTTCGTGCTTCGACCTTTTTTTGGGCTTTTTCAAGCGCTTTATTGATCCATGGGTGGATAATAGCTTCATTTTCTTTTAATCCAAGTTTTTGCAATATGCCATCCATACGGTCAGAACCGAAGATACGCATGAGATCATCTTGAAGAGAGAGAAAGAATTTTGAGCGACCAGGATCACCTTGGCGGCCAGAGCGGCCACGGAGCTGGTTATCAATGCGACGGCTTTCATGGCGTTCAGTAGCAAGGACATAAAGACCACCAGCTGCTAACGATTTTTCTTTAAGTTTCTGAATGTCTTGCTTAATTTTTTCAATTTTAGCAATTCGTTCTGGTCCTTCAGGAATATCCTGTAATTCTTGTCGGATTCGCATCTCGATATTTCCACCAAGCTGTATGTCAGTTCCACGGCCTGCCATGTTCGTTGCGATGGTTAATGCTCCAGGTACGCCAGCTTGCGCAACAATATACGCTTCTTGTTCGTGGTAGCGAGCATTCAAAACTTTAAAATCAGTAATACCTTCTTTTCGCAGGCGTTCTGCCAATTGCTCTGATTTTTCAATAGAAGTTGTGCCAACAAGGATAGGCTGTCCTTTTTCATGTGCTTGACGAATATCATGCACAATCGCACGGTATTTCTCTTCTGTTGTTCGATAAATTTCATCATCTTCATCAAGACGTTGTACTGGAAGATTTGTAGGGATTTCAACAACTTCAAGACCATAGATATTGCTAAATTCTTCCGCTTCTGTTATAGCAGTTCCGGTCATACCAGATAGCTTTTCATACATACGGAAATAATTTTGGAAAGTGATAGAAGCTAATGTTTGATTTTCTGGTTGAATAGCGACATGCTCTTTAGCTTCCAACGCTTGGTGTAAGCCTTCGGAATAACGCCGTCCTGGCATCATACGGCCTGTAAATTCATCAATAATAACAATTTCGCCATCGCGAACAATGTAATCTTTGTCACGGACAAATAGCTTATGGGCTTTTAAAGCATTGTTAACATGGTGAACAATAGCAACATTTTCGATATCGTAGAGACTATCATTTTTAAGATGCCCAGCTTGTTTGAGCATTGTTTCAATTTTCTCGGTACCGATTTCGGTAAAGGTTGTTGTTTTTTGTTTTTCATCTATTTCGTAATCCTCTGGTGTGAGGTTAGGAATAAATGTATTAATGAGATTATAGAAATCCGTGCGATCCTCCAAAGGACCAGAAATAATAAGCGGAGTTCGGGCTTCATCAATGAGAATTGAATCAACTTCATCGATAATTGCATAATGATGTCCGCGTTGGACCATCTGACTACGGTCAAAGGTCATATTATCACGTAGATAATCAAAACCTAATTCATTATTGGTCGCATAAGTGATATCACATGCGTAAGCTGCTCGGCGGGCATCAGTATCAAGATTATGTAAAATTACACCCGTTGTTAAACCTAGAAAACTGTAGATTTTTCCCATTGCTTCAGCATCACGATTAGCAAGATAATCATTCACTGTAACGACATGAACACCTTTTCCTTCTAATGCATTGAGATAAACTGGTAAGGTTGCCATTAATGTTTTGCCTTCACCAGTACGCATTTCAGCAATGCCTCTGTTATGCAAAACCATTCCACCAATGAGCTGTACATCGAAAGGACGCATGTCGTAAACACGCTTTGCTGCTTCACGAACAGTTGCAAAGGCTTCCGGTAAGAGCGAATCAATCGTTTCTCCATCAGTTAATCGCTGACGAAACTCATTGGTTTTTTGATAAAGTTCTCCATCACTTAACTTTTGGAAGTGTTTTTCCAAAGCACTAATTTGTAAAGATTTTTGGCGAAGTCTTTTGATATGACTCTCACGAGCTGATCCAAAGAGTTTACGTGCAATGATGCTTAAACTGACCATCTCTGGTCCTTTCTCTGATTTATTATCACTGCTATTAGTTGATTCATATACTAAACTCATTTTTGTGCTTTCTAAGGTATTTTATACGATTAGAAGCGATGTCGTCATCTTTTCTGGTACGTTGTTTTTAGTTAGAGATAAGGGGCTAAGTGCATTGTGTCAACTTTAGTAATTCTTTCTGGTTGATAGAGTGTGGAATAAATTAGGGTATAATAACAGCATCTTCTAAGTTACTACGTTGGGCATTATCTATATGATTTATATGATGAGATAGAAGGACAAATTTTCTACCTTTTGAATAAAACTGTTAATTTTATCATTTTAAAGCTTAAAGTGCTATGGTAAAGAAACTTGAGATCCTGAGCATATTTAAGGAGTGTATTTATGCAATTCAAATTTACTACGTTTTTTTTAACATCAGCTTTATTGATGGGTACGAGTTTGTGGGCCATTGCTCAGGATCATGTGAAAGTTGCACAGAATGATTTGAATAGCTTAGAAGAATCTTCTGAAAAACCTGTTGATCCCTCTCATGTTATGGCAACTATTGATGGAAAGAATATTACAGCAGGGCAGTTAGATGAATTGGCACTTGAAATTAATCCTAATTTAGTCCGCATTCCTGATGAACAACGCCGTATAACAGTATTAAGGGCCTATTTGGATATGCAAGTGCTTGCTAAAGCGGCTATTCAAGAAAATATTCATAAAACAGAAGCTTATGATAAACGTATGGCTGTTATGCGCGATAATATTCTTCAGCAGCTTTATTTTAAACAGATGGTTGTTGATAAGATTACAGATGGTGATTTAAAAATTCTGTATGATAAGGAAGTTGCAGCTCTGCCAAAAGAAGATGAAGTGAAGGCGCGTCATATTTTAGTTAAAACGAAGAAAGAAGCAGAAGCGATTATTAAGCGTTTGAAAAAAGGTGAAAATTTTGAAAATATTGCCAAAAAAGATTCAACAGATGGTTCTGCTGCTGTTGGTGGTGATCTTGGTTATTTTAGTTACGGCCAAATGGTTAAACCCTTTGAGGATGCTGCATTTAGTTTGAAAGTTGGTGAATACACTAAAAATCCCGTTGAAAGCCCATTTGGTTGGCATATCATTAAGGTAGAAGATCGTCGTCTGAAGCAACCTCCTGAATTTGATGATTCTAAGGAAGTATTGCGTGCACAGATTATAAAGGATCGTTATCAGAAGCTGATCGCTGATTTGCGCAGTAAGATAGATGTAAAATATCCTGATTCTAGGGTTGCGGAACTTATGCAATCTTTTAATGAAAATGGTGAATCTCTACCGGGTTCTTCTCCTGATGAAGAAGAATAATGTATTTTTAATCTAAACTGCTTAGTTTGCTTGTTTTTTCAAAAAAACTCAGCGGTGGCATGGATTTCCATTAAACCTTATTGATTTGGATGGGAGAGCATGTAATGGCTGTAAAGGGATTATCTTTGTATCCAAAAACGATACAGGATCTTCCACCATTATCTGGTGTGCGAATAGCAACGGCTGAAGCCGGGATTAAATATAAAAATCGTATAGATCTCCTCTTTATCATTTTTGATGAACCAGCAAATGTGGCAGGTGTTTTTACGCGTTCAAAATGTCCATCTGCTTCTGTGGATCATTGTCGTGCATCCCTTTCTCATGGAGCTGCTAGAGGGATTGTTGTAAATTCTGGGAATGCAAATGCTTTTACAGGACATAAAGGAAGAACAACAACAAAAGCAATCATCAATGCTGCAGCAAATATTTTGAAAGTTAAAGAAAATGAGATTTTTTTGGCTTCTACTGGTGTTATTGGTGAGCCAATGGATGAGTCTTGTTTTTTGAATTTGTTGCCGGATATGGCAGCTATGGCAAAAGAGGGAAATTGGCTAGAAGCTGCAAAAGCTATTATGACGACAGATACATTTCCCAAATTTGCAACACGTAAATTTGATTTTGGAGGAGAGCCTGTTATCATCAATGGGATCGCAAAAGGTGCTGGTATGATCGCTCCAGATATGGCGACAATGCTTTCTTTTGTGGTGAGTGATGCAGCAATTTCTTCAGATATACTGCAATCCATGTTGTCAGAGGGGGTTCAGGGCTCTTTTAATTCAATTACTGTTGATAGCGATACGTCAACATCAGATACGTTGATGATGTTTGCAACAGGGAAAGCAAAAGGGAGCCTTCCTTGTCTGACAAGCCGATCTGATCCGCGTTATGAGGTCTTTGCAAAGCAATTAAGTGATCTTTTGAGAGAGCTTGCATTACAAGTTATCTGTGATGGTGAGGGTGCTCGCCATTTAATTGAGGTTAATGTAACAGGTGCTACAACGGATAGTGCTGCTAAGACCATTGCTTTATCAATTGCAAATTCACCACTTGTCAAAACAGCCATTGCTGGTGAAGATGCCAATTGGGGTCGGGTGGTGATGGCAGTTGGTAAAGCAGGTGTTGAAGCAGATCGTGATTTATTGACAATTTGGTTTGGTGAACATCGTGTAGCCGTAAATGGAGAACGTGATCCTGATTATAGTGAAGAGACGGTTGGTGCTTACATGAAAGGTCAACATATTACGATTCGTGTTGATATTGGTCTTGGAAGTAGTAAGGCAACGGTTTGGTCTTGTGATTTGACGAAAGAGTATGTCGAAATTAACGGCAATTACAGAAGTTAATTAATGAAAGCATAAATTCAAATATTGAGTTTCTATATGCTCTTTTAAGATATTGAATGTTTAGATTTTTCGTTTTAAGTGAGGGACGTAGAAGAAGTTAGGATTGTTGGAAATTAGTATGTGTACAAAAAGCTTGCTTCTTCTTGTTGTTGCGTGTGCATTATTAGATCAAGATAATCGGATATTGCTCGCCAAACGACCTCAGGGAAAATCACTGGCTGGTTTATGGGAGTTTCCTGGTGGAAAAATTGAGCAGGGTGAAACACCTGAAGCATCATTAATTCGTGAATTAGAGGAAGAGCTTGGCATTTACGTTCAACCAAATGATCTACATCCTTTGACATTTGCAAGTTATAGTTATGAAAAGTTTCATTTATTAATGCCATTTTATATTTGCCGTCGTTATGAGGGTATTCCTCAAGGACGAGAAGGACAAAATTTACAATGGGTTTTCATAAGCGACTTTGATCAATATTCTATGCCTGATGCAGATAAGCCGTTAGTTGAAGTATTAAAAAATTTTCTTCTTTAAATGTCTATATGCAAAAGCAAAATATTGATATGTACTTGCTGCATTCAATCTTTTCTATAAAGAAGGCTTAAGATAGACCTTTGTTTAAAAAAGATCAGTATGATTTTGATCAAAGAATTTAAGTAACTGTTTAATTTTTACTATAATTTACTCAGTATTTTTTACATTAAAATGTAATTTTATCTTTTTTAATTGGATATTAATGGATAAAAAAATCATTTTTATTATATAAATTTAATAAAATAATTATTTAGTAAAATTGTTTTAAGTATATATTACAAATTAATTTTTGTTAATAAATTATTTTATTAAAATAAAGCTTAATAATATTAGGAATAAAAAATTATGTTGAATGTTTTTATTAATTTATTTTTATTTACTATGTTTTTGTTTTTACTTTTTCAAAGTAAGAAAATAAAATTAAGCTTTGCACTGCGTGTTATAATGAGCCTTGTTATTGGCTTAATTTTTGGTAGCATTTTGCAATTTGTTTACGGAGAGAGTGAATTTATTCTATTAAAATCTGTTGAATGGTTTAATATTGTTGGAGATGGCTATATATTGTTATTGCAAATGATTGTTATGCCACTGATTTCCATCTCTATCATTTCAGCAGTAGCACATTTGCATTCTTCTTATGGTGCTAGCAAAATTAGTATAATGACAATTTCAATATTGCTCTTTACGACTAGTCTTTCAGCATTGGTTGGCATCTTAGTTGTTAACGTTTTTGGATTAACAGCAAATGGTTTAGTGGATGGAGGGGAAGATGTATCCGCTATTCTTGGGCGGCATATTGCTCAATTTGGGGATATAAGTGTGCCAAAGCTGATTTTATCGTTTATTCCTAAAAATCCATTTGCTGAGTTAGCAGGAGCTAGGCCTACATCAATCATTAGTGTAGTCATTTTTTCAGCTTTTTTAGGTGCTGCAGCTATTATTTTAAAAAAGGATGATCTAGATAAAGGGGAGCAAGCTCTTTCATTAATTCAGATTATGCAATCTTGGGTTATGCGGTTAGTGCGTATTGTGATTCATTTAACACCTTATGGTATTTTTGCTCTTATGACTAAGGTAGGGGCAACCTCAAATGTTGCAGATATTCTAAAATTATTGATTTTTTCTATTGCTTCTTATGTTGCTATTGTCCTTATGTTTGGAGTGCACGCTATTTTGCTTAGTATATCGGGCATTAATCCGTTGAGTTTTTTCAAGAAAGTTTTTCCTGTTTTGACATTTGCTTTTAGTAGTCGTTCAAGCACGGCGAGTATTCCTTTAAATATTGAAGCGCAAACACAGTGGGTAGGTGTTCCTCAGTCGATTGCAGGTTTTGCAGCGTCTCTGGGGGCAACAATTGGGCAAAATGGTTGCGCAGGCCTTTATCCAGCGATGCTTGCCACGATGATAGCACCATCTGTTGGTATTGATCCACTTGATCCCATGTGGATTATCACTCTTGTAGGTGTTGTAACATTGAGTTCCATCGGTGTTGCTGGTGTTGGTGGTGGTGCTGTTTTTGCTGCATTGATTGTTTTGCCAATTATGGGGCTTCCTGTTGCTTTAGTCGCTGTTGTTATGTCTATCGAGCCGTTAATTGATATGGGGCGTACAGCTCTTAACGTTAATGGTTCAATGTTAGCCGGAACTATGACAAGCCAGATGTTACGGGTAACGGATAAAAGCATTTTTGAAAAATAATTTGCGTCTTAAGACTTAATTTTTATTTTGTCTGTTTTTTAAAGACATCTGCAAGAGATATTTGAGCTGAGCCAGGTCGCATGGGTTTTTGTTGATTGGGATCAGGAGCCCAACCAGATAACCAGATAAAGGAGAAATGTGCACGAATACGGCCGTCAGGATCGCTAAATTGTTGCGCGTAGATTTCAGCAGCGTGAAGAAAAAAACGTTTGGATACAGGGCGTCGCGAACGATTAATAAGGGCATTTTGCATTCCCATAGCTTTAAGGTCATGCATAAGATCAAACATTGTATTATAACGTACAGTGATGTCTTCGACATCTACAACAGGCATGGCAAAACCAGCACGTTGTAGAATAGCTCCCACATCACGAATATCAGCAAAGGGATAGATTCTTGGGCTAACCCCGCCATACATTTCCATTTCAGTTTGAAAAAGACTTTTGCGTAATTCTTCTAATGTTCCAGCTCCAGCCATAACAGCAAGAAATAAGCCATCTGGTTTAAGGATATTTTTTATTTGATTGAGAACACCAGGGGTATCATTGGTTAGCTGTAGTGAGAGAAGTGAAATTATAAGATCACAATAATGTTTAGGAAAATTAAGAAATTCTCGTTGACGCAAATGAAATTTTTTACTGTGACTCTGGTAGAGTATATCAGTTTCAACCCGTTCTATAGAGTGGATTTTATTAGATTTGTTTAAAGCTTCTACAGCGAGGCCCGTATGGCTATGTAAATCTAAGGCTAGTGTAAATTGGCGATCAACAGTACTTAAACGTTTATAAAGATCTTCAACCACATAAGACAGTAAAAAATCGCTCCCTTTTTGTGCTTTTTTGAAAGCACGTTTGCGGAATTGTTCAATACACATATGATCAAAAATTAAAGGATACGACATATTGTTTAGCATATAAAATCATATATTTTAGATGGGATATTTCTTATACATGCTATATCAAGTTTATGATATAAAAGGAAAAGAAAATAGCTTTACAGAAGATTCAAAGATCATCAAGAAGTAAAATTTTAGCTTTAAAAGCATCTAAGAAATTATCTTGTATCAGGCAGTATAACAGAATAAATTAATGATGTGAATGGGAAGAGTTTCTTTAAATTATGGAGGGGTATTGGGTAAGTTTATTCAGCGCTTGATGGCTGTTGTGTATCCACCGACGTGTCCTGGCTGCAAAGTAATTGTTTCTGCTCATGGAACGATCTGTGCTGATTGTTGGAAAGATCTTCAATTTATCACAAAGCCCTATTGCCCTATTATGGGGATTCCTTTTGCTTGTGATATGGGAGATGGCTTTTTAAGTGGTGAAGCTCTTCAAACTTCTTATCCTTTTTCGCGCGTGCGTTCAGCTATTGCTCATAAAGGGTTAGCACGAACTTTAACAATAAGATTAAAATATGGTGATCGCGCGGAACTAGCACAGTTTATGGCTAATTGGATGGTGTTTGCGGGGCGTGAGATTATTGATGATTGTGATATCATTATTCCGATTCCATTGCATTTTCGTCGTTTTTTCTGGCGGCGTTATAATCAATCTGCAGAGCTTGCTCGTTATATTGCAGCAAAACAGAAAAAACAATTTAAGCCTGGTTGGCTCGTTCGTTGTCGGCATACACGTCCACAGGTTGGTTTATCTGCGAGAGAACGAAAATTTAACGTTCAGAATGCTTTTTCAGTGCCTCGTAAAATCAAAAAACGTATGAAGGGATGTTCTATCTTGCTGGTTGATGATGTTTTAACAACAGGTGTAACAGTGACCATTGCTGCTGCAACATTAAAACGTGCGGGCGCGCGACAGGTTGACGTATTAACATTTTCACGCGTATTAAAAGATATTTCTACCATACCTCATTCTTAAGAGCTGATAAAAAATTGATTATATAAAATGGAGAACATTATGAAAGAAGTAACACTTTATACGCGTCCTAATTGTCCTTATTGCACAAAAGCACGTATGTTGCTTGATAAAAAAGGCATTAAATATACAGATATTGATGCATCAACTTCGCTTCGTCAAGAAATGGTAAAGCGGGCAAATGGACGCAATACATTTCCGCAAATTTTTATAGGTGATTACCATGTCGGGGGCTGTGATGATCTTCATGCGTTAGATGCTGAGGGAAAACTCGATTCTTTACTAAACAGTGCTCAATAATTATTTGTTACAATCGTCTATTGAAATTCGTTTTACAAGAAGCACGTAATTGACATCCATATCTTTTGAACGATTCCAACTATCATTGAGTGGATTATAAGTGATGCCAAGTTCGTCAATAACCTTCAGGGAATTTGTTAAGAGTAACTTTTTAAGTTCTTGAGGCTTCAAAAATTTTTTATAATCATGCGTTCCTTTGGGAAGCCAACGTAAGATGTATTCAGCACCTACAATGGCTAATCCCCAAGATTTCCATGTACGGTTGAGTGTTGCAATAAACATAAGTCCTTGTGGTTTAAGCATTTTAGCCGTTGCTGATATGAAAAGATCAACATCAGCAACATGTTCGACAATTTCCATATTAAGGATGATGTCAAACTTTTCTCCTTCATCTGCCAGTTTTTCCGCGGTAGTAGCACGATAATCAATTGAAAGGCCGCTTTGAGTAGCGTGGATTTTTGCTACTTCAATATTGTTTTGTGCAGCATCAGCTCCTATGATGGTAGCTCCAAGACGCGCCATAGGTTCACATAATAGGCCACCTCCACAGCCAATATCAAGAATTTTTAGACCATCAAAGGGTGCAAGTGAAAAAGGATTTCGATCAAACGCTAGACAAATTTTTTCTTTAATGTAAGCAAGGCGTGTTGGATTGAATTTATGAAGTGGTCGAAATTTCCCTTGCGGATTCCACCATTCAGCAGCAATGCGCGAAAAATGATCAATTTCACTCTGATCAACTGTAGTGCGAGTTTTATTTATCATATCGCTCTCCTTTTATTTTTAATATTAAGTCAGATGGATTGTTTCTAAAGTCAAGAAAATTAGTGTGAGTGTCCTGGACTTGCGAAAGTTATAGATATTGGTTATGTCACAAAAGTGGTTTGATACGGTATAAGTCTTATTCTGACTGTCGTTTAAATAAGAAACGTAAGAGTGTTGTAAATGGCGCGTATTGTCATGAAATTTGGTGGGACATCTGTAGCAAATGTTGAACGTATTCAAAATGTTGCACGACATGTCAAAAGAGAAGTCAATGCGGGCAATGAAGTTGCTGTCGTTGTATCAGCAATGGCTGGAAAAACTAATGAGCTTGTTCAATGGACACGCGATATTTCACCGATATATGATGCTCGTGAATATGATGTAATCGTTTCTTCTGGCGAACAGGTGACGGCAGGTTTATTGGCTTTAGCGCTCCAAGAAATAGGGGTGAATGCTCGTTCGTGGCTTGGTTGGCAAATCCCGATTCGAACGGATAATGCACATGGTAGTGCACGGATTGTAGATATTAATAAATCTTTTTTGATACAAGGTTTTCAGGAAAATCAGGTAGCGGTTATTGCTGGCTTTCAAGGGATCTCTTCAGATAATCGCATCTCCACTTTGGGACGCGGTGGATCGGATACGAGCGCTGTTGCAGTGGCAGCGATTTTGCAGGCTGATCGCTGTGATATTTATACAGATGTTGATGGTGTTTATACAACTGATCCAAGAGTTGAGCCTAAAACACGCCGCTTATCAAAAGTCTCTTTTGAAGAAATGCTTGAACTGGCTTCTCTTGGAGCAAAAGTTTTGCAAGTTCGTTCTGTTGAACTTGCTATGGTTCATAAAGTTCGTACTTTCGTGCGTTCAAGTTTTGAGGATCCTGATGCTCTAGGCATGTGTGATCCAATTAATTCTTCTGGAACACTTATTTGCGATGAGGATGAGATCGTGGAACAACAGAATGTGACTGGTATTGCTTTTGCTAAAGATGAAGCGCAAATTTCTCTCCGTCGATTTTCGGATCGTCCAGGTATTTCTGCAGCAATTTTTGGTCCTTTAGCTGAAGCGCGTATCAATGTTGATATGATTGTACAGAATATTTCTGAAGATGGTTCAAAAACTGATATGACTTTTACTGTTCCATCAGCGGATGTAGAGAGGGCGGTTGCTCTTCTTAAGAAAAATCATAAAGAGATTGGATTTGATGTTATTCAGTTTGCAAGCGATCTTGCAAAAGTTTCTGTCGTTGGTATTGGAATGCGCAGCCATGCAGGTGTTGCGGCCACAGCATTTAAAGCTTTAGCTGAAAAAGGGATTAATATTAAAGCGATCACGACTTCAGAAATTAAGATTTCTGTTTTGATTGATAGTGCTTATACTGAACTTGCTGTGAGAACGTTGCATGCCGTTTATGACCTTGATAAAGGGTAAGCGTTTTTTATTTCAAATACTTTATGATGTCTTTAACATATTACAATGGATAAAATGAATATCTGCGAGGAGCAGCAGGAGAAAATATTGTGGTATTTACGCGTTCTCTAAAAAGCTGCATGGAATATGTATTTTCAGTTATGAAGTTTTTTGATTGGATTGCTTGCCAAATAACAAACAATATGATGACGAAGATTAATTCCTTTTAATATTTTTCCGCTGGCTTGATATTCATCTTCAGCGAGTCATCTATTTTTTGAAGAGATGAAATTATCTACTCTATTAGAGAGTATTTTGTGTTTGGTATAGGAATGAAGAAAAAGCTGTCTGGTTTTTCCAGACAGCCGTTCAAAGATTTGGTGCAGAAGATAGTATATCAAGGTTTGTTATGCGTTTTTTTATTGTTCTTGATATAAATAAGTCCATATCCGAGACCAGCAAGAGCAGAGAGACCAGATCCGCACAGGACGCCGATTTTTGCAGAATTGAGTTGCACAATATCTTGGAAAGCAAGCATTGAAACAAAGATAGACATTGTAAAGCCAATACCTGCTAAAAATCCAATCAATAATATACCTGTCCATGTTACGTGGGGAGGGAGGCGGCATAGACCTGATTTGACCGCTAAATAGCTAGCTACAAGGATACCAAGCGGTTTACCAATACATAGACCAATGATAATACCGAGCACAATCAAGAATGATTTATGAGAAGAAAGGTCAAAATTTGCAAAGCTAACTCCTGCATTAGCAAAGGCAAAAATTGGCATCACACCATATGCTACCCATGGATGTAGTTCTTTTTGGATGCGTATTACAGGTGCAACTATATCGCGTTGTCCTTTACGCATTTTTTTCAGTGTAGTTGAGATATGGTGTAGATCTGTGTTGGTATTTTTTTCTTGAAGAGTTTGAATTGCGTTACTCAGTGTTGTAAGGGGAGATACAAGATTACGGGTAGGGAAAACTGGAGTCATCATACCTAAAATTACACCAGCGAGTGATGGATGAATGCCTGTTACCATGAGCCCCCACCAAATAATGGCACCGGGTAAAACATAGAGCCATGCTGATGCAAAGCTGATCCATTGAAAGAAGAATACCAAAGCAATGCCTGCTGCTGCAATGGCTAAACCACTAGGATCCAGGTTAGTTGAATAGAAAAAAGCAATAATAAGAACAGCCATGATATCGTCAATAATTGCTAATGATAAGAGAATAATATGGAGATTAGAAGGAATAACTTTGCCAAGAAGAGCAAGAATACCTAAAGCAAAAGCGATATCAGTAGCTGTAGGTACAGCCCAACCGTAGATGTGTCCGCCATTGAAATTGAAGCTAAGGTAAATAATAGCAGGAATACAAACTCCGCCTATTGCAGCAACAATTGGCAAAATGGCTTGTTTGACGCTGGCAAGAGCGCCTTCATGAATTTCGCGCCGAATTTCCATCCCTGCGACAAGGAAGAAGACAGTCATAAGAATGTCATTGACCCAAAAATGTAAATCCCATGATAAGTTGAAATAGCCGAAATTAAAGCCAAGAGGTGTATGCCAGAAGGCTTCATATAAGGAAGTATATTTAGAGTTAGCAAGTATGAGTGCAATAGCTGCAGCCAATAAAAGAACCCCCCCACTCATAGCTTCAATATGAAGAAAGCGTTCAATAGCAGAAAATGCGCGATTCGTGATAAGAGAAGCACGATTAGGTAAGCGATTTGAGGATAAATCAGACATAAGATAACTCCAAATATCGACTCATTAAATATAATTTTTTGTTATAAATACTCTTTTGAGAAATGGTAGCTTTTTTAAAATTTATATAAAGAGAGCTATCAATTTTAAAATCAATAATATTTTTTAATGAGATGGTTCATTTTTTATAGTTAGATTCACTTTTCTAAGAACAGCTGGTAAATTATTTTGTAAGGCCGTTTGAAGATCATCTACTGTGAGTCCTTTGTTATCTTTTGCTGTTATTTGAATTTTTAATGTTTGCGGATTTTTAGCAAAATCACCAAGGGCTTGTGCAATATTTTCTACGTCACTATGATTTTTTAGTAATATTTTGGGGCTTTGGGTTATGATGAGATAAAAATCATCATAAAGCTCTTCTTTGAGATCATATTTGTCATCATCAAGATTTTGCGCAAGGTAAGAAAAAAGCTTATCAATGAATCCAAAATCCGTATAACGCATATCAATTTCGGTGACACCAAGATTTTGAGAAGCAGCAATGATTTTTTCTTTTTCACCGGAAAAAAGCGTTTTATCTACATCAACAATTTTAGCTGATACTTCTCCAAAACCAATGTTTTTGATGTTAAAGGATATTCCATTTAAAAGAAGCTCATGATTTTTTTCATCGTAAAAAACATTAACTTTTCCTGAAATATCAAGGTATTCAAAACCCATATCTTGGAGAAAACTTAAGTTTTTTTGTTCCGGTTTTTTAGGTGAAATTAAGAGATCATTAAGAGAAATTAGAAAGCTTTCTGGTATAGGTTGTTGCCATTGGTTTGACTTTATTTGGAACGATTTAAGTGTTGTTATTAGCTGCGGTAAGTCAATATCTACTTTATTTATTTGAGCATTGATCGAAGTGATAGCTGAAATACTTGTTCTGAGAATGGCATTTTGTGCTTCTTTTTGAGCTGCCTGATTTTTCATTTTTTTCGCGTTCAGGTAGGCTTTGATAAGTTTCTCAGGTGTTTCTTCAAGAGGTTTCATTTTTAGGTCAGATATTTTGAGTTCACCAAGAGAAAAAGAAGCATTTTTTTCTTTTCCTTTAAAGATATCGATCATTATATCTTTGAGTGCAATAGAACCAATAACGGTTTTGCTTTGATCATCAGGATTATTTTTACCGGAGATAATTGAGTAGAGATAACTGACATCGATATCATAGGCTTGTATTTTATTGTTTTGGGTGCTCAGATGTATCTGTTTTGTACTATCAAAAGAAGTTGGTGAAAAATCTGGATGGTTAAGATCAACTACATTTTTGATACTTATGGAGCGAATGTGACCATTTTTGAAACCAGAAAGCTGAAAATTCGCTATGTTAAATTTTGAAGTTGGTTTATTCGTATTTTCAGTAAAAATCAATATGTCTGAAGCGTTAATAGATGAGATGTTTACACGCATAAGCGATTGCAAAATGCGGGATGTAATTGTGACATCTTTGTTTTTCAGGGATATATTACTAATAGAAATTTGGGGGATTTGTAGATGAATATCATTGTATTTTAAATCAACATCATAAAGTGTAAAAGTGCCAGGAATAAAAGCGATAGGAGGGCGACCTGAAATAGCACCAACCTTAAGAGATACGTTTTCTGGGGTTGGTAAAGTGACATTGGTCAGATTAACTTTTCCTATAATACTGACTTCGGATTTTTCTGCATTGATGGAATGGCGAGCGATCTCATTTTTTACAAAGCTATCGAGGTGGGGTTTTGCCATATAAAAAACACCGATAACTATGATGGCAAAAATTGTAACAAATCCAACAATACAGGTTAGCCAGTATTTATAGTTGTATTGATATTTATCATGAAAATTGACCATTATTTTTCTTTCGATGTTATAACTACATGTGTAGAGTAAGATAAGTTTCTTTTAAAAAACTATAGAGGCTTAGATATGGCACGCAAATGAGATATTTGTCTGTCTCCTTTTGCAGGTAGAATAACTACATTTTTTGCAACAAATTTCTATCAACTGTTACCAATCTTTTCTAGTTTCTGTATGTACAAAAAAATATAATAACAGAAAAAATTATACTGACCATAATCTTAATTATTTGCTATATAAGCTCATTATCTGGAGAGCTATCATATCTTCAATGATTGACAGAGAGTTGTGTATCTTTTTATGGAGTAAGATACTAAAATTGCATATTTATCGAGAGATTATGTAAAGGTTTTAAATGAGCGTTATTGTAAAAAGTCCGTATATGAGGATATATGTTGATTTTGAGTTAATTTACTAATTTTAGGATTTTAATTTATTAAGGATATCATTTTAATCTATTATGCGTAAAATGCAGAAGTTAAACTTTTTCCAAGGTAAGATATATGTCGTACGATAGTTTTATTCATGAAGTCAATGAAGAGTTTCGTCAGGAGAAGGTCTATGCTTTTTTGAAACGTTACGGTTTTTTGGTTATTGTTGCAGCTATCATTTTTATATTAGCGATAGTTGGTTATCAAATTTACAGCCATAAGAAAATGAATGAGGCTAGAAATATTGGTGATACATTTATAAAAAGTCTTAGTTTAGCGGACTCACATGATTTTGATCAGGCGATGAATCAGTTAAAGCTTGTTAAAGCATCTAATTTTGCAGGTTATCCTTTTCTTGCTCGTTTGCGTGAAGCTTCTTTATTAAGTGAACAAGGTGATGCTGTTCGAGCAGTAGAAATGTTTGACACGGTTGCATTTGATGAAAAGGCACCGCAGATTTTGCAGAAAGTAGCAAAAATTCGGGCAGCTTATATTTTGGTTGATATAGGCACATTGGATGATGTTAAAAAACGTGTTCAGGATATAGCAAATGATATTGATCCTATGCGCATATCTGCAAGAGAGGCTTTGGGCCTTGCTGCTTACAAAGCTGATAAGATGGATGAAGCTATTTATTATTTTCAAAAAATTTCTGAAGAAGGTAATTTAGGGATAAAAATAGTTGAGCGAGCAAAAATTATGCTTGAACTCATTCAAGCTGAAGGCAAGATGAATAAGGGATAACTTGATGAGCCTTACCATTGCTATAGTGGGTCGCCCTAATGTTGGAAAGTCAACCTTATTTAATCGTCTAGTTGGAAAAAAATTAGCTCTGGTTGATGATAATCCCGGTGTTACACGTGATCGGCGTATCCATGCTGCAAGGTTCCAGGATCTGTATTTTGACGTAATTGACACGGCTGGTTTGGAAGAAGCTGAGGATCATACACTTGAAGGTCGTATGCGCTCTCAGACAAAGGTTGCTATCGATGAAGCAGATCTCATTTTGTTTGTGCTTGATGCAAAGAGTGGGATAACATCAAGTGATTTTAATTTTGCTTCTTTGGTGCGTAAATCAGAAAAACCAATTGTGCTTGTTGCTAACAAATCTGAATCAAAAGCAGCGATAGAAGGAAAATATGAAGCATGGTCATTGGGATTGGGGGAGCCTTGTGCAATATCTGCTGAGCATGGTTTAGGTCTTTCGGATCTTCGTGATGCAATTGTGGATGCTATTGGTCAAGAGAAAGCTTTTGATCATAAAAAAGAAGAAGATACGATTATACAGTCTGCGTCTGTTGGTGATCATGATGATGATCTAGAAGAAGAGGGGTGTATTTATGATGAAAGTGCACCTATTCGAATAGCCATTGTCGGTCGTCCGAATACAGGAAAATCGACACTCATTAATAGTATGTTGGGGAAGAATCGTTTATTAACAGGGCCAGAGGCAGGCGTTACGCGTGATTCTATTTCTATAGATTGGGAATGGCGTAGTCATCATATAAAACTCTTTGATACGGCAGGTTTGCGTAGAAAATCAAAAATTCAAGGAAAGTTAGAGAAGCTTTCTGTTGCAGATACTTTACGTGCAATCCGTTTTACAGAAGTTGTGGTGATCGTTTTTGATTCAACTACACCTTTTGAAAAGCAGGACCTACAAATTGTTGATCTTGTGATTCGTGAAGGACGCGTTCCTATTATTGCCTTTAATAAATGGGATCTTATTGAAAATTGTCAGGAAATATTGACTGATTTGTATGAAAAATGTGCTCGTCTTCTTCCTCAAGTTCATGGTTTGAGAGCTATCCCTTTATCAGGTCAATATGGTCAAGGAATTGATAAGCTCATGGAAAACATCACGATGATTCACCGTATATGGAATCGTCGTGTTTCTACAGGAAAACTCAACCGTTGGCTCGAAACAGTTGTAACACGTCATCCGCCACCAGCGGTTTCTGGGCGTAGACTTAAGGTTAAATATATAACGCAGATTAAGACACGCCCTCCTGGATTTATGATATCTTGTTCACGACCAGAGGTTATGCCTCAATCATATTTGCGTTATCTTTCTAATGGCTTACGCGATGCATTTGATATGCCAGGTGTCCCAATTCGATTATCGTTGCGGACATCTGATAATCCTTTTGTAGGAAGCGCAAAAAAGTGACATTTTTTTAAGTAATTTTTGATTTTTTTAAATTAACAGAATTTACACTTAATAACCGATTTAGAAATCGACTTAATTGTTTGTTGGATAATGTTTTTTAAAAATTACCTATAAGGATTAATCATATTTTGTGCAAAGAGATGTTTTCTGTGTTACTTCAATTTGCAGAACGTACTCGTAAATTTAGGGTTGATATTGAAAAAATCTTTGGGGTAGACTCTTTTTGCTGACTTGACGAATAAATACAGTAACAATATGCTGCGTGAGACTTTATAGAGTGTGTTTTGACTTTACTTTGTTATTGGGAGCTGATCATGGCGCAGGGCAATAGGCCTGTCATGCCACAAAGAGAGACTGAAAAACGAAAACAAGAGGATTTTTTCCATTTAGAGAATTTGGCAGACAATTTGGAATGTCGTAGTCGGAATTTGGAGTTGTCTTTAATACGCAAGGAAGTGTTCAAAAAACAAGAAGCTGAGAGCGATAGCAAAGGACTGCAAAATGGAGTGGCACGCGCTATTAATTTGTCAAGTGAGTTTTTGGCTAGTGTTATTGTCGGTGTTGTGTTGGGGTTAATGTTTGATAAATTAGTAGGTTCGTTGCCTTGGGGGTTAGTGTTTTTCCTTTTTCTTGGGTTCGCTGCTGGTATATTGAATATTCTTCGGTTTGTGGGATATATGACTCCCAGTCAATTAGAGCACGGCGTATTATGCCAAAATAAAGAAATTAGTAAGTCCGATATATGAGGTTGAAGTGACGTCACACGCTCCAGATCCTATTCATCAATTTGAGATTTCACGGCTAATTAATGTTTCCATAGGGAATATAGATTTTTCGTTTACAAACGTATCATTTTTTATAATTGCTACAGTTGTTTTATCTTCAGTATTTTTATTTATTTCATCGTCAAGTCGTCGGTTAGTTCCAACACGGATGCAATCTATTTCTGAAATGGCATATGAGTTTGTGGCATCAACTTTACGTGAATCTGCTGGTGTGCAGGGCATGAAGTTTTTTCCTTTAGTTTTTGCGTTGTTTGTTTTTATTTTGGTTGCTAACTTTA
Organism: Bartonella bacilliformis Ver097; assembly: GCF_000709795.1. Classification (GTDB taxonomy): domain Bacteria; phylum Pseudomonadota; class Alphaproteobacteria; order Rhizobiales; family Rhizobiaceae; genus Bartonella; species Bartonella bacilliformis_A. The sequence continues at coordinate 66,716 of NZ_KL503803.1, forward strand.
TAGGCCTTTTCCCTTATTTTTATACGATTACCTCTCAGATTATGATTACTTTTTCGCTAGCGATGTTGGTGATCTTGACAGTAATTGGTTGTGGTTTTTACAAGCACGGATTTGGTTTTTTAAAATTGTTTGTGCCCAATGGTGTGCCTGTCGTGATTTTGCCTTTGGTTACGGTAATAGAGGTTATTTCTTTTTTCTCTCGCCCTATTAGTCTTTCGCTTCGTCTTTTTGCTAATATGCTTGCTGGTCACATCACGCTCAAAGTGTTTTCTGGCTTTATTGTTTCAATGGTTGGGTTAGGATTTATAGGTGTTGGTGGTTCAATTCTTCCACTTATTATGACTGTAGCAATTACTGCTCTTGAATTTTTAGTAGCGTTTCTTCAGGCTTATGTCTTTACGGTTTTGACCTGTATGTATCTCAATGATGCCGTACATCCAGGACATTAATAAAATTGGTGGATTTCCGTCAAACAATGCAATTTCGCTTCAAAGGAGAATAATATGGAATTAGTACTTGCAGCAAAATATCTTGGCGCTGGTCTTGCCTGTTTGGGTATGGCTGGAACAGCATTGGGTCTTGGTAATATTTTTGGTAGCTATCTTTCTGGTGCGCTACGTAATCCGTCAGCAGCAGATAGCCAATTTGGTCGTTTGGTTTTTGGTTTTGCTGTAACAGAAGCTTTGGGTATTTTTTCGTTACTTATAGCTCTTTTGCTTCTTTTCGCAGTTTGATCATTTGCAAAAAGGTATGTCTGCTCTTTTTTGAAGAGCAGACATATATAGTTTTCAGTAGCAAGAAAATTAGTTGCGTGTCACATGTTTTAGAGCTTTGAGAGTCGTTTGAAGGATAAAGTAGGATGTTTGTTTCCAGTGCGTATGCACAAACTTCTGAAGCGCTAATAGAGCGCGTTGAAAATGCGTTAGAGCACGCGGATCGTGTGTTTCCACCTTTTGATTTTTCGCATTTTTGTTCACACTTTTTTTGGTTGGTGATTTCTTTTGGTTTCTTTTATTTTTTCATTGCTCGTGTGATTGTGCCGCGTATTGGCTATACTATTGAAACTCGTCGGGATCGTATTGCATCTGATTTAGATCGAGCAATGCTCATGAAACAGGAAGCGGATACTGTTGTTGAAGTTTATGAGCGTAAATTAGCAGAAGCTCGTTTACAGGCATATGCTATAACTCAGAAGACAAGTGATGAAATTAAAGCAAAAACTGAGCTAGAACGAAAAGAAATTGAAACAAGTTTAGACAAAAAACTGGCAGATGCTGAAGGTCAAATAGCAAAAATTCGAGATAAGGCTGTGCAGAATATTGGTTTAATTGCAGAAGAAGTGGTGCCTGAAATTGTTAAAAAATTGATTGATGTTGAAGTCAATAAAGAATCTGTTAGCCTGGCTGTTAAAGCTGCAGACAATCAAGGATCATAAGGATGACTGATACATTTTGGGCTTTTATTGGATTAATCCTGTTTTTAGCACTTCTATTCTATTTCAAAGTTCCAGCTATGGCACTACGTGGTCTTGATGAGCGAGCAAAGCGTATTGCAAGTGAGCTTGATGAAGCTCTTCGTCTTCGTGAAGAAGCACAGGAGATATTAGCTGAATATCAGAAAAAATGTGCAGGAATAGAGAAAGACGTGCAAGAAATTATTACTGCTGCTAAGCATGAAGCTGAAATTATTGTTGCTGAAGCTCGCGTGAAAACGGAAGAATATGTGAAAAATCGCAATAAATTAGTAGAGCAAAAAATTGCTCAAGCAGAATCTAATGCGATTCAAGAAATTTCTTCATCTGTTGTCGATTTAGTCATTTTTTCTGCACGTACAATTATTAATAATGAATTAGATAGTAAGAAAGCCGATGATCTAATTAAAGAGTCTATTATTAAAGTGAAGACAAATCTTCATTGATACGGCTTGATGGGGTCGGTCTATTATTTGTAATCCACATCTTTTTAGAGTTTTTTGTGGATGATCCTACATAAGTTTCTAACTTTTGTCTGTCCCACATTTACGTATAATTTTGGTTATTTGTTAATTTTTGATCAGTTTATTAAACATGATTATCTATGATAAAAATTGTTTGGGGTTTGACGGAAAAGTTGTTCTTTCATGTTTTGTTTAGCATTTAATGTAAAGAACAATAAATCAGTATAAAGATTGTTGTCTATTAATTAAAAAGTTGTAATAATTTTTAGTCTTTAGATTATAATTTTTGAGAAATCTGCGATGTCTTGTGTAATTGTATGAATGAATTCAAGAAGAGCAAGGCGGTTAGTACGAATAGCAGCACTTTTGTCATTTACCAATACTTTTTCGAAAAAATTATCAATAGGTTCTTTGAGGGATGCTAAGACATTAAGTGCAGATAACCAATCTGTTGTATTGATATGATCGTTAACTTTTTTTTCTGCTGCAACGATTGCTTGATATAACTGTTTTTCTTCGTCTTCAATAAAAATCTCTGGGTTAATTGTGCTTGTGAATTCATTTCCTTTTTTGCTCTCATTCTCTAGAATGTTTACAGCACGCTTTATAGCAACTAAGAGATTATTACCGTTATTTGTATTGATGAAAGAAGTGAGCACTTCAATGCGGTGCACAATTAATGAAAAGTCATCAGCATTTTTGGTTAAAACTGCTTCAATAATGTCATGGCGAACTCCTTCATCTTTCAGATGAATTTTCAAGCGTTCATGTAAAAAGGACAATAGATCTGATAAAATGTCATCTATTTTTTTTGCAAGTATATCTTGCGTTTGTTTAGATTCTTTTAGGTATGCTGCATATTCAGTTTTCTGTTGTAGAAAAATATTAATGGCTTGGTGAAACAATGATGTAAGATTGATTTTGCAGTTATGTGAAAGAATGAGCCTTATGACTCCTAACGCAGCTCGTCTTAATGCATAGGGATCTTTTGAACTGGTCGGTTTTTCATTGATGAGCCAAAAACCCACTAGCGTATCAATTTTATCGGCTAATGCAACAGCTATAGCAACGGGCTCTTGTGGAATGCGATCTGTTGGTCCTAGAGGTCTATAGTGATCTTCGATTGCTTCAGCCACACGAGGATCTTCTCCCTGAAGGAGTGCATATGTTTTCCCTATAAAACCTTGCAATTCAGGAAATTCGTTGACAATCTCTGTTTGTAAATCAGCTTTGGCAAGCGCCGCTGCTCGTTTAGCTAACGTGGAGTCTGTTTGCACTATAGATGCAATTTTTTGTACCAAAGCAGAAATCCGTTCTACTTTTTCACCTTGTGTGCCTAATTTAGCATGAAAAGTGACATTTAAACGATCAAGATTCGCAATTCGTTGATCGAGAGGTTTGTTTAAATCAAGATCAAATTTTTCAGCAAAGGATTTTAAATCCACGATGTTCAACAAATCACACTGATCTTTTTGCCAAAAATACAATGCATCAGAAAGACGAGCATGTACAACTTTACTGTTACCCTTGATAATTTCTTTACCTTCATCGTTTGCGAGAATATTAGAGACAAGAATAAAATGGCTAGAGAGTTTAGTTTTCTCACCTTGTTTACGGGTTACAAAGCACTTTTGATTAGTTCGAATGGTTAAACGAATAATTTCTGGAGGAATATCAAGAAAAGCTTTATCAAAATCTCCCATGAGGACAACAGGCCATTCAACAAGTCCTGCAACCTCTTCTATGAGAGCGTCATCTTCAACCAGTTCTAAACCATTTGCAAAGCAGAGATTTTGGGCATCAACTAAAATAATATTTTTCCGTCTTTCTACGTCCAGAATGACTTTATGCGCTTCAAGCTGGGCGATATAGTCGTCAAAGCGGCGTATTTGGATAGGCTTTTCATCACTTAAAAAACGGTGGCCATAGGTTAAATTATTGCTTTTTAGGGAACCTATTGTAAATGGAATAACGTGTGTTTCACCGCATTGAGGTCCGAAAACGCAAAGGACATTTTGTAAAGGTCGGATCCATCTTAACGCTTCACTTTTGGCCGAATCTTCACCCCAACGCATTGATTTTGGCCATGGAAAGTTACGAAGAATATCAGGCAAAATTTCAGCAATAATGTCTTCTGCTATACGGCCTTTTTTAATAATTTTAGCGATATAAAAATCACCTTTTTTGCTATCATGCGCAATGTGTGCTTCAGAAATATTATTGAGGCCTGTAGCACGCAAAAAGCCATCAATGATCTTCTGGGGTGATTGCGTACTAGGACCTTTCCGTTCTTCGTGGATATCTTGCGATTTTGTAGAAAGACCACGTATATCTAATGTAAGGCGGCGTGGTGTCCAATATTCACACGCGGCTTTATAGGTTAAACCGGCATCCACAAGCTTATTGGTAACACATTTTTTAAGATCTGCCGCTGCTTTACGCTGCATACGAGAAGGGATTTCTTCGCTGAAAAGTTCTAAAAGAAGATCAGACATTAGGACTTTCCCTTAACATTTATTGTACCAGCTTCAGTTAATAAAAAGGCTTCACCGCAACGGCGTGCAAGATCGCGGACACGGAGAATGTAATTTTGTCGTTCAGTTACAGAAATAACACCACGTGCTTGCAAAAGATTAAAGATATGGCTTGCTTTAATACATTGATCATAAGCTGGTAAGACACATAGGTGAAAATTACTCTCTTTATTGGGTTTCCCAGCCTCAAGAAGTGTAATACATTCGCGTTCTGCATCAATGAAATGCTGATGCAGAAGTTTGGTATTCGCAAACTCAAAGTTATAATGTGAATATTCTTGTTCTGCTTGTAAAAAAATATCACCATAACTTATGCGGTTTTCACTCTCCAAGCCGTTAAAGTTAAGATCATAGACGTTATCGACACTTTGGATATACATTGCCAGGCGTTCAAGTCCATACGTAATTTCTCCTGAAACAGGAGCGCATTCGATACCACAAACTTTTTGGAAATAAGTAAATTGAGAGATTTCCATTCCATCACACCAACACTCCCATCCGAGCCCCCAAGCTCCAAGTGTTGGACTTTCCCAATCATCTTCAACAAAGCGAATATCATGAAGATTGGTATCAAGACCGATGGCTTTTAGTGAATTGATGTAAAGCTCTTGTAGATTTGGGGGAGAGGGTTTGATAATGACTTGAAATTGATAATAATGCTGTAAACGATTTGGGTTTTTACCATATCGTCCGTCTGTGGGACGCCGGGAAGGTTGTACATAAGCTGCTTTCCAGGGGCGTGGTCCTAATGAACGTAATGTTGTTGCTGGATGAAAAGTTCCAGCACCTACTTCCATGTCATAAGGTTGCAAAATTGCACATCCATAGTGAGCCCAGTAATTCTGCAAGGTTAAAATAAGTCCCTGAAAAGAACGTGTAGGATTGAGATGTTCAGACAAGTTCACGCTTTGTACTCTTAAATATTGAATGTGCTGACGGATATTAAAATAATTTTACTCTTAATCATTGTCTATAATTTCGTATGGTTATGGTCAAGCGTTGTTGTTTTTTGCAAACCAAATTTCAATTTTTCTTTGATTTTCTCTAAATTCTCTGGCTGTCCATCAATTGCATGATTCCATTGAAATATTGCTTCACGTTTGCGTCCAATTTGCCAGTAGGCATCGCCTAAATGGTCATTTAATACTGGGTCTTGAGGGAGAAATTTAACGGCGGTTTCTAATATTTCAACAGCTCGATCATATTGTTTAAGTTTATAGTAGGCCCATCCTAAAGAATCGAGAATATAACTATTTTGCGATTGTAATTTAGAGGCTTTTTGCAGCATGCGGAAAGATTCTTCGAGTTTCTGATCACGCTCAATAAGTGTGTATCCTAGATAATTAAGCACTTGTGGTTGATCAGGGAATAATTCAAGGGCTTTTCGTAAGTCATTTTCTGCCTTTGGCCATTGTTTTAAATGTTCAAAAGCAATAGCACGCTGATAAAAAAGTTTCCAATCATCTTTTTGAAAATCTGTTATGCCTGTTATAGCACGATTGATAACTTTAACAGTTTCAGCAAAGTTGTTTGCTTGCATATGAATAGCAGATAGCGCTATAAAAATATGGCGATCATTGGGGATTTTTTTTTCTAATGATGTTAGTAACTTAATGGCTTCATTGTGGTTGTTGTTGGCGAGAAGTAACGCCAACTGAATCTGGCTATCTCGATAATAAGGGGAGAGAGGTGGTAAAGCGCGATACAATTTAATAGCTTGGTTGGTATCATTCATCTTGGCAGAGATATCTGCTAATTGGAACACTGTCGCTTCATTTTGAGGGTATAAAGCTAAAGATAATTGTATGAAAATACGTGCGATATGTGCTGTGTCTTTTCGATTGATGGCTGTTCCAAAGCCATATAAAACTTCACCTGCTCCTTGTTGAGGAGTTTTAATTGGATTTTCTAGATTTGTGCCTTTTTCAATCTTTTTCCGAATGTTTTTAAGTGCTTCTCGACCTAACAATATTTTTTCACCATTTTGTATAGTCTCAATAGCTTTGCTAGTCATTTTATGACGCAATAAGAATGATGCGTAAGCTATGATTATACGTTCGTAGGTATCAGGGGCTGCAATAGCTCCTTGTTGGTTGTTTAATGCTTGAATGAAATATTTTTTTGCATCTTTCGTACGTTTTGCAAGATCACTCATCAGTGCGAGATGGTAATGTATAAAAAGATTGTACCAGGCAGGTCCTAGAAGTTTTTCAAGATCAGCGATTGCTTGAGAGTGATTTCCAGACTCGAAGGTAATCCATGCACTTATTATATCAGAGGCCGGATTATTGATATGAGGAGATGTTTTTGTTTTCAGGAGCAGTTTGGCGTCCGTGTGATTTTTCTTGATGAAATTATCTATCGATAATGTCAAAAAAATAAAGGGATTGGTAACATCTTGAGCTTTCAGTTTTTTTGCTTGTTTTACAGCATCTTGAAACATACCTACGGATAGCATTGCTTCAAAAATTTCTTTTTGTACTCCTATATCATCAGGATTGTAGGCAAGTGCTTGTTTTAAATAGCTAATAACAAAATCCATTTTGTTTTCATAGCGTGCAATGCGTCCTGCTAAATAGGCACCTGAAAATGAGTTTATGTTAAGAGTTGCACCAATGTTGCTGTAAGCGGGTAATGGCATCAGCATAATTCCTGCCATGAAGAAAGTAAAAAAGCGGGATGCTGTTGCACAGAGCATGGAGTTAATCCTCTTAAAATTTGAAGGTATAATTTTAAACCATACCTCATCTCATTATTTTGTTAAGTAATATTACGATTTTTATAGAGTCAGTTTACACGTGCGATACAAAAATCGATGACTTCAATCAGTGCACTTTTGGCAGGGCTGTCCTTTATTGAAGAGAGGGCACCGATTGCATGTTGTCCATAAATGCGTGCATGCTTTATCGTGTCGGTTATGCAGCCATATTTTTCCATTAAATACTGCGCATGTATAAAGGTTTCATCACTATAATTGCTGTCTTTAAAGGTTTGTTTCCAAAATTCTTTTTCTACAGCATCACCCCTCATGTATGAGAAAATAACAGGCATGGTAATTTTTTTTTCTCGAAAATCATCTCCTATATTTTTTCCTAAATATTGGGAGTCTCCGCTATAATCTAGTGCATCGTCAATCAATTGGAAGGCTAACCCTAATGATGTGCCATATTTGCGTAATGCAGAACGTTCTTCGCATCCATAACCAGCAATGATTGGTCCGACTTCTGCGGCAGCTGAAAAAAGTGCAGCTGTTTTTGCGTTAATAATTTTGAGATAATTTGAAATATCGTTTTCTATATTATTTGCAGCAGCAAGTTGCATCACTTCTCCTTCAGCGATAGTGGCTGCAGCATTTGATAAGATAGCGAGTGCTTCTATTGAACGAGCGTCTACCATCATTTTAAAGGCTTGCCCTAATAGAAAATCACCAACAAGTACGCTTGCTTGATTTCCCCAAATCATCCGTGCGGTGGATTTTCCGCGTCGTAGATTACTTTCATCAACCACATCATCGTGTAATAAGGTTGCTGTATGCATAAATTCAACTGCTGTTGCGAGTTTTATATGCTCATCACCTTGATATCCAAACATATGAGCGGCAGCTAATGTGATCATTGGGCGCAACCGCTTTCCACCTGATGAAATAAGGTGATTGCAAATTTCAGGAATCATTTCAATATTTGATTTAATCATAGAAATGATGAGCTGGTTTGCACATTCCATATCATCTTTTGTAAGATTAATGAGGGGTTGGAGAGAAATTTGATTGTTTTTTTTATAATTCTGCTTTGTAATGGCACCCAAGGTATTCGCTCCTAAATTATTGCAAATGAACATATATAAATTCCATTCTTTAATTTGTAACATAAAAGGGGATTGGCTTTGACTCAAGTCTTTGATACTGCCTTGAAGTGGAAGTTTTTATAGTATTTACAAAGAATATTTTTCTGCGTTTAGGGCTAAAATTATTATAAATCTGTTAAACGAGGCAGTAAAAAGAACGGTTTTGTAAACAGTATAGGTAGATAATGCAGTACAGATAATGGAAAGCAATTTTAGGTCTGTAAATGGATAGAGCAACGAAACATAGTGATGAAACAATTGATAAATTTCACCGAGGGAGGTTTTACTTAGTTCAACCTCGTGAACATGGTCACCGTTCTGGCGTAGATGCTATGTTGTTAGCCGGTTTGGTTCCAAGTCTCTTTAAAGGAAAAATTGTTGATTTAGGTGCCGGGGCTGGTGCTGCAGGATTGGCAGTAGCTTCGCGGTGTTTTGAAACCCGTGTTACATTAGTTGAACGGTCAGCTTTTATGTTATCTTATGCGCAAAAAACGCTTTTACTGAAAGAAAATGAAGAATTATCTAGCCGAGTTTGCCTATTAGGAGCAGATGTTACTTTAAGAGGTAAAGAACGCATAGAGGCGGGGTTAATCAATAACAGTTTTGATTTTGCGATCATGAATCCGCCTTTTAATAATTCTGCAGATCGTAAAACACCCGATAGACAAAAATATGAGGCGCACGTAATGCCTGAGGCGATGTTTGAAAATTGGTTACGCAGTGCTGCTGCAATTGTGAAACCAGGTGGATATTTAGGGTTAATTGCACGTCCACAATCGCTCACTGATATATTACATGCTTTAAAGAGGCGTTTTGGTGATGTACGTATCATTCCCGTTCATTCTCGTGCTGAAACAGCTGCAATTCGTATATTGTTTTACGCAAAACGAGGAAGTAAAACGGCCTTATCTGTATTACCTGCATTGATTATGCATGAAGGAAATGGCCATGCTTTTTCACCGCAGGTTGATGCTATTAATAATGGGCATATAAGTTTATGGGAAATTTTTAAATAATGTCTTGTATTTTCTGATTTATTTATTATATTCAGACTGTTTTTATATGCTTTAAGTTAATTTTCTCTTTGTATCAATTTCTTATAAGGATATTTTGTTTTGATTGGTTGTGCTAAACGCCTTATTCCACGTTATTTTCGTTCTAGTGCACTTGATATTCCTGTCGTACGTCTTCATGGAACGATTATGGATTCAACTTCATTAATGGCGCGTACGCTTTCACTTAGTAGGTGTGCAGATCTTTTAGATAAGGCTTTTTCTGATAAGAGAGCGCCAGCTGTTGCTCTTGTTATTAATTCTCCCGGTGGTTCTTCTGTACAATCGCATCTTATATTTCAACGTATTCGCGATTTGGCAGATGAAAAGAAAAAACAGGTTTTTGTATTTATTGAAGATGTAGCTGCATCAGGTGGTTATATGATTGCTTGTGCTGGGGATGAAATTTTTGCTGATGTTACTTCTATTGTTGGTTCAATTGGGGTTGTTTCAGCTTCTTTTGGCTTTCCTGAGCTTTTGAAGAAAATTGGAGTAGAACGCCGTATTTATACAGCAGGAAAAAACAAAGTTATATTAGATCCATTTCAGTCAGAAAATAAGGTGGGTATTGATCACCTAAAATCTTTACAACTTGAAGTTCACCAGACTTTTATCGATTTGGTCAAAGAGCGGCGTGAATCGAAGTTATCAGATGATCCGGATATTTTTACAGGAATGTTTTGGACTGGGAAAAGAAGCATTGAACTTGGTTTAATTGATGGATTGGGTGATGTACGCTCTGTTATTAAAGAGAGATTTGGTGATAAAGCAAAACTTCAGTTAATTTCTCCTTCCAAAAGTCTTTTAGGACCTAAAGCCCCTTCAGGGATTTCTGCTGATATGGTCCATCTGGCGGTTGATAATGTTCTAACGGTAGCTGAAGAGCGGGCGCTTTGGCAGCGTTATGGTTTATGATTGGAATGTCATCCAGGAATATACTATTGATTGGTTGATAATTTTTCTTAAAAATTGTTGCAAGTGGGGAAGAGATTTAAGTGATACGGCTTATTTTGTTCAGTTTGATTTGTATTGCTGTTTTCTATGTGCGCTATTTATTTAAGTATCAATTACGGCGAATATTGCAGCGTGCTGACTCTACGAAAGTTCATTTATATACAGATATCAAAAAAACAAAAGGAACATTAGTGCATGATCCCTATACAGGTGAATATTACGTCCAATGATATCAACAGTGCAAGATTCACTTGAAGGGTATTTTCATGTATTGACACCCATCAAGTTGAATTTGGCTTTGCATATTGTAGGGCAACGTACTGATGGTTATCATTTATTAGAAAGTTTGGTCTATTTTAGTCTCAGCGGTGATTGTTTGAGCTATGCACCTTGTGAAAGAGATCGCTTTATTTTGACAGGCCCTTTTGCTAAAGGGCTTTCTTGTAATTCCATTAATCTGGCTGTGCGTGCACGTGATTTTATGCGCAAGACATTTCCTAAAAGTGCTAAGCCTTCTTTCTTTCAGCTCATGAAAACGTTGCCTGTTGCTTCGGGTATTGGTGGTGGATCTGGTGATGCTGCTAGCATTTTAAACATATTACGTCAGCAATGGAAGTTAGATTGTTCTTGTGAAGAATTAGCGGAAATAAGTTTAGCGCTTGGTGCTGATGTGCCAATGTGTCTTTTGGCTTTGGAATATCAGCAACCGCTTTTTGTTAAAGGAATTGGCAATGATGTAACACGGCTAGAAGAGGCTTGTTCTATTGCAATAGTACTCGTTAATCATGGTCAAAAAATTGCAACACAGACTATTTTTAATGCTTTTGAAAAGCGCAATCATCCCCCTTTAAAAATTAACCCGGTGGCTTTAAAGACGGTCTCTTCATTAGTTGAAGCTTTACAAGAAACACGTAATGACCTTTTTATTCCTGCATTGAAAATTTCTCCTCAATTGGCTGAGGTTTTGTCTACACTTGATGAAAGTGGGTCTCTTTTTTCCCGTATATCTGGGTCGGGCGCGACCTGTTTTGGCATTTTTAAAGATCAGCAAGCAGCGCAGAAGGCAGCTGCTTTTATCAAATCGATGCATCCCGATTGGTTTGTTAAATCTATCATGACTGTAGGAAGATTTCCATAGTAAGATGTCATAAGGTTTTTTTATAGTAATGATTAATAAATTTTATCTTTGCTGTCTGATACTTTAATTTTATATATATCAAATATGGAGTAAAAGGAAACGGATTGCTTTAGTAATTTTTAAAAAAGCGATTAAGATCGTTGATCAATCTTCTAATCGTCTAGAAGGATTCATGATTATTTTTATCACAATCATTTGTTCAAGAATTATTAAAGATGTTGAGAGCAGCAATTTATTCTGTGGTACTTGCAGAAAATGGAGAGTAATGCAAAAATAGATGTATGTCTCGTAATATTCGTAACGTACCAAATATGTCTAATTTATCCCCTCAGCCCAATTTTTCGTATGAATTGGATTTGCAGAACCAAGGTTTTTTTCATATAGCAGGTGTTGATGAAGTTGGACGCGGGCCTTTAGCAGGGCCGGTGGTAACGGCAGCAGTTATTTTGAATAAAGATCATAGTCTTTATGGGGTAAATGATTCAAAGAAACTGTCTGTTCAGATGCGTAATCGACTTTACTGTGAGATTTTACAGAGTGCGTTGGCGATTTCGATCGCTAGTATTTGTGCCCGTGCGATTGACCAGTCTAATATTAGAAAAGCAACTTTAGAGGCAATGCGACGTTGTGTTATGGGGCTTGCAGTTCCTGTTCATTATGCATTAATTGATGGGTGTGATATTCCTCCTTATTTGCCATGTCCAGCGAAGGCTTTAGTTAAAGGTGATCAGCGTTCAGTTTCTATTGCAGCGGCTTCCATCATTGCTAAAGTGACGCGTGATCGGATGATGGAACATGCTGGGCAAGTTTATCAGGGTTATGGTTTAGAAAAGCATGTTGGTTATGCAACAGTAGCTCATCGTGCAGCTATTACTGAATATGGGCCTATTATAGGACTACATCGTTATAGTTTTGCACCGATTAAAACACTATAAAGAAGATACTTCATGACGATTCTGCCTCTTAATAGTCATTCAATAAAAGAAGCTGTTGAGATCCTAAAAAAAGGTCAATTGGTTGTTTTGCCTACAGAAACTGTTTATGGATTAGCTGGTGATGCAACGAACGGGAAAGCCGTGGCTTCTATTTTTGCTATAAAGGGGCGGCCGCAATTTAACCCCCTTATTGCTCACGTAAGTAGCATAACGATGGCGGAATGTTACGTGGAAATTGATGCTCTTTCACGGCGATTGATGGAAGCATTTTGGCCAGGGCCTTTAACATTAATTTTACCCCTAAAACCTCATCATAATATTCATCCTTTAACAATAGCGGGCTTAAATACACTTGCTGTTCGTTTCCCAGATGGCGGTTTTGCAGAAATTGTTCAATATTTTGGTCGACCTTTAGCAGCTCCTAGTGCAAATCAATCAGGGTATCTTAGTCCCACATCAGCTGCATCTGTATTCGACTCTTTAGGAAAAAAAGTTTCTTTAATTATTGATAATGGGCCAACAAAAATAGGGCTTGAGTCAACGATTGTTAAGGTTTGTGATGGAAATATTTATCTCTTGCGTCCAGGGGGAGTAATTGCTGAAGATATTGAAAAAGTCGCAGCAAAATCTTTGAAACGGATGAATCAGTGGGCTGCTATTGAAGCACCAGGCATGTTAAAATCGCATTACGCACCTAATAGTTTAGTACGTTTGAATGCGCAGACAGTAGAAAATGGTGAGGTTCTTTTAGCCTTTGGAACTCAGCGTATTGCTGGTGTTGAAAATGCTATTTATGTTTTAAACCTTAGTGAAAGTGGTCAATTGGAAGAGGCTGCGTCTAATTTTTTTCAATATATGAAACAGCTAGATCTATTTAAGGCGAGGTGTATTGCAGTGGAGCCTATCCCATTTTACGGATTAGGTGAGGCTATTAATGACCGTTTAATACGTGCCGCAGCTCCAAAGGGGGAATAAGAATGGAGAAGAATTTGATTGAGCGTTTTAGAAACATTGTCGGTCCTATGCATGCTGTCACAGATCAAGCAGTGATTGCACCGCATTTGATAGAAGATCGTGGTCTTTTTCATGGAAAAACACCATTGCTTTTACGGCCATCTTCTACAAAAGAGGTTTCATCTATTATGCATTTGGCCAGTCAAACACGCACACCAATCGTACCTCAGGGGGGGAATACAGGTCTTGTAGGAGCTCAGCAGCCAGATGATAGTGGATGCAGCGTTATTTTGTCTATGGAGCGTTTGAATCAGATTCGTTTTCTTAATCTTGAAGGAAATTACGCTGTAGTGGAGGCCGGTGTTATTTTACAGATTTTACAAAGAAAAGCGAACGAAGTGGAGCGTTTATTTCCTCTTTCTTTGGGTTCGGAAGGATCGTGTCAAATAGGAGGAAATCTTTCATCTAATGCCGGAGGAACAGCTGTTTTAGCTTATGGTAATATGCGAGATCTTTGTCTTGGTTTAGAAGTTGTTTTGCCTGATGGACGCATTTTGGATGATTTGCGCTTTGTTAGGAAAGACAATAGCGGTTATGATTTGAAAGATCTTTTTATCGGTGCAGAAGGGACTTTGGGGGTTATCACTGCAGCAGTTTTAAAGATGTTTCCAAAACCGAAAGGAAAAGCAGTTGCTTTTGTAGGGTTACACAGTCCGGCTAAGGCTTTGGAGTTTTTATCTCTTGCTCAAAGCTATGGGGGATCATCATTAACTGGTTTTGAGCTTATGAACAAACTCAGTTTGCAAATGGCTTTAAATTATAAAATGTGTATTCGCTCTCCTCTTGATCATGATCATGAATGGTACGTATTAATTGATATTTCATCAACCCGTAGCGATAACGATGCCTTATCAATGTTGAGTGATTTTTTAAAGGCCGCTTTAAAAGATTCTGTTATAGAAGATGCAGTAATTGCACGATCGTTAAAACAACAGGATTTTTTTTGGCAATTGCGTGAAAGTATGTCACCTGCACAAAAATTAGCAGGAGGATCTATTAAACATGATATTGCGGTGCCTATTTCTTTCATTCCTGATTTTATTGCTGAGGCTGCACTAATTGTTGAGAATGTTGCTCTGGGTGCACGGGTAGTTTGTTTTGGTCATATGGGCGATGGTAATCTTCATTATAATGTTATGCAGCCTATAGGGGCTGAACCTGAAGATTTTTTGCAATTATGGTCACAAATGAATGATCATATTCATTGTTTGGTTATGCGCTATCAGGGTACATTTTCTGCTGAGCATGGAGTTGGTCAGCTTAAACGACAAGAATTGCGTACTTTTAAATCATCTGTTTCTCTAGAAATTATGCAGGAAATTAAGAAAATATTTGACCCTTTAGGGATTATGAATCCTGGAAAAATATTATAATTCAACAATGAAAATATTTTTCATATGTTCTTGATTTAGGTTTAGTAACCAAATAAGAAGCTAATTTTTTATCTCATCTTTTAATAATCTGATCAGGAAAGGCTGTTATAAAGTGTGTGCATTATTGAAAGAAATGGGGATAGATTCATATGGCTAATCAATGTTTTGATCAGAAAAAAAAGAAGATTGAATTTCGTTTAAATCCTTATCATTTGTTACAAACGATAACATATCTTTCACTTAAAAATAGCAATCAAATAATTTGTTCACTAAATGAGAAAAGTGTTTTTATAAAAATTG
The DNA here is from genome assembly GCF_000709795.1 of Bartonella bacilliformis Ver097. Lineage (GTDB taxonomy): Bacteria > Pseudomonadota > Alphaproteobacteria > Rhizobiales > Rhizobiaceae > Bartonella > Bartonella bacilliformis_A. The sequence continues at coordinate 81,794 of NZ_KL503803.1, forward strand.
ATGAGCCTTCAAGCTTATCACGTTTTATGCCGATTACTTATTTTAAGGGGATTGCAGCGCGCATAGTAGAAACGCTTTCAGGAAAGAGAGCCATCACATTAGAGTTATTTCACTCAGGTGAGGAAGTTTGTATTCCACTTTTAATATCAAGAGATTTGAAGCATGTTCTTCTATATTGGCGATTATGGGCAGATCTTTACGGTCTTCCTATGCTTATGATTAATGAAGATGATAGCATTGTTGCTGTTAAAGATCGTTCTTCTTTTCGTCGATTTTTTCGTGTAACATCATCTCATTATAGTCGAAAAGGTTTTTTACTCCGTTCTCATGATTTATTAGGTTTACGTTTGATCATTGCTAATCGAAATGTGCTGCAGTAAGCTGTTTATGGGCATGAAATTTTTTCATAATATGTAGGAAGATATATTCACTCTCAAGGTGTTGAGCATTTTTAGGTGTGGAGATACTGTGTTTGTTGGGGTAGCACTCATCTGTGTTCTTGTATGCTGCAATTGTTTGTGTCGTTTGAACGCTAGAATTATTATTCTGGTCATATAATTACTTTTAGGGCGATCGTGAATAGAAGACAGCTCTAGAAGATTGAGTACATCTTTATCATGGAAAATGATTAGTTTTGAAAACAGAAAATTCAGCTTTCTCGTGCAATGGCACGCCATCCAATATCACGACGAAAAAAACCTTGTGGCCAATCAATACAGTCAACAGCTTCATAGGCACGTTTTTGCGCTTTTGAAACCGTTTTTCCTATTGCAGTTATATTTAAAACGCGTCCACCGTTGGCAATTAATTCTCCATTATGTAAAGCTGTACCAGAGTGAAAAACTTGCACATCAGAGAGAGTATTGACTTTGTCAACATTGCGGATGACACTTCCTTTTTGGGGAGTATTTGGGTAACCATTCGCAGCCATAACAACGGTTAAAGCAGTTTTTTCAGACCACAGAATAGGCCTATTTTCAAGATTTCCTTGAGCAGCTGCAAGAAGCAATGGCAGAATGTCCTCTTTAAGACGCATCATTAAAACTTGGCATTCAGGGTCACCGAATCGTACATTAAATTCAATCAATTTAGGACCTTTTGAGGTTATCATCAGCCCTGCAAAGAGAATGCCTTTAAAAAGAACTTCCATTTCAGCCATACCGCGTAAAGCTGGTTCAATAATTTCTTTAAGGGTACGGTTAACCATTTCCTCGGTCATGACGGGAGCTGGTGAATAGGCTCCCATGCCACCAGTATTTTCTCCTATATCGCCATCGCCAACACGTTTATGATCTTGTGCTGATCCAAAGGGGATAGCGATTTTTCCATCACAAAGACAGAAAAAGCTGGCTTCTTCACCTTCAAGAAAGGCTTCGATAACAATTTTTTGCCCTGCATCACCGAATGCACCTTCAAAGCAGGAATCAACAGCATCAAAAGCTTCTTTGATTGTCGTAGCGATAACAACACCTTTTCCAGCAGCTAAGCCATCAGCTTTAATAACAATAGGAACGCCTTGTTGACGAATGTAAGATTTAGCTTTTAAAGCATTATCAAAGCATTGATAGATGCTTGTCGGGATGTTATTTCTCTGGCATAGATCTTTTGTGAAACTTTTTGATCCTTCTAATTGAGCAGCTTTTTGATTGGGTCCGAATGCACAGATGTCAGCTGCATTAAGGGCATCGGTTATGCCGGAAATTAATGGTGCTTCAGGTCCAATAATGACAAGATCAATAGAATGTGTTTTACAGAAATCAATAACAAGGAGGTGATCATCAATGTCTAATACAATATTTTCACCAAATTCTATTGTTGCAGGATTTCCAGGAGCGCAATATAATTTTGTAAGCAGAGGTGATGCTGCTATTTTCCATGCTAAAGCATGTTCTCGTCCGCCTGATCCAATAAGAAGAACGTTCATTGTGTGCTCCTATCATAGAGATAATTAAATTGAATTTTTTTGTCATAAGAATAAAATGCTTTTATCACAAGATCAAAGGTACGACCATTTGATGAAAAAAAGTAAAAATATTACACAAATTCAATCCTGTGAAAATCAGGGAAGAGTTATGGATGCATCCTCTAAACAATGGGTCTACTCTTTTCTTCCTTCTTCTCTGTGGCTTTATGCCCAATTAGCTCGTTGGGATAGACCTATTGGATGGAAATTGTTAATGTGGCCTTGTTTTTGGTCAACAACTATGGCTCTTCTTTCTTATGAAATATCCCAACAGCCTTTTTTATCGGTAATGATTCATTGGATTTGGTATCTTTTTCTTTTCTTTTTAGGTTCCATAGCTATGAGAGGAGCAGGCTGTACTTGGAATGATCTTGTCGATCATGAAATTGACTCTCAGATAGAACGAACACGCTTTCGGCCTTTGCCAGCTGGTCAAATAAGTCGGTTTCAGGCAAAAGTTTTTATATTGGTGCAGTGTTTCGTGGGTTTGGGTGTTTTATTGCAGTTTAATATGTTTAGTTTTTATTTAGGGATTTCATCATTAATAGCGGTTGCGTTTTATCCTTTTATGAAGCGTATAACAGATTGGCCACAATTTTTTTTAGGTATTGCATTTAATTGGGGTGCATTAATGGGATGGGCAGTTATTTACGGGCGGTTGAGTTGGGCACCAATCGCACTTTACGCAGGATCCATCTTATGGACGATTGGATATGATACAATTTATGCTCATCAAGATAGAAAGGATGACGCGATTGTTGGTGTACGTTCTACGGCGCGCCTCTTTGAAAAAAGCACTAAACGTGCGCTGGTACTTTTGTATAGTGGTTTTTTAATGCTGGTTAGTTTGGCATTTTATTTGGCAAAGGTTCCCATTATAAGCTTTTTGGGGCTATTTTGCGCGGGTGCCCATATGTTTATTCAAATTAAAACCATTGATATAGATAATAGTGAGCAATGCTTAAAGCTTTTTAAATCTAATTCGTTTGTTGGTTTTTTCATCTTTGCTGGTTTGGTATGCGGCGGCGCTTGGATGATACTTTCCCCTGCTATTTAGAAAAATTACAGGAAGAAATAAGGTATTATATTGCTTAATACTTAAGAGAAGATATAAAGGTAAAGATTGAAAAGAATTGCAAGATTATGGGTAAAGTCTTTGCTTTTTCCAATTATTTTGTTCAAGGAAATCTCGTGTAAAGAGCAAGCGATCATGCAAGCGAGATGGGCGATCGCGCCAAAATTCGATGAAAAGAGGTTTAATACGGAAGCCAGACCAGTAGGGTGGGCGTGGGACACTGCCTATTGCATAGTTTGCAGTGTATCTCGAAACTTCTCTTTCGAGAACAAAACGATCTTCCAATAGTCGAGATTGTTTGGATGCCCACGCTCCGATTTGGCTGCCATGTGGTCGCGATTGGAAGTATGCGTCAGCTTCTTCAGGGCTGACTTGTTCAACAAAGCCTCTAATCCTGATTTGACGACGCAGTGATTTCCAATGAAAAACTAAAGATGCTTTCATTGATTTCAAAATTTCTTGTCCTTTACAACTTTCATAATTGGTATAGAAGACAAAGCCTGTAGAATTAAAACTTTTAAGGAGCACCATACGCACATTAGGTAAGCCTGTTTCATCGACTGTTGCAAGTGCCATCGCATTGGGATCATTGATTTCATTTATTGTTGCTTCTTCAAGCCAACTTGCAAAAAGTGTAAAAGGATTCTGCGTTTGCGTAAAATCATCGTCTGTTTGTATTTTATTACTCATCATAGATTCGAATTTAGTTAACATGAGTGAAGAAGGCTTTAATTTTTTTGTAAAATAAGATTATTGTTTTTTATTTCAAAAAATAAAAATGTCATACTTTTTTATAAGATTTTTTCAGTCATATTTATCTTTAATATAGGATACAATAACTGTTACTGAGCATAAAATATCTATTTTATCTGGTATTTTTGCTTTTTATAGACATATATAGAGAAAATTATTCTATTGAATAGTTTAATGAAGCTATGGAAGATGTTTAGTAAATTATTGAGCTGATATTTTAAAAATGAAAAGAGGGCAATATGCGTAATCCCTACACGGTTTTGGGTGTAGAGCGCACTGCAAAACCGCAAGAGATTAAATCTGCATTTAGAAAATTAGCAAAAAGGTATCATCCAGATCATAATGTGGATGATGTAAAAGCTAAAGAAAAATTTTCTGAAATTAATCAAGCTTATGAAATTATAGGTGATACAGTTAAAAAAGCACAATTTGATCGTGGTGAAATTGATGCAGAGGGCAAACCGCTTCATCAAGCTTATAATGCTGGAGGAAATTTTAGAAATAGGCAAAATCCTTTTGCAGGAGGAGCGAGGGGATTTGATTTTGGCTTTTCAGGAAATGCAGGTTTTGATGCAAGCGATGTTTTTCGCGATTTATTTGGAAAAGGAACAAGCTTTTCCGATTCTGCATATAGTCAGCCTCAACAAGGAGCTCACATTCGTACCAGTCTTTCAATAACATTGGAACAGATGGTTAGTTCAGATAAAGTAGAAGCGGTTTTTCCTAATGGGAAAAAGTTGAAAATTAAATTACCAGCCTATGTTGAAGATGGACAAACTATTCGTTTAAAAGGTCAAGGAGAAGAGGTTGCGTATGGGCAAGCGGGAGATGCTTTGGTAAGCATTCGTGTTCAGAAACATCCTCGTTTACGGGTTGAAGGACGGGCATTGCATCTAGATTTACCGATTCCGCTTAAGCATGCTGTTTTAGGAGCAAAAGAAGAAGTTGAGACTTTGGAAGGGCGCGTTGTTTTGACAATTCCTGCATGGTCAAGTTCTGATCGTGTTTTACGGCTTAAGGGCAGGGGGCTTCGTTTAAAAAATGGAGAGAGAGATGATCTTTATGTGCATGTTCGTATCATGTTACCAGAAGGTGGAGATGCTGCATTGGAACAGTTTTTTCAAATGCAAAAAGATTAATTTTTTGGAGTCAATTTTGATTGTGTAAAAGTACAGTTTCAATTTGCTTTTGAAGCAATTGCTTGAAGAAAAAGTGAACCTGTGCCATAGGCAGATAAATGATATTGATTTCAAGTAGCAATGAGGCAGTGCTAATGGTGAGTAGTAATGGTTTATTGTGTGGAAAGCGTGGCTTAATTTTGGGGCTAGCCAATAATCGCTCTATTGCTTGGGGGATAGCTAAGGCAGCGAGTGCGGCAGGAGCAGAGCTTGCTTTTACCTATCAGGGGGAGGCAATGAAGAGGCGTGTTGAGCCTTTGGCTGCAGAATTGGGGGGCTTTGTTTGCGGTCATTGCGATGTTTCCGATAGTGCATCGATTGATGAAGTTTTTAGTAAAATAGAAAAAAAATGGGGTAAGCTTGATTTTTTAGTTCATGCTATCGGTTTTTCTGATAAAGATGAGTTAAGCGGTCGTTACGTTGATATTAGTGAGTCTAATTTTATGATGACCATGAATATTTCCGTTTATTCGTTGACGGCTCTTACGCAGCGCGCAGAAAAACTGATGCTTGATGGTGGTTCTATTTTAACGCTAACCTATTACGGTGCAGAAAAGGTTGTCCCTAATTATAATGTCATGGGTATTGCGAAAGCTGCTCTTGAAGCGAGCGTAAAATATTTAGCTGTTGACTTAGGTCCAAAAAATATTCGTGTTAACGCTGTATCTGCGGGGCCCATAAAAACACTAGCGGCTTCAGGTATTGGTGATTTCCGTTATATTCTAAAATGGAATGAATATAATGCTCCTTTACGCCGTACTGTAACAATCGAAGAGGTAGGTGATTCTGCTCTTTACTTTCTTTCAGATTTATCTCGTTCTGTTACAGGTGAGATTCATCATGTCGATTCGGGATATCATGTTATCGGTATGAAGGCTGTTGATGCACCAGATATTTCTGTTGTCAAAGAATAGGTCTTGGTTCATAAGATTTTATCTGTTAACGCCAATTTGATTAAAGTTGAAACAATTAGGCACTTTGCGATGAGAGTGTATTGTGCGCAACTTACTGTGCATTGTCGTTGCGTGCATTTGAAGAAGAAACGGATCTTTTTCCATGTCGCATAATACATTTGGTCATTTGTTTCGTGTTACAACATGGGGAGAAAGTCATGGGGCTGCTCTTGGTTGTGTCATTGATGGCTGTCCTCCAGGCATTACTTTTACTCTTACAGAAATTCAAGCATATCTTAATAAACGTAGGCCAGGGCATTCAGTGTATACAACACAGCGACGAGAATTAGATCAAGTAGAAATTCTCTCAGGAGTCGTTTCTCAGGATGATGGAAAAACATTAATAACAACGGGTACGCCGATTTCGATGTTCATTCGAAATGTGGATCATCACTCTGAAGATTATTGCGCTATCATGCATCAGTATCGTCCAGGGCATGCGGATTATACTTACAGTGTTAAGTATGGCATTCGTGATTATCGTGGTGGAGGACGTGCTTCAGCGCGTGAAACAGCGGTGCGTGTTGCAGCAGGTGCTCTTGCACGCAAAATTGTTCCTGGTTTAATTGTACGGGGAGCTGTGACGGCGATTGGTCCTCATAATATCGATCGTGACCGATGGGATTGGTCAGAAGTCGATAAAAATCCTTTTTTTTCACCTGATGCACAAGCAGCGTGTGTTTTTGCTGATTATATAAGTCAGTTATGTAAAACTGGTTCATCAGTGGGGGCTATTGTTGAAATTGTTGCGGAAAATGTTCCAGCTGGTTTGGGCGCACCAATTTATGCAAAACTTGATCAAGATATTGCATCATTCTTAATGTCCATTAATGCTGTTAAGGGTGTTGAAATTGGTGATGGTTTTGCTGCAGCTCACCTAACAGGCAAAGAAAATACCGATGAAATGCGAATGGGAAGTGATGGAAAACCAGTTTTTTTGTCCAATCATGCTGGGGGAATTTTAGGTGGGATATCAAATGGACAGCCGATTGTTGCACGTTTTGCTGTTAAACCTACTTCGTCAATTTTAACTTCCAGTCGTTCCATTGATATTGAGGGTAATGATGTGAATGTTATGACAAAGGGGCGCCATGATCCATGTGTTGGGATTCGTGCTGTCCCTGTTGGTGAGGCGATGGTTGCTTGTGCTATTGCTGATCATTATTTGAGGCATCGTGGTCAAGTGGGTGGTTGTATTAAGGGGTGAATGATGGCTTATAACCAGAAAAAAATTGTTTCTGCTATTCAAGCTTTTGGACGCGGTGAAATTGTTGTAGTTACGGATGATGATGGCCGTGAAAATGAAGGTGATTTGATAGTTGCTGCTGTTCATTGTACGGAAGAAAAGATGGCATTTATGATTCGCCATACATCGGGTATTATTTGTGCACCTATGCCAAAAGAAGAAGCACAAAGGTTTGATCTTTCTCCTATGGTGTTAGTGAATAATTCACCGCAGCATACAAAATTTACTGTTACTGTTGATTTTAAACATGGAATAACAACAGGTATTTCAGCGCACGATCGCACATTGGCTGTTCGTAATCTTGCTAATCCAAATGCTAATGCCAATGATTTTGTACGTCCAGGGCATGTTTTCCCTTTAGTTGCGCATAAAGGTGGTGTTCTTATGCGTTCAGGCCATACTGAGGCAGCTGTTGATTTATGTAAAATAGCCGGTTTGCCACCTGTTGGCGTTATAGGCGAGTTGGTTAATGATGATGGCAGCGTTAAACATGGAGATGAGATTACAAAATTTGCACAAGATAATCGGTTGCATATTATAACGGTTGCTGATCTTATTGCTTATCGTCAGCGTGAAGAAATCCTTATTAAACATGTTGGGACTGTGCAGGTTGAAACGTCTGTAGGTTCTGCTGTCGTTCACAGTTATCAAGTTCCTTGGAAAACAATTCAACATATTGCGATTGTTTTTGGTGATATTCGTGATGGTAAAGATATTCCTGTGCATCTTCATCACGAAAATATTTTGAATGATGTTTTTGGTTTATCGCCTGATATAAAGGTTATTATGCAGCGCATGATGGAAAAAGAGAAACGTGGCGTTTTTGTTTATTTACGCGAAGGATCTGTTGGTATTGGTTCTCAATCAGTTATTTTTGATCAGGACGTAACAATGAAAAGTTTAGAAAATCATGATGAAGCTATTGAACGTGAAGAAGAATGGCACAAAATTGGTTTAGGAGCACAAATTTTAAAACATTTAAGAATTAGTTCTGTTATTGTTTATGAGTCTAAAGAGAGTTATTCTGCTGATTTAGAAAGTTTTGGAATTCGTATATCCAGAACAGATATCTTGTGAGGGTTATATGAAACAAGAGATAAAAAAGGATGATATTTCTGCGTTGAGTTTTGAGGAAGCGCTTAAGCAGCTTGAAGTGATTGTCGAAAATTTAGAATGTGGAGATGTTCCTTTAGAACAGTCAATTGATATTTATGAGCGTGGTGAAGCTCTTAAAAATCATTGTGATAAATTATTAAAAGTAGCTGAAACTAAAATTGAAAAAATTCAATTGTCAAATAATGGAACTCCGGAAGGTGTAAAACCGCTCGATCCTGAATGATATGAAGGCATTTGATGCGCTTATTGAAAGGTAAAAGATACTATAATTTTATTTATTGTGAACGAGAAAAATAGGAAAATTTGTAGATAATTTCAAATAGATAAAGTATCTTAATAGAGAATACGTCATATTTCTACGAAACACATGAAGGATGTGTGTTTATCATCTAAACTATAGTGATAATAGAAGGTTTTTTTTTGTCTCGGCCATTAACGCCATTGCTTAATTATGTTCGTTCACCATTAGATTTGCGGGCATTGCCTGCATCTAGTTTGGCACGATTAGCTGATGAGCTACGGGCCGAAATGATTGATGTGGTTTCTGTAACAGGTGGTCATCTTGGTGCAGGACTAGGTGTTGTCGAGCTCACTATTGCATTGCATTATATTTTTAATACGCCTGATGATAGAATTATCTGGGATGTTGGTCATCAAGCTTATCCTCACAAAATTTTGACTGGCCGCAGAGATAAAATTCGTACACTACGCCAAGAGGGAGGATTATCAGGTTTTACTAAGCGCTCAGAGAGCATATATGATCCATTTGGTGCAGGTCATTCTTCTACTTCTATTTCAGCTGGTCTTGGTATGGCAATGGCTAGCGCGTTGAAAGCAGAAGAAAGACGTAACATTATTGCTGTCATTGGTGATGGAGCTATGTCTGCGGGGATGGCTTATGAAGCAATGAACAATGCAGGAGCTTTGGATGCACGCTTAATTGTTATTCTTAATGATAATGATATGTCTATTGCTCCTTCCACTGGTGCCATGAGCGCTCATCTTGCTCGACTGGTTTCTCATCCTTCTTATCGTCATTTGCGCGAACGGGTAAAGTTATTGAGTAGGAAATTACCAAAATTCTTTTCAGAGCAAGCAAGTCGTTCAGAAGAATTTGCACGTGGTTTTTTAATTGGGGGAACTTTATTTGATGAGCTTGGCTTTTATTATATTGGGCCGATAGATGGTCATAACTTTGAGCATTTGCTTCCTGTTTTGGAAAATGTTCGTGCATATCCTAATGGCCCTGTTTTGGTCCATGTGGTAACACATAAGGGGAAGGGGTATGCACCTGCAGAGGCATCAGCTGATAAATATCATGGCGTTAATCGTTTTGATATTATCACAGGAAAACAGGTTAAAGCACAAAGCACTCGTCTTTCTTATACCAAGGTGTTTTCTAATGCTTTAATAGAAGAAGCTACTCATGATCATAAAATTGTTGGTATAACGGCAGCAATGCCAACAGGAACAGGGCTTGATGCTTTTGCTGAAAAATTTTCCGAAAGGATGTTTGATGTTGGTATTGCTGAGCAGCATGCTGTAACTTTTGCTGCAGGTATTGCTTGTGAAGGCTATAAACCCTTTGTTGCGATTTATTCTACTTTTTTACAGCGTGCTTATGATCAGATTATTCATGATGTGTCGATCCAGAAATTGCCAGTACGGTTTGCAATTGATCGAGCAGGTTTTGTTGGTGCAGATGGCGCAACGCATGCTGGGAGTTTTGATATTGCTTTTTTAACGACTCTTCCTGAATTTGTCGTGATGGCTCCTTCTGATGAACTTGAGCTTATGCATATGGTGCGCACGGCAGCAGCTTACGATCAAGGGCCTATTTCTTTCCGTTATCCGCGTGGTGAAGGTATTGGTATGGATTTGCCGCAGAGAGGTGAGGTGATTGAGATTGGTAGAGGACGCGTTTTGCGTGAAGGGAGCAGGGTCGCTTTGGTTTGTTTTGGAACGCGGTTATCTGAAGTGCTTCTCGCAGCTGATGAGTTATTGGTAGAAGGCTTATCTACAACTGTAGCAGATGCGCGATTTGCAAAACCTTTAGATGAGAATTTGATACGTCGTTTAGCACGTGAGCATGAAGTGTTTATCACAATTGAAGAGGGAGCAGTAGGAGGATTTGGTGCGCATGTTCTGCAATTTTTAGCACAAGAGGGGTTATTAGAACACGGTTTAAAAGTCCGAACATTAAAATTTCCTGACGAATATTTAAATCATGGTTCGCCAGAGAAAATGCTTGCACGTGTTGGGCTTGATGTAATGGGTATCGTCAATACCGTTTTTACTGCTTTGGGACACGAGACGCGGAAGATGCTGAAAATTTAAGTATGATATGGCAGTGATGAAAAGACTGGATATTCTTTTAGTTGAAAAAAACTTTTTTACAACTCGTTCACGGGCACGTGATGCAGTTGTGAGACAAACAGTTAAGATTGATGGACAAATAGTTTGCAAAGCTGGAAAAATGATTTCTGATGATGCAGAAATTGTTGTGTGTGATCCTGCACAAAATTATGTTTCGCGCGCAGCATTAAAACTGATTGGTGCACTTGATGCATTTCCAGTTGTAACGACTCAAATAGTTGCTCTTGATATTGGTGCATCGACAGGTGGTTTTACTCAGGTTCTTTTAGAGCGTGGAGCCTCTCATGTTATTGCTGTTGACGTTGGTTATGATCAATTTGACGCTCGTTTATCTAATAACAGTGCAGTAACATTATTAGAAGGCTTGAATGTTAGAGATTTAAAAAAGGAACATTTAGGCGGTCGTGAAATTGATCTTATTGTGTCAGATGTAAGTTTCATTTCTCTTAAACTTGTCTTACCATCTGTTTTTTCTCTCATTAAGAAAAAAGCTCAAGCTGTTTTGCTCGTAAAACCTCAATTTGAAGTTGGTCGAGAGGGTATTGGTAAAGGCGGGATGTTAAAAGATCCATCAATGGCAGAAAAAACTGCCGAAGAACTTTTTGACTGGTTAAATATTCAAGAGGGGTGGAAGGCAAAAGGTTTGATTCCCTCTCCCATTGCGGGGAGTGATGGTAATTTAGAATATTTGTTATTCGGAGAAAAGTAAGAGTGAGCAACGATGTTGTAATCGACCATATTGGAGCTAGCGGTTATGGTGTTGCGAAAACACCGCATGGTTCGATTTATGTACCTTTTACTTTACCAGGAGAGATTGTTAAAGTTATTCGTCACGGGAAATATGGTACACTGCTTACGTTAAAAGAAAAATCATCAGAACGTATTTATGCACTTTGTCAGCATTTTGAAGCATGTGGAGGATGTACCCTACAGCATTGGCGTCTTGATGCTTATCACTCTTGGAAGCGACAATTGGTTGTTGATACTCTTAAAAGGTATGGGTTTGATGTTGTTGTTTCTCCTTTAATTGAATGTGGGTTTCATAATCGTCGACGGGTTATTTTGACAGCTTGTGTGGACCAACGAGGCTGTACTATTATAGGTTTTAATCACTATCTCTCTTATGATATTGTGACTATTGAGGAATGTCCAATTGCATGTTCAGAGATTATATCTAAACTTGATGATATCAAAGAAATATGCGCTCTTTTAGGACATCATGCTAAGCGGTTTCATGTCACGATAACCTCTGTTGACAATGGTTTTGATGTTGCGTTGAGTGATTGTTTTGTGCACAATGAATTAACGCGTCAAAAGATGGTTCGTGCAGCTCTTTCATATGGAATTACGCGTTTGTCAGTTGACGGTGAGATCTTGGTTGAACGGGAAAAACCAATAATACACTTTGGTGATGTATGTGTTGAATTTCCCTCTGGTGGTTTTCTGCAAGCAACTGTTAAAGCAGAAAATATTATCAGTGATATTATTTTGACTCATTTTGAAAAAGCAAAAAATGCTGCTGATTTATTTTCAGGAGTAGGAACTTTCGCTTTGCGTATGGCAAAAAAGATGAATGTTCATGCGGTGGAGAATAATGGAGCAGCATTAACTAATTTAGACTGGGCAGCACGTTTTTCTAAGGGTTTAAAAACAGTGATTTGTGAAAAACGTGATTTATTGCGTCGTCCACTTTCCACAGAAGAATTGGAACGCTTCGATAGTGTTGTTTTTGATCCACCGCGTGCTGGTGCAGAAGCACAAGTAAAAGAATTAGCAAGGACAACGATACCGCGTGTGGTTGCTGTTTCATGTAATCCTGTTACATTTGCTCGTGATTTATCCATTCTTGTTTCAGGCGGTTATATAATAGAGAAAATTATACCGATTGATCAGTTTTTATGGTCACCCCATGTTGAAATTGTTGCTATTTTGAACAAACGAAAAGCAAAGACTGGTTGGAAGCTTTAGATCAAGGAGAAAAAGCTTTTGTGAAGGATGTAAGCAACTTTTAATTCATTTCGTTTATTTTACGAAGTTTCTGTTCCGCCTATTGTCATATCATTAATTCGTAAGTGCGGTTGTCCAACACCGACAGGAACATTTTGCCCTGCTTTCCCACACATACCTATACCGTTATCTAGTTTGCTATCATTACCAATCATCGTGATACGTTTCATGGCCTCTGGTCCACTACCAATAAGGGTTGCACCTTTGATTGGTGCTACAATTGTACCATTTTCTACCCGATAAGCTTCGGTGCATTCAAATACGAATTTTCCAGAAGTAATATCAACTTGCCCTCCACCAAATGAAACAGCATAAATACCGCTTTTGAGTGAAGATAGAATTTCTTCAGGTGTTTTATCACCTCCTAGCATGATCGTATTCGTCATTCGTGGCATTGGTGCGTGTGCATAGGATTCACGTCGTCCATTTCCAGTTGAATTAACTCCCATAAGGCGAGCATTTAATCTATCTTGCATGAAGCCAACGAGTTTTCCATTTTCAATGAGAACATTACAGTTTGAAGGTGTTCCTTCATCATCGATGGTGAGTGAACCACGGCATTCAGGAATAGTGCCATCATCAACGATCGTTACATCTTTTGCTGCGACTTGTTGACCTAATAGTTCAGAAAAAGCAGATGTTTTTTTGCGGTTGAAATCACCTTCTAAACCATGGCCGACAGCTTCGTGCAGCATAACACCAGGCCATCCATTAGCTAAAACGACATCACATGTTCCTGCTGGTGCAGCTTCTGCTTCTAGATTCACTAAAGCCATACGTAAAGCTTCATCAGCAGCCATTTTCCAGTTTTCTTCACTAATAAATTGGTTAAATGCTTGTCGTCCACCACATCCGTAAAAGCCGCTTTCGTGCCGATTACCATTGGTTGCTATGATAGAAATAGAAAGTCGCACAAGAGGACGGATGTCACGAACAAGATGTCCATTAGAACGCAAAATTTCAACATGTTGGAGTGAGCCAGAAAGAGATACTGTAACCTGATGCACTTTGTTATTTTTTTCCCGTAAATATGCATCAATTTTTTGTAAAAGCTTACTCTTTTCTTCAAATGATGGAGCATCAAGAGGATTGATTTGTTCATAGAGTTTACGGTTTGTTCGTGGGGGAGCTGCGTTATAAGGTCCTGCTTGATGATGATAAATTACAGCTTTCGCAGCCTCACTAGCGCGGTTGAGTGCAGCAGCTGATAGTTCTCCAGAATGGGCATAGCCGGTTGCCTCTCCAGAAACAACACGCAAACCAAATCCTATATCTTGATAAAATGAGCCATTTTTAAGCTGGCCATTATCAAATAAGAGTGCTTCACGTTCTGTATATTCGACATAAAGTTCACCATCATCAGCATTATGAAGTGTTTCTTGTACGAGTGACTGCACTTTAGAGGAAGAGATATCAAAATTATCAATTAGGGATTTCATAGTTGTTGCTCTATTTTCATTAATGCTTAGGTGTTTTTAATTTTTTAAAAAATGTTGTAAAAAAGTTATCAGATGCGTTGACCGATTATTATCTGCAAATCGTTTTGTGTTATTTTGGCAAAGCTGCATAAGCATCAGCAAGACCATGAAGATCAATAAGGCCCCCAATTCCTTGCTCTGGGGTTGTAAAGATAACATAGGTTGCCATTTTACCATCTAAGAAGTGTTTTAGTACATTGTCTTGGAGAAGAGCTTCCGCAATACAATTATCACCTAGACAACGATGATATTCTATTCTACCAATGTCTTTATTGTCTATTTTAATACTAACACCAGGGCGTAAGTCAACCCGAATAGGAACAAAGACACGCATCAACGTTCCTTGATTTTTAGGCAATTTATAAAATGTAATACGAAAAGTGATATCACGACGTTCTTGTGTGCGCACATCTTGAATAATTTCACATTGCATATTCGGTGTACCTGGTGGCAGAGAGCAAACCTTTGTCCATGCACCGTAGGTTTTTGGAGCTGGAATATTTTGTGTGTTGGATGTTTGTGCGATGACGTGATTAGAAGAAATACTGCAAAGTGCGAAGATAACAGAACTAACAAAGAAAGTTTTTTGAACGAATTGATAAAGGTTCATAGAAAATTCTACCTAAAATCACCACTATATCTGTGTATAAGCTTTTATGAAAAATAAATCTTTATATTAGGATATAACAAAAAATCAGAAAATTTACATGTACAAAATTAGGAATGAAAAGTGAAAAGAGAGTTACTTGTGCAGAAGTAAGATTTTTTAGCTCCATTTTGTAGGGTATATTTTGTTTTTGTGGTACCTTTTTACATACAGAGGGGAAGAGTATTATGGAAAAATGTATTTTTGTGTAAATATTTCTATCACTTGTGAGAAGGGGGTATAACTGAGAATATGTATGCCGTATATATTTTCAAAAATACAGCAGATATTAATTTTTCATAAGTTGTATAGTTTTTGCTTGGGGATTATACAGATAAAAGGGCTCTTTAGTGAAATGTCTATTTCAGGGAAATTATTAACTGAAGATAATCAGTCGATTTCGCCAGTAGCTACTGTTTATGATTATATTGCATTGTTGAAACCACGGGTTATGTCACTCGTTGTGTTTACAGCTTTGGTGGGATTGGTGGTATCACCTGTTGTTGTAGATCCATTATATGGTTTTGTAGCAATCTTATGTATTGCTATAGGAGGCGGTAGTGCAGGAGCGCTTAATATGTGGTATGAAGCTGATATTGATGCGCTGATGAAACGTACTCAAAAACGCCCTATTCCTAGTGGAAAGATCAGTCGTGGAAAAGCACTGATTTTTAGCTCTATCCTCTCTGTTCTTTCAGTTTTTTTAATGGGAGTTCTCATTAATTGGTTTTCAGCGCTTTTTCTTGCCTTTACAATTTTCTTTTATATTGTCATTTATACAATTTGGTTGAAGCGTATAACACCACAAAATATTGTTATTGGTGGTGCTGCTGGGGCTTTTCCGCCGATGATTGGATGGGCCGCTGCAACAGGAACAATAAGTCTTGACAGCTTCCTGTTATTTTTAATCATTTTTATGTGGACTCCACCGCATTTTTGGTCCCTTTGCTTATTTTCATCTAGTGATTACGACGCCGCAGGTATTCCTATGATGCCTAATGTACGTGGTGAGCGTTCAACAAAAAATCAGATCTTAGTGTATGCAATTATAACAGCAGTATGTGCCGTTGGGCCTTATATAACAGGTTATGCAGGGATCATTTATGGTATTTCGTCAACAATTTTAGGTGGTATATTCATTTATTTTGCTTATCTTTTATGGAAAACTGATACGAACGATAAAACTGTGCCTATAGCAAAGAAAACGTTTTTTTTCTCGTTATTTTATTTGGGAGCTATATTTGGAATTCTTTTAATTGAATTTCTTATTTGGCATTTTATTGTTCGTTAGCTTGATAAAACTAGGGGGAAAACATTTACAATTATTAATTAATAAATAGTTATAAATAACCTATTACGAGTAAAGTGTTTGACATATTAAAAGAGAATATTTTCAATTTTTCTTTTGACATAAGAGCGTATATAAAGAGTATCTAACTTAGAAATAGCACTTCTTTTTTGATATGTGATAGAAATTATAGAATACATTATGTCTTTACTTTCCCCTTTAACAATTCGTCTTTGTAGTCCGCGAGGGTTCTGTGCTGGGGTTGACCGAGCTATTCAGATTGTTATCCTTGCATTGAAAAAATATGGTGCTCCAGTGTATGTGCGCCATGAAATTGTGCACAACCGCTATGTTGTTGAAGGATTACAACAACGTGGAGCTGTTTTTGTTGAAGAACTTGATGAAATTCCAGAGGAACATCGCGGTCAACCTGTTGTGTTTTCTGCCCATGGTGTGCCAAAATCTGTATTAGAAAAGGCGTCTCTCTATAATTTATTTTATCTTGATGCGACATGTCCTCTGGTTTCTAAGGTTCATAAACAAGCAATAAGACATCAGCGTCATGGTCGTCACGTTATCTTAATTGGTCACTCTGGTCATCCTGAGGTAATAGGAACGATGGGACAGCTTGAAAAAGGAGCTGTTACGTTAATTGAAACGGTAGAAGATGCTTTATATTATCAACCAAAAAATCCAAATAAATTAGGATTTGTAACACAAACAACACTTTCTGTTGAAGATACCGCAGGGATTTTAGATGTATTACAGAACCGTTTTCCTACTTTAGAATCTCCGGCAACAGAGTCAATTTGTTATGCCACGACCAATCGACAAGAGGCTGTTAAGGCAGCAGCCTTAGGGAGTGATTTATTCTTAATTGTTGGTTCATCAAACTCATCTAATGCACGACGTTTGGTAGAGGTAGCTGAGAGGTTTGGTGCACGACAATCTATCTTAGTTCAACGTGCTGATGATATCGATTTTGATCGTTTAGGAACTCTTTCAGTTATAAGTCTTTCAGCAGGAGCATCTGCGCCTGAAATTATTGTTGATGAAATTATTACAGCTTTTCGTAAACGTTATAATGTTAAAATAGAATTGGCTGAAACCGCAGTAGAAACACAACAATTTTTAGTTAATCGTGAATTGCGTGATGTTATTTTAACCCCTCGAGATATGGCGTTTGTTAGTGGCGGTGTTAAGACACGAAGAAATGATGATACACAAATGTTAAAAGTAGAAGAAAAATAATAAGAAATTTTAAGGATATTCGTCAAAACGGTTGGAGGAGTTTTAAACGCATTACTCAATAGTTTTTTCTATTTTACCAAGGGATAGAAAAGAAAGTTGGAAACTCGTATTTTATGTTTCATGGAATAGAAGAAGAATTTTTAACGCTTTATGAAAAATTTGTCTCAAAAGATCATTTGTTTTTTGTGTAGTTATATTGCAGTCATTTAACTCAGTTAAGATGGGATTTTATACTCAGCTGTAAAGATTATTTTTTATAGATTAACAGCTGTGGTGCAAATTGCAGTGAATTTTTTTACTTACATATCTTTATGATTTGTTTAATGCTACCTAATATTTTTATTATTATAAAGGGATTTATTGAAATATCAGTACAGACTGTGTTTCTAGCAATGTGGATTCATTGATTGGATTGGGTTTTTAAGTTTTATGTTGAGTGAAACTAAAGTTATTGAAATTTATACAGATGGTGCATGCTCAGGAAATCCTGGGCTCGGAGGGTGGGGAGCAATTTTGCGTTGGAATAGCCATGAACGTGAGCTTTATGGTGGAAAAGAATATACAACTAACAATCAAATGGAACTGATGGCGGCGATTTGTGCGCTGAATGCACTTAAAGAATCTTGTTCAATTGATCTTTATACGGATTCAGTTTACGTGCGCAACGGAATATCTTTATGGATTGAAAATTGGAAAAAGAATAATTGGCACACTGCATCAAAAAGTCCTGTTAAAAATGTGGAGCTATGGCAAGCGCTTGATGGTGCTTGTGTTCGCCATAATGTCAGATGGCATTGGGTAAAAGGACATGTTGGTCATCCAGACAATGAGCGTGCGGATGCTCTTGCGCGTAAAGCAATTACTGAATATCGTCAAAATGGATATTTTAAGGGATAAAGGGTCTTATTGCGAAATATCACTATGGTCTTGCTTATTTATTATGAATGTTCCACTCAAGGCGTGATCTTTAGCAGAAATTGTATAAAAGACTGTTTGGTTTGGTTCATTTGGTGTGAAATATATAGGGGCACTAAAAAATGTATAGTCTTGATGATCACTTATCTTCTTTGCAGGGCCAATTTGCATATCTCCTCCATCTAAAAAGAGAGATTCAGGTGTGATTTTTCCATTTTTGTGTATTGTTATTAAGAGGGCATTTTCGTTTTTTTCAGCGCTTATTGTCAATTCATTATGTTTTATACGTGGTAGGGAAGCTTGGGCATTTTTTAATAATGAAGATGAAAAAAGATGTTCGTTTTTTGGAAAAAATGGAGAAAAATTAAAATCAATGGTAAAAGGCATACAGATTTTATTACAGATTCCAATGGTTAACGAGCCACTTAGATTTTCATGTGAACCAAAAATACGAAAAGGCAAGACAACTTTATTTTTATATCCTAATGACCAATCATTTTCTTTCTGATAAAGCTGTGGTGTAGGATAAAAAATTTCGTAAGCAACTTGTTGATCAAAATTAAAAAAAGGTGCCATGCCAGAATTTCCTGGATTGCGCCAGTAAGTTTTCCATTCTGGTTTAAGTACAACTTCAATAATGCCCTCTCTCATTCCATGAAGAGAGACTTTTGTTATAGCTAATCTGATACGACCACCATTTGATTCATGCCAAGGTGTTGAGATAAGATGCGTTTCTTGTTCTGTTTGAGTGCTAAAAGTAGGATTGATCAATCCTAAAACCATAAATGTTAAACTAAAAATTACTGAAAACTTTTTATGAAAGATCGTTAACATTTTTTGTAAATTCAGAAATATTTGAATTTTTCTCATCGGATCTTTATTTTTTCTATACTGACTTAATTGGGTTTTATCATTATATAGGTTATAGATAATTAAAATTAATGAAACAGCGTGATGGGTTTTAAATGAACGATTGTTCATAAGTAATGCCCTAAATAAATGATTGATAAACGTTTTATTCATTCTGTTATCTATATTTGTTTTTATTCCGATGCTTGGCTATAGGGATTATTTCTTAATCAAGTATACAATATTAATTTTCTGAGCGTTTATTTTAGCTTAGAGTGGTCAAATAAGTTCAAAAAGATAATCTATCAGAACCGATAAAAAATTTCAGTATGTTATGGCGGTTCTGTTGATTCTTTTCGGTTTTTTTCATTCAGATGATTACACGTGTGAAGAGATTGTTCCTATTACAGATGATATTTTATCTTCTGCAACTATTGATATATTAAAAGCAATCAGCTGTGATAAAGGTTTTCAAAATGTATTCGTGATTAGGGTATGCTAGATGAAAGCAGGATATAGCTTGAAGCAGGAATTTTCTCTAATGGTTGGTTAACTAACTCTACATCTGAAAATTTCCTTTTTGAAAGTAATATAAACGGTAAATATGATGAAAGTTTCATGTGTATAGGATCAACCTAATTTCTCTCGTTTCTAAAATAGGTCATGCGGAAATGCACACACACATAATGTTTTGTTTTTTTAATTTTATAATTTTCTATTGACTATGTCTTAATTCTTATAAGAAAAGCGATTTTGAACTAAAGAAATAAGTGCTTCGACGGTAACTGGTTTTGTAATAATTGTACTTTGGATATATTGACAGCCTTCTTTTTTTAGAAAGATAGCTTCTTTTTCATTTTCTACACCTTCTGCAATGATCTGCAAATTAAGGTCAGTAGCTATGTTAATAATTGACTTGAGAACAAGTTGTTTCTCAGGTGAATCGATTGAAACAAGTGAGCGATCTAATTTAATCATGTTGAATGGATAACGGACAAGATAAGTCAGCGATGAATAGCCTGTTCCAAAATTATCGAGTGCGAGATTAATTCCTAATGTTTTAATCTTTTCAAGAAAGTGAGCTGATTGTTCCGGATTTTTTCTCAAAACAAACTCAGATATTTCGATCATTAAGCTTCCTTCATTCAGTGGATGACAAAGAAGAGTTGAGCGCAGTTGATTTATAAGATCAGGGTGAATCATGTCTGCACTTGGTAAGTTAATTGAAATAAAGAAAGATTGTTGAAAACATTTTTCTTGTATATTGATAAGGCTAGTAACAGCTTCATCAATGATAAACTGTGCTAAATTCAGAACGACTTGTTCATTTTCTGCGACTTTGATAAAATCAGAGACATTTAAATGTCCATAATTTGGATGATGCCACTCTAAAACTGCTTCAAAGCCAATAATTTGTCCATCCGATAGATTAAAAATAGGGTGGTAGAGGATTTTCATTTCATTACGCTTTATGGCATGATGAATGTCTTGTTCTATATTGCGGTATCCAAGATCCAAATTACGCAAATGAGGGCGGAAAGGTTCAATATGATTACCGCCTTTTTGTTTTGCATGTATCATCGCAAGTTCACAGTCATTAAGGATATTTTTAGCAGTTGATCTGCTTTCATTCCATGTAACAAGTCCAATTGATGTTGAAAGTGTTATTTTTTTTTCTACAATATCAATAGGTGCTGAGATTATCTTACACAGATGATTAGCAAATGCAGCAATTTTCTGTGGGTCAGTTTCACTGAGCAAGATAATTGCAAAACGGTCTGCAGAAAGGCGTGATAGAGTATCTTGAACATTAATGAGACGGTTTAAACGACGCGCGATTATCAAAAGTACCGTATCTCCAATGGCTATGCCTAATTTGCGATTAATTTGACGGAAATTATCAAAATCAATCATGAGAACAGTTGGCCTAATTTTTATATTTTCTTTAGCTAAAGTTGTGTAACTCTGTAGTCGATCAAAGAAAATTTGTTGGTTAGGAAGGCCTGTTAAATTGTCATGGATTGCATCATGCAATAGACGTTCTTCAGCTTTTTTATGATTGGTAATATTAATAATTGTTCCAATAACTCGGGTCACCTTGCCATCTTTTGGGATGGCAGGGCGTGCGCGAAGTGAAAGCCAATGATAATAGCCATCACCGGAAGATAAGCGAAAAATTTGATTAATACGCCCATTTTTATTTTTAAGGATGATATCTAATGTGGCTTGAAAGCGCTCACGATCATCATGATGCAAGGCTGAAATCCAGTTATGCATAGTGCCATTGAGTTGATGGATATTTTTACCAAAGATAGCTGTCATATCTGGATGAATAACGATATGGTCACGTTCAACATTCCAGTCCCAGATAATACTTCCAGCTCCTCTTGCAGCAAGTGCTTGCCGCTCAAGGTCAGAAAAAATTCCCTCATGGAAAGGTTCATTAGAAAAAGTTTGTTGCATAATAGTAAAACTGATGAGAAGAACGATAAGAACCAGTCCTCCTGCTAGAGCTGATTGAATAATATCATTGTTTAAATTTCCTGCTATGCAGATATAAGCTCCAAAAGACCAGAAGATAATTAATAACCATGTCGGAATGAGCATGATGGCTCGGTCATAATTTCGGATCGAGAAATAGCTGATTAAAATAGTGCCTAGTATAGTTGTTAATCCAAATGATAAGCGAGCGATACCAGCCGCTCTCGGGGGATCATAAATAGCAAATGCTCCCAAACCGCAAAGAGCGATAATCCATGCAATGGCACCATAGCTAAAGTGATAATGCCAGCGATTAAGGCATAGATACGTGAAAAGGAAGATAAACAACGTTGCAGCAAGCGAAACTTCTGTACCAGCACGCCAAATCGGTTCTGTTATTGGTGTAATTGCAAAGAGTTTATTTAAGAAGTTAAAATCAATACCAATATAAAAGAGAACGGCCCAAGCAACAGCAGCTGTTGCAGGGAAGAGACTTGTTCCGCGGACAACAAATAGAACAGTTAGTAAAAGTGCCAAGAGACCTGATATACCAAGTAAGATACCATGATAAAGCGTATAAGAGTTAAGGGTATCTTTATAAGCTTCAGGTTTCCATAAATAGATTTTTGGTAAATTTTCAGAGCTTAATTCTGCAACAAATGTAATAACAGCACCAGGGTTAAGTGTAATCTGAAAGACGTCTGAATTTGTACTAGCCTGACGATTAAGGGAAAATCCTTCGCTAGGAGTAATAGATTGAATGCGCGCTGATCCAAGGTCTGGCCAGAGAAAGCCTGAGTTAGCTATGCGGTAATGAGGTGCAACAATGAGACGATCAATTTGCTCATTTGTTGGATTTGCCAAGGAAAATACTGCCCAGTTTCCGGAAAAATTTTTATGGCTAGCCTGCACTTCAATTCGCCATATAACACCATCTGGTCCTGGTATCGTACTTGTTTGAAAAATAGAACTGTTTGTGCGATGAATTTGAACGGCCTTTGAGAGATCAATAGCTGCATCTTGAGAGGAAATTTTAACTGGTTCAATGGCTTGTGCCAGGGAGAGATGGATAGATAGATTTATTACAAAAACAATAACACTAACTATTTTACGCAAACTCTTCACAGTGTTTCACTTTCAGTATTAAAACCGTTTGATCTTAAGTTGTTTTTTAAAAAAAACATTCACCTTTTCAAGTTTTTTGTGAAACGTGGTTGTCATTTTTTTGAAAAAGTTACGCAGTTTTACACAAAAGTAAATAATAAATAAGATGTCTGTTTGTTCGACGTATATTGAAATGATGGAGTTCTATTTTAACAAAAAATAAGCCGTCACTTTTCAGATTTTACACATATACCCTTATTATTCAATTCTTTATCACATGGATTTTTAATTGGATAGTTTTGTCGTATCATTTGATAGATATTTCCTAAATTTATTTGAAAAATTTTTAAATGATTTTGTTCATACAGAAAATACAAATTCAAGTACTGATGAAGAAAGGGGGATTAGAGACAGTGATTTATTTTGGATGAAAGAGTTGATCTTAAATCATCAAAATTTATGAGAGATCTAGCTGGGCCAACAGTTGCTAATGTTGGTTTGGAGTTAGTAATCAAATTGTTTGCTAGGTTTGTAAGTCGTTGAGGGGTAACAAGATCTAAGTATTCAGTTGTTTCAGATATTGGAATGGGTCGACCATAAAGAAGAATTTGGCGGGCAATAAGATGTGCCTGACTGGATGGATTTTCTTGTGACATTATGAGATTTGCACGATATTGAGCCTGTGCTCGTTGAAGTTCGTTGATATGAATATTTTGGCCTACTTTAGAAAGTTCATCAAAAATAACAGGAAAAAGTGTCTCTAGTTTTCTCTGTCCGGTGGCTGTATGAATACCAAAAAGCCCAGTATCTGAAAATCCCCAGTGGAAAGTGTAAATAGAATAACATAATCCACGTTTTTCTCTAATTTCTTGGAATAATCGTGATGACATTCCTCCTCCAAGAATAATTGAAAGAATTTGAGCAGTATAAAAATCCTGTGTGTGATAGGGATAACCTTCAAAGCCAAGAACAATTTGTGTGTCCATTAAATCCCGATGTTTATGGAATTTTCCGCCAGTATAATGAGCAAAGTTAGCTAAAGGGGCTGTTGAATAGGGGCGAAAAACGCCAAGACGATTTTCAACTTCACGTAAAAAACTTTCATGTTGCACAGCTCCTGCAGCAATGACAATCATACGATCTGCACTATATTGTTCATGCATGAAACTGCGGAGATCATCAGATGTCAAGGACTGAATTGTTTTAGGGGTTCCTAAAATAGAACGACCAAGAGACTGATGACGAAAGGCTGTTTCAGTAAAATGGTCAAAAACAATGTCATCGGGAACATCACAGGTGGCACCAATTTCTTGAAAAACCACTTGTTTTTCCCGCTCTAACTCTTCTTCATCAAATTTTGGACATGTCATGATGTCGGATAGAATATCAATGGCGAGGGAAATGTCATTTTTAAGAACACGTGCAAAATAGGCGGTGGTTTCAATACTGGTCGTAGCGTTGATTTCACCTCCAACATCTTCAATCTCAGATGCAATTTTAAAGGCTGTGCGGTTTTCTGTTCCTTTGAAAGCCATATGTTCAAGGAGATGAGCAATACCATGTTGGGTAGATTTTTCATTGCGTGAGCCAACTTTGACCCATATTCCAAGCGCTACACTGTCAATGTGTTGCATTGTGTGTGTGGCGATAGTCAAACCATTACTCAGGCGGCTGATGTCTACACTCATATGTTTATGACTCCACTTAATAATCCAGATGCTCAATTAATGAAGAGTACTGGAGTATTTTTGATTTGAATTTATGCAGCTAACCTTGATGAGGTGTACACGACTTTGAAAAATATAATTTTTGATCATTTTTTCATCATTAGCAAGATTTGTAAAGTGATCTTCAGTTGTATCAACTTATCCAGATAATGTAATTTGCTGGACATTAATATTTGTGTAAGTATCAAGGATTTAGTAAGATAAGGAGTGCAAGAATAATTGTTGGATTATGGATTTATTGCTCTTTGCTTAATACACTTCGCGTTCTGGTAGGCGTGTTCTCGTTCAAAAACGCATTACTAAAAGCTTATATAAGCGAGTATATGTTCAAATGTCTTTTTATTATGAGTCTTGCCATATTGTCATAGCTTCTAAGACTTTTGGTAAATGAGCATATTTATTAATTACTGTTTCTGCACCAGAAGCTATGAGATCATTGGAGTGATTCAGGTAACTGTGGGATCCCCCAGTAAAACCAATAACACGCATGCCTGCTGCTTTTGCAGAACGTACACCATGAATAGAATCTTCTATAACAATAGCATTTTGGGGTTTTATACCTAATTCATGTGCAGCAAAGAGGAAAACATCAGGTGCAGGTTTTGGTTTTTTAGTTCCAACTTCAGGTGCAGAAAATATTTTATCTTCAAAAAAATCAAAAAAATTAACGGTTATAAGCATTTGCTCTATATCTGTTTTCATTGCGTTGGAGCAAATACAATAGGGATAACGAGATTTAACATTTTCTATGGCCCTTTTTACACCATTAATAGGATGTAGGTCAGTTTTCATTTGTGCGCGAAAAAGATCTGACATTCGATCTATGATATGAGCAGAAATTGGCTTTCCTATTTCTTGTTCGATCTTTTTAAGAATATCGCAGAAAATAAGTCCTGCAAAACGTTCGCTTAATTCTTCGGGTGAAATTTTATATCCTATTTCTTTGAGTAATTGTGATCCAATTTTTGCTAGGAGATATTCGGAGTCTACCAGAACTCCATCGCAATCAAAAATAATGAGATCAATCTGAGGCATGAGAAATTCCTTTATACGTTATTATGATTTAAGAGTGCGCAAAATTAAGATTATAAGATTTTTTTTCATCAAGGTATGTATATTTTCAGGATTGTTTTCATAAATTTTATATTATGTAAATAATTATGATAAATAACAGAAAATAGAGACTTACTGAGTATGAAATTATTTTATTTAGTTTGAAAATAGGTACTTGTTTAAAAATGGATTAACGATCCATTTACTCTATATTTGTAAATATAACGACAATACAGGTCCGTAAATCATTTTGATTATAGGGTAATTTTTTTCGTATTGTTGAGTGTTTTTATGACAGTTGTTCAGCTTCAAAAAGATCTAGTTAACTCTCCTTCACAGATACCGTGGTGTAATCAAATATTTAAGGGAGATTGTGTAGCAGTATTAGAAAAGCTTCCTAAACATTCAGTCGATATGATTTTTGCAGATCCTCCTTATAATTTACAGTTGGAAGGAGTATTGTATCGTCCAGATCATTCCTTGGTTGATGCAGTTGATGACGCGTGGGATCAATTTGAAAGTTTTGCTGCTTATGATGCTTTTACGCGTGCGTGGTTGCTTGCTTGTCGTCGTGTATTAAAACCGAATGGAACACTTTGGGTTATTGGATCTTACCACAATATCTTCCGAGTTGGCACGGCATTACAGGATTTAGGCTTTTGGGTGCTTAATGATATTATTTGGCGTAAAAATAATCCTATGCCTAATTTTCGTGGACGCCGCTTTCAAAATGCTCATGAAACACTTATTTGGGCTGTTCGGGATCAAAAAGACAAAAAATACACATTCAATTATAATTCTTTAAAAGCCGCAAATGACGATGTACAGATGCGTTCAGATTGGCGTTTTCCTCTTTGTACAGGTGCTGAACGTTTAAAAGATGAAGCAGGAGATAAGTTACATCCAACACAAAAACCACAGGCATTATTAGCGCGTATTATTATGGCTGCTAGCAAGCCAGGCGATGTTATCCTTGATCCGTTTTTTGGTTCAGGGACAACAGGTGCTGTTGCTAAACTTCTAGGGCGTAATTTTGTTGGTATTGAGCGTGAGCAACGCTATATTGATGCAGCACATGAAAGAATTGCAGTGGTCAAACCTTTAGCAAAATCAGAATTAGAGATTTTTAAAGGGAAAAAAGCGGAACCACGTGTAGCTTTCATCAATTTGCTTGAGGCAGGCTTATTGTGTCCTGGTAGTGTGCTTTATGATAAGAAGAAACAAGTATTGGCTATTGTCAGAGCGGATGGTACGATTATGTGTGATAACGAAGCAGGTTCTATTCATGCAATAGGACGAAAGGTTCAAGTCTCGCAGAGCTGTAATGGCTGGACATTTTGGTATTATGAAGACAATGGTAAACTGAAATCAATTAATGATCTGAGAATGGTGATACGTTCACAGATTTTGAAAACTGGAGTTTTATAAGTCATAAGTTAAATTGGCTTTTAAAATTCTCATGAATTTATCTTAATTTGGAATGCTGAGCTTTTACGAGGGATAAGGCTATTTAAATCTAAAAAGATTGGGGATCGCTACAGAAATAGCCTTTTTCATAACAGTAGGAAGAGCTTCCTTGGTAAGATGCTGAATGTCACACCACCAGCCATTTTTAAGATTTATTTCACAAATATTATCGATATAATAAATATCAAGCTTCAGAGAAAAATGGGTAAAAACATGTGTTATTTGTCCTTTAAATTGCCAGTCAGCAGCAAAAGGTGCATGGAGAAGCGCATTTTCGTTTTTGAATCCGATGGTGTTGGGGATTTGTGTCATTCCATTGAGAAGAGTTTGAGTTTTTCGTTTTTCCAGGTAAATTTTCTTATCTTTATTAATTACTATGAAAGCAGTTCCAGTTTTAAAAAGGCGGTCTTTTTTAGGAGGTTTCACTGGAAAATGTTCTACTGTTTGCATTTTTGTTGCTTGGC
The DNA here is from genome assembly GCF_000709795.1 of Bartonella bacilliformis Ver097. Classification (GTDB taxonomy): domain Bacteria; phylum Pseudomonadota; class Alphaproteobacteria; order Rhizobiales; family Rhizobiaceae; genus Bartonella; species Bartonella bacilliformis_A. The sequence goes on from NZ_KL503803.1 coordinate 109,184, forward strand.
ATGAATTTTGGAGAGGGCATAGTAAACAGGATGGATTACGTGGTCTACAAATGATTGCTCCGAGATCCATCATGGCTTGTGCAAAATCGCCGGGGCGGTTTATCGCAATAATTTCTTGTATTTTTTCTTTGATTTCAGATTTTGCTTTAGGTAACATTGCAGTTATAGCAAACAAGCGGGTTATAATGCGTTCAATATTCCCATCAACAACAGAAACAGGTTGATTAAAAGCAATGGCAGCGATGGCTGCTGCAGTATAGTCTCCAATGCCAGGTAAAGTGCGTAGTATTTTCATGGACTGTGGAAATTGACCGCCATAATTTCTCATAAGATGATCAGCACAATTTTTAAGGTTGCGTGCGCGGGAGTAATAACCAAGGCCAGCCCATGCTTTCATGATATCATCTTGTGATGCTTGCGATAGAGATAAGAGATCAGGCCAAAGCTTTAGAAATTTTTTAAAATAAGGTTTAACCGTTTTAACGGTTGTTTGTTGGAGCATGATTTCAGATAGCCAAACTTGGTAAGGATCTGGATGGATTCCTTTCATTTGTTCCTTTGGGGTAATACGCCATGGCAAGTGCCGGTGATTTTGGTCGTACCAAGAAAGGAGGCGTGAAGAGATTTCATGCATCATAATTTTCAATCAATCATAGGAAGGTGTATAAAATGCAAAAAAGCTTTTATTTTGCAATTTACGGTTTGCGTGTAGCACACGAATGGGTAAAATTTAATTGGGTGCATATTGGCTTCTTTATTTATATTTTGCGTTTGTTTTTATAGGGCAGTGGCTTTTATACGGAAGAAAACTATTATGGTTTACAATGATCTAGAGTGGAATGAATAAAAAATATCACAAACACCATTTTTATTCTCTTTCTGAAGCAGTAGCTGGCATGCTTGACCCGATTTTACGTAAACGGACGGGGCTTAATATGGCGCTTGTAGAACATTGGCCACAGATTGCAGGTTTTGATGTTGCTGAATATACAATGCCACTCAAAATTATTTGGAGATATCGCTCTAGTCAAGATGAAATTTTCCAACCTGCAACACTTGTCGTTGCCTGTGAAGGATTTGCTGCGTTAAAATTGATGCACGAAACAGGTGAATTAATTCAGCGAATTAATAGTTTTTTTGGGTATGTTGCAATTAATCGCATCAAAATAGAACAAAAGCAGGCAGATATTCGTGTTGATCAGTTGAGAGTAAAATCAGCTTTGAATGAAAAAGATAAAAAACGCATAAAAAAAATGCTTGATGGTGTTGAAAATGAAAACTTGCGTCAATCATTATATGAATTTGGATGTTGCATTTTTTCGGAAAAAAAACAATAAATGAAGGAAAGCGCTTTTTACATTTCTTTTAAGGCATTAAAGAGAATTTTGAATTGTGTTCGTCTAATTAACAATAAAGAGGTATCGTTTATGTTCAATCGTCATTCTCTTTTATCTTTAGTGACCATTTGTATCTTGGCTGTAATTATACAGATTCATGCAACTATAGCCTTCTCTGGTGAAGTAAAACCAGTTGCAATTGTTGATATGGCTAAGCTTCTTCAATCAGGAAAAGTTAAAGATAAATTTGAAGGTGATATTAATGCACCTGTGACTATCATTGAATATGCTTCTCTGACATGTGCTTATTGTGCTGATTTCTACAATACTATACTTCCTAAAATTCGCAAAAAATACATCAAAACGGGAAAAGTGAAGCTTATTTTCCGAGATTTTGCTTATGATCCTCGAGCTACAGCAGGTTTTATGTTAGCACGGTGTGCGCCAGAGGATCGTTATTTTCCGTTGATAGAAGTTTTATTTGAAAAACAGAAAGAGTGGGCTTGGGCACAAGATGCTTTAACACCTTTAAGAAAAATCAGTTTTATGGCAGGTTTTACAAATGAAAGCTTTGATTCTTGTTTACAAAATCAGTCCATCTTAGATGAAGTTAATGCATCTACTGAGCGTGGAAAAGAGCTTGGTGTTACAGCAACACCTACTTTTTTTATTAATGGTCACCAATATAATGGTGGAATGTCAGTCGAAAATTTCTCTTCAATAATTGATAATTTTCTTTAAAAAATTATTCAGAAGGTAAGGGTAAGTATTGACGAAGACGATTGCTTATCTTTTTTCATATTAAAGGATTAATTTCAATATATTTATAAAGCAATTTTATGTTTGATTGGATTAGTTTTGAATCGAATGATTGTTTATGATGATTAATCTGGATCATAGGGCGTTGTGATAGTGATGGTGAGGGTTTGTACCATGACAAAATGGGTTTATAGTTTTGGTGATGGTAATGCAGAAGGAAGCGCAAGTGAGCGCAATCTCCTCGGTGGTAAGGGGGCTAATTTGGCAGAAATGAGCAATCTTGGTCTACCTGTTCCTCCAGGGTTTACTATCACAACGGAAGTTTGTAATTTTTATTACGCCAATAGTAAGACATATCCGGAAGAGTTGCAGCAATCTGTTAAATTGGCGCTAAAACGTGTTGGTGAACAAACGGGACGCGAGTTTGGTAGTAAAATAGCACCGCTTTTGCTTTCTATTCGTTCAGGGGCTCGAGCTTCTATGCCGGGCATGATGGATACAGTTCTTAATCTTGGTATGAATGATGAAACTGTAGAGGCAATTGCTGCGCAGGTTGGTGATGAACGCTTTGCTTATGATAGTTATCGTCGTTTTATCCAAATGTATTCCGATGTTGTTTTAGGTTTAGAACATTCGTGTTTTGAAGAAATCCTTGATGAAGCAAAAGAACACAAAGGCTATAATGTCGATACAGAAATGACAGCGGCTGATTGGAAAAATGTTGTTGTTTCCTATAAAGCGTATGTTGAAGAAAAATTGAGCAGGCTTTTTCCGCAAGATCCTGAAGAACAATTGTGGGGTGCGATTGGGGCAGTTTTTTCAAGTTGGATGACTGCACGTGCAATCACTTATCGTCGTTTGCATAATATTCCTGAAAGTTGGGGAACAGCGGTTAATGTGCAAGCCATGGTATTTGGCAATATGGGTGAAGATTCGGCGACAGGTGTTGCATTTACACGCAACCCGTCAACAGGGAAAAAAGAGCTTTACGGTGAGTTTTTAATTAATGCTCAGGGTGAGGATGTTGTAGCAGGTATTCGTACGCCTCAAAACATTACGGAAGCAGCAAGGCTTATAGCTGATTCAAATAAACCCTCGTTAGAAAAAATTATGCCAGAGGCTTTTGAAGAATTTTGTCAGATTGCACGTAAGCTTGAACAGCATTATCGGGATATGCAAGACCTCGAATTTACAATCGAAAGAGGTAAATTGTGGATTTTGCAGACTCGTTCAGGCAAACGAACAGTGCGTGCAGCCTTAAAAATGGCAATCGAAATGGTTGAGGAGGGATTGATAAGCCGTGAAGAAGCGGTAATGCGAATTGAGCCAAAATCACTTGATCAACTTTTACATCCGACGCTTGACCCTAAAGCAAAAGGTTTTGTTATCACGCGTGGTTTGCCTGGTTCTCCAGGAGCAGCAATAGGTGAAATTGTTTTTACTTCGGAAGAGGCAGAAATAGCTGCAAAAGAAGGCCGAAAAGTTATTTTAGTACGTGTAGAGACCAGTCCAGAAGACATTCATGGTATGCATGCTGCAGAAGGAATTTTGACAACACGTGGTGGTATGACAAGTCACGCTGCTGTTGTAGCTCGTGGTATGGGAAAACCTTGTATCTCTGGTGCGAGGAATATACGGATTGATTATAGCACAAATACTATAGTTGTTGCAGGTCAAAGTTTCCAGAAGGGTGATATAATCACCATTGATGGCAGCAGTGGAGAAGTTTTCAAAGGGAACGTTGCAATGTTGCAGCCTGAGCTTTGTGAAGATTTTGTTAAATTGATGGAATGGGCTGATGAAATGCGACGTATGAAAGTGCGCGTTAATGCTGACACTCCATCTGATGCACGTATAGGACGTTCTTTTGGAGCAGAAGGTATTGGTCTTTGCCGTACCGAGCATATGTTTTTTGCAGGTGAGCGTATTATTGCTATGCGTGAAATGATTTTAAGTACTGATGAAGATGGACGTCGTAAAGCGCTGGATAAGCTTTTGCCAATGCAGCGATCAGATTTTATAGAATTATTTGAAATTATGTCTGGTTTTCCTGTTACTGTTCGTCTTTTGGATCCACCTTTGCATGAATTTTTGCCAAAAACGGATGCAGAAATTCTTGATGTAGCAATGGCTATGGGTGTTTCTGCTGAAATACTTTCTGAACGTGCTCAGCAACTGCATGAATTTAATCCTATGCTTGGGTTACGAGGATGTCGTCTTATTATTACTTATCCCGAAATTGCAGAAATGCAGGCACGAGCAATTTTTGAAGCAGCAGCAGAAGCGGCTCAAAAATCTGAATCTCCTGTGATGCTTGAAATTATGGTACCGCTTGTTGCACTTAAATCTGAATTGGATTTCATTAAAGTTCTGATTGATCATGTAGCTAGCAGTGTGATGAAAGAAAAGGAAACCAAAATTCAATATATAGTTGGCACCATGATCGAGCTGCCAAGAGCAGCGCTTCGAGCAGATGAAATTGCAGAAACTGCAGAATTTTTTTCGTTTGGAACAAACGATTTGACACAAACTACTTTTGGTATTTCGCGTGATGATGCAGCTCCTTTTTTGACGATGTATTTTCAAAAAGGACTTTTAAAACAAGATCCGTTTGTATCGATTGATCGTGATGGGGTTGGGGAGCTTATTGCTATTGCTGCAAAGCGTGGACGTTCTCGACGTGAAAAAATTAAATTAGGTATTTGTGGTGAGCATGGAGGTGATCCTAATTCTATCGCTTTGTATGAAGAAAATAATTTAGACTATATTTCGTGTTCTCCTTTTCGGGTACCTATTGCACGCTTAGCAGCAGCACAATCAGCAATTGTCAAAAAACACAAAATTGATGGTAGCGCATTTTAATCATAGCGGTTTTGGTACGCATGCTGTTTTGTATAGTATTTAATATGAAGTATTTTATCTCTCTTTTTAGGGTCATAAATGAAGATGCTTAATAGGTATACTGTTATTATCGAGTAGCGTGTTTACCATTTAATGGTTGGGCTAGATTAAAATGATAGGTTGACTATTTTTTATTATATATGAAAGTTTCTTATTTTTAAAATTCTTTGTGAGTAATTGGTTTCTATGGCAGCGTATTGTACATATAATTCATTAGTAGGCTGATTGATGAATTATATAGAAAAGATACGCTAAACTCTGATGGATTGTGTACAAGGGATCAGTCATAGTTAATGTTTGGATTCTCTTCTAAAATAAATAGGTATTTATGTTTGTAAATTTATTCACTTAATGGATTTGGCTCTATTAAACGAAAATATTTTGTGATAAAGCAACTGCAATGCTTTACGAGAAGTGAAGTATTTGCTTAATAAAATAAGTAGATAGGTCTCTTCTGGTGGAGCTCTTTCAATGTTAAAGAGTGTATTTATTGGCATCATCTTGGTATTAGTGGATTTTATATAACAGGAAAAGATAAACTTTTGTTTTCAAATATTGCTTAGAATTACAAGAATCGTTATAAAATGCGGGCATCGGTGCAAGTATTTTTTCTTTGGGGTATAGCCAAGCGGTAAGGCACCGGTTTTTGGTACCGGCATCCCCTGGTTCGAATCCAGGTACCCCAGCCAGATTTTTCGGAAGGTTTATTGTAAGCTTAGTCTATTTTAAAGTTAGCAATAATTTATGAATAAATTTATTGCATAATATTGCGTTGCTTTTTTTCATTCTATTTCTTGCATTTGTTCTTAAGTAGGGTTTCGTTTTAGCGCTTTGAAATGGTATTTTAATACTTCTTACTTGCTTTTAAATATTCATTAAAGATGATGATAAAAACTAAAATTGATACGAGTAAGTCGCTATTTTCTTTTGATACTGTAGGTGTCAAATTAAATTTGGAGAGTAAGCTTAACAATTAGAGTCGAGGAGATTTTTAAAATGGCGTTTACATTAGTTGATTTACCATATGCGTATGATGCTCTTGAGCCTTATATGTCAGCTGAGACGCTTGAATATCATCATGATAAGCATTATTTGGTTTATCTTATCAATACTAACAATTTTGTAGAAGATTTAGGCTTAGAAAATAAAATTATTGAAAATATTGTTACAGAAAGCTTTGGAACGAATCCTAGTTTATTTAATAATGCAGCGCAATATTATAACCACACTCATTTTTGGAAGTGGATGAAAAAAGGCGGGGGTGGCCGAAAACTTCCTGAAAAATTAAACAATGCTATTGAACGTGATCTTGGTGGCTATGATAAATTTCGTGCAGATTTTATTGCTGCTGGTACTGCTCAATTTGGTTCTGGTTGGGCATGGATTGCTGTTAAGGATGGTAAGCTTGAAATTATGAAAACGCTCAACGGTGAAAATCCTTTAGTTTATAATGCTCAGCCTATTTTAGGTGTTGATGTATGGGAGCACTCTTATTACATCGATTATCGCAATGCACGGCTTAAATATCTTGAAGCTTTTGTGGATAATTTGATTGATTGGGATTACGTTTTAGCGCTTTATGAAAAGTGCTGATTTAAACAGTTTGTATTGTTTTTATAGTCATATTCAAGGCTCCATAATTCATTGAATTATGGAGCTTTTCAAACAGTAAGAGTTTAATTCACTAACGATCTTTTCCCACTATCTTTAAGATGTATGCGTATATATAAGCAATCTCTTCCAGTTTTGAGAAGCGTCCAGTTGTGCCCGCGTGTCCTGAATCCATATTAATACGCAATAAAATTTCATTGTCATCTGTTTTAAGATCGCGCAGCTTTGCCACCCATTTTGCGGGTTCCCAATAGGTTACACGTGGATCAGTTAATCCTGCAATAGCGAGGATAGGAGGGTATTTTTGGGGTTTAACATTATCATAGGGGGAATAAGAAGCAATCAGGTCATAATCTTCTTTTGATTCAAGAGGATTTCCCCATTCTGGCCATTCTGGCGGCGTTAGGGGGAGTGAAGCATCAAGCATAGTTGTTAGAACATCAACAAAAGGAACATTTGCTACGATGCCAGCAAAGTCCTGTGGAGCTATATTAGCAACGGCTCCCATCAACATTCCCCCTGCTGAGCCACCTTGGGCGATGAGACGGTCATGAGTAGTGAATTGATTGTTGACAAGATGACGTCCACACGCAATAAAATCTGTAAATGTGTTATACTTAAAGAGGTGTTTTCCTTTTTCATACCATTCAACACCCTTATCTTTTCCACCACGAATGTGAGCAATAGCGTAAATAAAACCTCTATTAACCAATGAAAGTATATTGCTGTTGAAACTTGCAGGAATAGAAATTCCATAGGCACCATAACCGTAAAGTAAACAAGGTGCACTCCCGTTTAGTTTGGTTTTTTTATGATAAAAAAGAGAAATAGGAATTGTTTCACCATCCTCTGCAGTTGCTGTAATACGTCGGGTGATGTAGTCATCTCTATTATGTCCAGAAGGAATTTCTTGCGTTTTTAAAAGCAGTCTGGTTTTATTTTTCATATCATAATCAAAAATTTGATTAGGTGTTGTCATGGAGGAATAGGAAAAACGAATGACTGAGCTATTATATTCTGCAGCGCCTTGCAAAGCTAAAGAATAAGCTTCTTCTGTAAAGGAAATAGAATGAATTTCTTTGGTAGACTGTTCCATTAATTGTATACGAGGCAGTCCTTCAAATAATTCAAGCCAGATAAAAAAATTTTGATAAGAATCATGAGATAGGATGAGATGTCCGAGGTGATGGGGAATAAATTCAGACCAATTTTCTGATTGCGGTGATGTATATGGCGCTACCATGATTTTAAAGTCTTTTGCATTATCTTGATTAGTAAGAATATAAAAGACATCATCACCTTCAGTGAGCGAATATTCAATACCTTTTTGTCGCTTTTTTACACATTTGGGAGGGAAAAGGGGATCTTTCGCAGGAATAAGCCAGGTTTCTGATGTTTCATGATCATGAATATTAATATAGATAACATCGTTAAGTTTGGAACCGTTTACATGTAAGAAAAATCCTGGATCATTTTCACAAAAAATAAGCTTATCTTGAGATTGGTCAGTGTGTAACTGATGATAATAGAGCTTTGAGGGGCGGTGGTTTTTATCTATTTTAGTATAGAAAAAACCTTCAGATTTAGCATCCCATACAATCTGTCCGGATGTATCGAGAATGGTATCATCGTAGTCAGATAGTGTTTTAAAATTGCGAATTTTAATTATATAAAATTCAGATCCTTTATCATCGTACGCCCATGCAGCATGTGTGTGATCAGGAGATATTTGCACGGAACCAAGATGAAAATAATCTTTATTTTCAGCTAAAGCATCACCATTAAGGTAAACATTTTTTTCTCCTCCATTTCTTGGTGTTCGGAAATAATGCGGTTGTTGACCTCCCGTAACATAAGAAAAGCCATAGGCGAAAGGACCGTATTTTACAGGAACAGAACTGTCATTTTCTTGAATACGGCTTTTCATCTCTGTAAAAAGTAAATTTTGTAGCTGTTTCGTATCAGCCATTTGAGCTGCTTGATAGGCGTTTTCTTGCTCGAGGTGATATCGAATGTGTTTGTCAAGATAGAGAGGATTTTTTAAAATATCTGGCCAATTAGAATCACGCAACCAGTGGTATGGATCATTGCGGCAAATACCGTGATGCATCTCTTTATGAATAATTTTAGATGCTTTAGGGGGAAGTATAGATGAGAAAGTCATATATCATCCTATCTGGAAAGATATTAGAAATTTTGTTTGTGTCTTAGGAAAAAATTATCATACATTTGTGTAAACTATAAGCTCTGTTCTGTCTGTAAAAACATGACAACAATACTTGATTTTAACATATCGTTTTGTGTTTTATATTGCAGTTGCTATCTTTTTTTCGTGCAAGAAAATCTTTATTGATGATTATAGGAAGATAAAGAATATACCGAATTTATTTTATTTTTAAACGGCAGAGCTGATTATTGCAATTGATACAATAGATATATGTTAGAGAGATGGAGTAAAGCTTACGCAAAAAAACTTAAATAGTAATGTATAGAGGATTGATTTTATATTATTTTATCACTTTTTGTGTATTGAAAAACTTTTTTATGTTGAAATAAGCTTTTTAAACGTAAGATAATCATTATCTAAAATAAAAAACGTATCATTTTTAATGATTGTAACTGTGAATTTAAAATTTTAATGATTAAATTTGATATAAAGCAGCTGATTATTATAGTATTTTAGTTTTTTAGACAAAATTAAATAAACAACATTACTCTGAAATAAGAAAACGGCTATTCTTTATTATAAAATATGTCAAAAATTAGATTTTTATTTGTTTTTTTTCGCGTTAAAAGTGATTAATTAGAATAATTCAATTGACAAAAAAGATTTTTGTACAATATGAAGTTTATGTGTGTAAAGTTTCTGTGTCATGAGTATGAATACGAAGTCACTGTAAATGCAAATAGCGTTTCACAAAACAAATAATATCTCAATTTTAAGATTAAAGGGAAACAAGGATGGAGCATCACCCAGTCCTAGAGGCTGAAAGTAGTTTAATTATTACATTGGTTGCCGATGTAGTTGCTGCTTATGTGAGTAATAATTCAATTCGGCCGATAGAAGTGCCAAGTTTGATCGCTGATGTTCATGCTGCTTTTCTTAAAGCAGGGAGTACAGCGTCAGTGGAGGTTGAAAAGCAAAGGCCTGCTGTTAATCCAAGACGTTCAATCTTTCCTGATTACCTTATTTGTCTTGAAGATGGAAAGAAGTTTAAATCTTTGAAGCGCCATCTCATGACACATTATAAAATGTCGCCTGAAGAGTATCGCGAAAAATGGCAATTAGAGAGTTCTTATCCTATGGTTGCGCCTAATTATACAAAAGCGCGTTCCGCTTTGGCTAAGGAAATGGGTCTTGGACATAACCGCCAAAAGAAAAAAAATAGGTAAAATTATACTCTCCACAATAGTCTTTAAGTTCGATGAAAATGAATAGTTTGGAGAGCATGTCTTATTTTTTAGAAGAGGAAATGATTTATTGAAGCGAGTGTTTGGGTATATTAATAGCTTTGGGCACGAATGCGTTTAATCATAGATTTAAGGCCATTTGATCGTTGTGGTGTTAAATTTTCGTTTAAACCAAGTGTTTCAATAAGTTCTTCAGCATTAGCGGTACGGATTTCAGAAGCTGTTTTACCTGAGTAAAAGGCAAGAATAATATAAATAAGACCACGCACAATGTGAGAATCAGAATCACCTTGAAATGTTAATATTGGATTTTCTGAGTTATCACGTGAAGATAAAAGCCACACTTGGCTGATGCAACCAGGCACTTTGTTGGTCTCGTTTCGAGAGTTTTCTGGAAAGGGTGGTAATTCATGACCCAGTTCAATCACATAACGATACCGATCTTCCCAGTTATCGAGGAGAGAAAAATTTTCTATAATATTATTGATCGTGTCTGCCATAACCTTAATCCTTATTTTATTTTGGTAGGTATGTGATACGTTGGAAGTAACAGATGAAAGAGTCTATACAGTTAGGATAATGATTCACTCTACGAGTTTTTGTTTTAAAGTAATTTCATGTTATCCTAATTCATCTCTTTTATAGTAGAGAGAGGGTTCTCTTTGGGATTAATATTTTTGGATTGTATCGTATCGTTATGACCAAATGTGTGATCAAGGTATTCATAGGCTATTTTTGCACCATTACGTGCATGTTCACCGATTGAACCTAAAAAGGATTTTCCAGTTTCGCAGGTTTGTATATTACGCTCACAGAATTTTCCTAAATCGTTTATAGTTTCTTTAAGAGCAATGGCTGTATCACTTGTTATTATATTCATGGCTGTTTGGCTTGAGGAGTTGTCATTATTTTGTTTTTTTACAAAAAGTGAAATGATGACAAAAACAAACAATAAAAAAAAGACTGATTTGATGAAAAAACGTATCATAGGAATCCAATATATCTCAGCAATAAATAGAAAGTAACAATTTATACTATTTTTGACTGCAAGTATAATATCAACATTTTACAAAATTTAGCATTCAGTGTTTTTTCACTAAAAATTGCATGTCAAACTTGCATTGTAAACAAGAATATTAACACAAAAAAATTCTCTTATTTCCACTAAATATAATGGATATTATTTCACTGAAAAGATAGAGTCGATGATGATAACACTTGAAGCTGTGATAAAGCTGATATTTGGGTACTGTACACTACATATTTTTCATTTTAAAGGAATCTCAAAGGTAATAGAGCATTTTAATAAATTCGATGTACGCTAATAATTGGATTTATTTTTTTCTTCCCATTGATTCATACATATATCCACTTGTAAACATGATTTTAAGGTTTTTGCTGGTTTAAATCTACATGTTAGCACAAAATTATATTTATTTTAATCATTTAAAGGATATAAAAATACGTAGTGGATGTATTATTCTACCACTAAAAGTAAAAAAATTTCAATTTTATGTAAAATACCAAAAAACTAAAATTAGAATAATGACAAAAAAACGCAAGATACGCAAAACGAAAATTGTAGAACGGCGTAATATTATTTTAGCATTTTTTTTACTCAACGGTCGTTTTCTTTTTTGGATAGCAAAACGATTATATCATTATACACGTGTGAATGCTTTGTTAGTTATAGGTTTATTCTTTTTTTCTGTGAGTTTTGGGTTTGTTTTATTTAATGCTTTGTTTTTACAGGAAAAAATAAAAAATGATGTTTTTATTCAAATGAAATTAATTCCAGTTTCTGTTATAGCAAAGAATTCCATTTTGCTTCAGGAACAAGCGATATTCCAAGCTGATGCTGTTTCTATGCCTATTGTAAGTAATTTACGTCAAGATTCATCTTTATATTCTCGACAGAATTTATCAGAAAATTTGTCGAAAATGCATAAAAAATTAGCAAAATTTGGGTTGTATGATAGCTCCTTGGGTGATTCAAAAATACATCATTCGGTGGATCAGATCGCTGTACTAATTGAGCGTAGCGAAATGGAGATGGCAAATAACATAGTAATGGAGGGTGTTGTAACTCAATCAGAGGAAGCTAGTTTAAAGCTTGTTATTGCAGATATTATGCAAGTGCAGGAAGCTTTGCGCGCTTTTGGTAATCAAGAGGTGACAGTCACAGGTATAGAAGATCAAAAGACTATGAATGCTGTAAAACAGTTTCAAAAAATATTTCATCTTCCTATAACGGGTAAGATTGATCACACAGTTTTAATAAAAATGCGCGAAGTTGGTTTGTTAAGTTAAAGATGATCTCTCTTCGGGAAGATTCTCGTTTGAAATTGTTGTAATCCGGGGTTATTATGAACATTGTTTATGATAATAGAGATTATGTTATTTTTGATACGTAATTTTGATAAAAAAATTCCATTATTCATATTACGTTCAGATAGAATAGATTATGAGAAGCTTATGATGGACAAAATTTTCTTATTTGCAATGCTATTATGTCTAATAAGACTAGATTCCGTTTTGGCTGCTGATTGTGCTGGGGTAGGTAAAAGGGTCGCTAATCAACAAGGCGGGATGTTAACTCGTTCGATGCCAATTGTTCAAAATGGCAAAAATATGTGTGTAGTTGTGATTGTTGTGCCTGCTCATAATGGTCAAAAGTCGCGCCGCGTTGAGGTTATCGTCCCTGCCGATTAACTTTATGTAGGGAGAGTGATGCGTATTTTGATTGTTGAAGATGATCGGGATCTCAATCATCAATTAGCAGAAACCGTGAGAAATGCAGGATATGTTTCTGATAGTGCTTTTGATGGTGAAGAAGCTTATTTTTTAGGAAGTACAGAGTCATATGATGCTGTGATTCTTGATATTGGTTTGCCACGTATGGATGGGATCCGTGTTGTTGAAAAATGGCGCCAAGACGGTCATACAATGCCTATTTTGATGTTAACAGCGCGCGATCGTTGGTCTGATAAGGTACTTGGCATTGATGCGGGAGCAGATGATTATGTTGTTAAACCATTTTATTTGGAAGAAGTAATGGCACGGTTACGAGCTTTAATCCGCCGGGCTTCTGGCCATGCGACAAGTGCATTATCTTGTGGTGCAGTTTTGTTGGATACTAAAACTTCTCGTGTTTTTGTCGATGGTCAATTAATTAAATTAACATCACATGAATTTCGGCTTCTCTCTTATTTGATGCATCATTGTGATAAAGTAGTCTCAAGGACAGAACTTATCGAACATCTTTATGATCAGGATTTTGATAGAGATTCAAATACGATTGAAGTTTTTGTGGGACGGTTGCGTAAAAAGCTTGGAGTGGATTTGATTGAGACAATTCGTGGAATGGGTTATCGGGTAACGTTAGGTGGCAAATGACAATTGTGAAGAATAATAGCCGGCTTAAGCGGTTATTTTTTTTCGTCGGTAAATCTCTTACTATTCGTGTTATGATTTTATCGACATTGTGGGTTGCGGTTTCACTTTCGTCTATCTCTGCAATCAGTATTTTATTTTATCAACGGGCAAGTGAACAAAGTTTAGAGCGTATTCTTTCCGCTCAACTTTACGGCCTTATTTCTACTGTGACCGTAACACCTGAGGGGTATTTGAGAGCAATTCCTGGATTTAGTGATATTCGTTATTCAGATCCAACATCAGGATGGTATTGGGAAGTGATCGCTGTATCACCTAATTTGCGTGGAAGGCTGACATCTCCATCATTGGGAAGTAAAATAATCGTTTCACCAAGCGATGTTGAGGTCCCCTTTGATAGTCAATTTTTTCGCTCTTATCGGGTAAAGGAAGAGAATAGTCGCAAGCTGCAAGTTATTGAAAGTGATGTTATTCTTGATAATCAAAACCGTGTTGCACGTTTTCGCCTCATTGGAAATATTGATGAAGTTCATGCACAAGTGCAAGAATTTAAGCAAACTTTGCAAATTTTCCTTTGGAGTTTTGGTATAGGGAGTGTTCTGATCAATATTGCTATTATCTTTTTTAGTTTTCAGCCATTAAAGCGAATCCAGCAAACATTAAATGATATCCGCGAGGGTAAGGCTGATTATGTGAATACGGATTTATTGAGTGAAGTTATGCCATTAGCACAAGAAGTGAATGCTCTCATTAATAATAATAGGCGCATTATTGAACGGTTTCGAATGCAAGTTGGTAATCTTGCTCACTCATTGAAAACGCCTTTGTCAGTCATTATTAATGAAGCAGATAAAATGGTTGGTGAACAGGCCATTTTATTGAGAGAACAAGCTAAAATAATGCAAGCTCAAATCAATCATTATTTGCAGCGTTCTAGGAGTGCAGCGCAATGCAACAGTGTTGTGTATCATACGTCTGTTCGCAAAACGCTTGATCGTTTGGTACGAGTTATGGAAAAACTCAACCCTGATAAACATATCCAATTTATCATGGAAAATGATGACATTTTTTTTTCTGGTGCAAGGGAAGATCTAGAAGAAATTGTAGGGAATTTAGTTGAAAATGCTGCTCAATGGTCTCGTACCAAAATCTTAATTTGTTGCTGCTTAGAAGAAAATGTTGAAGATACAGCATTCTTTAGTATCATTATAGAAGATGATGGTCCTGGTTTAACAGAAGAACAAATTGATGAAGCTTTAAAAAGAGGTCGACGACTTGATGAAAGTAAGCCAGGAGCAGGTTTAGGGTTAGCAATCGTTGCAGATATGGTCAATGAATATGGCGGCAATTTTTTCCTGTCACGTTCTGGGTTAGGTGGTTTACACACGAAAGTTTTTTTACCTAGACGGTAAAATAATTTGTCATTTAAAAGTAATGCAATATCAGAAAATTATCTTTTAAAGTAAGGGGTTGGGGATAGAGGATGTTGGTTGTAAGTTTTTTGATTTTTGTATTGGTACCATAGCGATATGCTCTTGTTAATTTTTGCTGCAATTTTTCTTCTTTTTCTAACAATCGCACTTTTTTTTTCGCTACATTTTGATTACAAGTTAAAAAAAAGAGGGAAAGTTTCAGCTATAAATATCAACCAGAGTCAGATCCATAAGACTAAATCTAATTGTGAATGTGACTGCACAGACGTTAAAAAATTACAAAAAGGACATCTTGCATCCTGCAATTCTAACATTTCTTTTGAAATACAGAAGGATTGCGCACAAAAGCTTTGCAAGTATCCTAAGAACATTTGTGTTCTTAAAATTATAGGGATTGTATTTGTTCTTTTTGTGACAGGGGGCATTTACTATGTGACGGGCGATCCAGAAGTTAAAAGTTATTTGTTTAGAGAACTAATGGATAAAGATTCAAAGATACTTAGTAAGCATGAAAGGATTGTACGTTTGCAAACGCTTTTTTTCCGTGATCCTCATGATGGTAAAATTGCAGATGAATTGGCGATAAGCTATCTTGAAGAAAACCTCTTTCAGGATGCAATGAATATTTATTTGGATTCGCTTCGCTTAAATGGAGAATCGGCTCCAAGGTTAGTGGGGTACGGTTTGGCATTAGTTGGGTATGAAGGTGGAGTAATTACGCAGGAAGCACAAGATGTTTTTCAAAAAGCTGCAGATTTAGCACCAAATGATTTTTATCCTCGTTTATTCTTAGCTGATGCACTTCGTCAGGCAGGTAAGTCTGCACAGGCGATTCAATTTTTAGAAAATTTTCTCGATAAAATGCCTAAAGATATCGCAGGACGATCACGTGTTGAGGCCATGATAGCTCAGTTGCGTCGTGCGTCTGATTAGATTGTGAGACCATTTACTTAGATTAGTTTACAAGTATTAAGGGAGATAGACTCATTGAATTGATATCATAAATACTTGATAAGAAGTTGCACTAGTATGAAGGATATGCAAAACTATCCAAATGTTAAGATCTATAAGTGGTAAAATGATATTTATACATACAACATGTTTGTAAAAATATTTTTTGTAAGTGAGCTATGAACAGTCAGTCTTTCAAGGATTTTCCTTCACTTAAGTTTATTTTAAAAAAGAGAAAAAAAGAGCGACTTTTAATGGTCTTATTGTGTCTTTTTGTCATGGCAGTTACAACAGGTCTTATAGTGTATGCAATGCGGAATACCGCAAATTTTTTCCGCACACCATCTGAAATTACTAAGGAAGATATTCTAACAGGTCGTCTTTTGCGTTTAGGTGGTATTGTTGAAAAAGGAACTGTTGAACATGATGGAAAGATGCAAGTTACTTTTTTCATAATTGATCATTTAAAACACGAAAAAGTAGTTTTTAATGGTTTGTTACCAGATCTTTTCCGTGAAGGTCAAAGTGTTATCGTAGAAGGTTATTTTGATAAACAGGGGCTTTTTATCGGAAAGCGCGTTTTGGCAAAACATGATGAAACTTATATGTCTAAGGAGACAGCTGATCGCTTGAAGAAACATCACGACATAAAGAGGTAATTACAGCGTGCTCATTGAATTGGGTCATATTTTTTTAGCTGCAGTATTTGCAGTGAGTTTACTGCAGGTATTTTTATCCATTTTTGGTGTTGTGAGAGAAGAACATTCATTGATGCAGACAGTGGTATCACTGACTTATATTCTCTTCATATTATTGCTTTTGTCCTTTTTGATTATTGTTCACGCTTATGTGATATCTGATTTTTCTGTTTTGAATGTTGTTAAGAATTCTCATTCAGAAAAACCAATGCTTTATAAGATTGTTGGGGTTTGGGGTAATCATGAAGGGTCAATGTTATTATGGGTTTTAATATTAGTTTTTTTTAGTTTATTGGTTGCTTTGTTTGGACAAAAATTACCGGTGCAATTTAAGGCATCGGTTTTAGGTTGCCAAAGCTTGATAACAAGCGCTTTTCTTTTATTTATTCTTTTTGTATCCAATCCATTTTTACGAATGAATCCACCAGCGTTACAAGGAAGTGATCTGAATCCTGTTTTACAAGATATTGCTTTAGCCATTCATCCACCGCTTCTTTATTTAGGCTATGTTGGTTTTTCGGTTTGTTTTTCTTTTTCGGTAGCCGCATTGATTACAGGATATGTCGATGGGGTTTGGGCGCATTGGGTACGGCCGTGGGCTCTTCTCGCATGGATTTTTTTGACACTTGGTATTATGGTTGGGTCATATTGGGCTTACTATGAGTTGGGGTGGGGTGGTTATTGGTTTTGGGATCCTGTTGAGAATGTTTCATTCATGCCATGGCTTGCTGGAACAGCTCTTTTGCACTCTATTCTTGTTCTTGAAAAGCGGGGTGCGCTGAAAAACTGGACTTTATTTTTAGCTATTCTTACTTTTTCACTTTCTCTTATGGGAACTTTTCTTGTTCGTTCAGGTATTTTAATATCTGTTCATAGTTTTGCTGTTGATCCAGCACGTGGGTGGGCACTTCTTTCTATTTTGTTTTTTTTCACGGGAGGCGCTTTTTTGCTTTTTGCTTTGCGGGCGCCTATTTCAAAAACAGACGGATTTTTTTTGCCAATTTCACGAGAGGGATTTATTGTTTTAAATAATTTATTTCTTACAACAGCAACAGCAACAATATTGATTGGTACGCTATATCCTTATTTTTTTGAGACGTTAACTGGACAAAAAATTTCTGTAGGTGCTGCTTTTTTTAATCTTACATTTGGATCTTTAATGGTGCCGCTATTATTTTTTGTTCCATTCGGATCGATGGTAGCGTGGAAGCGTGGTGATTTATTAGCGGTTTTTGAGCGGTTATGGTTTGTGTTTTTACTATCCTGTATAGCCTGCTTTATAACATTTTATGCAGCATCTTGGCGTGATATTTTTTGCGCTTTAGGAGTGGGGCTTTCAGTTTTCGTTTTTTTGGGTGGGTTAGCTGATCTTTGGGTAAAAAGCGGCCATAGAAAGACACCTTTTTTTGTACGGATTAAAAGGTTTTTAGGATTACCATGGTCCGTTTTTGGTGCTGCGTTAGCACATATGGGGTTAGGTGTTACACTATTTGGTATTATTTATTCTTCTCTTTTTGGACAAGAACGTATCTTAGTCATGAAAATAGGCGATAGTATTACGATGGCTGATAAAATTATACGTTTTGATGAAGTGCGGAATATTGCTGGATCAAATTATTCTGCAATGCAGTTTAATTTTAAAATATATAAAAATCAAAATTTAGTACATACTATGACAGCATCAAAACGATTTTATCCTAGTCAAAATATATCAACAACGAAAGTTGGTATTCAAAGTTATGGTTTTTCTCAATTTTATATTGTGCCAGGTCGTATTGATGACCAAGGTCTTGCTTTGCATATATGGTGGAAACCTTATGTAATTTATATTTGGTTTGGTGCCTTTATGATGGCAATAGGCGGATGTTTTTCTCTTTTAGATTATTGGTTTCGTATAAGTGTACGTCAACGGAGGAGTGTTGGTTTCAGACGCACTGAGAAGGGATGAATATGAGAAAGCTTTTTTATGGGGCTGTTATATTATTCTATGTTGTTATTTTTTATATGCGGTTAGGAATGGCTGTAGAGTTAGATAAGATGTTAGACGATCCTGTCCTTGAATTACGAGCTCGTGATATTTCGTTACATTTACGTTGTCCGGTTTGCCAAAATCAATCAATTGATGATTCCAATGCTTCGTTGGCACGTGATTTGCGCATTTTAGTGCGTGAAAGGTTAAAAGCAGGTGATAGTGATCAGCAGGTTGTCGATTTTCTTGTTGAGCGATATGGTGCATTTATTTTGTTGAAGCCGCCATTTAATAAAACCACATGGTTTTTATGGTTATCACCTCTGATAATTATGATTATTGGTGTTAGTTTTATATTTTTCTGGATAAGGCGCTGTGAATACAAAAAATTAATTATTTTGAATGCTGATGAAGAAAAAAGTTAACAATATCGTTGAAAGTAAATAAACATTATATCTAGAAAAGAATTCTGGCGAGTTTACACGAAATGAAGCTTTATTTATAACCAACGATTTTTTTATTTAACCTTACAGAACTTTAACAATTTAGACAGAAAACGGTAATGTCTGCTATTTTATGATGAATGAGGATAGAAATGAAATATTAGTGAATAGGAGCACATAAAAATGGTTAATCCCACTTTATATAGGACATTAAGAGCTATAGGTTTTTCGACTGCATTAGCAAGCACAATGTTTTTGAGTGGATCAAACTTATGGGGAAGCGCTGCTTATGCAAAACCTGTGTTCGTTATGTCAGGTCAACAGCAAGGGTTTGCAGATATTGTTTCTCAAGTAAAACCTGCTGTTGTTGCTGTACAGGTAAAGAGTGATAAAAAAGAAACAAAAAAAGATCGGTTTTTTGGTGGTTTTTTTGGAAGTCCAGGGATTGATCAATTACCAGATCAACATCCTTTGAAAAAGTTTTTTGAAGAATTTTATGAGTATACTCGGCCTAACGATAAACATTCAAATCGTTCACGTAAACCCCGTTCTATTGCATTCGGGTCTGGATTTTTTATCTCATCGGATGGTTATATTGTGACGAATAATCACGTAATTTCTGATGGAACAAGCTATTCTATTGTTCTTGATGATAGCACAGAACTCGAGGCAAAGCTGATTGGAACGGATCCTCGAACTGATCTTGCCGTATTGAAAGTAGATGATAAACGAACATTCACATATGTTGATTTTGCAGATGATACGGAAGTTCGTATTGGTGATTGGGTTGTTGCTGTCGGCAATCCATTTGGTCTTGGTGGAACTGTGACAGCAGGGATTGTTTCAGCGCGTGGGCGTGATATCGGTGCTGGTGTTTATGATGATTTTATTCAGATTGACGCCGCTGTTAATCGAGGTAATTCTGGTGGTCCAACTTTTAATCTAAATGGACAAGTTGTTGGGATTAATACAGCAATTTTTTCTCCTTCCGGTGGAAATGTTGGTATTGCCTTTGCTATTCCTTCAACAACAGCACAACAGGTTGTGAAACAAATCATTGAAAAGGGTTCGGTTCAGCGCGGTTGGATTGGTGTTCAGATTCAAGCAGTCACGAAAGAGATTTCTGATTCAGTTGGTTTAAAAGAAGTAAAAGGCGCTTTGGTTACTGATCCGTTGAAGGGGCCTGCACAGAAAGCAGGTATTAAGGCAGGTGATGTGATCATTTCAGTAAATGATGAAAAAGTCACCGATGCGCGTGATCTTGCAAAGCGTATTGCAAATATTAGACCAGGAGAAACAGCGACTTTAGGTGTTTGGAGATCTGGTAAAAAGGATAGCGTTAAGGTGAAGATCGATTCAATGCCTGAAAGCGAAAATAAGGGAGAAGGTTCAAAATCTTCAAGCAAGAAAGGTGGTTCTGAAACACTGGAGGATTATGGTTTAATTGTAACCACTTCCGATGATGATTCAGGGTTGATTGTAACGGATGTGGATTTGGATTCAGATGCAGCAGAGAGGGGAATTCGTCCCGGTGATGTGATCGTGACAGTCAACAATAAATCTGTTAAAAAGGCATCTGATGTTGCTGACGCAATCAAGTATGCACAAAAGTTAGGGCGCAGTGCGATATTACTACAAGTGCGGACAAAAGATCAGAATCGTTTTATTGCTCTTCCAATTATTAAAAAGTAATGTTTTTGGCATTGGGACAAGAGATTTTATAAATTTTTGTCCCAATAAATTATCGATTGAAATAATGGGATGCGTTGTATGAAAATACTCATTATTGAAGATGATCGTGAAACAGGGCGTTATCTCGAAAAAGCATTTTTAGAAGCAGGGCATGCAGCTGATATTACTTGTGATGGGGATACAGGTTATGCTTTAGCCGAGACAGAACGTTATGATGTTATGGTTATTGATAGGATGTTGCCGCATCGTGATGGTCTTTCTATCATTTCTGAGTTACGTGCAAAAGGGAATGAAACTCCTGTCCTTATTCTTTCTGCTTTAGGGCAAGTTGATGACCGTGTGATGGGGTTGCGCGCAGGAGGCGATGATTATCTGACAAAACCTTATGCCTTTTCGGAATTGCTTGCACGCGTGGAAGTATTACAGCGGCGAAAAAATCCTAAAGAAGCAGAAACTGTTTATTGTGTTGGCGATCTTGAGCTTGATCGATTATCACACACTGTGAAACGCGGTGAAATGAATATCATGTTGCAACCACGAGAATTTCGTTTGCTTGAATATTTAATGCGTCATGCTGGTCAGGTTGTGACACGCACGATGCTTTTGGAAAATGTTTGGGATTATCATTTTGATCCGCAAACAAATGTTATTGATGTTCATATTTCCCGTTTGAGAGCGAAAATAGAGAAAGATTTTGATATTCCGCTTTTGCATACGGTACGTGGGGCTGGATATATGCTGAAAGCTCCAGACAAAAAAACATGAACTATTTAATCAATATGATGCGCACAACTGCGCTAAGACTTTCTGCACTCTATATTCTATTATTTGGATTGGTTGCAGCAGCACTTTCTATTTATATGATGGCGTTTTCTGTTTCATTGTTGACAGATCAAACTGAACAGGCGTTACGTGAAGAATTAGGAAATATTGAAAGCGCTTATAATTATGGTGGGCTTGCTTTATTGGTGCGCACGATTGATCATCGTTCACGGCAACCAGGAGCATTTCTTTATCTTGTCACGGATCCTATGGGGCGTATTTTAGCAGGGAATGTTGCATATATTGAACCCGGTCTTCTTAACCATGATGGTTTTCTTCCGAGTTCCTTTTTATATTCACGTTTTGGCGAGCATGGTCAAACAAGTGAACATCGTGCTTTAGCAATCATTGTTGATTTACCCAATGCTATGAAACTTCTTATTGGACGAGATTTGGATGAACCAGAGCGTTTTGCAATCATCATTCGTAAGGCTATGATCATTGCTTTGGTAGCGATGGTTGGAGGTGCTTTATTAATATGGTTTTTTGTTGGTAGGCGTGCATTGCAGAGGATTGATCGTGTAACAGATGCATCACAGCGCTTAATGGACGGTAATTTTAGTGAGCGTTTACCTGTATCTGGAGCTGGTGATGAATTTGATCGACTATCAGCTAACCTTAATGTTATGTTAGATCGCATTGAAGAATTAAATATTGGTTTGCGCCAGGTATCAGATAATATCGCTCATGATCTTAAGACACCGCTAATGCGTCTTAGAAATCGTGCTGAAGAAGCTCTTTCAGGGAAAAAAACAGAGCTCCAATATCGACAAGCGTTGGATGATGTTATTGCTGAGTCAGATCAACTCATTCGTACTTTTAACGCAATTTTGATGATTTCACGCATTGAAGCTACCAATTCGATTGAGCATTTTGAGATCATGAATATGAAGCAGATTCTTGAAGATGCGGTTGAACTTTATGAACCTTTTGCCGAAGAAAAAGGTATTTTACTTCAGCTAGGGCATACATTTGACAAAAATCTTAAGCTAAATCGTGAGCTTATTGCACAATCAATATTTAATCTCATTGATAATGCGATTAAATATGCGTCTGAGGGTGAAAAGAAGACAGAGATTTCTTTGTCTATGGAATGCTTTTGTGAACGTTTACGTGTTGTGGTTAGTGATAATGGTCCAGGAATTGCAGTAGATAAGCTTGAAAAAGTAACAGAACGATTTGTTCGTCTTGAAGAAAGCCGTACGCAGCCAGGTTTTGGTATTGGTTTAAGTATGGCAAAAGCTGTTATGAAGCTTCATGGAGGCGAACTTATTTTAGAAAATGCAAATCCAGGGCTTAGAGCTATTCTATCGTTTCCTTAATCAGGCTTCACAAACATGCTTCTTTAGTTTTAGTGTGTTTGCTGTGTTTTAAATTTTAAATAGCATGGAAAGTTGAATACTTTTTCAAAAAGATACACAAGTGTTTTAAAATACGTCTCTTTTTTGTATTCATTATGAAAGTAGTGATCAATGATTGCAAAATATTAAAAAGTAAAAGAGAAAATTTAGAAATTGTTAATTTCTTAGTTGTTTCATCATGTATATATGCGGGAAGTGATATTATAGGTTATCGTTGATGTGCTAAATAGAAACAGGTTTTTCTGTAGTGAATCATGACGAGAATGTTTTTAATATCTAATTTTGTTTAATCGGTATTGTGATGGTTACAGTTGTGCCGTTCTCTTCTTCAGAGGCGATTTCAAGTTTTCCTTTGTGTAATTCTAGTAAAGAACGGGAGATAGCTAAGCCAAGGCCTGAGCCAGTATGGGTTTTGGTAAATTGATTTTCAACTTGTTCAAATGGTTTTCCAAGTTTTTTAATAGCTGATTGAGGAATACCAACTCCTGTATCTTTAATTTTAAAAATAAGATCATTTTTTTTCTGGAAAGCGCAGATATCAATACTACCGCCAGAGGGTGTGAATTTAACTGCATTAGAGATGAGATTAAGGAAAATTTGTCTCATTGCGCGGCAATCAAGTTCTGCGTGGAGTTTTGGTGCGATATTGGCTGTAATGGAAATCTTTTTTTCTTGTGCTTGTGGTGTCAGTGTACGAATTGCTTCACTAATGATGGGTTCAAGATCAACATTTTTACAATCAAGGGTAAATCTTCCTGCTTCGATTTTTGACATATCAAGGATATCATTAATGAGCGTTAGAAGATGAGTTCCTGAGTTATGAATATCACGCATATATTCTTCATAGCGTTGTGAGCCGAGAGGACCAAAAGTGGATTGTAACATAATATCTGAAAAACCAAGAATGGCATTAAGTGGAGTGCGCAATTCATGGGATATATTAGCTAAAAATTCTGATTTGGCTTTATTAGCACTTTCGGCTCGCTCTTTTTCTGCTTGCAGGCTTTTATTGAGTTTTTCAACTTCTGTTGCACGTTGCTGGGCATTTCCTCGTGCACGTTTGAGTTCTTGAATAAAAGAAAAAAGTCGTCTTTCGCTATCTTCAAATTTTTCTTGTTGTTGTTTAAGCTCGGAAATATCCGTCCCAATGCACACAAGCCCTCCATCTTGGGTGCGTCGTTCATTAATTTTAAGCCAGAAACCATCTGCTGTTTGTCGAATACTGGTCAAATTACCAGTACCATCATCTTCTTTGAGAAAATATTCACTAATAGCAGGGCGAGCCATAGCTGTGACAGTTGCACGTTGAATACCTGATTGTAGCATTTGTTTAGGAATAGCTGCATATTCGCAAAATTTACTATTAGACATGACCAGACGCCCCTCTGAATCCCACAGGACAAAAGATTCTGAAATATTTTCAATAGCATCACGGATACGAAGGTCAGCTTGTGCTGTTTGTTCAACAAATTGATGTTGTTCGCTAATATCGAAGGAAATACCAACTAAGTGAGGCTCTTCTTCTTCAGTAACTTCAGCACGAATACGCATCCATACATGATGACCATCGGCATGACGCATAGGGACGTTGATATCGATATGTTTTTTTTCACCACTCATTAATTCTTGAGCAAGATCAAAAAAATTAATATCGGTTGAATTGATAATGGCAGTGATTTGAGAAATTGATAGCAGGGAATCTTGAGGCACATAACCAAGCATTTCATACATGGCACGAGACCAATAAATACGTCCACTTGCCATGTTCCAATCCCACAGTCCACAGCGTCCACGCATCATTGCCATATCAATGCGGTTTTGAATTTTTTCTGAAATCAAATCTGTATTGCGTGCTCGTGTAACTTGAGTGTAGTAAGCATAGAGAAGCGCTAGAATAATACCAGCAGTTCCTATGAATAGAATTAGGTTTAATGAAAAGACTTTATGCCATTCCATATAGATATGTTGTGTTTTTTCACTGATGAATACGCCATATTGGCCGTTTTCTGTTTCATGAAATGACGCCAAGACAGGTTCTTCCCCTATCATAATTTGCATTGCACCAGTATATTTTCCAAGAGTCCATAAAGCAGTGCTTTGAGGGATAAAATCTTGTAAAGGTTTTCCTAAAGTTATATCTGAATTTGATGAGGCTAAAACATTTCTATTTTGGTCTATAATGGTGATCATAGTGTTGGTATTGGTGAGGCCTTCATTTTGAAAATTTATCAAAATATTTTGCAAATGATTATGAGAAAGAATAGCATTCTTTTCTTTCTTCGTAGCAGAAAGTAAATCACGATCAATTATATTTATGATATGAGTGGTTAGAAGAGTAATTTTAGAGCGCGTATCTTTATCAATAGCATTATGCCAATCATAAATTAACACGAAGCGGATCACTGCTAATACAATCAGAAACGTGATAATAATGAACGGAATAAAACGTCGCAGCCAAGGCTCAATAAATAGCAGTCTTTTATAATTTGAATCAGAAAGCTGATTAATATGTGCTGTTCGCGTCTTACGACTTTGAACACTCGATTTTGAATCGGAGTGCGTTTTCGTGGGCGCGTTATACACGTCCAATTTCGCCATTTCTGGTTCCTTTGATCATGAACAATATGATTGAATAACCATTGCGGTACTCATAACAACCCAATAAGCACAGTGAATCAAAACAGGAGTCTTCTGTCTAGTCTTTTTTTAGAAAATTTTAAAAAAGAAATTTTCTCTTCTGATTATAAATTACGAGCTCTTATAAAACGTTTAAATACAGCCTATAAACAGATAGAAAAGATCTGTTTATAGGATTTTTATTATTAGATAGCTCTTTTTTGTAATAAAATTATAATATATTGATTATAAATGTTTTTTAAGTGAGTATGCGATTGATAATATCTGCTACATCGCTTGATAATTTAGGTGCTGCTGCGATTGTTTTTAATGCTATTTCAAGTTTTTGCTGCCGAATGGGTTCCCATTGTTGCCAAGAGCGCATAATTGTTAACAACCGAGAAGCAAGTTGTGGATTTTTGTTGTCAATTTCTAGAATAAGTTGGCACAGGAAATGATAAGATGCACCGTCTATTCTATGAAAACCTGTTTGATTTTCAGTAGCAAAGGTACCAATTAAGGCACGAACTCGATTGGGATTGTCCTGTGAAAATAGTGGATGCTTCATGAGTTTTTGAACATGATCGAGAGTTGACGTTCCTGCAACTATCGCTTGGATAGAGAACCACTTATCCATGACTAAGGGGTTGTGCTTATATCGGGTTTCAAAATCATTTAAAGCATTTTTTGTTTGTTTGCTCTTGTTAAAGCGCTGTACTAAAATATTTAGGCTCGCTATGCGATCAGTCATATTATCAGACATTTCATATTGTGTAATAGCGTGATCCGGTTTGTTTTCTGCAAGAGAGAGATAATCTAATATAATGTTACGTAGTGCTCGTTTTCCGGTTTGCACAGTGTTTGGTGAATAAGGCTCTTTTATCTGCATCTGTGCATAAATTGTTGCGAAGAGTTCTTGATGAGTGTGTGCGATTGAAGCTAAAAATTGATTACGCACATCATAAATGCGATCTGGATCGATATTGTTAGTGAGTGTGTGCGCAAGTTCAATTTCGCTCGGTAAACTTAAGCACAATGCGCGAAACTCAGGTTCAAGATTTTCATCTTTGACAATGGTTGCTATCAATGTAAGCAGCTTAGAGGGCATGGCTATCTTTTCGAGCGTTTTATCCTTAATTGCTTGAATAAGAGTTTGAGTCATTAGATAATTAAGTGATTGCCAACGATTGATTTGATTGCTATCGTTTTGAGCAAGAAAGATGAGTTCACTTTCATTGAATGGTATATGTAAAGTAATAGGAGCAGAAAAATTTCGAAGCAGTGATAAAATAGGTTTTTCACTCAGTCCTCTGAATGTGAAAGTCTGACTTTCCTGAGAGAGCATCATAACATCTGATTGAATATTTTTATCAGCTTCATAAGTTAGTGGTTTTCCATTATGTCCCAATAAGCCAAAAGCAATAGGGATAAGCATGGGACTTTTTTTGTTTTGTTGCGGTGTTGTTGGAATATATTGTTTCGCATGAATTGTTAAAACACCCTCATTATAATAGCTATCAATTTCTACATTGGGTGTTGCCGCTTGTTCATACCACAGCATAAATTGTGAAAAATCTTGGTCAGAGATTTCAGCAAAACAGGAGATAAAATCCTCAATAGTACAAGCTTGTCCATCATGTCGTTGAAAATAAAGATCCATACCTTTACGGAAAAGAGTTGAGCCTAAGATAGTGTGCACCATACGGACTACTTCTGCCCCTTTTTCATAGACGGTTGTAGTATAAAAATTGTTGATTTCACTATATTGACGAGGGCGCACAGGATGAGCTAGTGGGCTAGAATCCTCAGGAAATTGAGTAGTTTTCAACATTTTTATATTTTCAATTCGTTGTAAGCTGCGTACATTTTGATCAGAAGAAAATTCCTGATCCCGGTAAACCGTTAATCCTTCTTTTAAACAAAGTTGAAACCAATCCCGGCAAGTTATACGATTGCCAGTCCAATTGTGGAAATATTCGTGTGCGATGATGCGTTCAATATTTTTATAATCTCGATCAGTTGCTGTTTCAGGATCTGCAAGAATGTATTTGTCGTTAAAAATATTCAGGCCTTTATTTTCCATTGCTCCCATATTGAAGTCTGAAACGGCAACAATATTGAAAACATCAAGATCATATTCGCGTCCAAAACATTCCTCATCCCAACGCATAGAACGTTTGAGTGCATCCATTGCATACATTGCGTATTCAGCTTTTCCTTTTTCTACATAAATCCCAAGTTTGACATGTCGTCCAGATGCGGTGGTGAAATAATCTGTTAACTGGTCAAGATTTCCACCAACTAAAGCAAAGAGATAAGACGGTTTTGGATAAGGATCTGTCCAAACAGCAAAGTGGCGATTATTATTCAAAGTTCCTGTTTCAACAAGATTGCCATTAGAGAGCAAGATAGGGGCTATCTGAGAATCTGCTTCAATTTTTACTGTGTAGGTAGAAAGAACATCTGGGCGATCATAAAAATAAGTAATGCGACGAAAACCCTCTGCTTCGCATTGTGTGCAGTAAACCCCATTGGAAAGATAAAGTCCCATGAGTTGACTGTTTTGTGCAGGATTAATTTCTGTTATCAATTCCAATGTAAAAGGGGCTGCTGGTGGGCTTGTAATTTCTAGATATGATGGGGTGCTTTTATAAGCATTTTCAGCTAATTTTTTACCATTGAGGACAATGGAAATTAGAGTAAGTTCATCACCAGAAAGTATCAGAGGTGTGAATTCTTTTGTATCGTTACGAGGTTCAATGAATAATGTTGCTGTAACACACGTTTTTGTGGGTTCTAGACAGAAGTTAAGCTGTGTTTTGGCTATAGCGTAGGGTGTTGGTTGGTAATCTTCTAAACAATAAATGGGCATTACTGGTTGTTTCATAGATTTTTTCCTGGTGATATTTTGATAGCAAAGATTGAAACAGTGTTGATGTTTTGAAAAAAGCAAGATCTAGGAATTACGAAAGGTTATTTAAACGATTTTTAACTTCTAGAAAGTCTACCCATGTGAGTTTTTTTTGACTAGGGGTTCGTAAAAGATAGGCAGGATGAAAAGTTGGCATGACCGGTATTTTAGCTTTATCTTTTGTTTCATAGGTAAGCCATTTCCCCCTTATGCGGACAATTCCGCTTTGAGTTCCAGTAAAAAATTGTACAGCAGTCCCTCCCAGAGCTACCAGGATACGAGGGTTAGCGAGTTGAATTTGACGTTCAATAAAGGGGCGGCATAATGCTATTTCTCTTGCTGTTGGTGTGCGATTGCCTGGTGGACGCCAAGGAACAGTGTTAGCTATGTAAACATTTTCTCTTGTTAGACCAATAGATGCCAGTATTTTGTTAAGTAATATGCCTGCTTTTCCTACGAATGGAATTCCTTGTATATCTTCTTCTCGTCCTGGTGCTTCTCCTATAAGCATGATTGGGCTTCCTGCTGTCCCATCTGAAAAACAGGTATTTTTAGCTGTCATTTTTAATGAACAACCATCAAAAGCGAAAAGAGCAGATTTTAATTCGTCAAGAGTTTTAGCATTTTTTGCTATTTCGATGGCTGAAAGCGCGTGTTGCGTTGTATCGGGATGATGAAGTAGAGGGGTATTGAGTTTTATAGTTTGTGGTGTTCGTTGATGAGAAGGGATGTGACATGTCTGTTTTAATTTCTGTTCTGAAGAAGGAGCTTGATTAAAGCGGTTAATGGGTTCATCCGCAAGCGCGGCATCTGCACCACTTTCTTTATAAAAGCTTAGCAATTCTTCATACGAGATTGGACATTGCGTTTGTTGTGACATTTCACTTTTTTATTCATAGTTGACTGATTAATGAATAAACCAAGCAAAATTATTCTTCAAGCTTTATGATGAGCTTATTGTTTGTAAAGATTTAAAATATTGAGATGATAGTAAGATGAAAATAGATGATTTCTATTGCACTATAATGGGAAGTAAATTGCGAGAAATATAGCGAGAAATCTTATGAGAAAATAAGAGCTATTAAGTTTTAATGATCTTTTTGGCAATGAGTTAAAAGAAGTGTGTGAATATACGCTTTTGCATTTTTGACAGCGTCAGTCATAGTTTCATTAAGTGCTAAGTGCGTAGCAATAGCGCTTGAAAGAAGGCAACCTGTACCCCGCATTGTTCCTTTTAAACGTGGAGCGGAAATATTGATAACTTCAGTTTGGCTAATTAAGCTATCTGTTGCAAATGGACCATCAGCATGCCCGCCTTTAACCAATATATAACGCGGACCCAGCGAAAGGAGTTTTTTTGCTTGTTGTATTGCCTCTTGATGATTAGAGGCCAATGGACTTTGGCTAAGAAGAGCTAATTCTTTCATATTTGGTGTTAAAATATCAATATGAGGAAGTAGTTTATTATTCATAATTTCTATAATTTTTTCTGTTGTGAGTTTTCCTTTTGATGAGGCGACAAAAACAGGGTCAAGAACAACAGGAATATGGTTGTAATTTTTTAGTATATTACAGATCTCTGCTATAATTTCCTGAGTGCCTGTCATACCAATTTTGATTGCACTTATTGGGGTAGCTTCTAAGGCTACTTGCATTTGTGCGGCAACGAATTTTCCTTTCATGGGGACAATTTCAGCAACGTGGTTATTATTTTGCACATTAACAGAGGTAATCGCTAAACTTGCTCTTATTTGAAAGTGTGCAGTCGTTTCTATATCACGAACAATACCAGCACCACCTGTTGGGTCGGTACCTGCAACAACAAGAATAGAAGGTATCAACGCCATTTTTGGGTCACTT
This sequence comes from Bartonella bacilliformis Ver097, assembly GCF_000709795.1. Taxonomy (GTDB): domain Bacteria; phylum Pseudomonadota; class Alphaproteobacteria; order Rhizobiales; family Rhizobiaceae; genus Bartonella; species Bartonella bacilliformis_A. The sequence continues at coordinate 139,352 of NZ_KL503803.1, forward strand.
TTATCCACTGTTGGACACGTTCTTTAGGTTTTTTATGTAAAATAATATCAGTGATAGCAGCGGCACTATTAGCCCCTGCTTGCAAAACATTGGTAGCGCGTTCTGGTGTTAAACCACCAATGCCAACGAGAGGTAAGGGGCCAATCAGTTTTTTCCATTGTTTGATTTTTTCTAGTCCTTGTGGGGCCCACTTCATTTTTTTCAAGATTGTTGGGTAAATAGGGCCAAGTGCAATATATTCAGGGCAAAAAGATAGAGCGATATCCAATTCATATTCATCGTGGGTGCTAAGACCAAATTTTATACCATTTTTACGGATTATAGGAATATCAGCATTGCTTAAGTCTTCCTGTCCGAGATGAATAAAATCGCATTTTTCATCAATGGCTATTTCCCAATAATCATTAACGATGAATTGTGTTTCAAATTGATCACATATATTTTTTGCTCGTTTTATATGGTGTCTTATGAGTTCTGTATCTTTATTTTTTATACGTAATTGCACAAGCTTTATCCCAAGGGGGACGTAACGTTCGATCCAGTCAGCATTGTCAACAATGAGATAAAATGGATCGAGTTTCATGAAAATACTGCTTTCCCAATAATGGGTGTTGAAGGCACAGCTACATCGCGTGCTTCTAGTATACCTGCTTTATAGGCCATATAGCCCGCGTTAACAGCTTTAGAAAATGCTTCAGCCATCAAGACAGGATCACCTGCTTTAGCGACAGCGGTGTTGAGTAAAACTGCATCATAACCAAGTTCCATAGCAATGGTAGCATGTGATGGGCGCCCAATGCCTGCATCAATAACAAGAGTAAGATCAGGAAGATAAGCTCGGATAGAGCGTAATCCATCTATATCACGAGGGCCTTTGGCAGACCCAATAGGAGCATACCAAGGCATAATAACTCGACAACCAACTTCGAGGAGTTTTTCGGCAACGATGAGATCATCTGTTGTGTAGGCAAAAATTTGAAATCCCTCATTATTTAGAATTTGTGCTGCTTCAACTAAGGCAAAAATATTTGGTTGTAATGTATCCGGGTTACCAATAACTTCGAGTTTAATCCAAGGTGTTTTAAATAGATCTCGTGCTAATTGTGCTGTCGTAACAGCTTCTTTAATTGTGTAACAACCAGCGGTATTGGGTAGTATTGTGACGTTAAGTTCCTTGAGAAATTTCCAAAATTGTCCACTATGTTTTCCACCCGCAGTTTCTCGACGTAATGAAACTGTTACAATTTCTGTGCCAGATTTATGAATAGCCTTACGCAGGATTTCTGGTGAGGGATATTGAGCTGTACCTAATAGAAGGTGAGATGAGAATTCATGGCCATAAAAATTCAACATGGCTTCAACCTCCTTGCATTGGGCTTAGAATTTCAATTCTATCTCCTTCATGCAAAGCATATTGATCGCGTGCATCTGAAGAAACAACTTCAGAATTGACAGCAGTTGCCAGCCAATTTCCCTTATAACCTAATTCTTCAAGGAGTAAATTTAAATAGGTGACGTCTGTTTGGATTATTTCATCATTGACAAATATTTTCATATTTCATTCCAATGCTAATTTTACTGCTTGTTTTGCAATTTCTGGAGATAAAAGAAAACCATGTCTATAAAAGCCATTTATGGAGATATGGTTGTTTTTTTTGCTAACATGAGGGAGATTATCAGGGTAACATGGGCGTATTCCGACACCAGATTCAATAATTTCTGCTTCAGCAAAAGCAGGATGCAAAGTATAGGCAGCATTGAGCAATTCCATCATTGATCTTGCTGAAATTGCGCTATTAAAGTCGCTTTCAATCATTGTTGCCCCGATCATAAAAATATTATCTTGTCGGGGAACAACATAGAGTGGAAACCGTGGATGAAGAAGGCGAATTGGACGAGAAATTTTGATATCCGCACTGCGTAAGAGAAGCATTTCTCCACGTACTCCTCGTATATCTTTATCTTTTCTTAAGCGCGCTATTCCTGTTGCATCAATAATAATATCGAAATTTTTTTCAGAAATTCCTACATCAACGACATATGCACCATTTTTTATAAGAATATTTTTTAAAGTCAGCAGTGCTTTGCGGGGATCAATATGCGCTTCAGTCGCATAAAAGAGTGCATGATGAAAACGCCCGTTGAGGTCCGGTTCAAGGTGAGCTATTTTCGTACTGTTAATGGTTTTGTGATTGTTGGTACGCAATGAAAATCGTTCGAGCTCTACCATGTCTCGTGTTGGTGCAACAACTAAAGTACCCCTTTGTTTTACAATTTCAGGGAGGGTTTTACTCCACCATTGTATAGCTCGTATACCGAGATCTTCAACAATTTGTTCAGAACTCTCTTTTTCACAATAAGGTGCTAGCATGCCTCCTGCATACCAGCTTGCAGATCCTATAGGAAAATGAGGTGGAGCAGACAAGGTGATAGCAGCACCCTGTTGTTGTAACATAAAGGCAACTGTTAAACCGCCTATACCAGCTCCTTTGATAAGAATGTTTTTCAATCGTCTACTTTTTCTTTTATAGAAGGCGTAACTTTCATATAGAGATCACCATTTTGTTGATACTTTTCGGCCATAGCAGCCATGCCTTCGTCTCTTGTTTTTTTTGTTGCCACTGCATCACGGATATCGTGGGAAATACGCATTGAGCAAAATTTAGGCCCACACATAGAACAAAAATGCGCTAGTTTATGAGCTTCTTTAGGCATTGTTTCATCATGAAAGGCACGGGCTGTATCTGGATCAAGAGAAAGGTTGAATTGATCATGCCATCGAAAATCAAATCGTGCGCGTGAAAGAGTGTTATCACGCAATTGTGCTCTAGGTAAGCCTTTAGCAAGGTCCGCAGCATGGGCAGCAATTTTATAAGTGATGACACCAGTTTTGACATCATTTTTATCTGGTAGACCTAAGTGTTCTTTAGGTGTTACATAACAAAGCATTGCTGTTCCAAACCAACCAATCATGGCTGCACCAATAGCTGATGTGATATGGTCATATCCAGGCGCAATATCAGTTGTAAGGGGGCCTAAAGTATAAAAGGGTGCCTCATTACAGAGAGCTAATTGTTGATCCATATTTTCTTTAATTTTATGCATTGGAACATGGCCAGGTCCTTCAATCATGGTCTGTACATCTTTTTCCCATGCAATTTGGGTTAGTTCACCTAAAGTTTTAAGCTCTGCAAATTGAGCTTCATCATTTGCATCAGCAATAGATCCAGGACGCAATCCATCACCTAATGAAAGAGATATGTCATATGTATGTGCAATATCACAAATTTCATCAAAATGCTCATAGAGAAAATTCTCTTTGTGGTGATGCAAGCACCATTTGGCTATAATTGAACCACCTCGCGAAACAATACCTGTTGTGCGATCAATAGTTAGAGGAATGAAAGCTAATCTTAATCCTGTATGAATAGTAAAATAATCGACGCCCTGTTCTGCTTGTTCAATAAGAGTATCGCGAAAGATATCCCATGTTAGGTTTTCAGCAATACCATGTACTTTTTCAAGTGCTTGATAAATTGGAACAGTTCCTATAGGAACTGGAGAGTTTCGAATAATCCACTCACGAATATTGTGAATATTACGGCCCGTTGAAAGATCCATAACGGTATCGGCTCCCCAGCGAATGGCCCAAACCATTTTTTCTACTTCTTCTGCCATGGATGAAGTAACTGCTGAATTTCCAATATTAGCATTAATTTTAACACGAAAGTTACGCCCAATAATCATGGGTTCGCATTCTGGATGATTGATATTCTGCGGGATAATGGCTCGTCCACAGGCAATTTCATTGCGAACAAATTCTGCTGTGTAGACTTCCGGTATTGATGCATCAAGTGCTTTACTTGATGTTGTTTGCTGTTTGTTTTTTTCTGTCAGACCTTCATTTTCACGTATTGTAACATATTCCATTTCTGCAGTGATAATACCTGCCCGTGCATAGGTCATCTGTGTAATGGATTTACCATTTTTTGCACGCAAAATAGGTCGTTTTTTTTCAAAGACTGGTGTCAGGTCTCTACCATGGGTAAAGCCATTGTCTTCAGGTTTAACTAATCGAGCAGGGTAAGATTCAGTATCAGCACGTTCAGATAGCCAAGGTATTCTGATTGCAGGCAAGCCTTTCGTAATATCAATGATTACATTTTCATCTGTGTAAGGGCCTGAAGTATCATAGACGTTGAAAGGACTCTCGCCGCTGCCATCTGTCAGTAAAATTTTACGTAATGGCACACGCACATTGGGAAAGAGAAGGCTTTGTTGATAAAATTTTTGCGAAGAAGGAAAAGGGCTACAACTAACTGATGGAGTATGTTTTTGCACAAACTTTCTCTCTATAAATTTGTAATTCAATGGAAAGTTACAAGGTTAATCAGAATATATTTAACTGATTGATTGTACTCGATTTTAAATTGTCAGGTACAATGTCACTTTCATACCAACACATATTCGGTAAAATTTAGAAAATGTTTCTTTGAGAAAATCAATGAAATATCTTTAATAATTGTTTGTTTTACATACCCCAACCCCGATCAGAATATTTCACTTACATGGTAATCATCAGCTTAAATTCTTATATTGTCAATCGCAAAGATGCGTTCTTAACGATTTTGGAATATTTTTTAGAATGAAGATAAAAATTATTATATGAATTACATATTTAAAAAATTCTCTTACAGTCTTAAAATATAAGAGAAAAGATGTCATATGAACTATGCCAAGCAATATAGGTGAATGTTTTCTAATCTTAGAGATATACACGACTACCTTATAAAGGTAAGTTCTTAAAATATAGAAAAGATTATCTTGACAGTCAAAAGTTGTATTTTTTATAAATTATGTTGATAGGGTTTGTGAAGTATTTTCATAAACATCCTAAGTTTACGAGAATATTTTTATAATGCAAAGCCCATTACTAACAGATAAAAATCAGTAATGCAAGTTTGTGAAATATTATTCTAAATCATTACACATATTTTCAAATAAAAAACTGGCAATATAAACTGCCAGTTTTTGAAAAAATCTCTTCTGAAAGTATTAAAATGAACGCTGAAGGCGTATCATAGTTTGTACAGCGTCTTTTCCATTCAAAGCATGAGTATAATTTTTAGTAGAGTTTCGCTGTGCGCTGTCTTGCTGACTTTTGAAAGTACGGTTATCTTTCCACGCGATATAACTTACTTCAGGTGTAATAGTGAAACCTGGAACTAATGTGTACACAACATTAGCAGATGCTGAAAAAGTTTTTACAGCGCTGTAAGAAATTTGAGCATTGAGTTTCGCTTTTGGAGCAATTTTGTAGGTTACTCCAGTCCATGCAGCCCATTTTCCACCCCAGTTTGCATAGATTGTTGTGTTTTCTCGTGATAATACATTTTGCTCATCTGCTGTATAGTAATCAACATTAGTTTTATACCCGCCTGTTACCCATACATTCACGTCATCATTAACTTTAAAATCTAAACGCGTTTTACTGGCCCATTTTTTATAATGGGAATCGTAAGCAGTTATCGTTGAAACACTACCCCATCCTTGAAAAAATTGTACACCTAAAAGGATATGTGGAATATAGTCTTTTGTTTGTTTACTTGGAAGGTTAGCATCAGAGACAACAGAAACTTGGTCGCTTTTATTAATATAATAGTATTTCTTATCAGGACCTATAGCAGGACCTGACGCATTGCCCAATTCAGCTCCGATAATAGCAGAAAACCCTGTGTTACTAGCGAAAGTGTAAGAAACAAAATTGGTGCGCACATCGCCTGCTGGTGCTATAAGATCATCATCTATGACTTCACCGTAACTGGTCCACGTACTAAAAATTGTATCATCAAGACCTACACTAAAACCACCAAGTTCAATATAGGCAGCATTAAGTTTTCCACCAGCTTTGCTTTTTCCATTTTCCCAATCTGAGGTAAGTCTTGCATAAGAACGAAGTGTCCCTAACTCAGTTTCAGAAGCAGATTGCAAAATAAGAGCTAAACGTGAACTTACATCGTAAGTTTTTTTATGTTGATCTAAATCGGCATTAATCTTTGCATCAACATCATGCCCTCCTTTAAAAGAGGCGCGAACATAACCCGATAATTTCATACATGTTTCTGTTCCAGGGATATAAAAATACCCTGCACTATATGCATCGCAAACACGAAGATATTTTATAAATTTTGGTTTTTCAATAATCTCTGAGGTTGCGTGTGCTCCAGAAATTCCTGTAACAGCTATCGTAGAGCATAAAAGCAAGGTTTTAATATTCATAACTGATCTCCCAACAGTTTATTGTAGTAAAGCCATGACATTATCTGTCGTGCCTACTAAAACAACAACATGATACCTTTATTCCTAAAGAAATAACCAATAATGATCTTTGTGAAAGATAAAATATAAAATGGTCTTTTTTTATGTTGTTCATGTGCTATTTTAAGACGTTGTTGTAAAAAAACAACAATTTTACTCTTTAAATACCGCAGTTTTAAATACTATAAATTAGTATTTATTGGGTTTGGAAATTTAAAAGGAAAGTTTCAGATTTTTTGAAAAAAATAGAAAATATCTTGAACTTTTTGTTAAGACCGTTTATGCGTCACTTTTGGAGAGGTGGCCGAGTGGTCGAAGGCGCTCCCCTGCTAAGGGAGTAGGGCTCAAAAGGCTCTCGAGAGTTCGAATCTCTTCCTCTCCGCCATTTATCAATAAAATCAATGACTATGTGAAAGTAAGGGAATTTAAGTTCTCTGGTTTTATTGACTTTTTTTAGCCTTTATCCCGCATCTTTTGGTAACTTTTTTATGAATTCGATGGTTAACCGTTTTCTATCAGCTGTTTTCGTATAAAAAGACGCCATGCTATCTTTGGTCCATCCAAAAATTGCTTTTTAGTTATGCTACTGTAGCTCCTGCATTTGCTGCCCTTATTGCTGCTAATTTTCTTAATCCATGGGCTGATTTTTTGATACTTGCTTGGTTACAGGCTTTACGAAACATGTTGCCAAAGCTTTCTTTGATGAATTCTTTGCCGCTTTTACTGCAGATAAACGTCTCATCACCAATTGGACTTGTTGCGAGTGTAGCAGCTAATTCAAGTAAAATGAGAAGAAAGACATCCGTTTGAAACTGACTCTTTAATGATATTGTCTATGACATCTTTCCAAGCAATATGAACTGCATCATCGTGTCGCAAACCTGTATAGAGCAGCACATCAATCCATACGCGTTCATAAGTTCTATGTGACCACCGACGATAATATTTTTCTACGTTCTCTTTTAACCCACGAAGTAAAACGTAAAATCATCTCCGTTGAAGGACTTTGGTGATTTCACATTTCGCTGCTCTTGTATCATTTTGTTATAATATTGAGGAAGAAGCTTTTTGCAACTCTACATTTTTGCAAAATCTGAAAAAAAACTATTATAAAGCAGTATCAATTGAATCGCAAGAATGAATCAGAGAAGATGTAAAAAATTGCAAGGTTTTCGCTAATCTCTGCGTAGCAGAAACAGGTCTGTGGGGCAGAGGAATTTATGTTTTTCTAAAATTGTTAAAGAGTCGAAAAAAATAGTCAACGCACTTTTTTAAATAAAGCAGAAATTTTGGCTTTTAAAGCAGGAAATTCTGGACGCATCATGTGGAGTCTTATCAAGTTTTGCAGGGCTTTTTCAGGACAAGGTCTGTGGCTCTGTGTAATGGGTTCCTAAATATTGACTATAGTTTTGGTGGTTTGTATAAAGATTTTTTCATTGCAAAATGCTTCCAGGAAGAACGCTTATGATTTTGTTAAAAAAATATCTTGTGGTTATTCTAAAAGCTTTATCTGCTTTTTTTGTGGCTTTAGTGAAAGCCTTTTACGCTGGTAAAAAAGCTGAACAGTACAAGCAAACAGAACATGAATTAAAGATGGCGGTAACGCGGCTTGAGGTAGAAAATGAGATTAATCAGAAAAGTGATGCTGATGTACGTGCTGGTCTCTCTCAGTGGTTGCGCAATAAATGAACGTTTTTCCTGTGTTGGTTGGTTACCAATCTATTTAGAACACCAAGATTTGGATGTGATCAGCACAAATTTGGCGAAAGACATTTTAAAGCACAATACGCAAGGTGAACGTTTATGTGGTTGGCAACGTGGCAAGAAGACAAAGTAACAAGAATGTAGATCTTACAAAAATCAGAGAAAGAGTTTTGCAAGATGTAATGGATATTTACCAGGGTGTAAAAATGATGTCTCGCTTTATGTAATGGATGGTACTTATTATATTTTTGTTTATTTTTGATCTTTCGCGTCTTATGAATGGACTTCACACAATTTTCATGTATTATTTGAAGAAATGGAGCTCTTAAAAACATAAAAGGCTGTGCTGTTATATATATGCTTCATTGGATAGCGCATCTACCACTACCACACTGATTAAGGAGAGAAGTTCTTGGCAATTGTCTATTGCCTCTTCTATGCTCACCTTCTCCGGTACAATTTCTCTGGGATATGTAAAGATTCAAAGAAATTTCATCTCTCCAAGTCATTTGATACGTCACAAGTGAATAAAGTGTTCGCGCGCCTCTAAGTGAGAGTTCAGATATCAATGGACCTGGGTCTCTTGTTGCAGTAACAACCCTCCTGAATTCGTTCCAACTTATATTGGCTGCATTTGTAGGGATTATGACAAGCCCTCCTTCTGTTCTTAAAATAGGTTGGACATGACCAATCATACCTGTATGATCTCTATTAGATCTAATAACTACGACATACCAAGCTGTTCCAGGAGGAAAACGCAACAGATTGCGAAGTTCACTTTTCATTTCATCTTCTGTTGTTACAAGATTTGAAGGTCTCCAGTCATGTTGGGGTAATAAGATTGATGCTATTGCACGACTTATTCTACTTGTTCTCGTAAAAACATTTTCGTCTGTACGCAGAGGTACTGTATTATAGGAAATTGTTGCTTCAAGTCTTTCTGCGAGCATAGGAAATCTACTGCGAAATGAGACAAATGGATCTGTGCCTTGCTGCGTATTAAAGAAATATCCTCCAGTTTGACGAGGTCCACTTATATAATCTTCTTGTAATTCAGCAAGCATTTGCAGAGTATGCAGCATACAGACTCCACAAAAGGAAATTTTAGGTGAGAAACCAGGAATATTGCTTCTAGCAATATCCCATAGTCTTTTTGTCCATTCTGGGGTGAGATCAAAATCGGGAGGTAAAGACCGTTTTACTCGTGTTTTGGCAGAAGAATTCTGTGTAACATTTTTCTTATTTCCAGGGGCAGGGCAATAAGCAAGCGTATCTCCTAAATTCCCATTCACATAACGGTTCCATTTTTCAATATCAGTAGACAATAGAAAATTAGAGGTTGGCGAGTTGTTGGTGTCTTGTTTAAGATAACTGGGCTTTGCTGTGTAAGGGACCCCCCAATAAGTACCATATTGCGTTACTCTTAGCGGATTACCTTGAGAATCCAAAATAAGACCTTTAGTCTCATCTAACTGAGAAATATCCCAAAAAGAGGCATCCTTACTTGAAGAAACTTTATCCGTACAAGGTTGCCATGTAACCCAATTCCAATTATCGGAAGGAGATTGTTGAGAAACCATACAATAAAAATCCCCAGAGGCATTGTAATATTGAGCGATATGGCCATTTTCTGGATTGTAATAAAGAGGCAGCGGTGTTGTAGAGAGGGAGGAGGAGTCATTTTGCAGATAATAGAGGGCAAATACAGGAGGATATGTATTGACATATAGCCAGGCGACAAAGGTTTTGGAACTGAGATTTCCAGGAGGAGAAATCGTTTGGACCCAGGCAGCCATTTCAAAGGCTAATTTATGGTCATAATAGTCTTTCTCGTTCTTTGAAATATAAGCATACCATTTATAGTCTTTAACACGAAATCTTCCATCAGCTGTATAAAAACTTTGCTCTTTAATGATCCAGCGTTGATTTTGATCATTGATAACACAAGGGCGTAAGAGCAAATAATCCCAGTCAGCGGTTGAGCTTCCGTCAATGCCTGTCACGGAGCTAGGAGCAGTCATGCACAACCAGGTGTCGTTGATATTCCAGGCGACTCTTTGAAACAGGTCATAGCGAGCGAATTTAACGTTAGAGGAAGAACAATCATCGAGATAGATGTATCCCTCTCCTTTTGTAAAGACAGGGGCATAGCAATATTTATATCCTGTATGGACTTTAACATGAATAGCTTTGTCGTGAGGATGGTCTGTAGGGGTTTGCAGGACTTGAGCAGGAATAGGTGCGGACAAAGAAGTATGAAGAGATAATAAGAGGTTAAACAAGAACAACAATAGTTTCAATTTCATTGTGTGTTTCCTTTAACGTTGTTTTCGTTATGATATTGATGTGTGAGTTGGAAAATGTGCTTGATCGCCATATCCTGGATGAAGAACAAAGAAATGGGATTTTAAATAAGACAATAAATTTGTGGTTTGTTTATGGTTGTTTTTCTTCATACATGTGTGTGAACATCATGCATTGAGCTCTAGAAACAGAGTGATGACTGTAATTTTAGTAAAATAGTCTATTACTCTTATTGACAGCCAAAATTTTTGATAAATCTCGTGGCTAGTAGAAAAAAAATTAGAAGAATAATACTTAAACCAGCTTAATTTTTTTAATGAATAGATTATTTCCCTTATATTATGAAAATAAAATGATTTTCGTGCATATGATTGATAACAATACGAAACAATCATACTAACAGTTATATTTTAAAAATAAGCAATGAAGAACGGCTAAAAAAATGATTAAAGTGTATTCTTTAGACAATAATATGTTGCAAGTAAAAACCATGTTATGAAAGAGAAAAGGTTATTAATCTGATATATTGATATTGAAACATGTTTTAAAATGTTCTAAAATAACACAAATTTAATTTTAATAGAGGTTGTTAATATATTTATTTTGTATTTAATAAGTCTCAAGGGGAGGGGTTGTGTATACAATTGATTATAATAAGTATCGTTCTGTAAAAGGTTTTAACAATCGCGTTCGTTTTTTAGTTATGCATTACACTGCGGTTAACTTTGAGAAGTCGATCGCGTTTCTTACGGGAGCTGATGTTAGTGCCCATTATCTTGTTCCTGATCCTACGGAGGAAACGTATATCGCATCTGGTTTTAAAGATTTGCGTATTTTAAATTTAGTTGATGAAGACAAACGTTCATGGCATGCTGGTGTTAGCTCATGGGGTGGGCGTACAAACTTAAATGATACTGCTATTGGGATTGAAACAGTTAGTTTAGCTACCGAAAAAGATGGGGTGTTTACATTCCCACCTTATAATTTAAATCAAATTGATGCAATTAAAGAACTTTCATTGAATATTCTGCAACGTTATCCAGATATTACACCAACCAATGTTGTCGGTCATAGTGATATTTCTGTTGGAAGGAAAAGTGATCCAGGTGCAGCTTTTCCATGGAAAGAGCTTTATGAAGCGGGTATAGGGGCATGGTATGATGAGGAGGTGAAGAATAAATATTATCATCACTTCCTTAGGGAGATAAAGTTGCCTAGTAAGAAAGAGATTATTACTCAACTCAAGCGATATGGGTATGATACTTCGGCTGCGGATAGTGATAAGGGCTTCAAGAATTTGATCCGAGCATTTCAGCTTCATTTTCGTCAAAAAAATTATGATGGAATATTGGATACTGAAACAGTAGCGATCCTCTATGCGTTGCTAGACAAATATTTTCCAAGATAATAGTTAATTTTTTTCAATAAAATATGTGAACCGCCACGATATTGCATATTGTGGTGGTTTCCTGTATTTGGCAAAATGTTACTAATTAGGTTTTGTGTAATAGAAAAATATTCTTTTTGACAAAATGAATTGTTTTGAAGAAAGTTTTTGCATATTTTATAAATATGAGTTGAAAAATCCTCTATTTTAGCAAGATAAATTGCTTTCATCAGTGTGAGATGCTGTTTGTGGTAATACAAAGGGAATATCTGTTTTTGGCAGTTCAGAAACACTTAGTGGGCAATGATAAACATCGCGCAAATTTTTTGTTGTTAAAACATTAGAAACGCTTCCTTCACAATAAATTTTTCCTTGCTTTAACAATATTATTTTATCTGCATAATGGGCAGCAAAATTGAGATCATGTAAAATAGCCAGAACACCCCCACCACGATAGGCAAAGTTTTTGGCTATGTTCATGACAATAAGCTGATGTTGAACATCAAGGTTGGCAATGGGTTCATCTAATATCAGCCAACGAGGGATTTGATTATAAATGGGGTTCCATATTTGGCAAAGTACACGAGCAAATTGTACTCTGGCTTGTTCACCACCTGATAATTGGTGATAGTATCGATCGCCATAGTCGGCTAGGCCAACTTGTTCTAAAGCTTGTTGAGGAAGATTTTGAAATTCTGTTTTTGTGACACCAGGTTGACTTATAGAAAGACCAAGTCTTACCACTTCATGAACCAAGAATGGAAATGCTAATGTCGTTGATTGTGGTAAAATTGCACGCATCATTGCCATTTTACAAGCTTTTGTTTGGGTAACATTGTAACCATTTAATGTTATTTTTCCGCTATAGGAAATTTCTCCACTAAGTGCTTTGATAAAAGTACTTTTCCCGGATCCATTGGGGCCAATAATGACAGTGAGAGCTCCGCTTTTTGCTTGGAGAGTAATATGGTCGATAATGTGTGTTTTTCCTCGTTGAACGCATATATTGGTTGCTTCAATCATGAAAAATTTATTCTCCGTTGGTATATAAGGATCCAAAGAAAAAAAGGTGCACCAAAGAGCGCTGTAACGATACCGATTGGCAATTCTGCAGGGGCAACAATAAGGCGCGCAAAGGTATCAGCAAAAATAAGTAATGCTGCTCCTAAAAGAGCAGAGCAAGGAATAAGATAACGGTGATCAGGACCAATCAGTAAACGCAAAATATGTGGAACAACAATGCCGATAAAACCAACGCCACCACTGACAGCAACTGTTCCGCCACACATGAGTGCAACAAGTAAAATAGCGATATTTTTTATTTTTTGGGTATTAAAACCAATATGGTTAGCAACAGATTCACCAAGAGCAAGAGCATTAAGTGCGCGCGATAAAAAGGAAGAAAAAATAACACCAATCCAAACGAAAGGTAAGATCAATCCAACTTTCAGCCATGTTCCACCTACGAGAGAACCAAGATTCCAGAAAGTAATATCACGCAATTGTTGGTCATTTGCAATAAAAATTAAAATTCCAACAACAGCGCCATTTAGAGAGCTAAGAGCAATACCTGCAAGAAGCATTGTTGCAATAGAAGTACAACTATGATGCGTTGCGATTATATAAAGAATGATTGTTGAGAGTAACCCACCAAGAAAAGCACCTATGATGATTTGATAAGATTCTAGAAAAGGTGCTAATAAAGGAGGAAAAGAAATATTGACAACAATGGCTAAAACAGCACCAAGACTTGCTCCTGCTGATACGCCCACAATTCCAGGATCTGCAAGAGGGTTACGGAAAAGCCCTTGCATGAGAACACCTGAAACGGCCAAAGCTGCACCAACTAATAACCCTAGGATAATACGGGGTAATCTGATGTCAATAAACACGAGATAATCACGGGTTTTACTACTTACGGAAAAATCTTCTGTAAAAAGTACATGAATGAGATTAATAAAAGAGACATTTGATGCGCCACTTAATAGTCCAAAAAAAATGCTGAAAAAAAGGAACAGCATTAAACTGAATAATGCGATTTTACCTTGATTCACACGTGTTTCTTTTCTGTTTTGTTTTATTTCAGATGCACGAGTTATAGAGGTATTATTTATCATTTTTTATCAGATTTTGCTGGTTTATCTGTGCTATAAAGCATGTCAATGAGTTCTTTTGATGCGTTTGCAGTGCGTGGACCAAAACCTAAAAAATACATAGTGTCTATTTGTTTGATAGCATGATTTTGTGCAGCAGGTGTTGCTTTAATTGCTGGCATTGATAAAATTTTATCAATTTTAATTAAATTCTCAGTATGGCTTGTGAGCAAAATAAAGTCAGGATTTGATTTTAATAATTCTTCATTGTTTAAAAGCTTATATCCTCTGTAATTAGAGACAGCATTTATAGCCCCTGAAAGTTTTATCATAGCGTCAGCAGCTGTATGTGTTCCGGAAACCATGGCATGCCCATTTTGTATTGAGAAAATGAAAAGAACACGTTTTGGTTTAGTCACTTTTGCCAGAAATGCATCATTTTCCATAAATTGGTGATTTATTTTTTCAATCAATGCAGCTGCTTGCGTTTCTCGATGAAGAGCTTTCCCAACAAGATGAATTTTTTCTATTATACTTTCACGAGAAAAATTTTCTGATACAATCAGTATAGGTATTGATGTTTTTTTGAGAATGTCAATTGTTGAAGGAGGGCCACTTCCTTCGACGAGTAATATACCTTCTGGGTCAAGTGATAAAAGGCCTTCAGGTGAAAGAGCTCGCATGTATCCAAGCTCAGGAAGTGCTAATGCTTCTTTTGGGTATGTGCTTGTGCTGTCGCGGGCAATAAGCTGTTTTTGGGCTCCTAATGCATAGATGGTTTCTGTAAGAGCACCACCAATAGAAATAATGCGCGCATTTTTAGGAAAATTGGTTATGGAGTCAGCGATCACTTTCTCAGTAAGACAGATAAAAGAGCATAGCATGAAAATAAGAAAAAGGCTTGATAGTCTACGCAAAGAAGGTGTGCACATGTCTTACCGTACTCTTTAGTTAGTAGCTGCCATTTCTTGGTACAGCGGCAGATTATTCAATAAAAGGCGCCAATCTTCACGTTCTTTTTGGCCTTCTTTTCGTAAGCCAAAAAATTGAATAACCATCTCACCATTTTTATCAAAAACTTCAAGTGAACTGACATAACCATCTTTAGTAGGTTTGCGAACATGCCATACTTTATCAATTTCTGAGGTAAGTAGATGCATTTGGAAACTTTGATCGAGAATGTTGAGCCAAGGCCCCATTTTTTTAATATTTTTCACTTTTCCAGTGAAAATTTGAATACATCCTTCATTGCTAACAAAACACATAATTGGTAACTCTTGTTGTGCTGCTTCGTTCAGCATGATTTCAATGGATTCTATATTTAATTCATTAGAAAATTCATCTCCAGCGTGTTTTACAGCATCATGTCTACCTATTTTAAATTCAGAAAGAATAGCATGAAGTTGATGAACGTCAGTCATTTTTTGCCAACGATTACGAAATTTTTCAACATCTAGCTCTGTTATGTCATTCTGGATTGGCGTAGGAGCAGAAAGAACATCAAGGGTGGGGGATTGGTCTGTATGGAGCAATTTTTCAACAAGTAAACTCCATTCCTTTATATTTGTTGCATCTTTGCAATATATTTTGAAAATAGCGATACCGTATTGATCAAAAAATTGTAGGCTTTTCCTAGATTTTCCAGAAATAACCATTTCATATTCAAAACAAAATTTCCATTTTTTGGGGAAAATACGCAAGTCAATCTCACCAAGCGTTAGAAGAACATGTTCACCTTGAACAATTTTTTCAAAGCACCCTGTTATTTCATGAACAGCATTGTCATTACGTGTTAACGCCATGATTATTCCAATTTTAGGAACATGTTCAAGAAAAGTAGTAACATCAGCTCGTAATCTTTTTGCTTTTCCAATTGCGCAATAAGCAGCAACTAGCTCTGCTTCAGATATACCAATTGAAGTGGCAAAATCACGATTACGCACCTCTTTTTTTTCTTCACGCAGGCGAATAATCATTTCAGCTGTATAAGACATAGGCTTTCCTTAATATTATTATTAATATCAATTTTTAATTTAAAAGCGATAAGCTGAACTATTTGAACAACAACTCAGCCTATCGCCAATCAAGCCCTTTTACTGTCAATAACAGAACAACTGAAAATTAGTAAATTAGAATTATTTAAAGCTTTTATTTTAAATTCAAAGAAAATGAAAATTAAAATGCAATAATTTATCCTTATAATTTTTTATTTGACTGAAAGTTTAATAGAAGTGGCTAAAATTTTTGTACAAATGACACCTTAAAGCTTCGGCCAGGCTGGCTGAAATAATCTTTAGGAAGAGGGGATTCACCTCTAGGAGAAACAGAAGGAAGGTCACCTGCATTCCAATATTTTGTATTGAAAATATTATAAACACCAGCTCTTATAATAAGATTATCTTTACCGAAAGGCTTCCACCAACTCAGTACATCAACAAGGCTATAACCTGGAACTTCTCTATAGCTAGATTTTTTTGCTATCTTATCGTTTTTGGCCGCTAAAGTAAGTACAAAATCTAATCCCCAGAATTCTTTTGTATATCCTAGCCCAAAAATTGTTTTCAAAGCCGGAATGGAACTAAGATATTCTTTTTTATCAAGATCTTTTCCATGAGCATAAGAAAGAGAAAAATTGCTATGGAGACCATTGTCAAGATTCCAATGCACTTTTGTTTCAACACCGAAGATACGTACATGCGCACGGTTTACATAATGTTCACGCAAAAGTCTAAATTCTCTTGATGGTCCTTTATCGACAAGATCAATAAAGTTTTTATAATCGTTAATAAAGGCACCAAAAGAGCCCCCAAAATTCATATTTCCATATTTTACACCGAGATCATATCCATTACTGGTCTCAGGCTTTAGGTCAGGATTTCCAGCTCTATAATAAAAGGAAGGATTGATATAATTAAGATAAAGCTCTGAAACACTTGGTGCACGGAAAGCTTGCGCCCATTGAGCATAAAGTGCCACCTGATTATGAACATCCCATTCTAAACGCAATTTAGGAGAAAAATGTGAGCTACTGCTTTTTGAAGGTAATTTTTGAGAAATAGGTACTTTTCTATAAGAAGCAGTCTTTTGAGGATTATGTGTATACCAGTCATAGCGGATGCCAGGCGTAATGCGAACATGATAACGATAAAAATCGATTTCATTTTCAAAAGCCAAACCAAAACCACGACTATTCGTATCAGGTGCATCTGACTGGTTTGTGTGCAAGAAAGCGCACCCACGCGCATTCTCTGGCAGATGGCAATTATCTTTACCGGATGCATATTGATGAAATTTAGATTCAAAAATATTAATTGCAAGCTGCAATGTATTAGTTATCGTGCCGATATCAACTTTTTTAATACTATTTGTGTTTAAACCATAAGCAGTATTGCGTATTTGATTATCTCTTAGATAGTTTCCTTTTGGCAATACAACTCTGTTCCCACTCAAGATATGATTATTAAATTGCTTTTGCCAATAAATTTGCCCATGAAAAGCATCGAGAAGAGTATCTTGACTACCTTCATAATCGTAAGAAAGAGAAAAACGCTCACGATTTTTTTCATTTTTCTCATGAACAGATCTAGGAAAATATATTGCAGGTGCATTCATTACATGAGTGTCTTTATTATAATGAAAACGTTCTGCTGTAAAACCTAATCTATGACTGTGATCGATGTATTGATGAACCTTAAAGAGAAGATTATTTTGATCAAAATCAGCAGGGTTTGCAAGTGTACGCTTTGTTCCGTAACTATCTATGCTGCCCATATTTTTGCGTTGATGACCTCCTACAAGAGATCCTTGGAAAAGCACAAAAGTTTGATTAGAACGTACTGCGTAGGCTTGATCTACCTGCCAACTGTTATCAACAGAATTATAACTACCTTTTGTAAGATTTCCCCATTTTTTTCCCTCTGTGAGGAGATCTTCAGGATTAAGAGTACGCAAAGCAATAATACCGCCAAGTGCACCAGAGCCATAAATACTGGAGTCTGATCCTTGAATAAGATCAAATGTAGAAAGCGTATTGAAATCAAATGTTGAATTACCGCCTTTAACACTGCGTGTTTCATCATTAAGCCATGGAAGAGGGACGCCGTCTATTGTTGTTAGAACACGATTAGCATCTAAACCACGAACGATAAAACTATCATTACTTGAATTGTAACTTATAGATGGATTAAGATGGTTGACATCATAAACATCACTTACTTGTTTTTTCTCAATATCTTGGGCTGTTTGGCGGTCAGTTAAAATTGTTACTGTGCTTGAAGGATCTAAATCTTGTTTCCCTTCAATTACAATTGATTTAAGGTCAGTTACACTACTCTTATCACTATTTTGTGCGAAAACGAATGAAGGTACCCAAATTGATAGCGCGCTTAAAGCGACACAACTTTTATAGATATTTGTCCACTTTATCTGCATAACACATCAATAGCGCTTATTAAAGTGCTTCCTCTAATTTAAGAAATTCCATACACATTAAAATATTTAACTTACTGATCATGAGCCTTAAACAGTAATGAGATCAATATATAACACAATAGATATCATATTGAACGTGATAAAAATCGTCAAGAAAAAAGTTGTAATTTGAAAATAGCTTGTTTTAATAAAATTAAGCACAAAATTGAGTTCAAAATGGCGGTGGATAGATATGAATTATGCAATTACTGAGCGGTTATCAATTCTTTGGGTTGGTGCGTTTATCGTTGCTCTTTCCTTACATGTAGCATTAGGGGTGCAATTCTATTTTCAAAATGTTGGTGCACATAATTATATTGTTTCACCGACAATTATGCTGACCTTTGAACAAGAGATTATACATCCTAATCTTAGTATTGATACGGATTTGGAAGTGTTACAGGATGATCTTATAAAATTAGATCACGACATGTTAGAACCAGTGTTACATGAGATCCAAGCAGAAGAATTTCCTCCTTTAGAAAAGATGCTCTCTTTAGAAAAATTTCAATCTACAGAGGAGCTGCAATCTATCACAGAAAAAAATGATTTTATAGTGCCAAAACCTTTAAAAAAATCTTCTTCTTTGGAAAGAGAGCATGAGAATCTTATTCAAAAATCGTCATCAATCTTGAAGGCTAAAGTAAGGAAAAGTGATACAAAAGATTCGTTTACTTCTAGTAAGCAGAGCAACGCAAAGGCACTCGATGATGCTTTATCAACAAAGTGGTTGGCAGAGGTACAAGCACAATTAGAAAAACAAAAAAAATATATTATGAAGCATCGTATTCGTCGTGTAAAAGGAGTTGTACGGTTAGAATTTAAAGTGCATGAGCAGGGGAACATTTTTGCTAGCCGCATTGTACTTTCTTCTGGTGATCAAGAACTTGATCGATTAGCCATGGCAGCAGTTCAACGTGTTGTTGTTCCTTCTCCTCCGCTTTCAAAAATAAACGAGGCTATTAGAGTGTTTTTGATATTTAACTAATTTTTGTATATTGATTCAAATAGCGTTTTTTTACAAAGAAAATTTGGCTGATATTTTTTGATTATTTCATAACTAAATTGGTTCCTATATGGGAGATGGTAAAGTTACTTCTCACATTGTTTTTATAATTTTTGTGGTACTATGGTTTATGAATGAGAATATGAGAAAGCCTGTTTAAATAAAGAGCTAAGTTTATTATTGTGGATGACCAAACATAAGATCAGTTTTAATATCTGTTATTCCAGTAAGTCGAGCTTTGTAAACTCCATAATTTTCTATGACACGCATCACATAATTACGTGTTTCTGCGTAAGGGATGCGCTCTATCCAATCAATAACTTTATCAAGAGGTTGTTCTCTAGGATCACCATAACGCTCTATCCATTCATTTGCTCGGCGTGGACCCGCATTATAACTGATAAGAGTCAATATATAGGATCCGTTAAAACGTTCTAATTGCTCATTTAAAAAATGGGCGCTTAATGTTGCATTATAACTAGCATTACTGCTCAATTTTTGTGGTGACCATACAATTGAATGCTTTTTTGCAAGTTCTTTTGCTGTTTCGGGAAGCAATTGTAATATGCCTTGGGCGCCTGCTATTGATAAAGCTGTTGGATTAAATTCACTTTCTTGGCGTGCAATAGCATAGATGAGAGCTTTTTGGGTTGCAGAAATATCAGCAGATGCAGGAATAGCACCAAGGGGGTGAGAAAGTGCACCAACATTTTTACCTTGAACAACAGCAGTTTTACCGATTTTGAGGCTGGTATGGTAGTCTCCCTTTTTTTCTGCCATAACAGCCAAAAGGGCTAATTCGCCAGGGCTGTCTATTTTTTGGCCAAGTTCTTTATAAAGTATTTTGGCAAGATGATCATAGCCGACTTTTTCGAGTTGTTGAATCACTTGAACAATTTTTCGAGTATTAAAGTTTTTTCGATCAGTTGGTGTTGGTTTAGGAAAGGGTATTGTGAGTTTTGTTTGGTTCAGTCGTGAATTTGCTAATTGACCATAGTACGTTGTACTAAAATGAGCAGCACGGCGAAAATAATGTAGAGCATTTTGATGTTCACCTAAAACTTCCTCTGTTCGTCCCATCCAATAATAACCACGGGATGTTGAGACAGGACCTGAAGAAAGTTGAGGAATACGTCTAAAATGATTCATTGCCAATTGAGGATTATGAAGAAATCGTAATGCATACCATCCTGCATGAAATTCAGCATCGATTGCCCATATAGGAGTTACACCAATGTGGGTTGCAACGAGTTGATAGGCAATTTGATATTGGTTTAAATCAAGCATTTCGCGGGAAATAGCGCGTCGCTCTATCCACCATGCATCAGGGTTGACAAGGCTTGCTTTATCTCGTGGTGCCTTCATCATGAGTGTTGCTGCAGCGCTATATTGTCCAGTTCGTCGAAGATAGCGAATTTGTGCAAATTGTAAGAGAGGATCTTTTTTCCATGATGGGTCAACAGCTTTTAGTTTTTGTGCAGCTTGAGGATCATTTTTTTCAACTGCAGCAACGGCTTTAAAAAGAGATTGGGCTTTGGCTAATGTTGCAATACGCTCAGCTGAGCTAATGCGTTGAACATAAAGCATGGCCCGCATACGTTTCAGATGATCAATAGGCTTTAAAGCAGCATGCGCTTTTTTAAGGATAAGTTCCTCTTCTTCTGCGTTAAGTTTCGTTTTGTGCCACCACGGCGCAATAATTTGTCGTGCATGGGTGATTTGTCCAGTTGTAATAAGTGCTTCAGTAAATGCAGCCATACCTTGTGCTGTAATAGGAAGACGATTAGAAAATTTCTGAATGATTTTTTGTGCTGAATTGGTTTCGTTGACAAAAGCGCGTTCAGCATTGCCCTGTATAAGAGCTATGCCTGGCCATTCTTTTAATTCATTAAGTGCATTGAATAGTTCAGAACTTGGTATATTTGTTTGGTTTGATGTGCCGATTGCCCACGTTAAAATATGGCGGTTAAGACTATTTTTTGCCATCATATTACGAAGAGTTATGGCTTGTGTGATATTGTTCTTTGAAAGAGAATCTAAACCAAATTTAAGTTGATCTATCGCAATGATATCGTTGATATTTGGATGAGGAATTATTATGTGATGAGGTGGTGCAAGTGGATTCTTGGATTGTTGTATCATGACAGAGGAGTGGGGGCGAGCCAAAGGGATTGGTATTTTCTGGGGTGAAAAGATTATTTGTGCGAATGCATTTGAGGGTAAAATTATTGCTATCGACACCAGTGTAATAACAGTGCATGTAAAAGATTTGATGGACAATGAACGCATTAAGAACAAACCTTAATCTTGCTTTTTGAATACTTTACAAAGTAATTTCTAAAACAGAAGCATAAAGGACCTGTTAACGTATGATATGATGTTTTAAATATATTCGGAATTGAAAAAAGCTACATGTTAGTAAAGTATGTGTGAAATTTATCTTGTTTCAACGGGGCAGCAAGATTATGCTCTGCTGTTGGTAAATTAAAAAAGCGATTGTTAAATATTAAGGGAGTTTATCATGCTCAAGGGAGCACTGACTGCACTTATTACACCCTTTAATGAAAATGGTTCTGTAGATGAAGAAGCATTTTGCAATTTTATTGAATGGCAGGTTACACAGGGTATTGACGGTTTGGTTCCTGCTGGAACAACAGGAGAGTCGCCGACTTTAAGTCATGAAGAACATAAGAGAGTTATAGAATTATGTGTTGAGAAAGTCGCTAAACGTGTTCCTGTTGTTGCGGGAGCAGGATCAAATAGTACAGATGAAGCTGTAGAACTTGCGCAACATGCAAAAAAAGTGGGTGCAGATGCGGTTTTGGTTGTTACACCTTATTATAATAAACCTAATCAAAAAGGGATTTATGCTCATTTTTCTACTATTGCGAAGGCTGTTTCTATTCCAATAGTAATTTATAATATTCCTGGGCGTTCTGTTGTCGATATGGCAGTGAAAACCATGAAAGATCTTTGTCAGAATTTCAAAAATATTATTGGTGTCAAGGATTCCACAGGAAATATTGAGCGAGTGAGTGAACAACGGGAAAAGTGTGGTAAAGATTTTGTACAACTCTCTGGGGATGATCAGACAGCATTAGGTTTTAATGCACATGGGGGTATAGGGTGTGTCTCTGTCGCGTCCAATGTGGCTCCAAAATTGTGTACAGAACTTTATGCTGCTTGTCGCAGTGGTGATTATAAAACAGCGTTGGAATTAAATGACCGTTTGATACCTTTAAATCGTGGTATATTTATTGAACCAAATCCTTCAGGTATTAAATATGCCGTTGCAAAATTGGGGTTTTGTCGTGATACTGTGCGTTTGCCGCTTGTTCCATTAAAGGATACAACAAAGGAAATTATTGATGCAGCGTTGCAACAGGCTGGTCTTATTAAAGAATAAAATGATATTGCAGTAATTATGAGCAAAAAAAAGAATGTGCTAATACGAAAAATTATTGCTGAGAATCGTAAAGCTCGTTTTAATTTTGAATTGCTCGAGCATCTTGAAGCTGGTATTGTATTAAATGGAACGGAAGTTAAATCTTTGCGTTCCAATCATGCTAATATTGCTGAAAGTTATGCTAGCTTTGAAAATGAAGAATTGTGGTTGGTTAATGCCCATATTCCTGAATACACGCAGGCTAATCGTTTCAATCATGAGCCGCGTCGTCTGCGTAAATTATTAGTTTCAAAGCGTGAAATAGCGCGTTTTTTTAATGCAGTTTCTCGTGAAGGAATGACGATTATTCCACTTAAACTTTATTTTAATGAACGAGGATGCGTTAAATTAGAGATTTCTTTGGCACGTGGTAAAAAGATCCACGATAAACGCGAAACAGAAAAAAAACGCGATTGGGGACGTGAAAAGGCAAGACTTTTAAGACGATATGGATAATGGGGCGAACTCTACATCCTTTTTAAGAAATCTCAACATTGATCTAAATATGTTTTTGCTTCTTGGAAGACGTGGTGGAACATAGCATCTGTCAAGCGACCAGTATTCGTATTGTATCGTGAACAATGGTAGCTTGAGAAGATGCGTAATTTACCGATATTGTTAATTTTCCCATGACCAAAAGGATGTGCTGAGGCTTTTGCGTTGAGAGCACGTACGGTTGAAAGATGAGCAATGCTTCCAAGGGTAATAACGGCCTTAAGCTTAGGGAGATTTTTTAAGAGAGGCGCAAAAAAATATCGGCAAGTATTGATCTCAGTGCTAGAAGGTTTGTTCTGCGGCGGGACACAACGGACAGAGTTAACGATTGCTGCATCAATGAGTTCAAGACTATCATCAGGTCTTTCTTCAAAAATACCTTGAGCAAAACCGAATTTTTTCAAAGTAGAATAAAGTAGTTGTCCAGCATAATCACCAGTAAAAGGGCGTCCAGTTCGATTGGCTCCACGCAATCCAGGAGCAAGACCTACAATGAGAAGGCGTGTTGTTGCAGGGCCGTTATGAGGGAAAAATGGACTTACAGGTGCGTTATGCCAAAGAGGCTCTTTTATACGCCAGTCGATGATAAAGTCATGTAAACGAGGGCATAAGTTACAGTTTTTCGGTGGTTCTGGACAAAATTGTGCTAATCTATCTTCATGGTTGCGAGGGTTAATCACTTTGATAAAAAACCTTTTTGAATTATTATATTATGAATAAATTTTACCTTTGTATACAATGAATGCAATTAAATCTATTTTACAACATAATTTAACACAAATCTGTTTTTCAAACAGAGCGATATTATCCTTGCACTTTATGTGATAAAAAAGAATGTTAAATGAGAGGATATCGAAGGGGCTTAAAGCTTTTAAAAATTCTGTGGCTAATCTTAAGCGACATATAATTTATTGTTGTTTCCAAGGGAGGATGAAAACCTAAATTGTTGATATAAAATTTCCTCGCATAATAGGAATTTTTTAGAAAAAGCTATTAAGGCTTGTTTTTCTTGTTTTTTTATAGTTATTATATATATTTGCGTATTATTCGTTAAGCTTTTGAATTTTTTAGAAAGAGGCGTAAATGGCCCGCGTAACAGTAGAAGATTGCATTGATAAAGTTGATAACCGTTTTGAATTGGTACTTTTGGCAGGGCATCGGGCACGTCAAATTTCGCAAGGTGCACAGATCACTATTAGTCGTGATAATGATAAGAATCCGGTTGTTGCTTTGCGTGAAATAGCAGAGGAAACTTTATCACCGGCTGATTTGAAAGAGGATCTCATTCATTCACTGCAGAAACATGTAGAAGTTGATGAACCAGAAGCAGTAACAGAGTTCATTCCCCATTCAATTGAGACTGAAAGTGTTTTAGATACTTCAGCAGCAGAAGAAAACTGCTCATTTGACTATATGTCAGAAGAAGATCTTTTAGCGGGTATTGAAGGGTTGGTTGTACCAGAGAAAAGCGATGATTATTAATTAGTTCCCTTTATTAGGTAATTTTTGCATGCTATTATGCAGTTTCCTTTTTTATTTTTGTCATTGTATTATTATTGACTGGGCGTAATAATATTTGGGGTATTGTAAGATTGGGGGATGCTAATATTGATGCATCAGTATGAGCTTATTGAACGTGTGCGGCGTTACAAGCGGGATGTCAATGAAGCTTTATTAAATAAAGCTTATGTTTATGCGATGCAGAAGCATGCACATCAGAGGCGTGCGTCAGGGGATCTTTATTTTTCTCATCCTGTAGAAGTTGCTGCTATCTTGACAGATATGCGTTTGGATGAAGCAACGATTGCTGTTGCCCTGTTACATGATACGATTGAAGATACGAGCGCTACAAGGGAAGAGATTGATCAGCTCTTTGGATCTGAAATTGGTGAGTTGGTTGAAGGACTTACAAAGCTTAATAAGCTTGATTTTGTATCAAAAAAGGCAGTGCAAGCAGAAAATCTGCGTAAGCTTCTTATTGCTATCTCTGATGATTTTCGTGTTCTTTTAGTTAAACTTGCGGATCGTCTTCATAATATGCGTACTCTTGATGTTATGTGTGATGATAAGCGTAGATGGATCGCTGAAGAAACGATGGAGATTTATGCACCTCTTGCTAGCCGTATGGGGATGCAGGATATGCGCGAAGAATTAGAAAATCTTTCTTTTTTTTATTTAAATCCAGAAGGTTATCGTGCTATTGTTGAGAAGCTTTCTGAATTATTTCAGCGTAATTGTGATGTGCTCTCTACGATCGAAAACGAATTGACGAAGCTTTTTTCTAAATATGGTATTACAGCTGATGTTAAAAGTCGTCAAAAAAAGCCTTATTCCGTTTTTTGTAAAATGGAAAGTAGAGCACTATGTTTTGAACAGTTATCTGATATTTTTGGATTTCGTGTAATTGTTAAGACGGTTCATGATTGTTATGGTGCTCTCGGTATTATCCATACCACATGGCCAATGATTCCTGGTCGCTTTAAGGATTATATTTCTATACCAAAACAAAATGATTATCGCTCAATTCATACGACAATTGTTGGTCCTTCAAGGCAACGTGTTGAGCTACAGATTAGAACTGGTGTTATGGATGAAATTGCTGAATATGGTGTTGCCGCACATTCCGTTTATAAAGATCATGGCTCTAGTTATTCAGTTTCGAAATTATCAAGTGAAGCAAAAGCTTATGCATGGTTATGCCAAACGATTCAATCTTTGTTAGATGGGGATAATCCAGAAGAATTTTTAGAACATACAAAGCTTGAACTTTTCCAAGATCAGGTTTTCTGTTTTACACCGAAAGGGCAATTAATTGCTTTGCCACAAGGTGCTATATCCATTGATTTTGCTTATGCTGTCCACACTGATATTGGTAATTCTTGTGTAGGAGTGAAAATCAATGGTTGTATCATGCCGTTGATGACCAAATTGAAAAATGGTGATGAGGTTGATATTATATGTTCACAAGCTCAAATTCCGCCAGCAGCGTGGGAATTTCTTGTTGTAACGGGGAAAGCGCGTTCAGCAATTCGTCGCGCAACACGTGCAGCAGTTCGTAAACAATATTCTGGTCTCGGTTATCGTATTCTTGAACATGCGTTTGGATGCGCAGAAAAACAATTTTCAAAAGACATGCTTCAACAAGTTGTGCTGCATTTGGCGCGTAGGGATGTAGAAGATATATTAGAGGCTGTTGGGAGCGGTGAATTAACATCTGTTGACGTAATTAAAGCTGTTTATCCTGATTATCAGGATTATCGTTTAAAGCAGAAGTCACATCTTAACTCTGGAGAAAAAGGTTGGCTGAATGTTGAAAATGGTCGAAGTGTGATCTCTACGATACCTGAAAACGAACAAGATAAAACCTCAGAAGAAGGATATCAGTGTAAAGCGTTACCTATTCGAGGAACACGTAGAGATATTCCCATGCTGTTTTCTCCTGAGGGGGCTGTACCAGGAGATCGAATTGTTGGCATTATGAAACCGGGTGCAGGTATTATTATTTATCCTATTCAATCTTCAGCTTTGATAGCTTATGATGATAAACCGGAACGTTGGATTGATATACGCTGGGATATTGATGGCGAAATGAGTGAACGTTTCCCTGCGTTGATCAATATTTTAGCTGCCAATAGTCCTGGTTCTTTAGCAGAAGTTACTCAGGTTATTTTTGCCAATGACGCCAATATCAAAAATTTATCTTTGATCCATACAGCGCCAGATTTTACAGAAATTGTGATTGATTTAGAAGTTTGGGATTTAAAATACTTGAATCGTATTATTTCTCAGTTAAAAGGGTTAAATTCAGTTAATGTAGCGCGCCGAGTTTATGGATAAATAAGAGATTTTTGATGAATACACAGGATGTGATTAATATTTTTAAACAGGCAGATGCTATTCTAGAAGGACATTTTATTTTAACATCAGGTCGCCATAGTGCTACTTTTTTGCAGAAGGCGAAGGTATTTATGCGTGCTGATCTAACAGAAAAGTTATGTCGAGGTTTAGCGCAGGAAATTAAAAGACATGTTAAAGGAAAAATTGACTATGTGGTTGGACCAGCGATTGGTGGCCTTATTCCTTCTTACGAGACATCACGTCATCTTGGTGTTCCTTCCATTTGGGTAGAGCGTGAGAATGGTGTATTTCGGTTGCGGCGTTTCGAAGTTGAAAAAGGCGCTCGAGTTGTTATTGTTGAAGATATTGTCACAACTGGTCTTTCTATTCGTGAAACAATTGAAGCTCTTGTTACAGTAGAGGCAGATGTAGTAGCGAGTGCATGTATCATTGATCGTTCTGGTGGTAAAGTTGATGTCGGTGTTCCGTTGATTGCATTAGCTGAATATGAGATAGAATCTTATACTCATGATACGCTGCCTTATGAACTTTCTCAAATTCCAGCAGTTAAGCCAGGAAGCAGGAATATTTAATTGTCTTTTTATCATTTTGTTTTTGTTAGAATTTTGATTAGATTAATGTAAATAATAAGGATTATCTTATTTTGGGGATATGTAAAACTGTATGCTTTTTCGTCATCGAAAACCAATAAACTTGAGAGAGCGTATTCGGCTTTTAGTTTGGCCGCGTCGTTCATTTGCTCGTTCGTTTCATTATATGTGTAAACGTATTTTACGTATATCAGCGACTCCGCATAAAATAGCGTTAGGGTTTTCTATTGGAATTTTTTCAGCGTGTTCGCCTTTTTTTGGTTTACACATCATCTTAGCAGTATTTTTTTCTTGGATTTTACGTGGAAATTTTACTGCAGCGATTATCGGAACTATTTTTTCCAATCCACTTACATTTTTTCCTATCATCGTGGTTGATTATAAGGTAGGTTATCTATTTTTGTCGCTTTTAAAGCATGTAGATAAAATATCTCTTGTGCAAATTCGTACAATGTTTGATGGTTTGACATTTTCACAAATATGGTTAATTTTCTGGGAGACATGGGATTTGGTGATGATGCCAATGATTTTAGGCGGTATGTTTTTAGGGTCTATTCTTGGTGGTTTGTTTTATATAGGTGTTTACAGTGGAACGGTTCGTTTTCAAAAAAAGAGATACAAAAAGATAATGAAAAAGGTGAATTTACATCAAGAAAATCAAAAAAGTATTTCATGATCATTGGTTTTGGTAACGATATGATAGACATAAGACGAATTGAAAAAATATTAATTCGTCATGGTAGTCGTTTTATTCAACGCATTTTTACAGATATTGAACAAAATAAATCTGAAAATTTTCCAAAACGTTCTTATGCTTATGCGAAGAGATTTTCCGCTAAAGAGGCTTGTGCTAAAGCTTTAGGAACAGGAATTGCTTACGGTGTTAATTGGAGAGATATAGGGATAGTTAATTCACCATCTGGAAAACCAACTATAAAGCTAACAAATCATGCACAAATACAGTTAGAAAAGTTATTACCGTCTAATCATGATGCTTTTATTCATCTCAGCATGACGGATGACTTTCCTTGGGCACAGGCATTTGTGATTATAGAAGCACTTCCACGTAGGTAGATATTGTGAGAGATTTGTGTTTCTGTTATTTGAAAATTATAGTGCAAAAAAGTTATATTTGCAATGGGAGGTAGCCTGTGATGAGCCAAAAAGAAACAACGAAAAATAAAAAGGAAAAAGGTGGAGTCCTTGAGTTCATTTCTGTTTTTGTTCAGGCTTTTATTTGGGCTATGCTTATCCGCACGTTTTTGTTCCAGCCTTTTACTATTCCTTCTGGTTCGATGCGTCCTACTTTATTGGTAGGGGATTATTTATTTGTTTCCAAATATGCATATGGATATTCTCGTTTCTCTTTTCCTTTCTCTTTTCCTCTTTTTTCAGGACGTATTTGGGTATCTCAGCCTGAGCGTGGAGATGTTTTGGTTTTTCGTTTACCTAGTGATCCGAGTATTGACTATATTAAACGTGTTGTTGGATTACCGGGTGATCGTATTCAGGTTCGCCAAGGTGTTCTTTATATTAATGATCAAGCTATTTCGCGCCAATTTATGGGGCAAGTTGATGATCCAGATATAACAGAAATCAATAATCCTGTTGATGTTTATCGTGAGAAAATGTCTAACGGTGTAAGTTACAATACTCTTAGCTTTGGGTATTTTCCACAAGTGGATGATACAAAAGTTTTTGAAGTTCCTTCAGGGCATTATTTTGTGATGGGTGATAATCGTCATAATTCAGATGATAGTCGTTTAAATGTAGGTTATGTTCCTGAAGAAAATCTTATAGGTCGAGCCAATTTAATTTTTTTCTCTATCAGCAATAATTCACGTGCTTGGCAGTTTTGGCGTTGGCCATTTGATGTGCGCTGGGCTCGTTTGTTTTCTTTTGTTAACACTACCCATGATTTCCCACTTAATAAGTAGGATATAGGGATGAAGCATCAGACCATTGATCAACTTAAAAAGCTAACTGGGCACAGCTTTAAAAATGAAGATCTATTAAAAAAAGCGTTAACGCATTCCAGTGTTCAACATTCAGAACAAGGTAATTATGAGCGGTTAGAATTTTTGGGTGACCGTGTTCTTGGGCTCTTGGTTGCAGAGATGCTGTATCAGTTTTTCCCACAGGCCAGTGAAGGTGAATTATCAATACGTTTGAACGGCTTAGTGAATGCACAAACATGTGCTGATATAGCAAGTGAAATAGGTTTGCCTGATATGGTCCATGTTGGTTGTGAGATGAAAAATTTAGAAGGGCGCCGGCTAGCTAATATGCATGCGGATGTCGTTGAAGCTTTAATTGCGGTGATGTATCTTGATGGAGGATTGAAAAGTGTTCGCCCCTTCATTCAAAGATATTGGCAAGATAGAGCAAAGAAAGTTGATGCTAGCCGACGTGATGCCAAAACAGAATTGCAAGAATGGGCTCATACACAAAATGGTGTACAACCGCAATATCGGGTTATTAAGCGCTGTGGGTTGGATCATGATCCTGTTTTTGTGGTAGAAGTGAGTGTTCCTGGTTTTGCATCTGAGGTTGGAGAAGGTGGTTCCAAAAGACATGCGGAGAGAGTTGCAGCTGAAAAAGTTTTGCGACGTGAAGGTATGTGGGGATCAATAGAGAAAGATAATCATGGATGAAATTACCAAAACACGTTTTGGTTTTGTTGCTCTTGTGGGAGTGCCTAATGCTGGTAAATCGACATTGGTTAATCAGCTAGTTGGAACAAAAGTTTCAATTGTAACCCATAAAGTACAAACAACACGAGCTTTAGTGCGTGGTATTGTTATTCATGAAAAGACGCAAATTGTGTTAGTTGACACACCGGGTGTTTTTCGTCCTCGTAAGCGGTTAGAGCGAGCTATGGTTTCTGCTGCCTGGAGTGGAATTAAAGATGCTGATGTTCTTTTGGTTTTGATTGACGTTCAAAATGGTCTTTCAGATGTAGTGAATGCGATGTTGGATAATTTAGTAAATATCAAACAGGATAAAATTCTTGTTCTGAATAAAATTGATACCGTTGCTAAATCATCTCTTTTGGTGTTAACCGAAAAAATTAATGAACGAGTGAGCTTTTTGCGCACATTTATGATTTCGGCTTTAAATGGTTCTGGTTGTAAGGATTTGCTTGGTTATCTCAGTGCAATGATGCAGTCAGGACCATGGTGTTATCCAGAGGATCAAATTTCAGATATGCCTATGCGTCAACTGGCTGCTGAGATTACGCGCGAAAAGCTTTTTTTTCGTCTCCATAAAGAGCTTCCCTATGCTTCAACGGTTGAAACAGAAAATTGGGAAGAGCGTTCAGACGGTTCAGTTAAAATTAATCAAGTGATTTATGTAGAGCGTGAGAGCCAAAAAAAAATTCTTTTAGGGACAAAAGGTCATACAATTAAAGCAATTGGTCAGGCGGCTCGTAAGGAATTGACAGAAATTCTGGAACAGAGGGTTTCTCTTTTTTTGTTTGTGAAAGTGCGTAACAATTGGGATACTGATCCAGAACGCTATCGTGCAATGGTGCTGGATTTTTCAAAGTAAAAATGAAATGGAAAGAGCAAGCTATTATTCTTGGTGTACGTCAACATGGTGAAACAAGTGTTATTCTTGAAATTATAACACGTCAACATGGCCGTTATATGGGAGTCGTAAAAGGGGGGCGTTCTCGTAATATGGCTGCTTTTCTTCAGCCTGGCAATTTTGTTGAGGCTGAGTGGTGGGCTCGTTTAGAGGAACATTTGGGACTTTTTAAGCTTGAAGCTCTTGATTTATGTGCTTCACGATTAATGTTTTTACCAGAGGCACTCTATAGTTTGCAGTTGATGGCCTCTTATTTTCGGCTGCTTCCTGAGCGTGATCCTCATCCTATTTTGTATGATATTCTGTATCTTTTTATGCAGAATTTTGATGAACCGTTTGTAAATGCTGAGTTGCTTGTACGTTTTGAGATGTGTCTCCTTGAAGAACTTGGTTTTGGCCTTGATTTGTCTCATTGTGCTGTAACAGGTCGTCAAGAAAAACTTTATTATGTGTCTCCGAAATCAGGACGTGCTGTATGTGAGGAAGTAGGGCTTCTTTGGAAAAATAAGCTTTTACTTTTACCGAAATTTCTTATAGAGAGAACAAGCCGTCCTGTTGATTTTGATGACATAAGAAATGGATTCACTCTAACAGATTTTTTTTTAACACGCCATGTTTGGGGACCACAGGGAAAACAACCATCCATTCGTGCGAGTTTGATACAATTATTTGAGCGAAGATTTCATACGAAAGTGTAAATTGAGTGATTTTGTGAAAATGGATCAAATGTGATATGCGTGTTTTGAAAACAATTACTGAAGTACGCCAGCATCTTACAGAAGAACGGCGTTTGGGATTATCGATTGGCTTTGTGCCGACTATGGGTGCATTGCATCATGGTCATCTTGCTTTAGTCCAGAAAGCAAGAGAGATGTGCGATCGAGTATTGGTTTCTATTTTTGTTAATCCGAAACAATTTGGTTCTCATGAGGATTTTGAAGTCTATCCGAGAGATCTTTTAAGTGATTGTGCTTTGCTAAATAAAGAAGCGGTTGAATATGTTTTTGCACCTCCTGTAGAAGAAATGTGGCCGCTAGGAAATGATACAATCGTTGAGGTAGAAGGATTATCACGTATTTTAATGGGGGAACTACGTCCAGGGCATTTTTGCGGTGTGACGAGTGTTGTTGCTAAACTTTTTAACATTGTTCAGCCAGATAAAGTTTTTTTGGGAGAAAAGGATTTTCAACAGCTTCTGATTATTCGTCGCATGGTTAAAGATTTAGCTTTTCCTATTGAAGTTATTAGTGTTCCCATTTTACGTGATTCAGATGGTGTTGCTAGTTCTTCGCGTAATCAGCTGTTAACACCAGAAGATCGCAAAGCTGCAAAAATTATCCCTGAAAGTGGTAAAGCTGCTGAAAATCTTTATCGCCAAGGTGAACGGTCCGTTGATAAATTGTGCAAAGCTGTTCGTGATGTTTTACAACAAGAGCTGCGTGCTATTGTTGAATCAGTAGATTTACGGAATATGGAAACTTTATCTGCTATAAAGGGAACGCTAGATACACCTGCAGTTTTATTGCTAACCGTTCGTTTTGGTGACGTTAGGCTTATTGATCAATATATACTACAATAAAGGGTGGAACAATGAGTGTACATAAAGGTATAAAGCGTATCACTGCTTCTGAAATACAAGCGAAAAAGAAACAAGAACCGATTGTTTCTCTAACGGCTTATCAGGCTTATAGTGCACGGATTGCTGATCCATATTGCGACTTTCTTTTAGTTGGTGATAGTGTGGGTATGATTGTGCATGGGTTTGATACGACACTTCCTGTTGATCTGGATATGATGATTTTGCATGGGAAAGCGGTTATGCGTGGGTCTCAGCAGGCGCTTGTTGTGGTTGATATGCCTTTTGGTTCTTATGAAAAAAGTCCAGAACAAGCTTTTTCCAGCGCGTCACGTATTCTTGCAGAGACAGGATGTGGTGCTGTCAAGCTTGAAGGTGGCATTCATATGGCAAAAACAATTGATTTTTTATGCAAACGTGGCATTCCGGTTATGAGCCATATTGGTCTTACACCGCAGGCAGTAAATCATTTTGGTGGTTTTAAAACACAAGGGCGTGATAAAAGCGATTGGGAAAAGATTGAAGCTGATGCAGCAGCAATTGAGGATGCTGGTGCTTTTGCAGTCGTGGTGGAAGCGATAGTGGAGCCTTTAGCAGTAAAGCTCACAGAAAAGCTCTCTATTCCTACTATTGGGATTGGTGCATCTAATCAGTGTGATGGGCAAATTTTAGTAATGGAAGATATGTTGGGTTATGGTGCTTGGGCACCTAAATTCGTGCGTCGTTATGGTACTCTTGAACAAGCAATGGATACAGCAATCAGGAATTATGCAGAAGACGTTAAATCACGCGCTTTTCCATCAGATTCAGAAATTTATAAGCTTAAATAAAAAAGTGAAAAAGCTATATGATGTTCATTTCCGAATTTCCTTATAGCCTCTTTTCGATATATTTCTCTCATCAATATGTTAAATTACATTATGAGTTTTTAATGTAGGTGATGTATTGTTGTATGATCATTGGCTTAACGAGCCTATAGGGGACAGGTTTGAATCTCATGAGAAGTGCGAATAAAGTAGTATTCTGTTAAAATTATAGATCATCATGAAAGAGAAGTTTTTACTTTTATCCAAGGAAAGGTCATAAGATCGGTGCACTGCACGGATAGTTTTTTCAAGTTACAACAGGAAATAAATGACCAGAGAATGTTTATTGGGATCTTTGAAGTTCAATGTTATTGAAGCGGGTTAAAAACGCATTTTCAATCTGTTGTGTAGAACATAGTTGTAAATTGAGTTCACTAGGTAAAATGTCATGAGGGTAGCCAAAATAGCGAAGAGCTTCTTCTTTACTAAAACCAGAAAAAGTGGTGGCTTCATAAAAAGCAGCAATATGGTCAGCTTGTTTGATCTTTTTTGATAGCTTTTTGGGTAGGGACATTGGTAAAGAAAATCGTATATGAATGGCATCTTGTATATGTTTTTCAAATAATTTCATATTGTTTTCCTATAACTGCTTTAAAAGGTGAAATTACGTCACCAATGACGTATTTTTCTGCATCATGGAGAAGAAGAGCAAGGAGGCATTCGTTACGATTGGATTGAAGAAAAAGTTTCTTGAAATATTTCTTCTCCTAAGAGTGAATGTTGTGCGACAGAATAAGCATATTCACCCTGCATTTGGCTGTTCCAACGTGCAACACGGGCAAGACTATGGGCATAATATCTTCAATATCAAAAGGAGAAGGGTTCAATAAATCAATTCTCTGACTAAAAAGCATTCTTTGCCAAGTGCGCGCTTCTCTGTTTGATGATAATTCAACTTTAGCTATTAATTAATCCACGGTTCTTTCAGGGAAGGTAAAATTCATATTTTCAGCAATGCTTATTGTGACAGGAAGATTGTTGACTGTAAACTGACTATCTTTATCCATAGCATCTTTCACATGATCAATACGCATTAACGCTAGAGCTTCATTAGCGATACATGTTCCTAATTTTCCTAGTGTTTTATTCCTTGCTTCAATGGTAGATCCTGGTGTTAAATAGTGTTGGCCTCTAACTATCAAAAAGCGACGACGAGCTATTTTGCGATGATGCATTCGTGAGACAACTTCTTGTCCTACATAGCAGCCTTTATTGAATGATAATCCACCGATTTGGTCGTAATTAATGTCATGAGGAAACACTGTTCCTATTTCATAATCTTGACCACTTTCTGTAATTGCATAACGGATACGCATTCGGTGCCAATTGTCATTATCTTTTGGAGCTAAAAAGGGGATCTCATCGTATGTTCGAATAATTTTTTTATTTTCTGGAAATCGCTTATCAATAAAACATAAAGTAAATTTTGAAATATTTATTTCATTTTCTAAAAAAATCGTTGTAATACTTTGTAATGGTTGTGTAATTTCTACTTTTTTGTGTAGTTTGTAAAGAAGAAGGCGCTTTTGAAAGGTATCGGCTAAAGACTCTGCAATGTCAATCATATAGCCCTGATCTATTTTGCCAATGAGAAAATCAGCGATAACCTTTCCTTGTGGAGATAGAAGTGCACCAGGGAAAAGTTCTTGTGGACCAATTTTTGTCACATCTGTGGTAATGAGCATTTGTAAAAAATGAGTTGCTTCTTCACCTATTATGGTAATAATTTTTCTGTTTTTTAAGCTTATAGCATTTTGTTTTTCGATCATGGTTCTTGCCTTTCTGCTCAGATTTACATAATCGATAAAGAGATAACACCCAAGGGGTATGTTTATGTCTAAAACATTCGATACAATTTTTAAAGGCGCAATGCTTGTTAATCATGATGGGAGCGGTAAGCGTGATATTGCTGTAACAAATGGTCGTATTGCTAAAATTGGTGATCTTACGTGTGCGTCTGCTGGTGAGGTTATCGATTGTACAGGGCTTCATATTGTACCTGGTATTATTGATAGCCAGGTTCATTTCCGTGAACCGGGTAATGAGCATAAAGAAGATTTAGAAAGTGGTTCTCGTTCGGCGGTTTTAGGAGGGATTACAGCCGTATTTGAAATGCCTAATACGAACCCAATGACGATCTCGGAAGAGGCGTTGGCTGATAAAGTTAAACGCGGCTTCCATCGGATGCATTGTGATTTTGCATTTTGGATTGGAGGCACACGTGAAAATACACATGAAATGGCTGAGTTAGAGAGACTTCCTGGTGCTGCTGGAATTAAAGTGTTTATGGGGTCTTCTACAGGTAATCTGTTGGTAGATGATGATGAAAGTGTACGTCGTATTTTGCAAAATATACGTCGTCGTACAGCTTTTCATTCTGAAGATGAAGAGCGTCTCAATGAACGTAAAATATTCCGTGTTGAGGGAGATGTGTCATCACATCCAGTATGGCGTGATGAAGTTGCTGCTTTAAAATGTACACAGCGTTTGGTCAAAATTGCCCGTGAGATAGGGGCGCGCATTCATGTATTGCACATTTCTACAGCAGAAGAGATTGATTTTCTAAAAAATCATAAAGATATTGCAACACTTGAGGTAACCCATCATCATTTAACTTTGACAGCTAATGATTATAAACGATTTGGTGCATTAATCCAGATGAATCCACCTATTCGTGAAAGTCGCCACAGAGAAGGTCTTTGGCATGGTGTTCAGCAAGGTATTATTGACATTTTAGGCTCTGATCATGCTCCTCACACGCTTGAAGAAAAACAAAAGCCTTATCCCTCTTCGCCTTCAGGTATGACAGGTGTACAAACGACAGTAGCAATCATGTTGACTCATGTGAATACAGGAAAGATGTCTCTTGAGCGTTTTGTTGATCTCACGTCTCATGGTCCTCATCGTGTTTTTGGTATAAGTCGTAAAGGGCGTATTGCTGTTGGATATGATGCTGATTTGACAGTTATTGATCTTAAACGGGAAGAGATGATTACGAATGCAATGATTGGTTCACGTGCGGGATGGACACCCTATGATGGTAACAAAGTTAAAGGTTGGCCAGTTGGGACCATTATTCGTGGTATGCGAGTTATGTGGGAAGGTGAAATTGTTACGCCTTCACAAGGTGAGCCTGTAAAATTTATAGAAGCCCTATGAATTTATAAAAGCATTGTGAATATAAATACTGGTGTATTATCTTAGAATTTTAAGCGCTATTGAATGATTATGTGATTGCAAAAGGCATCCATAATGACCTTTTATGTTTAAAGATAGATAGTGTTTATATATTGCTAGATGAAATGCTGTGTCGATTAATATAAAAGGCAACAAACCGCTTGATTTGTTTTATTTTATTTTTGTACGCATAGTGTACTTATTTACTATCGTTTATTGATATCTTTTATTTTATATGTGTAAGTTGGTTTGATGTTGAAAATAAAAAATTCAACAAAGCGATATTTTTTCGGAAAGTGTGAATAACTTGGTAGTGTAAGTGAGCTTTACCTAAAAGTATAGCAAGCAGTATCGCTAACGGAGTATGATTATGGGAAATTTGCGATTTTATAACACGCTGACACGTAAGAAAGAAGATTTTATACCGATAGATCCTGCTAAAGTCCGTCTTTATGTTTGTGGTCCGACAGTTTATGATTATGCTCATATCGGTAATGCACGTCCTGTAATTGTTTTTGATATTTTATTTCGTTTGTTGCGTCATGTTTATGGTAAGGATCATGTTATATATGCTCGTAATGTCACGGACGTAGATGATAAAATTAATATGCGAGCTATTCGTGAGTATCCAGAGTTAACGCTTAATGATGCCATTCACCAGCTAACTGAACGTACGTATGACCAATTTCAACAAGATACAGAGGCACTTGGTTGTTTATTGCCGACCTATCAACCACGTGCAACCGATCATTTGGAAGAAATGCGATCTTTGATTGAGAAGCTTCTTGAAAAAGGTCACGCGTATATAGCAGAAAATCATGTATTATTTTCTGTCAATAGTATGAAAAATAATCCTCTTTACGGTGCATTTGCAAAACGATCGTTGAATGAAATGAAAGCAGGTGCGCGCGTTGATGTTGCCGCTTATAAAAGGGATGATATGGATTTTGTTTTATGGAAACCTTCTACGCAGCAAGAGCCAGGTTGGAAATCACCAGCAGGCATTTCTGTTTTAGGTCGTCCAGGTTGGCATATAGAATGTTCAGCTATGTCGATGGCAAAGTTGTTAACACCTTATGGTGGTGGTTTAGCATGTGATGATTTGAGCGTGAATGTTTTTGATATTCATGGGGGTGGAATTGATTTGATTTTTCCTCATCATGAAAATGAAATTGCACAAAGTTGTTCAGTGTTTGGAACTGAGCGAATGGCTAATTTTTGGATGCATAACGGCTTTTTGCAGGTTGAAGGCAGAAAGATGTCTAAAAGCTTTGGCAATTTCATTACTATTCGCTCTATATTAGAGAGAAATTTTGTTGAATTCAGTAATGCTATGACTGGTAATATGAAACAGAGTTGGGCTGGTTTGTCTGCACGTTTTTCAATGTTGCAAACTCATTATCGTGAACCATTAAATTGGACAGCTCAGCGCTTAGCTCAATCTAGTAGTGAATTATATCGTTGGTATGAATTGCTTCGCTGTGAAAGAAGTTGTTTGGATAACAGTGGAGTGATTGATGCTTCTCTAATAAGCACATTGAGTGATGATCTTAACACTCCAAATTCATTTACTCTTTTACGTAAATTTTACAAAGAAAATAATGCTGTAGCTCTTGTCCAGGGGATGGATCTTTTTGGACTATTGCGACAAGAGTGGGTTAAAGAAGTAGAATGTCCACTTTTTGTTAAAAAGATAGATTTGGATTCAAAATTTATTGACCAGCGTATTGCTGAAAGGCTGTTTTTTATTCAAAATAAAGAATGGGCAGCTGCTGATAAAATTCGTGATGAGCTTGCGAAAAAGGGGATTTTTTTAAAAGATGAAAAGGATGCACGGACTGGTGAGCGTCTAACCACATGGGAAGTGAAATGATTATAATTTTCGTAATTTAAGCTGCCTTCATAAAAAGAAGAGAAAATGAGTAGCTATTTTCTGCATTAAAAAGAAGAAAGCAAGAAATCTGCAATTTTAATACAAAATAGTAAAATTCTTGAAGAAGGCTTAAGGAAATTACTCAATCAACAACTTAGCTCAACTAACAGTTGAAAAAAAATAAAATCTAAGGGTATATTTGCAGTAAAATGGTATGAAAATATAGTAAAAATTATAAATTCTACAGCGAGTTATTTTTGTTCTTTTTAATTCTAAATATTTTAGAAGTATAAAATTTATAAGAAGCCAAGGGGAAAATAACATTGATTTGTAAAGGGGGGGCATTTAGCAATGATTCTCACATATATAGTAAATAATGGAGAAATAAAGGCTTTATGAAACAGAATAAAAAGGTAAAGACGGTATCAGCAGATTCAGGTCAGACTTTACGCACACTTTATAATTTGTGGCCTTATATGTGGCCATCAGATCGACCTGATTTAAAGATGCGTGTTGTATGGGCAGTATTATATCTTATTTTAGCGAAACTTGTTCTCATATCTGTGCCGTATTTTTTGAAATATGCGACGGATGCATTCGACACAAGTTTTGAACCACCTGTATGGCTTTCATCCACCTGGATGATCCCTATTATGCTTGTTTTAGCGTATAATATTGCGCGCATTGTTCAGGCTGGATTAAACCAATTACGTGATTCTCTTTTTGCTACTGTAGGTCAACATGCTATTCGTCGATTAGCATATAAAACCTTTATCCATATTCATGGGTTATCTTTACGCTTCCATTTAGAACGGCGGACTGGCGGGCTTTCTCGAGTTATTGAGCGTGGTGCGAAAGGAATTGAAGCTATTGTTCGGTTTTCAATTTTAAATACAGTGCCAACCATTTTGGAGTTTTCTTTAACCGCACTCGTATTTTATATAAGTTATGGATGGAGTTATTTTCTCGTAATTTTGGCAACAGTTGGTTTGTATACGTGGTTTACAATCAAAGCAAGTAATTGGCGTATTGGTATTAGGCACGAAATGAATGAGGCTGATACAGAAGCGAATACGCGTGCAGTTGATTCTCTCTTAAATTTTGAAACAGTTAAATATTTTTGTAATGAAACTTTAGAAGCGCGTCGATTTGATGCTTCCATGGCAGGTTATGAAAAAGCTGCAACAAAAATTTGGACATCATTGAGCTGGCTGAATTTTGGTCAAGCTTTTATTTTGGGCATTGGCATGACTATTCTTATGTTAATGTCAGCGCGTGAAATTTTTTACACAACTCAAACGATAGGAGATTTTATTTTTATCAATGCGCTTTTAATACAGCTTTCTATTCCATTGAATTTTATTGGTTCGATTTATCGTGAAATTCGGCAGGGTTTAGCTGATATTGAGGCTATGTTCGATCTTTTGGATGTTCAACAAGAAATCGTTGATAAACCAGATGCTAAACCGTTAGTCGTGCGTGATGGAACCATCCGGTTTCATCAGGTGAAATTTTCGTATGATTCTTGTCGTCCAATTCTCAAAAATATTGATTTTGAAGTTCCTGGAGGGAAGACAGTTGCAATTGTTGGGCCATCAGGTTCTGGTAAATCAACAATTTCTCGATTACTTTTTCGTTTTTATGACATTGAATCAGGGGCGATAACGATTGATGGGCAAGATATCCGTAATGTGACTCAAGAAAGTTTACGTGAAGTCATCGGTATAGTGCCACAAGATACGGTTCTGTTTAATGACACTATTGCATATAATATTCATTATGGGCGCCCAAGTACTACAGATGAAGAGATGTGTAAAGCTGCTGAGATGGCGCAGATATCAAAATTTATTGAAATATTACCAGAAGGATTTCAATCTATAGTAGGGGAACGTGGTCTTAAATTATCAGGTGGTGAAAAACAACGTGTAGCTATTGCACGAACACTTTTAAAAGCGCCTCCGCTTCTTATTTTAGATGAAGCAACTTCAGCTCTTGATACAACAACAGAACAAGATATTCAGCAAGCATTGGATATTGTAAGCCGCGATCGTACGACCTTAATTATTGCTCATCGTCTTTCCACTGTGATTGGGGCTGACGAAATTTTGGTGCTTAAAGATGGCTGTATCATTGAGAAGGGAACACATATTGATCTCTTAGCTAAGAAAGGTTTATATGCTTCGATGTGGAATAGGCAGCTTGAAGCTTCACGGGTTGAAGAGAAATTGCGTAAAATGCATGAAGAAGATGAGATGGGCGTTGTTAATCCTAGAAAATAAGTTATATGAGATTATGCTTGGAGCTATGTGAAGATATTAAATAATATACGAAAAGCGGAAAAATAAAAAAGTTTATTGGTTGTTAGATCATCTATAAATAGGGAATTATCATGAGTATTTTTCGATCTATCCGTGATAGTGTTGTTTCAATTCATAAGGAAGGCTACCCTTTCATTGTAGCGTTTTTTATTATCTCACTCATTCTTGGTTGGATATGGGATCCATTATTTTGGTTTGGCCTTGTTCTGACAGTATGGTGTATATATTTCTTCCGTGATCCAGAGCGTGTAACGCCTATGAATGCAGATTGGGTTGTTTCCCCTGCTGATGGGCGTATTTCCTTTGTCGGGTTATGTGTTCCGCCTGAAGAATTGAATTTAGGAAAAAATGAAATGATGCGTGTTTCTGTATTCATGGATGTTTTTTCATGTCATATCAATCGTGTTCCTATGAGTGGTACAATAGAGTCTATTGTTTATAGCCCGGGTAAATTTATTAATGCTGATCTTGATAAGGCCAGTGAATTTAACGAGCGTAATGGGGTTGTGATTGATAGTAAATATGGTAAAATCGGTGTAGTACAGATAGCTGGACTGGTTGCGCGTCGAATCGTTTGTTGGTCAAAAGAAGACGATTCTGTTGTCGCTGGACAGCGTTTTGGTATGATTCGCTTTGGGTCTCGTCTTGATGTTTATATGCCAGCCGAAATAAAATTGCGTGTTGCAGTTGGCCAGACATCAATTGCTGGAGAAACGGTTTTAGGCTCTTTTGATAGTGACATTACTACAACTGATTTTAGGATTAATTAGGGTAAGTCATGAAAAGCTCTTTGCCATTTTCTTCATTTGATACTGAAGGACAACGTGATGATATTGCTCATCGGCGGCGTTTGCCTATGCCGATGCGCTATGTTATTCCTAATATTATCACTATTTTAGCAATTTGTGCAGGGATGAGTGGTATTCGTTTGGCTTTTGAGAATCGCTATGAGTCAGCTATTTTTATGATACTCTTAGCAGCGGTTTTAGATGGAGCGGACGGCCGCATTGCTCGTTTGATGGATGGGAGCTCATCTTTTGGGGCGCATATGGATTCTCTTGCTGACGTCATTAATTTTGGTGTTACGCCCGCTCTTGTAGTTTATTCTTTTATGCTTACTCAGGCTCATCAAGTAGGTTGGGTTGCTGCTCTTGTATATTGTGTTGCTTGTTGTTTGCGCCTAGCTCGTTTCAATGTGATGCTAGATAATACTGATATTCCAGGATGGCAGAAGGATTATTTTGTTGGTGTACCAGCACCAGCGGGGGCATTATTGCTTTTATTACCTGTTTATTTAGGAGCCCTTGGCTTAGTACCAAGTTGGAGTTGGTCTTTATTTTTCAGTCT
Organism: Bartonella bacilliformis Ver097; assembly: GCF_000709795.1. Classification (GTDB taxonomy): domain Bacteria; phylum Pseudomonadota; class Alphaproteobacteria; order Rhizobiales; family Rhizobiaceae; genus Bartonella; species Bartonella bacilliformis_A. Next base: position 181,770 of record NZ_KL503803.1, read on the forward strand.
TTATACTGTGGTTATTGCTTTTTTATTAGTAAGCCGCTTGCCAGTGTGGAATGCGAAAACAGTTGGGCAGAAATTGAGGCGCGATATTGTAATACCGTGCATGTTGGTTATGGTTATTTATGTTGGTTTTCTTGCAACTTACACATGGTATACTTTACTAATAACAGCTGTTAGCTATATGATTTTTCTACCTTATAGTGCTTTTTGTTATAGTAAACGGGCTGCTTTAGAAGAAAAAGAGATAAACATTACAATTAACCAAGATTCATAGAATTTTATATCTGCTTTTAGAAAAATAGTAGAATGTGGATGGAGTACGCTGATACAATTTTGCGTGCGAGGCAATATCAATCAGGCACACAATAATTCATGAATCGATTTTTACGAATATCAAAAAGCTTACCTGTTTCTTTTAAATCGGGTAAAGAGAGATGAACTATTTTTTTAGCAACTTCTTGTGGAGAGGGTAAAGTTTGAGGATCTTCATTAGGGAAAGCTTGTGTGCGCATTTTTGTGCGTGTTGCACCTGGGTTAACACAGTTGACTTTGATGTGCGTTTGTTTGAGTTCTTCTGCCCAACAGCGAGCAATAATTTCCAAAGCAGCTTTAGAAGCTGCATAAGCTCCCCAAGAAGCGCGTGCAGAATGAGCAACGCTTGATGATAACAGGATAGCTCGCCCAGCATCAGATTGACGTAATAAGGGTTCAACAGTTTTCATTAAGCGCCATGAGCTGATAAGATTTACTTGAATAACTTCTTCAAACACCACATTTTCAATATGAGAAATTGGTGACAGTGTCCCAAGGATGCTAGCATTTGCAAGCATAATATCAAGTTTTTTCCAACGTTCAGCAATTGAAATACTTAAATCATCAATAGCTTCTAAATTTTGTAAATTCAGTGGTACTAACGTTGCAGAAGAACCTATATTTTGGATTTTTTCCTCAAGTTCTGTTAGGCGACTGAGTGTGCGAGCAATAGCAATAATGTGCGCACCACGTGCTGCTAATTCTATAGCTAAATGATAACCAATTCCTCTGGAAGCACCCGTGATTAATGCAACACGTCCTGAAAGGTTAAAATCAGATTTTTCCATGATTAATTTCTTGTTTTCAGGACAGATAATTTATGCACTTTTTCGGTATTTTTTTGATCCGTGAGATGTGTAGGATAATCGCCAGTGAAATAATGATCAGTGAATTGCGGATTAGAGTTGTTTCGTTTTTTTCCTGTAACAGCAAGATATATGCTATCAATTGAGAGAAATTCTAATGAATCCACTCCAATAAAATTACACATAGATTTTAAATCTGGATATTGGTTAGCCAAAAGGTTTTCAATTTTGGGTGTGTCAATACCATAAAAATCAGGATAAAAAATCATAGGGCTAGAAATGCGCATATGGACTTCTTTTGCACCTGCATCACGCAGCATTTGTACAATTTTGACGGATGTTGTTCCCCGTACGATAGAGTCATCAACCAAAATGATGCGTTTTCCTTTGATAACAGAGCGATTTGCAGAATGCTTTAATTTAACACCAAAAGCACGAATTTGCTGAGTTGGTTCGATAAATGTACGGCCGACATAATGATTACGAATAATGCCCAGTTCAAAGGGAATTCCGATTTCTTGTGCATAACCAATTGCTGCAGGTGTTCCTCCATCAGGAACAGGAATGACAATATCGGCATCACATGGCGCTTCTTGTGCTAAACGAATGCCCATATTTTTACGAACTGTATAAACACTACGTCCTCCAACGATTGAATCAGGACGGGCAAAATAGACATATTCAAAAATGCATAATTTTTCAGGTTTTTCTATTTCTGGTTCAATAACTGTTATCGTGATTTCACCATTTTTTTGTATTTCGCATATGATGATTTCACCGTTTTTGACATCGCGAATATATTTTGCTCCAATGATATCAAGAGCACAGGTTTCTGAACAAAAGATTGGTTTCCCATCAAGTTCGCCCATTACAAGTGGGCGAATTCCTATTGGATCACGCGCAGCAATTAGCTTAGTGCGTGTTAATGCTAACATAGCATATCCACCTTCCACTTGCCGAATGGCATCTACAAAACGATCAGATGATGATTCATGTCGTGAGCGTGCGATAAGGTGGAGAAAGACTTCTGAATCTGATGTTGATTGACAGATTGCTCCAGAGGAAATTAATTCGTGGCGTAATGTAAGGCCATTGGTTAGGTTTCCATTGTGCGCAATCGCAATACCTCCAGCTTTCAATTCAGCAAACAGGGGTTGGACATTACGTAATGCTGTTTCCCCTGTTGTTGAATAGCGGGTGTGTCCAATAGCACGATCTCCTGGTAGACGTGCAAGTGTTGCAGGATTTGTATAGTGGTCACCAACAAGACCCAGATGTTTTTCTTGGTAAAATACTTGGTTGTGATAAGAGACAATTCCAGCAGCTTCTTGTCCACGATGTTGCAGTGCGTGTAGCCCAAGAGCCGTTAATGTTGCCGCATCTTCGTGTCCGAGGATACCAAATATTCCACACTCTTCATGAAGGCTATCATCATTAAGGGAAAATTCCTGGCAAGAGATATTGGTTTTTGTCATTATATTCCTTCGGGAATGATGTTAAGAATGATGGATACCATACACACCATATTATTTGGAGTTATTTCTTTATAAAAGAAATAACTTTTCAGTTTGATAGAGGTAAATTTTCAATATCTGTAGTTACATCATCTTTCTTAAAGAATGTTTCTATTTTTTCTAGAACATAGCTAAGATCTTTGGGTAATATATCCCAAATTTCTTGGCCCAGTGAATCCAAGATAGGCTTTGTTTTTGCATTTTTCAGCCAGTTGGCTTGTTGTTCAGGTTTGACAAGTGTATTAACAAGCATCATACTGACAACCACGATTAATAAACCGCGAAGTGCTCCAAAGATAAAACCAACGGTGCGGTCAAGCATACCAATTTGGCTATCAATAATAAGATCAGCAATCTTCATTGTAATGATAGATATAATGCTCAGGACAATAACGAAAATGATGACTAATGTAACGATTAGTGCAATCATTTTATTCGAGAGATATTGTTCAACGAAGGGCAATGCAGGCTTAGATGAAAAAAGTGTGATAACAGTTGCTACTACCCAAGAAATTAAAGACAATAGTTCACGTGAAAAACCTCGGAGCATAGCTAAAAAAGAGGAAAATAAAATAACTATTATAACAATGCCATCAAGGACGGTTATGGCCATTTGTTCACTCCTTGTATTAAATTTATATTCTACATCAAAAAATTATATTTGTTTTAATCGGTATAAAAATGCACTCTTGGTTATGTCAGTTTCTATCATATATCAAGGTTCTTTTGTATTTTATAGTGTTTTATTATGTGTATGATGTAGGTTGTTTTTGTTAGTAACAATTCATTCAAAAAAAATCAGAAAATATTATTTAATTAATAAATTAGTGATTTTGTCTTAATTTTTATAGAAGATTAAATAGCTCCTTTTAAAGCTAAGTTTTTCTTCTTTATTTGATATGTTGTTCTAAATGCGTAATAGTGCATATTGTTCTTGAGAGGTTGATTTCACCAAAATATACATATCAGATTGTCGTTCTAATTTAAGCAATATATCAACAAGCAGCATGCTGATGAGTATGATTAATGCACCACGAACTGCTCCGAAAATAAAGCCAACAGTGCGATCAATTATACCAATTCGACTGTTAATGATAAAATTGGCGATCTTCATTGTGATGATAGATATAATGCTCAAAACAATAATGAAAATTATAATTAGTAAGGCAATTAGTGCAATTAATGCAATCATTGCATGCGAGATATATTGGTTAGTGAAAGGCAATATAGGTTTACACAAAAAAAGCGTAATGAAAGCGGCTACTGTCCAAGAAGTTAAAGACAACACTTCACGTGAAAAACCTCGGAGCATTGCTAAAAGAGAAGAACACAAAATAATTACTATGGCAACGCCATCAAGGATGGTCATGTCCATTTTTTTGCTCCTTATATATTAAATTTATACTTTACATCAAAAAATTATTATTTGTTTTAATCAGTATAAAAATGAGCTCTTGGTTATGTCAGTTTCCATTATATATCGAGGTGCTTTTGTATTTTATAGTATTTCATTTCATGTCTGATGTAGGTTATTTTTTATTGGTAACAATAGTGGCAACTAATTCAGAAAGGTCAGAGAATGTTTTTTGTTGAAAAATTGGTGATTTCATTTCAGTTGTTGCGGAAGGTTGAATAGAACCTTGAAAGCCAAGTTTTTCTGCTTCTTTAATGCGTTGTCCTGAATAAGAAACAGTGCGAATTGTTCCTGAAAGACTGATTTCACCAAAATACACATAATGGGCAGGGAGAGGAATGTTTGCAAGAGAGGATACTAAAGAAGCTGCAACAGCTAAATCAGCTGCGGGTTCTGATATTTTGTAGCCACCTGCAACATTAAGATAGACATCATGTTGCCCAAAGCGAACACCACAATGAGATTCTAAAACAGCTAAAATCATTGAAAGACGGCCTCCGTCCCATCCTACAACAGTGCGTCGTGGTGTTCCAAGAGAAGAGAGAGCAACAAGTGCTTGAATTTCTACTAATATAGGGCGTGTTCCTTCCATCCCTGCGAAAACAGCAGCTCCTGGTGCTTTTTCATTCCGTTCCCCTAAAAAAAGTTGAGATGGATTGGTAACTTCTTGTAATCCTTTATCGGACATTTCAAAAACACCAATTTCATTAGTTGGCCCGAAACGATTTTTTACGGTTCTTAAGATTCGATAATGGTGGCTACCTTCGCCCTCAAAATAGAGAACACCATCCACCATGTGTTCTACAACGCGGGGGCCTGCAATTTGTCCATCTTTAGTAACATGACCAACAAGAATAACGGCAGCGCCTGTTTTTTTTGCAAAACGGATGATTGCTTGAGCACTGATGCGCACTTGCGTTACAGTTCCAGGGGCTGATTCAGCCGCATCTGACCATAGGGTTTGAATTGAATCAATAATGACCATATCAAGTTTTTTATGCTCATTTAAGGTTGCAAGAATATCCTCAACATTAGTTTCTGCAGCAAGTTGGACTGTTGTATTTGTAGCACCAAGCCTTTGTGCGCGTAAGCGGATTTGTTCAACAGATTCTTCACCTGAAACATAGATAACATGATGTCCTTTTTGCGATAATGCAGCTGCTGTTTGCGTAAGCAGTGTTGATTTGCCAATACCTGGATCGCCGCCGACAAGTAATGCAGATCCACGAACAAAACCTCCACCGGTAACACGATCAAGTTCAGAAATTCCAGAATGAATGCGTGGAGTATCTTCAATATCTCCAGAAAGGAAAGTGAGTGCTATGACACGTCCTTTACGAATATTTTGCGTAGGGCCACTGCCAATACCGCTATTCATATCTTCTTCAATAAGAGAATTCCATTCTCCGCAAGAAGTGCATTTTCCAGCCCAGCGTGAATAAATGGTACCACAATTTTGGCAGATAAATTTAATACGATTGCGTGCCATGTGAGATGATTTTTAACCAAATTGTTCTGGAAGATAATCGCTATCTGCCAAATCGCTAAAACGTGTGTATTCTGATTGAAAGGCAAGCTTAACCGTTCCTGTTGGTCCATGGCGTTGTTTTGCAACAATAATGTCTGCTTTCCCAAAAACTGCATCCATATCAGTTTGCCATTTCAAATGTTCAGAGCTACCCGCTTTAGGTTCTTCATTTTTGAGGTAATATTCTTCACGATACACAAAAAGAACAACATCCGCGTCTTGTTCAATTGAACCAGATTCGCGTAAATCTGATAATTGTGGACGCTTATCTGTTCGGTTTTCAACTTGGCGCGAAAGCTGTGAAAGGGCAATAATCGGCACATTCAATTCTTTCGCTAAAGCTTTTAGTCCTGTAGTAATTTCTGTAATTTCTTGAACACGATTTTCCGATGAACGTTTCGAATTGCTTGTCATTAACTGTATATAGTCAATAATTAATACATCTAATCCGTGTTGTCGTTTTAAACGACGCGCGCGTGCGGCTAATTGAGTGATCGATATACCACCAGTTTGGTCAATATAGAGTGGCGCTTTTTGTAAATGATTTACGGTGCGTAATAATTTTGCGAATTGTTCTTCTGAAATATTTCCACGCCGAATTTCAGAAGAAGAGACTTCCGTTTGTTCAGAAATAATACGTGTAGCAAGTTGCTCTGATGACATTTCAAGAGAGAAGAAGCCAACAATACCTCCTTCATTTTCTTTTGATGGATCTTTTATTTTAGCATTACGATTATAAGCATTCGCAATATTAAAGGCAATATTGGTAGCGAGTGAGGTTTTCCCCATACCAGGGCGTCCAGCCAAAATAATAAGGTCAGATGGTTGCAATCCTCCCATCTGTTCATCAAGTTTGTTAATATGAGTAGCTATACCTGATAATTTTGAAGAGCGTTTTTTAGCAGCTCCTGCCATGTCGATAGCTTTTTTGATAGCATCATCGAAACTTTCAAAGCCTCCACCATATTTGCCTGTTTCTGCTAATTGAAACAAATTGCGTTCAACCATTTCAATTTGTTGCGCTGGCGTAAGCTCAACAGGTGCATCAAAAGCTGTGTTCACAATTTGATTACCAATATTAATCAAGGATCGCCGGATAAAAAGATCATAAATAATGCGCCCATAATCTTCCGCATTGATGATTGTAATTGCTTCCTTAGCTAAACGAATAACGTAATTGAAAACAGTGATGTCTCCGATTTTTTCTTCAGCTGGAATAAAGGGTTTAATAGTAACGGGGTTAGCAAGTTTTCCTTTTTTGATAATTTGCGATAAAATATCAAAGATTTTTTGATGTAATATTTCGAAAAAATGCTCTGGTTTTAAAAAATCTGAAACGCGATCAATTGCATTATTATTAATGAGAATTGCACCAAGTAGCGCTTGTTCAGCTTCAATATTGTACGGCAGTTGTCGAAAAGAAGAAGTTTTTTCTTTGTGCGAAGGGCTAGAATTCAAAATACTTGTTTCTTCCATAACGACTTTTCCCACTCAAGACTTTTAAGTTTTATTATTTAAGAGTGCTGTATATTAAAAGGATGGGATTGCAAATCTCTGATTTTAGTAAAAATAGCATTTTAAAATTAATAATACTTTCTTTAACAAAGACAATACGTATACTGTAATTCCCATATTTTATGTTTTATGATCCAGTCATTAAGATCACAATATTTGAAGTAGTTTTCATGCTATTTTTACACAACGAAGTAAATGCGAGCGGAAACACTTCCCCTATAATAACCCACAATTTGAAATCTCTTTGAGATAAATAATATGCTGAAAACTTGTTATGCAACAAAAATAATTTAATAAAAATACTCAGATTTCTTTAGACTGAGTATTTTTATAACATGTAAATATTTTAAAAAATAGAAAGACAAAAAAGAAAAATATTAATTTCAGATTTTCTTTAAAAGCCGTTTTTATCACTATCATCCAATATTTTCTTCTAATGGTTGTTCTTGAACAACTTCCATTGCTTCCATAGAAGTAAGAATTTCAGCTTTTTCTTGAGGTTGTACTTCGTTGGCTGAACGTGCAACGTGAATTGTTACAGAAATTTGAACCTCGGGATGTAGGTTGAGGGTAACGGGATGAAGACCGATAGTTTTTATTGGATGATTAAGTTCAATTTGATTGCGTTCAATAGCAAAGCCATCCATTGTTATAATATCTGTAATATCGCGCGTTGATACAGAACCATAAAGTTGCCCTGTTTCACCAGCTGAACGAACAACAATAAATGATTTACCGTCAAGTTTTTCAGCAATTTTTTGAGCTTCATTTTTGCATTCAAGATTACGAGCTTCAAGTTGTATGCGCTGTGTCTCAAAAAATTTCTTATTAGCCTCATTGGCTCGTAGGGCTTTGCCTTTGGGCAATAAAAAATTACGTGCATAACCATCTTTAACTGAGACAATATCGCCTATCTGACCGAGACGATTAATGCGTTCAAGCAAAATAATATCCATAGTTTTTTCCTTTCAAATAGGTCAATTAATATAATCTATCGCGTGATTGGTTGTTATGTTGGATAGTTGCCCAAATACCCATCAAAAGAATTACGAAAAAGATAGGTGGAGCAAAAACGACAGTTAAAATTGCAATATAGACAAGAGATAATATAATAATCCGACTATTTATTCCTTGTGTAATATTATGGAGATACGCCAGACCACTGATTGATATGATTATAGTATATGCAGTAGTAAAGACACGTATGCTTAAATCAAAAATAGAGCCTAATTCAATTACTGATGTTATGCAAATGATGATAAAAATAGCTAGTCCAGAAATTGGAAGTCGGAAGGTTTGTCTCCAATCATCACGAGGTCTTGTTAGCCACTTCATACGTTGTGCTATGATCATTGAAAAATAAAGATTACCAATCAGAAAAATCAAACTATAAATCACTAGCGCAATAGCTGTTAAAGTCGCTATATGTGTTGTTATTAAGTCAGAAAAAGCCAGAATATCATTTTCATCTATGGATTTTGATTGCCGCATAGTCTGTACTACATTTTCAGCAATTTCTTGTGCAATTATGGGAGTGTTTGGATGATTTTGGATATAAAATCCAATAAAAGTCGAGATGAGAGCAATAAAGTTAGTTAAGAGAAAAATAACTGATGATAATGGGTACCATATCAGCGAGTTTTTTTCTTGCGTTAGTTTTGCAAGTCCAAGAAGCCATGAAGCATAGACAGCAGGCAGAAAAAACAACAACATAAAGCCACAACCAATATAAACACTATTGGTTGTGACGAGAATAGCTGTAGCACTTATCAAGGCAACAAGACTAGACAATGTTCCTAAACTGAATGCAGAAACAAAAATTGGGAGTGAAATGAAGCAACCAAGGAAAAAGGAAAGGTAAGGTGCGATATTTGCAATACTTGTGATGACTATTCCTATAATAACAGCGAATAACCCAGCTAAAATACCAACTGTTATTTCATAAAAACGAAAATTTTTCATTTACCGCTGTCCTGCTTTTGCAGTTAGGAGAATCGCAATACTCCAACTTTGAATATTCTATGCGTTTTCATGTGCTTACAACTAATATGGGAATACTGTAGACACATATAGAAAAGGCAGCCAAGAATTTCCCTGACTGCCAGTGTATTGATAGTTTATTTTACAACATATGGAAGCAATCCAAGAAAACGAGCACGCTTGATAGCATTAGCTAATTCGCGCTGCTTTTTTTGACTGACAGCTGTAATGCGTGAAGGAACAATTTTTCCACGCTCTGAAATATAACGTTGTAATAATTTGATATCCTTATAATCAATTTTCGCGACGTTTGTCCCTGAAAAAGGACATGTTTTGCGGCGGCGATTAAAGGGACGACGTGTCAAGTTTTGATTAATGTCGGACATTATTCTACTCCTTCTTCAACATCTTCGCGTTGGCGACGTGAAGGGCGAGACCGCTCTTCATCTTTTCCGGGAAAATCATCACGGTCAGGACGTGAAAGCATAGCAGATTGCTCTTTTTCATGCTTTTCTACTCGGATAGTGATGTAACGCAAAATATCTTCATTGATACGCATTTGACGCTCCATTTCAGCAATTGCTGCAGCTGGAGCATCAATATTGATCAACACATAATGCGCTTTGCGATTTTTACGGATGCGATAAGCAAGGGAACGAAGTCCCCAGTTTTCAGTACGTTCAACTTTTCCACCGTGTGCTTCAATGACATTTTTATAGATTTTTAAAAGTTCATCAACTTGCTGCGGTGCAATGTCCTGTCGAGCAAGGAACACGTGTTCATAAAGAGCCATGATTGTGCCTTTCTTCAATTAAACTTCACTGGTTTTGGCGCAAAGCCTCTGCGACTTGTCTTTATTGGAAATTCCAAAGAAGAAAGGACGCGTTTGCAAATTCGAGACATTCGAGAGCGGAGATACGGGAGGTCGGAATTATTACGCTTCCTGCTGGTTGGTTTACCAGTCCTCCGTTCAACCTCCAGCCAAAACACTGGTAACGAACAATAGCCATTTACAATTTATCTCAAAAAATAGCAAGTTAATGCGTGTAAAAAATATGAGTTTATTGAGTCTAGATGTATTTTTATATATTTTGCTTATTTGTAATGAGCGATTGATAGCGTAAACTTTGAGAAGTGAGAGAAAAATGGACCTTTTTTATCAGATTGATGGGGTGCTTTTTGAAATGCTTTCGGGCAATCATCAGGCAGGGTCTGTTTTAATTTGGTTTGGTATTATTTGTGCAAAATTTTTGATTTATATTATTCCTCTACATGTTTTTATTTTATGGTTTTGTGGTGGGTATGGGGAGCGGCGTGTGGTGCTCAGTATTTGCATCAGCATTTGTTTTGTATTTTTTTTGAGCTATTTCATTTCTCTAATATATTTTCGTCCGCGTCCCTTCGTAGCTAATTTAACTCAACCACTGATTCATCATAAGGCAACTGCTTCTTTCCCTAGTCATCATGCGTTGGTTATTGGGTGTTATGCAGCTTGTCTTTATTTCTCTCAGTACAAAATAGTTTCTAAATTTGCGTTGATATTTCTATTCTTAGTTTGTTGGGGACGTGTTTTTACTGGCGTACACTATCCTTTTGATGTTTTGGTTGGTGCTGTTTGGGGAAGTTTTGTTGGTTGGAGTATTATTCGCTTTGTTTCCCCTTATTTCCCAGGGTTTTTGTATAAAATTCCACCATTGAAATATAATTTTAGTGCAGGTATCTATTCTAAGTAGATTGCGTTGTTTTCATGAATTTAGTTGATAATAGAAAATTTGATTTTTTCATTGAGGAGACACTTAATGGTTGCAGCATTTACTTTTCCAGGACAAGGAAGCCAAGTTGTTGGTATGGGCAAAATGCTCACAGAACAATTTGTTGAAGCGCGTATGGTCTTTGAAGAGGTTGATGATGCTTTAGGCGAGAAATTATCGCACATCATTTTTGAAGGGCCAGAAGATGTGCTGACACTCACAGCAAATGCGCAACCAGCCTTAATGGCTGTATCCTTAGCAATTATTCGTGTAATGGAAAAATTAGGGCTTAATATAGAATCAAAAGTAAAATTTGTTGCAGGTCACTCTTTAGGGGAATATTCAGCACTCTGTGCAGCTGGTACATTTAGTTTAGCTGATACAGCAAGGCTTTTGCGAATTCGTGGAAATGCTATGCAGAAAGCTGTTGCTGTTGGTGAAGGGTTGATGGCTGCACTCATCGGTTTGGATGAACAAGAGGTTGAAGAAATTTGTAAAGCTGTTGAAAAAGAAGGTATATGTCAGATCGCTAATGACAATGGTGGTGGACAAATTGTTATTTCAGGTGAAGCAAAAGCAGTTCAGGTAGCAGTGGAGATTGCTTCAGAAAAAGGTGCTAAACGTGCAATTCTTCTTCCAGTTTCAGCGCCTTTTCATTCATCTTTGATGCAACCTGCTGCTGATGTAATGAAGGATGCACTTGGAACTGTTAATATGGTAGCTCCTGTTATTCCATTGATTGCAAATATTTCTGCTGCGCCAGAAAATGACCCGGAGCGGATTTTTATGCTTCTTGTTCATCAAGTCACTGGACAAGTAAGGTGGCGTGAAACGATTGAGTGGTTTGGAGCTTATGGAGTTGATATGCTTTTTGAAATTGGTTCTGGAAAAGTGCTAACAGGTTTGGCTCGTCGTATTAATAAGGACATTAAGGGTCTAACAATTGGTACAGCTAAGGAAATTGAAGAAACTCTGAAGATTTTGGGTGTTTAATTTTAAGAAGGTTTGAAAAATGTTTAAACTAACAGGTCTAAAAGCTCTTGTAACGGGAGCATCAGGTGGAATTGGAGAAGCAATAGCGCGTATTTTTCATGCGCAAGGAGCAATTGTTGGACTTCATGGAACACGTGAAGAAAAGCTTGAAGAAATTGCTGCAGATCTTGGAGATAATATTTTTGTTTTTCCAGCTCATTTTTCTGAGCGTGAAGCCATTAAAAATTTAGCTAAAACAGCAGAAGAAAAGATGGGTGGTATTGACATCCTTGTTAACAATGCTGGCATCACGCGCGATGGTCTTTTCGTCCGTATGCAAGATAAAGACTGGGATGATGTGTTGGCTATCAATTTAACGGCAGCCTTTACTTTGACACATGAATTAGTACACGCTATGATGCGGCGGCGCTATGGTCGTATTATTAATATCACATCTGTTGTTGGTGTTGTTGGTAATCCTGGGCAAACGAATTATTGCGCTGCGAAGGCTGGTTTGATAGGATTCTCTAAATCATTGGCACAAGAGATTGCATCAAGAAATGTAACTGTTAATTGTATTGCTCCAGGATTTATTAAATCTGCGATGACCGATAAACTTAATGAAAAGCAAAAAGAAGCAATTATGGCTGCGGTTCCAATGAAACGTATAGGAATGTGTGAAGAAATAGCTTCTGCAGCTGTTTATTTGGCAAGTAATGAAGCGGCTTATGTAACTGGTCAAACGATGCATATTAATGGTGGTATGGCAATGATCTGAGTATTTGTTTGATTCTACGTTGATTTATAAGTTGTATTATTTTAGATAACATAGGTGAGATAAACGGTATGTTTATTTCTCAGATATGGTGATTACTCACTTATCGGATACTTAGATTAGTTCATTTATTTAGGAGATATCCACAAAATGTTCTAAATTATTGTTAAAATTCTGAAGTGATAGATCTATCATTTGATGATAGGAAGCCATGTTGCTTTAATTAATAGGAAAATAATATAAATTTAAGGATTTCAATATGAGTGATACAGAAGAGCGCGTTAAGAAGATTATCATAGAGCATCTTGGAGTTGACGCAGATAAGGTAGTACAAAACGCAAGCTTTATCGATGATCTAGGAGCAGATAGCCTTGATACGGTCGAGCTCGTTATGGCTTTTGAGGAAGAATTCGGTATAGAAATCCCAGACGATGCTGCTGAAACGATTTTCACGGTTAATGATGCAGTAAAATTTATTGATAAAGCCTCTGCATAACTTTATTGATGGGCAAAAGCGCAATGCTTTTGCCCTTATTCTTTCAAGTTGGAACTATTTGAGAATATAGCTTAGAGAGATTCTTTGTTCAGGGTTAAGGTATATGAGACGTGTTGTTGTTACTGGTTTAGGATTGGTATCTCCGCTAGCTGGTGATGTTGAGTGTAGTTGGAGACGTCTTCTTGAAGGGAAAAGCGGTGTTCGGCGTATTACTGAATTTGATGTAGTTGATTTACCATGTCAAATTGCTGCACGTATTCCTGTAGGAGATGGAACAAATGGGACCTATAATGCTGATTTGCACATGGAGCCTAAGCAGCAACGCAAAGTTGATCCATTTATCGTATATGCGGTAGCTGCTGCTGATCAAGCACTTGCAGATGCTGAATGGCATCCAAAAAATGATGAAGACCAAATCCGAACGGGTGTTATGATTGGTTCTGGTATTGGTGGCATTGAAGGCATTGTTGAAGCAGGCTATACTCTTCGTGATAAGGGACCTGGTCGGGTTTCTCCTTTTTTTATTCCAGGACGTTTGATTAACCTTGCCTCAGGTCATGTTTCTATTAAATATGGTTTACGTGGTCCTAATCATGCGGTTGTAACAGCTTGTTCGACAGGGGCGCATGCAATTGGTGATGCAGCTCGTTTAATTGCGTTTGGCGATGCAGATGTTATGGTAGCAGGGGGAGCTGAATCTCCAATTAACCGGATATCTATTGCTGGTTTTTCCGCTTGTAAAGCTCTTTCTACGGGTCGTAATGATGATCCTGAACATGCATCACGTCCTTATGATATTGACCGCGATGGTTTTGTCATGGGGGAGGGGTCTGCTGTTATCGTTTTAGAAGAACTTGAACATGCAAAAAAGCGGGGTGCTCGCATTTATGCTGAGATTATTGGCTATGGTTTATCTGGTGATGCATATCATATTACAGCTCCTCCAGAAAGTGGTGAAGGTGCGCAGCGCAGTATGATAGCTGCCCTCAAAAATGCACGAGTGAATGTGTGTGATATTGATTACATTAATGCTCACGGTACATCAACGATGGCTGATGTTATAGAGTTGGCGGCTGTTGAGCGTGTTTTAGGTCATTATGCACCGCAAGTATTAATGTCGTCTACCAAATCATCTATTGGGCATTTATTGGGAGCTGCTGGTGCTGCTGAGGTTATTTTTTGTATTTTAGCGATACGAGATAATATAGCTCCAGCAACACTCAATCTTGATAATTTATCGATTGAGACGAAGATTGATCTTGTGCCTCACAAACCACGTGAGCGAAAAATTGATACAATTCTTTCTAATTCGTTTGGTTTTGGTGGAACAAATGCATCATTGGTCATGCGACGCTTTACAGGATAAAGAGTACATTTGTTTATCATTATTGTTTTTTCAATTTTTTCTTGATGATAAGGTTTCAGAACAAAAAGGTAGCGTAGTGTCTTTCAAGGTTATTGAAGCTGATAATCATGTCTGATACGAAAAACAAAATATTATCACAAGATATAGATAGTTCTTCACTGGATCATTTGCTGAATAATGACGATGTGTTAGCTTGTAAAAGGCGAAGAAGATCGCATGTTGTGCGCAATCTGTTTGTTATCTTCAGTCATTTCCTTTTGATGGTGATTATCTTTGTAATTTTGGCTGTAAGCGTTTCTATTTATATTGGAAAAAATATATTTGAGGGAAAAGGACCAGCTAAAAAAGAACAAGTTGTGTTTATCTATCCTGGAACAGGGATTCGGGAGATTGCATCACTTCTTGAAAAACGTAACCTCATTCGATCATCAGATATTTTTGTGTATGGAGTTAGTTATTATCAGAAAGCGACACATCTTAAAGCTGGAGAGTATTTAATTCCAGCTTATGCCTCGATGCAGGGCATTATGGATATTTTTGTACAAGGAAAATCTATTGAACACGTATTGACCGTGCCGGAGGGTTTGACAGTCCAGCAGGTTTTTGATCGTTTAGCAGCGAATGAAATACTGATTGGTGATCTTCCAGAAATTTTACCCCCAGAAGGCAGTTTGATGACGGATACTATTCACTTTATTCGTGGGACAACACGCGTGGAGATTATAAAGAGACTGATTGAAGGACAAAAAAAACTCATTCAGGAAATATGGGATAGCCGTTCACCTGATTTACCAATCAAGTCTATTGACGAATTTGTTATATTGGCTTCCATTGTTGAAAAGGAAACAGGGATTGCAACGGAGAGACCGCAAATTGCTGCAGTATTTTATAATCGTCTCGTTAAGCGTATGCGTCTTCAATCTGATCCAACAGTTATTTATGGTATCTTTGGTGGGAAGGGAAATCCTTCAGGTCGTCCTATTTACCGTTCAGATCTTGAAAAGGAAACACCATACAATACTTATAAAATTTATGGATTGCCACCAACTGCTATTGCGAATCCAGGTAGGGCTTCTTTGAAAGCAGTGGCAAATGCACCAAAAAGTGATTCGCTTTATTTTGTTGCTGATGGTTTTGGTGGGCATGTTTTTTCTAAAACTTTGGATGAGCATAACATAAATGTTCGTAAATGGCGTGCATTAAGGAAAACACGTTAAATTTGGGGGAATTCATTACCGATGTTAATTTATAGTTTTAGAAGAAAGCTTTGAGAAAAAAGAAATAGTATTATGACATTATTTAACAATAAATTGAGTTCTCAAAAAACTGGTCAACGTCGCGGTTTTCTATTCATTCTTTCTTCACCTTCAGGTGCTGGAAAATCAACTCTCTCTCAGTTAATGCTAAAAGATGAAAAATTAGAGCTGTCTATAAGTGTGACAACACGACCAAGGCGTTCTAGTGAGATCGATGCTCTTCATTATTACTTTATTTCAAAACAAGAGTTTGAATATAAGCGTGATGAGGGTGAGTTTATCGAATGGGCAGAAGTTCATGGAAATTATTATGGAACTTTGCGTAAGAATGTTGAAGATGCTTTGAGTGCTGGTCGGGATATGTTATTTGATATTGATTATCAAGGTACCGAACAACTTCAAAAAAAAATGCCAGGAGATACAGTCTCTGTTTTTATCCTTCCTCCAACAATGAAAGAGCTTGTCGCTCGTTTACATCGTCGAGCAGAAGATAGTCAGGATATCATCAATCTACGATTGAATAATGCACGGACAGAGATACAGCAATGGCGTTCTTACGATTATGTAATTATTAATGAGGATTTAAATCAATCTTTATTGCTTGTTAAATCAATTTATCGAGCAGAGACCATGAAATGTAATCGTTGTTGTTTTCTTGAATCTTTTGTTAATAAATTGAGTGTTGAAAAGATTGATTAAAACGATTTATTGTTGAAGAGAATTTTAAAGCTAACCAACCTGTGAATGTTTTAAGTCATTAAATTTGCTAGAGTTACAAATTCAGGAATTGAAAGTGTTTCGGCCCGACGTGTTTCATTGATTCCAGCTTTTTCTAATAATTCTTTTCCTCCAATAGTTTTAAGACTTTGTCGAAGCATCTTCCTCTTTTCTCCAAAAGCAGCTTTTGTGACTAAACTCAATTTTTGTACTGAACACGCTAGAGGTTGCGGATGTGGAATGATATGAATAACAGAAGACGTTACTTTAGGAGCTGGTATGAAAGCTTGTGGAGGAACATCAAAGGCAATTTTTGCAATGGTACGCCATCCGACTAATACGCTAAGGCGGCTATAGTGAGGTGATTGAGGAGTTGCAGTGATACGTTTGGCTACTTCACGCTGAAACATTAGAGTCATCGATTCATAAAAGGGAGGCCATGATGTCGTCAAAAGCCAGTTTAATAGGAGCTGTGTTCCAATGTTATAGGGAAGATTTGCGATAATACGCGGTTTTTCTGGATATGTTTCAGAGAGTTTTGAGAGGTCTTGTTTCAGTGCATCATCAAAAATAAGATTTAATTTTTTTGGATAGTGCTTTTCTATATCTAAGAGCGCTGGTAGGCAGCGTTTATCACGTTCTATCACTGTTACAATGGCGCCTTTTGCAAGCAAAGCGCGGGTTAAACCACCAGGACCAGGACCAATTTCAATAACAGGCTTTCCCTCTATATTGCCTGCTTGACGAGCGATTTTAGATGTTAAGTTAAGATCAAAAAGAAAATTTTGGCCCAAAGATTTATTAGCTTGCAATCCATATGCATTGATGACCTCACGGAGAGGAGGAAGGTTGTCTATTGGCATATTAAATGATTGTTTGCGAGTTGGTTTGCTGTTTGAAGAGCAGCAATAAAGCTTTCAGGAGAGGCAATGCCTTTATGAGCAATATCAAAAGCAGTTCCGTGATCAGGAGATGTTCGTATGAAAGGTAACCCTAAAGTGATATTAACAGTGGTGTCAAAGTCCAATGTTTTGATGGGTATGAGGGCTTGATCATGGTACATGCAAAGGGCAACATCATATGTTTGTCTTGCATTTTTATGGAACATTGTATCTGAAGATAGAGGGCCTATGATATGAAGACCTTGTTTCTTAAGATAATCAATGGCAGGAGTGATAATTTCAATATCCTCCTTCCCCATTGTGCCATTTTCTCCAGCGTGGGGATTGAGACCGGCGATAGCCAAACGAGGTGAAGTTATCGCAAATTGCGTCTTTAAAGCACTTTCAACACTTAAAGCAGTTTGAATGATTAGGTCAGAGGTGAGGTGTGAGGGAACTTCATTGAGTGGAATATGAATAGTAATAGGGACTGTTTTTAATTGAGGTCCAGATAACATCATAATCGGATGATAGGGCTGACCAAAATGTTTTTGAGCGAGGTGGGCTAGGAATTCAGTATGACCTGCAAATTCAAATCCGATATCATAAAGGTTTTTTTTTGCAATAGGACAGGTGACCATTGCGCGTGCATGGCCACTGTGAATCAATTGAACACAGTGTTTGATGGCTTCAATTGTTCCAGCAGCATTGTCTGGTGAAGGCACTCCTAGTTGATCGCTTTGCTGGTTTTTTAATGGTATTACAGGAAGAGCCGTTTGGAAGTTTCTAACAGGATTATCTATAGAAACAGATTCTACATCAATTTTAAGTTGAAAAAAACGAGCGCGTGAACGAATAACATCAGGATCAGCAACAAGAACAAAAGGCGTAATATTACGTATATTACGCATACTCCAAGTTTTGATAATTATTTCGGGACCTATCCCAGCTGGATCACCGCCGCTAATAATTAATGGAGCCATTATGAATCTTTAATATGTGCAGCTTGTTGCAACTCTTTTAAATATTTTTCGCTCAGAGTTTCAAGTTCTTGAGGAATATCTTCTTGACTACGTTGAATAGAAAATAAAAGTTGAGCAACACGATCATCAGAAACTCTTTTTATTTGACAAACAGCAAATGCCTCAATGCCATTGGGGGTTTCTTGTACCTGAGTCATTTTTCCAGTAGGCGTTTCAAGAATAGATTTTTTCCAATCCTGAGGAAGTTGGGGTTCTAAGATTTTTACTAAACTGCGAATAGTGACATCCAGTATGCCTTTCGCTTGTTCTCTCGTATTATTACATCCCTTAAAATGTTCACGGAAACTATTTGCTTCTTGTGTACGTTTTTGTAAAATTTCTGAACGGCGATGTGCAGGAATGACAAAAATAATTCGCTGTAATGTATATTCGTCCGTTGAAGGTTTTTGGCCACCATTTTTTAATATTTTATGTGCAACTTCTTGTTCAGTAAGAAGGCCACCTTCAGCTTGATAACGCGCATTAACAAGGCGCCCCCATCCTATTTGGCCACGGATATAGTCTTTAAAGTGCTTCACTGTGACATTTGTTTGAGTCAGCATTTCGCTAAGCTGATTAATGGTCATATGATTTTGTATTGCAAAATTTTCAAAAGCAGCATCGACTTCACTATCGCTGACATCAATATTACGCTGCTTTATTTCAATCTTTTTGAGCATTTCATCAATTAGCTCATTTTTTGCCTGTACAGAGAGATCTTCCTTCTTCTGTTGTAATTTGAGAAAAGCAATACGCCTTTGAATATCATAATTTGTAATAGCATTACCATTGACGGTAAGAACAACTTTGGTTTGTTGTGCAAAGACTGGTAATATAGAAAATGCGTTTACAAATAGACTACTTACACCTAAAAAGGCGGTACAAAATAAGGTAAGAGAATGATTTTTAATTTTTTTCACGGCAGTAAATTTTCTTATACTAACTTTCATCAATCCCCTAAGCTACATGTTTTTTTACATAAAAACAATGATAAGTTAAGACATTTATGTATTCTTTTCTTATAAATTGAGTTTTATTTTTTGACCAAAATCTGCAATTGTGCGCAATGAAAGAGAAAAATTAAAATTTTTCAAAGGCGCTTTTTCACCAGGATTTGTTATTTGTTGGTAACCAAATGTTATTCCAAAGCATTCATCTATGTAACTTAAATTTATTCCTTGTTTTACAAATTTTCTGGAGATTAAATCATAGCTAACATTGTTATTGATAGACCAATTGTTAGATAATTTAACACCAGTTTGAAAAGAAATTTCTTGGCGGTCTTGTGTATATTCGTAATCTGGTTGATTTTGGATATAGGTGTATTGTGTTGCTATCCAAAAATTTGACCATTTTTGTGATGCTTCTATTTCATTACGGCGAATTTTACCTGTTATTTTATTAAAACGTCCGCGAGATTCTACAGAAAAACCATTGTCGTGATTTACACCAAACATGGCGACATAGTCTGAACGTGCTGTTTCAATGCCAGAATAAGAACCTGTGTTAATAAGATCTTGTTCTGCAAAAGAATTTTTTCCTGCGAGATGGAAAGATTGTCCGACAAGGCTATAAAATGACCAATTCTTGCTAAGATTTCCAGAATATCTCAAACCTATATTAGCTCTTGTTCCTCCCTCTACACGATCATATCCAGAAAATTTATCGCGTTGAAATAAAGTGGTTGAGTCAAACACAAAACTTTGTGCATCTTCATTAGGGAATTGTCCAATATGGTGTTCGTTATTGCCTATAAAAATTTGTACTGTTGGTTCTAAGATATGTGTAGAAATTTCAGAAGTTATAAGTAAGGGATAACGTAATTCTAAACCTATTGTTGCCATGCTACGGATAGCTGATGAGGCAATATTAAACTTTGTTGAAGAGCTATTGAATGTATGAGTATTATAGTTTTCATGAACATTGCTTGCGATGGTATCGGCGCGTAAGGCAAGAGTAGGGATTATTATGAATCCATTTTGCGTGTTAAAACGCTTTTTCCATTCTAGTTCGCCTGTTAAACGAAAACTTTTTCCAGCAATGCCAGAAAGTTGAGTGATATTAAGTGGGTAATTTTGCCAATTAGTATTATTAAAGCCAGCATGGCTACGATAAATTGATTGCATATTACTGTTGAAGGTAAGTTCCCCAGCATAAACCGGTTCCTCTGGTGTCAAGAAATAATCAATGCGAGGGAGAACCCATGCTTGTTGAGAATGATTTGCATGAAAGGGATTATTAAACATTGAGTCTTGGATTTGGAAATGGTAAAAACGCATATCAAAGTAATTTTTACCTGTAAGACCATTCAAATAAAGCTGAGAAATTTGTACAGGGTTACTATAGGTTTCAATTTTGTATGCGCGGCTAAAATGTGAGTCTGACTGTGCAAAGATATCCCAGCCGTAAGTCCAGCGTGAATTAATACGAAAATCACCTTTTGTTGCCATCATATAACGATTGGTCTTTTGTGCATCAACAGTGTTATTGTCGAAGTTATGAGGATTGGTTTGGTATATATGGGCGAAGCGGATACTATAAATCCCCGTTTTTAAATGTTGACGCCATTCACCTTCGGTTAAAAGCCCTTGTTTCGTATAAAAAGTTCCAGACAGTGTAAAATCATAATGAGAGGACAAATTCCAGAAATAAGAGTTTTTTATACCGAGGCCAAGATGATTAGTGTAAAAAAAGTGAGGTATGAGTAAGCCACTGACACGTTTTTCAGCTGGGTCCGGTAGCTCAAAAACTGGAAATTTTATAACCGGTATACCAAAAATTTCAAAATGAGCATCTTCAAACCGAATTGTTTTTATGACATTATTCCATATGATTTTTTTTGCCTTGATTTTCCACAAGGTTTCTCCATTCGGCTTATCGTAGCAAGGTTTACAGGCTGTATAGGTAGCATTGTTAAAGATTGTTATTTGATGGAGACTACGTTGAGCATTGGCAGCTGCGAAATGTGTATTGTTAGCTGTTTCAATACGTAAAGAATTGATAAAACCTTCACCAAAGTCTTCAGTCATATCGATCTGATTGGAGTAGATTTTATTGCCATTTTTTTGAATAATTTCAACATTTCCTTGGGCTATAATACGTCCTATTTTTTGATTATAAGTGACGCTTTGTGCGGTAACTTTGTTGCCATCATATTCGATTTGGACATTTCCTTGTGCGGAAACAGTATTTATATCATGGTTGTAAATGAGTTCATCAGCGGAGAGTAAAAAAGGATTTTTTGAGTTTTGGACGTTATTGTGAAAAAATGGGGCCGGATTTTGCGCTTTTACAGAACAAGATAAAGCCAAGCCTAAAATAAAGCTGATAACGCTCTTTAAAGCTAATATACTTAATTTTGTTAAAATTATTTTTTGACTCATTAGCAGTTTCACTTAGCCATCCTCTTTATGCAGCAAAAAAGAGATTCCTAAAAATAATGCAATGATAACTGGTACCCACGCTGCGATAATTGGTGAGATGTATCCGGCATTGCCAAAAGCTTGAACGAGTACAGAAATTACATAGAGTACGAAGCCAGCAATGATGCCACTAAGGATTAATTTTCCAGATTGTTCGAGACGTGTAAATTTTAATGATACCGTTGCTGCAATAAGGGTCATCGCCACAAGTAATGCTGGTAACGCAATCAATGATTGTAAATACATATCAAATTTATTAGCAGAATAACCAAAGGATTGTGCAACTGCAATCTTTTTCGGTAATTTATAGAATGAAGTTGTTGCAGGATCAGCTAAATATTCAGTCAAGAATTCTGGTTTTAGATTCGTTTCGATCCGAAATTCAGTAAATTTCTCTGGAATATGGCCTGTTTTGTAGATTGTTCCATGAGTTAAAAACCAAGCACTATTTGTTAATGTCGCTTTTTGAGCATGGATCCAGTTCTTAATTGTTGCATCCTCGTTATATTGTACAAAGGTTGCATTGATAAGAGAGAGGCCTTCATCTGTGATTGATTTAGCACCAACAGTTGTTGTTCCTAAATCTGTATGTTGCGTAAACCACGGAATACGATGATTATTGAGAGAAGTTTGGACATTATTACTATTACTGTGCCATTCAGCCATTATTTTTTCTGCTTGGGAATATCCCCATGCAGCAAATGGATTAAAGAGAAAAATCGCAACTAATCCGAAGAAAAAAGCTCCAAAGCATGCAGGCATGAGAAACTGCCATGCGGAAACACCTATTGAACGAGCGATAACAAGCTCAAGTTTTCGGTTCAGAGAGATGAGCATTGTCATTGCAGAAAATAATGCAATGAAGGGAAAAAGTTGTTGCATGATAAGGGGAATGCGCAGAAATGAGATGAGAAGTGCACCCTTTGTTGTGTAATGGGGCAGAGAGGCTAGTCGACTAGAATTTTCTGTAAAATCAATTAAAAAGGCAAATATAAAAGCACCTAGCAAAAAATAACAGGTTATTCTGAGGTATTGTATAAAAAAATATCGTCCAAGAATCCATCTAATCATAACAATTTATCCGAAGAATATTGAGATTTTCGGTGTCCAAATTTTCCTATCATTTTCTGAAAAATGGTTCGAATGGTATCATTAAATTTTGCAAAAAAATCTATTTTACGGTTTATCAATAATCTGCAAAAGATGAATATGCTTGTTCCTATTGGCGTTATGTAGAGTAGTGGGATGTAAGCAAGGTTATTTTCTGTTTTTTCGACGAAAAAATATCTTACTAAGTAAATGAACAAGGAAAAAATAATCGCAGAAAAGGTTGCAGATATGCGTGCTTGCCGATATGAACGCGCATCTCCTGCTGCAGACACTGTAATTAATGCGAAAACAATAGGATATAACCATTCTGTAAGTCGTCGATGAAACTCGGCTCTATATTGGAGTGGTTGACGCTGATGGTTAGGATCATCTGGATCGGGGCGGTATAAGTAAGAAAGAGGTCTATCTTTAGGATAAATTATGGGGATTCTATCATTCGGGATGAATTCGCTAAGATTAAAGGTGTAGGAGCTGAATTTAATAATCGAAACGCTATCATTTTGATGATTGAGCCGCTTTATTTCACCATTATTAAGAACTAAAATATTCTCACTTTTATTGCTAACAATTGCTCCTTTGGTTGCATAATAAAAAAGGTCAATTTTAGGGTTACGCTGGTCTGCAATGAAAAGGCGCCCAATGGTTCCATCTGGATACCGTTCACCTATTCCTATATAAAGATTATTCGTTAATTTTTGAAAGCTTCCTTCATGAATAAACAGAGTAATGAGATCAGAATGAGCATTTGCTAACATTTCTCGCATATGAAGACGCGCTTGGGGTGCAACAAAATTAGTGATAAAAAAAGATGCACATGAAGCAAGAATAGCAAGAAAAAGAATTGGTTTCCAAATAGTAGTTTTGGGAATACCAGAGGCGCTAATAATCGTTAATTCTGAATCTTGATTCATTCTTGAAAGGGTGGTGATAATGGCAATCATTAACGCAAATGGGATAACAAGAGAAATGACAGAAGGAATTAATAAGGACGAAAAGTGTAGAGCTGTTAGGAATGTTTGTCCACTTGTTGTGAGAAAATTAATGCGTGCAAGGATTTGTACTGTCCAAATAATGCCAACTGCTGCAGTTATGACAGCGCTAAATAAAATAAAAATACGCTTTAGGATGTATAACTCAAGAATACGCATAGGTTGGATGACACCCTTATTTTTAACTTTAAAAAGATACACTAAAACATGTTAGGTCAAGATGTATAATAACAATTTAGAACAGTCTTTATGCGCGAGTGTTTCCTCTTAATGAACTAGGAGAAACCTTAATTGATCCTGATTATAATATTAAGTGTGGTGCACAAGAAAGTTAAAAAGATAGAATATTTTTTGTTAATCTAAAAAATTATGCTTCTTTTTTATTTATCGTTTTAACATATTGAACGAAAGACAATACCTACGATAAAGGAAAAAAAGCATTGTATTTTAAGTCATCTCGCTTCATGTGAGAAGTGTGAAAATATTTTAAAGGATGTTGGTTTTTGATGAGATGAAGAGTGGTGAAAATTAAGATGGTCGATATTCTTTTTTATCATTTAACACAGTCAACGCCGGAAAATGTTTTGCCGGTGCTTGTAGAACGTGCATTGAATAACTTTGGCAAAGTAACAATACAGTGTATCAGCGAAGAGAGACGAGATGCTATGGATAAGCATTTGTGGGTTTATGCTGATGGTGCGTTTATTGGGCACGGAACTGAATGTGATGAATATCCAGATTTACAGCCTGTATTTCTTACTACGGGGAATGAAAATCCGAACAATTCTACAATACGCTTTCTTATAGAGGGAGCAGTTTGTTCTGATATTCATAGTTATCAACGGTTAGTGATTATATTTGATAGTCATGATGAGACACAGTTAAATACTGCTCGTGCGCAATGGAAAAATTATAAAGCACAAAACCATAATGTAACTTATTGGCAGCAGACGGAAGATCGCTCTTGGAAAAAGAAAGCGTGATGCATATAACATCTTTTATTTTGATTTTTATCGGTATTATAGGGACGATGAAACCAGAACTCTTTATTATGGAGGGATCAGGAGGAGGTCGTTGGGTTTTTATTATAATTTTTCTTCTGGGGGCGATAAAAATATGGCCTATAATCAAAATGTTTGAACGGAATAACGATAGTGATTGATCAAATTTTTCTGAGTATTTGGGCAGTAGCGTTAGCTTTTTTTTGTGTTTCATGGTTAGGCACAACGCATATTTTATCACGAGTATTCTCTATGACTCACATTGGTATGGTTGTTGATATCTTATTCTTTTTTCTTTGCGTGTTTTTTTCTTGGTTATTGTGGTGGAGCGTGCCGCAACCTATATCTTTAAAAATGAAATTGGCAGTATCTTTACCGCCAACATTAATTTTGTTACTCTTCATAATTTTTAATTAGATATTCCTTCATTTTTTAAACCAACATAAGCGATATTGAAATGTTGCATCAGGTATTTTGTAATGCAAAGTATAGCGGATAAGCTTAAATAAATTCAAGAGTTACAGGCGCATCTGTGTATTGAGTTATCTATCAAGGCAGTAAAAAATAATTGATTTATGGTTATCGGTATATGCTGTTTTAGAGGTATATAAAGGATGAGAGTGTATTGGCTCCTTATTCTTAATTAAAGGGGATGCCCATTTTCAAGTATGACATTTCAATGATTAGAAAATTTTCCTTGAGAAGACGAAAGTGTATTTTATTATATAATAGGCTATCGATTTTATTGCATATTTTATTTTATCTCCTATGTGATGAAGAGTTTTTAAAGGCATTTATTGTTCAAAATAATATAGGTGTTATTGTATATTCGTTATTAAGAAAAAATGCTTTATGAAATGAAAAGATATTTTTAAAAAACAATAAATTTATTAAAGATATTACGATTATTAATTGAAATTTGATTGCGTAGAACTACCTACATCCGGTGTTTGTGTAAGCAACTAAGAGTAGGGTGAATCTATGCAGTATAAGTGGAAATTAAGTTATTGGGTATTGATGGTTAGTAGGTAGTTGTCTTGTACAACCTACAGGTGCGTCGAGTTTGTGTGATGTCGTACTCCCCTGAAAGTGATGTTGGATATAGTCAATATGATTATAACTGTAAGGTTAAAAAAACAGGAGAACTTATACATATTAAAGAAACTGAAGAAGGTGTGATGATAATCAAATCCTATGATAAATTAACCTATTTTGGTGGTTATTATGGTAACGACTTATATTGCAGCATCTTGGTTACGTGAGTATATTGATGATAATTATGTGACGATTAATAAACAGAATAAGTTTATAATTAATTTATCAGGAAATACTGGGAAATTTGGACTTGGTTTAAAAGGTTCAGTAAGTGATAATTTAACGCTTTATGTGGAAGAAAATTATCTTAAAGGGAGTAAGAGGAAACAATCGGTTTCTGGTTTGTTAGGTGTGCGCTATAATTTTCAGAAGTGCGTAAAAATTGAAAATATAAATATCCTTTGATCATGATTAGAAATGTTGTTGTTTTTTAAGTTTGATATTTCAGTGATCAGAGGATTTTTTTTATTATAAATTATTGAGAGGATTCTCTTGATAATCACATAGCATTGGGTAAGATCATACACTGTTGTGTCAGTGAGATACTTCTGCTTAGCTTATATTAATAACTTCATTTTGTATTTTATTTAAATGAAGATGTAATATGTATATTTTAATGAGTTCAGTTTACTTTCTCTACTGTAAGTGATTATTTAAGTTTGTTTTGCTTTTTGAAAACCATTTATGTACGGCTCTTAAAATACATTATAATATTAATTTGTAATATT
Source organism: Bartonella bacilliformis Ver097 (assembly GCF_000709795.1). GTDB lineage: Bacteria > Pseudomonadota > Alphaproteobacteria > Rhizobiales > Rhizobiaceae > Bartonella > Bartonella bacilliformis_A. Next base: position 208,417 of record NZ_KL503803.1, read on the forward strand.
AAATACATTATGATATTAATGAGAAAAATGAATAAGGGGATATCAATGTATAATAATTGTTAGCTTGGGAGTCTGGGTTGTGAAAAATGAATATAAATTGGTTTTTTGGTCGCTAGTAATTAGTAGCTTTCTTACACAAAGTGCAAATGCAGAAGAGCGGAAACAGTTGGGGAGTGTTCTTTTAGATGGGCGTAGAGTTCCTATTTATGAAGCGCCGGATGTCAAAAAAGTCCTCTCTCCAGGGTCTCGGCGTATGACGAATAATACAGTAGTTGACGGTGGTCAGATTGAAATTGTTAAAGATGGCGGAACTTCAATGAGTGCTACTGTAATGGTGGGTGGAATACAAGTAGTTACATCTAAAGGGTATGCAATAAACACAAGGGTTAATGGTGGTCAACAATATATTTTTGAAACAGAAAATTTTGATTCTTCAGAAAGGGAGATAGGATCGAGTCATTCAAGAGCAGAAAATTCAGGGAGAGGCAGGCCTCCTCGGGATACAAGCGTTACAGGAAGGAAGGCTGCTAGTGCTTATGATGCTATAATTTCCGGTAAAGATGAAACATGGGGAGAGCAGAATATATATAGTGGTGGAGAGGCTTGGGCAACACAAGTGAGAAAGGGAGGTGTGCAGAACGTTTTTAGTAATGGTACTGCATTTAAAACTAAGATATTTGATGGTGGGGAGCAGTACGTTTTGTTGGGAGGTAAGGCTGAGGATGTTACTTTACAGGATGGTGCTAAGCAAGTGGTGTCTGCCGGTGGATCTGTGAAGGATTTAATTATCGGTAGAAGAGCACGATCGTGGGTGGAGATTGGTGCAAAGTTAAAAGGGGAAATAGATGTTAAGGAGAAAGGGCATCTTTATTTTTATGATAATAAAAATAAAAGTCGCGTTATAGGAGAAAGAGTTGAGGTAGTTGGGGGGGAGCTGATGGACTTGTTTTCTATTGATGTGCAAAGAGATGCAAGTCGTTCTCAGATTAATATTGATGGTTTAATGGGTAATGGAAAAGTCCATTTACCTGTCAGTGGTTATAGAGGGCGTTATCCTCAGCTTCTTATTGGTAAGCTCTCAGGGAGTTTACATTTCATTTTAAATCTTGGCGCTCTAGAGCATAATGGTAATTTACTTCGTATTCGAGATGACAGTAGTGGTGATCACAAAGTAAGCATTGTCGATACAGGTGTTGAATCTGCAAACTTTTCCACATTAACGAGTAGGTTGAATTTGATTACTGATGCTGTTGGAGGAGCTCAATTTTCTTTGGCAAATCTTTCTGGCGATAGCATTAAAAGTGTCGATTTGGGAGTTTATAAGTATATTCTGAAAAACGATGAAAAGAGTCAAGACACTGATAATGAGAAAGATAAAAGAACTTGGTATTTGGCTTTAGATACTGAAAGTGGTAAAAATTCCACTTTTTTGCGTAAAAGGCAGAGACGTCGGGTTATTGATCTAGATTATGAAGATGATGGTTCAAATTATAGTGGGTATACGGCTGATGAGATCTCCCTTCCTTCGTCTTTAGAGAATATGCAAGCTGCTCATTTTTCAACCACTCCATCAACTGATGCCATATTGTCTATGGCAGTATCTTCTGAGCTTATTTTTCATAATGAATTAGAAAATTTGCGTTCCGGTAGAGGCATTGTAGACAGAACCAAGAAAGATACTGCTTTATGGACTGCTTTTTTCAAAGACAAAGAGCGCCTCTCTACAGGCCATACACATTTTGATCTTGGTCAGACAGGTATTGTGTTGGGTGCTGATTTTTTGAAAGAACTGACAAATGGAAATCTGTTTATTGGTGGTTTTAGTGGTTATGATCAAGCATGTATCACACATAAAGCTGGTGGTGTGAGTGGTGTAAACACTTACAGTTTAGGAATTTATGCAACCTATTTTGATCATAACGGATGGTATTTGGATGGTACTGTAAAATATAATAGTTACCAAAATGACCTTAAGGCTGTTTCTACAAATGGCTTAGTGATACAAGGAAATTATCGACAATCAGCTTTAGGAACATCTTTTGAAACCGGTTATCGTTTGGAGACAGGGTACAATAGTTGGATGCAACCTTATAGCCAATTTGCATGGGTATATGTTGCAGGTAAAGAAATTGAACTTTCGAATGGTATGAGGGGTGATATAGAGGCCTCCACATCGTTCCGAACAGAAGTAGGGTTTTCTTTGGGGCATGACTTTAATGTGGGTGATAGCGCTTTTGTAAGTTATCTTACAGCTTCTTGGCTGCGTGAGTATATTGATGATAATCATACAACGATCAACAAAAAATATAAATTTATAACTGATTTATCAGGGAATTCTGGGAAATTTGGAGTGGGCTTGAAGACTCTAGTTAATGATCGCTTAACGCTTTATGCGGAAGCACATTATCTTAAAGGGAGTAAGAGGAAAGGATCAGTTGATAGTTTAATTGGCGTGCGTTATAGTTTTTAGAGGTATTATTTGAAATATTAACTGCATAAGTCTTTTTGATCATTGTAAAGGTATAATTTTTATTAAATATTTATTTTGATTAGCAGGCTGGTGAAAGGGAATGTAAATCGTAATTTATATCATAATATAAGATCGTAGATCCTTTTGTGTATTACGGTTTTGTCTTTTTAGCGATGAGGGGTTTATTTTTTCGATGTGGTTAGTGTAATTTTATTCTATGAGAACCTCGCTGTGCTTTGTTTTTTAAATTGATCATCTAACAACATCAAAAAGTAATGTTGTTATTTTAATATAATTGAGATGTAAGTGATCTTTATTAAAATTGTGATCATGGTGGATGATGAATAATTGTAAAGGTTATATGGGCTATATATTTGATGAGCTAAAAGCTTTTCAATATCAACAAGTTGATATTGTCATTATCGATAAGTAAGGGATCCGATTCAGTAACGATATAGTTTTTAATACAACACAGTATTCATCAATAAAAATTCCTTTGTATTTTATATCATTAGCGTGGATATAATGAAAAGCTTAATTCTTGTGATTTTGTATCAGCCAAATAATTATTTAGTATTTAAAATAAGAGATTGATAATCACGACTATCTTTAATTTATTGAAGTAGATTCTATTAAAATTATTGTAATTGAGAAATTAATACAGATTAAGTGACGATCACTTGGCAAAATCTTCTTTGCTCGCTATAGAATAGAGAGAGTTACATAAGTGAAATAAAGGTAGTTAAATGGCTATAGAACGTACATTTTCGATGATTAAACCAGATGCAACACGTCGTAATTTGACCGGGGCAATTACAAAAATGCTTGAAGACACAGGTTTACGTGTTGTCGCCTCTAAGCGTGTGTGGATGAGTCGACGTGAAGCTGAGGGATTTTATGCCGTTCACAGAGAGCGTCCATTCTTTGAGGAGCTTGTAGAATTTATGTCTTCTGGTCCAACTGTTGTGCAGGTTTTAGAAGGTGAAAATGCAATCATGAAAAACCGTGAAGTTATGGGAGCTACGAATCCTGCAGATGCAGAGATGGGAACGATTCGTAAGGTATACGCTCTGTCAATTGGAGAAAATTCTGTTCACGGTTCAGATAGTCCTGAAACTGCAAAGACAGAAATAGCTTATTGGTTTTCTGATATTGAAATTGTTGGTTAATAATTAAATTTAAGTTATCTATAAGATACAGAAACTCCCAATAATATCTTGGGAGTTTTTACAAAGTCACTAATTTTCTAAACTAAAAATGTGTGTGAAGATCAAAATCTTTTCTATTTAAGTGATTCCTGTTATGAATGTCATCAGATTATGTGATGGTTTTTTCTCTAATTCATAATAAGGATAAAGCAATGGACAAAACTCATGTGAAGCTGTTGTTCATTTATTTAACAGATCCTTCTTGTAGATTTTATGCTAATAATATCTAAGTAGAAGTGTATTCGGTATATATATGTTCAGCAATGACGCTACTTTAGCTAGAAAACAATGTAATAGCGCATCATGAAGTTTTTAAATTTCATCATTGATATTCAAAGTAATACAAATCGTGTGTAGAAGATGTCAGATGCTTTTTAATTGTTGGTTATAAAAAATACAATTTCAATATTTTTATTTTATGTAATGACATGTTTTAAGCCTGCACGAAAATAATCCCATCCTGTCCACAATGTAAGAAGAGCTGAAACCCAAAGCATAGCTATACCGAATTCTATTGTATAAGGGATAATTTTATCACCAGCTGGGCCTGCTAAGAGAAATATGATAGCTATCATTTGAACAAAAGTTTTCCATTTCGCAAGACGAGAAACAGGAACACTGACTTTCAGTTCAGCTAAATATTCACGTAATCCTGATACAAGAATTTCTCGGCATAGAATGATAATTGCTGCCCAAAGAGTCCACCCCGCGATAGTACTATCCGCAGCAAGCAATAACAAGCAGGCAGATACAAGAAGCTTATCTGCAATTGGATCCAACATGCGACCAATATTAGATGTTTGCTTCCAAATACGGGCAAAATAGCCATCAAAAAAATCAGTAATGGACGCAATAATAAAAATGGAAACAGCAGTCCAACGTGCTATATCGCTTGATTGTAGTTGCCCTTCTAAAAAAAAGCACGCCACAACAAGTGGAACTGCAACAATACGTGCATAAGTTAAAATATTTGGAAAAGAAAAGGTATAATCCTTTTTCATAGAGCCATTTTCCATCCTTTTTGAAGTCAAGCACATGTAACAATCTAAGTAACAAGGCAGAGATTATGAGACAAGCTTTATTTTTAATTAAAATGGTTATGAATGTTTTGCGCTATCGTAATAGAAATTCCCGAAACTTTTGTTAAGTCTTCTATAGATGCGTTGGCAATGGCTTTGGCGCTTCCAAAATAGTGCAGTAAAGCACGCTTTCTTGTTGGACCTATATTGTTGATTTCATCAAGCGGATTTTTGAATATTTCCTTTTTTCTTTTTGTTCTGTGAGTCCCAATTGCAAAACGGTGTGCTTCATCACGTAGACGTTGCAGAAAATAAAGAATTGGATTACGTGGGGAAAGTGTAAAGGGAGGTTTTCCTTGTATAAAGAATCGTTCGCAGCCTGCTTCACGATCAGTCCCTTTCGCTATGCCTACTACTGTGATAAGATCATCCACTCCCAATTTAGATAATATTGTACGGACAATATTTGTTTGTCCTTCACCACCATCAATTAATATAAGGTCAGGCCACATAGGAAAAGAATTTTCATTCTCTATATCTTTATTTTTGGTGGGTAAACCATATGTTTTGATGAGGCGCGAAAATCTTCGTTCAATGACCTCCTTCATCATGCCTAAATCATCTCCAGGTGTGATATCAGTCGAGCGAATATTAAATTTGCGATATTGATTTTTGATAAATCCTGTTTGGTCAGCAACAATCATGATACCGACTGCATTTGTGCCCATGATATGTGAATTATCGTAAACTTCTAAACGGTGTGGAGTGCGAGATAGTTGGAATATTTCAGCAAGATTCTGAAAGAGTTTTATATATGTTGACGTTTCAGAAAGTTTTCGCTCGAGTGCTTCATAAGCATTCGTGTAAGCATGGTTAATAAGGGTTTTTCGTTCACCGTTTCGTGGTAAAGATAAGGATATTTTGCAGTGTGCTTTTAAATTTAATGCCTCTGTAAGAAGCGCTGCTTCTTCAATCTCTTTAGACAAAAGGATGAGTTTTGGAATTGGCTTATTATCATAAAATTGGGCAATAAAACTCGCTAAAATCTCAGCACTAGAAAAAGATGGATCTGCTTTTGGAAAATAAGCTTGATTTCCCCAATTTTGTCCCATACGAAAAAAAAATACTTGAATACAGGTCATGCCGCCTTGTTGTGCAATAGCAAACACATCCGCTTCTTCTATTGTGCGAGGATTAATGCCTTGGTGGCTTTGTATGTGAGAAAGGGCCGATAAACGGTCACGATAGTTTGCAGCTCGTTCAAAATCAAGATTTTCTGCAGCTTTATGCATGGCTTGTACCATGTCTTGTTTAATTGATTGACTTTTTCCAGAAAGGAAAGCTCTTGCTTCTTTTACGAGCTTTATATAGTCACTATTGTTAATTTCATTCGTACAAGGGGCTGAGCATCGCTTTATTTGGTGAAGTAAGCAAGGTCGTGTACGGTTTTCAAGAACTGAATCCGTACAGGTTCGTAATAAAAAGGCACGTTGTAGAACATTGATTGTTTGTGTAACCGCACTAGCAGAGGCAAACGGTCCAAAATAATGAGCTTTTCGCGTTCGGGCACCACGATGTTTGTAAAGTGCAGGGATTCGATGATCATCGGTAATAATGATATAAGGAAAGCTTTTATCATCGCGCAATAATATATTAAAACGTGGTTGTAATTTTTTGATGAGATTAGCTTCTAATAATAAAGCTTCTATTTCTGTATGGGTAACAACAAATTCCATATGAGATGTTGCACGAATCATACGAATAATACGGTTATTATGGCCTTGTTCATGAGTATAGTTTGAAACTCGTTTTTTTAAATTACGTGCTTTGCCAACATAAAGAACATCGCCATATTCATTAAACATCCGATAAACCCCTGGTTTATGGGGAAGATGTTTAACAAATTCTTGTATGAGTGCAGATCCTTTGGATCCATTGTTATTCTCATTGTTTCGATTGGCACTATCCCATATAATATCAGATAGGAACGGTAAATTTTTTTCATTTGGACAAGAAGGTGTGTTGCTTTTTCGGGTCATTTAGCTTTTCCAGCAATATTTTTATTTCCCACATGAGATATTTTCATTAAACGCTATCATGTGTATATTCATAGTTTTTTCCATAAATAATGCATATAGCACGATATTTTACGATTTTTTAGTCGCGTTATTTTAATTAAATACTACAAAGATAATTTGACAAAGCAGTTTTATGCAACTGTCAACTTGCAACTCATTTGATTGAAATGGTAATTTTATTAATCACGATTTTTAGATAGTTTTGTTTAAAAACTAAGTTTGTGATTTTGGTTATGATTGTATGCATTGCTGGTTGATGATTATCTGAGGGGTTTTAAAAACATTATTAAAGTGATGTACTGAAATGTATTTTATAATATTTATTAAAATTTAAAAGACTTTTATGCAACTAAGCCTTCACCATTTATCCATTGATAAGTAATGTGTGCACTTTTATCTTGTCTGAGACAAGTGATAAGAAAAAGGCTAATTTTTCTCATTTCTTCTTCAAGAAGATAAGGAGGATTAATAAGAATCAAACCGCTTCCATTCATCATGGGCACAATTGAATTTTTTCGGATACGCATTTCGAGTTGTAGAATTTTGGGAATATCTGTTTTATGAAGCGTATGAAGAAAATTTTCAATGTCTTTATCGTACTTAACAGGATACCATAAGGCGTAAATGCCACCAGGAAAACGCCGATATGCTTTCGCTAATCCTTCAATAAGACGAGAAAATTCACCAGGATTTTCAAAAGAGGGATCAACAAGGATGAAGCCGCGTTTTTCTTTTGGAGGTAGATGAGCATTTAAAGATAGCCAACCATTCAGATGCAGCACTTTTGTTTGGTAATCACCAGAAAAATTATTGGCTAAAGTTTGGTAATCTTCATCATGTAATTCAATGGCAGTGAGTCGATCTTGTTTACGTAACAATTTGCGAATGAGAATAGGTGATCCAGGATAGAATGTGATTTTTCTATTATTTTTTTGATTAAATGCATAAATCACATCAAGCCATGGATCAAGGAGTGTTTGTAAATCTTCGGGAATAGGGTTGGATAAAATTCGTCCAATACCCTCACGCCATTCTCCTGTTTTTTGCGCTTCTAGGGAAGAGAGATCATACAATCCGATTCCAGCATGCGTGTCTATAACGCGAAAAGCTTTCTCCTTTCGCTTGAGATATTCTACGATGCGTGTGATAATGACATGTTTGAAAACATCAGCAAAATTGCCAGCATGATAGATATGCCGATAATTCATAAAATAGACTCTATTCTATACGATTGTTGATTAAATTTCTAAATGTATGATAATAATTCTTACATCAATAAAGCGCTATTAAAAAACAATATATCTTACAAAAACGAATGTTTTTTTAAGATTGTCGGTCGATATAGTTATATCTATGATTGTGTTATTCCTTACATAAAGCTTTCATGAACAAAGATCCAGAAGGTTGCGTAGAGATTTTTGATAACAAAAATATTTTTCAGAAAACCAGATTGGTTTATCTAGTATCTAAAAAGAAGCTTATTCACTATTTATTATAAAAATGCAGAAAATTACAAAATTTCTGATAAAAATTAGGAATAAGTATGCTGAAATGAGATATTATGTAAAAAATATCGAGTACTATAAAAGTAAATAGCTATTTTACTAAATAAAAGTTTTATCAAAAATAAAGAGGATTGTTTCCTTTTAAGGGAAGTCTTCTGTATGATGTATGAAGTTATAATTTTGTGTGTGACACTCAAATATATCTTTAAAAAATAGTGCGGAATATGAAAATATCTCAACCAATATTGGTAAAACGTATAGCGAGTATTAAAAAATACTCCTTCTACTCAGGCTGGAAAAACAACTACTGCTAAAAATATATGTAAAATACTAGAATTAAGCATTAGTTCTTTTGAACAAAAAAGTTGAGCATCAGAAATATTTTTGATTAGTGGGACAGAGTTTTAGTTATTTCACTTGTTCTCATCATTGTTGTTGGAGCAAAAAAATACCAAAAATGTTAAGGGTTAAGCAAAGGCAGAAGCATAATATGCGCGTTCAACAGTTTAATGAATTTCGTCATCAATTTGATGATGCTATAAAACAGGCTGAGCTAGATAATGAAAAAGGGTATTATCGGGTGTCGACCATTTGAATCCTCGTGAAGAGTTAACAAAATTTTTGATTCAAGTTATGATACAGTGAATGAAATTTACGATTAGTGTAAATATAATACCATTTTATAAATTGAAAAAGGGAGAAGAGATTTGTGAATATAGTCAAGACAAATTGAGTGAAAATTTAAACACTATCTGCTGATTATTGTGATCATGGAGTTGTTTGTGTAGTTCGAAATGAGAAAGAAATGTCGTGAATCCTAAAAAAATGAAGTTGATGCTAATATGGCACCATTGTTGGAGTATTTGATTGAGCTCCGTTAGCGAATTATTGCAGCTCTGATTGCATTTTTTATAGCTTTTATTATTTATTATATGTTTTTTTCAAAGATTATATTTTGAATTTTTTAATATGGTCTTATCAATGGGTGATGAAAATATCAGGTGGTGATCTTGAAAATGTTCATCTTCAATCAAAGCAAGTATGGGGAATTTTTTTAACAAAAACGAAGCTTGCTGCTTCTGGTATTGTTGTTTTATCTTTTTCCTATATAGCTTTAGCACCAAGGCGTTATAAAAGTGAGCGTATGGTTTTTTACCATTTTCTTATAGGTGTCCCGTTTTATTTTTGGTTAGAGGAGCATTTATTTATGGTCTGTTAGCGCTAATAATGCTTTAGTTTAGTTTTTTTCAACAGTTTTTGCCGGATCTTTATTTAAGGATAGAGTTGATAGCTCGTATTTCAGATTATCTGAGTTTTATAGCATGGTTGATCTTGATTTTTGGTTTGATTTCCAACTATCTCTTATTACTAGTTTTTTAATGAAGGTTGGATTGTTAACATCTCATATGTTAATATCCATTTGAAAGTGAGTTATTCTGATTTCCTTTGTTATTGCGGCTATGGTGACGCCATCAGGTTTTTTTTACTATGTTTGCAGTAGTGCTACCAACCGTAGTTCTCTATGAAGTGTCGATTTTAATAGCTTACTGGATGGAAAAGAAAGAGAAATCATTCTTAATGAAAGTTTATATTTTTATGATACGAGGCTCATGGAAACGATACAAATGAGGAATTTTTATGCTTGACATTAAATGGATACGTGAAAATCCTGAAAAATTAGATGCAGCACTAGCAAGTAGAGGCATTGAGCCACATGCTGAACGGTTAATAGCACTTGATCTTGAACGTCGATCACATGTTGCCAAAGTGCAATGTGCAAAAGAGCGCCGCAATTCAGCTTCTAAAGAAATAGGCCAAGCTTTGGCTGCAGGTGATCAAAAAATTGTTGAGCGTATTAAAGCTGAGGTTGAGGAGATTAAAACTTTTCTTTCTTCTGCCGCAATAAAAGAAAAGCAGTTAACCGAGAGTCTTGAAAAGATACTATCAGCTATACCAAATATTCCGTTAGATTCTGTTCCAAAGGGTGAAAATGAAGAGGCCAATGTTGTTATTCGACATTTTGGTACACCCCCGATATTTAATTTTATACCAAAAGAACATTTTGATCTTGGTCAAAATCTTAAGCAGATGGATTTCGAGCGAGCAAGTCGTTTATCGGGTGCGCGTTTTACTGTACTTTCAGGGGCGTTAGCTCGGCTTGAGCGTGCATTAGGTCAATTTATGCTTGATGTACATGTTAATGAGCATGGTTATGAAGAAATTTCTCTTCCTCTTCTTGTGCGTGATGAGATTGTTTATGGAGCAGCGCAACTGCCGAAATTTGCTGATGATCTTTTTCGAATTACAGATGGTCGGTGGCTTATTTCTACAGCAGAAGTGCCATTAGTCAATTTGGTAAATGGTGAAGTTCTTAATGAATCAGATTTACCATTGCGATTTTCCTCTCTTACCCCTTGTTTTCGTTCAGAAGCAGGAGCAGCCGGTCGTGATACACGTGGTATGTTACGTCAACACCAGTTTTGGAAGGTAGAGATGGTGTCGATTACCACTGAAGAACAGTCCTTAATTGAACTGGAACGTATGACAGAGTGTGCAGAAGATATATTGAAGCGGCTTGGGTTACCTTTTCGTACTGTGATTCTTTCTACTGGTGATATGGGGTTTGCTTCATGCAAAACCTATGACATTGAGGTTTGGCTTCCAGGTCAAGGGTGTTACCGTGAAATTTCAAGTTGTTCAGTTTGTGGTGATTTTCAAGGACGGCGTATGAATGCTCGATATCGTAAAGACAGAGATAAAACATTGCATTTTGTGCATAGTTTGAATGGTTCAGGTACCGCTATTGGTCGCTGTCTTATCGCTATTCTTGAAAATTATCAGCAAGCTGATGGATCGATTATTATTCCAGATGCTTTGCAACCTTATATGAAGGGAATAAATTGTATCACTGCCTAAGTAACGTAAAGTGAAGTTGGTATAGATTTATTGCTGATGAGCGATAATTAATCTGTACATGAATGATAATTCTGTAAAGAGATCACTCATGCATAAAAATAGCTACTATATTGGAGATTGAATGACATTATGGAGAGAAGGACATTCTACAATTTCGTGAGAAATTAGCAAGCCTTGTGCTGAAAATGCGTGGTAAAGGAATTGATGATGTAAATTTTTTTGCAGCATTTGAGAAAATTCCACGTCAATATTTTGTTGCTGCTCCTTGGCTTAATAGTGCTTATGATAATAAAGTTATTCCGATTGAATGCGGTGAATATATTGAGCGTTTGGAGGAGCAACTTTTGATTCTCTTTGCGTTGTCATTGAGAAAAAAACACCGTGTTTTAGAAATTGGTACAGGCTCAGGTTTTTGTTCTGCTCTTACCGCATGTTTAAGTGATCGTGTAGTAACAGTTGATCGTTATAAAACACTTGTTGATCTAGCACGGCAAAAATTTCAAACTTTAGGAATTGAAAATATTGTTGTGCATCAAATTGATGGTAGTCGAGGTGTTACAGGTTTTGGGCTATTTGACCGTATTCTTATTTGGCCATCACGCTCTGATGAACCAGAAGATTTTTTAGAGCTTTTAACTGGAAATGGTATTCTTATTCAAGCTATTGGGCCAGATGAAGGAGTGCAGATGGTTACACGTTATATAAAAAATGATAGCCGATTTAAGCGCTTAGAAATGTTTCAAGTGCGCTATCAACCTTTTATTAAAAATGTTGCGGCAGTTCTGTAATTTTAGGATTAAGAGTCGCAAAATATTCCATTTGGTTACCTGATGATGAGCTCAATTTGATTTTTTATCAGCATGTTTATAGATAAAATGTTTAATTTTAACTTTTAGGTAATATTAGCAATATTTAATAGAGTCAGTTGAGCATTGGCTAATGAGAAAATTCATGTATTTGAAAACTTTGAATGACATTTTTCGGTATAATTTTCAGAGGATTGTTCTTTTAGCAGTAGCAACAATAATTACAGGTTGTAGTTCTGGTACACAGCGTTTTTTTGATGGTTTTTATGAGGGGGAGGCGTCTACTCAGTTAACTGAAAATACAGCTATGTCTTCTGATAGACGAATAATATCGCAAAGCAGTGTAATACAAAGTGATGAATTGCCACCTGTGGAACCGCTTTATTCTTCAGGGGATCATAATCATGCTTCATATAATTTTTCAGGACAAGAGGCAGGATTGTCTTTTCGCGAAAACAGGGTTTCTCCCGATGGACGGATTATGGGCGCACCACCGAAAAATCTTGGAACGCTTTCTCGTTCAAATGTGAATAATTCTTCCGTTTTTCAAAGGGGATCCTACATCGTGCAGAGTAGAGATACACTATCTAGTATCGCACGGCAAAAGGGAATCAGTGTCGAGGCATTAAAAGTGGCAAACGGTATGGGGGATAATGCTATTTATATCGGTCAAAAACTCGTTATTCCAGATAAACAAACAGTTGTAACTTCGAATGCTCAAAATAATGCTGTAGGTTCATCAACAACTACATCCTCAGCTCAATCTAAAGGTGTATCCTCTGTTAAAACAGAGAAGATATCTTCTGCATCACGCTCTGTAAACACTGCACCTGCTGCAACAATTAATACGTCAGATATTAAAAAGAATGTTTCTAAGCAGATGACTACTTCAAAATCTGCAAATAATTTATCGAAGACGGTTAAGGATTTAGATAATGTTACTGTTCCTCAGGCAACAGGAATTTCTAAGATGCGTTGGCCGGTACGAGGACGCTTGTTAAGTCACTTTGGGCAAAAAAAGGGAACAATAACCAATAGAGGGATAGACATTAATGTACCTGAAGGTTCATCAGTGAAGGCAGCTGAAAATGGTGTTATTATCTATGCAAGTGATGGATTAAAAGAACTTGGAAATGTTGTCATGATTCGACATGAGGATAACATTATCACTATTTATGGTCATAATAGCAAACTTACTGTGAGTAGAGGGCAAAGAGTAAAACGTGGTGATGAAATTGCTAAATCAGGTATTTCAGGAGATGCTACAACACCGCGTGTTTATTTTGAGATACGTCAAAATTCTATACCCGTCGATCCTGCTCAGTATTTAGAGAACTGATTCGGTTCCTTCGATTTTAAAAATTCATTTATGTTAAACGCTGTAATATCAGTTGATTTAACGTAAGATATTTTTCGAGTTTCTGTATAACTGAGTAAGTTTATCAAAATTTTCCATGTTGTGCTTTATGTTAAGGTATCATAGTAATTTCAGAGCCATTTCACAGACTATAAGGTGAACATCAACATCAATCAAGAATATTTTTTGATATCTATGATGGGTAAATTTGATTAGGGATGTTTTGATCTAATTGATGTTTTGTAGGATAGGTGAAAACTCATTGGTACAAGTTCTTGTAATCGCATGCAATTTTTACGCATTGTTGATGCGATGATTGAGATTGATGGCAATATAATTAACGCGGTTAACGGCTTTGTGTATGTATAATTTTTAAAGGTTTTGAACAGGATGATCAGCCTAATCCTCAAGGTTGAATTTCATTTAAATAAAATGGCATACATGAATAATTATCTAATCTAATTCTAAGATAGGGAAGCCTATTTTTCTCTTTTTTAATGGATTAGAAAGATAGTCTTTATTCATATACAAAAAGTGATATAAATCTGTTTTTTATATATTTTTTCTCTGAATCAAGAGCTTGTTTTGATTAGAGTGAAAAATACTTAAAGTTTAATCTGTAGGAGATAAAAATGTTGATTACCAGTGCTCAGGCTCAGGTTGCAGGTGGTGCTGCTAGCGGAACGTCGTTTGTTACCTTTATTCCTTTTATTTTAATTTTTGCGATTATGTATTTTTTAATTATTCGCCCGCAGCGTGTGCAAATGAAAAAGCGGCAAGAAATGCTTAATTCTGTACGTCGTGGAGATGTAGTTGTAACAGGTGGCGGTATCATTGGTAAGGTTATAAAGGTTCATGATGAAATTGGTGAATTAGAGGTTGAAATTGGTGAAAATATGCGTATCCGCATTCTGCGTTCAACGTTAGCTGATGTGCGGGTTAAAGGTGAGCCAGTTTCAGAAGAGAAAGCAAAACCTAGTGCTAATAAGGTAAAAACACCTAAAAAGTCTGGAGATAAAATCACAATAAAAAACAATGTGGCTGTTGCTAAAAAGGCAAAATCTGCATCAGAGGAAGAGAAACCAAAAGCGTAATTGTGATTTATAATATCTCTGTTTTTTACAGAGATGTTTTGGATCTGTGAAGAAGCGTTTATTTATGGGTGTTGCAGAAGTGTGAGCTGTTTTAGCCATAATACTAAGTGTTTTGCATAATTGAAGTTGTTTCTTTTAAAAAAAGAGAGATAGTGTAAATTTCTCATTTTTGATGGGTATAAGGTCATTGAGTGTGATTTATCGGAATTTTTTACATTATTGGCGACGTTTTTGTGTGTTCATTACTTTAAGCACTGTTGGATAAGAGAAATTTTGTATTGATATTACTATAAGCGTTATTATCAAAGCCTATGATACATCAATGTTTATTGCTGTTTTTTGAATGAAAAAGCGCAATAGGGGAGCAAAAAAGGACACTTATTATGTCTTATGCAATTCAAGTGCGTGAAGCGCATTTTCCAGGGCGAGCACCTATTGATGCTTATGGAAATGGTGGTTTTCGTTTCGCCGATATGTCGCATCAAGGTTCTATTATGTGTGTACCATCAGGCGTTTATGGTATTGATATGGTAGGACCTATGCCGAGTCGGGATGATATTTCTCGCATTTTACAAGAAGCGGATGAGATTGAGATTTTTTTGATAGGCACAGGGATTGAATTATTACGTTTACCTGAAGAATTACGGGTAGTTTTATGGGAAAAGCGTATTTCAACAGATACAATGAGTACAGGAGCAGCAGTGCGCACATTTAATGTTCTTTTATCTGAAAATCGTGCAGTTGCTGCGTTGTTGTTTGCAGTAGAATGACACATTTTCTTCCTCATTGTCTCAATGTTTTACGTGCTACAGATCGTGATCGCTATATATCGGTGTTATTTGCACCTAAAAGAAAACGCAGAGCATTAGCAGCTCTTTATGCTTTTAATGCAGAAATTGCTCGTATTCGCGAAAGTGTGAGTGATCCGCTTATTGGTGAAATGCGATTACGTTGGTGGTACGATTCCATTGCTAATAGCACAGTACCAAATGATGAAAATAATCCAATTTTGAGTGATTTGCTGGAAACAATTATTCTATTTAATTTACCTAAAGAAGCTTTTTTACAGTATTGTGATGCACGGATTTTTGATCTTTACAATAACTCGATAACAAGCATTCACGATCTTGAGAGTTATTGTCATAAAACAGCAAGTAAAATTTTACAGCTTTCATGTCAGATATTGGATTTTGATTCAGCAAAAAACTTTACCGATGCCTGTGAGCATGGTGGAGTTTCTCAAGCATTAAGCGGTATATTACGTCTTTTGTCGTTAATGCAATCACGATATCAATGTTATTTTCCTTCTGATATGCTGAGAGCTCTAGGAATAAACAGAGAAGAGTTAGAGTCTAATCGTATCAACGATAAACAAAAATGTCAGATGATTGAAGCTATGGTAGCTTTATCGCGAGATCATTATCTTAAATTTTATGAATATTCCATTATTTTACCTGAAACGCTCAAACCCGCATTTCTCCCATTAGCCATTATACCATTGTCTCTTCAAACGGCATCAAAATTGGGAGCTGAAGTTTTTCAAAACGGCATAAATTTTTCATTACTTTATCGTTATTGGTTAATAACAAAAACAGCTGTTTGTAGTAATTTTCCACAATTATCATAGGGCTTTGATAACAGATCACTTACCCCGATCATATGAGAATCCTAAATTAGTTAGATCTAACATTCTTTGTGCATCAAAAAATGTTTCAGAAATCCGTTTATTGTTTTTTCGTAACCCTCAAAATTTACAAAGCAGCTAACGTTGTGTAGAAATATAATTTACCTGAGATTTTCAAGAGAGAAAAAAATTCCACTCTCTTTAATGACAGGCAAATTATTTGTTCCTTAATTTTAAAGTGGAATAAGATTTCTACTGAGATGTATTGAAGAGTTGATTGTAGTTAGATCCATTAATTGCTATAGGGTGTTCTTCATTTGCAACTTGTAGCATGCCAAATTTTAAATCCTCTTTCAGTGTCATATCCATATTTTCACGGATATCAAACGGAATAGTTTGAGCAGTTACATTTTCAGGTATAATTGATTCTGTTATTTTATAAATAATACGATTCGTTACAACCGCACCTTTTATGATGCCATAATGACCTTTCGGACCAGAAAATAATGCTTTAACTCCTTCAATGCCAAGAATGTCTGATGAATCTTGACGCCGTAAGGCTGGTGTTGTTTTCTTTTTAATACTGAGTTTAGCAGCAAGAGAATCAAGGCCTTTCCCTTCAGTAAGCTGTTTGAGAACATTGTTAGCTTTTTCATCAAGGAGTTGTTGAATTTTTGCATTTTTCCATTCAGCAATGGCCTCTTTTTCAACCTCCTCAAAAGTTTTGTCACGAGCAGGAGTGATTGCATCTACTTGATACCAGAGATAACCTCCTTCTTGAAGGGAGAGTGGATCAAGTTCAGAGCCTTCTGTTGCTTGATAAATTGCATTCAAGATAATCTCTTTTTGAAGTAAATCTGTGAGTATTCCGCCCTCAATTGTTTTGCCTTCTTTATCAATTGTGATTTGACGAAGAGATAATTTATATTGATCAGCAAGTTCTTTAAGAGAAGCACCTTCAAAACGAGCATTTTCGATTTCCGTATATTTACTGCGTAAATCGGTTATAGCACGATTTTGGGCAAGTGTTTGGCAAATGTCTTGTTCTACATCTTTAAAAGGGATGGGGCCTGAAGGTATAATCTGCGTAACACGGACGATTATAGGGCCTTGCAAGTCATTGATAACGGCACTAATTTGCCCTTGTTTAAGTTCAAAAATTTCGGATGCCAAATAATTGGGAAGCTCGCTTTTTGCTAAAGGGCCTTTTTTTATATCTTTAAGAGTCTTTTTTTCAGATTGAACGAGTTGATCAAAACTCATGCCATTGGCTATTTTTTGGGCTGCTTTATCAGCGGCTTCTCGTGTAGGGAAGCGTAATTCTTCAATGACACGTTTTTCAGGAACTGTGAAACGCGAGGCATTTTGATTGTAATAAGTCATAGCCTCATCTGCTGAGATATTTTCCAATTTTACAAAATCATTTGGGGTGATGGATAATAAAGAGATGGTGCGATATTCCGGAGCACGAAACATATTTCTATGAGTATCAAACCATTTTTGTAATGTCTCTTTATTAGGAGTAGAAATTTTTTTCTCTTTTTTTAAATCAATGACGAGATAATCGGCGGTACGTTTTTCTTCACGATGAAGGGCAAACGCTTCATAAAAGAGATTGGGTATCTTTGCTCCAGATAATGATGCTAAAATGAGTTGATTACGCTTTTCTCTTTGAGTGTAATAATTAAGAAAATGATTCTGGTTAATATTTAATTGTTGAAGATAGTTGAGAAATAAATTTCGGTTGAAATTTCCATTTGTTTGAAAAATACTATCAGAACTAATAATGTGAGCTAGCGTATCTTGTGAAAGGTTAATTTTCATTTTACGCGCTTGTTCATCAAATAGGACATCCTGCTGTAATTGATAGAAAACAAAAGCAGGGATTCTATATTGCTGAATTTCATCTGGTGAAAGCATTCGCCCTAGCTGAGAGGCAAGTGCAAGACGTAAGCTATGATCAGCAAGTGCAAGACGGTAATCATCAACAGTTATGGTAGATTTTCCAGAAGTGAGAAGATTGCTCTCATTCTTTATGTTTAATTGAGGTATACCCCACAAAAAAACAAAGCATAAAAGCAAAATGGCAAAAAAAATCTTAGTAGCCCAAGAATTTGTAGTGTTCCTTATGGAGTCAAGCATTGTTTAATTCCATCTTTTAGCACAGTTGTTGTCAAAATCATGATAAAATCCAAAACATAATAGAATCTAAAAATAATAACAAAATTTGCAATAAAGATGCATAAGATGCAAGCTTAAATACTTGCGTTCATTCTATAATTTGTTACTTAAAAGCAGTAAATCTTGTTAGGATGTTTTTTTGAGGTAAAAATTATGACTCCTAGTATTCAGCCTTTACTTGCTGGCAATTGGAAAATGAATGGAACTAGCGAATCTCTTGGAGAGTTACGTGTTATTGCTTCTGGTATTGGTTCTGATCGAGATCGTTGCTTTGAAGCGCTTGTTTGTGTTCCAGCAACACTTTTGTCGCGTGCTTCTGATGTATTAAATGATGGAAATATTTTTTTAGGGGGGCAAGATTGTCATTTTAATGATAGTGGTTCTCATACTGGAGATATTTCGGCATATATGCTTAAAGAAGCAGGAGCAAGTCATGTCATTCTTGGACATTCAGAGCGTCGTATAGATTATCGTGAAAGTGATACAATTGTCTGTGCTAAAGTGAAAGCTGCATGGCGGGCAGGTCTTGTGGCTCTGATTTGTATCGGTGAAACATTAGAAGAGCGTGAAAATAACACAGTGTTGGATGTGCTTGCACAGCAACTTAGAGGATCCGTGCCAGCGGGAGCAATGGATCACAATACCGTTATTGCTTATGAACCGAGATGGGCTATAGGTACAGGGAAGACACCTACTTCAGAAGATATTGCACAAGTGCATGGTTTTATTCGTAAAGAGGTCAGCCATCGTTTTGGTGATGAGGGGTGCAAAATACGTTTGCTTTATGGTGGATCAGTCAAACCATCCAATGCATCTGAGCTTTTGAAAACGACTCACGTTAATGGTGCTCTGATTGGTGGAGCAAGCTTAAAAGCAACTGATTTTTTAACTATTTGCGACATTTATCGTAAATTATAAAAAAGAATTATGTTATGTTACCTCTTGGATTATGTGTAATTTATGTGTAAGTAATTTGTATGTAAACAACAGTGTGTGGTTATAAAGAGCGGAGCTTATGCAAACAGTTCTAATTGTTATTCATTTTTTAATCGTCATTATTTTAGTGGGGGGTGTGTTGATTCAACCTTCAGAGGGTGGTGGACTCGGTGTTGGTGGTGGCTCAGGATTTATGAGCACTCGTGGGACTAAAAATACATTGACACGTTTAACGGCTATCTTAGCAATTTGTTTTTTTGTAACCTCTATTGCTCTTGTCGTTGTTGGCAATATATCAAATTCTAGTTTGGAGATTCTCAATCGTATTCCGGTTAATTCAGAACAGAATTCAACAAATAAAAATGCACCAGAGGGTGTGCTTTCACCTGGTAATGGAACTCAGCCTTCCATTCTTGAACAATTAGGTGGTGCTTCAACTTTTTCTCGAGAACAGAAAGGTTCAGCTGATTCAGCGACTGACAATCCAATTCCACCGCCGGTTAAAAGTCTAAATTCTGATAGTAAAACAAGGTAATAGTTTAAGAATCGCTTTCATGTTTCCAATATGAAAGCGATTCTTATTTTTTAAAAGTAATTTTTATGCATTTTTTGCTGGAAAAATTTTCATAAATTGCTTATCACTACAATCCCATGGCACGTTATGTTTTTATTACTGGTGGTGTGGTTTCTTCTCTAGGAAAAGGAATTGCAGCGGCGGCTTTAGCTGCGTTATTACAGGCTCGCGGATATCATGTGCGAATCCGCAAGCTTGATCCCTATTTGAATGTTGATCCAGGCACGATGTCACCTTATCAGCACGGTGAGGTGTTTGTGACTGATGATGGTTCAGAAACAGATCTTGATCTTGGTCATTATGAGCGTTTTACTGGATGTTCTGCTAATCGCCACGATAGTATTACAACAGGGTGTATTTATCGTAATATTATTGAGAGAGAACGACGCGGTGATTATTTAGGAGCAACAGTTCAGGTTATCCCTCATGTTACTGATGAAATTAAAAATTTTATTACCACAGGCAATGAAGAATTCGATTTTGTTTTATGCGAAATAGGTGGAACAGTTGGTGACATTGAAGCAATGCCTTTTCTTGAAGCGATTCGTCAGCTTCATAATGAATTGCCAAGGCAAAGCGTTGTTTATATGCATCTTACGTTGATGCCTTATATTTCTTCTGCAGGAGAATTAAAAACGAAACCAACACAGCACTCTGTTAAAGAATTACAATCAGTTGGTATTGCTCCAGATATTTTGTTAGTGCGTGCGGATCGACCTATTCCAGAATCAGAGCGGTGTAAATTGTCGCTTTTTTGTAATGTTCGTCCTAGTGCAGTCATTCAAGCATTAGATGTTTCAACAATTTATGATGTTCCTATGGCCTATCATAAAGAAGGTTTGGATTCAGAAATTCTCTCTGCTTTTGGAATTGATTCAGCGCCTGAACCGAAAATGGACCGTTGGGAAGATATTGCATATCGGATTCACCATCCGGAAGGAGAGATCACGATTGCTATTGTTGGAAAATACACAGGCTTAAAAGATGCTTATAAATCACTTATTGAAGCAGTTGCACACGGTGGCTTAGCCAACAAAGTAAAAGTGAATATTGAATGGATTGAGGCGGAGATTTTTGAAAAAGAAGATCCTGCGCTTTTTTTACAAAAAGTTCATGGGATTTTAGTGCCTGGAGCTTTTGGAGTGCGTGGCGCAGAAGGTAAAATTCAAGCAATTCAGTTTGCTCGGAATCATAAAATACCTTTTTTGGGTATTTGTTTGGGAATGCAATTGGCTTGTATCGAGGCAGTGCGTAATCTTGCAGGGATTAAGAATGCTTCATCAAGTGAGTTTTGCGAAACAAAAGATTCTGTTGTTGGTTTGATGGCTGAATGGCTTAAAGGAGATGTTTTTGAAAAACGTACAGCATCTGGAAATTTGGGGGGGACAATGCGTCTTGGTGCTTTTGTAGCTCAATTAAAAAAAGATAGTCATATCTCCAAAATTTATGGGACAACCAGTATTTGTGAGCGGCATCGTCATCGTTATGAAGTGAATATTCATTATAAAGATATATTGGAACGATTTGGATTTGTTTTTTCTGGTATGTCTCCAGATGGTGTTCTGCCTGAGGCAATAGAATATACTCATCATCCATGGTTTATTGGTGTTCAGTATCATCCAGAATTGAAGTCACGTCCATTTGATCCGCATCCGCTTTTTTCTTCTTTCATTGCGGCTACAGTGGAACAAAGTAGGTTGTTTAGTGTATAGATTTATTGTCTTAGTTTTTGGGGAATAAAATGTCTCAACCAAATGTTTCCGTTAAGGTTGGAAATGTTGTTTTTTCTAATAAAGCACCTCTATCTTTAATTGTGGGACCTTGTCAGATAGAAAGTCGGGATCATGCTTTTGAAATGGCAGGTCGAATTAAAATCATCGCTGATCAAGCAGGTATCGGTTTCGTTTATAAATCCAGTTACGATAAAGCTAATAGAACATCTCTAAGTGCAGCACGTGGTATTGGCCTTGAAAAAGCAATAGCTATTTTTGCTGATCTTAAGAAGGAATTTGGATTTCCAATATTGACTGATGTACATACTGAAGAACAATGCAGAGCTGTTTCTTCAGTTGTGGATGTATTGCAAATACCAGCTTTTTTATGCCGTCAAACAGATCTTCTCGTAGCAGCAGCTAAAACGGGGTGTGTTATCAATATTAAAAAAGGCCAATTTTTAGCTCCTTGGGATATGGATAATGTCTTAAAAAAAGTAACACAAAGCGGTAACCCTGATGTTATGCTTTGTGAGCGTGGCACTTCATTTGGCTATAATCGTCTTGTTTCTGATATGCGTTCATTATCGATTATGAGCTCGTTTGGCGCACCTGTTATTTTTGATGCAACACATTCTGTTCAAGAGCCAGGTGGCAAAGGGGATTCATCTGGTGGACAACGTCAGTTTGTTGAAGTATTAGCACGTGCAGCTGTTGCTGTTGGTGTTGCAGGTGTTTTTCTTGAAACACATCAAGATCCTGATAATGCACCGTCTGACGGTGCTAATATGATCGAGATTGATAATTTACAGAGATTGATTGAGATTTTGATGGATTTTGATCGTTTGACGA
Source organism: Bartonella bacilliformis Ver097 (assembly GCF_000709795.1). GTDB lineage: Bacteria > Pseudomonadota > Alphaproteobacteria > Rhizobiales > Rhizobiaceae > Bartonella > Bartonella bacilliformis_A. The sequence goes on from NZ_KL503803.1 coordinate 230,749, forward strand.
AAAATGAATTAAATATACATGTATAGAAGGTATCCTATGTTATGGTGTTTTACAATTAATCAAGACCTCTGCTAGATGATGGGGCTTACATAATTAACAGAGCTAATGGGATTTGCATGACAAGAATTGTAGATATAATTGGGCGTGAGGTACTTGATAGCCGTGGAAATCCAACTGTAGAAGTTGATGTTTATCTAGAAAATGGTTTTTTTGGTCGTTCTGCTGTTCCTTCAGGAGCATCAATAGGTGCGCATGAAGCTGTAGAACTTCGCGATGGTGATAAGCGCTATCAAGGCAAAGGCGTTGAGAAAGCGGTTGCTGCAATTAATGGCGAAATTTTTGAAGAACTTGGTGGAAGAGATGTAAGGAATCAATTAGCTATTGATCAAGCAATGATTGCTTTAGATGGAACATCCAACAAAGAACGCCTTGGTGCCAATGCTATTTTGGGTGTTTCATTGGCTGTTGCAAAGGCAGCAGCAAAATCATTTGATCTGCCTTTGTATCGTTATATTGGTGGTACACAAGCGCATCTCCTTCCGACGCCTATGATGAATATTATTAATGGTGGTGTTCACGCTGATAACTCAATCGATTTTCAAGAATTTATGATTATTCCGGTGGGAGCACTTACTTTTAAAGAGGCAGTTCGCTACGGTGCTGAAATTTTTCATACATTAAAAAAACATTTGCAGGATGCAGGTTACAATACCAATGTTGGTGATGAAGGTGGATTTGCACCTAATCTTAAAAGTGCTGAGCAAGCAATTGATTTGATTATGGAATCAATAACTTCATGTGGATATAAACCAGGTGAACAAGTCGCTATTGGTTTGGATTGTGCATCAACAGAATTTTATAAAAATGGTTCATATGTTTATGAAGGTGAAGGTAAATGTCGTGATGTACAAGAACAAGTAGAATATTTAGCTTATCTTGTTGATTCTTATCCTATTATTACAATTGAAGATGGAATGGCTGAGGATGATTGGACAGGTTGGAAGCTGCTTACTCAGGCGGTCGGAAATAAATGTCAACTTGTTGGTGATGATTTATTTGTGACAAATTCAGCCCGTTTGCGTAATGGTATCAGAATAGGTGCTGCTAATTCTATTCTTATTAAAGTCAATCAGATTGGCACGTTAAGTGAAACGCTTGATGCTATAGAAATAGCTCATAAGGCAGGTTATCGCGCCATTATATCTCATCGTTCAGGCGAAACAGAAGATTCTTTTATTGCAGATCTTGCTGTTGCGACGAATTGTGGGCAAATTAAGACTGGTTCACTTGCACGTTCAGATAGATTAGCAAAATATAATCAGCTTATTCGTATTGAGGAAATGCTAGGGACACAGGCTCGTTATGAAGGCAATTGGCATCATCGATAGCTGTTAGAAAAGATATTATATCTTTCAGTTACTTTGATAGATTTTCAAATTTGTTTTCTTTGTCAATGGATTCATCAATGATTTTTGAGAAATTTTTTATAGCGAGTAAAAGTGAAAAAAATGATACAAATCGATTAAGAATTATTGATTATTTCAATTTCTACAAATTTTACATAAGAATAGAATTTTCAACTTTTTGTTTTGGTAAGTGAAGCTTAAACTGTAAAAAAGACTAATTATCGATCACATTTGGTTATTATTTTGGTAATGAGGTATTAATCAAAGTGATATATCGTTAGATATAAAATATTTTACAAACCCGGCTATCAATATGTGGACGAAGCAAAAACGTAGATCAATCAAAACGCGCTTTATATTGCCCGTTATGACGGTTTGGGTTGTAAGCTATTTCAGCTATCATATTTATCATGGTGAATATGGATTGCACGCACGCGATAAAATTAATCAACATATTATCGAATTGAAAGAGGAACTTCATCAAATAGAAGTTGAGCGAGCGTTTATCGAAAACCGTATTTCTCTTTTGCGTGAGGGGCATATTGAAAAGGATATGCTTGATGAATATGTGCGAGAAAATTTAAATTTTTCTAAACCGAATGAATTAACAATTTTAGTTTCTCCTAAGGGGAGTAAAAATTAATTAGAAATCGATTAAACTAAAAAAATATTTTACAATAAGTCTCCTGATAGTATCGTTTGAGCTGATTTATAATGCTTGTAACTTTTGTTCGTAGGGGTTATTTACGGATCATCATCGAAGGGAGTTAAGTATGGCAGAACGAATCAAAAAAAATTCTGCATCGGTTGAGAATGCTGCATTATTAAATACTGCTAAGATGGTATGTAGGACAGCGCAAATAGCCCATTTTACGAAAGAAGAGGAAATCAATGCTTATCGTGAAATGCTTTTGATTCGCCGTTTCGAGGAAAAAGCAGGCCAATTGTATGGTATGGGCCTTATTGGTGGGTTTTGCCATCTTTATATTGGACAGGAAGCTGTTGTTACAGGCACATTAAAGGCAACAAAAGAAGGTGATCAAATCATTACATCTTATCGTGACCATGGCCATATGTTAGCGGCTGGTATGAGTCCGCGTGGGGTTATGGCAGAGTTAACAGGACGTCGAGGTGGTTTTTCCAAAGGGAAAGGGGGCTCGATGCATATGTTTTCTAAAGAAAAGGATTTTTACGGTGGACATGGTATCGTTGGTGCACAGGTTTCACTTGGCACAGGTCTAGCCTTTTCGAATCAATATCTTAAAAAAGATAATGTGGCATTAGTTTATTTTGGTGATGGTGCTGCAAATCAAGGGCAGGTCTATGAAAGTTTTAACATGGCCTCACTTTGGAAGCTTCCTGTCGTCTATGTTATTGAGAATAATCAGTATGCTATGGGGACTTCTGTTGTGCGTTCAGCAGCAGGAGCGGATTTTTCTCGTCGTGGTCTTTCTTTTGAAATTCCAGGTATTGCTGTTGATGGTATGGATGTTCGTGCGGTAAAAGGAGCTGCTGATGAAGCAATTGGTTGGGCTCGTTTAGGTAAAGGGCCGATTATTCTTGATATACAGACTTACCGTTATCGTGGTCATTCCATGTCTGATCCAGCAAAATATCGGTCTAAGGATGAAGTAGAAAAAGTCAAAACAGAGCATGATCCAATTGATCAAGTAAAAAATCGAATTATTAAACAAGGTTGGGCAAGTGAAGACGATTTGAAATCTATTGATAAAGAGGTGCGTGCAGTTGTTGCTGATGCAGCAGATTTTGCACAAAATGATCAAGAGCCAGATGCTTTTGAGCTCTATACTGACATTCTTGTTTAAAACGAGGGGATAAGGTATGTCCATTGATATTTTAATGCCAGCACTTTCACCAACGATGGAAGAAGGTAAATTGTCTAAATGGCTTAAGAAAGAGAGTGATCAAGTTAACTCTGGTGATGCAATTGCTGAAATTGAAACCGATAAAGCAATAATGGAAGTAGAGGCCGTTGATGAGGGTATTCTTGGCAAAATTTTGATTTCTGAAGGAACTGAAGGAGTGAAAGTTAACACTCCCATTGCAGTTTTATTAGAAGAAGGAGAAACTGCTGAAAATATTTTGCAAGTGATGACATCTTTTAAAAAGCCACAAAAGGATTTTTCTTCTCTTTCTTCATTGGTTCCTGTGTCCCCTGTTTTTGATATAGCTGATGATCCCGATATTCCTGTAGGTACTGAAATGGTTATGATGACAGTTCGTGAAGCACTTAATCAAGCTATGGCTGAAGAAATGCGGCGAGATGACTTGGTCTTCTTGATGGGGGAAGAAGTTGCAGAATATCAAGGTGCTTATAAAGTAAGCCAAGGTTTATTGGAAGAATTTGGTGGGCGCCGAGTTATTGATACACCAATAACAGAGCACGGTTTTGCAGGATTGGGTATCGGTGCTGCATTTGCTGGTTTGCGTCCCATTATTGAGTTTATGACGTTCAATTTTGCTATGCAGGCAATAGACCAAATTATTAATTCAGCAGCAAAAACGCGTTATATGTCTGGTGGACAGATGTCTGTTCCTATTGTTTTCCGTGGTCCTAATGGTGCTGCTGCGCGTGTTGGCGCTCAGCATTCACAGTGTTATGCTGCATGGTATAGTCATGTACCAGGTCTTAAGGTGGTTATGCCTTATAGTGCTGCAGATGCAAAAGGTTTGTTAAAGGCTGCTATCCGTGATGATAATCCTGTTATTTTTCTTGAAAATGAGATTATCTACGGCCATCAATTTGAAGTTCCCAAGATAGACGACTTTGTTTTGCCTATTGGTAAAGCACGTATTCACAAATCTGGTAAAGATGTAACAATTGTGGCTTGTGGAATTGGGATGCATTATGCAATTCAGGCGCTACCAGAGATTGAAAAACTTGGTATTGACGTTGAATTGATAGATTTGCGTACTGTTCGTCCAATGGATCTGCCAACAATTCTTACATCAGTTAAAAAAACTGGCCGGTTGGTAACGATTGAAGAGGGGTATCCTCAGTCGTCTGTTGGTACTGAAATAGCAACGCGTGTTATGCAACAGGCTTTTGATTATCTTGATGCACCAGTTGCTACAATTGCTGGGAAAGATGTTCCAATGCCTTATGCAGCAAATCTTGAAAAATTAGCTTTGCCAAATATTGCTGAAATTGTTGAAGCCGTTAAAGCTGTAACTTATAAAACATAACGGAGGAAGACACTATGCCCATTAAGATCACGATGCCTGCGCTTTCTCCTACAATGGAAGAAGGAAATTTATCAAAATGGAATATCAAAGAGGGTGATAAAGTTTCTCCTGGTGATGTTATCGCTGAGATTGAAACAGATAAAGCGACGATGGAAGTAGAAGCCATTGATGAAGGGACAGTCGCTAAAATCGTTGTTCCTGCTGGAACACAAGGGGTTAAAGTCAATGCTTTGATCGTTATCTTAGCAGAGGAAGGTGAAAATTTAGCTGAGGCAGTAAAGGCTGCAGAAGAAGATGTCGCTCTTTCAGGGAAAAAATCAAAAGTTACAAAACAAGTAGAAGCAAAAGAAGAATTGGTTGCTGATGCATCACTGGCTCAGCAATTTATACAAAGAGATGGAGACAATACACGTCTTTTTGCCTCTCCTTTGGCGCGGCGGTTAGCAGCTGAATCAGATTTCGATTTATCGGTTATTTCTGGAACTGGTCCTCATGGGCGTATTATTAAGCGTGATGTAGAGAAAGCTCTGAGTGGTGGTGCCTTAAGAGATTCTTGTTCATCATCGGTCAATCGACCAATCGCTAAAGGTGCTTCTGGTGAACAGGTGATGAAATTATTTAAAGAGAGTGAATATACATTTGCATCTCATAACAATATACGGAAGACAATAGCCAAACGTTTAGTTGAATCAAAAAGTACGATACCGCATTTCTACGTAACTGTGAACTGTGAACTTGATGCGCTATTAAAGCTGCGTGCAGAGCTTAATGCCATTGCTCCAATGGTTACAATGCAAGAAAATATGAACCCTGCTTATAAGCTGTCAGTCAATGATATGGTTATTAAAGCTGTTGCTCTCTCTTTAAGGGCGTTACCTGATGCTAATGTATCATGGCTTGAAGATGGGATGCTTTATCATAAACACTGTGATGTTGGTGTTGCTGTTTCTATTCCCAATGGGTTAATTACACCAATTATTCGCCATGCAGAAGAAAAGTCGTTGCCAGTTATTTCTAATGAGATGAAAGATTTTGCAACGCGTGCACGTGCAAATAAGTTAAAACCAGAGGAATATCAAGGGGGAACAACAGCCATATCAAATATGGGGATGTATGGCGTAAAAGATTTTTCTGCTATTATTAATCCTCCGCATGCAACAATTTTCGCGATTGGTGCAGGTGAGCAATGTGCAGTTGTTAAGAATGGTGCATTAGCAATAGCAACAGTGATGTCGGTCACACTTTCAGTTGATCATCGTGCTGTTGATGGTGCATTAGCAGCAGAGCTTGCTCATACTTTTAAGAAGCTGATTGAAAATCCGCTATCAATATTAGTTTAGATTTTGTTGGTGCGCTTTACATCACTGTATGTGATGGCAAGACAGGAGTGATGACGCAGGGGAAGTATAGATTTTAATTTTTAGTGGTGGCTTTGCGGCTTCTTTTGATTTAACCAGATTGTTTAGAACTGAATACATGAGAAAGTTCATCATGTTCATTTTGGTCTTAGGCTTGGGTAGGTAGCATCCGTTTTTATATATCCACGGAGGGATTATTATGGCAAATCTTTACGATGTAATTGTAGTTGGTTCAGGGCCAGGTGGTTACGTGACAGCAATTCGTGCAGCACAATGTGGTTTTAAGACTGCGATCGTTGAGCGTGAACATTTGGGCGGAATTTGCTTAAATTGGGGTTGTATTCCAACAAAAGCGCTTTTGCGGTCAGCAGAAATTAAACATTTTTCTGAACATGCCAAAGATTATGGGCTCAAGCTTAATGGTTCAATTGAAGCAAATGTTAAAGATGTTGTCACACGTTCACGTGGAGTTTCTGCTCGTTTAAATGCTGGTGTCGGTTTTTTAATGAAAAAAAATAAAATTGATATTATTTGGGGTGAAGCAAAATTAACCAAAGGAGTCAAAGGTAACCAGCCTGCGGAGATTTTGGTTTCTCCATTATCCAAAAAAATTATGCAACCGCAAAATCCGATACCTAAAGGGACATTGGGTGAAGGTGTATATCAAGCAAAGCATGTGATTATTGCAACGGGTGCGCGTCCACGTGCTATTCCTGGTATTGAACCAGATGGAAAGCTGATTTGGACTTATTTTGAGGCTATGATACCACAAGTGATACCGAAGAAACTTTTGATTATGGGATCTGGAGCGATCGGCATTGAATTTGCTTCCTTTTATCATGATATGGGGGCTGAAGTGACTGTTGTTGAAATGATGCCTAACATTATGCCTGTTGAGGATATTGAAATTTCGATATTTGCGCGTAAACAGTTAGAAAAAAGAGGTATCCGCATTATAACTGAAGCAAAAGTAACGAAGGTTGAAAAAGCCTCTGATTCTGTTACAGCGCATATTGATGTTAAGGGTAAGACACAAACAATGATTGTTGATCGCTTAATTTCAGCTGTTGGGGTGCAAGGGAATATTGAAAATCTTGGTTTAGAAGCTTTGAGTGTTAAAACTGATCGTGGAAGCATCATAACGAATGAGTGGAGCTGGACAGGCGTAGAGGGTATTTATGCGATTGGGGATGTTGCTGGCCCTCCTATGTTGGCCCATAAGGCAGAAGAGGAAGGTGTAACATGTATTGAACATATTGCAGGTTTGAAAAGTGCTCATCCACTTGATAAAGGGAAAATTCCAGGATGTACATATTGCATGCCACAAGTTGCTTCTGTAGGCCTTTCAGAGGCGAAGGCAAAAGAGGCAGGTTATGATATACGCGTTGGTCGTTATTCTTTCTCTGCTAATGGTAAGGCGATTGCTTTGGGTGAAGATCAGGGATTAGTTAAAACCATTTTTGATAAAAGAACGGGACAGCTTCTAGGTGCACATATGGTAGGAGCGGAGGTAACAGAGCTCATTCAAGGTTTTGTTATTGCTATGAACCTTGAAACAACCGAAGAGGAATTGATGCATACTGTTTTTCCGCATCCAACGTTATCAGAAATGATGAAAGAAAGTGTATTGGATGCTTATGGTCAGGTTTTAAATGCTTGATATCTGGATTGTATGAAAAATCTTTCTCTTTATGATTTTTCATCAACCTTCCTTATTTAAAAGGCAGAGGTCCTAAATGGTTACGGTGGTTGATAAAGTTGCGAATATGCGTGTACGTCATCCTGAAAAGGCACATCGTCCAGATACAAGTATTCAGAAAAAACCAGATTGGATTCGTGTAAAGGCACCAACATCACAGGTATATAAAGAAACGCGTGGTATTGTTCGTGCCAATAAATTGGTTACTGTTTGTGAAGAAGCAGGGTGCCCGAATGTTGGCGAATGTTGGAGTCAACGGCATGCTAGTTTCATGATTTTAGGTGAAATTTGTACGCGGGCTTGCGCTTTTTGCAATGTTGCAACAGGTATTCCGCTTGCTGTTGATGACGATGAACCAGAACGTGTAGCAGATGCCGTTGCTCAGATGGGATTAAAACATGTTGTAATTACTTCTGTTGATCGTGATGATCTTGCTGATGGTGGTGCGCAGCATTTTGCAAAAGTTATTTATGCTATTCGTCGAAAATCTCTTGGGACAACGATTGAAGTTCTTACCCCTGATTTTCGTCATAAGGATCACGCTTTAGAAATTGTAGTTGCTGCTAAGCCTGATGTTTTTAATCATAATTTAGAAACGGTTCCATCAAAATATTTAAAAGTTCGACCTGGAGCACGCTATTTTCACTCAATTCGGTTATTGCAACGTGTTAAAGAAATTGATCCAATGATCTTCACAAAATCAGGAATCATGGTTGGTTTTGGAGAAGAACGAAATGAAATTCTTCAATTGATGGATGATTTGCGCTCTGCTGATGTAGATTTTATGACAATAGGGCAATATTTACAGCCCACGCGCAAACATCACCCTGTTATCCGTTTTGTCCCTCCTGATGAATTTGAATCTTTTGCCAAAATTGGTAAAGCAAAGGGCTTTTTGCATATGGCTTCTAGTCCTCTGACACGTTCTTCTCATCATGCAGGAGATGATTTCGAAATTTTGCAAAAAGCACGTGCTCAAAAATTTTCTTGATAAGGATAGTTATGTCGACTTTTACAACACATCGGCAAGTTGCTCATACTGCTCATGAAATGTTTGATCTTGTCGCGGATATTGAATGTTATCCTGAATTTTTACCAATGTGTGAGGCTTTAATTGTACGCTCTCGAGAAGAGTACGAAAACAAAACATTATTTCTTGCTGATATGACAGTTGGCTATAAAATGATTCAGGAAACTTTTACGACTCAAGTTCTTCTTAAACCAAAAGAAAATCTCATTGAGGTTAAATATATTAATGGTCCATTTAAATATCTTGAGAATCGTTGGGCATTTCACCAAATTCAGAATATGAATGCATGTAACATAGAGTTTTTTATTGATTATGAGTTTAAAAGCAAAGTACTTGGAACATTGGTGGGATCAATGTTTGATATTGCTTTTAATAAATTTACTGATGCTTTTGAAAAACGTTCGCATCAGATTTATGGTTTTCCAGAGGAATAAATAATTTTCTTAACTCACTTTGTTGCATGATGGATGGTATGAAGGATTTGTGCTTGAGATAAGCTTAGAGCTTGCCCATAGTAAAATATATTATTTTGGAATTTCTCCTGGATAAATAACAGTAGCAGTTGCAAGAGCAGCAATACCTTCCTCACGACCAATAAATCCCAATTTTTCGTTGGTTGTCGCCTTAATGGAAATACGGTCAGTTGAAATTTTAAGTATCTTCATAAGATTTTCTGTCATGATGTGACGATAGGGACCAATTTTGGGTTTTTCAGCAATGAGTGTGATATCTACATTGGCAATACGACCTTCTGCGTTTTTAATAATTTCAATAGCGTGGTGCAGGAAAATTTCTGACGATGCATTTTTCCATTGCGGATCAGAAGGAGGAAAATGAGTGCCGATATCTCCTGCTCCTTGGGTAGAGAGAAGAGCATCCGTTAGGGCATGAAGCGCAACATCAGCATCTGAATGTCCGTTTAATTTCTTTTCAAAAGGGATTTTGATGCCACATAAAGTGATATAATGGCCGTCTTCAAAAGAATGAACATCATAACCATTTCCAGTACGAATATCAGGAAATATTTGCGTGCCTTTGAGGAGGTATGAGTGTGCGGTTTCAAGATCTTCTGGCCATGTAATTTTTATATTGTTCGGATCTCCAGGGATGGTGCGTATAGGGATACCAAACCATTCAGCGATTGCTGAATCATCAGTAAAGTCTTGTTTATGAGATTGCATCGCTTTTTCATGGGCAGCTAAGATAAGTTTAAATGGAAAGCACTGAGGAGTCTGTGCTCTATAGAGATTAGTGCGTGGGATTGTTTCTAAAACGTGATGTGTGTTGCTGACATATTTAAGGGTATCAGAAACAGAGAGAACAGGGAGAACGCCTTCTTTGTGGTTGATGGAGGTATGGATTTGTTCAAGAAGTGCATTTCCAATAAAGGGGCGTGCACCATCATGAATATGGACATAGTCTGGCTTAACATTTTTGAGTGCACGAAGTCCTTGTAAAGTAGATATTTGACGTGTCTCACCTCCTTCAATAATTGTGAGGTGCTCTTTAAGATCAAGTATAGCGTTTGCACATATTTGGTGGTCATCTGGGTGGATGACTAAAATGATATTTGTGATAGCTGGATGTTGCAAAAAACAACGTATAGTATGACAAATAACTGGCTCTCGTCCTAAAAGTTGGTATTGTTTTGGACCATTTTGGAGAAAGCCTGCTCTGCTTCCACGTCCGGCGGCTAATATGATCGCTGCAATAGAAATATTTAATCTCCTTTTGAAATTTCATTATTTTTTACTCTTATCAATTTTAAACTGACGTTGAAATAGTCATTGCAAATTAAAAATATACATTGTGAAAGAATAATGCACTAAACAAGATGTAGCTAATTCATCTTTGCGTTAGATAGTTAATGTATTTATGATATTTAAATTACAGAAATTGATCAAAGAATAATTAAATTAATTTTGTCAAAATATTTTGTTCTGGAGAGATTATCTTTTGTTATTTTACAACATTAATTACTGAAAATCTCTATGCATTATTTGAAAAAAATACATTTCTACAATTGGTTCAAGGATTTTACATAGAATAAAGTTTCAAAGTGGCATGTTTTTAGCAATATTGAAAATATAACTTAGAGCACTCTAACTAAATGCAGATTACATAAATAAGTATTTAAAAGGGATAATTGGGGAGATAATAGCATTTTTCTTGCTTTGAAGCATTTTCGTATGCATTTTATTCAAAAATTATAGCTCTTTATTTTCTAATCAATTGATATTCTTAATATCGTTTGTCAATTTTTACCACAAGGGGTTGTATAAGGGGAATGAGATAGGTAACGTAAGATAATTATGAGCACAACATCTGGAATACATCTCCAAGGTACAGGCCAAGATACTTATAATGATAGGTCACATCATTTGAGTAAGGTATATACATTTTTAGGTATCATAATTATCGTATTGGCTTTGCTGACGGCTTCTATTTCATTTATTATTCTTATTGGGTTTACTCCTGTTGTTCCTAGTAGAGTTGTAACATTGATCCTCATAGGGGTTAACAGTGTTTGGATTTTTGGATTAATCGTCATCGTTATTTACGAGATAATTCCCATTATCCGTGCATGGCGTTCGAGACGTGCTGCTTCGCGTCTTCATGTGCATCTTATTTCCTTATTTGCACTTGTTGCGACATTACCCGCTGTTGCTGTAGCTCTTGTATTAGGGTTTGCTCTTAATTTAGGGCTTGATCGATGGTTTGATACAACAACTCGGCAAATTGTAGGATCTTCTATCGATTTGGCGAATGCTTATGCAGATGAAATGCTGCAAAATTTGAAAAATTTATCCTATGCTATGGCATTTGCACTAGATAACAAAGCGCTTCTGCTGCACAATTTAGCTGAGTATCGGTTGCAGTTAACACGTCATGCTGCAGGTCGTAATATCCGTGGTGCATTTTTATTAAGCGCTGGAGGAACCATTTTTGCATCAAGTAATCTTGGTGATGAGGATAAATTGCCTATTCCACCGTCTGATCTTATCATACAAGCGACAAATACGAGGCCTTTTTCTTTTCAGCCAGGAATTCACGATTATTTTGGCATTATTTTGAAGTTTACCAATATTCCAAATACATTTTTGTATTTAGTGCGTGATGTTGATAAAACTGTTTTATCTGCTTTGCGTTTGACTGAAGTCAATACAGAGCGTTATCGTGATTTAAATGAAAATCGTCTTCCAATGCAAATTGCATTTGGTATGCTTTATTTATGCCTTTTTTTAAGTTTGTTTTTATCAGCTATTTGGGCAGGCATTGCTGTTGCTGATCGTTTAGTGCGTCCTATTCGGCTTCTTATTGGTGCAGCTGATGATGTGGCTTCTGGGAATATGGAAGTCTTTGTGCCAGTGCGTGCAAAGGATGGTGATATTGGGCAATTATCAAAAACTTTCAATTACATGGTCAGTGAACTTAAAAGCCGACATAATGAGCTTATTGCAGTTCGTGATCAAATTGATGAGCGACGGCGTTTTTCTGAAGCTGTTTTATCTGGTGTAACAGCAGGTGTCGCTGGAATCGATGATAACGGTGATATTACAATTATTAATCGATCTATCGAGACAATGTTTTCTATGGATTCTCAACAGGTTATCGGACATAGTCTTTTATCGCTGAGTGCTGAAATTTGGCAAGTCTTTGAACTTGTTCGTGCATCAGGTCGTAAAAATCATCGTGAGCAAGTAACTTTAAGTGTTACAGGACAGGAGCGTGTTTGTAATGTGCAAATTACAATGGAGGAAGAGGATAGGCAAAGGAAATCTTGGGTCTTGACGATTGATGATATTACGGATCTTGTAGAAGCACAACGTTTATCAGCATGGACAGATGTTGCGCGTCGTATTGCACATGAAATCAAAAATCCACTAACACCTATTCAATTATCAGCTGAACGTATTCGTAGACGCTATGATAAAATGATTGTACAGGATCGAGAAATTTTTGATCGGTGTATCGATACGATTGTTCGACAAGTTGGGGATATTGGGCGTATGGTTGATGAATTTTCTTCTTTTGCACGTATGCCTAAACCACAAATGCATACTTCAGATATACGTGGGTTATTGCATGAGGCATGTTTTTTGATAGAAGTTGTTCGATATGATATCCATTTTGAGAAAGATTTAGGAGATATACCGCTTATAGGTAAATTTGATAATCGTCTTATTGTTCAGGCTTTCAGTAATGTTATAAAAAATGCAAGTGAAGCCATTGATTCAGTAATACGAGCAGAGGGTGTTTACGGTCATATTTTAGTCCGTTCTTATCGCCAAGAGGAGAATTTGGTTGTAGATATTATTGATAACGGTAAGGGGCTTCCAAAAGAACAAAGACAAAAATTATTAGAGCCGTATATAACAACACGGAAAAAAGGCACAGGGCTTGGGTTGGCTATTGTGCGCAAAATTATTGAAGATCATAGTGGTTACATGGAATTATATGATGCACCGAGAAGTTTTTATGGAGGTTGTGGTGCGATGATTCGTATGGTGTTTCCAGTGAACAAAGTAGACTTATGTTGACCATAAATCGTATGATAAGGGGTTGAGATGGTATCAGATATCTTAATTGTTGATGATGAAGTAGATATTCGTGAACTTGTTTCTGGTATTTTGGATGATGAAGGTTATGAAACCCGTGTTGCATGTAATTCTGATGAAGCATTAGAAAAAATTAATGAGCGTGTTCCAAAGTTAATTTTTTTAGATATTTGGTTACAAGGAAGCCGTGTTGATGGTTTAGCGCTACTTGATGAAATCAAAATTCGATATCCAGCTCTTCCAGTGATTATGATTTCTGGTCATGGTAATATTGAAATGGCTGTCTCCGCTATAAAACGAGGTGCGTATGATTTCATTGAAAAACCTTTTAAAGCTGATCGATTAGTATTGGTTGCTGAACGGGCTCTTGAGAATTCAAAATTAAAACGTGAACTTTTGGAATTACGAAAGCGATCAAATGAAATACCAGCATTTCTTGGAACATCAACAGCTATAAAACATTTGCGCCAAGTTGTAGAAAAGGTAGCACCGACCAATAGTCGTGTTATGATTACTGGTCCTTCAGGTGCAGGAAAAGAAATGGCAGCACGGGCTATTCATGCACTTTCAACGCGTTACAATGGACCATTCGTTACAATAAATGCTGCAACAATTACTCCAGAGAGAATGGAAATAGAATTATTTGGCAATGAAATAGAGAGTGGAGAACGTAAAGTTGGTGCATTAGAGGAAGCTCATGGTGGAACATTATACCTTGACGAAATTGCCGATATGCCACGTGGAACTCAAAGTAAGATTCTTCAAGTCTTAACGAGTCAGACGTTTGAGAGGGTTGGCGGTACAAAGCGCGTTAAAGTAGATGTTCGTATAATTTCTTCAACAGTGCAAAATCTTGAAAATTTAATTTCTGATGGGCTATTTAGAGAGGATCTGTTTCATCGTCTTTCCGTTGTGCCTATTTCTGTTCCACCGCTTTCTGCACGTCGTGAAGATATTCCTGAACTTGTTCATCATTTTGTTAAAACTATATCACTGCAGGCTGGTATCAAGCCATGTGACATCAGTGATGATGCTATAGCTGTTTTGCAATCATATACTTGGCCAGGCAATGTACGGCAATTACGTAATAACATTGAGCGTCTTCTTATTCTTGCACGTGAGGATGATAGACCAATAACACCGGAATTGCTTTCTGTTGAAGTGAATGATTCTTTTCCGCATGTGCACATGGAAATAGATAAGAGTGTAATGGATTTGCCGTTACGTGAAGCACGTGAGTTATTTGAAAAAAGATATTTAGCAGCTCAAATTGGGCGTTTAGGTGGCAATATATCACGTACTGCTGAATTTATAGGTATGGAACGTTCAGCTCTACACCGTAAGCTTAAAGCACTTGGAGTTTCATAGATTATGCGTGTTATTATTTGCGGAGCAGGGCAAGTCGGTTATAGTATAGCAGAGCGTCTTTCTTTTGAGAATCATGATATTACTGTTATTGATACTGAAGCGAAGCTGGTTGAAAAAATTCGTGATACGTTGGATATTAGAAGCTTCGTTGGTCATGGTACACATCCTGAAGTTCTTTCAGCTGCGGGTGCCGATGAAGCTGATATGTTGATTGCAGTAACTTTATTTGATGAAGTCAATATGGTCGTGTGCCAAGTAGCACATTCATTATTTAATGTGCCCACTAAAATAGCGCGTATTCGTTCAAAATCATATTTGGAGCCATGTTATAAAACCCTTTTTGCAAGGGAAAGTATTCCTGTTGATGTAGTTATTTCGCCGGAAATTGAAGTTGGGGAAATGGTTCTGCGTCGTATCGCGTTACCGGGAGCGATAGATGTTCTTTATTTTTGTGATGATGAAGTTGTTGCGTTAGCTTTGGAATGTATGGAAGATTGTCCGATCATTAATACCCCCTTGCGTCAGTTAACGGAGCTTTTCCCTGATCTTCAAACAACGGTTGCTGCTGTTAAGCGTGGTTCAGAATTATTGGTAGTGCATTCAGAGACACAATTGCGTGTTGGTGATATTACGTATCTTGTTGCAGCTCGCGATCAGGTGCGTCGTGCACTTGGACTGTTTGGCTATAAAGAACAGGAAGCACATCGCATAATTATTGCAGGGGGTGGTCACATTGGTCTTTATGTTGCACAAGCTATTGAAAAGCGCCTGCATAAATTAAAATTGAAGATTATAGAGGCGCATAGAGAAAGAGCGCTGACAATTGCTGATCAACTTGAAAAAACAACAGTTTTATATGGTAATGTATTAGATCCACTCATTCTTCAAGAAGCTGGGATTGATCAGGCTGATTTAATGATTACATTGACCAATCAAGATCAGGTTAATCTCTTAAGTGCTATTATAGCGAAGAGATTAGGATGCAAATCCAATATGGTATTAATTAATAATGTTGCTTATCAAGAGTTTAGTCGTGCAGTTGGTGTGGATACGCATCTCAATCCTCGTAGCGTTACTGTGTCAAGAATTTTGCAACAAATGCGCCGCGGGCGGATTCGTGCTGTCCATTCAGTTTTTAATGGTGCTGCAGAAATTATTGAAGCAGAAGCAATGCAAACGTCTTCATTGATTGGTAAAACATTATCAGAGCTCAATTTATCAGAAGGCTTACGGATTGGTGCAATTTATCGTAATAAGACAATAATACAACTTGCATCAGATACACGAATTTTATCTGGTGATCGGATAGTGATTTTTTCTCTTGCTAATTGTGTTCGTGATGTTGAGCAATTGTTCCGAGTAAGTTTGGAATATTTTTAATATTATGGATATTTGTACTTTTTGGTATGGTAAACAATTAAGGTTAGTTGATAGGCTTTGTCTAGCATCAATGGTTAAAACTGGTCAACGCGTTAAGCTTTTCAGCTATGAAAGAGTGCAAAATGTACCTATTGGCGTTGAGTTACATGAAGCTCAAGCAATTTTGCCACGTTCAATATTTTATCGACTTGATCCCAATTTTTTTAATCATCAACATAATCATACGATTGTTCAGTTTTCAGATATTTTCTCCGTTATGTTAATGAAATATAAACAAGGTGTTTGGTTAGATACAGATGTTTATCTTGTTCAACAGTTTCATCCAGAAGTAGGTAAAAGTTGGTTAGCTAGAGAAAATGCTTCAAGAGTTGGGGTTTCTGCACTGTATTTACCGCCTGATAATCCGATTATAAAGACATTTGAGGATTATTTGGCGGGTACAGAAATTATTCCTCATTGGTTGGGTTTTAAACGTCGTGTTTGGAGGCCATTTTGGTTAAAAAGAAGAGGAATAACCATTTTACCAAGAATGGTTGGAGTTACGATATTTGGTAATGATGGTATTTCGCGATTAGCTAAACAATATAATTTTTTCCATGAAGCAAAAGAAAAAGAGACATTTTATTATTGGACAGGACGAAAAGCTGAACGGATTTTTGATACAGCTTTTGGTATTAAAATGCTAGAAGATCTGCGCTTTATAGGTTTTCATATTCATAGAAAAGCTAAGACAACTCAAAGACCTCAAGAAGGGAGCTTTTATCATTGGGCAGTGTCACGTATCCCTGATGCGCAGGGTTGGTTTGAGTAGGTTTGTTGTTGTTGTTTTTACATTACTGAAATTTTAATCTACTTGAAATATAATTGATTGTGGCTTGCGTAAGAGAGTATTGTTAGCCTATGAGTAATATGATTAATGCGTAAAGTAACATTTTTAGATTGGTGGAAATAAAAAACATGAGCGATTTGGTAAAAACAGCTTTAAGTTTAGTTCCTATGGTTGTCGAGCAGACTAATCGTGGAGAAAGAGCCTATGATATTTTTTCCCGTCTCTTAAAAGAACGAATTATTTTCATTAATGGTCCTGTTGAAGATAGTATGGCGATGCTTGTGTGTGCACAGTTACTTTTTTTGGAAGCAGAAAATCCTAAAAAAGAGATTAGCCTTTATATCAATTCGCCCGGTGGTGTAGTGACATCTGGTATGGCGATTTATGATACTATGCAGTTTATTCGTCCTCCTGTTTCTACACTATGTATGGGGCAAGCTGCATCTATGGGATCACTACTTTTAACAGCAGGAGCAAAGGGGCATCGTTTTTCATTGCCGAATGCACGTATTATGGTACATCAACCATCTGGTGGTTTCCAAGGTCAAGCTTCTGATATTGAACGGCATGCACAAGATATTATAAGGATGAAACGGCATTTGAATGAAATTTATGTCCAACATACAGGGCAGGATTACGAAATTATTGAGAACACGCTTGATCGTGATCATTTTATGACAGCAGAAGAAGCTAAGATATTTGGTTTGATTGACGATGTTATACAATATCGTGCAGAAACTGAAAAAGAAGAGAAAGATTAGGGAGTTTTTTACAGAAAATAGCATTTATTAAACATGTAAGGATTGCCTTTAAAATAACTATTTTTAAATATAAAATCCTACGAAGATAGTAAATATTTAAAAATATTGTAGCGTTCTTAATTTTTTATAGTCTTTATATTTGTGGTTATGAAAAACTTCTTTAATAGAGACGAGCTGTTTGTGTGTTGGAGTGAAAGGAAAGTGAAATGAGCAAAGTTAGCAATAGTGGGAGCGAACCAAAAAATACACTCTATTGCTCATTTTGCGGCAAAAGTCAGCATGAAGTGCGTAAGCTCATTGCAGGACCTACTGTATTTATCTGTGATGAATGCGTAGAGCTGTGTATGGATATTATTCATGAAGAAAATAAGTCTTCAGGTATTAAGACGCGTGATGGTGTTCCTACTCCACAAGAGATTATAGAGGTTCTTGATGATTATGTTATTGGGCAGCGATATGCAAAGCGTGTTCTTTCTGTTGCTGTTCATAATCACTATAAGCGTCTTGCACATCAGTCTAAAAATAATGCTATTGAGTTAGCAAAATCAAATATTCTTCTTGTTGGACCAACGGGATGTGGAAAAACTTATTTAGCACAAACATTGGCACGCATCATTGATGTACCTTTTACTATGGCAGATGCCACGACCTTGACTGAAGCGGGTTATGTAGGTGAAGATGTTGAAAATATTATTTTGAAACTTCTTCAATCCGCTGATTATAATGTTGAACGTGCACAGCGTGGTATCGTGTATATTGATGAAGTTGATAAAATCTCTCGTAAAGCTGATAATCCATCGATTACAAGGGACGTTTCGGGTGAGGGGGTTCAGCAAGCATTGCTAAAAATTATGGAAGGGACAATAGCCTCTGTTCCTCCGCAAGGTGGGCGTAAGCATCCACAGCAAGAATTTCTTCAAGTTGATACAACAAATATTTTGTTCATTTGTGGGGGCGCTTTTGCTGGCTTGGAACGTATTATTTCGGGGCGTGGTGAAAAAACTTCAATTGGTTTTTCTGCTACTATTAAAGCGCCAGATGAGCGTCGCGTTGGTGAAATTTTTCACGATTTAGAGCCTGAAGACCTTGTTAAGTTTGGTTTAATACCAGAATTTATTGGTCGTCTTCCCATTATTGCTACCTTGGAAGATTTAGATGTTGATGCACTTGTTCGAATTTTGTTACAGCCAAAAAATGCTTTAGTTAAGCAGTATCAACATCTTTTTGAGATGGAAAATGTCGAATTAACGTTTCATGAAGACGCTTTACGCGCTATTGCTAATAAGGCGATTGAGCGTAAAACAGGTGCTCGTGGTTTACGTTCGATTATGGAGAAAATTCTTCTTGATACTATGTTTGAATTACCAGCTCTTGAAGGTGTTCAAAAGGTAGTGATTTCAAGTGATGTTGTTGAAGGAAAGGCACATCCTCTCTATATTTATTCAGAGCGTGTAGAAGATAAAGAAAACGTATCTGCGTGATGTAAGGTTATTGTATAAACGATAATAGGCACTATTTGGAATATATGTCTCTGGGCATTGTGATATGATTCTTGATTTATTTATCTATCGTTACCATCTTCACTTATTATAGGTGGCTAGGTTTTTCTAGAGATGGTTTATAGAGTGAGGGAATCGTCAATTCCAGAAAGGTAAGATATGCAGTATATTGATGAAGAGACTAAGGTGATGGGAGAGCTTTACGCTGTTTTACCGCTCCGTGACATTGTTGTATTTCCACATATGATTGTTCCGCTTTTTGTTGGCAGAGAAAAGTCAATTCATGCTCTTGAAAAAACAATGGCAGAAGATAAGCCAATATTATTGGCTACGCAAAAAAATGCTGCTGATGATGATCCAAAAGCAGAAGATATTTATGATATTGGTACGGTTGCTAATATTCTTCAGCTTTTAAAGCTTCCTGATGGGACTGTGAAGGTTTTGGTTGAAGGTACGGCGCGTGCAAAAATTAGCCAATTCATCACTAATGAAGATTATTATCAAGTTTATGCAGCTATTACAGAGGAATTTGAGGAAGATGAAGTTGAGATTGAAGCTCTTTCTCGATCGGTGATGGTTTATTTTGAAAAATATGTAAAACTTAATAAGAAAATTTCTCCTGAAGTTGTAAGTGCGGTTAGTCAGGTTTATGATCCTTCTAAACTCGCTGATACTATTGCTTCCCATTTAGTCATTAAACTTTCGGATAAGCAGGAAATTTTGGCTTTGTTGTCTATACGTGATCGTCTTGAGCGTGTACTTTCCTTTATGGAAGGAGAAATTTCTGTTTTACAAGTTGAAAAACGTATTCGCTCACATGTTAAACGGCAGATGGAAAAAACTCAACGAGAATATTATTTGAATGAGCAGTTGAAGGCTATTCAGAAAGAGTTAGGAGCAAGTGACGATAGTCGCGATGAACTATCTGAGTTAGAAGAACGCATTAAAAGAACAAAACTTTCAAAGGAGGCACGTGCAAAGGCTGGTGCAGAGCTTAGAAAATTACGTAATATGTCTCCTATGTCTGCAGAGGCAACAGTTGTACGTAATTATCTTGATTGGCTTTTAGCTGTACCTTGGGGAAAAAAATCAAAAATTAAGAATGATTTGGACTTTTCTGAAAAAGTGATGGAAAATGAACATTTTGGTCTTGAGAAAATTAAAGAACGAATCATTGAATATTTAGCAGTACAAAGTCGATCATCGAAAATAAAAGGTCCTATTATTTGTCTCTTAGGTCCTCCAGGTGTTGGAAAAACATCACTTGCACGCTCTATAGCAAAGGCGACAGGTCGTGAATATGTTCGCATTTCATTAGGAGGGGTCCGGGATGAATCAGAGATTCGTGGACATCGTCGGACTTATATTGGTTCTATGCCTGGAAAAATTATTCAATCCATGAGAAAATCTAAAAAAACCAATCCTCTTTTCTTGCTTGATGAAATTGATAAAATGGGTCAAGATTTTCGTGGGGATCCTTCATCAGCTTTACTAGAAGTGCTTGATCCTGAACAAAATGGTACATTCATTGATCACTATTTGGAAATAGAGTATGATCTTTCCGATGTGATGTTTGTTGCAACTGCAAATACGCTTAACATTCCAGGGCCATTAATGGATCGAATGGAAATTATTCGTATTGCAGGTTATACTGAATGTGAAAAGATGGAGATTGCTAAACGGCATCTTTTACCAAAGGTATTAAAGGAACATTCTCTATCTAAAAAAGAGTTCAGTGTTTCTGATGATGCAATAAGGTCGATTATTCAGTTCTACACACGTGAAGCTGGGGTCCGTAACCTTGAGCGTGAGGTAATGAAATTAGCTCGCAAATCAGTTACAAAAATTCTTAAAAATAATCAGAAGTCTATAGAAATTACAGAAGATAATATTGGCGATTTTCTAGGAATAAAGCGTTATCGCTTTGGTCAAGTTGAAGGGGAGAATCAGATTGGTGTTGTTACTGGGCTTGCATGGACTGAAGTTGGTGGAGAATTGTTGACCATTGAAGGAGTGATGATGCCTGGTAAAGGCAAAATGACTGTGACTGGAAATTTACGTGATATCATGAAAGAATCAATTTCTGCGGCGGCGTCTTATGTACGTTTTCGTGCTGTTGATTTTGGCATTGAGCCAACGCTGTTTGAAGAGCGTGATATTCATGTTCATGTCCCAGAGGGAGCAACACCAAAGGATGGTCCATCAGCTGGGATCGCAATGGTGACAGCAATTGTTTCAGTATTAACGGAAATAGCTGTTCATAAAGATATTGCAATGACTGGTGAAATTACTTTGCGTGGGCGTGTTTTACCGATTGGTGGATTGAAAGAAAAATTACTTGCGGCTCTTCGGGGAGGAATTAAAAAAGTTCTCATTCCTGAAGAAAATGCAAAGGATTTGGTTGATATTCCTGATGATGTCAAAAATAATATAGAAATTGTTCCTGTAAGTCATGTTAGTGAAGTACTTAAGCATGCGTTAGTTTGCTTTCCTGAAGCTATTGAATGGACAGATCCTTCTAAAAAAGTATCTACGACTGTTAGAACAGGAAGCGATGATGAAAGCATACCGGTTGCACATTGATTCATTTTTTGAATTTATAATTGTATTTCTCACAGTAATGAAAGCCATTTTTTGGGAAAGGACTTTATTTTTTTTGAAAAAAAATAAAAAAAACGTAAATAACTGTGATTATTGCTAAAAAAACAATGTACTAAGATAAAATAATTCTTCAGTTTACTACAGTTTTCAATAAACTTGCTCATAATCGGTTAAGTTATATCCGGTGATACAGGAAAGGAAATATTCAATGAATAAAAGTGAATTGGTTAACTCCATTGCTGCAAAAGCAGGTGTCTCAAAAGCACAAGCTGGTTCTGTTTTAGATGCCTTTATTGCTTCTGTAACAGAAGCTTTAGGAGAAGGGGGTGATGTGCGTCTTCCAGGTTTTGGTTCTTTTGAAGTTTCTCGGCGTGCTGCTACAAAGGGACGTAATCCTTCGACAGGTGCAGAAATTAATATTCCAGCGCGTTCTGTCCCTAAGTTTTCTGCGGGCAAAAATCTTAAAGAAGCTGTTAATAAACGGTAATTTGAATTCCGTTTTAAAAACCCGGTTTATTAATAAGCGGGTTTTTTTGAAGAAAGCTTTTTAGTCTTTTTTCAAAGATAGGCATTTTATAAAGAGTTGTTAGCAGGGGGGGAGTGTGGCATTTATCCTTTACGTTTTCAGATAAGATATTGCCAGTTTATGAGCGCTGATTTTGGGTGTAAATAGTAATTTTGATTTTCGACTAATATACTGATTGATCTATATAGTTGAATTTACCATGATAACTAGAGTATTGGCTATTGGCTCTACATAAAGTTATTGTTGATTATCGCTAATTATTTTAGAGAATGTTATTAGCGATTTTTTCAAGGGGAAAAAGATATAATCCTAGTTATATTTTATGATGAGCTTTCATTAAATTAAGAGACTTAAAATGTTTTTTCTCTTAAACTGTTTAACAAGTGTTAAACTAGAGTTGGTGTTTATTGATATAGATAGCCCAAAATAATTGATTTACCAGTGTGTAAATCATTAATATACAGGCTATTAAAATAGAGAGAAAATTTTTTAGACGTTAAAGCTTCTACTTGGAGTGTTCATATTCGTCCAGGCATTCTTTTTCAAAATTGGAAAGAGCAATAGGGTTTTTGTGCTGTACTGATTAAAAGTTTTTAAACAGATCGAAGGTGAGTCAACAGGTGTTTTATTAAGATCAAGTCCAAAAATTGATTTTAAAGTTATTTTTATCTGTTTAACCACCGTGTGCAATCATTTAAGGCTCGTTCAACGATAGCTCGCCTCTTTGCTATTTTTTTTTCTTTGTGTTGCATAGTTTTTCTTTGATGATTTGTAGAATCAATAGGTGGAAAAAGACCAAAATTGATATTCATTGGTTGGAAGGATTGTTTTTCTGTTTCTTGAGTTACAATATGCCCGCTGGTAATGTGATTTAAAAGGGCTCCGAATGCTGTAGTTTTTGGTGGCAAAGATGGGTAAGTATTATTATATTCAGCAACAGCGAAGCGTCCGGCAAGAAGTCCTATTGCAGATGATTCTACATAGCCTTCGCAACCTGTAATTTGTCCAGCAAAACGCAATTGAGGTTTCTTCTTTAAACGAAGAGTTTCATCTAGAATGGTTGGTGAATCGAGGTAGGTATTGCGGTGAAGACCACCAAGACGTGCAAACTCTGCTTTTTCAAGACCGGGGATTGTTCTAAAGATACGAACTTGTTCATTATATTTCAGTTTTGTTTGAAAGCCAACCATATTATAGAGAGTGCCAAGCATATTATCTTGCCGTAATTGTACAATGGCATAAGCTTTAATTGTAGGGGTATGGGTATTAGTTAATCCCATAGGTTTCATGGGACCATGCCTTAAGGTTTCAACACCACGTGCGGCCATAACTTCGATTGGTAAGCATCCATCAAAATAAGGTACATTTTCAAATTCACGAAATTCTATTTTTTCTCCATCTTTTAACGCTTGAATAAATGCTTCATATTGTTTTTTATCGAGAGGGCAGTTAATATAATCTTTGCCAGTTCCTCCAGGACCAATTTTGTCATAGCGAGATTGATACCAACAAATATTCATATTAATGCTATCGGTATAAATGATGGGTGCAATGGCATCAAAAAAAGAAAGAGCTTCTGTTCCTGTTATTGTTTGTATTGCATGAGCAAGTGCAGGTGAAGTAAGAGGACCGGTTGCAATAATAACATTGTGCCAGTTTTCAGGAATATCATAGATTTCTTCACGTTTTATGGTTATAAGAGGATGATTTTTGAGTGCTTCTGTAACAGTTTGAGAAAATCCATCACGATCAACAGCAAGTGCGCTTCCAGCTGGCACTTTATTGGCATCTGCAGCTTTCATAATTAGGGATTTAGCTAATCGCATTTCAGCATGTAAAAGTCCTACAGCATTTGTTAATGAATCATCCGAACGGAATGAATTTGAACAGACGAGTTCTGCAAGTTTATCGGTTTTGTGAGCTTCAGATAGTCTTTGTGGTCGCATTTCGTGCAAAATAACAGGGATTCCTAATTGAGAAATTTGCCAACTTGCTTCACTTCCTGCTAAACCACCGCCGATGATATGGATTGGGAGATTTAATTTATTTAACATGATTTAACTTTAGCAAAAGCAATGTTGTCTGAAAAGCATAGATTTTTTATCTATAAATTTTGTGAAAAAATATATTTCTAGTTTTTTTCTTTGATTGGTTGAAATTGAATGGTATAGAAACACCGCTTGTATGAGATTATTGGTTTACAGGTTTAAGCGGGTGTGGCGAAATTGGTAGACGCACCAGATTTAGGTTCTGGCGGGAAACTGTGGGGGTTCGAGTCCCTCCACCCGCACCAAGGCGATTGCTTTGTATGCAACGGATTTCCGAATATTTTGAAAATCCATTTCATGTAAACTGGACATTCAAGTGTTAGCATGTTGGTCTGGCACATAGTGTTGGATATCGTTGTTCCCGGAGCGAGGTTATGAGCCTCCTCAAAGAAATGAAGGTTGTTCGATGCAGGTTACCGAGACAATTAATGAAGGACTGAAGCGCGAAATTCAAGTCGTGATTCCAATGAAAGATTTGGAAGCGAAGTTAAATGAACGATTGGATGATACTAAGGGGAAAATCAAGTTGAATGGTTTTCGCCCTGGTAAAGTGCCTTTTAGTTATTTACGAAAAATGTACGGTAAATCTTTTATGGTTGAAGTTTTGAATGAAATCATTAATGATGCTCCTCGTTCTATTTTGGTTGATCGCAATGAACGTTCAGCAGTGCAACCACAAATTGACATCAATGAAGATCAAAAAGTTCTAAATGGCGAGGCCGATTTTATTTTCAATTTAAAATATGAAGTTTTGCCAGAATTTGAAATTAAAGATTTTAAAGATATAGAAATCACTCGTGAAATTGCTGATGTTTCTGAACAGGAGATTGATGAGGAAGTAAAAAAAATCCTTTCTTCTACTCGTAGTTATTTGGAAGGGGATGGTCCTTCTGAAGATGGTGATCGCGTTACAATCGATTATCTCGGAAAAATTGATGATGTCTCATTTGATGGTGGAACAGGTCATGATGTGCAATTGGTTCTTGGCTTGAACCAATTTATTCCTGGCTTTGAGAAACAGTTAGTTGGTGTAAAAGCTGGTGATACAAAAGCGATTTCTGTTAAGTTCCCTGATAATTATGGTGTTGCACATTTAGCTGGTAAAGATGCAGTTTTTGACATCACTGTTAAGGCTGTATCCAAACCAGATGAGCTAAAAATTGATGATGAAGCAGCTAAAAAGCTTGGTTTAGAATCTCTCGACCGTTTGCGTGAAGTTGTTCGAGGGCAGATTGAAAATCAATATGGCTTAATGACGCGTCAAAAAATTAAGCGTCAAATTCTTGATTCATTAGATGCTGATTATAATTTCGTGATTCCTGAACGTCTTGTAGAAATTGAATTTAATAATATATGGGCTCAAGTTAATAGCGATTTACAAAAGTCGGGTAGAAGTTTTGAAGATGAAAATACTACAGAAGAAAAAGCACGGGAAGAATATCATATGCTTGCGCAGCGTCGTGTTCGTCTTGGTTTAGTGCTTTCTGAAATTGGGATGAAAGCTAATATTCAAGTCAGTGAAAGTGAGTTACAAACAGCAATTTTTGAGCAGGTTCACCAATATCCTGGGAAAGAAAAAGAAATTATGGATTTTTTTCGTCGTACGCCAGAAGCTATCGCGAATTTACGTGCACCTATTTTTGAAGAAAAAGTTATTGATTATTTACTGACACATATAAAAATTAAAGATGAAAAAGTAACAGTCGAAGAATTGATGAAAGAATTTGATGAATCAGATGCAATCAAAAAAAGCTCAGTTAGGAAAACAGCTGCTTCAGATAACAAAGAATCTACCGCAGTTAAAAAAAAGATCTATAGTGGAAAAAAAGTGTAAAAGAATAGGAAGATGTAGCCAAAAAAGACACCTAAAAGCGTAATTTGTGAACTGATAGAATGGATCTAATAAAACTGAGCCTTTTATTAGTTTTTTGTGCTATGTTTGCCCTAATGGCAATTGTAGATTAGCCGTTGAGTATGTTAAAATATTGATAATGGATTAACCAATGCAAATGATTGATATTCGTACATCTGATCCTAAGCGCTTTATTCCTGGATCTACAGGTGATTGGGAGGTTGTTATTGGCATGGAGGTTCATGCACAGATTGTATCAGATTCGAAACTTTTTTCGGGTGCATCAACAAAATTTGGTGCTGAACCAAATAATCATGTATCGCTTATTGATGCAGCTATGCCTGGTATGTTGCCTGTTGTTAATCAAGAATGTATTCGCCAAGCTATTCGAACTGGTTTAGGGCTAAAAGCTCAAATTAATTTGAAATCTGTTTTTGATCGTAAGAATTATTTTTATCCAGATTTACCACAGGGATATCAGATTTCACAGTTTCATTATCCGATCGTCGGTGAAGGAAAAGTCACTATATCAATTGGGCCAGATTCAAATGGTCAATTTGAGGATGTTGAAATTGGAATTGAGAGGCTTCATCTTGAGCAAGATGCTGGAAAATCGATACATGATCAGCATCCAACCATGTCTTTTGTAGATCTTAATCGTTCTGGTGTAGCCTTAATGGAAATTGTTTCCAAGCCTGATATACGTTCATCAGAAGAAGCGAAAGCTTATATAACAAAATTGCGGATGATTCTTCGCTATTTGGGTACTTGTGATGGCAATATGGATGAGGGCTCTATACGTGCAGATGTCAACGTATCAGTTCGCCGTCCTGGGGAGCCTTTGGGAACTCGTTGTGAAATTAAGAATGTTAATTCTATTCGTTTTATTGGTCAAGCGATAGAGTATGAAGCACGTCGTCAAATTGCAGTGCTAGAAGATGGCGGTGTAATAGATCCAGAGACTCGGCTCTTTGATGCAGCTAAATGTGAAACGCGGTCTATACGTTTAAAGGAAGAGGCTCATGACTATCGTTATTTTCCTGATCCTGATCTGTTGCCGTTGGAATTTGATCAAGCGTTTGTTGATGCTTTAGCTTCAGAATTGCCGGAGCTTCCGGATGATATAAAAGCGCGTTTTATCAATGACATGGGATTGACTGTTTATGATGCTTCTATTCTCATAACAGAAAAAGAAATTGCTGATTATTTTCAAAAAGTAGCACGTGGGCGTGATGGAAAAATGGTTGCTAATTGGGTGATCAATGATCTTTTAGGTGCTTTGAACAAAAATAATTGTAAAATTGAAGATACGCCAGTTAAACCAGACCAATTAGGAGCAATTATTGATCTGATAGAAGAAGGGATTATTTCTGGAAAAATTGCCAAGGATTTATTTGAGATTATTTGGCATAAAGGGGGGGATCCACGTCAAATTGTGGAAGAACGTGGTATGAAGCAGGTGACAGATACAGGGACTATTCAAAGCGCTGTTGATGAAATTATGGCTAGTAACCCGGATAAAGTTTCTCAAGCAAAAGAAAAACCTGCTTTAATTGGTTGGTTTATTGGGCAAGTTATGAAGAAAACAGGAGGCAAAGCTAATCCTCAAACTGTTAATAAACTGATTAAAATGAAATTTGAAATAGATTAATCTCGTAAAGTAGAAAATATTTCTAGTCTGATATTTTCTCAGAGGGAGAACAATAAAAATTGAAAGTTTGTTGTTTGAAAGAGTTTTTAATGGTATTTCGTAAGAGTTTTCTTGCCTTTGGTGATTTTAAGAGTGATGTGAGTTTACTTCGATGATTAAGCTTATTTGCACTAGAGAAGTGAAATAGAGAAAATGGCTGGCTTTTTAAAACAAATCTTTACGTGGTGGAATGGTAATACCATTAATACGCGCTTTTTTACGTGGCGCAAGGGGAAGCGTATAGGAGAAGATCAGTTTGGCAATATTTATTATGAAGGCGGTCGTCATAAAGATGGTTATCCGCGCCGTTGGGTGATTTATAAAGATTTTTCTGAGGCTTCTACTATTCCTTCAGGTTGGCATGGCTGGATTCATCATCGTTGTGATATGCCACCTACAGAAGAGAATTATAAAGCATATGAGTGGGAAAAACCTCATAGTCAAAACATGACAGGAACAAGAAAAGCATATCGACCAAAAGGATCTATCGCTTATAATGCTGAGCATCTTTCTGCGCGTAAAGATTATGATGCATGGTTTCCTAAAAAATAGAGTGTTTTAATTGATATGTTATTTTATTTCCTTAACTGGCTATATTTAGAGCCGAAATTGTTTATTTGAATTAATTGATGTGGTGTTTATGAAATTTTGTTTAGTATCAAAATTCAGGCATTTTTCTTGCGTTTTTTTAATGGGAATGATGGGGGGGGTGTTGTGGGTAGGGAATATGCAAGCAAAACGTGTTAGCAATACGATTGCTGTTTTTTCTGGCCTTGATAAAATTACTGGTCGAACTACTCGTTTTGAGGTTGCTATTGATGAGGTTTATCAATTTGGTGCTTTGCAAGTAACACCACGAGTGTGTTATACAAGTTCTGAGGGTGAGCCCGCTCGTACAACTAGTTTTATTGAAGTCAATGAAGTAATGTTAGATAAAAAAACGCGACGTATTTTTACGGGGTGGATATTGGCAGATAGTCCTGGTTTGAATGCAGTTGAGCATCCTATTTATGATGTATGGCTAAAAGATTGCAAATAAAATATCGTTAACTTTCCCGCTGAATGATTTTAAAAGTAATTATTCTTAGAATAAAATTGCATGCAGGAAAAGGTTTTTAATTTTTTTCAGTGAGTGTTGTTAATTTTATGTAAGCTTGACACAAGGATAGTTTTTTAAACTGTAATGGTCACTTTTTTCTTGAAGGAATCAATGATATGCATACCTTTACATTTAACAAAAAATTATTAGCTGCTGCACTTATGATAACTCTGGTAAGGTGCCAATTATCATAATTATGATATATAGGTCACAGAAGTAAGTTCAGGAAATTTCTATTACGCCCATAATCCTTTAATTCTGTTTGAGATGCAAGCGAGGTGGATTAGTAATCAAGGGTATGTTCTTGATATAACAACAACTTCAACTAATTCAGGTGATCTTAATTTAACTTTAGCATGGTCTCAAAATCGCAATTATCGTTATATTCCAGGAGGGAAATAGTAATTATGTGTGTTATTGGTTGTATAGTGTCTGAAAAGGGACGCTTGTTTATCCCTGAAGATGAATTTCATACATATGCACGTACGGGCTTTAAGTTTCAATTGATAGGGCGTGGTAATTCTGTAAATGGTTTTCTTGATGCACGTTCTTTTCGGCGTGTTTTGTCTAAGATGCAAGTTTTACCACGCAAGTGATATCCGATATTGAGAAGTGCACACTAGAAAAGTCTAGAGTTGATGATTTTTTCATTATTACAGTTGGCATACTGAGATTTTTTTATAGTGGAGATTGTATGTAAAATGAAAATTACTCATTCTCAATATGATGATGCTTTATTTTCACAAAATC
This sequence comes from Bartonella bacilliformis Ver097, assembly GCF_000709795.1. Lineage (GTDB taxonomy): Bacteria > Pseudomonadota > Alphaproteobacteria > Rhizobiales > Rhizobiaceae > Bartonella > Bartonella bacilliformis_A. The sequence continues at coordinate 260,411 of NZ_KL503803.1, forward strand.
GGCCTAAAGAACCGTTATTAAATGTTCCTTTTATTATAATTTTTTTGATAGCATTTTGTTTTTTCATTTATTTTGTTTCTCATTTTGTTTCTGATCAGCTTCATGCTAGAATTTTTGTGTTATTTGCATTTATACCGGTTTTTTTCAAGGCTGATCCTGTAGGCTGTTTTCATACTGTTGTTAGTTATTCATTTATGCACGGTAGTTTAAGACATATTGCTCTTAATATGATTTGGCTTTTGGTCTTTGGGTCTCCTTTGGTAAGGCATTTAGGCAATTTACGTTTTTTAATTTTTTGGGTCTTAACAGCAGTTGCATCTGTATTGACTTATTTTATTTTTCATCAAAACAGTGAAATACCGCTTATTGGAGCATCAGGTGCGATTTTTGGAATGATGGGAGCTGCTGTACGTTACTTTTTTTCTACTTGTTCTAATTCTAGTACAAGAGATGGAAAATTTGAGAGACCTTTATTGTCGATCAGGGAAGCTCTTCATTCAAGGACTGTACTTATTTATCTTGGTGTGTGGTTTATGATTAATTTTATCACAGGCATATTTCCATATTTTAGCGAAGAAGATAATGTTTCAATAGCATGGGAAGCTCATGTTGGTGGTCTGATTTCAGGATTTTTATTGATTAGTTTTTTTAACATTCCATGGAGAAAATCAAAAATTACGGTCTAAGATATTTATGAGTTGCGTAGAGAGCAATTGTTGCTGCATTTGAAACATTTAATGATTTAATATTTCCAGGCATATCAAGGCGTGCCAATGTGCAAACAGTTTCGCGTGTTTTTTTGCGCAAACCTTTTCCCTCTGCTCCTAAGATTAGGGCAATTTTTTGACCTGTTAATGCGATCTCTAGTGGTTTTTCACCCTCTGAATCAAGTCCAAAGCTAATAAAATCAGCTTTATGGAGTTCTTTAAGTGCTTCAGCGAGGTTACATACAGTAATATAATCGATCATTTCCAAAGCTCCAGAAGCTGCTTTAGCAAGTACACCGCTTTCTTGTGGTGAGTGGCGATGAGTGGTAATGAGTGCTCCAGCTTTAAATGCAACGGCAGAACGCATGATGGCGCCAACATTATGGGGATCAGTAATTTGATCCATTACAACAACAAGATCAGAATGAGTGAGTTCGGATAAATGGCGTGGTTTGAGAGGTTCAGTCTCTAAGACAACACCTTGATGCACTGCGTCACTTCCAATAAGGGTATCCAGTTTTTTAGGCGAGCACAATTCTAGAGGACAAGGTAGGTTTGATTCAACTATATTTAGCCGTTTTAAGGCGTTTGGTGTGACATAAAGACATTTTAAGACTCTATTAGGATTTTGAAGACCTGCATTAACCGCATGGATACCATAAAGACGGATTTTTCCTGCTATTAATGGAGAAGGGCCGTATTTGAAACGTGCTGAAGGTGAGGAAATGAAACCCTTTGTATCACGATATTGGCGACGAAGGTTTGCAAAATAAGAATTTTTACGTGCTTTTTCTATCATATTTTTCTTATAACCCGTTAATCGAAAATATTGGTAAAAAATAAAGATAAATTTAGATTATTATTAGGAAATTTGTATAAAATTGTATTTATTTTGTTGACAGATACAAGACTAATCGTCATAACCGCTGCGCAACTAACTTTGATTTTAGAAAAATTGTTATTAGTTATGGTGATGGTTTTCGCAAAACTCTACTGATTTAATGGAGGGGTGCCCGAGTGGTTAAAGGGGGCGGACTGTAAATCCGTTGCGTATGCTACGTTGGTTCGAATCCAACCCCCTCCACCATTTGTCAGATAGCGAGTTAGGATGCGGGTATAGCTCAATGGTAGAGCAGCAGCCTTCCAAGCTGAATATGCGGGTTCGATTCCCGCTACCCGCTCCAGATATTTGAGGATTAAGCAGAGATCGTGGTAGAGTTTTTTCTATCATGAATGAGGCGGATTTTTTCGTCTTTTGGTATAATAGTCGGACTGGTAATCAGCCCGGTAGAGTTTAGTGCTGAAGACCTGTTTCACAGGTGCTAAGAGACAAGAGATCGACGGCGATGGCAAAGAGCAAATTTGAACGTACGAAGCCGCATGTTAATATTGGCACAATTGGTCATGTTGATCATGGTAAGACGTCGTTGACAGCAGCGATTACGAAGTATTTTGGTGAATTTAAGGCCTATGATCAAATTGATGCGGCCCCTGAAGAGCGGGCGCGTGGGATTACCATTTCTACTGCACATGTTGAATATGAAACAGATCAGCGTCACTATGCGCATGTTGATTGTCCTGGGCACGCAGATTATGTGAAGAATATGATCACAGGGGCAGCGCAAATGGATGGTGCTATTCTGGTGGTTTCTGCAGCAGATGGTCCGATGCCTCAAACTCGTGAGCATATTTTGTTGGCGCGTCAGGTTGGTGTTCCTGCGATTGTTGTTTTTTTGAATAAAGTTGATCAGGTTGATGATGCTGAGCTTTTGGAGCTTGTTGAGCTTGAGGTTCGAGAGCTTCTTTCAAAATATGATTTTCCAGGAGATGATATACCGATTGTTAAGGGGTCAGCATTAGCTGCTCTTGAGGATTCAGATAAAAGCATAGGAGAGGATGCTGTTCGTTTTTTGATGAGTGAGGTTGATAGATATATACCGACTCCTGAGCGTCCAATTGATCAACCATTTTTGATGCCGATTGAGGATGTATTTTCGATTTCAGGGCGTGGAACGGTTGTGACCGGTCGTGTTGAGCGTGGAGTTATTAAAGTTGGTGAAGAAATTGAGATTGTAGGGATACGTCCAACGTCTAAGACGACGGTTACTGGTGTTGAGATGTTTCGCAAGCTTTTAGATCAAGGTCAAGCGGGTGATAATATTGGTGCGTTGCTTCGTGGTATTGACCGTGAGGGAATTGAGCGTGGTCAGGTTTTGGCGAAACCTGGTTCAGTGACTCCGCATACCAGATTTAAAGCAGAAGCTTATATTTTGACGAAAGATGAAGGTGGACGTCATACGCCGTTTTTTACGAATTATCGTCCTCAATTTTATTTTCGTACGACAGACGTGACAGGGATTGTTACGCTTCCTGAGGGGACAGAAATGGTTATGCCTGGTGATAATGTTGCGATGGATGTATCTTTGATTGTTCCTATTGCCATGGAAGAGAAGCTTCGTTTTGCGATCCGTGAAGGGGGTCGTACTGTTGGGGCTGGTATCGTTTCTAAAATCATCGAGTAATTAAAATAATTGTTTAGGAGCGTCTTTGGTTTTTTCTTAAGAGTTAGGGGTATAGCTCAGTTGGTAGAGCGGCGGTCTCCAAAACCGTAGGTCGCGGGTTCAAATCCTGCTGCCCCTGCCGTATTAATTGCCATTTTAGTCGTATTACTCTGAGTGAAAAGTAAAGAAGAAGGTTAACTTCTTTTTTTACTTTTTGTATAAGACTTGTTTTTTTGTATATGAATCGGTATTAAATAGAAAATGAAAAGACCTCATAAAGAGGGGAAGAGATTTTTTTATTTTTATATCATTTGTTTATTGCATGATTTGTAATAAAATTGGAAAGAATATAGTGTAACTGATGATGTCATGACCAATCCAATTGCCTTCTTAAAACAGGTTCGTGCAGAAATCACGAAAATAAAGTGGCCTACACGTCGTGAGACGGTTATTTCTACTGTTATGGTGTTGGTAGTGACGGCAGTTGCTTCAGCTTTCTTTTTTATTGTAGATCAGGTTATAAATTTTAGTGTGTGGCAGGGTATTGATTTCTTAAAGTATATTTTTGGTTAATCCTATAAGGAAGTGTAGCAGTGGTTGCTCGTTGGTATATTATTCAAGCATATTCGAATTTTGAAAAAAAAGTGGCAGAGGCTATTAGTAAAGAGGCGAAGAAAAAAGGGCTTGATCATTTGTTCAAAAAGATTTTTGTTCCAATAGAGCGTGTTGTTGAAGTTCGTCGGGGGCGTAAAGTTGATTCTGAGCGCAAATTTTTTCCTGGTTATGTTCTTGTTTGTGCTGAATTGACGGATGAGGTTTATCATCTTATTAATAATACTCCTAAAGTAGCTGGTTTTTTAGGTTCAGATGCACGACCTGTTCCTATTTCTGATAGAGAGGCTGAGCAAATTCTGAAACAGGTTCAGGAAGGCGTTGAATCTCCGAAATCCTCTGTTACATTTGAAGTTGGTGAGCAGGTACGAATAGCTGATGGGCCTTTTGTTTCGTTTAATGGTGTTGTTCAGGAAGTTGAAGAAGATCGTTCTCGTCTTAAAGTTGAGGTGCTAATTTTTGGGCGTCCTACGCCTGTTGATTTAGAATTTGGTCAAGTTGAAAAACTTTGATTGAAATTGAAGTGATTTTTTATCACTTTAAATGATAGGTGGAAGGTGATTTTATGGTTTTTGCCAGCTTAATGACCCAGACCACCCAACTGCAGTGGGTATTTGGCATAATGAAGTGCCAGTTTACCGATGTTAAGTAAAGGCAGATTATTATGGCAAAAAAAAGTGCAGGTCAGTTAAAATTGCAAGTTCCAGCAGGAACAGCTACTCCTTCTCCGCCAATAGGTCCTGCTCTTGGGCAGCGTGGTATTAATATAATGGAGTTTTGTAAAGCTTTTAATGCAGCTACGCAAGAGATGGAAAAGGGAGCGCCAATTCCAGTAGTTATTACTTATTATCAAGATAAATCTTTCACATTTTCTTTAAAGACGCCTCCTGTGTCCTTTTTTTTGAAAAAAGAAGCAAATTTGAAATCTGGTTCAAAAGAGCCTGGTAAGGTGTTTGTAGGGACTATATCTCGTGACAAAATTCATTCAATCGCAGAAGCGAAAATGAAAGATCTTAACGCAAATGATATTGAAGCAGCGATGCGCATGATTGAAGGTTCTGCTCGCTCTATGGGTTTAGAAGTGGTAGGCTAATGTTATGGTAAAAGTAGTGAAAAGAATAAAGAAAATTCGTGAAGGCATTAATTTTAATGAACTTTATGCTTTAACAGATGCTGTTTTGATGGTTAAAGAGCGTGCAGTGGCTAAATTTGATGAAACGATAGAGATTTCGATGAATTTGGGTGTCGATCCTCGTCATGCAGATCAGATGGTGCGTGGTGTTGCTCATCTGCCTAATGGAACGGGAAAAAATATTCGTGTTGCTGTTTTTGCGCGTGGTGACAAAGCTGAAGAGGCTAAAGCTGCTGGTGCTGATATTATTGGTGCCGAAGATTTGTTTGAGACAGTTAACTGTGGGACGATAAGTTTTGATCGTTGTATTGCAACACCAGATATGATGCCTCTTGTTGGTCGTCTCGGTAAGGTTCTTGGTCCAAGAAGTTTAATGCCAAATCCCAAAGTTGGAACTGTGACAACGGATATTGCTGGTGCTGTTAAAGCGTCTAAAGGAGGAGCTGTTGAATTTCGTGTTGAAAAGGCTGGAATTGTGCACGCTGGTGTTGGTAAGGCTTCTTTTGGAGCTGAACAGCTTGTAGAGAATATTAAAGCCTTTGCTAGTGCGGTTATTAAGGCTAAGCCACAAGGTGCAAAAGGTGAATATATTAAGCGAGTTGCAGTGTCTTCAACTATGGGTATCGGGATTAAAGTTGATCCTGCAACGATTCGTTCAGAGTGAATTTTTAAAAATATAATCTTATTTCGGATTATATTTGGGGTGTTGGTTTTTTCTGACATCTACTTATCTGAGCTTTATTAAGCTCGGGTCATGCCGAAAGAAATTTCGGAATGTCCTGTCCGAGATTGTAGGTGATACTTTGGGTATCTTAATCAAAGAAAGCCTGCATGAGACTGAGGTAAGAACTTTTAGGGTTAAGGAACTAAAGGGATTTGAGTCAGGGTTACCTTTGATCGTTTGTGCGTGAAGAAGGGGACAGGATCCTCATCGATGGTATAAAACTTTATGCTGTTAAAGGTAATGAACAGGTTTGTTTTTTAAGTAAACTTGTTAAATGGAGAAAGACAGTGAATAGAGCAGAAAAACGTGAATTTGTCACATGGCTTAACGGGATTTTTCAGGAGTCTGGTTCTGTTGTTGTTGCACATTATTCTGGTTTAACAGTTGCACAGATAAGTGATCTTCGTTCAAAAATAGATGAAGCTGGTGGTGCTGTTAAAATTGCCAAAAACACTCTTGCTAAAATTGCTCTTCAGGGTACGCAATCTGAATCGATGGTAGATTTATTCACCGGGCAAACACTTATTGCTTATTCAAAAGATCCAATTGTAGCACCAAAAGTTGCTGTTGATTTTGCGAAAACCAATGATAAATTGGTTATCCTTGGTGGTTCGATGGGGGCAGTAAGTTTGAGTGTTGATGCTGTGAAGTCTTTGGCTTCATTGCCTTCACTGAACGAATTGCGGGCAAAGCTTGTGGGTATGATTTCTACACCTGCAACTCGTGTTGTTCAAGTTATCAAAGCACCTGCTGGTCAGGTTGCACGTGTAATTGGTGCATATGCTCAAAAGGGGGAGGCTGCTTGAAGCTTATGTTCGTAATTTATTTTACGAAATGGCTTTGGGATTTTCTGTTTTTTGGATAAGTTTAAATAATAATTCAAATCTTTTAACTTAAGGAATTAAAACATGGCTGATCTAGCAAAGATCGTAGAAGACCTTTCTAACCTTACTGTTTTGGAAGCTGCTGAGCTTTCAAAATTACTTGAAGAAAAATGGGGAGTATCTGCTGCTGCTTCTGTAGCAGTTGCTGCTGTTAGCAGTGGTGCTGCTGCTCCAGCTATTGAAGAAAAGACAGAATTTGATGTTGTTCTTGTTGATGGTGGCACTCAGAAGATAAATGTTATTAAAGAAGTTCGAGCTCTTACTGGTCTTGGTCTTAAAGAGGCAAAAGACTTGGTTGAAGGAGCACCTAAGCCGATTAAAGAGGGTGTTTCTAAAGATGAGGCAGAAAAAATTAAAGCTCAACTTGAAGCAGCTGGTGCTAAAATTGAACTTAAATAATTTTTTATCGGCAGACATGTATGTCTTATGTCTGCTGATTTCTCTTTTTCGTTAAAGGAGTTTAATTGTTTCAGCCATTTCCTAACAGTTTATAGCTATAAGGAGATGAGTTGTATCTGTGAGAATTTTAGCAATTAGACCAAGTGATAAAACTTGGTTGAAGTGTATAGAATTAAAAATAGTGCCTATTTTGACAGGGCATTAAATAAACGGGTCTGTATGTGCAGACTAATAACGTAAAGCTTTTAAGGTTTAGTCTACTTTGAATAGTGAAAATCGAGGAGCGACAATGGCTCAGACTTTGGCAATGATGTCTCAATTCAATGGTCGTAAGCGCATACGCAAATTTTTTGGTAAGATTCCTGAAGTTGCAGAAATGCCGAATCTTATAGAGGTTCAAAAAGCGTCATATGATCAATTTCTCATGATTAAAGAGCCGAAAGGTGGGCGTCCAGATGAAGGCCTGCAAGCTGTTTTTAAATCGGTATTTCCTATTTCGGATTTTTCCGGTACAGCTATGCTCGAGTTTGTTCGTTACGAATTTGATGCACCAAAGTTTGATGTTGAAGAATGTCGTCAGCGCGATCTAACTTATGCAGCACCATTAAAGGTGATATTACGCTTAATCGTATTTGATGTTGATGAAGATACCGGTTCTAAAGATATTAAGGATATCAAAGAGCAAGGTGTCTATATGGGCGATATGCCTTTAATGACGAGTAATGGTACTTTTATCATTAACGGTACAGAGCGTGTTATTGTTTCGCAGATGCATCGTTCTCCTGGTGTGTTTTTTGATCATGATAAAGGAAAATCTCATTCATCAGGAAAGTTTCTTTTTGCAGCCCGTGTAATTCCCTATCGTGGTTCTTGGTTAGATATTGAATTTGATGCGAAAGATATCGTTTATGCTCGTATTGATCGGAGACGAAAGATTCCGGTTACGAGCTTTCTGATGGCATTGGGGATGGATGCATCAGATATTTTGTCAACCTTTTATAATAAAGTTACTTATGAGCGGGTTGAAAATGGGTGGCGTATTCCTTATTCAGTGGATCGTTTTAAGGGAGTAAAATTAGTTTCTGATCTTATTGATGCAGAGAGTGGAGAGGTTGTTGCTGAGGTAGGTAAAAAGCTAACAACTCGTACTGCAAAGCTTTTAGTAGAAAAGGGGCTAAAAGCAATTAAAGTCAGTGAAGATGAATTGTTAGGATCTTATTTAGCAGATGATATCGTTAATTATGAAACAGGTGAGATTTATCTTGAAGCTGGTGATGAAATTGATGAAAAAGTATTAAAAATTTTATTTGATGTTGGTGCTGATCAAATCAATATTCTTGATATTGATCACATGAGCGTTGGAGCATATATCCGCAATACTTTAAAAGTAGATAAAAATGAAAGTCAGCAAGATGCGTTATTTGATATTTATCGGGTGATGCGTCCAGGAGAACCACCAACAATGGATACAGCGGAAGCTATGTTCCATTCGTTATTTTTTGATTCCGAGCGTTATGATCTTTCGGCTGTTGGTCGTGTTAAGATGAATTTGCGTATGGGGTTTGATTGCCCTGATACGGTTCGTGTTTTGCGTCAAGAAGATATTATTGGCGTTGTTAAGATGTTGGTTGAATTGCGCGATGGCCGTGGTGAAATTGATGATATTGACAATCTTGGTAATCGTCGTGTTCGATCAGTTGGGGAATTGATGGAAAATCAATATCGAGTTGGCTTGCTTCGCATGGAGCGTGCCATAAAGGAGCGCATGTCTTCAGTTGAAATTGATACTGTTATGCCACAAGATTTGATTAATGCGAAACCAGCTGCAGCAGCTGTTCGTGAATTTTTTGGATCTTCGCAATTATCGCAGTTTATGGATCAAACTAATCCATTATCAGAAATTACTCATAAACGTCGTCTTTCTGCTCTTGGACCAGGTGGTTTAACTCGTGAGCGTGCAGGTTTTGAAGTGCGTGATGTGCATCCTACACATTATGGTCGTATTTGTCCTATTGAAACACCTGAAGGTCCAAATATTGGGTTGATTAATTCTTTAGCAACTTTTGCGCGAGTTAATAAATATGGTTTCATTGAAAGCCCATATCGCAAAATTACTGATGGTAAAGTAACAACTGAGGTTGTTTATTTTTCTGCTATGGAAGAAGCAAAACATTATGTAGCTCAGGCCAATTCTTCACTAGATTCAGAAGGACGTTTCACAGAAGAGTTTGTAGTTTGTCGTCATGCAGGTGAAGTTTTGATGGTGCCACGTGATCACATAGATTTAATGGATGTTTCACCAAAACAGTTGGTTTCTGTAGCTGCTTCTCTTATTCCATTTTTGGAAAATGATGATGCGAATCGTGCGTTAATGGGATCAAACATGCAACGTCAAGCGGTTCCATTAATTCGTTCTGAAGCACCATTTGTTGGTACAGGTATGGAAGCAATAGTGGCTCGTGATTCAGGTGCTGCTGTTAGTGCAAAACGTGGTGGTATTGTTGATCAAGTTGATGCAACACGTATTGTTATTCGTGCAACAGAAGATTTAGATCCTTCAAAGTCTGGTGTTGATATTTATCGCTTGCAAAAATTTCAGCGTTCCAATCAATCTACATGTATTAATCAGCGTCCTCTTGTACATGTTGGTGACCGGATAGAAAAGGGTGATATCATTGCTGATGGTCCATCAACTGATCTTGGTGATTTAGCTCTTGGGCGGAATGTTCTTGTAGCATTTATGCCTTGGAATGGGTACAATTACGAAGACTCTATTTTGCTTTCTGAGCGTATCGTTGCTGATGATGTATTTACTTCGATTCATATTGAAGAATTTGAGGTTGCTGCACGCGATACAAAACTTGGGCCAGAAGAGATTACTCGTGATATTCCTAATGTTGCAGAAGAGGCATTAAGGAATCTTGATGAAGCTGGTATTGTCTATATTGGTGCTGAAGTTCAACCTGGTGATGTTTTGGTTGGTAAAATTACCCCAAAAGGCGAAAGTCCAATGACACCAGAAGAAAAGCTTTTGCGTGCAATTTTTGGTGAAAAAGCCTCAGATGTTCGTGATACTTCTATGCGAATGCCTCCAGGAACTTTTGGGACTGTTGTAGAGGTTCGTGTTTTTAACCGTCATGGTGTGGAAAAAGATGAACGCACAATGGAAATTGAACGTGAAGAAATTGAGCGTTTAGCTAAAGATAGAGATGATGAGCAGTCGATTCTTGATAGAAACGTTTATACGCGTCTTGCAGATATGTTAAAGGATAAAAGTGCAATAAGAGGTCCGAAAGGGTTTGAAAAAGACCAAAAAATTGATAGCACAGTGCTGAATAATTATCCACGGTCACAATGGTGGCAGTTTGCTGTTGATGATGAAAAGGTTCAAAGTAAAATTGAAGCTTTGTGCAATCAATATGATGAGTCGAAAGAGGCGTTGCAACGTCGCTTTATGGATAAAGTTGAAAAAGTTCAACGAGGCGATGAAATGCCTCCAGGCGTCATGAAAATGGTAAAAGTTTTTGTGGCTGTGAAGCGCAAAATTCAACCTGGTGATAAAATGGCAGGACGTCACGGTAATAAGGGGGTCGTGTCGCGTATTCTTCCAGTGGAAGATATGCCATTTCTTGAGGATGGAACCCATGCTGATATTGTATTGAATCCACTAGGTGTTCCTAGCCGTATGAATGTTGGTCAAATTCTTGAAACCCATCTTGGTTGGGCATGCGCAGGCATGGGAAAAAAGATTGGAGATTTGATAGACTTTTATCAAGAAACTGGGGATATACTTCCTCTGCGTCAGCGTATTGAAAATCTCATTCCTAATAATGATCGTAATGAGCCAGTACGTCAGTATGATAATGAAAGTCTTCTTAAATTGGCACATCAGATGAGAAAGGGTGTTTCAATTGCAACGCCTGTTTTTGATGGAGCACATGAAGCTGATATTAATGCAATGTTAGAAGATTCTGGTTTAGATAGTTCTGGGCAGGTTACCCTTTATGATGGTCGTACTGGAGAGCCTTTTGATCGTCAGGTGACGGTAGGTTATATCTATATGCTTAAATTGCATCATCTTGTTGATGATAAGATTCATGCACGTTCAATAGGACCTTATTCACTTGTTACGCAGCAGCCATTAGGTGGTAAAGCGCAATTTGGTGGTCAGCGTTTTGGTGAAATGGAAGTTTGGGCTCTTGAGGCTTACGGTGCTGCATATACTTTGCAAGAGATGCTGACAGTTAAATCAGATGACGTGGCAGGTCGTACAAAAGTTTATGAAGCGATTGTTCGTGGTGATGATACTTTTGAAGCAAGTATACCTGAAAGCTTTAACGTTCTGATCAAAGAAATGCGTTCACTTGGTTTGAATGTAAAGCTTGATGATGCACGTGAATTTATGGCGCAACAAGCATTGTCTGAAGTGGTAGAAAATTAATTATAAGAACGTACTGAGAATTATGCACTCTAATTATCTTAAGAACTTTAATAAAGAGGTTTTTAAAAGATAATAATATAGACGATTTTGCAGTAGAAATGAATTTCTAGTAAAGCTGTGAGAGAAGGAAGAGCTTAAGAATCTTCAAAGGAGAACGGAATGAACCACGAGGTTATGAATCTTTTCAATCCTCAAGCACTGGTACAGACATTTGACTCTATTCGTATATCGATTGCGAGTCCTGAGAATATTCTGTCCTGGTCGTATGGTGAGATCAAAAAGCCAGAAACTATTAATTATCGTACGTTTAAACCAGAGCGCGATGGTCTTTTTTGTGCACGTATATTTGGCCCTATTAAAGACTATGAATGTCTTTGTGGCAAATATAAACGTATGAAATACAAAGGCATTATTTGTGAAAAATGTGGTGTAGAAGTTACTCTTTCGCGAGTACGCCGTGAGCGCATGGGGCATATTGAGCTTGCAGCACCAGTTGCTCATATTTGGTTTCTTAAATCACTACCAGGTCGCATATCTACTCTTTTAGATTTAACTTTAAAGGATATTGAAAGGATTCTGTATTTTGAAAATTATATTGTCACAGAACCCGGGTTAACATCTCTTAAGCTACACCAGCTTCTTTCTGAAGAAGAATATATGCTTGCTATTGATGAATTTGGAGAAGATCAGTTCACGGCGATGATTGGTGCTGAAGCTATTTATGATCTTCTTTCTGGGATGGAGTTAGATAAAATTGCGAATGATTTGCGTGCTGAATTAGCGAAAACGACTTCAGAGTTAAAACAAAAAAAGCTCATTAAGCGGCTTAAGATTGTTGAAAATTTTCTTGAATCTGGTAATAAACCGGAATGGATGATTATGAAAACAATTCCGGTTATTCCACCGGATTTGCGTCCATTGGTTCCGCTTGATGGTGGACGTTTTGCAACATCGGATTTAAATGACCTCTACCGACGTGTTATAAACCGTAATAATCGTTTGAAGCGGCTTATTGAATTGCGTGCTCCTGGAATTATTGTGCGTAATGAAAAGCGTATGGTGCAGGAAGCTGTTGATGCGTTATTTGATAATGGCCGCCGTGGCCGCGTGATTACAGGGGCAAATAAGCGCCCGTTAAAGTCACTTTCAGATATGCTGAAGGGTAAACAAGGGCGTTTCCGTCAGAACTTACTTGGGAAGCGTGTTGATTATTCAGGTCGTTCTGTTATCGTGACGGGGCCTGAATTAAAGTTGCACCAATGCGGTCTTCCGAAAAAGATGGCTCTTGAGTTGTTCAAGCCATTTATTTATGCGCGACTTGATGCAAAGGGCTATTCATCTACTGTGAAGCAGGCAAAGAAGCTTGTTGAAAAAGAACATCCAGAAGTTTGGGATATTTTGGATGAAGTTATTCGTGAACATCCTGTTTTGCTTAATCGTGCGCCGACACTTCACCGTTTGGGGATCCAGGCTTTTGAGCCTGTGTTGATTGAGGGAAAAGCAATACAACTTCATCCACTCGTCTGTACTGCTTTTAATGCAGATTTTGATGGTGATCAGATGGCGGTTCATGTTCCGCTTTCTCTTGAAGCACAGCTAGAAGCTCGTGTTTTGATGATGTCGACTAATAACATTCTTCATCCAGCCAATGGTGCGCCAATTATTGTTCCATCGCAAGACATGGTTCTTGGTCTTTACTATCTTTCGATTGTTTCTGAAAAGGAACCAGGGGAGGGGATGGCTTTCGCTGATATGGGTGAGCTATATCACGCTTTAGAAAATAAAGTCGTAACTCTTCATACGAAAATTAAAGGTCGTTTTAAAAATATTGATAAAGATGGAAAAGAAGTTGCTCAACTCTACGATACGACGCCTGGTCGTTTAATTATTGGTGAATTATTGCCAAAAAATCCAAATATTTCGTTTGATATTGTCAATCAGGAGATGACCAAAAAGAATCTTTCTAAGATAATTGATCAAGTTTATCGGCATTGTGGGCAAAAAGAAACTGTTGTTTTCTGTGATCGTATTATGCAGCTTGGTTTTTCTCATGCATGTCGTGCTGGGATTTCATTTGGTAAAGACGATATGGTTATTCCTGAGAGTAAGTCACGTTTGGTCGCAGAAACGGAAGCTTTAGCTAAAGAATATGAACAGCAATATGATGACGGTTTAATTACACAAGGTGAAAAGTATAATAAGGTTGTTGATGCGTGGGGTAAATGCACTGATCGTATTGCAGATGAAATGATGAAGGGTATTCAAGCTGTTAAATTTGATCCTAAAACGGGTCGTCAGCAGAAAATGAATTCGATTTATATGATGTCTCATTCTGGTGCGCGTGGTTCTGCTAATCAGATGAGACAGTTAGCTGGTATGCGTGGATTGATGGCAAAACCATCAGGTGAAATTATCGAAACACCAATTATTTCTAATTTTAAAGAAGGTCTGACTGTTAATGAGTATTTTAACTCAACTCATGGTGCGCGTAAGGGGCTTGCTGACACTGCGTTGAAAACTGCTAACTCAGGTTATTTAACACGGCGTCTTGTTGACGTTGCACAGGATGCTATTATTTCGGCAGTTGATTGTGGTACTGTTAAGGGGCTTACCATGCAGCCAATTATTGATGCAGGACAAATTGTTGCATCACTTGGTCAGAGAATTCTTGGTCGTATAGCACTTCTTGATATTTTGCATCCAGTTTCTGGTGAAGTCATTGTTGAAGGAGGGATAATGATTGAGGAAGCTGATGTTCTTAAAATTGAAGAGGCTGGAATTCAATCAGTTCAGATCCGTTCTGCTTTGACATGTGAGACGCGTCTTGGTGTTTGCGCTAAATGTTATGGTCGTGATTTGGCACGTGGAACACTGGTTAATCAAGGTGAGGCGGTTGGTGTTATTGCAGCTCAGTCGATTGGTGAACCAGGAACACAGCTTACTATGCGTACTTTCCACTTAGGTGGAACAGCGCAGGTTGTTGACTCATCTTATTTTGAATCCTCTTATGAAGGTATAGTAGAACTTCGTAATCGTAATGTTGTTCGCAATTCTGAAGGGCATTTGGTTGTGATGGGACGCAATATGGCTGTTCTTATCAAAGATGAAAACGGTAAAGAACGTGCTGTGCACCGTATTAATTATGGTGCGCGTCTCTTTGTTGATGATGGTGATATTATTAAACGTGGTCAGCGTATAGCTGAGTGGGATCCTTACACTCGTCCGATTCTAACTGAAGTTGATGGTTATGTAGGGTTTGAAGATATGGTTGATGGTTTATCAGTTACTGAAACAACTGATGAATCGACAGGAATCACGAAACGTCAGGTGATCGATTGGCGTGTTAACCCACGTGGTGCTGATCTAAAACCAGCAATGATTATTCACTCAGATAAACAAGGTAAGAATATTGCTAAATTGCACAAAGGAGGAGAAGCCCGTTATGTGATGTCAGTGGAAACTATTCTTTCTGTTGAACCTGGTTCGCATGTTAAGGCAGGTGATGTTATCGCACGCTTACCAATGGAAAGTGCCAAGACAAAAGATATTACAGGTGGTTTGCCGCGTGTAGCTGAGCTTTTTGAAGCACGGCGTCCAAAAGATCATGCTATCATTTCTGAAATTAGTGGTACGGTTCGGTTTGGGCGTGGTTACAAGAATAAGCGTCGTATTATCATTGAGCCTGATGATGAGACACTTGAGCCAGTAGAATATTTGATCCCAAAAGGTAAGTTGTTCCATCTGCAAGAGGGTGATCAAATTGAAAAAGGTGATTATATCCTAGATGGTAATCCAGCACCTCATGATATTTTGGCAATTAAAGGTGTTGAAGCTTTGGCATCTTATCTGGTTAATGAAATTCAGGAAATTTATCGTTTGCAGGGTGTTTTGATTAATGATAAACATATCGAAGTCATTGTTCGTCAAATGTTGCAAAAGGTTGAAATTACTGAATCAGGAGATTCTGATTATATTCCAGGTGACAATGTTGATCGCATTGAATTGGACGAAATTAATGATCATTTGATTGCAGAAGGTAAAAAACCTGCTTCTGGTACTCCTATACTTCTTGGAATTACAAAAGCATCTCTTCAGACACCATCCTTTATTTCAGCTGCGTCATTTCAGGAGACAACTCGGGTTCTTACTGAAGCAGCGGTTTCTGGAAAAATTGATACTTTACAAGGGCTTAAAGAAAATGTCATCGTCGGTAGACTTATTCCCGCGGGTACAGGTGGTACAATTGCTCAAATTCGTCGTATTGCTACTGTTCGTGATGATTTGATTGTAGATGAACAGCGCAAATCTAGCAATGATGGAATACCTAAAGCTATATTGACAGATATGATGGCGAATGCGGCTGCTGAATAATTTTAATAGATGTTAGAAAAAAATGTGGAAACGCCTGAATTTCATTCAGGCGTTTTGAGTTTTAGAATGCAGGAATAAATAGAAGTTTTTTCATAAAATAAATATGATTATAAAAACTATAAGGTGATTATAATTTTAAAGAATTCTTGTCGTTGATTATATTCATGAGGTTTATCGAAATGGTAAATATCCAAAATTTATTGGAGCTACGTAATACGTACAAGATCAAATTTTTGGATCGAGGGTAGCTTGTTTTAATAGTTATATTGGGTTCTCTTTTACAATTATTGATTACAGCAAATTTTCTTTACTTGAGTAAATAACATTGAAGTTTATTGTTTTTGTAAGGAGACAGCAAAAAATGATGAATTGTACCACTGATATTTTTCAATCTATCTTGTCACGAAAGTCAATTCGGGCTTTTACTGATCGACCTGTTGAACAGGAAACAGTTGAGAAAATTTTAAAACTTGCAGCACGAGCACCATCAGGAACGAATTTGCAGCCTTGGCAGGTAATTGTTGTGGTGGGAGAGGCATTGCAACAGTTAGGACAAGAGCTTTCACAACTTGCACTATCAGGTGTAAAAGGAGAGCGTGAATATCATTATTATCCACGTCAGTGGCGAGAACCTTATCTTTCTCGACGTAGAAAGATTGGTTTAGATCTTTATAAGAGTCTTGGAATCCAAAAAAATGAGAATGAAAAAATGCTTCGTCAACAAGCGCGCAATTTTTTATTTTTTGGTGCACCTGTTGGACTTTTGTTTACCATGGATCGAGATATGGAAATGGGGAGTTGGCTTGATCTGGGTATGTTTATGCAGACAGTTATGTTAGCAGCACGAGGATTTGGATTGGATACATGTCCTCAGGCTTCTTTTGCTGATTACCATCAGAAAATTCATATGATTTTATCTGTGCCTCCTGAGCGCCAGATTATCTGTGGTATGGCACTTGGTTATCGTGATACGAGCGCTCCAGAAAACAATTTCGAAACTGAACGTGAGCCAATTGAGAATTTTGTTCGTTTTGTTCAATCATGATAATAGAGCATTTGAGCGCATTAAAGCATAAGTTTTTAAACGCTTGAGAATTGTAAAAATATCTCAGTGTGAGTTTATTGTGTTCATTTTATTTTGATGTTGCATGTTAACACTTATTTTACTAAATTGATTATATCAAAATAATGATTATTTTAACAATGAGTTGGTTCCTCAATTGAGTATGGAAAATACTATAGAGAAAAGCTGTTGGGTTGTAGCAAGGCGTGCAACACTCATATTTGTTGCTATTATTTTTTTAGTTTATCTTACCGTTTGATTTTAAGTAGAAAAAAAATTTATTTTTTAGATTCATCTTTGGTTTGGGGGCTGATATTTTTGTCTGTTTTTGATATTTTAAAAGTTGGTATTGGTCCTTCCAGCTCACATACAATGGGGTCTATGAAGGCTGCATGTTTTTGTAAGAGATCACTTCTGTAGTATCTTCTTGGCCATTGCATATTAAAATTTCTTGTATTCGTGTTTATCTTCATGGTTCATTAGCTTTCACAGGAGTCAATTATTCTACAAATAGAGCTATTGTGCACTAAGGCTGTTAGGAGGGGAATCTTTTACAGTTGATTTTGATTATATAGATTTGATGGTAGAAAAAGTTAAATGTGAAAAAGGTGCAGCCAGAAGGTATCCTTCTTATCACTTTAATTGGCAAAATGATCTTATTTTTGAACAGAAAACAGTTTTACCTGGACATACTAATGGCATTGCCTTTGAAGGACTTGATGTTGATAATAATGTTCTCTTAAGGAGGGTTTATTATTCCATTGGTGGTGGTTTTGCTATAGCTGAAGATGAATTGGGTGATCTAAGTTGTAATACAAAACTTGAAATATCTAAGGTGCCATATTCTTTTGATCCAGCAGGAAAAATGTTATTGATGGCAGAAAATTCAGGTCTTTCAATTGCTGCAATGAAACGTATAGATGAAGAGACTAAAATGGATCGTGTTGCTTTTAATACTGCACTTGATATGATGGATTGTATTAATAGGGGGCTTTCACGAGAAGGTAAGTTACTGGGTGGATCCATATTCCAAGACGCGCTAGAAAGTTGTACGATAAGCTTTTAGAGGATCAGAAAAAAATCATCACTATCCATTTGAGACAAATGATTGGTTTTCTATATATGTTATGGCGATCAATGAAGAAAATGCCACGGGTGTGGTCGTATTGTAACTGCGTCAACAAATGGTGTATCTGGTGTTATTCCAGCTGTTTTACGTTATTGCTTGCAATTTAATGATGATTCAGATCGAGAAGGGATATATAATTTTTTACTAACGACAGCAGCTATTGGTATGGTATCATTAAACGTAACGTTTCTATCTCTAGTGTGGAAGTTGGTTATCAAGGTGAAGTTGCAGGCCTTGACAGGTTCCTTGTATTGAGCCCAATACTATGGGAGCTTAAGGCCGTAACGATTTCATCGTTCGCTTTGCATGGTAATGATGTTTGTGCTGAGACGATGTGTTAAACGGGGCGTGATATGAGTGAGCGCTATAAAGAAACAAGCTAAGATGGTTTTGCATTCAGTGCTATCTCTTGTTGAGTTATATGATAGTAAACACTTTAACCTGAAAATTGTATATTTAGCTTTTTAGTGAAGGAGAATTATTTTGCACGCTTAAAGAAGCATAGGTTTAATGAGTGTGTCCAACAACATGTAGAATATATAGGTTGTATTATGCAGTGTGGCTGTTTAATGGGGTAAAGAAATATACGAAGGCAAAAAGCTTTTAAAGCATTAACAGTAACGGTAAAAGAGCTTTCAACAGATTTCATTTTGTCTAGAATTTCAAAAGATATTCAATATTTTTTTAGATATTCTTTAAAGATAGTAAGATTGAAATGTTAACGGTATGTGTTGAAATAAACCCATGACAACGTAATCTTTGCAGATTTAAGATGAGAAAATTTATTTATGTATTAAAGTTTCTTTAAAATAATAGAGAATAAGCAGATATTTTATGAATAAAATGCTTTCTTATGTTGAGAATCAGTTATTTGTTGCTCCTAAACGAAGTTTAACAGGTACATTACCTGTTTGGCTTGCTACTCGTAAATGGATACGTACAGGAGGGATAGCGGAGCGATAGTTTCGATTTGTTTGACAAATCAGAAGGTTAACAAGAGAATATGTACTAAGTATAGTTGGGGTATATTTAAAATGCGCAAATTTAGTTGCAGCATCATGAAGAAGGTGTAAAGAAAGGAATGACGATTGCTTTAACAGTTTTTCTTTTTTAAAAGATATAGAGTGAGTATTATATCTCATATAGTGTGCCTCTCACGTAGATTTTAGAATTTTTAATATGCTACGGTATAACAATTAAATTTTTCTCTCTTTAGAGCAGAACAAGTATCAAATGCAGCTTTTTTTGATTGAAAACCAACAAATCGTGCACGATAATGACGCTGTCCGTTTTTTTCAAATAATTGCATGTGTGAGGATACATTTCGTAAATTTTCAGGAGCGGCGTTTTTCGCTTTTATAAGTATAGAGTTTGCTTGTTTTTTACTGGGAAGAGAACCAATTTGAATAGCCCATCCACTATTTGTTGATAAAGAAGCTGTTATGATTTTTTCAATTTTAATAGATGTATCTTTGTGAGGATTTGGAGTTGGTATAATTGCCTGATTAACAGCAGTTATTGCTGTATTGAAGTCATTAGGCTCTGCTGCAAGCGCTGTCAAAAGGGAAGAAATATCGTTTTCCAAATTGCTTTGATTTGCTTTTGCAACAGGTATAGGAGCTTTTGCGCCAGTTGGTAAGTTATGGTATGTAGCAGCCGCTATCAAGCGTTTGTCAGTTTTTACAGGACTTGCTTTTGGTAGATATGTATTTAGTAAATTAGCCATATGGATATCACGTTCGACGGATGATTTCCCTCCCATCACGACGGCAACGATAGAACGTCCTCCTAAGCGCATCGATGTTGCTAAATTAGAACCTGACATTTGTGTGTATCCTGTTTTAATGCCATCAACACCTTTCATTGTTTGGACTAATTTATTGTGGCTATTAATTGTTTGTCCGTGAAAAATGAAATTTTTTATTTTAAAAAGTTTATATTGTTGCGGAAAATGTTCGCGTAAAGCTAATGACAAAATAGCTAAATCCTGAGCTGTAGAGTAGTTACGCGTATCTGGGAGGCCTGAAGCATTTGCAAAATTAGTATTTATCATGCCTAATTGGCGGGCTTTAACTGTCATCATTTGAGCGAATTTTTGTTCGCTTCCTCCAAGATATTCACCAATAGCTGCTGCTACATCATTAGCTGATTTTGTAATAAGAGCTTTAGCAGCTGCTTCTGCAGGAATTGTTTGGCCTGTTTTAAAGCCAATTTTTGTTGGTGGTCGTGTTGATGCATAAGCTGATATAGGGATAGGCGTGTTTGGTGCTACGCGACGTACTTGCATGGCTTCAAAGAGCATGTACAATGTCATCATTTTTGTTAAGGAAGCCGGATATCTTTTCATAGTTGCATTGGTTTGAAACAAGGTTTTTCCTGTATTTGCATCTATAACGATAGCTGCATATTTATCGGCGTGAACACCTTTAGGAGCAGCTTCTACCCAAGAGTAAGAAGCTACAAAAATAACAAGAAAAATTGCTATTTTTTTATAGAATTGCGCAATTTTTTTATTGTTTATATACACGTTATTTGCCTTAAAATTTTTGTTAAGATTTTTCTATGACAGCTTATTGGGACGCATTTTAGATGAATGGGATTACTAATTTGTTTATAAGAATATTTTTTAGTTGCTACATTAGAATTAATATGTCCCATAAGGAAAAATTTTTTCATCCTATAGTACAAATCAGCTATTGTAATGGTTATGAAAGGATTTTAAATTAATGGTCAGGTTATATTCTATGGAAAATCATGATGATATTAATTGTGAATTTTATGCTCTATGCCAATGCAGCATGAAAAAACAAAAGTAGGAATAAGGGGAAGCATAGCTTCATTATTATGCCTCAAGTTAGACAAAAACTTCAAAAGCCTAAATTATATCGCGTTTTATTGCTGGATGATGATTATACCCCCATGGATTTTGTTGTGTTTATTTTAAAGAATTTTTTTAAGAAAAATTTCGAAGAAGCAACACGTATTATGTTAAATATTCATCATAGTGGAATAGGTGAATGTGGTACTTATACCTATGAAGTGGCTGAAATGAAAGTTGTGCAAGTTATGGAGTGTGCACGTCAAAATGAGCACCCATTACAATGTGTAATAGAAGCAAAGTGAGGGGTTATGCCGTCTTTTACACCCAGTCTTGAAGAAGTTTTGCATCGTGCATTAACAATTGCTACTCAAGCGCAGCATGAATATGCTACATTAGAACATCTTCTACTTGCTTTACTGGATGATGCTGATGCAAGTTCAGTTATTTGCGCTTGTCAGGTAAATGTAGAAGAATTACGGGAGCGCTTAGTCAATTATATTCAGTCAGAATTAGATGCACAAATTAGAGCAGACCAGGATACAAAACCAACGGTGTTTTTTCAGCGTGTTATTCAACGTGCAGTTATTCATGCACAATCAGCAGGAAAAGATGAGGTTTCAGGAGCAAATGTCCTTGTTGCAATTTTTTCTGAACGTGAAAGTCATGCAGTGTATTTTCTTCAAGAGATAGGCATGACACGTTATGATGCTGTACGTTTTATTTCACATGGTATTGTTCGTGATGATGGGTTGTCTCTTCTGCTTGAAGATCTTGAAGAACATCTAGATCAACAGGCTTTAGAAAATAACGAAAAAGTACCAAGCGCGCTTTCTACTTATTGTGTGAATTTGAATTGCAAAGCACGCAGTGGCAACATTGATTCATTAATTGGTCGTGACACAGAAATTTCACGAATGATTCAAATTTTATGTCGAAGATCAAAAAATAATCCGCTTTTGGTTGGTGATCCTGGTGTTGGAAAAACGGCTATCGTTGAAGGGCTGGCTAAACGTATTATTGATGGGCAAATTCCTGAAGTTTTGTCAAATGCAACAATATTTTCTCTTGATATGGGAGGGTTGGTTGCTGGAACACGCTATCGTGGTGATTTTGAAGAGCGGTTGAAGCAGGTTGTTCAAGAGCTTGAACAATATCCAGACGCTGTTTTATTTATTGATGAAATTCATACATTGATTGGAGCAGGGGCTACATCAGGAAGCAATATGGATGCAGCAAATCTTTTAAAACCTGGGTTATCTTCAGGTGATATTCGGTGTATTGGATCAACGACTTATAGGGAATATCGTAAAATTTTTGAACAAGATCGAGCTTTGGAACGTCGTTTTCAGAAAATTGATGTTAATGAGCCATCTGTTGCTGATGCAATTAAGATTTTGCAGGGATTGAAACCTTATTTTGAAGATTTTCATCAAATTAAATATACTGATGAGGCGATGAGGGCATCTGTAGAATTATCCTCACGTTATATAGCGGATCGTCGGTTACCAGATAAAGCGATTGATGTTGTCGATGAAAGTGGTGCGGCACAGATGCTTTTACCGAAGAAGCAGAGAAAAAAAAGTATAGGCGTCAAAGAAATTGAATCTACCATTGCGGCTATAGCAAGAGTTCCATCAAAAACAGTTTCTAGAGATGAGAGGAAATTGCTTAATAATCTTGAAAAAGAGCTGAAACATGTTGTTTATGGACAGGATCAAGCAATTACAGCATTAGTATCATCAATTAAATTAGCACGAGCAGGATTGCGTGAACCAGAAAAGCCAGTAGGGAATTACTTATTTTCAGGTCCAACAGGTGTTGGAAAAACTGAAGTTGCAAAGCAACTCGCATCTTCTTTAGGTATTGAACTTTTACGTTTTGATATGTCGGAATATATGGAGAGGCATACGGTTGCACGTTTGATAGGAGCTCCTCCAGGTTATGTAGGATTTGATCAAGGTGGTCTTCTTACAGATGCGGTTGATCAAAAGCCTCATGCCGTTGTGTTGTTAGATGAAATTGAAAAAGCTCATCCAGAGTTGTTTAGTATTTTATTGCAAGTGATGGATTACGACAAATTAACAGACAGCAACGGAAAAAAAATTGATTTTCGCAATATAATTTTGATTATGACAACCAATGCTGGCTCTGCGGATATGGAAAAGTCAGCAATTGGGTTTGGTTCGGTGCATCGCGATGGTGATGATATAGAGGCTATTAATCGATTATTTACACCAGAATTTCGTAACCGGTTAGACGCAGTTATTCCATTTACACCTCTATCTCAGTTAGTCATTAGTCAAATTGTGCAGAAGTTTATTTTTCAGCTTGAGGCGCAACTGATTGATCGAGGAGTTACCTTTGAACTCAGTACTTCTGCGATGATATGGCTTGCTAATAAAGGGTACAACGCTCAAATGGGTGCACGTCCACTGAGCCGTGTCATACAAGAACATATTAAGAAGCCATTAGCTGATGAAATTTTATTCGGAAAGTTACGCAATGGTGGCATGGTTCGTATATTCACAAACAAGATAAATGAAGGGAGAGAGACACTACAGTTAGAAATTTTATCTTCTATATGTTCAAAAAGTGGCAAAACCCTTAAAACTTCGTTAGGGGCTACAAAACAACGTATAAGCAAAAAAGCTTTGCAACATAAAATATTCTAAAAAGTCGCTCGGATTTTTTGTGCCTGCTCTTCGAGTATCTCCGTGGGAGTTATAACGTTATTATGGGATTCGAGCTCTACTCCTTTCATACGTGGTATAACATGGAAGTGGAGATGATAAACGGTTTGTTGGCTAGCCGCTTCATTAAATTGCATAACCGTTACGCCATCTGCTTGAAAGGCTTTTTTGACAGCGTTGGCGATTTTTTGAACAACTTTAATAACGGAGGATAATGTTTCAGTATCTGCATCCAATAAATTTCTGGAGCCTTTTCTAGGAATCACCAGCGTATGGCCTGGTGCTTGAGGCATGATATCCATAAATGCAATAACGTCATCATCTTCATAGACACGAACAGAAGGGATTTCATTGCGAATCAATTGAGCAAAAATATTATTGCTATCATAAACTTGTTTCATAGAACCGTTCCTTTTAACAGTATTTTTTCAAAACGATACTTTTAACATTCAGTATTCGCATTATGTGGGTATTTTTATGAAAAGTTAGATCTTTATAATGGCTTCTACTTTTACCGGAGTTCCCATAGAAAGAGAAGTAACACCAATAGCAGAATACACGTGTTTACCAGCTTCACCAAGAACTTTAATTCATAAAACAGAAGTTCCATTAGCAACAAGAGGAATGTTAGTAAACTTAGGATCTACAGCAATAAAAACGGTAATTTTTACTATATGTTCTATTTTATTTAAGTTACCAAGGAATAATTTCATTTATGCGAGAATATTAAGAGCGCATACCTCAACTGATTTTTTTTGCTTGTTCAACACTAACAGTTGCGCCAACTTTTCCAATTGCTATAGGGATTCCTGTTGGTAAGTGGTAGCTAGCCAAAGACAAAAAACTGTTTACCACTTTGGTGATACTGTTGTGTAATTTGCAATGGATGACATTGCTTCTTTTAGACAGCTTTCCGATTAAGTTCGTCATATTTTAACTCCATAGTTATTCTATAATACACTCTTTCATAACTTATTTTCTGATTTAAGGAAGTGTGTTGTTATTTCCAAGATATGCATTTTTATCTTTTGATACAATTACATGCGATAGAATAGCTGGAGTTTAAAATGGTTAGATTGTTATTTATTTTAGGTTTACATGTTGCTTTCCTATTTTCTGCGAGAGCTGAAGAGGCTGTTGTTTTGAGACCTCACCGAATTATTTATGATTTCAAACTTGACGATGTTCCTAGTGAGATGAAAGCATTGGGGATGTCTGGGAGGTTAGTTCATGAATTAACAGGTTCAGAATGTAAGGGTTATAAGATACGTTCTCGATTTATAAATCGTATGTATACTAAAAATATGCAAGAACGTGCAATAGATCAGCAAATAGTTAGCTATGAAACAAGTGATGGTCGTGAGTTTCATTTTGAAGTTAATGATAACGTAGGACAAGAGGTTACACATAATATTCAAGGGATAGCTGAGCGTACTGATGACGGAATCGTGGTTAAACTGAGAAAACCAAAAGAAGATGTTTATAAACTTCCATTAGCTGATTTTCCAACCATGTATCTCAAAACTATTATTCGGAAAGCAAAGGCAAACCATAATCTGTATCAAGCAACTGTATTTGATGGAACAGGTAATGCAAATAAAATTATAAAAAAGAGCGTGATTATTGGAGAAAAGCAGGCGCTGCTATCTGATTCTAAAATGGAAAAATTAGATCGAGAGGACTATTGGCCTGTGCAAATTTCTTATTATGATGATGAAAAAAATAAAGGTGGTTTACCCACCTATCATATGAACTTTTTTTTAAGTGAAACTGGCATCATGCGCGATTTATCTATAAATTATGGGGAATTTTCAATGCGTGCAGATTTGGTAAGTTTTGAGTTGCTCAATGATGAAAAAGATTCGGAGAGTTGCGAACATTGAATGATATGTAGAAAATGACTTGAAAAAAAATCAAATATTAGTACAGTACTTCAATCTCGCACGCGAAATTTGGGTGTTTACTGCAATATTAGGTAAATATCCGCCGGTAGTAGGGTTTTCTTACTTTTTTCGCGGAGGTTACACCGGAAAGGATAAGATAGTGGCATTACCAGATTTTACTATGCGCCAGCTTTTAGAGGCGGGTGTGCATTTTGGCCATCAGACACAGCGCTGGAATCCGAAGATGGCGCCTTATATTTATGGCCAGCGCAACAACATTCATATTATTGATCTTTCTCAAACTGTTCCGCTTTTGTATCAAGCGCTTAAGCTTGTTTCAGATACAGTTGCTCGTGGTGGCCGTGTTCTATTTGTTGGTACTAAGCGGCAGGCATCTGATATTATTGCTGACGCGGCTAACCGTTCAGCACAATATCATGTTAATGCACGTTGGTTGGGTGGTATGCTAACGAATTGGAAAACGATTTCTAATTCAATACACCGTTTGCGTAAGTTTGATAAAATTCTTGCTGCTGAAGCACAGGGTTTTACCAAGAAAGAGCGTTTAAATCTTGAGCGTGATCGCGAAAAATTGAATCGTGCACTTGGTGGTATTAAAGATATGGGATCTACTCCAGATCTTATGTTTATCATTGATACAAATAAAGAAAATATTGCTATCCAAGAAGCAAAGCGCCTAGGTATTCCAGTCGTAGCTATTATTGATACTAATTGTGATCCTGATGGTGTTGACTATCCGATTCCGGGTAACGACGATGCTTCGCGCGCGATTTCTCTTTATTGTGATCTTTTCGCACGTGCGGCTCTTGATGGTATTGCGCGTCAGAAAGGTGCAATGGGAGTTGATTTAGGTGCTCAGGCTGATGCTCCTATAGAACCAGTTTTGGAAGATGTAGCAGTTGATACATCTGCTGCGGATCTTATTTCAGAAGATACGATTCCGGTTTCTAACTAAGTAATTTAAAAGTGCCTGTTGAGGCATAATTTTCTAAAGAAAAAATGTGAATGTGCATAGGAGTTTTTTCCATGCGCGTTTTCTCTGTTATAGAATTAAAGAGGAAAATATGATCATTACTGCTGCACAAGTAAAAGAACTTCGAGAATTATCGGGCGCTGGTATGATGGATTGCAAAGTAGCTTTAATGGAAACCAATGGTGATATAAAGGCTGCGGTTGACTGGCTTCGCAAAAAAGGCATCGCCAAGGCAGATAAAAAGGCTGGACGTACAGCAGCTGAGGGATTAGTTGGTATTGCATCTAAAGGTTTAAGTGCTGTTGTGGTTGAAGTTAACTCTGAAACAGATTTTGTTGCGCGCAACGATGCATTTCAAACAATTGTACGAAATGTAGCAACCGCTGCTTTAGATACAGAAGGCAGTGTTGAATCTGTTTCTACATCTATTTATCCAGGTTCTGAGAAAACAGTAGAAGAAGCAATTAAGGATGCAATTAGTACAATTGGCGAGAATATGACATTTCGTCGCTCAGCTAAGTTATCTGTTCAAAATGGTGCTGTTGCTACTTATATTCATAATGGTGTTGCGGATGGTCTTGGAAAACTTGGAGTTTTGGTTGGTATTGAAACGACAGGAGATAAGGAAGTTGCGGTTGATTTTGCTCGCAAAATTGCGATGCATATTGCTGCAACTAATCCATTAGCTTTAACAGTAGCGGATGTTGATGCCAGTATTATCGAGCGTGAAAAAGCAATTTTTTCAGATCAGGCGCGTCAGTCAGGAAAGCCTGAAGATATTGTTGAGAAAATGGTAGAGGGTCGCATACGTAAATTTTACGAAGAGGTTGTTCTGTTTTCTCAGGCTTTTGTTCTGAACCCTGATGTTACTGTTGAGGCTTCTTTGAAAGATGCAGAAAAAATGATTGGAGCTCCAGCAAAAATCACAGGTTTTATTCGCTTTGCGTTGGGTGAAGGCGTAGAAAAGGAAGAGGTCGATTTTGCTGCAGAAGTTGCAGCTGTCGCAAAGGGTTAATAGTTTTTTCGATCATTTAGCAGAAATTTCAAACTGCATTCTAAATAAAAAATATAATTGTCTGAAGGGCATCACGTGACAATGTGGTGCCCTTAGTGTATCGAAAACAAAAAAGTAATGTGCTTTTTGGGAGATTATATATGACATTAGCTCTTCGATATAAACGTGTTTTGTTAAAAGTATCTGGTGAAGCACTTATGGGAGAACAAAGTTTTGGAATTGATGTTTCAGTTGCAGACCGTATTGCTTCTGATATTGCTGACGTGCGAAAAATGGGTGTGGAAGTCGCTATTGTAATAGGTGGTGGTAATATTTTTCGTGGGGTTGCTGTTGCTTCGCGTGGTGGCGACCGTGTAACTGGTGATCATATGGGAATGCTTGCAACAGCTATCAATTCTCTGGCGTTGCGAACATCATTGACGAAGCTAGGTATTGAAACGGTTGTACTCTCTGCAATTGCCATGCCACAAATATGCGAAAGTTTTTCTCAGCGTAAGGCAATGAGCTATATGGAACAAGGAAAAGTTGTTATTTTTGCAGGTGGTACAGGTAATCCATTTTTTACTACTGATTCTGCTGCTACTTTACGGGCAGCAGAAATTTGTGCGGATGTTTTATTGAAAGGAACACAAGTAGACGGTATTTATTCTGCTGATCCAAAGATAAATTCTACCGCTAAACGTTTTAATCAACTAACGCATGTTGAAATTTTACGATTAGGATTGTCTATTATGGATACGACAGCAGTAACTTTAGCACGTGAAAATAATATACCGATTATTGTATATTCCATTCATGAAAAAGGTGGTCTGGCTAAGGTGTTAAATGGGACAGGGCGGTTTACAGTAGTATCACAATAAAGATAATTTCAGAACATAATTAAAGGAGGCAGTACTATGAGTGTTACATCAATTATGAATGATCTGAAACGTCGGATGGATGGTTCTATTTCGGCTTTTAAACACGAGTTAAGTGGTTTGAGGACTGGGCGAGCATCGGCTAGCTTGTTGGAGCCATTGACTGTTGAAGCTTATGGTTCTGTTGTCCCTATAAAACAGGTAGCAAATATTTCTGTTCCAGAGCCGCGGATGCTTTCAGTTTCTGTATGGGATAAAACGATGGTAGGAGCTGTGGAGCGTGCTATTCGTGATTGTGGTTTTGGTTTAAATCCCATTGCTGATGGTATGAATTTACGTATTCCTTTGCCTGAATTGAATGAAGAACGCCGTAAAGAGTTGGTAAAAATCGCGCATCAATATGCAGAGCAGGCTCGTGTTGCCACTCGCCATGTTCGTCGTGATGGTATGGATAATTTAAAAAAATTAGAAAAAGAAGGCGAAATTAGCCAAGATGAGGTTCGTAGTTTATCTGAAAAAGTTCAAAAACTCACAGATGACGCTATTGCTGACATTGATAAAATTTTAATTATGAAAGAAACCGAAATTATGCAGGTTTAAGATTTTTTTATCCTTAAAAAAGGTGTTGTATCTACGTTGTCTCGTCTGATTATGAATTAGGACCGTGCAATTTAGTGTATAATTTCTTTATTAATATAAGGTATATTATTTTGCATTATACTGTGTATTATACGAGAAAGACTAGTTTGGATTGATCAGTACTTTTTCCTTTTAAAAAATATTTAATGAGATTTAGTTAATTAAAAAGATTTTTAAAGTTTTTTGTTAAACTGTACAGTAAGGAAATTCATATTTGTTCTATTGGCAATCATCAGGTATCCTGAGGTTATTTCAGCAGCGTTAGTAGATGTAAAGATATGATGTCTTGTAATGGCACTTTAACTTATCATTTTATTTAATTATAAAGGGTATAATTAACCAGTTGAGCAACTTTTGCTTCGTGCAATGATTTTTTATCTTCTGAATAATCGTGAGTATTTTTCGGTAATAAAAAATATTTAGATATAAAAATGCTAAATCTTGATTGCATTGTTAATATAAACGGTAAATAGCATTTTGAGCTTACTTTTATAGTAAGCCACAGAGTCTGATCATTATATTTCATAATGTTTTGAGTTACATTTTGATTGAATAAACCTTTGGAGTGACAATAATTAATTATTGGATTGTTGTGATAAGTCTAAATAAAGTTACAGAGGTATAACTGTAAAAACAGTGTATAGCAGATTTTGTTTTTGCAATTAGTTTTTGCCTTTTTGGTTATGTTTGGAGATATAACTTTGTCTAACCTTTTTTTGCGCATTCTTACAGCTTTTGTTTTTGGCACTATTACTTTATGCTTAACATGGTTTGGAGGAGCTTTATTTTTCTTATTTATATGGGGAATTGGAGGTTTTATCCTATATGAGTGGATTACGATCACTAAAGATAAATGGAGCTTTTTACAAAAAATATTGGCAGGTGTTTTTTATTTTGTTTTTTGTATATTCTTATTATTAGGCACATCCGCTCTGTTAATTTTTGGTATTTTGATAGCTTTAGCAGTATTTTTGGGTAGTGTTGGACTCTTCAAAAATATTGGCTGGGTTTTGTGTGGTTTTCTTTACGCATCTTTGCCTGTTGTATCTTTGTCTTTTTTACGAGGTTATGAGATATTAGGGCTTCGGATGGTTATTTTTTTATTTATGATAGTATGGGGAACAGATATTGCCGCGTATTTTATTGGTCGCGCGTTTGGTGGCCCTAAATTAGCACCAAAATTTTCTCCTAATAAAACATGGTCCGGAGCTATAGGTGGTACCCTAGTTGGAGTTTCTGGTGGTGTATTTGTTGTCTTTTTTGTTTTTGACATGGGCCAAATAACTATTATTGTACCATTATTGGCTTTAATTATATCAATTATTTCACAAATTAGTGATTTAGGCCAATCGTGGTTGAAGAGGCGATTTTCTGTTAAAGATTCTGGTTATTTTTTACCTGGACATGGTGGGTTCATGGATCGTATGGATGGGTTAGTTGGTGCTGCTTTTATGCTTTATTTAATCAGTTCTTTTATGTCTGGTCTGAATACACCTTTTAATTTCTTTTATATGATTTAGTGGGGGCAATGTTTTGGAATTTTTAAATCATATCCTTAGTGGAGTTGAGGCACTTTGGAGAGACTTTGGTATTGTCTTTATCATTATGGTTATTATTTTTGTTCACGAGATAGGACATTATCTTGTTGGACGATAGTGCGGTATTAAAACATCGTTTCTCGCTTGGATTCGGACCATCTATACTGAATTATACAAACAAACATGGCACACGGTGGTGTTTAGGATTAATTCTTTTTGAAGGATATGTAAAATTTATCAATGATCAGGATGGGATCAGTATGCTGTCGCCAGAATCATCATCGTTGATGCATGGTTGATTTGCTGGCGTTCGTGCTTGAAAAGGGCTTCTACCGTTTTTGCTGGTCCTTTATTCAATATTCTTTTTAGTATTATTATTTAACGTTTTTTTCTTTTCTCATGGGCGCGTAACCATTGAGCTTGGAGTTGGTTCTTTGGAAAAAGATTCTCCTGCTGTTCAGGCAGGTTTGATATTAGGCGATCGTTTTATTGAAATGAATGGTAAAAGAGTTAAAAGTTTTGAAAATTTAGTAACATATGTGACTTTTCATAGTGGAGATCGCATAAAATTTAAAATGGAGTGCATGGGAAGAGTGTTTAGTACGGTGATTACATCGATAGTGACAGAAAAAGATGATGGATTTGGCAATCAAGTTCGGGTTGGCATGATTGGTGTGGGTGTACCTGTTGATCCAGGTAACTCCACGCGTTTAGATCAAACTTATAAGAAATATATTCACTATAATTTCTTGGAAGCAATGGAAGAAGCATTAGAGCGTACAACACTGATTGTCACGCGAACGTTTTTTATTGGCCGTTTAATAAAAGGACAAGGAAATCTTTGTCAATTAAGTGATCCTTCGAAGACTATTAAAATTGCTTGGCAAATTAATGAAAAGGTTTTTTCTCTTTTGAATTTTGCAGCTTTTTTTTGGTTAGTATTGATCTCATTAACCTTTTTCCGATTTCTCCGCTTGATGGCGGACACTTATTACTTTATATTATTGAAGTTATTGTTGGAAAGCCAGTACCAGCTAAAATTCAGGAAGTTATTTTCCATATAGATCTATTTATTGTTTGCGCATTTATGATTTTTGCGCTCTTTAATGATTATTTTTGTTGGTTTAGCTATTAAGTTATAGCAAATATTTTGCAAATTAGTTACTATTTAAGAATTAAGGAAATAGGGGTTAAGAGCTGTTTGCTGTATTCGCAAAGTTACGTATCATAGCTATTAGTAAATTAAGTAGATAAGATACAAGAAGAGCTTTTTGTATGTATGTTCAGGGAAAAAAATATAAGGTGAAGAAGCCAATGGCCATGAATTCAAAATTTTTTAACGCAGCATCTATGTTGGTATTAATTAGGGTTACAGTTATTCCAGTAATCGCTGCTGTACCAGTTTCGATTATTGGAAATGCTCAGGCATCTGTTGTTCAGTCTATTGAAATTCATGGTAATAATCTTGTAGATGCTGAGACGATTCAGGGTAATATAAGTATCAAAGCTGGGAAGACTTTTGAAAGTAGCGATATTAACGCTGCCGTGAAGCAGCTTTTTGGATTAGGTTTGTTTTATGATGTTAAAATAAATCAGGTAGGCAATAAGCTAATTGTAACAGTTAAAGAATATGAGATTATCAATCAAGTATTGTTTCAAGGAAACAGAGCACTCAAAGAACCTGATCTTAAACGTTTCATTGCTTTGAAACCGAATGCAACTTTCAGTGCTGCTAAGCTATCAGCTGACATCAAGACGATTAAGGACGCTTATCGCACTGTTGGTCGTAGTAATATTTCTGTTTCAGCCCAAACTATTAACTTAGGAAAAGGGCGTGTGAATGTTATTTTCAAGATTGTTGAGGGTCAGAGAACAAAGATTAAGAATATCGTATTTGAAGGGAATAAAGCATTTGGAAGTCGTCGTTTACATGATGTTATTTCAACAAAATCTTCAGGAATCTTCTCTTTATTAATGAGGGGTGATGTTTATACTGAAGAACGTTTGGCTGCAGATGAGCAAGCGCTGCGTCTTTTTTATTATAATCGTGGTTATGCCGATTTCCGTATTGTTTCATCCAAAGCATTGTTTGATGAAGTTAATAATAGCTATGAGATTTACTTCGTTCTTGATGAAGGAGCGCGCTATAAAATTGGTAATGTAGGTGTTGAAAGCGATATTGATGGAATTGATACTAAATCCATGACAAGTATGCTTAAAACCCGTCCAGGTGATGTTTATAGTGCAGAGCTTATTGAGCGGTCTGTTGCAATTATCAATAATAAAGTTGCTGATTCTGGATATGCTTTCGCCAAAGTTGATCCTCGGGGAAATCGTGATTTTCAAAATCACACAATTTCTATTCTTTATAATATTGAGCAAGGGCCACGGGTTTATATTCAAAGGATTGATATACGTGGTAATGAAAAAACTCGTGATAATGTTATCCGTCGTGAAATTGATTTGAACGAGGGTGATGCATATAATCAAACATTAGTGCGACGAGCACAACGTCGGTTAGAAAATTTGGGTTTTTTCAAAACAGTTAATATTTCGATGGTACCGACTAGTGAGTCTGATCAGGTTACCTTAGTTATAGATGTAGTAGAAACGCCAACAGGAGATTTTTCTTTCTCTGGTGGTTATACTACAGGTGGTAATAGTCCAGGTATGTCGCTTGAAGCATCTGTGACTGAACGGAATCTTGGAGGCTATGGTCAGTATGTTCGTTTAGGTTTAGGTGCTGGTCAGGGAAATTCTCGTAATTACAATTTATCATTTGTTGAGCCTTATTTCCTAGGTTATCGCTTGTCTTCAGGTATTGATATTTTCCGTAGTACCTCTCGTGTTGATAAGGCATATGATTCGCAGCAAACAGGTGGTTCTCTTCGATTTGGGGTATCAATTAATGAGGAAATTTCTGCAAGTTTAGCTTATTCTTACGTGCAGGAAGAATATAATTTTGGTAGCAATTATGATTTAACCGATGATGCAGTTATAGAAGAGTTGTATGATAAATATTCTGGCGCGATTGTTCAGGCTGCAAAGAATAGTCCTTGGAAGCGTTCATCAGTCATTTGGGGTCTAACTTATAACTCTGTTGATAATATGAGAAATCCGCATGACGGTTTGTATATTCGTGCGTTGCAAGAATATGCAGGACTTGGTGGAAACGCAAAATTCTTAAAAACGACAGGTAAAGCGATGATGTATAAAACATTGTCTGATGAAATGGATCTCGTTGGTTTGCTTTCTGTTGGTGCTGGTTATATACATGAAATAAGTAAAGATGGTGTTCGTATTTTTGATATGTTTAAAAGCAATACTGATATAATTCGGGGATTTAGGTATAATGGAATAGGCCCGCGTCAGATTTCTAATACGGGTGAGGTGTCTTTCTTAGGAGGAACAACATATATGAATGCAACTGCTGAAGCACAGTTTCCTATTCCTCTTATTCCTGATAGTTTAGGTTTTCGTGGTGCTGTATTTGCAGATGCTGCAACACTTTATGGTAATAATTATAAACCTGTTTTACAAAATGAAAAGCCGGTTACAGATCTTGGCAGTGCATGGCGTACATCTGCAGGTGTTAGTTTAATGTGGGAGTCACCGTTTGGTCCACTTCGTGTTGATTATGCTTGGCCAATAACTAAGCAAAACGGTGACCAAGTGCAGAATTTGAATTTTGGTATTTCTACTAAGTTTTAATTTAGATTTTCTCTAGGGAGGAGGAGGAGGCTTCTAAAGGAAATGAATTAAGCTAGGAGAGAAATTGTTTTGATGGCAGATACATTTTTTTTTATGCCGTCTCGGCGATTGACGGTTGCTGATGTTGTTGAGCTGACGGGTGCAGGGCTTCGTGACCCAAAATTTTCCAATATAGTTATAAAAACTCTTTCTTCTATTGAAAATGCTCGAGAAGGTTCTCTTGTGTTTTTAGAAAATCAGAAATTTGCAGATGTTTTATTAGGTAGTTTTGCAGCTGCAGTTTTCTGTAGGAGTGATGTCGTTGTTAAAGTTCCTGAATCAATAGCAGCTTTAGTAACATCAACGCCACAACGCGATTTTGCTCAAATTGGGCGCATTTTATTTCCTGATTCCGTTAAGCCAACGCCTTGGTTTGGCCAAAAGGAAATTTCACCACATGCGCATATCCACCCAAGTGCCAAGATTGAAGATGATGTCTGTATTGAAGCAGGGGCGATTATTGGTAAAAATGTTGAAATTGGTGCAGGAACTCTTGTTTCGTCAACTGCTGTTATTGGTGAAAATTGTCGTATTGGGCGTGAGTGTTATATTGCTCCCAGAGTAACGGTCCAGTATTCTTTGATAGGTGATAAAGTTCGACTTCATCCTGGTGTTTGCATTGGACAGGACGGTTTTGGATATGTTAGTGGTGCTTTTGGCGTTGAAAAAATTCCGCAACTTGGTCGTGTTATCATTCAAGATGGTGTAGAAATTGGCGCAAATACAACAGTTGATCGTGGAACATTTGAAGATACAATTATTGGTGAGGGTAGCAAAATCGATAATTTAGTACAGATCGCTCATAATGTGAGGATAGGTCGTTATTGCCTCATTGCTGCTCAGTGTGGCATTGCTGGAAGTACATCTATAGGTGATATGTCTCGACTTGGTGGGAGCGTTGGGGTTGTAGACCATGTTACAATAGGTGAAGGAGTTCAGATTGCTGCTGGTAGTGGCGTTATGAATGATATTCCCGATGGCGAAAAGTGGGGTGGAAGTCCAGCTCAGCCATTTAAAAAATGGTTTCGTGAAATGGTGGCGTTGCGCAATATTGGCCAGGTTAAAAGGGAGAAACGCTAATATGGTTAATACAGGAGAAATTAAAAATCTAGAGGCTATAGATATTGTTAAATTACTATCTGTGTTACCGCATCGTTATCCATTTTTATTAATTGATCGTATTATTGAAATTGATGGTGATCGAAAGGCTATCGGTATTAAAAATGTGACGGTTAATGAACCACATTTTGTAGGACATTTCCCTGAAAATCCAGTTATGCCTGGCGTTTTAATTTTAGAGGCAATGGCGCAAACAGCAGGAGCTATTTCACTTTTAGCGTTAGGTAAAGGAAAAGAGGATTTAGTCTATCTTATGACTATTGATAATGCAAAATTTCGTAAACCTGTTGTTCCTGGTGATCAGTTGAGAATTCATGTTCAATTGTTAAAGAAACGGTCTGAAGTTAGGCGTTTCTTGTGTATTGCAGAAGTAGAGGGCACCCGCGTTTCTGAAGCAGAAATTTCTGCGATGGTTGTCAAATCATAGCAAATAATAAAATAGGAATTTAGAAATGTCTGGGACGAAAATTCATCCAACTGCCTTTGTGGAGGAGGGCGCACAGCTTGGTGAGAATGTATCTATTGGACCATTTTGTCATATTGGTCCACGAGCTGTAATTGGTGATGGATGTTGTTTGATGAGTCATGTTGTGATTATGGGAAATACAATATTAGGTGCTAATAGCAAAGTATTTCCCCATGCAATTTTAGGTGGAGATCCACAAAATAATAAACATAAAGGGGGGCATACAAGTCTCTCTATTGGTAAAAATAGTATGATTCGCGAAGGTGTCACAATGCATAGGGGATCTGATACATGCGTAGGGAAGACGATTGTTGGCGATAATTGTCAATTCTTTTCTTATGCACATGTTGCGCATGATTGTCATGTGGGGCATCATGTAACATTTGCTAATAATGCTATGATTGGCGGTCACGTTACAGTTGGTGATTATGTTATTATTGGTGGTGGTTCCGCTGTTCATCAGTTTGTTCGTGTTGGGCATCATGCGTTTATTGGCGGTGTATCTGCATTAGTTGGCGATTTGATTCCCTATGGAATGGCTGTTGGTGTACAAGCAAAACTTGCGGGATTAAATATTATTGGTATGAAACGTGCTGGTCTTGAGCGGAAAGAAATTCGTTCATTACGTCATGCAGTGAGTATGCTTTTTGATCATAGCAAGCCGCTGAGAGAACGTGTATACGATGTCTTTTCTTTCTATTCTACGTCTCAATCTGTGATTGATATTGTTAATTTTATTCAAGAAAAAGGGAAACGTTTTTATTGTACGCCTAGATTTGAAAATGACACAATGCGCTTAAATAAGGATTAAAAATGTCTTCCTCAAATGTTAGAAGTTTTCTTTCTGGTCGGACTGCTATTATAGCAGGAAATGGTGTTTTACCTATTGCTGTTGTTCAAGCTCTTAAAAAATGTGGAAAAAAACCTTTTCTTATCCTTTTACATGGTGAAGCAGAGTCTACACTTTATAACTATGAGCATTGTGAATTATCAATCGTAGAATTAGCGCGACTATTTAAAATTTTGAAAGAAAAAGAGATTTGCAATATTATTTTAGCGGGGGGAGTAAGAAAGCGGCCTGATCTTTTCAAGTTACATTTCGATTGGAAAACTTTGTTAGCTTTACCTAAGTTATTTAAGATATTGGGGAGTGGAGATGATATATTATTAAAAGGCTTTATACAGCTTATTGAAGCACGTGGCTTTTGTGTTGTTGGTGCTCATGAAGTAGTACTAGATTTATTAGCTCCCGTGGATTTTAGTTTAACATCGCGGCGTGCTACTCAAAAGGAAAAAAATAGTATTCTATTAGCAGCTAAGGCTGCAAAATTGTTAGGTCACTTAGATATTGGTCAAGCCGTTGTGGTTATTAATAATTGGGTGGTTGCAGTGGAAGGAGCAGAAGGGACTGATGATATGCTGAAGCGAGTCCAGGAGATGCGGAAAAAAAAGCAAATACCATTTAAAGGGGGTATTCTGGTGAAATGTGCAAAGCCACAGCAAGAGCATCGAGTAGATTTACCATCAATTGGGCCGACAACAATCGTTAATGCTGTAAAAAGTGGATTGGTTGGTGTTGCCGTAGAGGCAGATAGAAGTTTAATATTATCTTGTAAACAAACAATAGAAGAGGCCAATAAACATTTGTTGTTCGTGGAAACATTTAGGATATCTGATGACGAATAATTGTTCTTTGAAAATTGCTGTTATTGCGGGTGAAGAATCTAGTGATTTACTTGGAGCAGATTTGATTTCTTCTTTGTCCCATCAAACAGGATGCAAGATTCATTTAATTGGCGTCGGTGGTGAGCATTTAAAGGCATTGGGTTTAAAAAGTATTTTTAATTCTGATGATATTTCTTTAATAGGTTTATGGGCGGTATTAAAAAAACTGCTACTGTTGTTGATGCATATTCGTAATGTATCTAGATTTATTGCACGAGAAAAACCTGATTGTTTGATCATTATCGATAATCCTGATTTTACACACCGTGTTGCAAAAAAAGTGCGAATTTTAGAACCTTCTATTCCAATCATTAAATATGTTGCACCAACTGTTTGGGCATGGCGGCCAGAGCGTGCTAAGGCTATGCGCGAATTTATTGATCACATTTTGGCGGTTTTCCCTTTTGAAGAAAAAATTATGAAGAATTTAGGAGGACCGCCTCTTACTTACGTCGGACATCGTCTTTTAACGTATCCTCCGCTGTTAAAGATTCAATCCCAAAAAGAGTGCTTGGATACTCAGCGAGAAACATTCACGATGGTTGTTTTGCCAGGATCACGTAGTTTGGAAGTTCGTTATCTGATGCCAGTTTTCGGAGAAACGGTAGCAATAGCTAAACAACGTATTCCTAACTTACGTGTTATTTTACCAACTTTATCACATTTAATAGATGAAGTTCATTATTTTGCAAAAAACTGGAAAAATGAGGTCGAGATTGTTGTTGGTGAAGATGCAAAATGGCATGCTTTTACAGATGCTGACGTTGCTCTTGCAGCACTTGGAACGGTATCACTTGAATTAGCATTAGCAAAAATTCCAATGCTCCTTTGTTATAAACTGGATTGTTTATCTAAATTTTTTCTTTTTCCAAAGATAACGTTATGGAGTGCTGCTCTTCCAAACATTATTTCTGA
The DNA here is from genome assembly GCF_000709795.1 of Bartonella bacilliformis Ver097. Classification (GTDB taxonomy): domain Bacteria; phylum Pseudomonadota; class Alphaproteobacteria; order Rhizobiales; family Rhizobiaceae; genus Bartonella; species Bartonella bacilliformis_A. The sequence goes on from NZ_KL503803.1 coordinate 298,786, forward strand.
TAAACCTGTTATTCCAGAGTATTTTAATGAATTTTTACGTCCTGGTATGTTAGCAAGACAGATTGAACAACTTTTATATAATCATTCATTGCGACAGGTGCAATTGGATGCTTTTGATGTGATCAAAAAGAAAATGCAGACTGAGTTGCCGTCAGGTGTCATCGCTTCTCAGACAGTAATAAATCTTCTTAAAAACAAGTCAAGATACTTGGGATTATAAGTGATTATGGAGATATAGAAGGTTTATAGTTAGTACTTAATTTTAGCAAGAAAATCACGAGCACGCTGGGTTTTAGGATTAGTAAAAAATATATCAGATGTCGTATCTTCAATAATTTTTCCATTTTCTAGAAAAAGTATTCTTTCTGAGATTTCACGAGCAAAATTCATTTCGTGGGTAACGCAAAGCATGGTTATTCCTGTATTGGTCAGCTGAGCCATAACCTCTAAGACTTCCCTAACATTTTCTGGATCAAGAGCTGATGTTGGTTCATCAAAAAGCAATATTTTAGGCTCCATGCAAAGTGCACGTGCGATAGCAACACGTTGTTGTTGTCCACCAGAAAGTTGTGAAGGATATTGTTCACAATATTTTTCAATACCAACATGCGTAAGATAATAAATTGCTTGTTTTTTTGCTTGTTTTTTAGAAAGTCCGTGGACTGTCATGGGTGCTAAAATGCAATTTTGCATAACAGTCATATGAGGGAATAAATTAAAGTTTTGAAAAACCATTCCTACTTTGCGTAGAACATTTTTTTTCTGTTGTATGGAGGCTGCAGCAATATCTACATCGTAGATGTAGATTGATCCTGTTTGTGCTTGTTCTAATTGATTAATGCAACGAATTAAAGTTGATTTTCCTGATCCAGAAGGGCCACAAATGACTATCCGCTCACCGGCTTTTATATCTAAATTGATATTATGCAATACTTGAAAATTTCCATACCATTTACTAAGATTTCGAATAAAAATAACCGGATTTTTATTAATATCGAAGGAGTTATTATTTTTATTTTCTGGATTCATTTTTTGTATTTTTTCATTGAGGGATTGAATTATATTAATTTAGTGTTTTGGCTTAGTGAAAAATTTTTATGATTATTCTTATTTACTGTAAATATCGCGTTAGGCGACGTTCAATAAGAATGATGAAACAATGAATGAGTTCAACGATGAGAAGGTAGATAGTAGCTGCCCAAATATAAACTTGAAAATCAAGTGTGCGCGCATAAAGTAGTTTAGCAATGCCCATTAAATCATAGATAGTTATGAGTGAAGCAATAGCACTAGATTTCATAATTAAAGTAAACTCATTGCCTAGAGGGCGTAATGCTAAAATCATCGCTTGTGGAAGAATAACTTTAAAAAATTTTGTAGAACTATGTAGCCCTAAAGCCTTTGATGCTTCATGTTGTCCAATTTTTACCGATGAAAAACTTCCTATGAAGATTATAGTTTGATAGGCTGCAGAATTAAGTGCAAAAATAAAAATACAGCAATACCACGCATTTTGAAAAAACCACCATAACCCAATTTTTTCCCAAAAATCTCTCATTGACCCAAGGCCATAGTAAAAGAGAAATAGTTGCGCTAATAGGGGAGAGCTACGGAAAAAATAAGTGTAAGTCTGTGCTGAATATTTTAAAAGCTTGTTTTTTGATAAATGACCAAGCGTAATGGGTATGCTCAGAAAAAAGCCAATGAAAAAAGAAATAGAAACGAGTTCAAAAGTGACAATAAGGCCATCAAGAAATTTTAGGCCATAACTATCTAAAAGTTCAGGATTGAAAAGAAAATAAAGCCATTCAGGAATCATAGGGAAGATACCTTTTGACAATTTTCTTGAGTATATGTTTCTAAATAGCGTAAGATTAAAGAAGAAAGTGCTGAAAATAATAGATAAAGTAAGCAGGCTACAAAATAAAACAGCATAGGTTTACCGGTTGCAGAAACTGCTAAATTTGTTTGTCGCATAAGATCAACAAGTGAAATTGTTGAAACAAGAGATGTATCTTTGAGTAATGTGAGCCAATTATTAGAAAGTCCTGGTAAAGCATTACGGATCAATTGAGGAAAGACAATTCTAAAGAATGTTGTAGAGCTTGAAAAGCCTAGAGCTTTAGCTGCTTCATATTGGCCTTTATTAAAGACTTTAAGTGCACTAATCCATACTTCACAAGAAAAAGCTGCGAAAACCATACTCAATGCGAGAACACTGGCAATAAAAGCATTGATACGAAATGTCATTTCAATGTTTAGATAATCAAGCACAGCTTGAATAGGACTTTGCAAGCCATGATAAACAAGAAATAAGATTAAAAGTTCTGGCAGACCACGGAATATTGCTGAAAATAAAGTCGCTATAATTTTTGCTATTTTAATATTAGATTGAGTCATCATGGCATTAAGAAGTCCTAAAGGAATCCCTAAAAGAACACAGCACACAGCCAATGATAATGTCATTCCTGCACTTAATAGTATAACCACACCCCATCCACCATTGCTAAAAGATAGCAATGCTAAATTTTCAATCATCTAAAAACTCATATAAAGATTTAATAATTACTCGCTGAAAATATGATTTTTTTCATTTTTTAATTTATGTCAAGATTATAACTATCTGATTGAAAATATTTTTTTATAATTTTTTTATATGTTCCATCTGCATGAATTTCTTCTATAGCTTGATTAAACTTATTTTTAAGATTTTCATTTTTTTTTCGTATAGCAATTGCAACAGGGAGTTTTGTATTCTTAATGACTCCTAAAAATTTACAGCATTCTTTTCCTTCATTTTTAAGCCAGTTTAATATTTGTAATTTATCAATAATACTCACATCAAGGCGATGACTTAGAAGATCGCGATTGACTTCTATTGCTGTGGGATAGAGTTTTATGTTTGCTCCTTTAGAAGCATAATTATCTTCTGCATATATAGCTTGTACCGTATTTGATTGCACACCAAGGTTTTTTCCTTTAAATGCCTCTGCTGAAATTTCTTCGATGTTTGAATCTTTAGTAACAATGACTGCTAATTCCGTACTATAATAAGCATTTGTGAAATCTATTTTTTTTAGCCGTTCCTGTGTAGGATTCAGTGATGCGATGATAGCGTCATATTTTTTAGCAAGGAGACCAGGGATAATTCCATCAAAGTCCTGAGCGATAATAACGCATTCAACTTTCATTTTTTCGCAAAGTGCATAAGATATATCAATATCAAAACCATGAAGTTTATTGTTTGAGTCAATATAACTAAAAGGAGGGTAGGAGCCTTCGCTTGCAATTTTTAGTGTTTCGGCATTAGCCCATTGGGTAAACAATGCTACACTTGCTATGAGAGCTATTACCAATAATTTCATTATATTCTCCTACAGGATATACAGAAAAATGCCCGATCATCGTATCCTTATAATTTGGAAGATTTATTTTAAGAGCAGTAAAAAACACAAAATCTTCCATTGTTTCCATCAGTAAGTATAATAAACAAGTTATGGTAAATTATTATTGAATTATTATAGTGTAAATAATTTATTAAAGGTATTAATATCCACTATTTTTTACAAAAATTTATCATGAAAATATTGTTTTTGTGAGAAAATTTCTTAAATCAAAGCTTTTTGAAATATTTTTATGTTCGTACTATTCGGCCAGTTTTAAAATATTCAAACAATAAAGCCCCAATAAACTGAGGCTTTATTATTTGTTACTTTATAAGCGATTATCTATAGAGATATATTCACGTGCAGTAGGACCTGTATAAAGTTGGCGTGGTCGGCCAATTTTTTGCGCTGGATCTTCAATCATTTCTTTCCATTGTGCAACCCAACCAACACTGCGTGCTAATGCAAAGAGAACAGTAAACATTTCGGTAGGGAATCCTAAAGCTTTTAATGTAATACCAGAATAAAAGTCGACATTAGGATAAAGCTTTTTGTTGATGAAATATTCATCATTCAGAGCGATGTGTTCAAGCTCCATCGCTATATCAAGAAGTGGGTCATCTTGAATGTTGAGCTCTTGTAAAACTTCATGGCAGGTTTTCTGCATAATTTTTGCACGTGGATCATAATTTTTGTAGACTCTGTGGCCGAAGCCCATAAGACGAAAAGGATCATTTTTATCTTTTGCACGCGCAATAAATTCAGGAATTTTTTTAACAGAACCTATTTCTTGTAGCATTTTTAGACATGCTTCATTAGCTCCACCATGAGCTGGTCCCCAAAGGCATGCAACACCTGCTGCAATACATACAAACGGATTAGCTCCTGATGAACCTGCAAGGCGTACTGTTGACGTAGATGCATTTTGTTCATGATCTGCATGAAGAGTAAAGATTCGATCCATAGCTCGAGCAATAACAGGGCTAATTTTGTGTTCTTCACAAGGAACAGAGAAGCACATATGAAGAAAATTTGTAGCGTAATTAAGGTCATTACGTGGATAAACAAAAGGTTGCCCAATACTATATTTATATGCCATAGCAGCAAGAGTTGGAACCTTTGAGATAAGGCGAATAGAGGCAATCATTCTCTGTTGAGGATCTGTAATATTAATAGAGTCATGATAAAATGCAGACATAGCACCAAGACAAGCGACCATAACAGCCATAGGATGAGAATCGCGACGAAATCCGTGGAAGAAGCGTGCAAATTGTTCATGCACCATTGTATGCCGCATAATACAGCGATCAAAATCTATTTTTTGTTGTTTGTTTGGCAACTCACCATAAAGCAAAAGGTAGCATGTTTCAAGAAAATCTCCATTTTCAGCTAATTGGTCAATAGAATATCCGTGGTAAAGTAATATTCCTTCATCTCCATCGATATAAGTGATTTTTGATTCACAAGAAGCCGTTGAAGTAAAGCCAAGATCATAAGTGAAAGTGTCAGTTTCTTTATAGAGAGAAGCAATCTCAATAACATCAGGACCAATAGTTCCTTTACGTACTGGCAATTCTGTCTTTCTATCATTGATGATAATATATGCTTTATTCTCAGGCATGAAATGTTCCTTTCGGATCCTTTATCTTTTAAATTATTAAGATGCTGGGTTTATCAGATAGGGAGGTGTGTAGTTGAAGCTTTTCTTAATTATGTTTAGATTATTAAATTAACCATAAGAGTTAGTTTATGTAATTTAAAGGTATTTTTTCAGTTTTGCAAAAAATATCTTTAGTTTTTAAAAGACAAAAACAAATCTTGGTTTACTTTGAGGTATTTGTAATCCGCTGCGCGATTTATGAGCACTTGGTTGTATTGATTTGCTGATTAATACGATTGAGAGATTCATTTCGTCCCAACAAAACAAGGACGTCGAAAACACCTGGTGATGTTGCGCGTCCTGTAAGCGCTGCTCGAAGAGGCTGAGCAATGGTTCCAAATTTAAGTTCTTGTTTTTGCGCATAATGTCGTAAAACTTCATCTAGCGTATTTGTATCCCAATCTGAGCAAGTTTCGAGAATAGGGTAGATGCTTTTTAGGATGGCTTGACCATCTTCATTTAAGAGCATTTTTGCTTTTTCATCAAGCAATAACGGCTGTTTTGTAAAGATAAAGGATGCACCGTCAATAAGTTCAAGAAGTGTTTTGGAACGCTCTTTTATATGGGGTATTGCGGCTAGAAATTGGGTACGGTGTTTTTCATCAAGCTTGTCTATTATTTCTAAACCGCTTTCAATCTCTGGTAAAATACTCAAAGCAGAATCAAAAAGATCTTGATCAGTGCTCATACGTATGTAGTGTCCATTGATGGCATTTAATTTTTTGAAATCAAAACGAGCAGCACCTTTATTAATATCATCAATATTAAACCAAGAAATCATATCTTCGGTTGAGATGATTTCATCATTACCATGGCTCCAACCTAAGCGAACAAGATAATTGCGCAAAGCAGCAGGAAGATATCCCATTGCTCGGTAAGCATCAACACCTAGTGCTCCATGTCGCTTTGATAGTTTTGCACCATCTTCACCATGAATGAGTGGAATATGTGCCATAACAGGGATTTTCCACCCCATTGCATTAAAGATAATTGTTTGGCGTGCTGCATTTGTGAGATGATCATCACCACGAATGATATGCGTGATTCCCATATCATGATCATCAACAACAACAGCAAGCATATAGGTTGGAGTACCATCGGAACGTAAAATAATAAAATCATCTAGGTCTTTATTCAGAAAAAGAACATCACCTTGAACACGATCGCGCACAATTGTTGCTCCCTCTTTGGGTGTTTTCATGCGAATGACAGGTTTTATACCTTTAGGAGCTTCAGAAATATCACGATCACGCCAATGTCCATCATAATGTGGTGGGCGGCCTTCTGCACGCGCATTTTCTCGCATTTCAGCTAATTCTTCAGGTGATGCATAACAATAATAAGCTTTACCATCTTTGACTAATTGTTCTGCAACTTCACGATGACGTTCTGCTCGCTCAAATTGTGAAATATGATTTCCATCATAGCTAAGTCCTATCCAATGCAAGCCATTAATAATTGCTTTAACAGCGGCATCTGTCGAGCGTTCTCGGTCTGTATCTTCAATGCGTAAAAGCATTTTTCCACCATGATGTTTTGCATAAAGCCAATTAAAGAGAGCAGTGCGGGCTCCACCAATATGAAGAAAACCTGTGGGCGATGGTGCAAAACGGGTAATGACAGACACGGATATTATCCTCTACATTAAGATTGTTATTTATAGAACTGTATCGTGGAATTATGTTAGCATAGCTGATAAGATGTGCAATAGTAGCATTGCAGGTCAATGTGGGGGGGTGCGAATGCTCGACCCAAATAAAATTAATGATGATCTATCAATAGGAAATTTCTCAAAAAAGAGAAATTTGATCCTATCGCAACGAGGTTATCCTTCTATTATTGATGGTTCCAATAATGCTACTTATAACGAGAAAAAGCTTTCTTTATTCAATATTTTAAAAGACTTCATAATTCTTGTTTGGCAGTGGCTAATAGAGTGCATAAAAAAAGAAATTTCTTTTGGTCTACTCTTTTTATTGATTTTAGTGTTCTCTACTACAGGTGTTATCTTTTATTTCAGTTTAGACCAAGAGCCAAATTGGGAACAATTCGTTGTATTGATCATTTCATTTCTTGGAATATTATATATTTTACGTTGTTATAGGGGAATATGGCTTGTCGTTGGGTTTTTATTTTGTGTTTTATTAGGTGCTTTAGCAGCAAAAATAGAAACGTGGCGTATGTCTACGCCAATGTTGAGCAATAATGTTTCCACTACATTAACTGGGCGCATTGTTTCTATTGAAACGATGGAAAAAGGGGGATTTCGTTTAATTGTAGATGTTTTAAAAACAGAAAATCCAACTTTACATCATGGTCCTGATCGTGTTCGTTTAGTTGTAAGACATTTGCCTGATGGATCCGTTCCCGGTGATGGCTTATATGGTAAAGTAAGACTTCGTGCTTTATCCGGACCTGTACGTCCAGGAAGTTATGATTTTAGTTTTCATAACTATTTTAATAAAATTGGTGCTCAAGGAGCTTATTTCGGGAAACCGATCAAAATATCAGTTTCTCAATCTGATACTGTATTAGGTATGGCATCACAGAAAATTGAAAATCTGCGAATGAAAATGACGCAAAGAATCCGTACAACAATTAGTGGAGAAGAAGGTAGTGTTGCTGCTGCTTTAATAACAGGACAACGGGGAGCTATTTCGAGTGACACTAATGAAGCATTGCGTATGTCTGGATTGGCCCATATCTTGTCAATATCAGGTTTACATATGGCTCTACTTAGTAGCATGGTTATTATTGTTATTCGTAGTTTTTTTGCGTTGTTTCCAGTTTTTTCATCCTATTATTCGACTAAGAAATTTTCTGTTATCGTTGCGTTAATAATTACAGCTTTTTATTTGATTTTGTCTGGTGCGGCTGTCGCAGCACAAAGAAGTTTTGTGATGGTTGCAGTGATGTTGATTGCTGTATTATGCAACCGTTCTGGTATGACAATGCGTAATTTTGCTATTGCTGGTTTGGCCATTATGGTTGTTGTTCCGCATGAAATATTAGGTCCCAGTTTTCAAATGTCATTTTCAGCAACTATAGCTTTAATTGCTGCTTTTGAGTGGTGGAACAAAAGGTACTCTTTTTACAGGAGAAAAATAACACCATCTCATGTTGGAAAAAAGATAGTTCATTTTGCTTTCTTATCAGTTTTTTCAACTTGTTCATCTTCTTTTGTAGCAGGGCTTGCTAGTGGAATTTATGCTGCTTATCATTTTACAAATGTAGCACCTTTCAGTATTATAAGTAATGCTTTGGCCCTACCTATCGTATCCGTTTTGGTGATGCCTTTTGGATTGATAGCAGCATTTGCAATGCTTTTGGAATTTGAATGGTTGCCATTACAAATTATGGGTTTTGGTATCAGTCTTGTAACGAAAATTGCTTATTTTATCACAGCTATTTCTCCAGTTATTAATCCTGGATTTATACCATTATCTACGTTGATTTTATTAAGTTTAGGTTTAGTTGGACTGACTTTTTTTAAAACATCTCTGAGATTCTTTTTTATTATTTTTATTTTTATAGGTATTTGGGTTTACGTGATACGTTCACCTGTGCAATTAATCATAGCAGATAATATGAATCTTGTTGGTATTATAAATGAGAAAACATTGTATGCTGATCGTTCACGTGTTTCCAAATTTACGAAATCTGTATGGGAAAAATCATTCTATATAAACGAAATCATTAAACCAACAAAAATTGGTCCTGCATTGAACGGACAATTTATTTGTGATGATAACATTTGTACAGCCTTATTAGAAAATGGGTTAAAAGTTGTCGTGTCGTATAAAAAAACAGATCAATGTATCAAATCAGATGTTCTAATTCAGACATTTATGATGCGTAGTAAAACATGCAATGATGTTGCAGGAATAATGTTTACGCCTCAGCAACTTTTATTACGAGGTAGTGTTATGATGATGAAAAACAAAGATATTATCTGGTCTTATACAGCTTTCCATCGACCATGGAATGCCCATAGACAAAAATTACAAAATTTATAAATTTATTGTATCAAGCTGATATAGCTATAATTTTTCAATTAATTTATGGAATTTATTAAAGATTACAGATAATTAATTGCAATATTTTTTGATAACTGGTTTATAAATTTGCAAAAATCATAACTCTACAATAAAATAATAGATTTCGAAAATAAGATCTAAATTTAAACTGTCTATCAAGTTGTGTAAACGCAAACAGGTTCAAAAAATACTGCATTCTATTATTAATATATTTCTATGGTAGCTAAATTTTTGAGTCAGAGGATTATAAATAAGTTTATGAAAAATTAATAAGGTAATAGATTTTTTATTATCAATTCATAACGAATATGGATGATTTATAAAAGAAAGAATGATTCATGAATGTCCAAGGATTGAAAAAGATGGCGGCTGCTAAAGCACTTGAGTTTGTTCAAGATGGTATGCGTCTCGGTATAGGGTCGGGTTCTACAGCTAATGAATTTATTCGCCTTCTTGGTGAACGTGTTGCAAATGGTTTGCGTGTTATCGGCGTTGCTACTTCACATTATTCTGAACAATTATGTCGTCAAGTTGGGGTACCTGTCACTACTTTAGAACAAATGCCTGAGCTTGATCTTGATATTGATGGGGCAGATGAGATTGGTCCTAATATGACCTTAATTAAAGGGGGAGGTGGGGCGTTGCTACGTGAAAAAATTGTTGCTGCAGCATCTCATGAAATGCTTGTTATTGCTGACGAAACAAAAGTGGTCAAAACACTTGGTGCTTTTGCACTACCAATTGCAGTCAATCAGTTTGGTCTGAGTGTTACACACAGTGCTATCGAAAAAATGGCTGAAGGTTTAGGTCTTTCAGGAAAAGTGACGTTAAGAATGAATGGGGATAATCCTTTTGAGACGGATGATAGCCATTTTATTTTTGATGCATCTTGGGGGCAGATTGTTCAACCAAAACTTTTATCAAATGCACTATTTGAGATTCCTGGTGTTATTGAACACGGACTTTTTTTGGGAATGGTGTCGCGTTCAATTATAGCGATGGCAGATGGTCAAATAAAAATTTTAGAATTGAAGAATTGTTGAGAATTTTAATATAGTGACAAATATGAATTACAATAATTATGGAGTAATCATTGAATGAAAAATATATTTTCTCTCCAGCGCTTTATTACATTGTTTAGTGCAGTTGCTATCTTGGTTGTTAATATTGGGCTGGTTCATGCACAAGATGTTAGTGATCAGCACTTAGATGCCGCTAAAAAAATGATTAAAGCCGTTCATGCAACTGATCAGTTTGATGATTTTTTATTAATTGCTGCACGTGATCTCAAAAATGAATTGATAGGAAATGATCCACATTTAGCAACAATTATTTCTGATATTGTTGATAAGCAGACACTTGCTTTAGCTAAACGACGCGCTGATTTAGAAAAAGAAATTGCTCATGTCTATGTAAAGCATTTTAGTCAAGAAGAACTTGATAAAATCACAATATTTTATAGTTCTGATACTGGTAAAAAATTTTTAAAGGAAGTTCCGAGTATCGCGCGTGATTCTTATGCTGTGTTCGATGCGTGGCGTTCCGCTATCGTAAAAGATCTTATGAAAAATGTTGAAGGTGAAATGTCTAAAACACTTAATTTAGATAAGTCTGCTACTCCTATGAAATTACCTCTTTAGGTAGGAACTAAGTAAGTTAATCAATTTTGTTTTTTGGTAAAAGTCTTCTTTCATTAAATAAAACGGTAGTAAAACTACCGTTTTAATGGGACAGGAATTTTTGAGTATTTGCACTGTTTATGCAAAAAAATAAGGAATTTTATTTGCTAATAAATAGTTAATAGTTTGACAATCTAGACGCACAGGAGAGGGATAATTTGTGATGTCTTTTGATTTTGATTTATTCGTTATTGGAGGTGGGTCTGGTGGGGTGCGTGCTGCCCGCCTGGCGGGAGCGCTAGGTAAACGCGTTGCTATAGCAGAAGAATATCGCATGGGGGGGACTTGTGTTATTCGCGGTTGTGTTCCCAAAAAACTATTCGTTTATGCATCACAATATGCACAAGAATTTAGTGACAGTGCTGGTTTTGGCTGGAAATATGCAGATTCAATTTTTGACTGGCAAAAGTTGGTTGCAGCTAAAGATAGAGAAATATCAAGGTTAGAAGAATTTTATCACAAGATATTAAGAAATAATAATGTTCATATTTATAAAAGTCGCGTTGTCTTTATTGACGAACACACATTAGAACTTATTGCAACAGGTGAGCGGATAAGAGCAAAAAAGATCTTAATTGCAACAGGAGCAAAAGTTGCGCTAAATACAGTTGTCGGTAGCGATTTATGTCTTACTTCTAATGAGATTTTTGATCTTAAAAAATTACCCAAATCAATAATAATCATTGGCGGTGGTTATATTGGTGTGGAATTTTCCAATATTTTTCATGCATTAGGAGTGCAAACAACATTGCTTCATCGTGGTGATTTAATTCTAAGTGGCTTTGATTATGATTTGCGGTATTTGTTAAGCGATGCAATGATTCAAAAAGGGATTTCTGTTATCTATGGTGCGGCAGTTTCTCAAGTTAAAGTTGAATCTAAATCCTATAATGTTACTTTAGCGAATGGACAAACGATCACTGCTGATCAGGTTATGTGGGCAACAGGGCGTGTGCCTAATACAAAAGGTTTAGGACTTGAACAAGCAGGGGTTAAGCTTGATAATACTGGTGCGGTTATTGTTGATGAAAAAATGATGACAAATGTTCCTCATATCTGGGCGATTGGTGATGTAACAGGCCATCTGCAATTAACGCCTGTTGCTATTCATGAAGCAATGTGTTTCATTAATACTACGTTTAAGAATACTCCAACTGTGCCTGATTATGATTTAATTTCGGTAGCTGTTTTTTCACAGCCAGAGATTGGAACAGTTGGTCTTTCAGAAGAAGATGCAATACGCTGTTATAAGCGTGTTGAAATTTATCGCACGTTGTTTCGTCCTATGCGTAATATTCTTTCCGGTAATTCAGAAAAGATGTTTATGAAACTTGTTGTTGATGGTGAAAGTCGTATTGTTGTTGGTGCCCATATTTTAGGAGCAGGTGCTAGTGAAATGATACAGCTTATAGGGATATCTCTCAAAGGAAAACTAACAAAAGATGTATTCGATGAGACTATGGCATTGCATCCAACCGCAGCAGAAGAATTGGTAACAATGTATGAACCAAGCTATGTATACGAAAATGGAAAAAAATTGGAAAATTAGAGGAAGATGCTTGTAGTGAATAATAAGGCTTTCATGCTATATAAATTGCATGGGTAAGCTTTAGAGAGAATACCATGATAGAGAAATGGACACCTGAATCTTGGAGAACAAAGCCAATTAAGAAAGTTCCAACTTATCCAGATAAATTTTTATTAGCGAATATTGAAAAAAAGCTATGTGGATATCCTCCTTTGGTTTTTGCAAATGAAGTCCGTGATTTAAAAAATGAATTAGCAGCTGTTGCAGAAGGGAAAGCTTTTTTATTGCAAGGGGGGGATTGTGCAGAGAGCTTTGTGGAGCATGAAGCTGATCGTATCCATGATTTTTTTCGTGTATTTTTGCAGATGGCTTTAGTTTTAACTTTTGGCAGTTCGAAGCGAGTTATTAAAACTGGTCGTATTGCTGGTCAATTTGCAAAACCGCGCTCCTCTGATATGGAAAAAAAGGAAAACGATGAGCTTCCTGCTTATCAGGGTGATATTATTAATGGTATTGAATGTAGTGAAGCTTCTCGTACGCCTGATCCACGACGAATGTCTATTGTCTACCATCAGTCGGTGGTAACGCTTAATTTATTACGAGCTTTTGTACAAAATGGCCATGCTAATTTAGAAAATATTCATAAATGGATCGTGAATTTTATTGCTAATAATCTACAAGGTGAGCGTTATGAATTATTGGCAAGACGTATTTTTGAATCAAACGACTTTATGCGTTCAATAAATATTTCAGAAAAAATGAATGATGCGTTATGCCAAACACCTCTTTATACGAGTCATGAAGCACTTTTGCTTGGTTATGAAGAGGCTTTAACTCGGATTGACCCCACTTCTGGAGATTGGTACGCGACATCTGGTCATATGTTGTGGATTGGTGATCGCACACGCCAACTTGATCATGCGCATGTTGAATATTGTCGTGGTATTAAAAATCCTATTGGACTGAAGTGTGGTCCTTCACTTAATCCTGATGAGCTTTTGAAATTAATTGATATTCTTAATCCTGAGAATGAAGCAGGTCGGCTTACTCTCATCATCCGTTTAGGACATGATAAAGTAGAAACTTATCTTTCTCAATTGATTCGTGTCGTTGAGCGTGAAAAGCGTAAAGTTGTATGGTCTTGTGATCCAATGCATGGCAATACAATTATTGCCAATGGTTATAAAACTCGTTTTTTTGATCATATTTTCAAGGAAATTGAGAATTTTTTTTCAATACATTGGGAAGAAGGAACGTATCCAGGAGGTATTCATATTGAGATGACAGGTCGTCATGTAACTGAGTGTATAGGTGGTGCACAGGCTATTTCAATAGACGATCTTTTTGATCGTTATCAGACTTATTGTGATCCACGATTAAACGCCGATCAAGCATTAGAATTATCTTTTCTTGTTGCTGAACTTATCAAAAAAAATCGTGACACTGATCAATTGATATAGCAAATATTTAAAAAAGAAATCGTATAACATTATCTATTTTTGGTGTTTATAGGATTAAGTGCTTTTTAAAGAAAAGAAATGATTGAAATTGAGCTCGCAACTACGCTAAGTTGATGATGATGGCAAAAAAGTTGATAAAAGATGACTTTCGGATTGCAGTTTCTCAATTAAATCCCATTGTAGGTGATATTGAGGGGAATTTTGTCCTTGCTAAAATGGCACATCAGAAAGCTCAACAACAGGGTGCTGATCTTGTTTTATTGACTGAGCTTTTTATAAGCGCTTATCCGCCAGAAGATCTTGTACTTAAGCCTGCTTTTACAAAAGCCTGTGAAAATGCGATTAAGAAATTAGCAAAGGTTACAAAGGAAGGACCAGGTATTATTATTGGTGCTCCGATAAAGCGTGGTGATGTTATTTATAATGGTGTTGTACTGCTCGATAATGGGCAGGTCATTACTGAATACTTAAAGTTTGATTTGCCTAATTATCTTGAATTTGATGAGAAAAGAGTATTTTCTCCTGGTCCGAGTCCTGAGCCTATTGTTTATCGTGGGATAACACTGGGAATTGTTGTTTGTGAAGATATTTGGAACGATTCCTCGATTTGTACAGAGTTTCGCAATAAAGGAGCTGAATTCATTCTCGTTTCTAATGGGTCTCCTTACTGTCATAATAAAATATTAAAACGTATGAGTATTGTTCGCGCGCAAGCTATTCAAGCTGGTGTCCCGGTTATTTATGCTAATCAAGTTGGTGGTCAGGATGAATTAATTTTTGATGGGGGTTCTTTTGCGCTGAATGAGCAAGGTACGGTGGCATTTCAAATGAAACATTTTGAAAGCCATATCGCTGTAAGTCATTGGCAAAGAAAGTCGATTGGATGGCAATGTGTTTCTGGTCCAAATGAAAAACTTTTAGGTGGGGTAGCTGCCGATTACCATGCTTGTGTTTTAGGTTTAAGAGATTATGTCAATAAAAACGGTTTTAAAGATGTAATTCTTGGTCTTTCAGGGGGAATTGATTCAGCGCTTTGTGCAGCAATAGCAACAGATGCTCTTGGAGCGGAAAGGGTTCACGCTGTAATGATGCCTTACCATTATACATCAGAGGAGTCACTACAAGATGCTAAAGATTGTGCACACTTTTTAGATTGTCATTATGAAATAATACCAATTGTTCAACCTGTTGAAAATTTTTTAAGTATAATGGCACCTATTTTTTCAGGGCTGCCTTCTGATATTACAGAAGAAAATTTGCAAAGTCGTGTACGTGGCACTATTTTAATGGCTCTTTCAAATAAATTCGGTTCAATGGTTATTACAACAGGAAATAAGTCAGAAATGGCAGTTGGATATGCAACACTTTATGGCGATATGAATGGTGGTTTTAATCCCATTAAAGATATTTATAAAATGCAGGTTTATGCATTAGCTGAGTGGCGCAATAAAAATCATCTACCAAATTTTTTAGGAGCAGAAGGGGTTGTTATTCCTCCAAATATTATAAAGAAAGCGCCTTCTGCAGAGTTACGAGAAAATCAAAAGGATGAAGATTTTCTTCCTCCTTATCCTATTTTAGATGATATTTTGCAGTCTCTTGTAGAAAATGACATGAGTGTTGATGAGATCGTTAAATGTGGTCATTTACGAGAAACTGTTGAGAAAGTTGAACACCTTCTTTATGTAGCTGAGCATAAGAGGCGACAGTCTGCACCTGGTATCAAAATCAGTTCTAAAAATTTCGGGCGCGACCGTCGTTACCCTATTACAAATTATTTTCGTGATAAAAGTTGAGCATTATTCTATGATAAAAGTTCGTTTTGCCCCATCTCCAACAGGTTATATTCATATTGGGAATATTCGTATTGCATTATTTAATTGGCTTTATGCACAGGCAAATAATGGGGCATTTATTTTACGCTATGATGATACAGATCTTGAACGATCTAAACAAGAATATATAGACGGTATTATAACCGATCTTGAATGGCTTGATATTAAACCGGATGAAATTCATCATCAATCTAAACGGTTTCGTCGATATGATGAGGTTGCAGAAACACTAAAGGAACGAGGTCTTCTTTATCCTTGTTATGAAACGGTAGAAGAATTAGATAGACACCGCAAAATTCAACTTTCACGCAAATTGCCTCCTGTATATGATCGTAGAGCGCTAAAATTAACAAAAGAAGATAAGAGATTATTGGTATCTCAGGGCCGTAAACCTCATTGGCGTTTTCTTTTACCTAATTTTGAAAGTAATCCATTTCAAATTAAGCGAACAGAAATTTCTTGGGATGATATTGTAAAAGGAAAACAAACAATAGATCTGGCCTCTATTTCAGATCCTATTTTAATTCGTGAAGATGGAAGCTACCTTTATACGCTACCTTCTGTGATTGATGATATAGATATGGCCATTACACATATCATTCGTGGTGAAGACCACATTACCAACACAGGTGCGCAAATTACTATTTTTGAAGCTCTGAATGCACAATTACCAATTTTTGGGCATATTAATTTATTGACTACGATTTCAGGGAAAGGGCTTTCAAAACGTAACAGTGATCTTTCTATTCGCTCTTTAAGGGAAGAAGGATTTGAATCTATGGCTGTTCGGTGTCTTTCTGTTTTAACTGGAACATCGAAGAATATAGAAGCTCATCGTGATCAAAAAGCACTTTTAGAGCATTTTGATCTTCACAATATATCAAAATCATCTGCTAAATTTGATATTACAGATCTTCTCTCTTTGAATAGGCAATTTGTTCACGAATTAACTTATGAAAAAGTTAAAACAAGGCTTGAAAAGCTTTCCATTTGCGGGGAGAAGGCGGAATATTTTTGGAATGCCATAAAAGATAATATTGATAAGGTGAATGATGCAGTTTTATGGTGGGAAATTATTCATAGTGATCAGAGCTTTGATGTTGTTTCATTTGAAGATCGCGCATTCGTACAACAGTCTGTTGATTTGTTACCTGAGGGGAGTTTAAATGATGAAAGCTGGAAGATTTGGACAATGGCATTAAAAGAAAAAACAGATCGTAAAGGAAAAGCTTTGTTTATGTCATTGCGTTTGGCCTTAACTGGAAGGCAACATGGTCCTGAAATGGGAAAGCTTTTACCGCTCTTTGGGCGTGAAAAGATAATCAATAGATTAACTATTTGATGCGAAGAAACTGTAAAATTCAGCAACCCAACAAATCCAACGAAGTATTTTATTGATTTTTTCATTTCAATGGCTAGCGTTCTGTTCAAGAACGAGTTTTTATGAGCATAAATGCTGGAATATCAGTGCCAAATGCAAGAATAGGAGAAGTTTTTTCTTTTTCAGAATGGTGTTTATCAAAAGAAGCCACTTTATTGTTGGTCTTTTTCATGCAAATTTCTGCATTCTCTTTTGGCGTTTTGATAGTATTTTTTTGAATATTTTTCTTTGGTGATTTTGTTAACTTAGTTTTTAAGCTGGTGTCATTTCCTTCATCATTATTGATCAGAGTAGATAGATCTCCATCAAGCCATTCAATATTCTCATTGCTTATTTTTTCAATAGCACTAATATACTTTTGGTCATCTTTTGTAACAATTGTAAAAGCTTTACCACTACGTTTTGCACGTCCTGTGCGACCAATTCGGTGAATATAGTCTTCAGCATGTGTAGGGACGTCATAATTGAAGACATGGCTTACATCTGGAATATCAAGCCCGCGGGCAGCAACATCAGAAGCAACGAGAAGTGTGAGTTTATTTTCTTTAAAATCAGCCAGTGTATTCATACGTGAATGTTGATCCATATCACCATGAAGTGCACCTACACTAAAATTATATTTGACGAGTGACCTAAAAAGTTCAGAAATATCTTTTTTCCGGTTGCAAAAAATAATAGCATTTTTAAGTTCTTTGTTTTCATCGTGGATAAGTTTTCGTAAAACAGCTCTTTTATGCCACGCTTTACTTCCTGATTTAACAAGCCGCTGCGTAATGGTTTTAGCAGTTGAGGATTCTTTGGTGATTTCAACACATACAGGTGAATGTAAAAACTGATCTGTTAATTTTATAATTTCTGGTGCCATTGTTGCTGAGAAGAACAATGTCTGGCGCGTAAAGGGCGTCAATTTACAAATACGTTCAATATCGGGGATAAAGCCCATATCCAACATACGATCAGCTTCGTCGATAACAAGAATTTCAACACCCATTAAGAGTAATGTGCCACGCTCAAAATGGTCAAGAAGCCGCCCTGGTGTAGCGATAAGAACATCAGCGCCTCGTTCAAGTTTGCGGTCTTGATGGTCAAAAGAAACACCACCAATTAAAAGAGCGACATTTAAACGGTGATTTATGCCGTATTTATCAAAATTTTCTTTAACTTGAGCTGCAAGCTCTCGTGTTGGTTCTAGTATGAGAGTACGAGGCATTCTAGCTTTTGCACGGCCTTTTTCAAGTAATGTAAGCATAGGAAGAACAAATGAAGCGGTTTTACCAGTACCCGTTTGAGCAATTCCTAAAACGTCTTTGTGTTGAAGTACATGAGGAATCGTTTCGCTCTGAATAGGGGTTGGAGCCGTATATCCTGCTGACTGAACAGCTTTAATAACCTTTGCAGAGAGGCCTAAATTGTCAAAACTGTTTAAAGGTGGTGTCATTTCTTTTATCGATTACTTTTCTGAATTTTAGTTTCATTAGCTAATACAACAAAGCTTAACCATTTCATATCATCGAGGATGGGGTAAGGTGGATTGACAAAAAAGTCAACTATAACTGTTCTATCTATATATAGAGAGAAAGAATTATAAAAATAATTAATAACGAAATTGTTCTGATAAAATGCGCTCATCCCATGAATGGTTAGGGTCAAAAAGTATAGAGACTGTTATGTCTGTAGCAGATGAAATAGTAACTGAGTAAACAGATTTAACTTCAACATTGTCAGCAGCAGCATTCACAGGGCGTTTATCAAATTCAAGCATATCAAAGCGTACTGTCGCTGTATCGGGGAGTAATGCTCCACGCCAGTATCGTGGACGAAAAGGGCTGACAGGGGTAAGCGCCATAAGAGGAGCCATGAGAGGTAAAATAGGACCTTGTACTGATAAATTGTATGCAGTGGATCCTGCTGGTGTAGAAACAAGGATGCCATCACAACTTAATTGTTCAATGCGTACTTTATCATCAACACTGATACGAATTTTAGCAGCTTGATAGGACTGACGGAATAAGGATACTTCGTTAATTGCAAGTGCTTCAATATGCTCTTTACATTCTGATTTTGCAATCATGCGTAGGGGATGAATGTTTTTTTTATGTGCTGCAGCAATACGATCTGGCAATTTTTTTTCATGAAACTCATTCATAAGAAACCCTATTGAACCTCGATTCATACCATAAATAGGTTTTTGGATATTCATAACATTCCTCACTGTTTGTAACATTGTTCCATCGCCACCAATTGCAACAATTATATCAGTTTCTTCAAGAGAAGAGTGACCATAGATAGAAATTAATTTATTGGTGGCTTTGATAGCTTCTTCAGTTTCAGAAGAAATGAAATGAAAGCGACTGGGTAATGGAGTCATTAAAAATTATCCTGATATTCACGACCTATTTTTAAAATTTAAAAGCTTTATATAAGGGCTATTTTTGTAAAAAGAAGAATTTTATAAATTAATCTGTTTAAAGAAAAAGTATTTCGGTTAAAAAGAGTTCATAATTGTATGAACAAATATTCCTTTTACAATTTTTGGTCAGAATAACAATTCATCATTGAAGCTGAGAGCATGATCGGTTAATAAAAAGTCCAAAGCTGATTTAATCATAATTTTAAGCACCCGTAGCTCAGCTGGATAGAGCGCTGCCCTCCGAAGGCAGAGGTCACAGATTCGAATTCTGTCGGGTGCACCAAGTTTTCAATTTATTTTTTATCATAAACGGATATTTAGAGAACTATTTTTACCTTTTGTAAAAATTCAGCAATAATTCAGGTCTTTAACATTTAAAAGAATCACTTTGTATATGGCATTCTCTTAGTATTTTAGCTTCTTTATTAAGGTGTTAAAAAAGACAAGAAGTTTTTATTGCTGCTCGAAGAAGATATTAATGAACTGTCTTACGGAATGTGAGTAATAAACTGGGGGAGTTTCAGATAAAGAGCGAATTCATTTCAAATAAATCCTAGGAGATTCGTAAAGGTCAAGTTAAAAATTCTATCCTTTGCTCTTTATCTTAAAAAAGACAAAAAAATATCAAGCATTACAAAAATTGAATGGTGGGCGTGACAGGGATTGAACCTGTGACCCCTACGATGTCAACGTAGTGCTCTCCCTCTGAGCTACACGCCCGTCAATGATGTGCATACAGCATATAGAATTATAAAGGTCAATGCCTGATTTCATTTTTTATTTGATCAAGTATAGATATTTAATAGGCTCACTTTAAGCAGCTATAAGTATTTTTCCAACTTCATTAACTAATTCGCGTAAATGAAATGGTTTAGAAAGCACTTTAGCATCAGGAAAGGTATCATTATTTGAATTTAATGCAACTGCTGCAAAGCCTGTAATAAACATAACACGCAAATCAGGGTCAATTTCAGTAGCACGTCGTGCAAGCTCAATTCCATCCATTTCTGGCATTACAATATCAGTCAGCAAAAGAGAAAATGGCTTTTCTTGTAAACATTCATATGCACTAGCACCATTATCGAAATCAACGACTTCATAGCCTGCACGTTCCAACGCTTTTACTAGAAAGCGGCGCATATCGTTATCATCTTCCGCTAGCAAAATTCGTTTCATGATTATATCCAATTGCTCCGTATATCAGAGCTTTTTATATTAACGTTACATATCATAGAGTATTTATAAAAAAAATTATAAAACACTTATAGTGAAAATGAGTAGAAAAATGGTTAATTCTCATATTTATGCAAATATATGGATATTATTTTCGTAATTGAGTTCAATAAAGATGTGCGTAATGCTTTGAAAATAGGAAACAGAATTGAATATTTTGAGCTTTTTTGTCATTCCAAATTTGAAAAAGTTTTAAGTTCTTATCATGTGATTAAATTGTGGATTTATTAAAAGATTTTATATTATTTGATTATGAATGATTAAATGCAGTCCAAAAATTATTTTTAATAAAGATATATTATCACAAAAGGAATTTTGTGATTGGTGGTTATTAAAATTCGCTATTATGAATATTGAGAAGAGAAGAATTTTGTTTTTAAGGGTAAAGAGATATCTATAATTAATACCTCTGACGTGTATTTACAAGTTAGTTCAATTTCAAAGAAAAAACTTATATTCATCATAAGAGTAATCAAGGATTGAGAAATAAAACTCTTATTTTGTATTTCTTATATATTAAAATACAAAAAAGAGTTGAAATAGGAAAGACTGATTACCAAATAAATACTGAGGTTGCCATGATGGGACTAGTTTTCTAAGCAGGCCTGCCATTCGGAGACTGCATAGGTCAATTATAGATTATAGCTGCTCTAAAGGAGGGCAATATTATGCGCCAAGTAGATTTTTCACCCTTTTATCGTTCAACTGTAGGATTTGATCATCTTTTTAATTGGTTTGATTCCAGAGTACAGCCAAATGATGTTTCTTCTTATCCACCGTATAATATTGAGCGTTTAAGTGAGGATTCATATCGGATTTCTATGGCTGTTGCTGGTTTTTCTTTAAATGAAATAGATATTGAAATACATTGTAATCAGCTAACCATTAAAGGTGAGAAAATGCCTGGGAATGAAGATGATGGACGAGAGTTTCTTTATCGAGGCATTGCTTCACGCGCCTTTGAACGGCGTTTTCATTTAGCTGATCATGTTAAAGTTATTGGAGCGGAATTAAGCGATGGGCTTTTGCATATTCAACTCAAAAGAGAAATGCCAGCTGAATTAAAACCAAAGAAGATTGCGATACAGACGTCATCCTCTATTGCTAAAAATAGTTTAGATAAAACAAGTTTAAAAATTGGAATTACTGAATAATTGTTTCTTTCTAAGATTTTTAATACGCGAGGCAAAAGTCTCGCGTTTTTTGATATTTCTTATTGAAAGAAAATTATTTACAAAAAAATAGCTGTAAAGTGTTTTGAGGTAATCAGGAGAGGATAGCCTGAAAATAATAAAATACTTAACGATCGATTTATTTTCTATAGTTTGATATAATTATTTAAGAAAAATGGTCGGAACGGCGGGATTCGAACCCACGACCCCTTGACCCCCAGTCAAGTGCGCTACCAGGCTGCGCTACGCTCCGAATGGTTCAGAACGACTAAACGACTGTTTCTTTAAAGGCAAGAGAAAAATAAATAGAATAAAATCGGTAAAATATTTTCTTTTCTATTTTAAAAAGACAAAAGAAGCCTTGTATTTTAGTCTTTTTTGATTGACTTAAGATAAGTTAGTCAAATTATTTAATCTCAAGCGATTGTTAATTGTATAGATTTTATTAATTTGCATTAAATTTTATATTTTTATTAATTATTTAAATGTTTTTTGTAATTTTAGATTAATTAATTTAAATATCATATTGATAATATAAAGAAAAATGAAATATTCTTATTCATTTATTGATAATCATTTTAAAGAATGAGCTTGTATTGTCAATATTGTGATGAGAATATACTTTAAAAATCTGTAATTAATGCATCTCTATAATCCAATTTATTCGTGTTATAAAAAAATAAAAATATTCGATTTATACTTGTTATTTTATTTTTAATGTAGAGAATGAATGGAATCTCGTTACAAATTCATTGAAAATGTTTATTTTGCAAGAGAAGAGTGAATGATGAACCGTTGTTTAGTAATAAGTTTGACAGAAGCCGCAATAAATCGAGTCAAAAATATTATGGAGACAAAAGATTCTCATGGTATTCTTATCAGTGTTAAAAAGGGGGGGTGTGCAGGGATGGAATATACAATTACCCTTGTAAAAGAAGAGATACATGGTACGGATATTGTTGAAATTAATGGTGCTCGCGTTTTTATTGCGCGTGATGCAGTATTATTTTTATTAGGAACGCAGCTTGATTATGAAGAGACAGCATTGCGTTCTGGCTTTATATTTAATAATCCTAATCAAATTTCAGCATGCGGGTGTGGTGAATCAGTAGAAATTAGTCCTGTTTCACAAAATCAGTTAAATGAAGTTTAAGAGCCAGCTTTGCTTTTGCAAAATATTTTCTGGTATCAATATTTTTCTTTTTCTATAATTGCTAAGAATAAGTTATTCATCCCAACGTTTATGAAACCACATCCATTGTTTAGGGTATTCACGCACCCAAGCTTCGACAATATCATTTAGTTTTTGCACAGAAGCATTTATATCAACTTCATTTTTCTCGTTAAGTGGAAGTTCTATACGTTCATATAATTCTAAACGATAGCGTCCTCCAGCTAAGCGAATACAACGTGCAGGATAAATGTCACATTCATATTGCCGAGCAAGTTTTATAATTAAAGGATTGGTTTTAACAGGGCGATCAAAAAATGTTCCAGAAATGCCTTGACGAAATTTTTGATCAATAAGCATACCGACATTTCTTCCTTTTGCTAATTGTTCTGCTAATGCCAAAGCTGCACCGGCTTGGGATGGAACAAGATGCCCCATGGAAGTTTGTCGAGCTTTAAGAACTCGTGTTGCAATATAGGGATTATTAGGTGGTCTAAATAATACTGTGATATCAAGATCGAAACTCTGTGCACATACAGGAAGAAGTTCAAAATTTCCAGTATGAGCTGTGAAAAAAATATGTGGTTTTTTTTCATCCTTTAATCGTTGGAATATCTCAGCGCCATCGACTTCAACTACACTTTCTTGGTCGGCTTTGGGATCAAAATCAAAAATTTTATCAAGAAAAATATATTCAGCTAAAAGCCTCCCCATATTTTTCCACATTTCTATAGCAATTGTATGGAGTTCTTGTTCTGTTTTTTCTGGGTATGCAGCTTTAAGGTTCGCAAGTGCAATTTGATGACGGGAAACAAGAGGACCGAGTATTGTTGCTAACCAAGAAAAAAAAGATAACCCAACTTTTGCAGGAAAATATCGTAGAACCGCTAAAAAACCGATTAGTAAGTATGACCATAATAAATCAAACAATTTTTTTATAATTATTTTAATATGATATATAAAAAGTTTTATATAAAACTTTATCATAATTTAATCAATTTTAAGAATAATTTTACCAAAAATATCACGTTTTTCCATTCTTTTAAAAGCAACATCAATATCGTTAAAATAAACAACTGTATCAATGACAGGATGTATAATTCCTTGTGCCATTTTTTGCATAGCATTTGCCATATTTTCCATACGACAGCCAAATGAACCAAATATTTTGAGTTGTTGCTGAAACAGTTGCATTAAATTCATAGGAGCAGAAACACCAGAAGTAGAACCACAAGTCACCAAACGTGCCCCTTGTTTCATGCACAACATAGAACCTGCCCATGTATCAGCACCGACATGTTCAAAAACAACGTCAACGCCTTTTTTTTGAGTTAATTTACGGACTACACCTTCAAAGCGGTCTTTACGGTAATTAATAACATAATTTGCTCCAAGGGATTGTGCCTTTGCAATTTTGTCATCGGAGCCCACAGTTGTAATAATTGTACATTTCATGGATTTTGCGATCTGAATAGCAGCTGATCCAATGCCAGAACCACCAGCATGTATAAGAATTGTTTCTCCAATTTGTAATTTTGCATTGTCAAAAAGCATATGCTCTACGGTACCAAAGGTAACTGGAGCGACAGCTGCTTGTATTTCATCACATTCTGAAGGTGCTGGCACGAGTAGACGTGCTGGAAGATTAATAAGTTCACAAGCAAATCCATCTAGGTGAAAACCATGTACACCTTTTGCATGATTGCAAAGATTGTCATGCCCTTTGTGACAAGCTTGACACAGACCACAGGTGTGTGCACCATAAATTGAGACGAGCTGTCCAAGTTTCAAATTATCAATACCATTTCCCAGCTGAATAATTTCACCTGAAGCTTCTGCACCTATAGTGAGAGGCATTTTTCGTTTAGCAAAGGCCATACCACGCCATCCCCACACATCGATATGGTTAAGAGCAACAGCTTTTATACGCACTGTTACTTCACCGGGGCTAGGAGGGGGTGGAGAGGCGATATGGGTTATTCCAACTTGGCGCTCATTAAATAATTGCAGTGCACGCATTATCACCCCCTTTTATATTGATAAAAGATTATTTTTTTTATGAAAAGATTTTTCTTTATAAGCAGTGATGACAAGACTACTATTTTGACCACCAAAACCAAATGAATTGGATAAAATCGCATTTACGCGAGTGTTGCGGCTATAGTTGGGAACAACATCTAAAGGGATAGCAGGATCAGGATCATCGTAATTGATTGTAGGAGGGAGAATTCCTGATTGGATGGTTAAAAGCGAAAAGACAGCTTCTATAGCGCCTGCAGCAGTTAACGTATGGCCAATCATTGATTTGTTCGAAGAGACAGGAATATGTTTCAAAATATCACCAAATACTGCTGATAATGCTAGATATTCCATTTTTTCATTTTCGGGTGTTGAGGTGCCATGTGCGTTAATATAATCAATTTCATCGATGGTTATTTTTGCGTCAGCTAAGGCTTTTCGAACTGCTTCAGTTGCTGGTGATGCATCAGGTTTTGAACGAGTACGGTGAAAATCATC
This sequence comes from Bartonella bacilliformis Ver097, assembly GCF_000709795.1. Lineage (GTDB taxonomy): Bacteria > Pseudomonadota > Alphaproteobacteria > Rhizobiales > Rhizobiaceae > Bartonella > Bartonella bacilliformis_A. Next base: position 324,255 of record NZ_KL503803.1, read on the forward strand.
TGCTGTTTCTCCACAGCCAGCTAAAATGCCTAAAATTTTTGCTTTACGATTTAAAGAACTTTCTAGAGATTCAAGAATAAGAGCACCCGATCCTTCTGCCATAACAAAGCCATTTCGATCATGGCTAAAAGGTTTTGCGGCTTTTTCTGGGGGATCATTGTGGGTTGAAAGAGCTGATAATAAAGAAAAGCGAATAAGGGATTCTGCTGAAACTGAACCATCTGTAGCAATTGTTAGTGCACGATCTGTTTCGCCCCGTCGAATAGCTTCAACACCTAATTGAATTGCTGTCGCTCCAGATGCACAGGCAGTTGAAAGTGTAATGGGGAGTCCTTTGGTGCCAAATTTTTCTTGAAGATTTTCTGCAATTGCTCCAAATTGAGTAGTTTCAAAAAGTTCTTTCTGGGGATTACGGCTACAAATTTCAAGAAGATGTGCATAGGAAGGTTCAATGTTAGAGGTTTCTACTTGGTCAAGAGCGAAACGTGCTTTCCATTCAAGTTCAACAGGAGGCGCAGCTAAAAACAATGGTCCATCAAAATTTTTCTTGTCGAGACCTGATTGTTCTAAAGCCTCTTCTGCTGAGAGATAAGCTAATTTTTCAGAGAGAGCTGCAGCACCAATTCTACTTTCTTTAAGAAAATCAATTGTGCCTGCAATATGTGTATTTAATCCTTCAACAGGAAAACGTGTTATTTTATGGATACCGCTAACGCCATTGATTAATTTTTGCCAATTTTCCTGCTTTCCTTGCCCTAGCGATGTTATAACTCCCGCTCCGGTTATGGCTACCAGTGGACGTCCGAGATGGTCGTTATACTTCATAATAGAGATACTCTCTCTTTAAACAGCGGTGAGGTGTGCTATACCTTCAGCTCTTTTTATACCAATTGTTGTGACAAATACTTCATGCACTTCTTTTAAAAATGACTTTTCATGAGTGCTTAGTGTTAGAAAGCTCCTCTTTTTTTTGACAGCAATAGCAGCTAGTGCAAGTGCTAAAGGAAATTGCGCTTCCCGTAGATAACCAAACAATGTTGTAACACCACGGTAAGCTATATTAGCATCATCGAGTGCATTTTGTTCTATTTTTGTAATTTCATCAAATCCTGAAGCAGCTGAAATTGCAAAAGAAGATTGAGCTTTTATCGTTTTTAGCATTTTAGAAATTGTATTTTTAAGTGGTTTCTTTTTTCTGTTTGTTTGATCTGTGATAATTTGAGTAATTTCAGCATAAATGGGTGCATTTCGTCTTTTTGCGTGTTCACCGCTTTCAAGAACAAGAAAGATACCACCAGAGCCGGTTATAACTCCTCCGCCAATGCTGTTACTACGGTCCCAAACAGGTGTCCACCCACTACGCGTTAAGAGGCCTCCAAGTTCATATGCTAACAACATGTCGTGGCCTTGTGCATTATAGGAGCTACCTACCAATACGTGTGTACTTTGTCCTGATTGAATACGGGAAACAGCAATTTGAATAGCAGAAAGTCCACTTCCTTCTTCCCCCATGAAGGTACGAGAAGAACCAGTGACTTTGTGAACAATTGAAATGTTGCCAGCTAAAAGATTGGATAATTGTGCTAAAAACAAAGTTGGACGAAGTTCAGTTGAAAGAGCGAAATTGAGCATAGAATTGCGATCAGCTGTCATGCGTGCTTTAGCAAGAATTTGTGTATCAACAGCAATATCACGTTCACCACCACCAGCTGCAACAATCATATCCATTGTTGATGTTAATTGCTTATTATTTTTTATTCCTGCATCATCAAGAGCAAGGCCAGCTGCATAGGTGCCAAGGCGCTGCCATGTTTCCATTTGTCGTTGATCGCTTCGTTTTGGAATTTGCTGATTCCAATCAACGTTGGTTAATTTATGAACAGTGTAGGGTGAAAAGTTTATACAATCTAGATTTGGTGTAACTGTAGGATCATTCAATTTGTTCCAATGATGATCAACTCCTTCACCCAAAGAGCTTATCAATCCTATGCCAGTAATAAATACAGCTTGATTTTGCATAATAAAAAATTAATTAGCCCGCTTTAAAATAACGAGTTCATCAATTTTTTCGCAAAGATTCTTAAGAACAAAATATTTTTCGGTTGTAACGGTACCTTCATTAACTTCTTGAGTCCATTGTTCTAGAGGAACTTTAATTCCAAAAGCTTTATCAATAGCAAAAACAATATCAAGGAAATCGAGGCTATCAATTCCTAAATCATCAATTGTATGACTTTCAGGTGTGATAACACTACGATCAATTTCACTGATTTCTGAAATAATATTAGCAACTTTGTTAAAAGTAGAAGACAATATGCAATTCCTTATTATGGTTTATAATTTTACAGAAAAATTTCGATACTACGTTATCTAGCTTCTGTTTTTTTTGAAAAAAAGACTTAATCAGAAATACAATTGTCTTTTTGATTGAAGGTAAGCTTTCAGTAAATAGGCGATTGTAACTAAAATGTCTAAAAAAAAATTCTTAAATTTTATTTTAATAAAGATCACTTATCTTTATTTATTTTATTATGAAATTTTTTCCTATTTGCAGAAAGTACTGCAAGTGCTGTCATATTGACGACTCCTCGTGAAGTTACTGAAGGTGTGAGTATATGGACAGGACGTGCTGCACCAATTAAAATAGGACCCACATGAAGTGAATCAGTTAAATGTTTAACAATATTGAGCGTAATATTGGCCGCGTCAAGTGTTGGGAAAACGAGAAGATTAGCCTCGCTTTTGAGGCGTGAATCAGGGAAAATACGATCACGAAAAATTTTCGATAGTGCTGCATCGCCTTGCATTTCTCCATCTGCTTCCAAATCTGGGTACAATTCAGTAAGAATTTCAGTAGCACGACGCATTTTACGTGCACTTTCTGTATCTTTAGAGCCAAAATTTGAATGCGATAATAACGCTGCTTTTGGCGTTATACCAAACGCTTCAACTTCTTGTGCTGCTAACACAGTCATTTCTGCTATTTCTTCTGCAGAAGGATTTTCGTTAACATAAGTATCTGTTAGGAAGAGAACTCTGTCTAGAGAAATAAGCAGACTAACAGAAGAAAAATGACTAATATTTGAATCAAGTCCAATAATTTGTTCGATTAATTGAAGATTACGTTCAAAATGTCCTTCTAAACCGCAGATCATGGCATCAGCTTCTTCGCGCATGACTGCAATAGCTGCAATAGCTGTTGTTGATGTTCTTATAATTGTTTTTGCAACTTCAGGTGACACGCCACATCTAGCCGTATACTGAAGGAATAAATTGACATAATCATGGAAACGTGGATCATTTTCTGGATTTATAAGCTCAAAATCTGTGCCAGGAAGAATTTTTAAACCAAAGCGTTTTAATCTCGCTTCTACCACGTGTGGACGGCCAATGAGAAGAGGAATAGCGGTTTGTTCTTCAAGAACAATCTGTGCTGCACGAAGTACGCGTTCATCTTCACCATCAGCGTAGATTACGCGTTTGCGTTTTGCTGTTTTTGCTGCTGCAAAAACAGGCTTCATTGTGAGACCGGAACGAAAAACAAAACGGTTAAGGGTATCGTGATAAGCAGAAATATCTTTAATTGGTCGAACAGCTACATTCGTTTTTATTGCTGCTTCAGCAACAGCAGGAGCAATGCGCAATATTAAACGTGGATCAAAAGGTGAGGGGATAAGATAATCTGGGCCAAAATTGGGTGCTTCTTTTGAATAGGCACGTGCTACAACATCTGAAGATTCTTCGCGGGCAAGGTTAGCAATAGCATGAACTGCTGCTATTTTCATTTCTTCATTAATTGCGATAGCACCAACATCTAGTGCACCACGGAAGATATAAGGAAAACAGAGAACATTATTGACCTGATTTGGGTAATCAGAACGTCCTGTGCAGATCATTGCATCTGGTCGAACTGCACGTGCTTCCTCTGGCATGATTTCTGGTGTTGGATTAGCAAGTGCTAGAATTAAAGGATTTGAAGCCATTTTTTTCAGATATTCAGGTTTTAAAACGTTGCCTACAGAAAGACCTAAAAAAATGTCTGCATTTTCAATGATTTCGGATAAGGTTCGTGCATCAGTTTTTTGCGCATATTTAACTTTCCAGCGATCCATAAGTGTTTGACGGCCTTCATAAACAACACCCTCTAAGTCGCTAAGCCAAATATTTTCAACTTTTGCTCCAAGGTGAACTAAAAGATTAAGACAAGCCAAAGCTGCAGCACCTGCACCTGAGGTAACTATTTTTGCGTCTTCAATTTTTTTCCCAGAAAAATTTAGTCCATTAAGTACAGCAGCAGAAACAATAATGGCAGTTCCATGTTGGTCATCATGGAAAACGGGGATATTCATTTTAGCGCGAAGTTTTTCTTCAATTTCAAAACATTCAGGCGCTTTAATATCTTCGAGATTAATACCACCAAATGTTGGTTCCAATGAGGATATGATTTCCACCATTTGTTCAATATTTGGCGCATCGAGTTCAATATCAAAAACATCAATATTTGCAAATTTTTTGAATAAAACAGCTTTTCCTTCCATAACTGGCTTAGAAGCGAGCGGACCAATATTTCCTAATCCAAGAACAGCGGTTCCATTTGATATAACGGCTACTAAATTGGAACGAGAAGTATACTGAGATGCAAGTTTTGGATCATGATGAATTGCAAGACATGGTGCAGCAACACCCGGAGAATAAGCAAGTGCCAAATCACGTTGATTACCAAGAGGTTTTGTCGCTTGTATTTTTAGTTTTCCAGGTTCTGGATATTGGTGATAAAAAAGCGCTGCGCTGTTGAATTCATCTTCTTGTAAGCTGCCGTTACTATTTTGTTTTTTAGACATTTTATTCTATCCAGATTAATGTATTTTTGCTGATACTGGTATAAGGGTACAACATATATTTACACTCTTTTTATTACTAGTATATTTAAAATGGAGAGCAAGCAATTTGAGTGATAAAGGCGATTTGCTCATTTTTGATTGATCAAAGTGAAAAAATAATTTCTTTATAGTTAAGGCTATATTAAATTTTGTAAATGTATTAAAAAACATAAAATCAAATACTTACTGAGAAGATAGTGAATATATTAACGGCTTTTAATGAGTATTTTATAAATAAGGGATTTTATTAAAAAATATCAATTAAGTATTCTAAAGTGGAAATTATATGTGTAAATAGTCCGATATGATTGCTCGCTCAATTATTATCTTTTACATCAAAGAATTTTCGGAAACAGTTATAAATATCTCTCTGTTTCTCAATTTAGCATAAAAATAAAATCCTTTACGAAAGATATTATGGTTACGTATAAATTAAAAAAGAGCAAAGGGAATTGCTCTTCTTCTTTATTCTTTTCTTATTTAATGCGTCCGCTTGCATGGGCAAGTATAGTGTAGACCTTTCCACTATCTGATGTCAGATAGTGCCGAGCTGAATTCATATCCTTAGTATTTCGAGATACATCACGTAATACTTTTTCAAAGTCAATAATGTATTGATTGACTGCATATTTAAAATGAGGATCACTCATATATTTTTGCTTAATTTTTTCAAATATAATTTGTCCACTTTTAGTATAAAGGCGTTCTGTCACAATGTTGTTTTGTCCACGCTTATAATGATTCCACAACTCGACGATAGCATCATGATTAATAGATTTTATAATACTAGCTGCTAATGAATGAAGAGATGTATTCATTAGACGAGCTTCTGTCTTCACTTGTGAAAGAGTCGAGTTATTACCCATTTCTTCGCGTGATATTTCTGCAGACGAAGCTCTTGCTAGGAGATCTGATACCCATTTATTTTGGTTTATTTTATTTTGGTCTTTTTGCAAAATAGACGCTGATGGCACTATTCTCTTTATAAGGTTAGAAGAAGTATCATTATCTTTATTAGGCGTCAATGATATAAGAGGTTCTGACGTTAATTGATTTTCTTTTTTCTTGTTATTATCACTTTGTACAACATTTGCTAAATCTTTTAATTTTGTAACTTTTTCATCTAGAGTGTAGCGGATTGTATCTGTTGTTCCGTTGATTTTTTCCGGAAGCTTTTGAATAGTATCATTTACATCATTATTGACTTTGGAAAGTTCTAATCGAATTTCATTAGCTGAGCGGCGTATATCTTCCGCAGCTCCTGAGAAACACGTTGTAGCTTCATTAATGATCTGATTTAACGTCTGTTGTAACAATTGTGTAGAATTGCGCGTATTTTCATCAGTTCGTTCAAATGCCAGGTTAAGAACATTTTCATAATGCTCAATCAGCTGATTAACTTCATCAGATTTTGCAATAAGGCTATTGCTTAATGTAGATAGTGCATTTTGCCTTTTTGTGAGTGTTGCATCGAGCACATTTTCTGATTTTTCGAGAGTGTTAATGACTTCAGAAAGTGTCTTAGCATGTTCACCAAAATTATTTGTTACATTACTAATTTTTTCAAATGTGTTGCGTACAAACTTTTGCAGAATTTCCATATTATTACTGAGTTCTTGATTTGCATCTGACAAATACTCAGCTACTTGGTTGGTATTCTGAAAGAAATTATTTGCAGTTTCATTAAATTGACCATCAATATTTTGAACTGTTGACATTAAAGCATCACTATTTTCGTGAATGTTACAAATCGATAGATTTAATTGTTGAAGGATCGATGAAATATTATTAATAAGATCTTCTTTCGCAGCAGTCATGGTCTGAATAGTTTCAGAGCTTGTCTGTGTTATAATGTCTACTAAAGATTGATTTTGCGCGAAAATTCTTTTTTCAGACTCTTCTGCTGAGAGTGAAAGTTGTTCACCAACGTGCTGTGTTAAATTATTGAGTGATTCAGCTGTATGCTGCACAACCTGATTTAAATGATCTGTTAACTCCGCCAGTTGCTCAACATGTCCTGAAATTTGAGCAGCTGTTTGGTTGCTTGTTGTTTCTAAACTGTTGCTAATATTAGTAAGTCGATACTCTAAATTATTTTCAAGTTCCTGTATGGAATTATAAAGAATGCCAGAACGTTCAGTCAATAATTGTTCAATTGCTGTTGTTGAAGTGTTTACAACCTCACTAAACAATGCTTGTGCATTCTGGCTAGTGTCCTGAATTGTTTGTTCAATATTTGATACAATACGATTACCAGATTCTAAGATCATATTTTCTGCTTTTTCAGCAACATCAGAAACAGATGAAATAAATTTATGTCCAGTAGAGAGGATAGAGTTTTCTGATTTTTCTACCTGATCAGCTATGATTGATGTTAACTCATGAGAAAAATTGGAAAGCTTTTCTTGTACTTTATCTGTTTTATCATGTAGTGATGAAAGCATCTGCTCACCCGTAGAAGAAATAATATCAGATGCTTGTATGATCTTATCTTGTAAGCTGTCTGTGATCGTATTAACAGAATTTTCTAACGTAACGCGCATATGATCGACGCTAGCGTCTAATGCATTTTGGACGTCTTTTTGGTGCTCATTATTGAGCATGATAGATGTTTTTAAGCTATCAGAGTTTTCTTCAAGCACAGATGTTTGTAACTGAATAGTCTCACATACTTGGCTCAATTTTTGGGATAATGTTTCTTCTAACATACTTGCATGTTCAAAAATTTGACGTGCACGATTTTCTAAATCTTCATCAAATGATCCCATGCGCATTTCAAGAGATTCAAAGAGAACTCCGTTCGAGTGAGAGAGAGTATCCCTTAGAATCTCAGTATGATCCTCAAGGTTTTTGATGTGATTTTGAACAGTTTCAGTAATAGCCTTATTATTATCAACAATTGCGCTTTCAACTAAATCCATTTGCTGCTTTAAAACGACATTAACATGTATATCACTTTTTGCGATGAGATTATGGAGCTCTTCCATACGCTCTTCAAGTGCATTCACTTGATTTGCAAGAACTTCGTTAAGAGAAAAACTATTAATAGCTAAAGAGTCACGCAAAGCATCAGCACGTATATCAATATTTCTGGCGTGCTTTTCTAAAGCATCTTTAGTAGTCTCACAGCTTTGCGTAATAGTTTCTTGTAGTTTATCTACGCAATGGATTACATTTGCTACATGATTTTCGGCATGAAGATCAATAATTTGAACATTATCAATTAAAGTCTTTTCAATCGTTGAAACACTCTGTGTTAATGTCTCAATCTGATCTTGCAATGTATTAGCGATTTTATCTTTTTCATTGCTGAGCATTTCAGACATCATATCTCTTTGGTCAGCAAATTGTACTTTGAATTCTTGCGAACGCTCTTTTATAACATCAACAATCATATTATCAATATGTGTGATTTCCTCTCTCAGTAGTTTTTTACTTTCATCAACAGCGATAAGAATATCGTCATGTCCGCGTGTAAATGTGCTTGCAATGTTAGCTGTTGTTTCTTCAAGATTTGCATTAATTTGCGAAGTATGAGCTTCTAAAAATAACTCAAGCTTTTGAGCATTATCTTCTATGGCTTGACTGCGGCAAATGAAAGCTTCGATGATAGAATCACTATGCTCTCTAAGGGATAAATCAACTGTTGCTAAACGGTTTTCAAAGGCTTCAATCGCCTCTGAAGTTATATTATCAAATTGAGAAGAAATTTTATCAGCCTGTTTGTCAAGCTGTATGATTTTTTCATCAAAATCCTGCAATGACTCGTTATGGCGGTCAATAATTGTTTGATTTAATATTTTAAATTTATCGTCGATTCTAGATAAAGTTTGATCTGTTGCAGTTTGTATATGTGTTGCAATTTCAGTAATATGCATTTCAGCTCTAACGGCTGTTTCATTAAATGTTCTTTCTAATTGCTTTTCATTATTATTAAAATGCTCTGAAAAACTATCAAAGTTTCTTCCTAATGCATGAAAAAAATCTTCATTTTTCTGCTGCATTTGTTCAGTTGTTGCGTTAAATTTTTCAACAAGTTGATTTGTTACACCATCACCTATCTGTGAAAGCTTTGCAATCAAGTCTTCTCCCTGTTGTTGCAAAGTTTGAGAAAGTGTTTGGACAAGACTGTCAACATTGGTTGCAATTTGAGATGTCACCAAATTAAATTCATCACTGAGTTGTTCTTGTGTTCCTTTAATTGTTGATTGTACACGATTAGCATGATTCAAAATTGCTATACGTTCGTTACTCAATTCTTTCACCAACGTGTGAATACGCGTTTCATTTTCAGAGTAAGCATGTTCAAGACTACGCACTTCACCTTGTACAATAGCTTCAAGTTCAATCGCACGCCCGAGAATATGCTCAATTTCTTCGTTTATTGTGGCCACTTCTTTGCGAATCGTTTGTCCTATAACGATGGCTTGCTTTTCAGATAAATTCTGAGAGTCATTATTAAGATGCTGTGCAGCATTTGTGATAAGAATAGCAATGTTACGCAATTCGTTTGAATGTTTTGTCAATTGGGCAAAACCCCAAGACATAAGGATAGGAATTGCGGTTCCTGCTGCTACAGCAAATCCAGTAGGTGATGTAATAAAGGTGATAATATTTGCTAAAGAACTTAATCCCTCAGGGGCTAAATGATGAGCGATAAAAGCACCTCCTGTTGCCCATAAGGCACTAAGTGCTGTAGTATTCCAATAGAGACGAGAGGTAGAATTATTCTTTAGTGATATAGAATTTAAAGGTGTTGTTATATCATCATTAGCGGGAAGAGGGTGTGCAGATAATAACGTGTTGTGCACAGTTCCACCCGAGAGTTCATCTGTAGGTTTTTGGCCAAAAAGCTGTTCAACAACAGACCCATCAATAACGGCGCTATCATGAATATTCGAAGCAGAAATTGAAGTACCGTTTTCGGTAATAATTTCTTCTTCTGCTGTTGCTATCTTTTCAATTAAGTCATCTATCCTAGTAGGATCTGTGGAGTCATTTGGTGACATTTTCTCAATTTCTACACCATCAAAGTTATAGTTCATTGCTTTTTCAAGAGCTTCTTCAACCTTAACTTCAAATATTTGCAGCTTAGTTCTGCTTGTCATACTTGCCTCATACTCTACAGATTGAAAAGAGATAAATCTTCCAGACACATTTTATAATATATTAACTGTTTATTCTGCAGAAAGAAATATATTCAAAGCAAAGTTTTAAAATTTGTGAATATAAAGTTAATATCGTTTTCGTTTCTCATTTTTAAATGGTCGCAAAGTCCATTAAAAACAGTGCAGTATGCAATCATAATTATGGTAAAATAGTGTTCATAACTTAAAATAGGATATTGATTTGATGCAGAGATTTTGTCTTATGATTATTGTTGTGAACTGAAAGAACAGAATAAACATAATTTAAAATGAAGAAATTTATGGCAATTCTTAATTCTATTTTTAAATATAGGGATTAAAAATGGAATTGAGGAGAGGAAGAAGTGGTCGCTAAATAAAAAGATTCTTTGTGTTTATTTCAAAATAGGGTGCATACTCTTGGCACACAGGGGAAGGTTATTTATCCTATATACCCTATAAATTTTTTTGCTTTAAATAGAAAATAGTGAAGAAAATTTTAAATAATTTAAGTCATGAGCTCATTAATATATTTATTGTTTTTACAAAAAAAATATGTAAATTCAATTCTTTGTAAGAAGAAAGCCTTTAGAGTTTTTTGATATTTTGCTAACCATGATGTTTAGTGTACACAAATCATACATATTTCCTTATGATAAATAGGATTTTGTTAGATTTTTTTACGCAATAGATTGACAATTGAAGATTTTTCAGTCGATATGCATTTAACGAATGTTTTTATGCAATTCGCAACAAGGGTGTAACGAATGGTAGAACGATCACAACACCTGCAGGATGTATTTTTAAATACTGTTCGCAAGCAAAAAATTTCTCTTACAATTTTTCTCGTGAATGGCGTTAAATTAACGGGTATTGTAACGTCATTTGATAATTTTTGTATTCTTTTGCGTCGTGATGGACATGCGCAATTGGTTTATAAGCACGCTATTTCTACAATTATGCCTGGTCATCCTATAAAAATGTTTGAAGGTGAGGGGTGTGAATAAACAGCCTGTTTTTGTAGACTTTTCATTTTTTAGAAAATTACTATTTTATTAGCTATCATGATGGATGTAAATAAGGGATGTGGAAGATTTATTTCACAGGCCTTAAAGCGAGAGCGCACTGTTATTTTTGTACCAGTTTATCGCGGAAACAAAAATGAAAAAATTGCAAATGAGCGTTCAGTATCTTCTCGAGTAAAAGAAGCATTAGGGTTAGCACGTGCTATTGAGCTTGATGTTGTTCATCATGAAATTGTTAATATCACCACACCACATCCTTCGACTTTATTTGGGTCGGGTAAGGTAGAGGAATTTAAACAAGCATTATCGCATTTTAACGAGCCTCGTATTGCTGTTGCAATCGTGGACTATTCTCTAACACCAGTCCAGCAGCGTAATTTAGAAAAATTGTGGAACTGTAAAGTTATTGACAGAACCGCTCTTATTCTTGAAATTTTTGGCAATCGTGCACGAACGAAAGAGGGAGTTCTGCAAGTTGAATTAGCGCATTTATCTTATCAAAAAGGCAGGCTTGTTCGTAGTTGGACACATTTGGAAAGGCAGCGTGGTGGTAGTGGTTTTTTGGGTGGTCCTGGTGAAACTCAGATTGAAGCGGATAGGCGTATTTTACAAGATAAAATTGTTCGTATTCGCCGCGAATTAAAAACAATTATTAAAATGCGTGCTCTTCATAGAGCGAATAGAAAAAAAACGTGTCATCCTGTTATCGCTTTGGTAGGATACACCAATGCAGGAAAATCAACACTTTTTAATCGTTTAAGTGGTGCAAATGTATTAACAAAAGATATGCTATTTGCAACACTTGATTCAACTTTACGCAAGATCACTCTTCCTCATGGAAAAACTGTTCTCTTATCTGATACTGTAGGTTTTATTTCTAATTTACCAACTCATCTAATTGCAGCTTTTAGAGCAACTCTTGAAGAAGTAATTGAAGCTGATTTAATTATTCATGTAAGAGATATATCAGATCCTGATCATCAATTTCATGCTCAGGATGTCTTAGAAATACTTTCGAGTCTTGGTATCGATATTAACGATAAGAAGCGTATCATAGAAGTTTGGAATAAAACTGATATATTGGATCAGCATCTATTGAATGCTTTGCAAATGAATGCAAAAACATTGTTAAATCCTGCATTAATGGTGTCTGCTTTTACAGGAGAAGGATTAAAGCAATTATTGATGACTATTGAAAAATTGATTTCCGGAGAGACGCAAAATGTTGAGTTTGTTTTAAGACCTGAGTCAATGTCATTAATTGATTGGTTTTATAAAAATTCTGGAAAAATAGAACAAGAAAGCCATGATGATGGCTCTATTACCATTAAAGCAGTTTTAACCTATGAAGCAAAAAAACGGTTTGATTATATCAAACGAAATATACGTCACAACCTCATCTGAGGCCTTATTAAATGAGATCGTTGTGGTTTTTTAGATTTTTTCTAATCGAGAAAATAATACAACTTCAAATTAAGAGGATGGTTACTTCTTTCTCTTAATAAAGAAATATGAAGTATTTTTTCGGTTACAACAAAGATGAATCTTAAGTGTGATAAGAGATCGTTGGTATGTATAGTACCACGGAATATTTTAGTTATTCTCTTATTCGCAGGATTATTTATGTCTTTAATGTGGTTGTATTATTTTTTTCAACTACGATTTTATCAAGCAACTTTAACATTCATGTTATCTGATGCCAGTGGAATGCCATTACCGAGTAGTGAAAGTGATACTATCATTAAATTCTTATTGTCTTCTGATGAAGTAAGTGAGACAGATTTTCATGACACTATTCTTCTGTCCCGTAATGGTGATTTGATTAATCTTGCATTTAAAGCAGAAACTGCTGAAGAGGCGCAAAAAGGTTTAGAATCTCTATTTTCTGGTTTTTCAAAAGAAATTATCAAGCAGAATCAAAAATCATTGTCTGCAATACAGGATATTAGACAACAATATGATAAGAAATTATTACTTAATATAGTACAAGATTTTCGTTCATCTATCGGTTCTACAATTTATTATGATGCAAAACAGGTAAAGCTTAATAAGTTCTATGTGCAATTAACAGATGCAACTTTAAAACGTATTCATTTTACAATTTTGAGTTCAAATATTGAGATGATGAAGAAGAATAATCAATCTTTATTATCCTTATCATTTATTGCAAAAAACTCAGCTATTGTTACATTAAAAGAAAAGCTTGATCTTTTGGCAACACAAAAAGCTCACATGGTGGCACAATTGGGTTGGAAAAGTCCACAAATTAAGGCAATAATTGCTGAATCAGAAGCACTTTCTGTTCAACTGGAAGATACAATTTTGCAGATTGTTAGTCAAATTCGTTCGGATGAGATGATTGCAAGAGATTTTGAAAGACAGCTAAGCAAAAGAATTAGCACTTTTGTCAATGACCAGCATCAATCCTTAAATCAAATGCTGAATACCTTAGAAAATGATGTAAAGGCAGTAATAGATGCACAAAATAAACAAATAAGTGCTTATCGTTCTTTATCAAAAAATATAAAGATTCATATAGTAACCCCGGTAGCGGTGACTCTGATTTCTTTTGTAGATTTTTATGGAAAAAATGTTCTTTTTGTTCTTTTTGCGAGTTTCATTGCTTTTTTGGGGGGGCTGTTATTGTTTCAAAAATATTTTGAAGATAAAACAACTGAATCAAGGGAAGAAAATTTAAAAAAAAGTGAGAATATTTTATTATCTAAGGCAATAAAAACCTTTGAATCTTTTATCACAATGAAAACATTGTCTAATTTTTTAAAATCTCACTCTTCAACGGTTGTTTCAATAATTGGACCAGAGGCTGCACGAATAGCAGCAAAATTATCTCTCCATCTTATAGAAGATAGAAAAACAGTTTTGTTGGTAGATATTTCAGGTCAGAAAATAGAAAAAGTGATTGGACCACATAGGGGATTAAGCGATATTTTAATAGGTGATGCGCAATTGCAAGACGTTATTTATCGTGATTACGATGCAGGGGTTGATATACTTCCACGGGGGCTAGCGAGTGCTATCCGTGCGCAAAATTTTTCGCACGAAATTCTTAGCATACTTGAAGGATTTAAAAAAGATTACGATGTGATCATTTTGGAAATAGGTAACGAACCTAAATACGGTTTTGAGCAAATTGCGCGGTCAACAGAATATTATATTTGTGGTGTTGCTCTTAATGAATATGACTGGATAATGCAGATGACATCTAGATTTCCAAGGAATATTTATCGCGTAATTCCGTCTTAAATATTATTCAATGAAAATGATGATTAAAAGATATTTGATTTTTCACGAAGGAGCGCTCACCCTATTGAAAAAGTTAAAATTTAGCATTTAGAGCTGAAAAGTATTTTCCAGTAAGGGATAAATTGGAGGCAATAACAAATGGCAATAAAGAAATTGAATAATATTACTTTAACGCCACTGCAAAAACAAAATAGGAAAAAGATTCAGATGTGGCTCTATACTATTTTATTGTTTTGCTTCGCAATTGTTTTAGTAGGAGGCGCTACCCGTTTAACGGGTTCTGGGTTATCAATTACTGAATGGAAGCCAATTCATGGTATGATTCCGCCAATTGGTATCAATCAATGGCAGGAAGAATTTTTAAAGTATCAACAAATAGCCCAATATAAGGTGCTTAATCGTGATATGACCTTAAATGCGTTTAAGGTCATTTTTTGGTGGGAGTGGGGACATCGTGTTCTTGGACGTTTTGTTGGTCTTGTAGCTTTATTAGGCTTAGTTTTTTTGGGGATTACCAAGCGTATTGAAAAAAACATTTTTCTTCAGCTTCTTGTTGTGCCAATTCTAATTGCTATGCAAGGTATTATTGGCTGGTGGATGGTTGCATCAGGCCTTGGTCAAAGCAATCTGACAAGCGTTAGTCAGTACCGTTTAGCCATTCATCTTATAGCTGCATGTCTTGTAATTATTTTTGTCACATATTTATCTCGAGGTTTAGAAGAATATTCAGAAAAACCAGCAAATCAGGGAGTTCAACATTTTGCAGGTTGGCTTGTATTCCTTATTTTAGTTGAAATCTATTTTGGTGCTCTAGTAGCAGGTCTTCACGCGGGTAAGGTCTATAATACATGGCCGTTGATGGATGGCCAAATTGTACCGGACGGATTATTGAATCATGATCCAGTTTGGCTCAATTTTTTTGAAAATCCATTAACTGTTCAATTTATTCATCGTTGTTTTGCTTATTTTTTATTTATTACAGCGATTATTCATGCTCTATATGTACAGAAAAATGTACCGCATTCAGCTCATGCTCATCGTGCAATTTTTTTATGCATCATGATTGTTATCCAAGCATTTTTAGGCATCATAACATTATTACATGAAGTGCCAATCAGTTTGGGGCTTATTCATCAAGGGGGAGCATTAATTGTCTTGTGCTTTTCGGTGATGCATTGGCGAGCAACAAAAGGAGCTTACCGTGTTGTTGAATAGGAATTTGTCTTAAGAAAAATTTAGCTATTTAAAAGCATTAAGTTAAGATTTTGAACAGCTGCTGCAGATGCGCCTTTTCCTAGATTATCTAACACAGCACACAGATTGAAAATCCCTTCACTTTCATCACTGAAAACAAAAATTTTCATATTGTCTTTATGGGCTAAGCATTCTGGGTCTAATTTAGTTAATGTTTCAGTTTCTTCTTGTGATGCAATTGATACGATATTTTGACCCTCATAATGAACATTGAAAATTTCACGCAAATTAGAGCAGTTAGCTGATTTTGTAAATAAATGACGATGTAGGGGAAGATTGACAATCATTCCTTGCGGGAAACGACCAACACTTGGCACAAAAATAGGTGTTTTATTGATCCACCCATGGATTTTAATTTCTGACAAGTGTTTATGTTTGAGATTAAGGCCATAAATAAAATAATTGCTTTGAAGAGAATCTTGTTGGGATTTGTTTTCTATTTGTGCAATCAATTGTTTACCGCCACCCGTATAGCCAGAGACAGCATTAATGGATATTGGGTAGTGAGCATCTAGAAGACCTGCTTCGCGTAATGGTCTAAGCAAGCTGATTGCACCAGTAGGGTAACACCCGGGATTGGCAACATAACGGGCTGCTTGAATGCATTTTTTTTGTTTTGCTGTCATTTCAGGAAAACCATAAACCCAATTTGTTGCAGTACGGTGTGCTGTTGAACTATCAATAATTCTAATTTTTTTATTATTTTTAAGCAATTTTATTGTTTCACGTGCAGCATCATCTGGAAGACATAAGATAGCAATATCTGCTTGATTAAAGTAATCATACCGCAGATCAATGTTATGCCGATCTACGTGAGGAATTGAGAGTAATTCTAAATCAGAACGCGCTGCTAGTCTCTTTTGTATTTGAAGTCCGGTTGTTCCGTGCTCACCATCAATAAAAATTTTTGTTGCCATTATATTTGCCTTGAAACAATCTCTTCGCTATCAAATTTAGCTTATCACACTGCGTTTAATTTACATGATTAAAGATTTGAATACTATGAATTTGCTTCGTTTTCATGAAAAATGTTGCAACAAAAATTCAGTACTTGTTTGGCATCATTTATTTTTGTTACGCTGAAATTAACCTTATATGACATAAGACAACTATCTTACTGTGTTTATAATTTTAGGGTGAAAATGTGACCAAGATATTTGGCTTGTGTAGTGTGCTGTGTTACTGTCCAATTACTCTATCTCTTTAGTGTTAGGATTGTTTATGATTAAGAGAGAAAATGACCTACAACAGTATTTTTTTAATGATACTTTGCAAACCGTTGATGCTGCAGTTTTTGATGCAGTTAGTGGTGAGCTTCGACGTCAATGTGATGAAATTGAGTTAATTGCATCAGGAAATATTGTTTCAAAAGCAGTGCTTGAAGCACAAGGATCTGTTTTGACCAATAAATACGCGGAAGGTTATCCAGGAAAGCGTTATTATGGTGGCTGTCATTTTGTTGATTGCATTGAAGAGTTAGCTATTGAAAGAGCAAAGACGCTTTTTGGTGCTGCGTTTGCTAATGTTCAACCTAATTCTGGAAGCCAGATGAATCAGGCTGTATTTTTAGCTTTTCTTCATCCTGGTGATACATTTATGGGGTTAGATTTGAGTGCTGGTGGTCACCTTACCCATGGCTCACCCGTTAACATGTCAGGAAAGTGGTTTAATCGTGTTGCTTATGGTTTGCGTCAAGAGGATCAGTTACTTGATATAGAGTCCGTTGAACGTCTTGCAAAAGAGCATAAACCAAAACTTATTTTTGCAGGTGGCACAGCTTATTCACGTATATGGGATTGGAAACGCTTCCGTGAAATTTCAGATGAGGTTGGGGCTTATTTAGTCGTTGATATGGCTCATATTGCAGGTTTAGTTGCTGGTGGTGTTCATCCATCACCTATACCATATGCACATATTGTTACTACTACAACACATAAATCACTCCGTGGTCCTCGTGGTGGTATGATATTGACGAATGATGAAGTTTTAGCCAAGAAAATCAATTCAGCAGTTTTTCCTGGTCTTCAAGGCGGTCCTTTAATGCATGTGATTGCTGCTAAGGCAGTTGCATTAGGGGAAGCTTTACAACCTGCTTTCAAAGACTATGCAGCCAAAGTTGTTGCTAATGCTAAAATTTTAGCAAAGAGCTTACAAAATAATGGTTTTATGATTGTTTCTGGTGGTACAGATAATCATTTATTGTTAGTTGATTTACGTAACAAAGGCCTAACAGGAAAACGTGCGGAGTTAGCTTTGGAGCGCGCTAGTATTATCTGTAACAAAAATAATATTCCTTTTGATCCTGAATCACCATCTGTAACTTCAGGTATTCGTTTGGGCACACCTGCTGCGACAACGCGTGGTTTTGCAGAAAATGAATTTATTCAAATTAGTGATTTAATTTCAGAAATTCTTGATGGCCTAACAAGAGCAAAAAATGATGATGAAAATTTTTCAGTTGAAGCAGCTGTTAAGAAAAAGGTAAAAAATATAACAGATAATTTTCCTTTTTACTCTTAACATTATACTTATTGAGGCATAAAAAGATGCGTTGCCCTTACTGTCAATGTGAGGATACACAGGTTAAGGATTCACGTCCTGCAGAAGAAGGAGCGGTAATTCGCCGTCGGCGTATGTGTTCTGTTTGTGGTGGTCGTTTTACAACTTTTGAGCGTGTTCAATTACGTGAGCTTTTAGTTTTAAAGAAAAGTGGTCGACGTGAGCTGTTTAATCGTGATAAATTAATGAAATCAGTTGATTTGGCAGTGCGTAAACGCAATATTGATCCTGATCGTATTGAACGAGCGATTTCTGGTATTGTGCGCCGCCTTGAAAGTCTTGGAGAACCTGAGATAGCTTCAGGAAAAATTGGGTATCTTGTTATGGAATCTTTAAAAAGAATCGATGATATTGCTTACATTCGTTTTGCTTCAGTATATCACGATTTTCGTAATGCAAGTGATTTTCATGACATTATCGATGAATTGGCAAAAGATGTAGCGGATATAGAATCTTGTTTTGATGAATAAAAAAGCACAAGACTATCGATTTATGGCCGCAGCTATTCGTTTGGCAGAACGTCATGTCGGCCTTACTAACGAAAATCCTTCTGTTGGTGCCTTAATTGTGCGAAGTGACGGTATAGGACCATTTATTGTTGGCTATGGTGTAACAGCTCTTCATGGAAGACCCCATGCTGAAGTGCAGGCTTTGCAGATGGCGGGTCCATTGTCTAAAGGGGCTACTGCTTATATTACTCTAGAGCCTTGCGTGCATTATGGAGAAACTTCACCATGTGTTGATTCACTTATTGATGCAGGTATTGCACGGGTTGTTATTGCTCTGATTGACCCAGATGAGCGAGTTTGTGGTCGTAGTATTGCTCTTTTACAAGCTGCTGGTATTGAAGTTGTTAAAGGGATTTTAAAAAAAGAATCCTCTGAAGTGTTAAGTGCTTATTTATGTGCCAAGAAGTTGAAACGTTGTGAAGTAACTTTAAAGATGGCAATCTCTGCAGATAATGGTATAGGAAAAAAAGGGCAGAGAGGGATAAAAATTAGTGGAGCAGCTTCTCATACATATACACATATTTTGCGTGCTCGACATAATGCTATAATGGTTGGTATTGGCACTATATTAGCAGATGATCCGCAATTAACTTGCCGTTTGCAAGAGCTTGAAATGCGTTCGCCTATACGTGTTATTTTAGACAAAGATTTACGTATTCCATTGGATGCACAAGTTATTCAGACAGCAACACAAGTTCCTACGTGGGTTATTTGTAGTGATACTCCTTCGAATCAAAGAAAAAAAATGAAACTAGAGCAATATGGTGTATGTGTGCATTCGATAGAAATAAGCAATAATTTCATGCAACCTCTTTCTATTTTACAACTTCTTTGTCAGCTTGGAATTAATAGCGTTTTGCTTGAAGGAGGAGCAGAGACAGGAGAAAAATTTTTAAATGCTGGTTATGTAGATCATTTAATATGTTTTTATGTGTCAATTATTTTAGGTGAAGATCGTATTAAGGCTCCTTATTTTGAAAATTATCTTTCGGAATTTAATGAAATTGAGACGAAAATGTTAGAAAATGACCGTTTGTGTAGATGGAGGCGTAAGGTATTATGTTCACAGGGATTGTAATGGGTATCGGTTGTGTTGAAGAAATTCAATCTTTGGCACAAGGTGTGCGTTTAAATATTTCGACTCATTATGACCTAGAAAATTTAAAAATTGGTGCATCAGTTGCATGTTCAGGTATTTGTTTGACAGTCGTTGAATGTGCATTAACACAAAAGAGTTCTCATTGGTTTGCTGTAGAAGCTTGGGAAGAAACATTGCGTTTGACAAATCTTTCACAGTGGAAAAAGGGGACTTTTGTCAATCTAGAACGTTCATTACGGCTTGGTGATGAAATGGGAGGGCATTTGGTTTTTGGTCATGTGGATGGTTTAGCTAAGATCATTAATCAGAAAAATGAAGGGGATATGGTTTGTTTTCGTTTACAAGTTCCAGAACAGTTAGCGCCTTTTATTGCACAAAAAGGTTCTGTTGCACTTAACGGTACATCTTTGACTGTTAATTCTGTTGAAGATAATGTTTTTGATGTTCTTATTATTCGTCATACACTTGAAATGACGACGTGGGGGCAAGCTAAAGTTGGAGATCAAGTGAATTTAGAAGTTGATCAATTTGCTCGTTATGTTGCTAGACTTTCTAATTTTAAAATAAAAGATGAGTGACCTCAAAAATTATCATACTGTTTTGGATTTGATATTGCGTCATTTCAAATATATTTATTTTTTCATGAAAGTTTTTTTATGACTCAAAAATTACATATAAATCCGCATTTGTTGATTGTTGAAGCACGTTTTTATAATGAGCTTTCTGATGAGATTCTTGCCAGTGCAGTAAGTGTTTTGCAAAAATCTGGAGTAAGTTATGATATTATAACAGTTCCAGGAGCATTAGAAATTCCTGCTGCAATAGCTTTTGCTGAAAAAGATAAGACAGTATTTTATGATGGTTATATAGCACTTGGTTGTGTTATTAGGGGTGAAACATATCATTTTGAGATTGTTGCGGATAATGCTTGCCGCGCCTTGATGGATTTAACTGTTCATCAACAATTGGCTATTGGAAATGGTATTGTAACCGTCGAAAATGAAAAACAAGCATGGGTGCGTGCAAAACAGGATGAAAAAAATAAAGGTGGTTTTGCTGCAGAGGCTGCTTTACGTATGGTCGCTTTAAAAAAGCGATTTGGAGATAATTGTTAAGTTATGACTAATATAAAATATTCTCCGTGTTTGGTTAATAAACGCGGAGCAGCAAGGCTTTCTGCAGTGCAGGCTCTTTATCAAATGGATATAGTTGGCACTGGTGTTATGGAAACAGCAGCTGAGTATGAGGCTTATCGTTTAGGAAAAGAGATTGATGGTGATCAGTATCTTGATGCTGATTTTCAATGGTTTCGAGCTATTATTGCTGGTGTTGTACGAGATCAAAAGAAACTCGATCCTATGCTTCATCAACAGCTTTCTGAAGAGTGGTCACTTTCACGATTGGATTCAATATTACGAGCAATTTTGCGTGCAGGTTTGTGGGAGTTGATAAACCGTAAAGAAGTCCCTATTGCAGTTATCATAAATGAATATGTTGATATAGCAAAAGCATTTTTTGAAGCTGATGAACCAAAACTTGTAAATGCAGTTCTTGACAATATAGCAAAAAATAGTCGTCTATAAAAAATGTAACACGATTGCAATATAACTAAGATTTATAAGAATTAATTAAAACGGATCATTAGTTAACCGGTGTTTTGTTAAAACCTTTGATAAATTGCATCAAAAAAGACTGATCTTTACTACTGGTTGGCGTTGTTTGTGTGATGAAATCAAATACCCGACCGTCTTGTAAGCCATAATTAGCTATTCTTTCAACTTGATTATTGTTATCAAAATAAATAGTCAAAACCTTACGATCAACGATTTTAGTTTTCATGAATTGCATTCCACGGTATCGAATTTGTGAAATATAATAGAAAACCTCATTATCATATTTTGTTTTTAATGAAGGAGATCCTAGAGATAAAAGAACCTGTTCCTGACTTGATCCAATAGAGATGGAATCAAGAGCACTTTGATCAAGAATATAACCTTCCTTATAAACTTGGCTTAAGTTACTACAACCAGAAAGTGCTATTAGGCTTGCTATGAGTGGAATAATCAATAATTTACATTTAGCTGAAATTGCTATATTGGGCGTCTGAAATAATGACATCTTTATTTTACATTTAGAACATACAGGTAAGAAGGTAATTTTAAGTTGTTTCCTACTTTTAACTTAATTTAATATAATCCGCAATAGTTGAACCACTAGGCTTTTCTAATACAGGATAAATTATTTCACTTACATATAAGGAAAATGGTTCATAAAATATAATCTGGCTAAAGGGAAGTTAGTGTATTACAGTCTTTCATAGAGTGGAGTTGTGAATGAATATTCAAAATGTTTCTCAAATGACGTTTGCTCTTTCTTATCCAGTTTCAGTAAGCTCATTATCTGTTAAAGGTATAAAAGTTCATATTTGTGCAGATCAGCAAGAATGTGCTCATTTAGCTAAGAATCATGATTTACTTGAAGTAAAATTTTGTGAAGGGAAATTTCAAATTTTACCATGGAAAAAGCGTGGGGTTTACGTAAAAGGTTCATTAAGAGCGAACATAATACAATCATGTGTTGTTACGTTGGAGTCTTTAGAAAATAATATCCATGAAAATATTGAAGTTGTATTTGTTCCTGATGGGTCAAATTTAGTAAAACCTGGAATGTTAGAGGGTACAGGTGAATTATTTTTAGATGCAGAAGGACCAGATGCGCCAGAAATTTTTTATGGTGATAAGATTGATATTGGTACAATTGTGGAAGAATTTTTTGAATTATCTATTGATCGTTATCCACGTAAAGAAAATATACATATGAATGTTCTTAAAAATTCAGAAGATATTGAAAAAAAATCATCACCATTTTCTATTTTAAAAGAATGGAGATGATTGTAAATACTTATAAATGTCTATTTTACTATCGTATGATACTGGTATAAAACAGTATTTCTGCGTAGTGATTATATTATGAATGTCAAAAAATTGTAATGTAAAGTTTTAAGAGATAGGAGATGACAAGCGTGATTAGAATTTCTGTGGATGTCATGGGTGGTGATTATGGCCCAGAAGTTACAATTGCAGGAGCAGCAATTGCGCAGAAATATTTGCCAAAGGTTCATTTTTTGTTTTATGGGGTAGATGAAGCTGTTGAGCCAGTTTTAAAAAAATACCCTGATTTGCTTTCAGTATCTCATTTTTATGCTACAGAGAGCTATACACGTATGGATGAGAAACCAAGTCAGGCGCTTCGCATTGGACGCGGTAAATCATCGATGTGGCATGCGATTGAGGTTGTGAAGAATGGTGAAGCTGATTTCTGTGTTTCTGCTGGTAATACTGGTGCGCTTATGACAATGTCCTATTTTTGTTTAAAAATGATGGCGGAAACTGAGCGTCCTGGAATTGCTGGTATTTGGCCAACTCTTCGTAATGATAGTATCGTTTTAGATATTGGAGCAACGATTGGTGCATCGGCTAATCAATTAGTTGATTTTGCAGTGATGGGCGCTAGTATGTTTCGTTCTTTGTATAATGTAAAAAAACCAACTATTGGACTTTTAAATGTGGGTATTGAAGAAGTTAAAGGTTGTGATGAAATCAAAAAAGCTGGAACAATATTAAGTAAGGTGCAATTTGAAGGATTAGAGTATAAAGGATTTATTGAAGGCAATGATATTGGAAAAGGGATGGTTGACGTTGTTGTAACTGAAGGTTTTTCCGGTAACATTGCTTTAAAAGTTGCAGAAGGAACTGTGCAACAAATCTCCGAGCTTTTAAAGAATGCTATGCGTAGTTCTATTTTTTCACGCTTTGGTTATTTATTGTCGCAAAGTGCCTTTCGTAAACTAAAACAAAAGGTAGATCTTGATCGAGTTAATGGTGGCGTGCTTCTAGGTTTGAATGGTGTTGTTGTAAAAAGTCATGGTAGTGCCAGTGCTAGTGATTTTTCTTCTGCTATTCGTATCGGTTATGAGATGGTTAACAACGAGCTTTTGAAAAAAATAATTACAGATTTGCAATGCTTTCATGAAAAAAAAGCGATGTTTTTGAATAATGAAGGTGAATCTGTGATTGATAAGGAAACAATATGATTAGTATTTTTAGTGTAGATAAAAAATTTCAGGAAGAGGGTTAGAGCCGAATGATACGATCGGTTATGCGTGGTGTAGGAAGCGCCTTACCTAAAAAAAAATTGTCGAATGATGAGATTGCGAAGTTTGTTGAAACATCTGATTCATGGATTGTTCAGCGTACAGGTATTCATCAGCGTTACATTGCTAGTGAAAATGAAACAACCGTTTCTTTAGGTATAGAAGCTGCACAGGCAGCACTTACCAATGCTGGAATGACAATCAAAGATATTGATTGTATTATTTTGGCGACTTCAACACCTAATCGTACTTTTCCTTCTTCTGCTGTTGAAATTCAACATGCTTTGGGAATGAGTCACGGTTTTTCTTTTGATGTTCAAGCTGTTTGTTCCGGCTTTATTTTTGCGTTAACAACAGGAGATGTTTATTTACGTAGTGGAGAAGCCGAAAGAGTTCTAGTTATTGGATCTGAAACATTTTCTCGAATTTTAGATTGGCAAGACCGTACAACGTGTGTTTTGTTTGGTGATGGTGCAGGAGCAGCTATTTTAGAGGCACAAGAAGTTGAAGGGAATGTTGCTGTCGATCGCGGAATATTGTCTACAAAATTGCGCTCTAATGGTGCCTATATAGATAAGTTGTATGCTGATGGTGGTCCTTCGACAACGCAAACAACAGGTTATTTACGCATGAAAGGACAAGAAGTCTTTAAGCATGCAGTTGGTATAGTAATCGATGTGGTTGATGATTGTTTTGCTGCTGTCGGTATGACTCCCTCTCAATTAGATTGGTTTGTACCCCATCAAGCCAATAAGCGCATTATTGAAGCATCAGCTAAAAAGTTAGGAATCAAAATAGATAAGGTTGTAATTACTGTTGATCAACATGGTAATACGTCTGCGGCATCTGTACCGCTAGCTTTAGCAGCTGCTGTACAAGATGGAAGAATTAAAAAAGGAGATTTAGTCCTGTTGGAAGCTATGGGAGGTGGATTTACATGGGGAGCAGTGCTTATTCGTTGGTAAAATTTAGTAACTTGACTAGAATTGAATAAGATTTATAAATCACTTTATAATTTCAAATAGTTGATAGGTGAATATGATGACAGGTAGGACGGTGACGCGTGCAGATTTAGCGAGTGCGGTTTGCAGAAAAGTAGGCTTGTCATACACTGAATCAGCTGCGTTGGTTGAATTGATTTTAAGTGAAATTAGCAATTCACTTGTGAAAGGTGAAATGGTTAAATTATCTTCTTTTGCGACTTTTCAAGTTCGCAGTAAAAGTGAACGGATTGGGCGTAATCCCAAAACTGGTATTGAAGCGCCGATTCCACCACGGCGTATTGTGACATTTAAAGCTGCAAATATACTTAAGCAAAGAATTTTAGATGCGCATTGCGCGAAACAAAAATAATTTTACATAAATCATAGTATTGGATTGCCTGAGCTTATTAAGAATCTTATCAGATGGGATTTTTGCTTTTGTTGAAGGATTCTTATTGAAGTACGGCTCTTATTTGTAGCTAAACTTGGTAAAAAATTTGAATTTGGTTAATTATTATCAAATCATTTGATATAATTTTAGATAAGGTTATTATGAAATGGACAAGAGTCCTGACGCTTTTCGTACAATTAGCGAAGTAGCTGAATTATTAGGATTGCCACAGCATGTATTAAGATTTTGGGAAACACGCTTTTCTCAAATCAAGCCACTAAAGCGTGGAGGTGGAAGGCGCTATTATCGCCCTGTTGATATAGATTTTCTCAATGGTATTAAACAGTTACTTTATGGTCAGGGTTACACTATAAAGGGAGTTCAGCGCCTTTTGAAAGAAAATGGTACTGCTTTTGTTATTGCAATAGGCAGTGGTGATCTTGATGCCATGAATGTTTTGATAGAAAAAAAACATGCAGAGAAATTCTCTGAATCTATCCAAACTCAATCAAAAAAGAAGTCAGCATTTGGACTTTTTGAATTTATGAAGGGTGAGGAAGAAGAGTCTGTCGGTGCTGTTAATAGTCACCAAGACAAAACTGATAGGGCGTTATTGCAGGAAGCACTCTTTGAATTAATTGAATGTAAGCGTGTACTTGATAGGATACAATAGTGATGAAATTGTTTGGATTACATAACTTCATTACTTTGAGTTCATTAGCTATTCATAAACCGCCGGCGTAGATCTGGTGGAGTTGCTTCATTTGTAAGTTGTTCAATTGCTTGGTTTATCGGCAAAGAAATTTGATTCATGCTTCCTAAACGGCGCATATTTACACTGTTTGTTTCAGATTCGCGTTTACCGCATATGAGGATTACAGGGACTTTTTGTAAAGAGTGTTCACGTATTTTATAGTTAATTTTTTCACTACGAAGGTCTGGTATAGCTAAAAGGCCAGAAGCTTTGAGTTTTTCCGTCACTTTTTCTGCATATTCATTTGCGTCAGATGTAATTGTTGCAACAATGATTTGTTGAGGAGCAAGCCAAAGCGGCATATGTCCGGCAAAATTCTCGATTAATATACCTAAAAAACGCTCCATTGATCCAAAAATAGCTCGATGGATCATCACAGGCTGGCATTTTTCTGAATTTTTATTGATATAGAATGCTTCAAAGCGTTCAGGAAGATTAAAGTCGACTTGTGTTGTTCCACATTGCCATTCACGGCCGATAGCGTCTTTTAATGTATATTCAAATTTTGGTCCATAAAAAGCACCTTCTCTTGGAAGAATGCTTGTTTTTATGCGTCCTTTTGCTTCTTTCTCAATGGTTTTGAGAACAGACATCATAATATTTTCAGCGTGATCCCATAATTCATCAGAACCGACGCGTTTTTCTGGGCGCGTTGAGAGTTTGAGAATAATTTCTTCAAAACCAAAATCAGCATAGGTTGACAAAATAAGGTCATTAATCTTGAGGCATTCATCAGCTAATTGCTCATCTGTACAAAAAACATGTGCATCATCTTGTGTAAAACTACGTACACGCATGAGACCGTGCAAAGAACCTGAGGGTTCGTAACGGTGAAGGAGGCCAAATTCAGCAAGTCTGATGGGCAAATCACGATAAGATTTTAAACCATGTTTAAAAATTTGCACATGACCAGGGCAGTTCATTGGTTTAAGGGCGTAAACATGTTCGTCATCCCAATCATTAGCAGCAGGGATTGTTTTGAACATATTCTCTTGATACCATCCCCAATGACCAGATGTTTCCCAAAGTGATTTATCAAGAACTTGAGGTGCATTAACTTCGTCGTACTTGTGTTCATCAAGGCGTCTACGCATATAGCTGACCAAATTTTGAAACATTTTCCAACCCTTTGGATGCCAGAAGATCATGCCCGGGCCTTCTTCTTGAAAATGAAATAGATCCATTTCGCGCCCTAAACGACGGTGATCACGTTTTTCAGCTTCTTCCAGCATATTAAGATAGGCTTTTAAATCATTTTCGTTGGAAAATGCTGTACCATAGATTCTTGTCAACATAGGGTTATTTGCATCACCACGCCAATAAGCACCTGCGACTTTCATCAATTTAAAAGCATTGTCAATTTGACCAGTAGATGGTACATGCGGACCACGACAAAGATCAAACCAATCACCTTGATAATAGATTTTCAGATCTTGATCTTCAGGAATAGCATCAATAAGTTCAACTTTATAAAGCTCACCTTTGTCAGAAAAAATCTTTTTTGCTTTTTCACGAGACCAAATTTCCTTCTTAAAAAATTTATTGCGTTGAATAATTTCACGCATTTTCTTTTCAATGGTGTTAAGATCTTCTAGTGTAAAAGGTTGTTGACGTGCAAAGTCATAATAAAAACCATTTTCAATAACTGGTCCGATTGTAACTTGCGTTTCAGGAAACAGTTCCTGTACTGCTTCGGCAAGAACATGTGCGCAACTATGGCGTATCAATTCAAGTGCGCGTGGATCATCACGGGTGATAATTTCTACCTGACCAGATTGCTCTAATGGATCTGAAAGATCTCTAATGATACCGTTAAGGCTATAAGCAACTGCTTTTTTTGCGAGTGACTTAGAAATAGACTTGGCTAACTCTAAACCTGTTATTTCAGCAAGACAGTCACGTTGTGAGCCGTCAGGAAAAAAAAGAGAAACAGAGAAAGACATTATAGCACCTCTTTAATCCAGTTCCGCCAACGATTGCAGATGGTTTAGTGAAAACTTAGTGATGAAGTAAAGATAACAAATTAATTCCCTGACAATATGCATAAAAGAACAAAAAGAAAAGAAATTATTTATTGTGTTTAGTAGAAATTTTCCGATAGCACCAAGGTTTATAGAAATAATAAGAAGAACCAAGGGAAGTAGGCACTGGATCAAAGCCATGTGTTCCAAAAGGATTACAACATACGATACGAAAAAAACCCATCCAGGCACCAGCCCACAAACCATGACGTGCGATCGCTTCATAGGTATATTCTGAACATGTTGGCATATAGCGGCACTGATTTCCTGTAAAGTTGGAAAGTGTTATTTGATAAAGGCGTATTAATCCTGTGCCAAGTAATCGCCCAGGTGTTTTGCGCCAGGGACCTGCATAATTTCTGGTTTGTATTTTTCTTTGTTTTGGATGTTGTTCAATCATTTGTTTTTTCTTCAATTTGTTCAATACAATCTATAACTGCGTCAAAGGTAAGCAGTGTTGATGCGTGGCGTTCTTTATAATCTTTAATAGGTTGCAAACAAGAAAATGCTTCAAATGGAGCGGGAGGGGGAGGTCCATTTTTTATTAACATATATTGTATAATTTTATGTAACATTTTGATATCTTGTGTTTTTTTACCAATAACATGATGAGCCAAAATCGAAGATGAAGCTTGTCCGAGCACGCATGCATTCACCTCATGAGAAAAATCTGTAATAATATTGTTATCTACTTTGAGATCTACAAGAACCGTTGAGCCACAAAGACGGGTATGTTTTTTTGACGTTGCATCAGGGTTATTAAGACGCCCAATTCTGCTTATACAGGCAGCATATTTAAGGATTGTATGACTATAGATATTGTCAATCATAGGCTTTGTCTAAAATTTTAAAAGTTTTCATTGTTCAAGCTTTTCATTTACCTACATAAGGATTACTATAGAGTAAAATGAATAGGTACATAATGTTTTGTACAAAAGAAGCTGGAGTTTTTAAATGCATAGTGCCGTGGAAAAAGTGGCTGCAGACCTGTCTTTATCTGGGGAGTGCCCTAGCTTGAAAGAAGTAGAAAAGGCGATTCGCACATTATTGTTATGGGTAGGGGAAAACCCAGATCGAGAAGGACTTTTAGAGACTCCAAAGCGTATTGCTAAAGTCTATAAGGAATTATTTTCTGGTTATGGTGAATCCGTTGATGAAATTTTAGGCGTAGTTTTTGAAGAAGTTGGAGGATATAATGAGCCGGTAATCGTAAAAGATATTTCCTTTTATTCACATTGTGAGCATCATATGATTCCAATAATTGGTAAAGTTCATGTAGCATATCTTCCTGATAAAAAAATTGTTGGTCTTTCAAAAATTGCGCGCGTCATAGATGTTTTTGCTCGTCGTTTGCAAACACAGGAAACTATGACAGCTCAAGTAGCTAATAGTTTGAAAAAATATCTAAAACCTCGCGGTCTTGCAGTGTTGATTGAAGCTGAACATATGTGCATGGCTATGAGAGGTGTACAAAAGCAAGGAGCAACAACAATAACAACAAGCTTTCATGGTTATTATGAAAAAGATCAAGTTGCGCAGGCCAATTTCATGAGAATAATCCGTGGGATACATTGAAGTATACAATTAGGTAATTTATTGAAAGGGTATTTTAGTGATTAAATTAAAATAAATTATAAAAAACTAAGAATAGACTTGTACCTTTCTGTATGATTTGTTAAATGCCGAAGAGTTATATATCTTAACTTTTTGCCGTGTGCGGTCGTGGCGGAATTGGTAGACGCGCAGCGTTGAGGTCGCTGTGAGGAAACTCGTGGAAGTTCGAGTCTTCTCGACCGCACCATTTACACTTTTAAATTATTACTTAGCAAATGTAGATAGATCTACAATATGGTGGGATTCTGTGAAATATATAACATTTTTAAAGTATTCCATGCTTTTTATTTGTATTGCTCTGCTTGCAGCATGTGGTAATAAACGTGCTGTTCTTTGGCATGGG
This sequence comes from Bartonella bacilliformis Ver097, assembly GCF_000709795.1. GTDB lineage: Bacteria > Pseudomonadota > Alphaproteobacteria > Rhizobiales > Rhizobiaceae > Bartonella > Bartonella bacilliformis_A. Next base: position 354,230 of record NZ_KL503803.1, read on the forward strand.
ATAAATGCAACACCATCTATGATTGCGGTGCAAAGAGAAGTTGAAGACGGGCCAGTTCTTCCAAAAGCTATTATTCCAGTGTATGTTGCAACAAGTCGCATGATGCAAAATAGTTATTCTCAACCTTATGGATCAGAGCGGTCAAAGCAAGTGCACTATAATCGTGTTGATGTAGGAATTCCGCAACAACATGTGAAAGGTAGAGTTGAAACAAATACATATAAACCTACTCATGATAAATATTTTGCGGCTGCTGCTTTACAGAAGTATAGTGACAAGGAACATTTTAAGAGGAAATTAAATATTGAGTTAGCGAAAAAGAAAAAAGGAAAAAGAGAAATTTTCCTTTTCATTCACGGTTATAATAACAATTTTGCTGATGGTACATTTCATGCAGCTCAGTTTGTGTATGATTATTCTTTAGATGTGGTGACTGTGCATTATTCATGGCCTTCTGCTGGAGCGATACCTCTTTATGTATATGATCGTGATAGTGCTAATTTTGCACGTGATGGACTAATAGAGCTTTTAACAGTTATTAGTGAAACGGATGCTGATCAAATTTCTGTTATCGCACATTCAATGGGCAATTTTGTTATAATGGAAGCATTCAGAACTTTAGCTTTGCAAAGAAAGTATAAACCAATTCGCCGTATTACAAGTTTTTTAATGGCTGCACCAGATATTGATATTGATGTGTTTGAGCGTCAATTTAATGATATTAAAAAGTTACCGCATCCAACAGCTGTTTTAGTATCTCGTAAGGATAAAGCTCTTGCTGTTTCAGGGCGTCTCACAGGGGGACATTCTCGTGTAGGAGATGGTTTAAGTATTGAAATGTTACGGAAAAATGGAATAGCTGTGCTTGATGTCTCTAACATTGATGGTGGAGCCCATAATGTATTTGCTTCTTCACCAACATTAATGGCTCTGTCTCGAGAAGGTTCTTTAGCCTCGACAATTATGCGCGGTACGGAACTTTCACCTAGTCAAGCAATGTTTGCTGACGGTAGCAATGTCTTAAAAGAAACAACAAATTTTATTTTTTATGCACCTGTTCGTTTTTTCTTTGATCCTTAAAAAAGTACAGGAGGCAGATAAAAAAATAAATATAAATGAGTTACATCTACATTAGTTGATTATTTATCTCATTATGCAGTAGATATATCAAATTCAAACACAATGCTCTTGTAAAGGTGAAGAAAAGCAGCGTTTTTTCTATAATTAAAAATCTTTTTGTTCTCACTCCAAAATTGATGAAATTATTAAACGATTACAAAAAGCACGAGAACAACTTCCTGTTGAGAATCCGCATCTCTTTGAAAATAGGTTAAAGCTATAGAGTACTTTATAAATTAAGATTTAAAGCACAAAATACCTAAAAATCATTATGCCTTCTCTAAAAGCTTATTTTTTGAGGTAGGGAAAATAGCAATCACCCTAATTGAAGAAAAATAATTTTGTAAAAAAAATGCTATTTTAATAGATATTAATCTTTCTTGAAAGAGTCTAGCATTCTTTGATTTTGAAAGAAAAAAATTCGCATTAGCTTAATTTTATTATTTTTTACCAGACTCTTTTATTATTTCAACAATATTAATTTTTATTGAATCGCACATCTGCCACTGCCACACTGATTAAGCAAAGAAGCTCTTGGTAATTGTCTATTGCCTCTTCTATGATCTCCTTCTCCGGTGCAATCTCTTTGAGAGACATAAAGACTTAAAGGAATTTCATCAAGTTGGGCCATTTGATAGGTTATGAGTGAATGAAGTATTTGAGTTCTCCCAACTGAAAGATAATGTATTAATGCGTCTATATTTGTTGTTGGGGTAAGAACATGTCTGAATTGGTCCAAAGTCAAAATGTGTATGTTTGTAGGGATAAGTACTAAGCCTTGGTTTGTCCTTAAAATAGGTTGGGCATGACCAATAACGTTTGTACCATCTCTATTTGACCTGACAATTGAAACATACCAAGCTGTTCCAGGAGGAGCAGTTAACAGGCCTTGAAGTCTACTTCTCATTTCTTCCTCTGTTCTTGCCATAGTTGAAGGTCTCCAATTATATTGAGGTAATAGCATCAATGCTGTTGCGCGCGTTACTCTACTTGTTCGCGTATAAGTATTCTCTCCTGTGTGAAAAGGTAGATTAACGTAAGACATTGTGGATTCAAGTCTTGTTGCAAGTTCAGGAAATCTAGTACGAAATGAGATAAATGGATCCACTCCTTCATGTGTATCAAAGAAATAACCTCCACTATGACGAGGTCTACCTATATTATCTTCCTGCAATTCAGCGAGCATTTGCAGAGTATGCAGCATACAGGGGCCACAAAAGGCAATATGTTCTTGACCTGCAAAAGTAGAACTTCTAGCTATGTTATATAGTCTTCGTATCCATTCATTGGTGAGAGTAAAATCAGGAGGTAAAGACCGCTTACTTCGTGTCTTTGAAGTAAAAGTCTGTACAATATTTTCCTTTTTTCCCGGAGCTGGGCAATAAGCTAGTGTATCCCCTAAATTTCCATTGACATAGCGACTCCAACGATCAAAATCATAAGCAAAAAGAAATTCAGATTTAGGAGAATTTTGAGTATCTGCTTTCAAGTAATCAGGTTTAACTGTGTAAGGAAAACCCCAACTAGTACCATATTGCGTAACTCGTAAAAAATTACCTTGATGATCTAGAAGTGGCCCTTCGCGTCCGTATAATTGAGAAATATCCCAGTAACCAATGTCTTTGGTTTCAGAAACAGTATCATCACAAAACTTCCATCTTACCCAATTCCAATTATCTGAAGTAGATTGTTGGGAAGCCATACAAGATAATGCTCCTGTGGAAGGAAAATATCTGAAAATATGGCCATTGTCTGGGTTATAATAGAGATCAAAAAGATTTGATTTAGATCCATCGTCCGTAATATAATAAGTAGAGAAGCTCGGGCCACTGATGAATTTCCATCCCACGAAAGTTTTGATATTAATATTGACTGGAGCAGCAATAATCTTTGCCCATGAATCCATCATGCTTAAGGTATGATTGTAGTAATCACCTGAGTTTTTTGAAATAAAAGTGTACCATTTATAGTCTTTAACACGAAATTTTTTATCAGCTGTATAAAATGCATTTCCTTCAATGATCCAGCGTTGATTTTCATCGTTGATAACACAGGGTCTTAAGAGGAGATAATCCCAGTTAGCATTGGAATTTCCGTTAATTCCTGTAACGGAGCTAGGAGCAGTCATGCATAGCCAAATGCCCTTTACATTCCAAGCTATTCTTTGAAAGAGATCATATCGAGCGAATTTAACGCTAGGAGAAGAGCAATTATCAATGTAAACGTAACTTTCACCATTCACAAATGCTGGGGCATAGCAATATTCCCCTCCAGTGTGGACCTTAACGTGAATAGCCTTGTCATGAGGCGTATCCGGGTTCTTTTGCTCTGGCACAGGAGCTGCAGAAGAGGTATGAATATTCAGTAATAGGCTAAAGAAAAATAAAAACAGTTTCATTTTCATTTTTTTGTTTCCTTTAAAACATCCCTCCCACTATGATGTTGGTAAGTTAATTAGAAAGTTTATACTTTAGACCTTCCTCAAGAACAGTTTATAGTGTACTCATCAGATTTTTATGGTGATTTATATTGTTTGCTTTCATGATAAACATACTTAAATATCAATAGATTATCTACAGAGCACTGATTATGTAATGGTTAACACATTTTCTTATGTTAGTAATCCTATTTCCACTAAGAGTTACAATTAGGATTAAAGAACTACCTAGTGCGTCAAACATGTTAAACCTTAGCTGATTTATATAATTGGATATGCCTTGTTCTCGAAATTAATAAAAATATATTTTATAAAATTTGATTAATAAAGATATCTAAAGTTGAAAATTTTGTTCAAGTTAATTGAAGGGGAATATTGATTAAGGTTAGAAGAAAAAGCGGAGAAAAACTTGTGTAAAAGTATAGTAAATCTCTACTATGAGGTAAACTGATGTCTTGCTTAACGCAGTGGAATAAAGCTTGTTAATTTTTTATTTTGAGTGTTTTTAAAATAACACACAATATTATCTGCATATATTTGAAGAAATTATTTTAGAAAATTATAAAAACAAAAAGGAAACCTGTGAGAAAAGCTGAAAATTCTATTCTGTCATCTTGCTATGTTGTTTCTTATTCTTAAAATAGATAAACTAAAGCGAAATGTTACATAAAAATAAAAAAAATGGCTCCCCGGGCCGGATTCGAACCAGCGACCAACCGGTTAACAGCCGGTTGCTCTACCGCTGAGCTACCGAGGAAGAATATCCAGTCTTTAATTAATGAACAAGGCTATAGCAAAGCAGTATTGATTTGCAAAGAAAAAAATTTCTTTTTTTTAAAAAATATCAGAAATTCCATAGAAAGAGGAAAAAAGGTTGAAGAAGTTGTCTGTCACTTGACGAATATGTTCTCTTCCCTTATTGACAATTTTCACATTATATTGATGAGGCCTTGTGGCGGAATGGTTACGCAGAGGACTGCAAATCCTTGTATCCCGGTTCGATTCCGGGCGAGGCCTCCAATTTATTTTGATCTATTTAATTAGTGCTCTAAAATAAATGGTTTTCTTTTCCTTTTTAATTAAGAACGATTTTCTATGAATATAGACTTGACCGGAATTTTGTTGCAATTGGAGTCTTATATTGACTGGAGCATGCTTTTTTGTCACATTCAAAAGTAAGAGATAATTTGTGTCCTAGCTATTCCACTTTGTTGTGGTGTTTGTCGTAGGTGGGAGAGAAGAGCTAGTTATGGTTGCAGATTTTACAGAGCTTCGCCGTAAAATGGTTGATAATCAGATTCGTACTGTGGATGTAACGAATTTGTCGGTTCTTGAGGCATTTTTAACGGTGCCACGTGAAGATTTTGTACCAGAGGATGTTAAAGATTTAAGTTACCTTGATACTGATATTCTTATTTTTCCACTACAAGGCGATATCCCTGCGAGTTATTTGATGAGGCCTGCATCTTTAGCAAAGCTGTTACAGCTTGCAGCCGTAAAACCATCGGATAGTATATTAGATATTGGCGCAAATAGTGGTTATTGTGCAGCCTTGTTTTCAAAGCTTGCTAAATCTGTTATTGCGTTGGAAAGTAATAAGACTCTTTCAAAACAAGCTGCTGAGCTTTTAGAACGTTATCAGTGTGATAATGTGGTTGTTGTGCATGGATTATTGGAGAAGGGGTATGCTGTTAAGGGACCCTATGATTTAATTTTTATTGAAGGTGCTGTTGATTTTATTCCTGATGGTATCTTTGATCAAATGAAAGAAGGAGGGCGCCTTCTTGTGGTTGAAGGACATGGTAATGCTGGTGTTGCGCAAATCTATATAAAGGAAGAAGGGAGCATTTCAGCTCGTCGTGGTTTTAACCTTTCTGTAAAGCCGCTTTCCGAATTTTTAAGAATACCTGATTTTGTGTTTTAGTATTTGCAGCACCCATGAATAGAAAATAGATGATTAATTTGGGGTTTATATCGTGTTTAAAATAAGCAAGAAATTTCAGGTATGTTTGTTACTTACATTGGGAACTTTTGTTTCAGGATCAGCTTACGCTGATACATTAGAAAATGCTTTAGCTAAAGCTTGTATATATAATGCTAAATTAAACTACGAGCGCGCAGCTATGCGTATAGCAAATGATGATATAACAATTGCACGTGCTGGTTTTTTACCGCAAATTGATGGGATTGGGACCTATAATCGAAATAATGCTACAGGTTCTTATAAAAATTCTGGATCCATGGAACTAAGAATAAATCAAAGATTGTTTGATTTTATTACACAAAATATGTTTTTATCAGCTCAAGTTAAAATGCAAGCACAGCGTGAATCTTTTCGTAATGCTGAACAAAATTTGTTTCTAGATGTTATAAAAGCGTATGCTAACGTATATCAAACACGTCGTATTGCTGAGCTTCGTCAAGAAAATTTAGCGGCTCTTGAAGAGTTAGTTCGTTCAAATAAAGCAAAGCTTGATATAGGGGAGGTGGCCCAAGTTGATTTTGCTCAGGCACAAGCAGCGCGCTCTTTCGCTGTCTCTGAGTATAGTCTTGCGCGTTCTGAAGCAAAATCAGCGGAAGCAATTTATCAGCAAGTTGTGGGAGATTATCCCGCAAAGTTGGAGTCTCCTTCAGGGGCAAAAGAATTACCGGAGAGTCTTGATATTGGTTATCAAATTGCTGTTGTTACGCATCCAGCAATTCTTTACGCAAAATATTTGGTTGATGCTAGTTCATACAATGTAAAAGCAAAAGAGGGAGCAATGTTTCCTAAGCTTGATCTTTCTGCATCGGCGTCCTACAATCGAATTTATGGTATTCCTGAGGGAGATGGTGTTTCTCAATCAATAGGGCTTTCATTAAGCGTTCCGATTTTTGAAGGTGGGCGCACTTCTGCACAGGTTCGCCAATCGAAAGAACAATTTGAGCAGGCTCGTCTTCAGTTTGATTTGGCTCAAAATGATGTAAAGCAGGCACTCGCTTCTGCGTGGTTTCAATTGGAGGGCACGCGCGCATCTGTTGTAGCTTATAGCGAGAGTGTACGTGCTGCAGAAATTGCTCTTAAAGGTCGTATGCAAGAAAACCGTTTAGGGCAGGCAACAACGTTGGATGTTTTAAGGTCCCGCACTGAGTTGATTAATGCTCAGATTTCACTAGTAACTGCAGAACGAAATGCTATTATTGCGAGTTATACTGTTCAATCTGCTATTGGTAAACTAACGGCAAGTCATTTAGGATTGAAGGCTACTCAAGATATTCACTAAAAACATAAGAAAGATGCGTTTTTTGTGTTTAAGTAATTTTGGAATGTTATTTTCTGTTACTAAAGTGAAGAAAAGTTGTGTGTGTTATTATATTCAGTATGAAGAGATGTGTTAATCGTGTAATTATTTTGTTAAACTGATAGAATGGTTTTTGTTTTTGCATTTTTGAGAGGTGTTTAGGTATGGTACAAAGTTCGAGTGCATTGCGTGAGCCAAGTATGGATGAAATTTTAACATCTATTCGTGAAATAATCGAAGAAAATGCAATTCAGGCTGATCAGGTTTCAAATAAAGTCGTTATGACTAATTCTTCTTCTGAAAAGAACTCAACAGTACCGCTAGAAAGCCTTGATGAATCAGCTTTATCTGTTGATGATGCAATAAAAGCTTTAGCGGATCGTATTGGTATTCCCTCTGATGATGAAGATTTATCTTTTGTGCATATGAAAAACAATGCGGAAGTAGAAAATAATACAGTTGGTTTGGATATGCAAAAGATGAAATTTTTCTCTGAAGAACAGATGTCTGTTCATAAAACAGGACAAGCTGATACCCATGTATCTCAGCAAGGGAACACGATTTCTGATTGTGTAGGATCGTCTGCATGTTTTGTTTCTTCTGCGGAGAAGATTGCAGAAGATATATTACGTCCAGCTATAGCAGAATGGTTGCAGCGTGAATTGCCTGTTGTTCTTGAGAAAATTTTGCGTGAAGAGATCGTTAAAACAATTAAAAAATTACCTTAAATTCTAGGCAGTCATTATTTTTAGCGGTCGGGTATTTTATTTACCATAAAAAGCGATTTTTCAGTTTTGCAAGCTGTTTTAAGTAAGTAGCTTATAGACCATGTGATTAGGTATTCAATCATAAGTTGTGTTTTTGGGGAACGCTGGTAACAAGTGGGTAGAAAAATGCTAGAAAAAACCTATGACGCTGCTGCCGTAGAGCCACGTATTGCGAAGCAGTGGGAAACACGTGGTGCTTTTAAAGCAGGAGCAGGTTCAAAACCGTGCACAGAAGCTTTCTGTGTTATGCTTCCGCCACCAAATGTAACTGGTTCATTGCATATGGGGCATGCATTAAATGCAACAATTCAAGATATTATGGTGCGTTTTCAGCGGATGCATGGTAAAAATGTGCTATGGCAGCCTGGCATGGATCATGCAGGGATTGCAACGCAAATGGTGGTTGAACGTCAACTTGCAGAGCGTCAGGAACCAACTCGCCAAGAAATGGGGCGAGAAAAATTTATTGAGCGTGTTTGGAAATGGCGCCATGAAGCTGGTGGCATCATTTCTAGTCAACTGCGGCGTCTTGGTGTTTCATGTGATTGGTCGCGTGAGCGCTTTACAATGGATGAAGGTTTATCAGAGGCTGTTCGTGAGGTTTTTGTTAGGCTTTATAAGCAGGGGTTAATATATAAGGACAAGCGTCTAGTTAATTGGGATCCAAAATTATTAACAGCTATCTCGGATCTTGAAGTTGAGTCAAAAGAAATTCAAGGTCATTTATGGCATTTTAGGTATCCGCTTGAAGGTAAAATTTTTGATCAAGATGATCCTACAACTTTTATAATAATTGCGACAACACGTCCTGAAACAATGCTTGGTGATACAGGAATTGCAGTTAATCCTAGAGATCATCGCTATAAAGATCTCATAGGTAAAAATGCTATTTTACCATTTGTGGGGCGTAAGTTATTGATTGTTGGTGATGATTATGCTGACCCTGAAGAAGGAAGCGGTGCTGTAAAAATCACGCCGGCACATGATTTTAATGATTTTGAAATTGGGCAAAAGAATAATTTGCCTTTGATCAATATTTTTACGCAGAGAGCTAAAATATTTTTGCGTGATAATGAAGCATTCTTTGATGGTTTGGTTGTATCGGATCAATTAAAAGCGTTGGTAAAGGATCTAGATCAATCTGATCGTTTTGTTGCGCGGGATCGAATTGTTTCTCTTATGGAAGAAGGGGGATATTTAGTAACAGTTGATGATCATTTGCATACTGTTCCTCATGGTGATCGAAGTGGGGTTCCCATTGAACCGCTTTTAACAGATCAATGGTATGTCAATGCTGAAAAATTAGCAAAGCCAGCGATAGAGGTTGTTCATCAGGGAAAGGTGCAATTTGTTCCGGATAATTGGAAAAAAACCTATTTTAATTGGATGGAAAATATTCAACCGTGGTGTATCTCTCGCCAATTGTGGTGGGGACATCAGATTCCTGCTTGGTATGGTCCTGATGGTAAGGTTTTTGTTGAAAAAAATGAAAAAGAGGCGTTAGCTTCAGCTTTATCTTATTATAGCAAAGAAGTTAAACTAATTCGTGATAAGGATGTTTTGGATACTTGGTTCTCATCAGCTCTTTGGCCTTTTTCGACTTTAGGTTGGCCTCATAAAACTACTGAATTAACGACATTTTATCCAACATCTTTATCGGTTACCGGATTTGATATTATTTTTTTCTGGGTTGCTCGTATGATGATGATGGGTATTCACTTTATGGGTGAGGCACCTTTTCCAATCGTTTATGTTCACGCTCTTGTACGGGATTCACATGGCGCGAAAATGTCCAAGTCTAAAGGAAACATTGTTGATCCATTAGAGCTCATTGATCAATATAGTGCAGATGCGTTGCGTTTTACCTTAGCGATTATGGCAGCACAAGGTCGTGATGTAAAACTTGATCCTTCTCGTATTGCAGGTTACCGCAATTTTGCTACAAAATTGTGGAATGCGGCTCGGTTTGCAGAAATTAATAACGTTAAGCATGATTTAGCGTTTAAGCCAGAACAAACAAAACTTGCATTTAACCGTTGGATTTTAACAGAATTATCTAAGACGGTTTCGATAGTGACTTCTAATATTGAAAATTATAAATTTAATGAAGCTGCTAGCGCACTTTACCGATTTATTTGGAATGCATTATGTGATTGGTATCTTGAATTTCTTAAACCTATATTTCAGGGAGGAGATGAAGATTCTAAGAAAGAAGCACAAGCATGTACTGCTTGGGTACTAGATGAGGTTTATAAGCTTCTCCATCCTTTTATGCCCTATATAACAGAGGAGTTGTGGTCGCTTACAGCAATGCCAGGTACAAAGCGTGAAGAGATGTTGGCATTGACACAGTGGCCACAGATAATATTTGCAGATGAAGAAGCTGCAGCTGATGTTAATTGGCTTATTGATATTATTAGTGGTATTCGTTCTATTCGCTCTGAGATGAATATTCCAGCAGCTGCACTTGCACCTCTTGTTATCATCACGGAAGGTGGAGAAGAAATACAGGAACGTGTACAACGTTATGAGGCTATTCTTAAGAGGTTAGCACGTGTTGGGACAATTTGTTTTTCTAACAAAATTCCAGAAAGATCAGCCCAAATGATTTTAGGAAAGGAAACTTTTTATTTATTGTTGGGGCAGTTGATTGATTTAGATTCTGAACGTACACGCTTGATGAAAGATATTAGTAAAATCGAACAAGATATTGAAAAAATATCAATTAAATTAAACAATCCAAAATTTATAGAAAATGCAAAACTAGAAATTGTTGAAAGTGAACGTAAAAGAATCCTAGAATTGTACGCTGCAAGAGAGAAGGCTTCTGTTGCTTTAGAGCGGCTGGCTTAGTTATTTTCTGGTTCATTATTATATTATTATAATAAATTTGGGATTTTTAATGCTTTATTTTATCGTGGGAAAACATTTCAAATGTGTATGCAAAAATTCATGATTAGCATGTGACAGTAAGATGAAATCAGGTGATTTTGATAAAAAATAATGGATGCCACAAGTGGACAATGGCTGTGAAGGTTTTTCTAAAAAAATATTTTAAAGATAGGGGATGAAAAAAATTTGTAGCAGGTAATGCAGTGATATTCGCCTGCAACCAAGAAAGGAAATTTTCTTGCTCAGACTATACCTGGAAATATGGTACTGCAAAAAAGAAAAGTAGCTCGTTGTTCAGCACTATTAATTGCAATTTACAATAAAGTCAGTACAGGAGCTAAAAATTAGCGTCATTTTATGAAAAGGTAAATTTTTGTTATTTAAAATAGAATGCGTGGCAGAATTGTTAGATAGCTGATTATAGAAAGCAGCTTGTTAGTTATGATTTGGGCGTAGAAATTTAGCCTTTTATTATATGGTCTGTAATAGAGATAGCCCAAACACAGCATCACAATTTAATGACTGAGGATTTTTGATAAAAACTCTTGCGCACGTGGAGTTCTATTCTGTGGATTAGAGAAAAATTCTTCAGATGAACAATCTTCGAGAATTGCCCCTTGATCCATAAAAATTATGCGCTTCGATACTTTTTGTGCAAAACTCATTTCATGAGTTACACAAATCATTGTCATGCCTTCTTCTGCTAAGCTCGTCATGACGTCTAATACTTCACTTACCATTTCAGGATCTAAAGCAGAAGTTGGCTCATCAAAAAGCATAACAAGTGGATCCATAGTTAAAGCACGAGCAATAGCAACACGCTGTTGTTGACCTCCAGAGAGTTGACCAGGGTATTTATCTTTATGTTCAATAAGCCCAACACGTTCAAGGTATAATAAGCCACGTTCAAGGGCTTCTTTTTTGCTACGCTTTAAAACCTTAATTTGTGCAATTGTTAAATTTTCTGTGACAGATAAATGTGGAAAAAGCTCAAAATGTTGAAACACCATCCCTACATGACTACGTAGTTTAGGTAAATTTGTTTCTTTTGAGTGAACTGGTGTTCCATTAATCCAGATTTCACCTTTTTGAAAAGGCACCAGAGCGTTAATAGTTTTAATAAAGGTTGATTTACCTGATCCCGATGGTCCGCAAACAACAACAACCTCTCCCTTATCGATATTGGTGGTGCAGTTTTTAAGAATATTAACTTCGCCGTACCAATTGGAAACATTTTTAATTTGGATCATATGAGTAGACATTTTTTTTCCTGTTAGCGAATAATGGATATTTTTTTCTGTAGATACAAAACTATCTGCGATAATGTAAAGCAAATGCCGAAGTAAAAAACGGCTGCTAAAATATAGGCTTCTGGTTTCACACCAAAATTGTTAGAAACAAGATCAAAGCCATTCAAGAGACTATTACCACTGATTGCATAGACAAGAGTTGTATCCTGAAAAAGGATGATAACCTGTGTTAAAAAGACTGGCAGCATGTTTCTAAAAGCTTGGGGAAGAATCACAATGTACATATTTTGCCAATATGTCATTCCAAGTGCTTGTCCTGCTTGTTTTTGCCCTTGCGAAATTGAGTGTATGCCGGCGCGCATAATTTCTGCAAAATAAGCAGCTTCAAATGCAGTAAAGGTAATGATTGCTGAATTGTTGGCACCGATTGATGTGCCGATCAAGAAAGGTAAAAGCACAAAAAACCATAAAATAACCATAACAAGAGGTATTGAACGCATGGCAGTTATGTAAATTGTAGCAAACCAGAAGAGAGGTTTAATAGAAGAAAGTCGCATCATTGCCAATAATACGCCGAAGATAAGTCCAAATACTGTTGCTACAAATGTTAAAAAAACACTAAAAAGAAGACCTGAAAGAATATAAGAATGGAATATCTCAAAAGTAAAAAATGAAAAATCGAAACTTGAAAACTCAAAAGGAAAATAAGACCAAAAATCAGAGCTCATGAAATCTATCATATCAACGCTCCTGTGTCTTTAAATTAGGAATTTTAAGCATTTTCTCCATTATTGCCATCATAACAAATATGAACAATGATATGATAATATAGAGAATTGTAACTAACATGTAATTTTCATAAACGTGACTTACTTCTTCAATCGTTTGATATTGAAATTGCATTAGTTCATGAATAGAAACGGCGAATGCTATAGATGAATTTTTTACTATACCCATTGCTTCTGAGGTAAGGGGTGGCAAGATAGTACGAATAGCACGGGGTATCATAATATAGCGATAACTTTGATAAGTAGTAAATCCCATTGCCATGGTTGCATAACGTTGTCCAGAAGGGATAGATTCAATTCCTGAGCGAACCTGTTCTGCGATACGTGCGGATGTAAAAAAACCTAAAGCACAGGTTATTAATATAATTGGTGAAAAATTCATTGCTGGTGGATAAATTTTAGGGACGACAAAATACCATAAAAATACTTGTACCAGCAAAGGAATGTTACGCATGATTTCTATCCAGATTCCGCCTATAGCGCGAAATGTGTTATTGATCACGGAAGTATTGGGCAGAGTCCGCACTGTTCCTATGATAACACCGATAAATACAGCTAATATTAATGAAGAAATAGATAATACAGCTGTATTTTTAAAGCCATCAAGCAGCGTATCTAAATAGGTCTGATTTATACCAGAGGTCCCAAGACATCCAGCTACTGGCATTTGAGTAAGATCATCTAAGCAAAGGAAAGAAAAGTCCATTAATCTATATTTCCTAAAGTTAGTCATCCCTTGAGTTAGGATGAAAAAATTAGTCATATTTTACATATGCTAAACGTGTTGAAAAATTAACGCAGAAACAACCACACTTATAATTTGAAAATAAGTGTGGTTGTTCTTTTAAATTTTATAGGCTGTTTTCTGTATAATCTTCTTTAGGTTTATTATTAGGCTTTTCCCAAGCATGTCTTGTTGATTCTGATAAAGGAAGACCTATAACAGTATTTGTAGGAGGGATTGGTTCCATAAACCATTTATTGTATAACTTTTCAAGTGAACCATCTTTGATTTGGCTTACGATACTATCGTTGATTGCCTGTTCAAAATTTTCATCCTCTAATCGGAGCATACAAGCAATAGGTTCAACTGAAAGTACAGAATCAAGAATCATGTAATCAGATGGATTTCTTGATTTAGAGATACTTCCAGCAAGAATTGAAGAGTCCATAATAAACGCGTCAGCACGACCGGATTCTAATAACAAAAAACTATCTGCATGATCCCTGCCGTTAATGACTCTGAAGTTAATGTTTTTTGCACGTCCATTTTGACGAATAAGCTGAACAGCTGTTGTTCCAGTGGTCGTAGCGATTGTTTTTCCATTTAAATCTTGGATAGATTTAATGCCAGAGTCTTTTTTAACAGCAATTCGAACTTCTTCAACATAAGTTGTATAAGCAAATGCTACAGATCTCCTACGGGCGATATCGTTTGTTGTAGAACCACACTCAAAATCATAAGTGCTATTTTGCAACAGAGGAATTCGATTTTGTGATGTGATAGGAAGATAACGAATTCTGATTGGTTTTCCAATTTTTTTTGAAATGTCATTAATAATGTTTTCTGCCATTTCTGTATGGAATCCTGTATATTTACCATTACCAAGTGCATAAGCTAAACCTGAAGATTCGCGAACACCTAAAGTGATTCTTCCTGTTTGTTTAATTCTCTCAAGTGTATCATTTTGAGCGTGCGCAACACTCACTAT
>NZ_KL503804.1 GCF_000709795.1 Bartonella bacilliformis Ver097
TTAATTTTTATTGAATCGCACATCTGCCACTGCCACACTGATTAAGCAAAGAAGCTCTTGGTAATTGTCTATTGCCTCTTCTATGATCTCCTTCTCCGGTGCAATCTCTTTGAGAGACATAAAGACTTAAAGGAATTTCATCAAGTTGGGCCATTTGATAGGTTATGAGTGAATGAAGTATTTGAGTTCTCCCAACTGAAAGATAATGTATTAATGCGTCTATATTTGTTGTTGGGGTAAGAACATGTCTGAATTGGTCCAAAGTCAAAATGTGTATGTTTGTAGGGATAAGTACTAAGCCTTGGTTTGTCCTTAAAATAGGTTGGGCATGACCAATAACGTTTGTACCATCTCTATTTGACCTGACAATTGAAACATACCAAGCTGTTCCAGGAGGAGCAGTTAACAGGCCTTGAAGTCTACTTCTCATTTCTTCCTCTGTTCTTGCCATAGTTGAAGGTCTCCAATTATATTGAGGTAATAGCATCAATGCTGTTGCGCGCGTTACTCTACTTGTTCGCGTATAAGTATTCTCTCCTGTGTGAAAAGGTAGATTAACGTAAGACATTGTGGATTCAAGTCTTGTTGCAAGTTCAGGAAATCTAGTACGAAATGAGATAAATGGATCCACTCCTTCATGTGTATCAAAGAAATAACCTCCACTATGACGAGGTCTACCTATATTATCTTCCTGCAATTCAGCGAGCATTTGCAGAGTATGCAGCATACAGGGGCCACAAAAGGCAATATGTTCTTGACCTGCAAAAGTAGAACTTCTAGCTATGTTATATAGTCTTCGTATCCATTCATTGGTGAGAGTAAAATCAGGAGGTAAAGACCGCTTACTTCGTGTCTTTGAAGTAAAAGTCTGTACAATATTTTCCTTTTTTCCCGGAGCTGGGCAATAAGCTAGTGTATCCCCTAAATTTCCATTGACATAGCGACTCCAACGATCAAAATCATAAGCAAAAAGAAATTCAGATTTAGGAGAATTTTGAGTATCTGCTTTCAAGTAATCAGGTTTAACTGTGTAAGGAAAACCCCAACTAGTACCATATTGCGTAACTCGTAAAAAATTACCTTGATGATCTAGAAGTGGCCCTTCGCGTCCGTATAATTGAGAAATATCCCAGTAACCAATGTCTTTGGTTTCAGAAACAGTATCATCACAAAACTTCCATCTTACCCAATTCCAATTATCTGAAGTAGATTGTTGGGAAGCCATACAAGATAATGCTCCTGTGGAAGGAAAATATCTGAAAATATGGCCATTGTCTGGGTTATAATAGAGATCAAAAAGATTTGATTTAGATCCATCGTCCGTAATATAATAAGTAGAGAAGCTCGGGCCACTGATGAATTTCCATCCCACGAAAGTTTTGATATTAATATTGACTGGAGCAGCAATAATCTTTGCCCATGAATCCATCATGCTTAAGGTATGATTGTAGTAATCACCTGAGTTTTTTGAAATAAAAGTGTACCATTTATAGTCTTTAACACGAAATTTTTTATCAGCTGTATAAAATGCATTTCCTTCAATGATCCAGCGTTGATTTTCATCGTTGATAACACAGGGTCTTAAGAGGAGATAATCCCAGTTAGCATTGGAATTTCCGTTAATTCCTGTAACGGAGCTAGGAGCAGTCATGCATAGCCAAATGCCCTTTACATTCCAAGCTATTCTTTGAAAGAGATCATATCGAGCGAATTTAACGCTAGGAGAAGAGCAATTATCAATGTAAACGTAACTTTCACCATTCACAAATGCTGGGGCATAGCAATATTCCCCTCCAGTGTGGACCTTAACGTGAATAGCCTTGTCATGAGGCGTATCCGGGTTCTTTTGCTCTGGCACAGGAGCTGCAGAAGAGGTATGAATATTCAGTAATAGGCTAAAGAAAAATAAAAACAGTTTCATTTTCATTTTTTTGTTTCCTTTAAAACATCCCTCCCACTATGATGTTGGTAAGTTAATTAGAAAGTTTATACTTTAGACCTTCCTCAAGAACAGTTTATAGTGTACTCATCAGATTTTTATGGTGATTTATATTGTTTGCTTTCATGATAAACATACTTAAATATCAATAGATTATCTACAGAGCACTGATTATGTAATGGTTAACACATTTTCTTATGTTAGTAATCCTATTTCCACTAAGAGTTACAATTAGGATTAAAGAACTACCTAGTGCGTCAAACATGTTAAACCTTAGCTGATTTATATAATTGGATATGCCTTGTTCTCGAAATTAATAAAAATATATTTTATAAAATTTGATTAATAAAGATATCTAAAGTTGAAAATTTTGTTCAAGTTAATTGAAGGGGAATATTGATTAAGGTTAGAAGAAAAAGCGGAGAAAAACTTGTGTAAAAGTATAGTAAATCTCTACTATGAGGTAAACTGATGTCTTGCTTAACGCAGTGGAATAAAGCTTGTTAATTTTTTATTTTGAGTGTTTTTAAAATAACACACAATATTATCTGCATATATTTGAAGAAATTATTTTAGAAAATTATAAAAACAAAAAGGAAACCTGTGAGAAAAGCTGAAAATTCTATTCTGTCATCTTGCTATGTTGTTTCTTATTCTTAAAATAGATAAACTAAAGCGAAATGTTACATAAAAATAAAAAAAATGGCTCCCCGGGCCGGATTCGAACCAGCGACCAACCGGTTAACAGCCGGTTGCTCTACCGCTGAGCTACCGAGGAAGAATATCCAGTCTTTAATTAATGAACAAGGCTATAGCAAAGCAGTATTGATTTGCAAAGAAAAAAATTTCTTTTTTTTAAAAAATATCAGAAATTCCATAGAAAGAGGAAAAAAGGTTGAAGAAGTTGTCTGTCACTTGACGAATATGTTCTCTTCCCTTATTGACAATTTTCACATTATATTGATGAGGCCTTGTGGCGGAATGGTTACGCAGAGGACTGCAAATCCTTGTATCCCGGTTCGATTCCGGGCGAGGCCTCCAATTTATTTTGATCTATTTAATTAGTGCTCTAAAATAAATGGTTTTCTTTTCCTTTTTAATTAAGAACGATTTTCTATGAATATAGACTTGACCGGAATTTTGTTGCAATTGGAGTCTTATATTGACTGGAGCATGCTTTTTTGTCACATTCAAAAGTAAGAGATAATTTGTGTCCTAGCTATTCCACTTTGTTGTGGTGTTTGTCGTAGGTGGGAGAGAAGAGCTAGTTATGGTTGCAGATTTTACAGAGCTTCGCCGTAAAATGGTTGATAATCAGATTCGTACTGTGGATGTAACGAATTTGTCGGTTCTTGAGGCATTTTTAACGGTGCCACGTGAAGATTTTGTACCAGAGGATGTTAAAGATTTAAGTTACCTTGATACTGATATTCTTATTTTTCCACTACAAGGCGATATCCCTGCGAGTTATTTGATGAGGCCTGCATCTTTAGCAAAGCTGTTACAGCTTGCAGCCGTAAAACCATCGGATAGTATATTAGATATTGGCGCAAATAGTGGTTATTGTGCAGCCTTGTTTTCAAAGCTTGCTAAATCTGTTATTGCGTTGGAAAGTAATAAGACTCTTTCAAAACAAGCTGCTGAGCTTTTAGAACGTTATCAGTGTGATAATGTGGTTGTTGTGCATGGATTATTGGAGAAGGGGTATGCTGTTAAGGGACCCTATGATTTAATTTTTATTGAAGGTGCTGTTGATTTTATTCCTGATGGTATCTTTGATCAAATGAAAGAAGGAGGGCGCCTTCTTGTGGTTGAAGGACATGGTAATGCTGGTGTTGCGCAAATCTATATAAAGGAAGAAGGGAGCATTTCAGCTCGTCGTGGTTTTAACCTTTCTGTAAAGCCGCTTTCCGAATTTTTAAGAATACCTGATTTTGTGTTTTAGTATTTGCAGCACCCATGAATAGAAAATAGATGATTAATTTGGGGTTTATATCGTGTTTAAAATAAGCAAGAAATTTCAGGTATGTTTGTTACTTACATTGGGAACTTTTGTTTCAGGATCAGCTTACGCTGATACATTAGAAAATGCTTTAGCTAAAGCTTGTATATATAATGCTAAATTAAACTACGAGCGCGCAGCTATGCGTATAGCAAATGATGATATAACAATTGCACGTGCTGGTTTTTTACCGCAAATTGATGGGATTGGGACCTATAATCGAAATAATGCTACAGGTTCTTATAAAAATTCTGGATCCATGGAACTAAGAATAAATCAAAGATTGTTTGATTTTATTACACAAAATATGTTTTTATCAGCTCAAGTTAAAATGCAAGCACAGCGTGAATCTTTTCGTAATGCTGAACAAAATTTGTTTCTAGATGTTATAAAAGCGTATGCTAACGTATATCAAACACGTCGTATTGCTGAGCTTCGTCAAGAAAATTTAGCGGCTCTTGAAGAGTTAGTTCGTTCAAATAAAGCAAAGCTTGATATAGGGGAGGTGGCCCAAGTTGATTTTGCTCAGGCACAAGCAGCGCGCTCTTTCGCTGTCTCTGAGTATAGTCTTGCGCGTTCTGAAGCAAAATCAGCGGAAGCAATTTATCAGCAAGTTGTGGGAGATTATCCCGCAAAGTTGGAGTCTCCTTCAGGGGCAAAAGAATTACCGGAGAGTCTTGATATTGGTTATCAAATTGCTGTTGTTACGCATCCAGCAATTCTTTACGCAAAATATTTGGTTGATGCTAGTTCATACAATGTAAAAGCAAAAGAGGGAGCAATGTTTCCTAAGCTTGATCTTTCTGCATCGGCGTCCTACAATCGAATTTATGGTATTCCTGAGGGAGATGGTGTTTCTCAATCAATAGGGCTTTCATTAAGCGTTCCGATTTTTGAAGGTGGGCGCACTTCTGCACAGGTTCGCCAATCGAAAGAACAATTTGAGCAGGCTCGTCTTCAGTTTGATTTGGCTCAAAATGATGTAAAGCAGGCACTCGCTTCTGCGTGGTTTCAATTGGAGGGCACGCGCGCATCTGTTGTAGCTTATAGCGAGAGTGTACGTGCTGCAGAAATTGCTCTTAAAGGTCGTATGCAAGAAAACCGTTTAGGGCAGGCAACAACGTTGGATGTTTTAAGGTCCCGCACTGAGTTGATTAATGCTCAGATTTCACTAGTAACTGCAGAACGAAATGCTATTATTGCGAGTTATACTGTTCAATCTGCTATTGGTAAACTAACGGCAAGTCATTTAGGATTGAAGGCTACTCAAGATATTCACTAAAAACATAAGAAAGATGCGTTTTTTGTGTTTAAGTAATTTTGGAATGTTATTTTCTGTTACTAAAGTGAAGAAAAGTTGTGTGTGTTATTATATTCAGTATGAAGAGATGTGTTAATCGTGTAATTATTTTGTTAAACTGATAGAATGGTTTTTGTTTTTGCATTTTTGAGAGGTGTTTAGGTATGGTACAAAGTTCGAGTGCATTGCGTGAGCCAAGTATGGATGAAATTTTAACATCTATTCGTGAAATAATCGAAGAAAATGCAATTCAGGCTGATCAGGTTTCAAATAAAGTCGTTATGACTAATTCTTCTTCTGAAAAGAACTCAACAGTACCGCTAGAAAGCCTTGATGAATCAGCTTTATCTGTTGATGATGCAATAAAAGCTTTAGCGGATCGTATTGGTATTCCCTCTGATGATGAAGATTTATCTTTTGTGCATATGAAAAACAATGCGGAAGTAGAAAATAATACAGTTGGTTTGGATATGCAAAAGATGAAATTTTTCTCTGAAGAACAGATGTCTGTTCATAAAACAGGACAAGCTGATACCCATGTATCTCAGCAAGGGAACACGATTTCTGATTGTGTAGGATCGTCTGCATGTTTTGTTTCTTCTGCGGAGAAGATTGCAGAAGATATATTACGTCCAGCTATAGCAGAATGGTTGCAGCGTGAATTGCCTGTTGTTCTTGAGAAAATTTTGCGTGAAGAGATCGTTAAAACAATTAAAAAATTACCTTAAATTCTAGGCAGTCATTATTTTTAGCGGTCGGGTATTTTATTTACCATAAAAAGCGATTTTTCAGTTTTGCAAGCTGTTTTAAGTAAGTAGCTTATAGACCATGTGATTAGGTATTCAATCATAAGTTGTGTTTTTGGGGAACGCTGGTAACAAGTGGGTAGAAAAATGCTAGAAAAAACCTATGACGCTGCTGCCGTAGAGCCACGTATTGCGAAGCAGTGGGAAACACGTGGTGCTTTTAAAGCAGGAGCAGGTTCAAAACCGTGCACAGAAGCTTTCTGTGTTATGCTTCCGCCACCAAATGTAACTGGTTCATTGCATATGGGGCATGCATTAAATGCAACAATTCAAGATATTATGGTGCGTTTTCAGCGGATGCATGGTAAAAATGTGCTATGGCAGCCTGGCATGGATCATGCAGGGATTGCAACGCAAATGGTGGTTGAACGTCAACTTGCAGAGCGTCAGGAACCAACTCGCCAAGAAATGGGGCGAGAAAAATTTATTGAGCGTGTTTGGAAATGGCGCCATGAAGCTGGTGGCATCATTTCTAGTCAACTGCGGCGTCTTGGTGTTTCATGTGATTGGTCGCGTGAGCGCTTTACAATGGATGAAGGTTTATCAGAGGCTGTTCGTGAGGTTTTTGTTAGGCTTTATAAGCAGGGGTTAATATATAAGGACAAGCGTCTAGTTAATTGGGATCCAAAATTATTAACAGCTATCTCGGATCTTGAAGTTGAGTCAAAAGAAATTCAAGGTCATTTATGGCATTTTAGGTATCCGCTTGAAGGTAAAATTTTTGATCAAGATGATCCTACAACTTTTATAATAATTGCGACAACACGTCCTGAAACAATGCTTGGTGATACAGGAATTGCAGTTAATCCTAGAGATCATCGCTATAAAGATCTCATAGGTAAAAATGCTATTTTACCATTTGTGGGGCGTAAGTTATTGATTGTTGGTGATGATTATGCTGACCCTGAAGAAGGAAGCGGTGCTGTAAAAATCACGCCGGCACATGATTTTAATGATTTTGAAATTGGGCAAAAGAATAATTTGCCTTTGATCAATATTTTTACGCAGAGAGCTAAAATATTTTTGCGTGATAATGAAGCATTCTTTGATGGTTTGGTTGTATCGGATCAATTAAAAGCGTTGGTAAAGGATCTAGATCAATCTGATCGTTTTGTTGCGCGGGATCGAATTGTTTCTCTTATGGAAGAAGGGGGATATTTAGTAACAGTTGATGATCATTTGCATACTGTTCCTCATGGTGATCGAAGTGGGGTTCCCATTGAACCGCTTTTAACAGATCAATGGTATGTCAATGCTGAAAAATTAGCAAAGCCAGCGATAGAGGTTGTTCATCAGGGAAAGGTGCAATTTGTTCCGGATAATTGGAAAAAAACCTATTTTAATTGGATGGAAAATATTCAACCGTGGTGTATCTCTCGCCAATTGTGGTGGGGACATCAGATTCCTGCTTGGTATGGTCCTGATGGTAAGGTTTTTGTTGAAAAAAATGAAAAAGAGGCGTTAGCTTCAGCTTTATCTTATTATAGCAAAGAAGTTAAACTAATTCGTGATAAGGATGTTTTGGATACTTGGTTCTCATCAGCTCTTTGGCCTTTTTCGACTTTAGGTTGGCCTCATAAAACTACTGAATTAACGACATTTTATCCAACATCTTTATCGGTTACCGGATTTGATATTATTTTTTTCTGGGTTGCTCGTATGATGATGATGGGTATTCACTTTATGGGTGAGGCACCTTTTCCAATCGTTTATGTTCACGCTCTTGTACGGGATTCACATGGCGCGAAAATGTCCAAGTCTAAAGGAAACATTGTTGATCCATTAGAGCTCATTGATCAATATAGTGCAGATGCGTTGCGTTTTACCTTAGCGATTATGGCAGCACAAGGTCGTGATGTAAAACTTGATCCTTCTCGTATTGCAGGTTACCGCAATTTTGCTACAAAATTGTGGAATGCGGCTCGGTTTGCAGAAATTAATAACGTTAAGCATGATTTAGCGTTTAAGCCAGAACAAACAAAACTTGCATTTAACCGTTGGATTTTAACAGAATTATCTAAGACGGTTTCGATAGTGACTTCTAATATTGAAAATTATAAATTTAATGAAGCTGCTAGCGCACTTTACCGATTTATTTGGAATGCATTATGTGATTGGTATCTTGAATTTCTTAAACCTATATTTCAGGGAGGAGATGAAGATTCTAAGAAAGAAGCACAAGCATGTACTGCTTGGGTACTAGATGAGGTTTATAAGCTTCTCCATCCTTTTATGCCCTATATAACAGAGGAGTTGTGGTCGCTTACAGCAATGCCAGGTACAAAGCGTGAAGAGATGTTGGCATTGACACAGTGGCCACAGATAATATTTGCAGATGAAGAAGCTGCAGCTGATGTTAATTGGCTTATTGATATTATTAGTGGTATTCGTTCTATTCGCTCTGAGATGAATATTCCAGCAGCTGCACTTGCACCTCTTGTTATCATCACGGAAGGTGGAGAAGAAATACAGGAACGTGTACAACGTTATGAGGCTATTCTTAAGAGGTTAGCACGTGTTGGGACAATTTGTTTTTCTAACAAAATTCCAGAAAGATCAGCCCAAATGATTTTAGGAAAGGAAACTTTTTATTTATTGTTGGGGCAGTTGATTGATTTAGATTCTGAACGTACACGCTTGATGAAAGATATTAGTAAAATCGAACAAGATATTGAAAAAATATCAATTAAATTAAACAATCCAAAATTTATAGAAAATGCAAAACTAGAAATTGTTGAAAGTGAACGTAAAAGAATCCTAGAATTGTACGCTGCAAGAGAGAAGGCTTCTGTTGCTTTAGAGCGGCTGGCTTAGTTATTTTCTGGTTCATTATTATATTATTATAATAAATTTGGGATTTTTAATGCTTTATTTTATCGTGGGAAAACATTTCAAATGTGTATGCAAAAATTCATGATTAGCATGTGACAGTAAGATGAAATCAGGTGATTTTGATAAAAAATAATGGATGCCACAAGTGGACAATGGCTGTGAAGGTTTTTCTAAAAAAATATTTTAAAGATAGGGGATGAAAAAAATTTGTAGCAGGTAATGCAGTGATATTCGCCTGCAACCAAGAAAGGAAATTTTCTTGCTCAGACTATACCTGGAAATATGGTACTGCAAAAAAGAAAAGTAGCTCGTTGTTCAGCACTATTAATTGCAATTTACAATAAAGTCAGTACAGGAGCTAAAAATTAGCGTCATTTTATGAAAAGGTAAATTTTTGTTATTTAAAATAGAATGCGTGGCAGAATTGTTAGATAGCTGATTATAGAAAGCAGCTTGTTAGTTATGATTTGGGCGTAGAAATTTAGCCTTTTATTATATGGTCTGTAATAGAGATAGCCCAAACACAGCATCACAATTTAATGACTGAGGATTTTTGATAAAAACTCTTGCGCACGTGGAGTTCTATTCTGTGGATTAGAGAAAAATTCTTCAGATGAACAATCTTCGAGAATTGCCCCTTGATCCATAAAAATTATGCGCTTCGATACTTTTTGTGCAAAACTCATTTCATGAGTTACACAAATCATTGTCATGCCTTCTTCTGCTAAGCTCGTCATGACGTCTAATACTTCACTTACCATTTCAGGATCTAAAGCAGAAGTTGGCTCATCAAAAAGCATAACAAGTGGATCCATAGTTAAAGCACGAGCAATAGCAACACGCTGTTGTTGACCTCCAGAGAGTTGACCAGGGTATTTATCTTTATGTTCAATAAGCCCAACACGTTCAAGGTATAATAAGCCACGTTCAAGGGCTTCTTTTTTGCTACGCTTTAAAACCTTAATTTGTGCAATTGTTAAATTTTCTGTGACAGATAAATGTGGAAAAAGCTCAAAATGTTGAAACACCATCCCTACATGACTACGTAGTTTAGGTAAATTTGTTTCTTTTGAGTGAACTGGTGTTCCATTAATCCAGATTTCACCTTTTTGAAAAGGCACCAGAGCGTTAATAGTTTTAATAAAGGTTGATTTACCTGATCCCGATGGTCCGCAAACAACAACAACCTCTCCCTTATCGATATTGGTGGTGCAGTTTTTAAGAATATTAACTTCGCCGTACCAATTGGAAACATTTTTAATTTGGATCATATGAGTAGACATTTTTTTTCCTGTTAGCGAATAATGGATATTTTTTTCTGTAGATACAAAACTATCTGCGATAATGTAAAGCAAATGCCGAAGTAAAAAACGGCTGCTAAAATATAGGCTTCTGGTTTCACACCAAAATTGTTAGAAACAAGATCAAAGCCATTCAAGAGACTATTACCACTGATTGCATAGACAAGAGTTGTATCCTGAAAAAGGATGATAACCTGTGTTAAAAAGACTGGCAGCATGTTTCTAAAAGCTTGGGGAAGAATCACAATGTACATATTTTGCCAATATGTCATTCCAAGTGCTTGTCCTGCTTGTTTTTGCCCTTGCGAAATTGAGTGTATGCCGGCGCGCATAATTTCTGCAAAATAAGCAGCTTCAAATGCAGTAAAGGTAATGATTGCTGAATTGTTGGCACCGATTGATGTGCCGATCAAGAAAGGTAAAAGCACAAAAAACCATAAAATAACCATAACAAGAGGTATTGAACGCATGGCAGTTATGTAAATTGTAGCAAACCAGAAGAGAGGTTTAATAGAAGAAAGTCGCATCATTGCCAATAATACGCCGAAGATAAGTCCAAATACTGTTGCTACAAATGTTAAAAAAACACTAAAAAGAAGACCTGAAAGAATATAAGAATGGAATATCTCAAAAGTAAAAAATGAAAAATCGAAACTTGAAAACTCAAAAGGAAAATAAGACCAAAAATCAGAGCTCATGAAATCTATCATATCAACGCTCCTGTGTCTTTAAATTAGGAATTTTAAGCATTTTCTCCATTATTGCCATCATAACAAATATGAACAATGATATGATAATATAGAGAATTGTAACTAACATGTAATTTTCATAAACGTGACTTACTTCTTCAATCGTTTGATATTGAAATTGCATTAGTTCATGAATAGAAACGGCGAATGCTATAGATGAATTTTTTACTATACCCATTGCTTCTGAGGTAAGGGGTGGCAAGATAGTACGAATAGCACGGGGTATCATAATATAGCGATAACTTTGATAAGTAGTAAATCCCATTGCCATGGTTGCATAACGTTGTCCAGAAGGGATAGATTCAATTCCTGAGCGAACCTGTTCTGCGATACGTGCGGATGTAAAAAAACCTAAAGCACAGGTTATTAATATAATTGGTGAAAAATTCATTGCTGGTGGATAAATTTTAGGGACGACAAAATACCATAAAAATACTTGTACCAGCAAAGGAATGTTACGCATGATTTCTATCCAGATTCCGCCTATAGCGCGAAATGTGTTATTGATCACGGAAGTATTGGGCAGAGTCCGCACTGTTCCTATGATAACACCGATAAATACAGCTAATATTAATGAAGAAATAGATAATACAGCTGTATTTTTAAAGCCATCAAGCAGCGTATCTAAATAGGTCTGATTTATACCAGAGGTCCCAAGACATCCAGCTACTGGCATTTGAGTAAGATCATCTAAGCAAAGGAAAGAAAAGTCCATTAATCTATATTTCCTAAAGTTAGTCATCCCTTGAGTTAGGATGAAAAAATTAGTCATATTTTACATATGCTAAACGTGTTGAAAAATTAACGCAGAAACAACCACACTTATAATTTGAAAATAAGTGTGGTTGTTCTTTTAAATTTTATAGGCTGTTTTCTGTATAATCTTCTTTAGGTTTATTATTAGGCTTTTCCCAAGCATGTCTTGTTGATTCTGATAAAGGAAGACCTATAACAGTATTTGTAGGAGGGATTGGTTCCATAAACCATTTATTGTATAACTTTTCAAGTGAACCATCTTTGATTTGGCTTACGATACTATCGTTGATTGCCTGTTCAAAATTTTCATCCTCTAATCGGAGCATACAAGCAATAGGTTCAACTGAAAGTACAGAATCAAGAATCATGTAATCAGATGGATTTCTTGATTTAGAGATACTTCCAGCAAGAATTGAAGAGTCCATAATAAACGCGTCAGCACGACCGGATTCTAATAACAAAAAACTATCTGCATGATCCCTGCCGTTAATGACTCTGAAGTTAATGTTTTTTGCACGTCCATTTTGACGAATAAGCTGAACAGCTGTTGTTCCAGTGGTCGTAGCGATTGTTTTTCCATTTAAATCTTGGATAGATTTAATGCCAGAGTCTTTTTTAACAGCAATTCGAACTTCTTCAACATAAGTTGTATAAGCAAATGCTACAGATCTCCTACGGGCGATATCGTTTGTTGTAGAACCACACTCAAAATCATAAGTGCTATTTTGCAACAGAGGAATTCGATTTTGTGATGTGATAGGAAGATAACGAATTCTGATTGGTTTTCCAATTTTTTTTGAAATGTCATTAATAATGTTTTCTGCCATTTCTGTATGGAATCCTGTATATTTACCATTACCAAGTGCATAAGCTAAACCTGAAGATTCGCGAACACCTAAAGTGATTCTTCCTGTTTGTTTAATTCTCTCAAGTGTATCATTTTGAGCGTGCGCAACACTCACTATGAGCCCAATGATGGCTGTTGTAATCAATACTGATAGTGATTTCCTCATTACTTCCTCCGTTCATTTTATTTTTTTATTGTCTTTGATGACATTCTTCCGCACGCTATGTAGCATGTTTTTATTTGAGGTGGGATTTTTTTTACTTAATTCCCGTGAAACAAACATTACATTTGTAAGTTATAATCGAGTTCGATCCAAACAGGCGTATGATCTGAGGGGTTTTTATAGCCTCTTACCTCTGTTTGGCTGTAAGCGCAGATAAGCTGATCAATAGCTTCTGATGATAATAAGAAATGATCAATGCGAATGCCATTATTTTTAAACCATGCACCAGCTTGGAAATCCCAGAAACTGAAAGAGGGATCCTCTGTAACGCTGCGCAGAGCATCATAAAAACCTAAGTAAATGATGCGTTGAAATGCCTGTCTTGTTTGAAGAAGAAATAAAGCATCATGTTTCCATTCTTGAGGATTTTTTGCGTCTGATAAAGTTGGAATAACATTATAATCACCTGCTAAAATGAGAGGCTCTTCGTATGTAAGCAATGATTTTGCATGTGCATATAGTCTTGCCATCCATTCCATTTTATAAAGGTATTTTTCACTATTGATGGGGTTTCCATTTGGAAGATAAATAGAAGCAATACGGATAGCTCCTTTGTTTGTTGAGTAAACAGCTTCAATATAACGCGCTTGCTCATCATTATTATTGCCTGGTAAACCAGTGATAATTTTATAGGGTCTTTTTTTAGAAAGAATTGCGACGCCATTAAATTTTTTTTGGCCGTGTGTTTCTATGTGATAACCAAGGCTTTCAATTATATCGCGTGGAAAATTTTCATCAATCGTTTTAGTTTCTTGTAAGCAGACTATATCGGGTTGACTTCGCTGTAACCACTTACAAAGTGTTTCATGTCGTGCTTTTATTCCAGCAATATTCCATGTTGCAATTCTCATAATATTAGCTTTAAGCGTCATGTGTGCAATTAGCAAGTATTATGTAAAAGTAATACAATCACTCCCAACGTATTGTATCTGTTCTTCGTATACAGAATTATTGTAGCTGATAGTAGCTGCTTAAAAGCTAAATTTACATATGTTGCGATATCACCGTAATTTTTATTTTAATAAACTTTCTACTGTTTGGCACTTGACGAATGTATATGTTCTCGCTATTAGAAACCGTCATAACCGATGTGAGAGTCACTAATGTTTAAGCATTAATTTTAGATTCACTTCAGATGAGGTTTATGAAAGTTTAGAAAAAATGCTAGTGCAAGAGGCTTTTTCCTCCTCTGCCTGTGATCGGGTGAGCTGTTAATCAGTCCTACCCGATTTTTTGCATCAGTTAAGCTTTATTCCAGTTGTGCTGGGGTAAGTTGGACGTGAAGAGGCCCGAGCTGGGCGAAAAAATGAAGATTGTAAAGAGGAAGGTTATATGCCTACCGTAAACCAGTTAATTCGTAAACCGCGTGTAGTTCCGGTTAAGCGTAATAAGGTTCCTGCCCTTCAGGCGAATCCACAGAAACGTGGTGTTTGTACCCGTGTATATACGACAACACCGAAGAAGCCGAATTCTGCTCTTCGTAAAGTTGCTAAAGTTCGTTTAACAAATGGATTTGAGGTGATTGGTTATATTCCTGGTGAAGGGCATAACCTTCAGGAGCATTCTGTTGTGGTGATTCGTGGTGGTCGTGTGAAGGATTTGCCAGGGGTTCGTTATCACATCATTCGTGGTTTGCTTGATACGCAAGGTGTTAAAAATCGTAAACAGCGCCGTTCGAAGTATGGCGCAAAACGTCCGAAATAAATCTTGAGAGATAAAGCCTGAGAGATAGAATCAATGTCCCGTCGTCATAGAGCAGAAAAGCGTGAAATTAATCCGGATCCTAAATTTGGTGATTTGGTTATTACAAAATTTATGAATGCCATTATGTTTGATGGTAAAAAGTCTGTTGCTGAACGTATTGTTTACGGTGCACTTGATGTGGTAAAAGAGAAAGTGAAAACGGATCCAGTAGCTTTGTTTCATCAAGCGTTAGAAAATGTTGCTCCTCATATTGAGGTTCGTTCACGTCGTGTTGGTGGTGCTACTTATCAGGTTCCGGTAGATGTTCGTCCTGATCGTCGTCAGGCACTTGCTATTCGTTGGTTGATTACAGCAGCGCGTGGGCGCAATGAGACGGCAATGATTGATCGTCTTTCTGGTGAGCTAGTGGATGCGGCTAATAATCGTGGTACTGCAGTGAAGAAGCGTGAAGATGTCCACCGTATGGCTGAGGCTAATCGTGCATTTTCGCATTATCGTTGGTAGGTGTGTTTTAAAGATCTAAGGCAGATAGAATGGCTCGCGAATATAAAATCGAAGACTACCGTAATTTTGGTATTATGGCGCATATTGATGCTGGTAAGACCACCATGACTGAGCGCATTTTGTTCTATACAGGTAAAAATCATAAAATCGGCGAAACACATGATGGTGCTTCTACGATGGATTGGATGCAGCAAGAGCAGGAGCGTGGTATTACAATTACATCCGCTGCAACAACAACTTTTTGGAAAGGGCGTGATGGTCGAAAGCGGCGTTTTAATATTATTGATACGCCTGGACACGTTGATTTTACGATAGAGGTTGAACGTTCTTTGCGGGTTCTTGATGGTGCAATAGCGTTGTTGGATGCTAATGCTGGTGTAGAACCTCAGACGGAAACTGTTTGGCGGCAAGCTGAAAGGTATCATGTGCCGCGCATGGTTTTTGTTAATAAAATGGATAAGATTGGAGCTGATTTCTATCGTAGTGTAGAAATGGTTAATTCACGATTAGGTGCGAAGGCGCTTATTGTGCAGTTGCCAATTGGTTCTGAAAATGATTTTGAGGGCGTTATAGATCTTGTTGAGATGAAGGCTTTAACCTGGGATGGTTCCATTGGAGCATCAGCAACAGTATCTGAGATTCCATCTGAATTAAAAGAAAAAGCAGAAGAATATCGTGAAAAACTAATTGAGATGGCGGTTGAAGTTGATGAGGCTGCAACAGAGGCTTATTTAGAGGGGGTTATGCCAACCAATGAGCAGCTTGTGGCTCTTATTCGTAAGGGGACAATAGAAGTTCAATTTCATCCAGTTCTTTGTGGTACAGCTTTTAAAAATAAAGGGGTTCAGCCACTTTTAGATGCTGTTGTTTCTTATCTTCCTTCACCTGTTGATATTCCAGCTATTAGTGGTATTGATGTTAAGACTGAAGCTGAGACAGTGCGTGAATCTTCGGATGATGCTCCACTTTCTATGCTTGCTTTTAAAATTATGAATGATCCATTTGTTGGCTCGTTGACTTTTTGTCGCATTTACTCTGGTAAAGTTCAAAAAGGTATTTCTCTTGAAAATACTGTAAAGGGAAAAAGAGAGCGTTTGGGGCGTATGCTTCAAATGCATTCAAATTCTCGTGAGGATATTGAAGAAGCATTTGCAGGTGATATTGTTGCTCTTGCTGGGCTTAAGGAAACAACGACAGGTGATACTCTTTGTGATCCGTTGAAGCCTGTTATTTTAGAGCGAATGGAGTTTCCTGAGCCTGTTATAGAAATTGCAATTGAGCCTAAAACAAAAGCAGATCAAGAGAAAATGGGTATTGCACTTAATCGGTTGGCAGCAGAAGATCCTTCATTTCGTGTTAAATCAGATGAAGAATCTGGTCAGACAATCATTGCTGGAATGGGTGAGCTTCATCTTGATATTATTGTCGATCGTATGCGACGTGAGTTTAAAGTTGAAGCTAATGTAGGTCAGCCTCAAGTTGCTTATCGCGAATCGATTACGAAAGTTGCTGAAATTGACTATACTCACAAAAAGCAATCTGGTGGTTCTGGGCAGTTTGCTCGTGTGAAGATTGTTTTTGAGCCTCATGATGGTGATGATTTTATGTTTGAGTCAAAGATTGTTGGTGGTGCTGTTCCTAAAGAGTATATTCCAGGTGTTCAAAAGGGAATTGAAAGCGTTATGGGATCAGGCCCTCTTGCAGGCTTCCCTATGCTTGGTGTAAAAGCTACTCTTATTGATGGTGGCTATCATGATGTTGATTCTTCTGTTTTGGCTTTTGAAATTGCTGCACGTGCGGCATTTCGGGAAGGAGCAAAAAAAGCTGGTGCACAGCTTCTTGAGCCAATTATGAAAGTAGAGGTTGTAACGCCTGAAGATTATGTTGGTGATGTGATTGGTGATTTGAATTCTCGTCGAGGACAGATTTCTGGTACTGAAGCTCGTGGTATTGCTACAGTAGTGAATGCAATGGTTCCTTTGGCGAATATGTTTGGTTATGTAAATACGCTTCGCTCAATGAGCCAGGGGCGTGCTCAATATACAATGCAGTTTAGTCATTATGAACCTGTTCCTTCGGTTGTAGCTCAGGAGATTCAAAAGAAATACGCGTAATTTTTGGGTTGCGCATTAACTTTAAACTTAATTCTTGGTTGGGAAAAAATATGGAGAGCTCAAATGGCAAAGAGCAAATTTGAACGTACGAAGCCGCATGTTAATATTGGCACAATTGGTCATGTTGATCATGGTAAGACGTCGTTGACAGCAGCGATTACGAAGTATTTTGGTGAATTTAAGGCCTATGATCAAATTGATGCGGCCCCTGAAGAGCGGGCGCGTGGGATTACCATTTCTACTGCACATGTTGAATATGAAACAGATCAGCGTCACTATGCGCATGTTGATTGTCCTGGGCACGCAGATTATGTGAAGAATATGATCACAGGGGCAGCGCAAATGGATGGTGCTATTCTGGTGGTTTCTGCAGCAGATGGTCCGATGCCTCAAACTCGTGAGCATATTTTGTTGGCGCGTCAGGTTGGTGTTCCTGCGATTGTTGTTTTTTTGAATAAAGTTGATCAGGTTGATGATGCTGAGCTTTTGGAGCTTGTTGAGCTTGAGGTTCGAGAGCTTCTTTCAAAATATGATTTTCCAGGAGATGATATACCGATTGTTAAGGGGTCAGCATTAGCTGCTCTTGAGGATTCAGATAAAAGCATAGGAGAGGATGCTGTTCGTTTTTTGATGAGTGAGGTTGATAGATATATACCGACTCCTGAGCGTCCAATTGATCAACCATTTTTGATGCCGATTGAGGATGTATTTTCGATTTCAGGGCGTGGAACGGTTGTGACCGGTCGTGTTGAGCGTGGAGTTATTAAAGTTGGTGAAGAAATTGAGATTGTAGGGATACGTCCAACGTCTAAGACGACGGTTACTGGTGTTGAGATGTTTCGCAAGCTTTTAGATCAAGGTCAAGCGGGTGATAATATTGGTGCGTTGCTTCGTGGTATTGACCGTGAGGGAATTGAGCGTGGTCAGGTTTTGGCGAAACCTGGTTCAGTGACTCCGCATACCAGATTTAAAGCAGAAGCTTATATTTTGACGAAAGATGAAGGTGGACGTCATACGCCGTTTTTTACGAATTATCGTCCTCAATTTTATTTTCGTACGACAGACGTGACAGGGATTGTTACGCTTCCTGAGGGGACAGAAATGGTTATGCCTGGTGATAATGTTGCGATGGATGTATCTTTGATTGTTCCTATTGCCATGGAAGAGAAGCTTCGTTTTGCGATCCGTGAAGGGGGTCGTACTGTTGGGGCTGGTATCGTTTCTAAAATCATCGAGTAATTAAAATAATTGTTTAGGAGCGTCTTTGGTTTTTAAAAGGCGTTTCGCATAACAGGGAAATGAAGAGCATGAATGGTCAGAATATCCGCATTCGTTTAAAAGCGTTTGATCATCGGATTCTTGACGTGTCGACACGGGAAATTGTGTCGACCGCCAAACGTACTGGCGCCAATGTCCGTGGTCCTATTCCGCTTCCAACGCGGATTGAGAAATTTACGGTCAATCGTGGGCCACACATTGATAAGAAGAGCCGTGAGCAATTTGAGATGCGCACGCATAAGCGTCTTCTTGATATCGTTGATCCAACGCCGCAAACGGTAGATGCACTGATGAAGCTCGATCTTTCTGCTGGTGTAGATGTTGAAATCAAGCTCTGAGGTTTGAGAACAGAAGGAACAAACCCGATGCGTTCAGGTGTAATAGCACAGAAGTTGGGCATGACCAGTATTTATAATGACGCTGGTGAAAGAGTGCCCGTAACAGTACTTCGTTTAGAGAATTGTCAGGTTATTGCTCAGCGTACAGTTGAAAAGAATGGTTATACCGCTGTTCAATTAGGTGTGGGGCTTGCAAAATTTGAAAAAACCTCGAAAGCTCTTCGTGGGCATTTTGCTAAGGCTTTAGTTGAACCTAAGGTTAAAATAGTAGAATTTCGTGTTAGTCCTGATAATCTTCTCGATATCGGTACTGAGATTACGGTAGAACATTTTGTTCCTGGACAAAGAGTCGATGTAACAGGAACAAGTATAGGTAAAGGTTTTGCCGGTGTTATGAAACGGCATAATTTTGGTGGGCATCGTGCTTCACACGGTAACTCAATTACACATCGTGCTCATGGTTCGACAGGTCAGTGTCAGGATCCAGGTAAGGTGTTTAAAGGTAAAAAAATGGCTGGCCATATGGGGCAGGTACGTGTAACAACACAAAATATTGAAGTTGTTTCTACAGATATTGATCGCGGTTTAATTTTGGTGCGTGGTGCTGTTTCTGGTTCTAAAGGGACTTGGATTTTAGTTCGAGATGCCATAAAAAAGCGTCTTCCTGATAATGCTCCAAGACCTGCTGGTATTCGAAGTCCTGCCAATGTAAAAGTGGAACCGACGACTCCAGTAGCAGAAGCCTCTGTAGCTGAGGGAGTCAAATAATGGATCTTATAATTAAAACTCTTGACGGTAAAGAAGCTGGTGAGCTAAGTGTTTCTGAGCATGTTTTTGGTCTTGTTCCGCGAGAAGATATTTTGCAGCGTGTTGTTCGTTGGCAGCTTGCGCGTCGTCAACAGGGAACGCATAAGGTGCAGGGGCGTTCTGATATATCCCGAACTGGGGCAAAAATGTATAAACAAAAAGGAACAGGGCGTGCTCGGCATTCATCTGCTCGTGCTCCACAGTTTCGAGGTGGTGGTAAGGCGCATGGTTCAGTAATACGTAGTTATGCTCATAGTCTTCCTAAAAAAAGTCGTGCACTTGGGTTACGTTTAGCTCTGTCAGCAAAGTTTAAGGCAAATGACTTAATTATAGTTGATAAGTTTAATCTCCAAGATCCTAAAACAAAGGTACTTGCTACGAATTTTTTTAAACTTGGTTTCAGTAATGCTCTGTTGATTGGTGGCAAAGAGATTGATGTAAATTTCTTTCGCGCAGCGTCTAATATTCCTAATATTGATGTTTTGCCTATTCAAGGAATTAATGTTTATGATATTCTACGTCGCAGCAAGCTTGTTTTATCAAAAGAAGCTGTTGAAGCCCTTGAGGAGCGTTTCAAATGACGAATCTTTGCCATTATGATGTAATTGTCAGTCCAGTTATCAGTGAAAAGTCAACTATGATTTCTGAATATGATCAAGTTGTCTTTAATGTTGCATTAAAAGCGACAAAACCACAGATTAAGGCTGCTATTGAAGCGCTTTTTGGTGTTAAAGTCAAAGCGGTTAATACGATAACTCGTAAAGGTAAAATGAAGCGTTTTAAAGGCATTGTTGGTCGGCAAAATAATATAAAAAAGGCGATTGTGACGCTAGTTAAAGGTCAATTAATCGATCTTTCTACAGGTCTTTAGGGAGACTCGGAAATATGGCACTTAAGCATTTTAATCCAACTACGTCCGGGCAACGACAACTTGTAATTGTTGATCGCTCTGGTCTCTATAAGGGTAAACCTGTAAAGAGATTGACAGAGGGTTTATTGTCAAAAGGTGGGCGTAATAATTCTGGTAAAATTACTGCTCGTTTTCAGGGAGGAAGACATAAGCGTAGTTATCGATTTGTTGATTTTAAGCGTCTCAAACGTGATGTATCTGCGAAAGTTGAACGTTTGGAATATGATCCAAATCGTACAGCGTTCATTGCATTAATTCGTTATGAAGATGGGCAATTAAATTATATTCTTGCGCCGCAACGTCTTGATGTTGGTGATACTGTTATTGCTGGTTTGAGTGTTGATGTTAAGCCTGGTAATGCAATGCCTCTTGGTAATATGCCAGTGGGTGCAATAGTTCACAATGTTGAAATGAAGCCTGGAAAAGGTGGTCAGATTGCGCGCTCAGCAGGAGCTTATGCACAATTAGTTGGACGGGATCAGGGAATGGCTATTCTTCGGCTTAATTCTGGAGAACAGCGTTTAGTTTCTAGTAATTGTTTCGCGACTGTTGGTGCAGTTTCAAATCCTGATCATGGAAATATTAATGATGGCAAGGCTGGTCGATCACGTTGGCGTGGAAAGTGCCCACATGTTCGTGGTGTTGCTATGAATCCGGTTGATCATCCACATGGTGGTGGTGAGGGTCGTACATCGGGTGGTCGTCATCCAGTGTCTCTTTGGGGTAAGCCTACGAAAGGTAAGCGTACGCGCTCCAATAAGACCACTGATAAGTTTATTATGCGTTCACGTCATCAGCGCAAAAAATAAGAGAGGTAGTCTAAAGTGGTTCGCTCAGTTTGGAAAGGTCCGTTTGTCGATGGCTATCTTCTTGGAAAAGCAGAGAAGGTCCGTGCAAGTGGGCGTAATGAAGTTATTAAAATTTGGAGTCGTCGTTCTACGATTTTGCCGCAATTTGTTGGTTTGACTTTTGGTGTCCACAACGGCAATAAGCATATTCCTGTTTCTGTTTCTGAAGAAATGGTTGGGCATAAATTTGGTGAGTTTGCTCCCACTCGGACCTATTATGGACATGGTGCAGATAAAAAAGCGAAAAGGAAGTAATAATGGGTAAAGCTAAGGTTCTGCGTCAGCTTAGAGATAATGAAGCGAAAGCTGTTACTCGGATGATTCGTGTTAGTCCGCAAAAGCTCAATTTGGTTGCTGCGATGATTCGTGGTAAGAAAGTTGATGTAGCATTAGCTGATTTAATGTTTTCGCGTAAGCGTATTGCACAAACAGTCAAAAAAACTCTTGAGTCAGCAATTGCAAATGCAGAAAATAACCATGATCTCGATATTGATTCGTTGATTGTTTCAGAAGCACATGTTGGTAAATCGATTGTGATGAAGCGTTTTCATGTTCGTGGTCGTGGGCGTGCTAGTCGAATTGAATGTCCATTCTCGCATTTTACTATTATTGTTCGTGAAGTTACTGAAAAAGGGGAGGCTGCATAATGGGTCAAAAAATTAATCCAATAGGGCTTCGTCTTGGAGTTAATCAGACTTGGAATTCACGCTGGTATGCTGATAGTGGTGAGTATGGGCGTCTCTTGCATGAGGATTTGAAAATTCGTTCATATGTAATGAAGGAATTGAAACAGGCAGCTATTTCTAAGGTTATTATTGAACGTCCTCATAAAAAATGTCGTGTAACTATTCATTCTGCGCGTCCTGGTCTTATTATTGGTAAAAAGGGTGCTGATATTGAGAAGCTTCGTCGCCAGCTTTCAGAAATGATAAATGCTGAAACTTCGCTTAATATCATTGAGATCCGTAAGCCAGAAGTTGATGCGACAATCATTGCGCAATCAATTGCTCAGCAGCTTGAACGTCGCGTTGCTTTTCGGCGTGCTATGAAGCGTGCTGTTCAATCGGCTATGCGTCTTGGAGCTGAAGGAATTCGTATTAACTGTTCTGGTCGTCTTGGTGGTGCTGAAATTGCTCGTATGGAATGGTACCGTGAGGGTCGTGTGCCGCTTCATACTTTGCGTGCTGATGTTGATTACGGTACAGAAGAGGCTAAGACTGCTTATGGTATTTGTGGTGTTAAAGTTTGGGTCTTTAAGGGTGAAATCCTTGAACATGATCCAATGGCTTCAGAGCGTCGTGCTACAGGGAATGATCATTCAGGTTCTTCATCGAACCGCCGCCGTGAAAGTATTTAATTTTTGTGGTTGAAAAAGGATTTGGAGTAAAGAACAATGTTGCAGCCAAAGCGCACAAAGTTCCGTAAGCAATTCAAGGGTCGTATTCACGGTGCTTCGAAGGGTGGTACGGATTTGAATTTCGGTTCTTACGGCCTGAAGGCTGTCGAGCCAGAGCGTGTTACTGCGCGTCAAATTGAATCAGCTCGTCGTGCAATTACACGTTATATGAAGCGTTCCGGTCGTGTATGGATACGTATTTTCCCAGACCTTCCCGTTACATCTAAACCAACTGAAGTTCGTATGGGGAAAGGTAAGGGAAGTGTTGACTATTGGGCAGCACGTGTTGCACCTGGGCGTATTATGTTTGAGCTTGATGGTGTTCCTGAAGATGTTGCGCGTGAAGCTCTTAGATTGGGTGCCGCAAAGCTATCTATTAAGACTCGTTTCATTCAGCGTATTGCTGAGTAAAGAAGTAAGGAGGTTAAGCGATGAAAGCCAAAGAATTACGAGCACAAACGCTCGATCAAATGAAGGATGGATTGGCCAACTTAAAGAAAGAGCAGTTTAATCTGCGATTTCAAAAGGCGACAGGGCAATTAGAAAAAACTGCACGTGTTAAGCAAGTTCGCCGTAACATTGCACGTATTAAAACTTTTTTTCGTCAAAAGATGAATGAAAGCAGAGCTTAAGGAAATAAGAGATGCCTAAACGCATTTTGCAAGGCGTTGTCGTTAGCGACAAAAGTGATAAGACTGTTATTGTTAAAGTGGAGCGTCGTTATTCTCATCCGCTCTTTCAGAAAACAGTTCGGCAGTCTAAGAAGTACAAGGCGCATGACGAGAACAATCAGTTCAAAATTGGAGATCAGGTTTCTATTCAGGAATCTAGGCCAATTTCGAAAGATAAGCGTTGGATTGTTGTTAAAGACAGTGTAGCGTGTTAAGTAAGCTAATTGGTTTAAAATTTATCATTGATTTTTTTCTATTGGTAAATTTTTCTAGCAATAGCTACGTCGTCATTTGGTAGGCAAATCTGGGTGTGTTAACAGCACCGGATATGGATATTAAGAAAAGGTGGCCAGTCATGATTCAGATGCAAACAAACCTCGACGTTGCAGATAATTCTGGTGCTCGTCGTGTCATGTGCATCAAGGTGCTAGGCGGTTCAAAGCGGAAATATGCTTCGGTTGGCGACATTATTGTCGTTTCGGTCAAGAATGTTATTCCTCGTGGCCGCGTAAAAAAAGGTGACGTGATGAAGGCTGTAGTGGTTCGTACCGCTAAAGATATTCGTCGCGCAGATGGTAGTGTGATTCATTTTGATAGGAATGCTGCTGTTCTAGTTGATAACAAAAAAGAGCCGATCGGTACACGTATCTTTGGACCAGTTCCTCGCGAACTTCGCGTTAAAAACCATATGAAGATCGTTTCGCTCGCTCCTGAAGTGTTATAAGGGGGCGAATATTATGAAGAAGATTCGAAAAGGTGACAGAGTCGTTATTTTATCTGGTAATGATAAAGGATGTAGTGGTGAGGTTATAAAAGTGAATCCAAGAGAGAGTAGAGCTCTTGTTCGCGGAATCAATATGGTTAAACGTCATCAGCGTCAAACACAAAAGCAAGAGGCTGGGATTATTTCTAAAGAAGCTCCTATTCATTTGTCTAATTTAGCGATTGCTGATCCTAAAGATGGTAAGCCTACACGTGTGGGCTTTCGTATGAATGCAGATGGTGGTAAGATTCGTTTTGCCAAGCGTTCAGGAGAATTGATTGATGACTGAAGAAAAACAAAAGTCGCGTATGAAGACGCATTATGTTGAAGTCATTCGTAAAGTACTTCAGGAGAGGTTTCATTATAAAAATGAAATGCAGATTCCGCGCGTTGATAAAATTGTGATCAACATGGGAATTGGTGAGGCGACTTCCGATTCAAAAAAACCATCTATTGCAGCTGAGGATTTATCCTTAATAACAGGTCAAAAAGCTGTTGTAACTTATGCACGTAACTCTATTGCAGGTTTTAAAGTTCGTGAAGGAATGCCACTTGGAGCTAAAGTTACATTACGTAAGGATCGTATGTTTGAGTTTTTGGATCGTCTTATTACGATTGCGCTTCCACGAGTTCGTGATTTTCGTGGTCTAAATCCAAAAAGCTTTGATGGTCGTGGCAATTTTGCTATGGGTATTAAAGAGCACATTGTGTTTCCAGAGATTAACTATGATAAAGTTGATCAAATTTGGGGCATGGATATTATCGTTTGTACGACGGCAAAGACGGATGATGAGGCGCGTGAATTATTGCGTGCATTTAATTTTCCGTTTCGTTCGTAACGGCAAATGTAGTGAGGTAAAGTTATGGCCAAAGTAAGTGCCGTTGAGAAAAATAAGCGTCGCGAAATGATGGCGAAACGTTATGCTGCGCGTCGTGCACGTTTGAAAGCGATTGTGATGGATCAGAAAGTTTTGCTTGAAGAGCGGTTTAAAGCTTCTATTCAGTTGGCGGAATTGCCACGTAATTCTGCAAAGGTTCGTGTTCGTAATCGTTGTGGGGTTACGGGTCGTCCACGGGCTTATTATCGTAAATTACAAATGTCGCGTATCGCATTGCGTGAATTTGGTTCTCTGGGGCATATTCCCGGTGTTATTAAATCTAGTTGGTAAGAGGAGGTTACAAAATGTCTATGTCAGATCCTCTTGGTGATATGTTAACACGCATTCGTAATGCCATTAGTCGAAAAAAGAGCAAGGTGGTTACTCCTGCTTCTAAGCTTCGTGCTCGGGTTCTTGATGTTCTTAAGTTAGAGGGTTATATCCGCGGGTATAATCATATTGATTCTGCTAACGGGAAATTTGAATTTGAAATTGAGTTAAAATATTTTGAAGGCTCTTCTGTTGTTCGTACAATTTCACGTGTTTCAAAGCCTGGTCGTCGTGTATATGTTTCTGCTAAGTCTATTCCTCAAGTAGCAAATGGTCTTGGTATTTCGATTTTGTCGACTCCTAAAGGAGTGATGACGGATCATGAGGCGCGTGAACAGAATGTTGGTGGAGAGCTTCTCTGTCGTATTTTCTGATCGATTGTAAAAAAAACGGAAGAAAAGCAGGTTAGAACAATGTCTCGTATTGGAAAAAAACCCATTCCGGTTCCTTTTGGGGTTACTGCTTCTATTGAGGGGCAGCTCATTAAGGCAAAAGGTCCAAAAGGTGAACTGAGTTACATCGTGAATGATGAAGTTTTGGTTAAATTTGAGGATAATATTGTATTGGTCGCACCACGTGATCAATCAAAAGATGCTCGTTCTAAATGGGGTATGTCACACTCAATGATTAGAAATATTTTTTGTGGTGTGAAAGATGGATTTGAAAAGAAGCTTGAAATAAGCGGTGTTGGTTATCGCGCTGTTTTGCAGGGTAAGAATATTCAGTTGTCTCTGGGTTTCTCTCACGATGTTGTTTATAAAGTACCGTCTGATGTGTCTGTGACAGTTCCTAAACCAACAGAAATTGTTATTTCTGGAATTGATAAGCAGAAAGTTGGGCAAGTTGCAGCAGAGATTCGTGGATATCGTGGGCCTGAGCCTTATAAAGGAAAAGGTATTAAGTATGTGGATGAGCGTGTAGTCCGTAAAGAAGGTAAAAAGAAATAGGGATTTCGTATCATGGTTTTATCTAAAGAGATTATTCAACGTCGTGCGCAGCGTGTTCGTCGTCAAATAAAAGCTGTTGCTAATGGTCGTCCGCGGCTTAGTGTTTACCGTTCGAATCAGAATATTTATGCTCAAATTATTGACGATGTGCGTGGATGTACACTTGCTTCTGCATGTACTCTTGAAGAGGGGTTGAAAAAATCTTTTAAAAGTGGTTCTGCCAAAAAGGCTGCTTTCGCTGTTGGTAAATTAATTGCTGAGCGTGCAAAAAAATCTGGCATTAATGAGGTTGTTTTCGACCGTGGGGCTTATGTTTACCATGGTAGGGTGAAAGCTTTGGCGGAAG
The DNA here is from genome assembly GCF_000709795.1 of Bartonella bacilliformis Ver097. Lineage (GTDB taxonomy): Bacteria > Pseudomonadota > Alphaproteobacteria > Rhizobiales > Rhizobiaceae > Bartonella > Bartonella bacilliformis_A. The sequence goes on from NZ_KL503804.1 coordinate 26,590, forward strand.
CTGCTCGTGAAGGTGGTTTGAGTTTTTAGGGTATTCTTAAAGCTTTTGGTAGGAGATATCTGGGGTATTTCATGTGAGTTCCTCTAGTTTTTATTGGAACTTTGTTGGCGTGCTTCTGAAAAAAAAGGAATGAGGAATGGCACAGAAAGAACGCAGTGATCACAATGATAGCGATGAACGTCGAAATGAGAGCGGCGGTGAATTTGTTGATAAGCTTGTTCACATTAATCGTGTTGCCAAGGTTGTGAAAGGTGGTCGACGTTTTGGTTTTGCTGCTCTTGTTGTTGTTGGAGACCAAAAAGGGCATGTTGGCTTTGGCCATGGTAAGGCTCGTGAAGTTCCTGAGGCAATTCGTAAAGCTACGGAATCTGCAAAGTGTGAAATGATTTATGTTCCGCTTCGGTCTGGGCGTACATTGCATCATGATGTTGAAGGTCGTCATGGAGCTGGTCGTGTTTTATTGCGTTCGGCCTCTGCAGGTACGGGTATTATTGCAGGTGGTTCAATGCGTGCTATTTTTGAAACTCTTGGTATGCAAGATGTTGTTGCAAAATCATTAAGATCATCTAATCCTTATAATATGGTACGTGCAACTTTTGACGCATTGAAGCGTCAGATGCATCCTAGGGATATTGCCGCACAGCGTGGTATTAAATATTCTACTTTGCAAGCGCGCCGTCAGCATATCGTTGGTATGGAAGAATAATTTCTGAGGTTGATTAGAAGAGGAATTGAAAAATGGTTCAAAAAAAATCTCAGGTTAGCAAAACTATAACAGTAGAACAGATTGGAAGTCCAATTCGGAAGCCAAAGATTCAACGTTTAGCGCTGAAGGGTCTTGGGTTGAATAAAATGCATCATCGTCGTGTTTTAGAGGATACGCTTTGTGTACGGGGTATGATTGCTAAAGTTAGGCATCTTGTTTGCATTGTAAATGAAAATTAAAGATTGCGGGAGTGTAGGATATGAAGCTCAATGAACTACGTGATCATGAAGGGGCAACGAAAAATCGTAAGCGTATTGGACGTGGCATTGGTTCAGGTACTGGTAAAACTGGCGGTTGTGGTGTTAAAGGGCAAAAATCACGTTCAGGTGTATCTCTGAATGGATTTGAAGGTGGGCAAATGCCTATTTATCGTCGTTTGCCAAAGCGTGGATTTAATAATTTATTTGCTAAGGTTTATAATGAAGTTTCATTAGGTCGTATTCAGTTGGCGATTGATGCAGGAAAATTGAATATTGAAAAATCAGTTGATGTTGCTGTGCTGAAAGATGCAGGCATTATTCGCCATTTTAAAAATGGTGTTCGTCTTCTCTCTGATGGTGAGTTAAAATCCAAAGTTGTATTTAATGTTTCTGGTGCTTCTAAGGTTGCTCGTACTAAGGTTGAAAAGGTAGGTGGTCAGATTAATGTTCCTGAATCTGTTCGGTAATTTTAAAATGCCATTAAAGATTTTAGTCTAAAGGGTGTGTTTTGCATTGGCTCGTTTATGACAGTGCGGATTTTAGGATTGTGCTCATATAGGTAGGGATGGGGTATAAACTGGAGAAATTCTATGGCATCAGCTGCAGAGCAACTTGCTTCCAACATAAATTTTAGTACTTTTTCACGTGCGACTGAATTAAAGAAACGCATTTGGTTTACTCTAGCTGTGCTTCTTGTCTATCGTTTTGGTACTTATATTTCTCTTCCTGGTATTAATATTGATGCTTTACGGCAAACATTTGAACATCATGCGTCTGGTGTGCTTGGGTTAGTCAATATGTTTTCTGGAGGAGCTGTTGGTCGTATGGCAGTTTTTGCTCTGGGTATTATGCCATATATATCAGCGTCGATTATTGTGCAGTTGTTAACTTCGATTGTTCCCTCATTGGAATCTCTTAAAAAAGAAGGTGAATTAGGTCGTAAGATCATCAATCAGTATACACGTTATGTCACAGTAGTATTAGCGCTTGTACAAGCTTTTGGTGTTGCGGTTGCGCTTGAAACTGGTATAGGAACAGGGCTTCAAATTGTTGTAGAGCCAGGTCTTATGTTTCGTTTTTCTGCTGTTATTACGCTTGTTGGTGGAACAATGTTTTTGATGTGGCTTGGTGAACAGATTACATCGCGTGGTGTTGGTAATGGGGTTTCTCTCATTATTTTTACAGGTATTATAGCTAATTTTCCTTTTACTTTTGCTCAGCTTTTGACAGCTCATAGTCAAGCTGATTTATCAACTTTTTTATTAATAGGAATTATTATTATTTCCGTTTCTGTTGTTGGCATTATTGTTTTTGTAGAGCGTGCACAGAGACGAATTCTTATTCAATATCCAAAACGTCAAGTTGGTAATCAAATGTTTCAAGGCGATGTGTCGCATCTTCCTTTAAAGTTGAATACTGCTGGTGTTATTCCACCCATTTTCGCTTCATCTTTGTTATTGTTGCCTGCAACTATTAATAACTTTTCTGATCAAATGCCAGAATGGATTCAGTCTGTTTCTTTTTCTCTTAGTCATGGGCAACCACTTTATATGATTATTTATGCGGCTTTAATGGCATTTTTTTGCTTTTTTTATACAGCCATTGTTTTTAATCCGAATGACACAGCGGATCAGTTGAAAAAGCATTCTGGCTTTATTCCCGGGATTCGCCCAGGTAAACGTACAGCTGAATATATTGATTATGTTTTAACACGTATTACTGTTATTGGAGCGATCTATATTATTTTGGTTTGTTTGTTGCCTGAGTTTATGATATCAGCGCTGCATGTTCCTTTTTATCTTGGTGGTACATCTTTACTCATTGTTGTTAATGTTACACTTGATACAGTTTCTCAAATTCAAGGGCATCTCGTTGCTTATCAATATGAGGGATTAATTAAAAAATCAAAACTCCGTGGAGGTAGAATGAATCGATGAAAATTATTCTTTTAGGACCTCCTGGAGCTGGTAAGGGAACACAGGCGAGAATATTGATGGAGAGGTATAATATTTCTCAATTTTCAACAGGGGATATGCTTCGTGAGGCTATCGAAAAAGAGACAGAAATTGGTAAACAAGCTAAGATTTTTATAGAGTCAGGTGCTTTGGTACCTGATTCCGTTGTTAATCAAATCGTATCAGATCGTATTGGTAAGAGTGATTGTGTGAGCGGTTTTATATTGGATGGGTATCCGCGCACTGTAAGTCAAGCAGAAGCATTACAACGCATTTTACAATCGAGAAATATGCAACTTAATGCTGTCATTGAGTTGATTGTTGATGAAGATGCGCTGATTGAGCGAATGAAAAAACGTGTTAAAGAAACAGTAGCTGTTGGTAGGAAAATTCGTTCAGATGATAATCCTGATTCTTTTGCAAAACGATTGGTAGAATATCGTGAAAAAACAGTTCCTTTATCAAAATTTTATTCAAATATAGGGTTATTAAAGACAGTTGATGGGATGGCTAACATTGCTGATGTATCGCGTGCGATTAATGTTATCCTTGAATAAGGAATTTTTTAGAAATAAATGAAAAGAGTTGACTTTTGCAGTAAAATCTATCAAAAATTTCTTTTATTTTCTTTGAAGAAATAATAGGATTCGGGGTGCATTTAGACCCGATTTTCTTTTTTGTTTGTATAAGGTGCTTTAAGCACTTTATGTTTTGTTGTTAAAACCTAATAAAGGAGAGTAGGCGTGGCTCGTATTGCTGGCGTCAATATCCCAACAAATAAGCGCTTAGTTATAGCGCTTCAATATATACACGGGATTGGGGAGAATTTTGCTAACAAAATTATCGAAAAAGTTGGAATTCCAGCAGAGCGTCGTGTTCATGAGCTTTCAGATGCGGAGATTTTGCGGATTCGTGAGACGATAGATCGAGATTATCAAGTTGAAGGGGATCTTCGTCGTGAAGTTGCTATGAGTATTAAGCGTTTGATGGATCTCGGTTGTTATCGTGGGTTGCGTCATCGCCGCTCTTTACCTGTTCGTGGGCAGCGTACACATACAAATGCGCGAACACGTAAAGGTCCAGCTAGAGCAATTGCCGGTAAGAAATAATAATATCTTTTGTTTTAAAGATTTTATTTTAACACTCTGTTTTTTATTAAAATGATTAATAAAGGCAAATAAGGTGGAGCTGCTACTACTATGGCAGTAAAGAGGTCGTTGAAAGGAAAATTATGACCAAAGAAGCCAAGCGTGTTCGTCGTAGCGAACGTAAAAATATTTCGTCGAGTGTTGTGCATATCAATTCGACATTTAATAATACAATGATTACTATTACTGATTCTCAAGGAGATACGATAGCATGGTCATCTGCTGGGGCTCAGGGATTTAAGGGCTCTCGTAAGTCTACACCTTTTGCTGCACAGGTTGCAGCAGCGGATTGTGCTAAAAAGGCAGAAGAGCATGGTGTGCGCTCATTGGAGGTCGAAGTGTGTGGTCCTGGGTCGGGTCGTGAATCTGCTTTGCGTGCATTACAGTCTGCAGGATTTATAATAACTTCTATTCGTGATGTAACACCGATTCCTCATAATGGATGTCGTCCACGGAAAAGGCGGCGTGTTTGATGCGGAGGGGGCTTCTATGTTCACATTGGCCGTTGCGGTTGAATGGTAGCGGAACTAAAGAGCAGGAATAAAAATATGATCCAGAAAAACTGGCAGGAATTAATTAAACCCAATAAAGTTGAATTTCATGCGCATAGTAATTCGAATGTTTTGAGTGTAGTTGCCGAGCCGCTTGAGCGTGGTTTTGGCTTAACATTAGGCAATGCACTTCGTCGTATACTATTATCGTCACTTCGTGGTGCTGCAATTACTGCAGTACAAATTGAAGGGGTGTTACATGAATTTTCGTCTATTCCAGGCGTTCGTGAGGATGTTGCAGATATTATTTTAAATATCAAAGAAATTGCGATCCGTATGGAAGAAGAGGGCCCTAAGCGTATCGTTGTATGTAAAGAGGGTTCTGGTATCGTAAAAGCTGGAGATATACGCACTGTCGGAGATATGGAAATCCTTAATCCAGAACATGTTATTTGTACACTTGATGAAGGCGCTGAAATCCGTATGGAGTTTATTGTTAATACAGGGAAGGGTTATGTTCCATCAGATCGTAACTGTTTTGACGATGCTCCAATTGGTTTGATTCCAATCGATAGCCTTTATTCGCCAATTCATAAAGTATCTTACAAAGTGGAAAATACACGTGAAGGGCAAGTTCTTGATTATGATAAGTTGACTTTAACAATTGAAACGAATGGTGCTGTTAATGGTGAGGATGCAGTCGCTTTTGCGGCGCGTATTCTTCAGGATCAGCTGTCAGTATTTGTTAATTTCAAAGAACCACAAAAAGAGCTTGTTGAAGAAAAAACTTCTGAGCTTTCTTTTAATCCTGCACTGCTTAAAAAAGTGGATGAGTTAGAACTTTCAGTGCGTTCAGCAAATTGTCTGAAAAATGATAATATTGTCTATATTGGTGATCTAATTCAAAAAACGGAATCTGAAATGCTTCGGACACCGAATTTTGGACGAAAGTCATTAAATGAGATTAAAGAAGTTCTCGCATGTATGGGACTCCATCTTGGTATGGAAATTTCTGCATGGCCACCTGAAAACATTGATGATCTTGCTAAGCATTATGAAGATCAATATTGAAATTAAGATTTAAGGAGAGAGCTCATGCGCCATGGTAAATCAGGCCGTAAGCTGAACCGAACTGCTAGTCATCGTAAAGCAATGTTTGCTAATATGGCAGCTTCGCTTATTGAGCATGAACAGATCGTAACAACGCTTCCAAAAGCTAAAGAGATTCGCCCTATTGTTGAAAAGTTAGTTACACTTGGTAAACGTGGAGATTTGCATGCACGTCGGCAAGCAATAGCGGCTATTCGTGATACTGAAAAGGTTGCAAAGTTATTTAGTGCACTTGCGCCGCGTTATGAATCGCGCCATGGTGGTTATTTACGTATTATGAAAGCAGGTTTTCGTACTGGAGACAATGCACCTATGGCTGTTGTGGAATTTGTTGATCGTGATGTTAATGCGAAGGGTGCTGCTGATCATGAACGCAAAGTAACCAAGATAATCGAAAAAGAAGATTCTTGATAGAAAAATTTTTTATTGAATTGAAGAAAACCGTCTTTTAAAGGCGGTTTTTTTGTTGATATTTTGGAATAAGTTATCGTTCAATAACAAAATGAAAAGGAATAGCAGTATACAAATTATTGAGTTTATGTATTACTTATTGTGCAGGTAAGTTGATTTTTATTTTATGAAGGAATGAGCATGAAGCGTTCTATTTTTATAGGGCTTTTTTTTGTGATGCTGGTAATGACATCATTGCATTCTGTAAATGCTCAGGTTCCTCAGACACAATCAGAAATTATAGTGTCATTTTCTCCTTTAGTTAAAAAGACGATTCCATCTGTTGTGAATATTTATGCAGCCCGACAAGTTAGAGTGCGTTCACCTTTTGAGGGTGATCCGTTTTTTGAGCAATTTTTTAGTCGTTATAGAGGTAATCAGCCTTTACGTACTCAGTCATCATTAGGATCTGGAGTTATTGTTGATGAACGTGGTTTAGTCGTTACCAATTACCATGTCATTAAGGATGCTAATGAAATTAAAATTTCTCTTTCTGATGGACAGGAGTTTGAAAGTAAAGTCGTTTTAAAGGATGAAGCAACTGATATTGCGGTGCTTGAAATTGATTCAAAAGGAGCTCAATTTCCTGTTCTTTCTTTTGGGGATTCTGATGCGGTTGAAGTTGGTGATCTTGTTCTTGCAATTGGTAATCCTTTTGGTGTTGGTCAGACCGTTACAAGTGGTATTATTTCAGCTCAAGCACGTACGCGTGTTGGTATTTCTGATTTTGATTTTTTTATTCAAACAGATGCGGCTATCAATCCAGGAAATTCTGGCGGGGCTTTGATTAATATGAAAGGCCAGTTAATTGGAATTAATACGGCTATTTATTCGCGTTCAGGTGGTTCTGTAGGCATTGGTTTTGCAATTCCAGCAAATCTTGTTAAAGTAATGCTTGATGCAGTTAAACGTGGCGAGAATTTTTTTATACCACCTTATATTGGAGCATCCTTTCAAAGTGTTACGCCTGATGTTGCAGGTAGTTTGGGTTTAAAGCGCCCTTATGGAGCTTTTATTGTTGAAGTTATTGAAGGTAGTCCCACTGCAAAAGCTGGTTTGAAGGTAGGGGATGTTATTTTAAGTTTACAAGATGTACAAATTGATAACCCAGATAGTCTTGGGTATCGTTTGATGACAGCGGATATTGGGCAAAAACTCATTTTAAAATATTTACGGGATGGAAAAATTTTTGAAACAGAAATAACTATATCATCAACACCTGTTTCTACATTTGTACAATCTGAAAAAATTATTGATGAAAGTCCTCTTTCTGGTGCTGAAGTATTAGATTTAACACCACAAAATAGTCGATCTTTTCATCTTCCTATGACTGCAAAGGGTGTTATTATTACCAATGTTGATAAAATGAGTAATGCTGCAGGGATTTTTCATTCAGGAGATATTTTGCACTCTGTTAATGGTCATAAAATTGAAACTGTAGATCAGTTAAAAAAGATTCTTATGCAAGTTCATCCGCGTATTTGGCAGCTAGAATATGAGCGTAATGGTATACGTATTCGCCAATTTGTCCACTAAAGGTTTTTTTTGAATAAAGATTTTTTTACAATACCTTTTGATCTTTGTGTTAATCAAAGTCGTCCTCTTGCAGAAAAGATGCGTCCTTGCTCTCTTAGTGAAGTAGTAGGACAAAGTCATTTGATTGGAGCAAAAGGTTTTCTTTCCCGCATGGTAGCAGCTGGTTCATTAGGTTCGATGATTTTCTGGGGAGCTCCAGGGACAGGAAAAACAACAGTTGCACGTCTATTAGCGCTTGAGACGAATTTCGCTTTTGAACAAGTTTCTGCTATTTTTACTGGCATTACAGAGCTAAAAAAGGTTTTTGAAGTGGCTCGGACTCGTTTTATGTCTGGAGCTAAAACACTTTTGTTTGTTGATGAAATTCATCGATTTAATCGCACTCAGCAAGATATTTTTCTTCCTTTTATGGAAGATGGTACGGTTGTTCTTGTAGGTGCAACAACGGAAAACCCTTCATTTGCACTTAATGCTGCTCTTCTTTCGCGTGCACGTGTTTTGACATTTCATACACATGATAACGAAAGTTTGCGTATGCTGTTAAAACGCGCTGAGGAGTTAGAAAGAAAAACTCTTCCTTTGGATGATCATGCTAAAGACGTTTTAATAAGAATATCTGATGGTGATGCACGAGCCATGTTAACGTTGGTTGAGGAAATCTGGTGTATTACGCGATCAGGCGAGATATTGAATGCTGAAGCTTTACAAGAAGTTGTTCAGCGTCGAGCACCGATTTATGATAAAGGGCGAGATGGCCACTATAATCTCATTTCAGCATTGCATAAATCAGTTCGTGGATCTGATCCTGATGCGGCTCTTTATTATCTTGCACGTATGTTTGATGCGGGTGAAGATCCTCTGTATATAGGGAGAAGATTGGTACGTATCGCCGTTGAAGATATTGGTTTAGCGGATCCGCAAGCTCTTGTTATTTGTAATGCAGCAAAAGACGCTTATGCTTATTTAGGATCTCCTGAAGGAGAGTTGGCTTTGGCTCAAGCATGTCTTTATCTTGCAACTGCGCCAAAGTCGAATGCAACTTATCTTGCTTATAAGACAGCGATGCATTGTGCACGTAAAAATGGTTCTTTACCTCCTCCTAAACATATCCTTAATGCGCCTACAAAATTCATGAAAGAAGAGGGCTATGAGGATGGTTATCGTTATGACCATAATGAACCAGATGCTTTTTCAGGACAGGAATATTTTCCTGAAAAACTTGGGCGTCAGATCTATTATCAGCCACAAGAACGTGGTTTTGAACGTGAGATTGCAAAGCGCCTTGAGTGGTGGAAAAAATTACGACAAAAGCGAAACCACAGTAAATAAGATTTTTTCAAACGGAATTTTGAGAATTTTGTTAATGTAGTTTGCAAGTGTGAATTGATAGCTTAAATTGTACATAGCACTTATACATAAGATCTTGTTCTGAAATGATGTTGGGGAGTTTTGTGAGAGACTGGGCATTATTCTTAATTGTATCAATTCAGAAAAGATATGCACAAACACAGTGTTGAAATTTAGCTTTCTTCTTTTTGAAGAAGGTATATCAACAATATAAATATTCAGCGTGTAAGCTATTTTGCGATATGTTTTGTGTTGATGAGAATAATATGATTTTTTAAATTAAACATTATTCATACAATACGGGAGTAAAGAGGAAATAGACTGTGAAAATCTAGACTCGGGACTTTAATTCAGGTAATAGGACAGTGTATATTACATAGTAATTTCTATGATTTGTTAAGGATACGATTGTGGATAAAAAAAAAGCTCTAGATGCTGCTCTATCACAAATTGAACGTTCTTTCGGTAAAGGCTCAATTATGCGTCTCGGGCAGAAGGAGGGGGTTGTTGAAATTGAAACAATCTCAACCGGATCATTATCTTTGGATATTGCCTTAGGTGTTGGTGGGTTACCAAAAGGGCGTATTATTGAGATTTATGGGCCGGAAAGCTCAGGTAAAACGACATTAGCTCTCCATGCTATTGCTGAAGCGCAGAAAAATGGTGGTGTTTGCGCTTTTGTTGATGCAGAGCATGCTCTTGATCCTATTTATGCACGTAAACTTGGCGTTGATTTAGAAAATTTATTTGTTTCTCAACCAGATACTGGTGAACAAGCTTTAGAGATTACAGAAACACTTGTTCGTTCTGGTGCAGTTGATGTTCTTGTGGTTGATTCAGTAGCAGCTTTAACACCACGTGCGGAAATTGATGGTGAAATGAGCGATTCTCTGCCTGGATTACAGGCTCGGTTGATGAGTAAAGCATTGCGGAAATTAACAGCATCAATTTTTCGCTCTAACTGTATGGTTATCTTTATCAATCAAATTCGTATGAAAATTGGAGTGATGTTTGGTTCTCCTGAAACGACAACGGGTGGGAATGCATTAAAGTTTTATGCCTCTGTTCGTTTAGATATTCGTCGCATTGGATCTATTAAGGATAAGGAGCTGGTGGTTGGTAATCAGACTCGTGTTAAAGTAGTTAAAAATAAATTGGCGCCTCCATTTAAACAGGTTGAGTTTGATATTATTTATGGTGAGGGAATTTCCAAGTTAGGGGAGTTAATTGATCTGGGGGTCAAAGTTGGCATTGTTGAGAAATCTGGTGCATGGTTCTCTTATAATTCTCAGCGTTTAGGGCAGGGGCGCGAAAATGCAAAGCAGTTTTTGCGTGAACATGCAGAAATAGCAGCAGAAATTGAAACGGCTTTGCGCCAAAATGCTGGTTTGCTCGCAATTGAATTGTTGGAGAATGTAGGGGCAGACAATATAGAAAATGATGAAGAAATTTAATGAAATATTAATTTCAATATAGTTTTTTCATCACAGTTGTTTCTTTTTTATTTATCAGAATTTTTAAATATAAAATCTTTTATTGTAATTTTTTCTGAGAAAATATTTCTATTTTAATGATTTATTTTTAAATTAGTAAAGAGACTATTTCATAAAAGTAGATCTTATCTTTTCGATTTTGTACTGTTCTTTGCAGGTGTCAATATGAATAGCGTTAATAATATCCGATCTACTTTTCTGGATTATTTTCATCGTAATGGGCATAAAGTTCTTTCTTCTAGTTCACTTGTGCCTCGCAATGATCCCACATTGATGTTTACAAACGCAGGAATGGTACAGTTTAAAAATGTTTTTACTGGACTTGAGAAACATTCTTATAATCGAGCCACAACTGCACAAAAATGTGTTCGTGCAGGTGGAAAGCATAATGATCTTGATAATGTCGGTTATACGGCACGTCATCATACTTTTTTTGAAATGCTTGGTAATTTTTCTTTTAGTGATTATTTCAAAGAAGAAGCAATTTTTTATGCATGGAACCTTTTAACAAAGGAATTTTGTCTTTCTAAAGATAAATTATTAGTTACAGTTTATCATGATGATGATGTAGCAGCGAGGTTATGGCGTAAGATTTCAGGTCTTTCAGAAGAGAAAATTATCCGCATTGCAACAAATGATAATTTTTGGATGATGGGTGACACAGGACCTTGTGGTCCTTGTTCAGAGATTTTTTATGATCATGGCGATAAAATTTGGGGTGGTCCTCCTGGAAGTGCTGATGAAGATGGTGATCGTTTCATTGAAATTTGGAACCTTGTCTTTATGCAATATGAGCAGTTAAGTAAAGAGAAGCGGATTGAATTGCCTCAACCTTCCATTGATACGGGGATGGGATTAGAGCGTATTGCTGCTGTTTTACAAGGTGTTCATGATAATTATGATATTGATCTTTTTCGTGCATTAATTCATGTTTCACAAGAGATTATAGGGGTTAAGGCGACCGGTGATTTTTTGGCTAGTCATCGTGTTATTGCTGATCATTTGCGTTCATCTGCATTTTTAATTACTGATGGTGTTATGCCTTCTAATGAAGGCCGTGGATATGTTTTACGCCGTATTATGCGTCGTGCTATGCGTCACGCTCATTTATTAGGTTCAAAAGATTTGTTGATGTGGCGTCTTGTGCCTGCTTTGATAAGCGAAATGGGACAAGCTTATCCTGAATTAGTGCGTGCTGAATCTTTGATTTCAGAAATTTTAAAATTGGAGGAAACTCGTTTTCGTAAAACTCTTGAACGAGGCCTTGGTTTGTTGAATGAGGCAAGCACTCATCTTGAAGAAGGTGATTGTTTTAATGGTGAAGTTGCTTTTAAACTTTATGACACATATGGATTTCCACTTGATTTGACGCAAGATGCTCTTCGGCATCGTGGAATATTTGTTGACGTTGATGCTTTTGATAAAGCTATGGAACGTCAAAAAGCAGAAGCGCGTGCCAATTGGTCGGGTTCTGGTGATTGTGTAACAGAAACAGTCTGGTTTTCTATTCGTGATCAAGTTGGGGCTACAGAATTTTTGGGTTATGAAACAGAAAAAGCTGAAGGTATTATTACAGCGCTTATACGTGATGGTGAGGTTGTTGACCATATTGATTTAGGCCAAAAGGCTATGATTGTAGTTAATCAAACACCTTTTTATGGCGAATCTGGAGGGCAGGTTGGGGATAGTGGTATAATTTCTGGTGAAAATTTTATTTTTGAAGTGCATGATACGCAAAAAAAAGGCGATAATGTTTTTATTCATATTGGTGAAATTAAATCTGGTCAGGCAAAAAAACATGATTGTGTAGAATTAATTGTTGATTCTGCTCGTCGTCGCAAAATTTGTGCAAACCATTCTGCTACTCATTTATTACATGAAGCTTTGCGTCAAGTATTGGGATCTCATGTTGTTCAGAAAGGTTCTTTTGTATCACCTGATCGGTTGCGGTTCGATTTTTCTCATCCAAAATCGATTTCATCAGCAGAACTAAAGAAAATAGAAGATTTGGCGAATGATATAGTTCTGCAAAATAGCAAAGTAACAATACGTCTTATGGCAATAGATGATGCAATTGCTGAAGGGGCTATGGCACTGTTTGGTGAAAAATATGGTGATGAGGTTCGTGTTATTTCTATGGGGAATAATCTTGAACAGACAGGATCAAAAAAATGGTGGTCTATTGAACTTTGTGGAGGCACACATGTTCAAAGAACAGGCGATATTGGGTTGATCCATATCATTTCCGAAACTTCTGTAGCTGCTGGTGTTCGCCGTATTGAAGTATTAACAGCTACAGCTGCGCGCCTTCATCTTCATAGTCAAGATAGACGGGTTTATGAAATTGCTGGTCTTTTAAAGACTTCTCCTGCTGATGTACAAGAACGTGTTCAGGCTTTGCTTGATGAGCGTCGCAGGCTTGAAAAAGAGTTGAAGGATTCACGCAAGAAAATTGCTCTTAATGGTGAATTTGTTGAGAATAGCCAGGGAGATATTCAAACGATCAATGGTATTTCTTTTATGGGGTGTGTTGTTAGTAATATTCTACCCAAGGATCTTAAGGCATTAGTAGATTCTGGAAAGAAGAAGATTGGATCTGGTGTTGTTGCTTTCATCAGTGTTTCTGAGGATGGAAAAGGAAGTGCTGTTGTTGGTGTTACTGATGATTTGACTGATACGCTGAATGCTGTTGATTTAGTGCGAATTATTTCAGCCATTCTTGGGGGAAAAGGTGGTGGTGGGCGTCGTGATATGGCGCAGGCTGGTGGTTCTGAGGGGAGCAAGGCTAATGAAGCTCTTGTAGCATTAAAAGCCTCTCTTGAAAGATAATTGCAACTGTTTGATCTATACTGTTGCGTTTCAGTTTATCAAGGAAAAAACTGTAATTCAGTTTTAGTTTTTATTTCAATATGCAAGCAAAATTGATTTATGGTGCTATTGCTTTGCGCAATGGAATTATATTGTCATCTTTTTCTTTTGTCGCGGGTTGATTGATTGTTAAACCGCCAGCTTTCAGCAATTTATAGAAGTGGCCATCTTTATTGATTAATTCTTGAAAGCTACCTTTTTCAATTAAGCAACCCTGATCTAAAAAAAGTACAAGATCGGCATTACGGATTGTTGAAAGGCGATGAGCTATAATAAATGTGGTACGATTCTCACTTATACAATCGATCGCATTTTTAACACGAATTTCTGTTTCGACATCAAGAGCACTGGTTGCTTCATCCAAGATGAGAATAGGAGCATTTTTCAAAATAGCGCGTGCAATTGCTAATCGTTGCCTTTCTCCACCTGATAATTGCGAACCTCGCTCACCAACTAATGTATCATAATTCTTGCTTTTTTTTAGAATAAAGTCATGGGCAGAAGCCATTTTTGCAGCTTCATAAAGTTCTTCATCTGTTGCTCCTGTTTTTCCTATAGAAATATTATCTCGAATAGTACGGTCAAAAAGACCTGCATCTTGAAATACTGTTGCTAAAGCTTTGCGTAACGATTCCCGATTGATAGAATTTATATTTATTCCATCAATGCTGATATATCCAACAGTCGGGTCATATATACGTTGTAATAAATTAATTAATGTTGTTTTTCCAGCACCTGTTGGTCCTACAATAGCAACAGTTTGTCCTACTTTAACCTCAAATGAAATATCAAAGACACCTTGGGAAGAATTTGGAAATTCATAGGTAACATGATGAAATTGGATCGCGCCTTTAACGTTTAGAAGAGAAGCAAGATTTGCAGTTTCATTGGTTTGAAAAGTTGAATCCTCCATATCAAAGAATTCTTGTAGTTTTGCTTGCGAAGATACAGCTAAATTGATAAAGCCACTAATTTGATCAAGACGACCAATCATTAATTGAGAAAATCCAACAAAAGTAACAACTTCTCCCACACTTAATTGGCCTTTTATCACGAAAAAAGCACCAAGAAGAAGTACACAAACTATTGAAATAGTTGAAGCCATTCGGTTTAAACCACTTGCAAGTGCCCACCAGTTTAAGACAGGGTTTTGTGCTCTAAGAAGGTTGTTGGTATGCTGATGAAGTGCTGAAGTTTCTTCGGTTATTCGGTTATAACTTTGTACAATGGAAACGTTAGAGATTGAATCAGTAATATGTTTAAAAAGGCTGTGGTGATAGTGTTCGACAGCGGCTTGTCCGTTTTTTGTTTTTTGCATTACCAAACGTGCAATTAAGATATAGAGGATGGCAAGAACCATTAAAACGATTGAAAGACGCCAGTTCATTTTAAAGGTTACTGGAACGAGAACGAAGAGTGCGACGAAAGTTGAGAGGTGTTGACGCATAAATTCAAGCCATATAGAGGACATAGAATCTGTAGCGCGCAGTAGTGTGTGAAGGGCATGAGATGTACCACGTTGTTGATGCCAAATAAGGGGCATACTGATAATGCGTGCAAAAGACTTTTCTAAAACAGTTAAACGGCATCTGTGTGCTAAGCGATCAGCACCGCGAGCTACAAGGACGTAAGCAATAATGTTAAAAATACCAAAACACATCCAGACTGAGAGAGTCAGAAGAATATCTGATTTATCTGCGATGGTATCAATAACGCGTCCAAACAAAATAGGTTCTACAATTGTAATAATTGCTAATGTAATATTAGCAGTGCAAATGAGAAGAAATGCATTTTTTTCTTGATTCAGATAGGAAAGAACGCGAACATAAGTTCTAAATAACGACACGGGGTAATAGTCTCCAAATTGCACAAAGGTAGAATTATGTATTTGAGCTAATGGAATTTATGCAATAAGGGAATGCAATTTTAAATACTGACTGTAATGTGACGT
This sequence comes from Bartonella bacilliformis Ver097, assembly GCF_000709795.1. Lineage (GTDB taxonomy): Bacteria > Pseudomonadota > Alphaproteobacteria > Rhizobiales > Rhizobiaceae > Bartonella > Bartonella bacilliformis_A. Next base: position 41,905 of record NZ_KL503804.1, read on the forward strand.
GATAATGTTTATTTAAAGAAATGTAGTTTGTATTTATTAAAGACGATAAGACGAAACTGTTAGATAAATGATTTTGGTAATACGATAACCGTTATGGTGAACATAGAAATAAAAAATGTTGAAGAAGATGAAAACGGTATGCGTTTAGATCGCTGGTTTAAGGTCCATTATCCAGGCCTTGGGTTCGGATATCTACAAAAGATTCTGCGTTCTGGTCAGGTACGGGTTAATGGTGGGCGTGTTAAAGTTAATATGCGTCTTGTAACTGGGCAATCTATTCGTGTACCATCTTTGTTTATTGAGAGTAAGAGGAATGTTCCTATAACGAGTAAGGTTATTAGTCAGCAAGATGATGGGGATCTTTTAAAAAAAATGCTTCTCTATGAAGATCCAAAAATTTTTGTTTTCAACAAACCTGCTGGCTTAGCTGTACAAGGTGGTTCTGGTTTAATGCGCCATGTTGACGGTATGCTTGAGGCATGGTGCAATAAAAAAGGTGAAAAACCGCGGCTGGTTCATCGTCTTGATCGTGAAACATCAGGTTTACTTGTTGTTGCTCGGTCAAGAAGTGCTGCGCAGGCTTTAACTGCTGCTTTTAGAACACGAAAAATGAAGAAGATTTATTGGGCATTAGTAAGAGGGGTTCCCAGAAAAAAGCAGGAAAAAATTTCGACATGGATGGCAAAAGAAACAACGGCACAGGGCGATAAAATGGGTATTTGTGAACATGGGGAACCAGATTCTAATCATGCAGTTTCCTATTATCGTATTTTAGATACACGAGGACGTGCGCTTTCTTGGCTTGAAATGGAGCCCTATACTGGTAGGACACACCAGTTACGTGTTCATGCTGCTCATATAGGACATCCGATTATTGGCGATTCAAAATATTTTTTTTCTGATAATAACTGGGAGTTACCAGGAGGAATTCAAAATCGTCTTCATCTTCATGCACGTCGTATTCGTATTCCTCATCCTTCAGGAGGCATATTGGATATTACTGCGCCTTTACCGCCTCACATGGTACAAAGTTTTAATCTTTTAGCTTTTAATGAAAGCGATGGCGACGCCGAATAATAGGATCTGTGTAATTATTTTATCTAATGGTGAAAATAATAATCTTTCATTATGGCATGAAAAAACATTTCAACAATCAATTTTGTTTAGAGAAAAAGAATTTTCAGTTATCTTTGATCAAGGGCTAAATTTTCTTCTGATATGGTGTTTAAATATAATGAAAATATTAATATAAAAGTTTAAAAGAATATTTTATCTTATTGAAATAATTAATATTTAATATGTTATATATAAGCAGAGTAATCAGTTAATGTGATGGCAATTGATAGTTTCTTAAAGGCTGTCATAATGTTTATTATGCAAAAAGTGAGTGTAGATTCTATTATAAAAAATTTGGTAGATTTGTTGAAAGTATAAGAGATAGAATGATATGCGTGAAATTTTAGATCATTTTGATCAATCATTAAATGTAGATAACCCTACTGCTAAGGTTTCAGAATCCTCACATCAGTTATTGAAAAAACGATTTTATAAAGATGTGAGTATTGTGAGTGAAGAAGGAGGGGTTTCTATATTATTGGATAGATGTCCAATTCAAACACCTGCCAAACGTCATATCCTCGTGCCAACAGAAGCGCTTGCTGCATTATTGGCTCAAGAATTTAAAATCCAGGAAAAGGTTATTGATCCAGCAAAAATGCCAATTATGCGTCTTATTAATACTGTTATTGATGGTATAGCTGACGATATGCAGGTTATTTTTGAAGATTTATTACGGTTTGTTGCATGCGATATGATTTTTTATCGTGCACAAACGCCGAAAGAGTTAGCAAAACGGCAATGTGAGCATTGGGATTTTTTACTTGATTGGGCAGAAGAGAAGATTGGTGCACGTTTTAATATAGCTGAGGGAGTGATGCATATTGAACAACCGTGGGTGTCTATTCAAGCAGTGAGCAATTATTTACGCAAAATAGAATCCCCTTATGTGCTGGCTGCACTCCATACAATGACAACACTAACGGGATCAGCTCTTATTGCTTTTGCTGTCGCTGAGAAAAAAATCGATCTGGATCATGCTTGGTCTATTGCACATTTGGATGAAGACTGGACGATAGAACAGTGGAAGGTTGATGAAGAGGCGATGATGCGTCGAGCCTATAGAAAAGTTGAATTTGATGCTGCAGTCGCAATGATTACCGCTGCACATAGCTAATTTATTCATGCATAAGTGTTCAACTATTGACTATGGTATTTTGTAATTTTGTTGGATTGATTTTTATTGTTTCAAATCTAAGGAATGCTTTATTGATTATATTAAAGGTTGCGTTATCATTACCACAAATAGAGTACCACTGATTATTTTCGAAGAGAGCAATAATCTCAGTTTGGATAGAGAATTTTTCCTCACTAGTTTTAGTTCATGGGGATGATAAAATAAGGAATGTTATTGTTAAGTTTTCCTGCATCTTTCTTGGTTTGATTAATATTAATGCTTTCAATTTTATAATTGCTGGCCAAATATTTTATTTGACTTTTCATAATTCTTTGAAATTGCAGTTTATTGAGATTTTTTGTAGTGGCTAAGCTGTCGATAATTTGAGGAGGGATAGCACTAAATAATATCTGCATCAAATTCTTGAAGTGCTTTACTGTAGGGAGAGATAGCTGTTGCTAGGTTTATCGTTGCTTCATTAGTTAGTGTATATCCTGGTATTGTCGATATAATAAGGATAAAGAACAAAAAATAAGAAAATTCTTAGTACTAAAAGCCTTAATAATTAATTTGAACAAGATTAATTATATTTATAAAAGAAAAACATACCCAAAAATATAGGTGTACTTTTAAATGTAAGAATAAAATATAAAAATGGAGATTTTCATCTCCATTTTTATTTTGAATAAAATGATTTATTTCTTAAACAGAATAATACATATCAAATTCGACAGGATGTGGAGTCATTTCATAGCGCAAAACTTCTTGCATTTTTAATTCAATAAAAGAATTAATCTGGTCATCATCAAAAACACCTCCGGTTTTCAAGAAGCCACGATCTTTATCAAGAGATTCAAGTGCTTCACGTAAATTTCTTGAAACTGTAGGGATTTTTTTAAGTTCTTTTTGAGACAGGCTATAAAGATCTTTGTCCATAGCTTCTCCAGGATGAATTTTGTTTTTTATCCCATCAAGACCTGCCATTAAAATTGCTGAGAATGCTAGGTATGGGTTTGCTGTTAGATCTGGAAAACGAACTTCTACACGTTTTGAATGAGGTGAAGAGCCAAAAGGAATACGACAAGATGCAGAACGGTTTCGTGCAGAATAAGCAAGCAGGACAGGAGCTTCATAACCAGGAACTAAACGTTTATAGGAATTGGTAGATGGATTTGTGAAGGCATTAATTGCTTTTGCATGTTTAATGATACCACCAATGAAAAATAAGCAAGTTTCCGATAGGCCGGCATATTGATCTCCTGCGAAGATTGGTTTGTTATCTTTCCAAATTGATATATGAACATGCATGCCTGAGCCATTATCACCAAAAACTGGTTTAGGCATGAAAGTTGCTGTTTTTCCATAACTGTTAGCAGTTTGATGCACAACATATTTAAAGATCTGCATTTTATCAGCTTCTCGAACCAATGTATCAAATCGAATACCTAGTTCATGCTGAGCTGCTGCAACTTCATGATGGTGTTTTTCAACGCGTACACCCATATCTGTTAACGCAGCAAGCATCTCAGAGCGCATATCTTGGCAAGAATCTATAGGAGGAACCGGAAAATAACCACCTTTCGTACGTGGGCGGTGACCAAGATTACCCATTTCATACTCAGTGTCATCATTTGATGGTAATTCACTTGAATTAAGCTTAAAACCTGTATTGTAAGGATCAGTTTTATAGCGCACATCATCAAAAATAAAAAATTCGGCTTCCGGACCTATATTGACTATATCGCCAATTCCTAAAGATTGCATATAAGCTTCAGCTTTTTTAGCGATAGAACGCGGATCTCTATTGTACATTTCTCTAGAAATAGGATCAAGAACATCACAAAGTATTACCAAAGTAGATTGAGCAAAAAAGGGATCAATATGAGCTGTTTCTGGATCTGGTATTAATAACATGTCGGATTCATTAATTGCTTTCCATCCGGCAATTGAAGACCCATCAAACATAATGCCATCAGTGAATGTATTTTCTTTGATTTCAGCAATATCCATTGTGACGTGGTGTAATTTACTTCGTAGGTCGGTAAAGCGTAAATCGACGAAACGTATATTATCATCTGCAATCTGTTTAAGAATATCTGATGCTGTTGGCATATTCAATTTCCTTATTGGGCTGAGGTGAATAGAAAAAAGGATGAGAAATTTTTTGAATGTTAATAGAGCATCAATACTAGATTCATTAGTACCTTACATAGATAATATCATCAATGGATGAAACAGATACTTTTCCATCGTGGATATATTTTATTGGAGCTGCTTTAAGTATTACCTCAATAGTTTTCTTTAGATTTTTATCGGCAACCAAAGCGTTAATTTTTATTTTTAACAAAAAATCAACAATACATCTGACACTGCGGTAAAGTTCCATATGCTTTTTTTGACAACTAAAATTTTTTTCTTTTGTTACAGTGATTTTATATAAAACAATTTTTTGAAGCATTTCTTTCATTTCATTAAGCTTGAAAGATTTTATAATGGTTTCAATTGTTTTCATATCGAAGTCATCTCCAACATCATTTTATTATTTCAGTCTATTACGTATTATATGGACAACGATGAAATATGTCGACAAATACTTTTTTCATGAAAAACACAAAGCGTAATACAAAATATAATGCACATGTTATATTTTTTAGAGAAAATCTATAATGAAACAAAATTAAGTGCTACTTAATAGAGTTACAAGGCAATAAAATTTTATAAGAATAAAAATTATAAGAATGATTTCACGATTTTTTTTATTGTAGATTTAATTATTTTCTCGCTTTTTAAAAGTCGTTCCTGTGCAAAGGACGGCGCAGTAAAATTTCTTTGAGAAATTTTCCAGTATAGGAAGCAGGAACATTAATAATGTTTTCAGGGCGGCCAGCTGCAACAATTTTACCACCACCATCTCCGCCTTCTGGCCCTAAATCAATAATCCAATCGGCTGTTTTAATGACTTCAAGATTGTGTTCAATAACCGCAACTGTGTTGTTTTGATCGACGAGTTCATGCAAAACTTCAAGAAGTTTAGAAATGTCGTGGAAATGTAGTCCAGTTGTTGGCTCATCTAAAATGTAAAGCGTGCGACCTGTTGTTTTGCGTGAAAGTTCTTTAGCAAGTTTTACGCGTTGAGCTTCTCCACCAGAAAGCGTTGTGGCTTGCTGTCCGACTTTGATGTAGCCAAGGCCTGTTCGTACAAGGGTTTCCATTTTATGGTGGATTGCAGGAACAGCTTGGAAAAATTCTTCTGCTTTTTCGACAGTCATATCAAGGATATCTGCAATGGATTTTCCTTTAAATTTTATTTCCAGTGTTTCTCGATTATAGCGCTTTCCTTGACATACATCGCAAGTAACATAGACATCAGGTAAAAAGTGCATTTCAATTTTGATAACACCGTCTCCTTGGCATGCTTCACAACGCCCTCCTTTCACATTGAATGAAAAGCGTCCTGCTTTGTACCCTCTGACTTTTGATTCTGGAAGTTCAGCAAACCAATCGCGGATTGGTGTAAAAGCGCCAGTATAGGTTGCTGGATTGGAGCGTGGAGTGCGCCCAATGGGTGATTGGTTAATATTGATAACCTTATCAATAAGCTCTAATCCTTCAATTTTATCATAGCTTGCTGGGTTGTGATGGCTTTTCATGATGTGGCGTGATGCAGCTTTAAAGAGGGTTTCAATAAGGAATGTTGATTTTCCTCCACCTGAAACACCTGTTATGCAAACAAAGGTTCCAAGAGGAATATCGACATTAATATTTTTAAGATTATTTCCTTGAGCACCAATCACTTTCAGCATATTTGATTGTGATATTTTACGGTGCTGGGGAGGAGTGGTAATTGCCATTGTCCCTGAGAGATACTGTCCTGTGAGTGAAGAGGGGCTACTCATAATTTCCTGTGGTGTGCCTTGAGCTATGATTTTTCCACCATGAATACCTGCGGCAGGACCAATATCAACAACATGATCTGCGGTGAGGATAGCATCTTCATCGTGTTCAACAACAATAACCGTATTGCCGAGATCACGTAAATGGTGCAACATTTCTAGAAGGCGTTCATTATCACGTTGATGTAAGCCGATAGAGGGCTCATCTAAAACATAAAGAACTCCTGTTAGGCCAGAACCAATCTGTGATGCTAATCGAATGCGTTGACTTTCTCCTCCTGAAAGTGTTCCTGAATTGCGAGATAAGGTGAGATATTCAAGTCCTACGTGATTTAAAAATGTCAAGCGATTACGAATTTCTTTTAAAATACGTGCTGCGATATTACGTTGTTTTTCGTTGAGATATTGGTCAATCTTAGAGAACCAATCATTTGCTTTTAAAATAGAAAATTCTGATATTTGTCCAATATGCATTCCATGGATTTTGACAGCAAGGGCTTCAGATTTTAAACGATAACCATGACATGTTGGGCAGAGAGAAGAGGACATGTAACGTTCAATTTCTTCACGTGACCAAATTGAATCAGCTTGTTTCCATTGCCGTTCCATATTTGGGATGATACCTTCAAAGCATTGAGTGGTGTCATAAAAGCGCTCACCATTCTTATCAGTAAAGGAAATTTCTTTTGTTTTTGTACCATATAAAATAGCTTCTCGTGCTTCATCTGAAAGTGTGCACCATTTATTGGTGAGTTTAAATTCATAGACATTTCCTAATGCTTCTAAAATTTGGGTATAATAAAGTGAAGAGGATTTTGACCAAGGGGCAATGGCTCCAGCTTTTAAAGTAAGATTTTCATTGGGAACAATTCTTTTGGGGTCGATTGCTTTTTGAGTTCCAAGTCCATCGCAAGTAGGACAAGCACCAAAAGGATTATTAAATGAAAAAAGGCGTGGTTCAATTTCAGGAATTGAGAAACCGGATATAGGGCAAGCAAACTTTTCTGAAAAAATAAGTCGTTTGTGGGTTTCATTTTTTGATTTATAGGCAGATTCTTTTGTCGTCAAAGGTTGATCTGCTATTTCAGCAATCGCAAGTCCATTGGCCAGCTGTAGGCATGTTTCTATACTATCTGTTAAGCGAGAGGCAATGTCATTGTGTATAACAATGCGATCTACCACGATATCTATGTCATGTTTATATTTTTTATTAAGAGGGGGAGTATCATGGATTTCATAAAATTGACCATCAATTTTGGCTCGTTGAAACCCCTTTTTTAGAAGTTCTGTTAGCTCTTTTTTGTATTCACCTTTTCTCCCTTGCACTAAAGGTGCCATAATAAAAATGCGTGTCCCTTCTGGTAAGGCCATAATTTGATCAACCATTTGGCTAACTGTCTGGCTTTCAATGGGAAGGCCTGTAACAGGTGAGTGGGGAATACCGATACGAGCAAAAAGGAGGCGCATATAATCATAAATTTCAGTTATAGTACCAACTGTTGAACGGGGATTGCGGCTGGTAGTTTTTTGCTCAATTGAGATAGCAGGAGAAAGGCCGTCTATTCGATCCACATTTGGTTTTTGCATCATTTCCAGGAATTGACGTGCGTAAGCAGAGAGGCTTTCGACATAACGGCGTTGACCTTCGGCATAAATTGTATCAAAAGCTAAGGATGATTTACCTGAGCCAGAAGGTCCTGTTATGACGATCAATTTGTCGCGGGGAAGGTCAAGATCAACGTTTTTAAGGTTGTGTTCACATGCACCGCGAATAGAAATATATTTTTGATGAGGCATGAATTTATCCTTCGCATATGTGACAAAAATTTTTATTAAGTGTGGATAAAGTTATTTTTTTGAAATTACAATCTATTCAGCCACTCTAACATGGAAAGAGGAGATAGGTGTTACGAAAAGAGGGGAAAAAGAGAATCTTTTTACTTTAATATAGCTTAGTAAGTTACAAATTGTTGTTATTTTTTGTTATAATGGGATAGTTTAATTTCGGAGTGTATGCAATGGCTGGAAGTCTTAATAAAGTTATTTTGATTGGTAATCTTGGTGCAGATCCTGAGATTCGCCGTTTGAATTCTGGTGATCAAGTAGCAAATTTACGTATTGCTACCTCAGAAAATTGGCGTGATCGGAATACGAATGAGCGTAAAGAGCGTACTGAGTGGCACATTGTTGTTATTTTTAATGAAAATCTTATCAAAGTTGCGGAGCAATATTTAAAAAAAGGCAGCAAAATTTATATTGAAGGTCAATTACAAACACGTAAATGGCAAGATCAAAATGGCAATGACCGTTTTACAACAGAGATCGTTCTACAGAAATATCGTGGTGAATTACAAATGCTTGACAGTCGTGGAGCAGATAGTGGAGAGAAAATACAAGATGCAAGTCAGTTAGGTAAGGGTTATAGTAATGCCGATTCCTTCGATAACAGTAATTCAAATAAGCAAGGCATTTTTGGCCAAAATAATAATAATCAATTAGGAAAAAGTTTTTCACACCAATTAGATGATGATGTGCCTTTTTGATGATCTATAGCAGATTCTGTAATGATTACTTTCATCTTAGAAAAGAAAAGTGGAGTTTTTAGTTTGGATACTAAAAGTAATAGAGGTAATTTTAAAATTGCATAGTTAAACAATAAGGTGAAGTGTACATAAAGGTTTAATAAGACTCGAGTATACTTAAAGTATGGTGTATGAGATACACTTTTCTTATTTAGAAAGAGGGAGAAATTATTTTCCTGAAAGTCTTTATGAATTTTCATTCAGATTATTACTTAAATAGCACTGCAAAAGATAATTAGTGCGCTTTTACGATTGTTTATTTCATACATAATTTTGATACAAAGGAATGCAATGTTGCAAATTTTTGTTAAATTCCTCCTTAATTGTCGAGAGGAAAATTAGTATTTTAAGGTATTTTTCGATATAAAATATCAATGGTGATTCCTTTTTTGAAAGTATTGGAACTGTGACCGATCTTACTCGACTACCAGAACATGATGTGTCGACCGGTATTGAACCAGTCAGTATCATTGAAGAAATGCAGCGCTCTTATCTTGATTATGCGATGAGCGTAATTGTGTCGCGTGCACTGCCTGATGTCCGTGATGGACTTAAGCCTGTCCATCGGCGTATTCTTCATGCGATGAATGAAATGGGACTTTTGTTTAATAAGCCTTATCGTAAGTCAGCGGGTGTTGTTGGTGAAGTGATGGGAAAGTTTCATCCTCATGGTGATGCTTCAATTTATGATGCTTTGGTGCGTATGGCACAGGATTTTTCTTTACGAAATCCTCTGATTGATGGACAGGGAAACTTTGGCTCTGTTGATGGTGATCCACCTGCAGCGATGCGTTACACGGAATGTCGTTTAGAAAAAGTTGCAGAAGAACTTTTAGCTGATATTGATAAAGATACTGTTGATTTTCAAGATAATTATGATGGGCGTGAGCGTGAACCTATAGTTTTACCTGCACGTTTTCCTAACCTGTTAGTAAATGGATCGGGTGGTATTGCTGTAGGTATGGCAACCAATATTCCTCCACATAATCTGGGTGAGGTTATTGATGGATGTATCGCTTTGATCGATAATCCTAACATAACTATAGATGATATGTTGGCAATTATCCCGGGGCCTGATTTTCCTACAGGTGGTATTATTCTTGGCCATTTTGGTGTTCGTTCCGCTTATGAAACAGGGCGTGGTTCAATTATTATGCGTGCTAAGGTTGAGATCGAGGAAATTCGCAATCAGCGGCAGGCAATTATCGTAAGCGAAATACCTTATCAAGTTAATAAAGCAACAATGGTTGAGAAGATAGCCGAATTGGTGCGTGATAAACGTATCGAAGGAATCTCTGATTTGCGTGATGAATCTGATCGTGATGGGTATCGGGTTGTCATTGAATTGAAGAGAGAAGCTGTTGCAGATGTTGTTTTGAATCAACTTTATCGTTATACACCGTTACAAGCCTCCTTTGGTTGCAATATGGTTGCATTGAATGGAGGAAAGCCTGAACAAATGACGTTGCTTGATATGCTTCGTGCATTTGTTTCCTTCCGCGAAGAAGTGGTAAGCCGGCGTACAAAATATCTTTTGCGTAAAGCACGTGAGCGTGCGCATGTTTTAGTTGGTCTTGCTATCGCTGTTGCTAATATTGATGAGATTATAGAATTAATTCGCAAAGCTCATGATCCACAGACAGCGCGTACACAGTTAATGGAACGGTGTTGGCTGGCTTCTGATGTAGCACCTTTGATTAAGCTTATAGATGATCCTCGTCATATTATTCATGAGGATAATACGTACAATTTGTCTGAGGAACAAGCACGTGCTATTTTAGAATTGCGTTTGCAAAGATTAACAGCACTTGGTCGTAATGAAATTGCTGATGAACTCAACGCAATTGGAGAAGATATTGCTGACTATCTTAGTATTTTAGCATCACGCTCACGGATCATGAACATTGTTAAAAGTGAACTCAGCGCTTTGCATAAGACATTTGCAACACCACGGCGTACTGTATTTGGTTTTGGTAGTGCCGAGATGGACTGCGAAGATCTAATCGTGCCAGAAGATATGGTGGTGACAGTGAGCCATAGTGGCTATATTAAACGTGTGCCTCTAAATACATACCGTGCACAGCGTCGTGGTGGTAAGGGGCGTTCTGGTATGGCAACAAAGGATGAGGATTTTGTTACTCGCTTATTCGTGGCCAATACACATACACCGGTTCTTTTCTTCTCATCACGTGGGATTGTTTATAAAGAGAAGGTTTGGCGTTTACCTGTTGGTACGCCGCAATCACGTGGCAGAGCTTTAATTAATATGTTGCCTTTGCAACAAGGTGAGCGCATTACAACAATTATGCCATTGCCAGAGGATGAAGAAAGTTGGGGTAAACTAGATATTATGTTTGCAACAACGCGTGGGACTGTACGCCGTAATAAATTATCAGACTTTATTCAAGTTAATCGCAATGGTAAAATAGCAATGAAACTTGATGAAGAGAGAGATGAGATCCTTTCTGTAGAGACCTGTACAGAACGTGATGATGTTGTTCTTATTACAGCAAACGGGCAGTGTATTCGTTTTCCAGTTACTGATATTCGTGTATTTTCTGGTCGTAATTCGATGGGGGTACGTGGTATCAATATGCTTGAGGGTGATAAGGTCATTTCAATGACTATTTTAGAGCATGTTGAAGCAACATCAGTCGAGCGTTCTGCTTATATTAAACGTGCAATCAGTGAGCGTCGTGTTGCAGGTTCAGATGATGAAGATATTTTAATTGTTGATGAAGATGGAGAGGAAATTGAGGTTGAATTAACAGATGAACGTTATGCAGAACTTAGTGCTCATGAGCAAATGCTTTTAACAGTTAGTGAATTTGGTTATGGAAAACGTTCTTCTTCTTATGATTTCCGTATTTCAGGACGCGGTGGAAAAGGAATACGCGCAACTGATCCATCAAAGGCGGCTGAAATTGGTAAGTTAGTAGCAGCCTTTCCGGTAGAAGAACGAGATCAAATTATGTTAGTTTCGGATGGAGGACAGCTTATTCGTGTTCCCGTCAATTGTATTCGTATAGCGGGTCGTTCAACTAAAGGAGTCACAATCTTTAATACAGCAAAAGGTGAAAAAGTTGTATCGGTTGAGCGTATTTCTGAATCTGAAAATGATACTAATCAGTTAGATGTTGATCAATTAGATATTGAAAGTGAGGAACATTCTGGCGCAGTTAGCATGAGTGAAGAAAAAAAACTCTGAAAATGTCAGAATTAGCTATGACAATTGCTTTTTATGCAGGCTCCTTTGATCCTATTACAAACGGTCATCTTGATGTTTTGCGAGGCAGTTTACTGCTGGCTAATAAAGTTGTTGTAGCTATAGGTGTGCAGGCTCAAAAACAGTCTCTCTTTAGTTTTGAAGAGCGTGTTGATTTAATCACGCAAGTGGGAAGGGATTTATTGAATATAGGTCCTGATCGATTACAGGTTATTTCATTTGATAATCTTTTGATTGATAAAGCACGTGAAATTGGTGCGTCATTTCTTGTTCGTGGGTTGCGTGATGGTACAGATCTTGATTATGAAATGCAAATGGCAGGAATGAATGGGATGATGGCTCCTGAGTTGCAGACTGTGTTTTTGCCAGCGAGTATTTCTGGTCGTGTGATAACTTCTACATTGGTCCGTCAAGTTGCTGCTATGGGAGGAGATGTTACACATTTTGTCCCTCAAAATGTTGCACAAGCTTTGCGCTTAAAGTTTAAATTTTAAAAAGGAGAAAGAGTGTGTATTCTAGATTTTTTTATATTTTGATGTGCATTCTTTGCCTTTTTTCATTTAGTGTAGCAGCAGATGATCATAATATCCTTGTTTTATCTCTGAAAAATGGTGATGTAATCATACGCCTTCGTTCTGACCTGGCACCAAAGCATGTTATTCAAATCAAAAAGTTAGCAAAAGAAGGGGCATATGATTATGTCGTGTTTCACCGCGTTATTCCTGGTTTTATGGCTCAAACTGGCGATGTAAAATTTGGGAAAAAGGGTAGTGCTGATTTTGATCTTAAACGCGTTGGAATGGGTGGTTCAAGTTATCCTGATCTTCCGGCAGAGTTTTCAAAGCAGCCATTTAAGCGTGGTACCGTTGGTATGGCGCGTTCACAAGATCCTAATTCGGCAAATTCTCAATTTTTTATTTGTTTTGCTGATGCTGCTTTTTTAAATGGCCAATATACTATTGTTGGAGAAGTTATAGAAGGCATGGATGTTGTCGATAGAATTAAAAAAGGCACTATAGCCAATAATGGATCTGTAGCAGATCCTGATGTCATTAAGTCTGTTCATTTGCAAGCTAGTAAATAAGTGAAAGGGGATCCCGTGGTTGATATTAAAGATCCGGAAAATATCTTAATTCTTGAAACAACAAAAGGAAAAGTTATTATTGAATTATTCATCGATTTAGCACCTAGTCATGTTGCACGTATCAAAGAGCTGGTGAATGAAGGAGCCTATGATAATGTTGTTTTCCATCGTGTTATCGATGGTTTTATGGCACAAACTGGTGATGTGCAGTTTGGAAAAAAGGATAGTGAAACATTCGATTTATCACGTGCAGGTATAGGAGGATCAAATAAGCCTAATTTAACTGCGGAGTTTTCAAATATTGCTCATAAACGTGGTACAGTTTCTATGGCACGCAGCCAGAATCCAAATTCTGGTAATTCACAGTTTTTCATTTGTTTTGTAGATGCTCCTTGGCTTGATCGTCAATATTCTGTGTGGGGACAGGTTATTGAAGGTATAGAGAATGTTGATAAGATTAAGCGTGGTGAGCCTGCTATGGATCCTGATTTTATTATCAAGGCTACAATTTCTGAAAATGCAAAATGATCAAGAACGTTGCATATAGCTATTATTATGATTTATTGTGAATTTTATTAGATTTTGAGTGGGCTATTTTTTACTATGCAATTAATTTTTAACTTTTTTCATTTGCAGTAAATAGCTTTACTGAAGTTGTTTATTTGCTATAGCAATTTATATTTTCTTCATCTCATTGTATTTTTACGTCGTCTCAGTGTTGAGATGATTAAAAATCATTATAATGTTTGTAACTTTTATGATCATTCAATTAGAAAGAGTTATCGCTCACAGAAATACAGGCGATAGAATATATTAAATTGCAAAAGCAAGAATGATGATAAAGACATTTAACTATAAAAAAATTGCTCAAGATGGGTGTGCACGCCGGGGCGAGATTATAACAGGCCGAGGGTGTATTCGTACACCTGCATTCATGCCAGTTGGAACAGCAGCAACTGTTAAGGCTATGTATATGGATCAGCTACGTGATCTTGGTACGGATATCATTTTGGGTAATACGTATCATTTGATGTTGCGTCCAGGAGCTGAACGTGTTGCGCGTTTGGGCGGCTTACATGAATTTGCACATTGGCCTGAGCCTATTTTAACGGATTCAGGTGGTTTTCAGGTTATGTCGCTTGCAGGAATTTGTAAAGTTACAGAGCAAGGTGTAATTTTTCGCTCTTATCTTAATGGAGCTCAATATGAGATGAGTCCAGAGCGTTCTATTGAAATCCAAGGGCTACTTGATTCTGATATTCAAATGCAGCTTGATCAATGTATTGCATTGCCTGCGAAGGAAAGAGAAATAGAAGCGGCTATGGAACTTTCATTACGTTGGGCACAGCGTTGTAAAACAGCGTTTGGTCATCAACCTGAGAAAGCTATGTTTGGTATTGTTCAGGGTGGGGATAATATGAAATTACGTGAACGCTCTGTTTTAGCATTGAAAGAAATGGATTTGAAAGGCTATGCTATTGGAGGGCTCGCAGTTGGAGAACCCCAGGATGTTATGATAACTGTATTAGATGCTACTTGTCCGCTTTTGCCAGAGGATAAGCCACGTTATCTCATGGGGGTCGGGACGCCGGATGATATTTTAAAAAGTGTTGCTCGAGGTATTGATATGTTTGATTGTGTGATGCCAACCCGTGCAGGGCGTCATGGTTTAGCTTTTACTCGTTTTGGCAGGATCAATTTACGTAATGCTCGTTATGCAGAAGATTTGCGTCCTCTGGATCCACAATCACCATGTCCTGCTGCACGTGATTATAGCTGTGCTTATTTGCATCATTTAATAAAATCTGGTGAATCTCTTGGTGGTATGTTGTTAACTTGGAATAATCTTTCTTATTATCAACAACTTATGCAGGGTATTCGTGATGCTATTGAAGCAGGATGTTATGCAGACTTTTGTGCTGAAACAACTTCTGCATGGATGCAAGGTGATAAGATATTGACAAATTAGTGTCTGATTTTTTGAGTATTGCTCATATGATTGAATTCATTGTTTTGTAGAAAAGATTTTTTTGTTTTTTTTAACACTATAAACTGCTGGAGTATTTCTCTTAAAAAAGATAAAACTGCGCATCCATTTCTAGAATAGCGCAGTTTTATTGATAAATGTTTTCTCTGTGATATATAGAATATCTAGCAGAGACAACTGTTCTCCGGTACGCAATACATGATCCGGAAAAAACTATTTAGGTCAATAATGTTAATTACAGGTTAGTGATTTCTTAAATAAGTATAAAAATTGCATTTTTTATCAAATTTTGTAAGAATTAATCATAGAAATTTAGATAAGAGGACCATACCAACTGTATGTAATACATAGAAAAAAAATAGCTCGATATAGTATGATGATATCTATTTTAACTTTGTAAAACGTAAAAAATTATTCTAGAGGTTTTCATAATATAGCAACGTGTTTTGATATCATTACAAAATGAATATTTTATTATTCATTTTGTAATGATTATTGTAGCATTTCCTTTATAAGGAGTTTCTGGTTTTATATAAATTATTATCAGTAGAAAAAATTTTATGATTTTTCTAATTAGCTGGTTTAAAAAATCTAAATTATTGATGCACTTGAATTTTTATTGGTAAATTCTGCAGAGCTTATAAGGTGGAGCTTGTTAAATTTCTCCAGACAGTGATGGAGACATATCATAAGTTATTCTGAGTAATTTTTATCGTTCAGTGAATTGACTTTTATTCTTGAGTATTGATAGAAATGATGATGCACACATTTCTCATTTAAGAGGTCCATTTTGTCCGGTTGGATTTTTAAATATTCTGTACGAAACGCGTAATGCAAATGGAATACCAAGAAAGAATAAAATACCGATAAATGTTGTAAAAAGAGCTTTTGCTGCAGAAATCATTCCCTCTATTCCTCCAGGATTAAATAAACCAGCGAGCTTAGTAATTACTCCTGCTAATGCTGCGCTTAACGCTATTGGGAATAATTGTACTGACGTGAGGGATTCACTTGCACGCAGAGCATCTTCATCGCTAGCACACTGTAATATTCGTGTTAATAGATGTGGCCATGCTATGCCGTTGCTAATTCCGATAGCAAATAATGCTAAGCCAATAATGGAAATATACTCAAAAATAGTTACTTCTGTTGGAATAAGCCATAAAAGTACTCCTATATTTAAAAGTGTTAATATAGGAGAATACACTATGATGCGGCAAATTTTTTTTGTTGATGCACTAGCAGTTAATAAAGAACCACATGTCCAACCCAGGCTGATTAATGCAGTCATATAACCTGTAGTTAGTGGATCTTTACCATGAAGTTCTTGAAGAAAAAGTGGTAGATAAAGTTCCATACCGTAAGCTACTGTGCTCATGATGAGTATCAGCGAATAAATAGGAAAAAATTCAGATGAAAAAGAGAAGGCTTTATGTGGCAGCATAGGATGAGGAGTTGATGATTCAAGTTTTGCTAAAACGAAAAAAAGGCCAATTCCAATCGTTAAACTACAGGCTGTTGCAATTGTTGTATCGATAACACTACCAATAGAGATAATAAGAATTAATAAGGTGAGGGTAAGGAGTTGAACAAGAGGAAAAGGGAGTGTTGGAATATGAGTTTTATTTTCTTTTGGCAAAAACTTATATGCTACAAGTGAGAAAATTATTGCTAAAACCCCAACAATCCAGAAAGATGCTCTCCATAAGTTATATTGTGCAAAAATACCACCGATGGCTGGTCCTAGCAATGTTGATATACCCCACATTCCAGAGATAATGCTTAATGCGTATGACCATAAATGCGAACTAAAAATAATGCGCACCACGGAATAGGATAAGGATAATAAAAAACCACCACCAAAACCTTGGATAAGACGTCCTATTAAAAATAATGGCATATTGCCAGCAATGCTGCAGACAAAGGTGCCCGTTGCAAAGATGAGCGCAGAAATAGCATAGATTTTATGAAGCTCCATTTTTCTTAGCATTTTTGTTACAAGTGAAGCTCCAATCAGTGAAGCTATAACAAAAATAGCTGATGCCCAAGAATAATATTGTTCACCACCAATATCATCGACAATGGAAGGCAAAATAGTAATAACGATGTAAACATTGACGGCGTGCAAAATAACTCCACCCGAAAGGGTTAGAGAGTAAAGACCGTTTTTACCAGATAAGAGTTCAGACCAGCTTTGTTTTTTAACCATTTACATATTAAAAATAATCGTTTTTCTTCAAGTTAAATATAATTCGGTTTTTTAATTTTTCTAGGAAGGGTTCAAAGCTCTCCTCTCGTAAAATTTTGAGGTTTTCAATAATGTCTTTCAATGAGCCATTGCTTTTTTAAGATTTTGGTCAACCTTATCAAGGAAACCCACCGTGGAGAGCCATGATTGTTTAGGACCAATCAAAATTGCAAGATCCTTTGTCATGAAACCTTCTTCAACGGTATTAATGCAGACCATTTCCAATATAGCAGCAAAGTTTTTTAATTTCTCGTTGTTATCAAGTTTAGCGCGATGCGCTAGTCCGCGTGTCCATGCAAAAATAGAAGCGATAGAATTTGTTGATGTTTCTTCATTCTTTTGATGCTGACGGTAATGACGCGTAACTGTACCATGTGCAGCTTCTGCTTCAACAACTTTTCCGTCTGGAGTCATGAGAACAGAGGTCATGAGACCAAGTGAACCAAAACCTTGAGCAACGATATCTGATTGAACATCACCGTCATAGTTTTTACATGCCCAAACATAACCCCCTGACCATTTGAGTGCAGAAGCAACCATGTCATCAATTAGACGGTGTTCGTAATTTAGTTTACGATTTTCAAATTCATCTTTAAATTCCATATCAAATATTTCTTGAAAAATATCTTTAAAATGGCCATCATAAGCTTTCAGAATAGTATTTTTTGTCGAAAGATAAACAGGAACATTTCGTTGTAGAGCATAATTGAAAGATGCACGTGCAAAATTACGGATTGACTCATCAAGGTTATACATAGCCATGGAGACACCTGCGCTCGGGGCATCAAAGACATCATGCTCAATAACTTGACCATCATCGCCAACAAATTTGATGCTTAATTTTCCTTTGCCAGGGAATTTAAAATCAGTTGCTTTATACTGATCACCAAAAGCATGACGTCCAATAATAATTGGTTTTGTCCAATTGGGAACAAGACGTGGAACATTTTTGCAGATAATCGGTTCACGAAAAATGACTCCTCCCAAAATATTGCGGATTGTGCCATTGGGTGATTTCCACATTTTTTTCAAGTTAAATTCTTTAACACGTAATTCATCAGGAGTGATAGTCGCACATTTTATGCCAACTCCATATTGTTTGATAGCATGAGCGGAATCAATTGTTACTTGATCGTTAGTGCCATCTCGATTGGTAATGGAGAGGTCATAATATTTAAGATCAATATCTAGATAGGGATGGATCAATTTGTCTTTAATATATTTCCAGATAACACGGGTCATTTCATCTCCGTCGATTTCGACAACGGGATTGTCCACTTTGATCTTTTCCATTAAAGGCCTCTTTTTCTTGTCAGCAATAAAAATTACTATAGCATTTTCAATTCTATGATGAAAAGTAAAAATAAGCACAATAGAAAAAATTCAATTTTATAAAGAAATAGAATAATATAACAATAAGCTACTGTGTTATATTTTTGAAAAATATGAAAATATTTATAAATAAAATTGAATTTTTATTATTTATTTTTTCTTTTTGAGTTTTATTTATTGTGTTACATAATTCCGTTTAGATATCGTTTACGTTATCTTGAATGGAGGGGGATAATGGTTTTTATCAATTCATTTCGGTCACATATAAGGACTGAGGAATATCAGAAGAATAATAGTTTACATGTAAAACAGGGTTTTAATGAAATAGTTCAGGATACTCTTCAAGCCTCACTTGTGTATATTAATACTAGAGATGTTTTTTGTTCAACTGTGTATGACGCATTGCTGTGTATTCAAGAATCTTCTAATAATAAAGGGCGAGTTACGGATTTTTCTTTTCATTTGAACAGTGTTGCTAATTTTGTTGATTGGTTAGGAGAGCTAGCTGATGATGGTGTTTCCTCATTTCAAGATTACGATGGTACTCCGAAGAAATATTTTCAGGTTTATGTTCCCGTGACAGTAAATGGTGATCAATGGAAGAATTTTTTGAATTCCTTAGATAAAGAAGAGAAATTGTCTAACGGAACACAAGTTTTATTGGACATTACAGAAAATGATTCTGCTAAAGTATATAATCAATCAGGTGTAGAAAATTTTGCTAAAAATTTGACTAGTTGGAAACAAAGCAATATATCTAGTGCAATATGGGGTCGTCGTATGATTGATGAAGAATCAATTCAACAGTTTCAACAAGAAAGTAAGCAGATATTTACTGGAGCTATAGGATCTATTCGATTTTCTATTATTTATTAAATATTTTCTTTAATTATTTGATAAATTTTATAAAAAATTAAATTTGATGACCAAATCTTTGGAAGATTGCACTATGTGCATGAATTGATTAATAAAATTCTATTCCCAAACCAGAAAAATTTGCATAATATTTATCGTAGAGAATATAAGGTGAACTTTAATATCAATTGGGGTTTGCTGGTGCTGGGTTGGTCTTTTTGATTGTTTTATGGAATAAAGTGACTATTACTTGTTGTACAGATTACAAATTATGAGCTGTATATATTTGCAAGAATGCTAATGTATTTTTAGGAGAAAATAATAAAAAAGCAGACTCTAGCTTAATAACCTAATTAAGCACTAATGCGCTTATTATAGAAAACTGGTACGCCCAAGGGGAATCGAACCCCTGTTTCCGCCGTGAAAGGGCGATGTCCTAACCGCTAGACGATGGGCGCAAACCAGTGATGAGGCTTTATAGAGAGGATCTTTTTACTTCGCAAGTCTTATAAGTGATTTTTTTAAAAAAAACGCATTTTATTGAATAATTTTTGGGTGTTTATGCATGTTGATACAATGCAGATAGCTTTTTGGGAGAATCTAGAAAAGATAATATACCAATAAAGTGATAAAGGTTAATAAAAAATTTAAAATGTGAGTATGATAATAATCGACGATATTGCTTTCAATTTTAGGAAAAGAATGAAAATAGAAAATAAATGGTTTTTACCATTGAAAATTTTTTAGAGCTATTTATTAAAAAACAAATACGTTATGGTGAAGGATGTATTTATTAGAAGATAATCATCTCAGTAAAAAATCTTAATTTGTTTTTATAAGATTTATAACATGAAGTTATGTAGAAGTCTGTTTGTTGTTTCTCTTGTAGAAAGCTTTCATCTTTGCAAAAAAATTAATCAGTATTTGGTAATAAGCGCCAACATTTTTTGCTAACACTAATTTTAATAGGATTTTATTATATGCCCAAAGCAATTCAGAATGTCTCGAATGGACTTGATCGTATTCTAACACTTGAATTGGTACGTGTAACTGAACGTGCAGCTGTTGCGGCTGCACGTTTGCGAGGGCAGGGTAATGAAAAAGCAGCTGATCAGGCCGCTGTAGATGCAATGCGTCAGGAGCTTAATCGTTTGCCTATTGATGGTACAGTAGTAATTGGTGAAGGTGAACGTGATGAAGCTCCTATGCTTTATATTGGAGAAAAGGTAGGGTTAAAGAATGGACCAGCCGTTGATATTGCGCTTGATCCGCTCGAGGGAACTACAATTTGTGCCAAAAATCTTGCCAATTCGCTTTCAGTGATTGCGATTGCTGAAAAAGGTAATTTACTCTACGCTCCTGATGTTTATATGCAAAAAATTGCGATTGGTCCCGGTTATCCTGAAGGGTTGGTTGATATAGATGCTAAGCCTGAGGACAATATTTTTGCTCTTGCCAAGGCCAAAGGGGTAGCTGTTAATCAGATGACTGTTTGTATTATGGATCGGCCTCGCCATGCAGAACTGATTAGTGAAGTGCGTGCAACAGGTGCATCAATCCGTTTAATTGGTGATGGGGATATTGCTGGTGTTATTCACACAACTGATCCAGATGAAACGGGTATTGATATGTATATAGGTATTGGTGGTGCACCAGAAGGTGTATTAGCTGCAGCAGCTTTACGCTGTATTGGTGGGCAGATACAAGCGCGTTTACAGCTTGATACAGAAGAAAAAATTACGCGTGCTGCTAAAATGGGAATTGCTGATCCTAATAAAGTTTATACAATGGAAGAGATAGCAAAGGGAGATATTTTGTTTTCTGCAACAGGGGTAACAGAGGGTAATATGCTTTCTGGTGTTAAATTTACTCGTGATTATATCCAGACAGAAACAATTGTGATGCGTTCACATACTGGTACAATTCGTAATATTAAAGCACAGCATAAAGATCGATCAAAATTTAGCTGATGCGTTTTTCTGGTTATCGCTTTAAACGATAATAAGTATGTTTAACGAGAATTATACTGTTATAAGTTTCAAGATGAATTAAAATGTTGTTTCGTTAATTACAGTAATTGAATGGAGTGCACCCAGCCATTTCTATCTTCTATATTTCCTTTTTGGATATCAATCAGTTGTGTGCGGAGTTTTTCTGTGGTTGCACCAATCATTTCATTGCCAATTATAAATTCTCCACCTTTATATTTGAAACGACCAATCGATGTGATAGCAGCAGCAGTACCACAGGCAAAAGCTTCTTTGAGCTGATTGTTTTGTACATCTTTTTTAAGAGCTTCAAAAGCATAAGGACGCTTTTCTACTGTTAAACCCATTTGTTGTGCTAACTTCAAAATTGAATTACGGGTTATCCCTGCAAGAATATTACCATTAAGGGCAGGTGTTACAAGAGTATTATCTGCCATAACAAAGCAAATATTCATACCTCCGAGTTCTTCAATCCATTGACGTTCAACTGTATCAAGGAAGAGTGCTTGATTACAATTATTTTGAATTGCATTTTTTTGTGCGAGTAAACTTGCTGCATAGTTGCCTCCACATTTAGAAGTTCCTGTACCGCCTGGACCAGTGCGACTATAGTCTGTTTCAATCCATACACAGATCGGTTTTTCTGTTCCTGTGAAATACAACTCAACTGGAGATGCTATGATACAGAAAATATATTCTCGAGAGGGACGAATTCCTAAAAAGCCTTCATTTCCAAACATGAATGGACGTAAATAAAGGCTAGCATTTGGATGATCAGAGACCCATTTTTGATCAATTTTTACTAGTCGATTAATTGTATCTAAAAAGATGTTTTGGGGTAATTCAGGCATCGCTAACCGTTTTGCTGATTCTACAAAACGCTGAGCATTGACATCAGGACGGAATAATAAAATACGTCCATCTTTTGCACGATATGCTTTTAAACCTTCAAAAACTCCTTGTGCATAATGTAATATAGTACTTGCTGGATTAATTTCTAAAGGTTTGTATTGAGAAATAGTAGCATTATGCCACCCTTTTTTTTCAGTCCATTGAATAACGCTCATATGGTCTGTAAAAAACTGACCAAAACCAGGATTTTTTAAAATTTTTTCACGTTTTTCATCTGATAAAGGTGAGGGATGTCTTTCTATTTTAAATGGGAGTGATGATAAGAGAGAATCCATGAATTAAACTTTCTTAGATAATGTTTTATTTTTGTATATTTTTTATTGAAAAAATACTGAAATATTTTCAGTATGGCATTACGATAAGAAGTTCTTCAATATCAGTTATTGTGATAAGAAATTCTTTATATCAATACATTATTTCAGAATTTAAATTGAATTAGCCATTTTGCAGCTATTCTTTTGATTATACTTTAAATCGTTATCAAATTATTTGTAATTCCCTATAACTGATTGGTTTTATTTGAAAGTAAGTATTTGAATTTTAAGGCTTTTAAGAAGTCATCAGGCAGTAATATGTTCAAAAAGAGATTTTAATATGGCGTCTTTCAATAGGCTCAAAATCGTAATCTTCCATCATTTTATAAATAAAATTCTTTAAGTAAATAAATTTAATAAAGTATAATTAAGGAAGAAAATTTACAACAACTGATATAATAATATCTAAGATAAGGCTTCTTAAGAATAATTAACAATTTGAGCAGTAATAAACTCAATATAATATAGCAGTAGTTTTAGCAGCTTATTTAGTTGTAATGAAACAACTTCCTCCAGAATTTTTAATATCTTCACAAAGGTTTATAGCTTCATTACGATTTTGAATTTGAATACGAACACGATAATAAAGCCCTTTTTCTGGTATGCTTGTGGGGTAAATATTTAACACATGAGTACCAATAAGAGATCTAAATTTAGATTTTAGATTTTTCAAAGAATCTTCAGCCAACTTTAGTGTTGGTTGGGATGCAAGTTGAACATAGTAATTTCCTAAATTTTGCTCCGTTGTTTGTGTTGATGGATTGGAGCGGGAAACGACCTGCGTTTGTGCATGTAAATTTGGCTTAGTCAGTGAAGGCACCGGTATAAATGAAGCATCATTTTTTTCTATGATATTATTGGTAGAAGTATTTTCTGCAATGATTGTATCAATATTTTCTTCAGAATAACTTTCTTGTTCACTGGTATCAGAGGAGTGTGAAGATATTTCAGATGTAATTTGAGATTTTTCAATGACTTCAGGCTGATATACGGTGTTTTTTTGTACATAGTGATTTGAAGTTAATAATCTTGTACCCTCTGGTCTCACGATAACTGTTTGAACTTCCTGTGTAGGAATCGTATGACTCAGAGCTTCTGTAATTGTATCTTCAACATTGTTGTACACTTCAGGAGAAGGTGATGCAGTGTTTGCAGATACTGATTCATCATTTAATTCTATGAAAGATTCAGGCTGTTCAGAAGTGTCAATAAGAAATTTTTGCGTATTTTCTTTCTTTTCATCTCTCTCAGTTATTGGATTATAAATATTTAAATTATGTATAATGTTATTTTCAGTGTCAATTGTTTTCGGTTTGACTTTAAAAGGTGCATTATCAGCACGAATTATAGGTGAATTTTCACTTTCATTTAATGACGTAAAAAAGTGAGGATAGTTTATAAAAGCAATGATTATCGCGATAAAAAAAACAGTACTTCCGATAAGACCCTTACTAATAATGAAATTTTTCCAAATAGGCGTTGTTAATTTATGTGCTGATTTTTCATTTGTGAATCTGTATTGTGAATTCTCTGGGAAAGAGGAAGAATATCCTTCTTTTTCAGAGAGATGATAATTGGCTTTTTTTTCCTGAGTATTTATGCGTAAATCTTCCTTTGGGTTTTTCTCAGGGCTATGAAAAAGTTCGTTAAAAAATTCACTTTGTTTTTGCGAAAAATCATTTTCTGAAATATTTCCTACATTAAATACATCAGAAAACTCTTTTTTAAGCCCATCAGCAGGTATATTTTCTTTAGGTTGTTCATACGGAATTTCTGAAACCATAATTGGTTCAGTTTTTTCTACAATTTCCTCTATAAATGTATAAGTATCAACATTTGGAGGAGGATTGTCGTGATGAGTGAAGTTATGTGCAGAAAAATTACCTTTTTCTGTAGTTTTTAAGCTCATATAATTTAAGTTATCCTGATTATATTGAGCTGTTTTTATACCAACTTCTTGTTGTAAGGGCTCTTTTTTATAAGATTTGGGATAATCAGTAATGTGCTCTTCTTGTGAAAGATCCTCTAAATCAATCTGTTTGTTAGTTTGTGGCGAATTTAAAGAAGAAGATGAGAAAGCACTTGTTGAAGTGTCATTTCTATTCTGCGTCGCTTTAAAAGGTAAAGAAGAGGAAGGTGTTTCTGTAGAAGATCTTTGTATACCGCTATATTGGTCTTTTTCTAAAGTTTGTTGATCAGTAGGCATCTCATGTGAAAAGTTTGGCGATGTATAATAGGAGTTTTCACTATTATAAGGGGTTGATTGTGTGCCAATAATATCTGAATGATCTACTTTAGTTTGTGAAAGAGTTACAGTGTTTTTATGTGCTGTTTTAGTAGTTGAAGTTCTATTATTTATATCTGCATTAAGAGGAAAATCTTCTAATTTTTCGTTAAAGTGATCCTCTGCAAAAAAAGGATCAATATGCGTTTCTGTTTGTTTATTTTGTAGTGTTTGATTTTTTTGAATGGGTAATGGGGATAGTGTGTTTAAAATTTTCTCTTCACTATCGTTAAGGGAAGAAGAGTGCATAATCTCAGATAAAAAATCACTTTCTTTAGGAGCAACAAAGGAAACAGGTGATGGAGGAGTGTTTGCTGTTTCTGGGTTATTGACGTGAAATGGAAAATTTTCTGGTTTATTTTTCTCATCAAATGAAAACTCATCAGTTAAATTATTTGCAAACTCCTCATCTAAGAAAGACAAATCAAAATCATCATTTTGGAAATGAGTTATAGGAGATTGGGGGATTAAATGGTCAGATTGTGATGAATCTTGAGTATGCTGAGAGCCCTGATTTTCATTTTTACGGCTTAAAAATTGCGTGAATCTCTCTAAAGGATCATAATGCTCATGATCTTGCTTCTCTTCTTGCTGATATTTGTGATCCTTTTCCCTCATAAATTTTCTCACATAATGATCTGCACTGAATGCACTACTAATTCTAAATACTATATTTTAAAATATCAGTTTTTTCAAAAAAGAACATCAAAATATATTTAACAAATCACAAACCTTATATATTTATACAATTTTTTCAACGCATTTCTGTAGGAGCTTTTACTTCCACAATTTTAAGTCCTGATGACAGAACATTAATAAATGCTTGAACCAATCCTAATCTAGCTAATGACAATTTTTTGTTGTTAGGCTTAATAAAACGTAACTCAGGATTATCATTCCCTTTATTCCAATGTCCGTGGAAACTTGAGGCAAGATCATAGAGATAAAATGCTAAGCGATGTGGCTCTTTATACACTACGGCTTGTTCAATAATGCGTGGATATTGGGCAAGTTTGTGTATCAATGATATTTCACTGTCATTTGTTAATTGATCAAGATGGGCAATCATTAAATCGTTTGAAGGATTCTCAATCTGAAGATTTTTTTGCGCTTGACGAAACACAGAATGACAACGCGCATGTGCATATTGTACATAGAAAATAGGATTGTCTTTTGATTGTTCTGTTACTTTTTCTAGATCAAAATCAAGAGGTGCTTCACATTTACGATAAAGCATCATAAAGCGCACTGGATCACGACCGACTTCTTTTACAACATCACGAAGAGTGATAAATGATCCCTCTCTTTTAGACATGCGTACGGGATGACCATTACGAAAAAGCTTAACCAATTGACACAAAAAGGCTGTTAATTGGACTTTGTTTCCAGAGATTGCTTTTGCTACTGCTTCAAGTCGTTTCACATAGCCAGCATGATCTGCTCCTAAAACATAGATCATTTCGTCAAAGTGGCGGTGAAATTTATCACGGAAATAAGCAACATCAGCAGCAAAATAAGTATAAGAACCATCAGATTTAATTAAAACACGATCCTGATCATCACCAACATCGGTTGAACGGAATAATGTTTGCTCGTGTGGTTCCCAATCTTTTACAGTTTTCCCTTTAGGTGGTAATAACTTACCTTTATAGACATACCCATTTAAAGTAAGGTCATTAATTGTGCTTCGAATGGCTTGCGCATTATTCATATAAAGCATTCGTTCTGAAAAAAAGACATCATGATGAATATTCAAAGTCGCCAGATCTTGGCGAATCATGGTCATCATTGCATCAATTGAGCGCTCTTTTACTATAGATAAAGCTTCTTCATTATCCATAGTGAGTAATTTGTCACCAAATTCTTGAACAAGTGATTGTCCCAATGGTATTAGGTATTCACCAGGGTAAAGTCCTTCTGGAACTCTATTAATTGTTTCTCCAAGTGCTTCACGGTAGCGCAACAATACAGAAGCAGCAAGAATTTCGATTTGTTTACCAGCATCATTAATGTAGTATTCTTTAGTAACGTTATAGCCAACGAACTGAAGCAAGTTAGCAAGAACATCTCCAACAACGGCACCTCGACAATGTCCAACATGCATTGGACCTGTTGGATTTGCAGATACGTATTCAACATTGATCTGTTTTCCGTGTCCTATTTGAGTACGGCCATAATCTGTCCCCGATGTAATCATTAATTTCAGTGCATCGTGCCAAAATGATTTGGTAAGCTTGATATTTATAAATCCAGATCCGGCAACCTCAAGATGACCAATGGATAGATCATCTTTTAGAAGTGCTATAATTTTTTCTGCAAGTGTACGCGGATTAAGTCCAACAGATTTTGCAAGAACCATAGCAGCATTGGTTGATAAATCACCATGTAAGGAATCTCGTGGAGGGTCAACAGTGATTTTTGATAAATCCAAATTTTCTCCATTTTTCCCTTTTATATCAGATTCTTCAAGCGATTTTTTAATTTTTTGCTCGAAATTTTTAAAGACGTTCATATTCAAATTCCATAATTGTATTTAAAACCAGTTAAACAAAATCGACTCTTTGGTCAAACAATCGGTAGTATTCACGTAAGGCATAGTGATCAGTCATGCCTGATAGGAAATCAGAAATAAGACGTGCTAATTCTTGGTCTGTTAAGTGAGTCGTTTTATTGTACCAATTGTCAGGCATAAGATTTGGATTGTTACTATAACAATTAAATAATTTTTGTATGATATATTGTGCTGTATTTCGGCGCTTGAGGACTTGATCATGGTAGTAGAGATTTTTGAAAAGAAAATCTTTTAGCTGTTTTTCTTGCACGGCCATTGCAGGAGAAAAGGTAACAATCATCTGTCCTGCTTGATGAACATCATGTGTATTTTGGGGTTTGATGAGTGCTAAATTTTTTTCTGATTGTTGAATAACATCTTCAACCATGATTGTTATTTGTCTTCGCACTAATTCATAACCACGTCGAGTTTGATCAAGCTGTGGATATGTTTGTTCAATGTCATTTAACAGTGAAGCTGTAAGAGGAATTTTTTCGAACTGACTCAATGTTAAATAATACGAACGCAAACCATCATCAACATCATGAGCATTATAAGCAATATCATCAGCAATAGCAGCACACTGTGCTTCTAATCCTGCAAAGCGATCGAGCTCAAGATCTTGTTGCTCATTATATTGCAGAATATCAATCGGAATATTTCTATTACTAGAATGAGGACCTGCAAGAGGACCGTTATGCTTTACAAGTCCTTCTAGTGTTTCCCACGTTAGGTTAAGTCCATCAAAATTTGCGTAACGCTGTTCAAGTTTTGTAACAATGCGTAATGCTTGTGCATTATGATCAAAGCCACCATAGGGCGCCATTGATTCATCAAGGGTTTCTTCTCCGGCATGGCCAAAAGGGGGGTGTCCAAAATCATGAGCAAGAGCAATGGCTTCAGCGAGATCTTCATCAAGATGTAGTGCGCGGGCTAATGTCCGTGCAATTTGAGACACTTCAATTGAATGAGTAAGACGAGTACGATAATGGTCGCTTTCATCAGCAATGAATACTTGAGTTTTATGTTTAAGTCGTCGAAATGCATTAGAATGAATAATACGATCCCGATCCCTTTGAAAAGGAGTGCGTGTTGTGCTTAGAGTTTCACAAAATAGTCTTCCACGGCTTGTTTGTGGGTTTGTGCTATATATCGCTCGAGATTGATAATGGATATTGCTGATATTCATTGCAAATTATTTATTCTCATTTTAAACTTAGTGTTAGCTTGTTATTAACAAACTTTTATCTGTTTAGGATATTCTCTCTCAATAGCTTAATGCAAGGGTATATAAAAAATGACTGTGAGTGTATCAGATTTTGCTGCTGAACGGATTGCAAAAATACTATCAAACGAACCTAATAAGATAGCATTACGTATTTCTGTTGAGGGCGGTGGATGCTCAGGTTTTTCTTATAAATATGATTTAGTTTCTACACGTAAAGAGGATGATTTCGTTATTCAAAAAGGTGGGGCGGTTATATTCATTGATTCAATCTCTCTTTCTTTTATGAAAGGATCTCAAATTGACTTTGTAGACGATCTTATGGAGCAATCGTTTCAAATTCGTAATCCCAATGCTGTGTCATCATGTGGTTGCGGCGTTAGTTTTTCAATTTAGAATTTTTATTTTGCAATATTGTTGCTTGAAAACATTGTCACTTTAGTCAACAATATAAAAATGAATGCCTTAACAAAAATATTACATCAGATTTTTTGGCTAGTCGCAGTATTTTTCTTGTTGGTTGGGAGTTATAGTGCATTTTCTGAGGAGGAAAGAGTTAAAAGTCCGCAACAAGAACGGTTAACAGATCCCATTATACATTCTCAAAATAATGATGAAGAAACTTTATCTCAGGCTACGCTAATAGTGCACGCTCGATTAACGAACAACAGCGAAAATATTATGAAAGGATTGGTGTGGCGAATTTATGCCCCTGTCTTAATGGGGGATAAATTGCCATTGATTGCAACTTTTGAAGGTGGTAGTGCACATTTTGACTTAGAGGCGGGGAATTATCTTGTGCATGTTTCGTTTGGCCACGCAAGCGCAGTGCATCGTGTCAGCTTAGAAAAAGGACAACAGCTTGTCAAAAATTTTAATCTTGAAGCTGGTGGTGTTATTTTAAGCGGCACAGTGCTTAATGGTATAATCAATGAAAAAGAATTGAATTTTACTATATATGAAGATGCAAAGGAGACTGATGATACCAGCGTTATTCTGTCAAATGTAAAACCTCAGTCACTTGTGCGTTTAAAAGCTGGTTATTATCACGTTGTTTCTTATTATGGTTCAGTTAACGCTATTATAAGTGCTGATATCCAAGTAGATGAAGGTAAGATTACTGAAGTAAGCCTTGAGCATCAAGCCGCTCAAATCTTACTAAAGTTGGTGCGTCAAGAAGGAGGAGAGGCGCTAGCAGATACGAGTTGGTCTATTACCAATGATTCTGGTGATATTATTTATGAAACAGTTGGTGCTTATGTTCCACTTGTGTTAGTCGAGGGGGATTATATTGCGATTGCTAAAAATAAAAATCAAATTTATCAAAAGGTTTTTTCAGTCATCTCTGGTTATGATAAAGATGTGAGTGTGATAGCAGACACAGACATTATGCAAAAAATCGATAAAACAGAAGATTGATTATCATTTGTGAATGTAAATCATAATTTATAAAAGGTGGATACAGAATTTTGGTAACAGGTTTTTCGATATTCAGTGTGTTTTTTGCTGGTGCATTATCATTTTTATCGCCGTGTGTTTTGCCATTGGTATTACCTTATTTATGCTATATGGCAGGTGTTAGTGTTAACGATTTTCGTTCAGAAAACCGAAGTGAAAAAGCATCTGTACGTTTAGCGCTTTTATTTTCGGCTATTGCTTTTATATTTGGTTTTACGACTGTTTTTGTTGCATTAGGTGCAAGTGCGAGCATAATTGGCAAATTTATAGGCTATTATCGTGATTGGTTCGTTATTTTTTCTGGAATTATCATTATCATTTTTGGTTTGAATTTTTTGGGTATTTTAAAGATTAATTTTTTATCTCGTGAAATACGTATTCAAATGTGCAAAATACCTACTGGACCTTTAGGATCTTATATTATTGGTTTAGCTTTTGCATTTGGTTGGACGCCCTGTATTGGCCCAATTTTGGGGCCTGTTATAACGCTTGCAGGAACAAAAGAAACGGTAGGGGAAGGTGCTATGCTTTTAGGAATCTATTCTTTAGGTCTTGCAGTGCCTTTTGTGTTAGCAGCTTTCTTTTCAGGAATTTTTATGAGATTTTTAGAATCTTTTCGTATTCATTTAGGAAAAGTTGAAAAGACTATTGGTATTTTTCTCATCATTACGGGTATTTTGTTTTTGACAGGATCTATCCATGATTTTTCATTTTGGCTTTTAACAAATTTTCCTTTGTTGAGTGATGTTGAGGCTATCAGTTGGCATGATGCTACGAATATATTTGATTTTTTTCATTAATTTTGTGTGTTTTTATGGTTAGGAATTGTCTTTCTATTGTTCTTGCAGCAGGTGAAGGGACGCGTATGAAGTCGCCTCTTCCCAAAGTTCTTCATAAAATAGCTGGGCTGCCACTTGTATGTCACGTGGTAAAACAAATAGAATTAGCAGGTTCTTTACAATTGGCTGTAATTGTAGGATCCGGTGCTGAAGATGTCACTAAAGTTGTTCAATCATTTACAAAAAATGCAATGATTTTTGAACAAAAAGAGCGTTTAGGCACGGCGCACGCTGTTTTATCTGCTCGGTTAGCTTTGCAAGAAGCAGTTGATGATATTCTCATTGTTTTTGGTGATACTCCTTTAATAGAACATAGTTTATTGGTACGTATTCGTGCATTTCTCGCTGATGGGGCGGATGTTGTTGTGGCCGGTTTTTATGCTTCTGATCCAACAGGTTATGGTCGTCTTATTAAGAAAAATGGTAAGCTTATTACCATTGTAGAAGAAAAAGATGCAAGTGATGAAGAGAAAAAAGTTTCTCTTTGTAATGGTGGAATAATGGCTCTTAATGG
Organism: Bartonella bacilliformis Ver097; assembly: GCF_000709795.1. Classification (GTDB taxonomy): domain Bacteria; phylum Pseudomonadota; class Alphaproteobacteria; order Rhizobiales; family Rhizobiaceae; genus Bartonella; species Bartonella bacilliformis_A. The sequence continues at coordinate 73,430 of NZ_KL503804.1, forward strand.
GAAATATGCACTTTCTCTTTTAAATAAGATTGATAATAATAACCTGCAGCAGGAATATTATTTAACAGATGTTGTTTCTATTGCGTCGCGCGAAAATTTAAACATTCAAGTTGTTGAAGTTCCTTTTGATAATGTTATTGGTATTAATAATTGTTTCGAGCTTTTTGAAGCTGATGCTTTGTGGCAAAAGCGTAAAGCGCACGATCTTATGCTATCTGGTGTTACAATATTAAAACCAGAAAGTGTTTATTTTTCTTATGATACAGAAATTGAACCAGGTGTTTTGATTGAGCCAAATGTTTATTTTGGGCCAGGAGTAAAAATACAATCGGGTGCAGTCATTCGTGCATTCAGTTATTTAGAAGGGGCTGTTGTTGGCAGAGATGCGCAAATCGGTCCTTATGCACGTTTACGTCTTGGAACGAAGTTAGCACGGTCGGTTAAAGTTGGGAATTTTTGTGAAATTAAGCAAGCAAAAGTGGGAGAATTTTCTAAAATCAACCACTTGAGTTATATCGGTGATGCAGAAATTGGTACAAATACCAATATTGGGGCTGGTACAATTACGTGTAATTATGATGGTTTCAATAAACATAAAACGGTAATTGATGATGATGTTTTCATCGGTTCTAATTCGGCGCTTGTGGCTCCATTAAGTATAGGGAAAGGATCCTATATTGCTTCAGGAAGCGTTATTACTGAAGATGTTCCTACAAATAGTCTGGTTCTTGGGCGAGCACGGCAGGTAATAAAAGAGGATCGTGCAATAAAATTGCGTGCACATTTGTCAAGAAATAAGTAATTATTTTTAGTCTATTTAGGAGCCTGACACTGATTTAATAATTGTGCAGAGATTTATCATGCCATGTTCAGTTTATATAGTGATTTCAAATCTTGAATGAAGTTAGTTTATTATGTTACGAGATTACCACCATAAATCTGGTATGTGGATTGGAGCCTTTTAATGTGCGGAATTATCGGAGTTTTTGGAAATAGGCCTGTTGCTTCCTACCTCATTGATGGTTTAAAGCGTCTTGAATATAGGGGGTATGATTCATCCGGCTTAGCAACAGTGCATAATAGGAATCTTCACTGCATTCGAGCCGAAGGTAAGTTAGTTAATTTAGAAGAAAAATTAAAAATAACGTCTTTGAAAGGGAATGTAGGGATTGGGCATACGCGTTGGGCTACGCATGGGGTTGCTGTAGAGCGGAATGCTCATCCTCATATGACAGAGCGGCTTGCGATTGTTCATAATGGTATTATTGAAAACTTTTTAGAATTAAAAAGAGAACTTATTGAAAAGGGTTATATTTTTGAAACAGAAACTGATACTGAGGTTATTGCTCATTTAATTACGCATGAATTAAAAAATGGTCTTTCTCCACAGGAAGCGACACGCGCAAGCTGGAAAAGACTACAAGGTTCTTTTTCTATTGCTCTTATTTTTAAAGGTGAAGACAATCTTATGATTGCTGTTCGCTCCGGTCCACCTCTAGTGATTGGTTATAACAAAGGTGAGTTTTTTGTAGCATCAGATGCAATTGCTTTATCTTCATTTGTAAATCACATAAGCTATATGGAAGATGGTGATTTAGCTGTTCTTACTCGTGAGGGAGTGACAATTTATGATGCAGATAATCAACTGGTAGAACGTCCTATTGCAGCATTATTGGGTAAAGATTTATCAGTCTCTAAAGGTAATTACCCTCATTTTATGCGTAAGGAAATATTTGAACAACCTGAAGTTATTTCCCATAATTTAGTGCGTTATTTTGATCTTGGAAGTTATACAGTTCGTCCACTTGAAAATTTTATTGATTGGAGAGATATTAACCGACTATCATTTTCAAGTTGTGGAACTGCGTATTATTCAACTTTAGTTGCACGCTATTGGTTTGAAAATTTTGCTTCTTTGAGTGTTGATAATGATGTGGCTTCTGAATTTCGTTATCGGGAGCCTCCTCTAGCAACTGATGTTTTATCAGTGTTTGTTTCTCAGTCTGGTGAAACAGCCGACACACTGGCATCTTTGCGTTATTGTCGAGATCGTGGTGTAAAAACAGCAGCGGTTGTTAATGTAGAGCTATCGACAATGGCAAGGGAAGCTGATTTTGTTATGCCAATATTAGCAGGTACAGAGATTGGTGTTGCTTCAACAAAAGCTTTTATTTGCCAATTATCAACACTTGCTTTTATGGCGCTTAGTGCAGCTAAGCAGCGTGGACATCTTTCAGAAACTATAGAGAAACAGCTGGTTCGGCAGTTAGCAGAAGTACCACATATTTTAAATAAAGTTTTAAAGTTAGATGATAAAATTAAGAAACTTTGTCATGATTTAGTAAATGTAAAAAGCGTTCTTTATCTTGGGCGTGGTATTTCTTATCCGATTGCTTTAGAGGGTGCGCTTAAACTAAAGGAATTGTCTTATATTCATGCTGAAGGTTATGCAGCGGGTGAGTTGAAACACGGTCCGATTGCGTTAATTGATGATAAAATGCCAGTTATTGTTGTTGCACCTTATGATAAATGGTTTGAAAAAACTTTTTCTAATATGCAAGAGGTCGTAGCACGTAATGGCCGTATTATTTTAATAACGGATGAAAAAGGAGCAGCAGCAGCATGTCTTGATTTTGTGTCGACAGTTATTTTGCCAGACGTTCCAGAATTTATTGCTCCGATTGTTTATGCTTTACCGATTCAGTTAATTGCTTATCATACGGCTGTTTTATTAGGAACAGATGTGGATCAGCCGCGTAATTTGGCAAAATCAGTAACTGTTGAGTAAAAATGATTTTCATCTGGAGATTATTAAAAATGAAGGAGCTCTTTATCAATAGAGATACAGCCCTTTATTTACAGGCTAATTTAAAACATGTTGCCAGTAACAGTTGAGTGTATTTTGCATGTTAAGCAGAAAAAAGTCACTCATGATAGTGCATTCTATTTTAGAATAATCAAAGCTTACCTAATTATTTTCAGAGAATTTCTTTTTTTATTAGCCTGCACGTAAGAGTTGAATAGCATAGTCTCTTTTAAAAAGATAAAGGAGTAAGCGTAGGGCTTTTCCTCGTTCTGAGGAAAGATTAGCATCACGTTGCAAGAATAAGCGTGCATCTTTTCTTGCCATCGATAAAAGATCACTATGTACTGCAAGATTTGCTATATGAAACTCAGGCATACCGGATTGTCGGGTTCCTAAGATCTCGCCTTCACCTCGTAAACGCAGGTCCTCTTCAGCAATTATAAAACCATCTTCTGTGCTGCGCATGATATTAAGACGTGCTGCCGCTGTTTTTGTTAATGGACCTTTATATAGCAGAATACAAGATGATTTTTTGTCTCCTCTTCCAACACGTCCACGTAATTGGTGCAACTGTGAAAGACCAAAATGTTCTGCATGTTCGATAACAATAATCGAAGCATCAGAAATATCCACTCCTACTTCAATGACTGTGGTTGCAACCAAGATACGTGTTTTTCCGCATTTAAAGGAAGCCATTGCTGCATCTTTTTCATCCGTAGGCATTTTCCCATGTATCATATCTACACAATCTCCGAATTGTTCATATAGAGTAGCAAAACGGCTTTCAATCGAAGTTAGTTGAAGGGCTGTAGATTCTTCTACCAAAGGGCAGATCCAATAAAGTTTTTCTCCTTTTTTTAATGCTAATGCAATGCGCTCTATCAGTTCATTGATCCGTTCTGAGGGAAGCGTCGCTGTTGTGATCGGTTGGCGCCCAATTGGCTTTTCTGTAATTTTTGATACATCCATGTCACCAAAAAGTGTTAATACCAGGGTACGTGGTATAGGAGTTGCAGTCATAACCAGCATATCAGGCTTATGTCCTTTTGCTGTAAGAGCAAGGCGCTGGTGTACACCAAAGCGGTGCTGCTCATCAATAATGGCTAGAGAAAGATTATGGTAAGTAACGTTTTCTTGTATCAAAGCGTGAGTGCCGATGATAATAGAGGCGTGTCCTGATGAAATGTCATTTAGAATATTTGTGCGCGTTTTTCCTTTTTCTCGTCCAGTTAAGAGAATTGTTTGTAAACCAATTTTTTCAGCAAGAGGAGCAATTGTAGAAAAATGTTGTCGAGCCAAAATTTCTGTTGGTGCCATTAAGGCTGATTGTCCTAAATTTTCAGCAATTTGCGCTATTGCCATTAGTGCAACTACGGTTTTTCCTGTTCCTACATCGCCTTGAAGAAGCCTTAACATGGGTTCAGGTGAAGCTAAATCATTCGCAATTTCCTTTATCGTTTTCTTTTGTCCATTGGTTAGTTGGAAGGGTAAGGATTTAAGTAGTTTTTCAGTATAGGTTCCTGTTGATAAACGAGAGACTCCTGTAAGAGATTTAGTTTGTAATCGCACAAGACCAAGAGCTAACTGACAAGCAAGAAATTCATCATAGGCAAGACGTTTACGTGCTGTACTTTCCACGGATAAATGACAGGGATCTATAGGATCATGGATACAACGTAGAGCAACAGAAAAAGAAGAAAAATTTTGTTGTTTTTTAACACTTTCATCTATCCATTCTGGTAAAAAAGGAACATGCTCGAGAGCATTTTGCACAACACGTCGTAATGTTTTTGCTGATAGTCCAGCGGTAGAAGGATAAATAGGTTCGATTAATGGTACCTGATTAAATTCCTCATTGAATGCTATATGATCGGGATGAACCATTGAAAGCTGTTTGTTAAACCGTTCAATTTTACCTGATACAATGACTATTTTTCCTTCTGGGAGCTGTGTTTTCAGCCAAGAGCTTCGGGCATGAAAAAATACTAAATTTATTTGGCCTGTTTCATCGTGGCCAATGACACGATAAGGTAATGATTTGACGCCGGTTGGTGGAGGTTGATGCTGGTCGATAGTGATTTTGAGGGTAACAATTTGGCCTTCTTGTGCACAAGCAATGCTGGGTTGCATTCTACGGTCTATAACCGAATGGGGCATCAACTGAAGCAAATCAATAAGTTGGGGATCACGCTGTGCAAGATTAATGTTTAAAACCTTAGCCAATAAAGCGCATATCTTGGGGGTAACTCCAGGCAAAATGCGAATAGAGGATAAAAGAGGATTAATGAGATTTAAACACATAAGAAAATTTAACGTGCTCTTTTTGTTTTTTTTAGTGTTTTTAAAGAACTTTTAGGGGATAAATTTCCAAGAGACAAGACAAGTTATTTCATTTTTAATTTGATCGTTGGTTAAAAAACAAAAGGGTGAGGCGTGAACTAAGAATTGCATCGGGCATCAGAGGGAATCCAGCTATAAATATTTTGGTCATGAAAAACTCCATTTAAATATTCAGCTTCTCTAAATGTCGCTTCGTGTACAAAACCGCAACGCTTTGCAACTGCATTGCTTCTTTGGTTAACAGTAGTGCATCTGATGACAAAGCGATGAAGAAAATGACGTGAAGAATAATACTCAACAAGAGCGTTCACTGCTCGCGTAATAATACCATTACCTTGAACTCTTTTATCAAGCCAATACCCAATATATCCACTTTTATTCACGTGATCGATAGTGTGGAGAGAAACTAAACCAACCGGATTTTCATTGAACAAAATAATATGTGTTTTTTCTTTGTCATTTTGATGTGCAAGAAAACAAGAGTCAAGATAATCGGCTGTATCACACTCATGATTAACAGAAGGTGGCCATGCCATGAATACACTGAAATATTCTTTGTTGAACTGAATGACTTTATATAGCGCAGAGGAAAATTTTCTTGAAGGTGCTTCTAACCGTATATTTTCATCCAAACATATACGTTCTTCCTTATGAAATAAATCTCTGGAAGTAAAAGAGGATGACATCTTTGCAATTAGCACACTACCTCTTAGCCAAATGTACACTGGTGGTTTTTTACGTGTCCATTCGTTAGAAGCTTGCATATTATAATTATTGCAGCTTCTTATTAAAAAATGTTGACCTTCTGTCAAACCATAATGGCCTTGTGGAGACAGGGAATCATCTTCAAAACAATTAAAGCCAGCCAAAATCTGTTTATCTTTAGTTGAATCTTTATCCTCATCGTTTAAAAGTGTTAGGGAATGATGCCAGTTATGTATGGACGTGATCCAATTGATGCTTAGATTAGTTTGTATAATTTTGGCATCATAGTGATGCTTATAACCAAGTGCTTTTCCTATTACATAGCTACTATCTTTGCTCAAGTAGTGATCCAGCTCAAAAATCAGTTTCCATCTTTCAGACAGATTTGGATCATAGCTGTGCAATACATCATGAATATTCCGGAAAATAGTTTCTGGATCATAATTTTCAGGTTCTGGGTTAGTAAAAAAATTGGTGCTTATATCAAGGTGTTCTGATGATGGCATATGTTCAACAAGAAAGGGAAGCCAGTGATGTAAAGTATCTGTGATTTTTGGATAATTTTCTGGGTTAGAACCAATATAAAGATGGAAGCCCTTTAGATAAAGATGATCCGTGTTTGACAATATAGGTAAAATATCATTGATATACTCTTCTTTTGTTATTCCAAATCGAGAGTATTTACCATTACGATAAAAATGAGAGAGTCTGATGCCTACACCGTAGCACTTGTTTTTATTAACAGCCAATGTATTGAGCTTACGAAGTTCGCTAACGTTATCTACGTAGATGAGAGCGTCTTTTTCCAATGCAAAAGACAAATCTTCAGTGGTTTTTAAGGGACCACCTAAAGTGATGCGATCAGTAGGAAATCCTGCGAATAAAGCGATCTGGAATTCATCAGCAGAACAAACTTTTGCATGTAGTCCTTCTTCCGCCAACAATTTGCAAAAGATTCCCAGTGAACAAGATTTAATAGCAACAGCAATGTTGCTATCAGTAAAATACTTTTTGCTGGTTGAAATTAATATTTTTGCTTTTTCTAAAGCATTGTCAGCATCAAAAAGAAAAAAGGGAAAATCAGCATGGCCTGTTCGACCAGAAATTTCTTTTGCAACCTGAATAATATATTCTGGAACTGTTTTTTGTATCATATGAATACTTATTTATATTTTGAATAACTGTATTCCATTTGTCTATCAATTTTTTTGATCGTTAGTATTAGAATAGCAGAAATATCAATGTTTCGCAATGAATAGCGTGCCATGTGTATTTTGACATCTTCATCACTTGAAGAGCAATATTTTGTGACGTGCAGATAGTATAAAGGATAAAATTTTTTATGGGAAGAAGACATATGCAAAAAAATATCCAAAGAAGGACTTGTGCTTATTAAGCAATGCGTTGCAAAGAATTTAAAAGTTATGCCATGTTCACTGGAAGAGTTTAGTAACATGGTGATTCAATGTTTCCTTACCAAACTCTTTCATTATTTTTATATTTTTTATTGAATTGCACATTTACCATTTAAACACTGATTGATAATAGAAACTCTTGGAAGTTCTCTATTGCCTCTTCTATGCTCTCTTTTTCCAGTACAGCCGTCTTGCGAAACATAAAAATTCAAAGGAATTTCATTTAGTTGAGTCATTTGATAAAGTTATTAGTGTATAAAGTCTTCGACTACCCCTAAGTGAAAACTCAGAAAGTAATATTTCTGGATTTCTCGTTGGATTGAGATAACTCCTAAACTCATCAAAACTCATACTCACTATGTTTGTAGGAATTAATATGAGCCTCTTAAAATGAGTTGAGCATGACCAATGATAGTACTACCATCCATAGTTGATCTAATAATTACAATATACCAAAGTGTTCTTTCAAGAGCCCTGAACAGACTTTAAGCTGGTTTCTCACCTCTTCTTCCGACATTCTTTCTATAAAGGAAGGTTTCCACTCATATCGGGGTAACAATATTGACGCTGCTGCACGAGTTGTTTTAGTTGTTCGCGTCAAAGTACTCTCTCCTATACCAAAGGTATTGTATCATAGGATATTGTAGCTTCAAGCTTTGCTGCAAGCCAAGAAATTCTTTGATGAAATGATGTAAATGGGCTTATACCTTTTTGTGTATTTAAAAAATAATCTTCTCCATTATGATAGAGACCCTCTGAGATGATCTTCTTGTAATTCAGCGAGCATTTGCATAGTCTGAATCATACAAATTCCACAAGGAGCAATTGCTGCTTTCTCCTTAGAACTAGTACTTTTAGTAATTTCCTATAATCTTTTTATCCATGTTTTAGTGAGATGAGCAACATTTTCCTTGTTTCTCGAAGCAGGGCAATAAGCCAACGTATCCTCTGGTTTCCCATTGATATAGAGATTCCGTCGTTTCATGTCATAAGAAAAAAGAAAATTAGATTTGGAAGAATTGGTTGTGTCTTTATTTAAGGTAACTAGGCTTCGCTGTGTAAGGCTCAAATGAGATTAACAGGAAAATTGATACTGATGTACGTTCTGATCTTTCTCAATGGTTGCGCAACAAATGAACGAGCGTTTTGCATTGGTTGGTTACCAATTTATGTAGAACACTAAGATTTAGATATGATGAGTCAAAATTTGGCGAGAGATCTTTTAAAACATAACAAGCAAGGTAAAAATATGTGTGGTTAGCAACTAGCTAGAAAAAAAAGTAACAAGAGTGTAGAGCTAACAGAAGCAGAGAAAAAGCTCTTGCAAGAGATGATGAGTACCTATCGGGTGTGAGAATGATGTCTCGCTTAACGAGGTAGATAGTACTTGTTATATTTTTGTTTATTCTTGATCTTGAACGCCTTAATAAATGCATTTGATGTGATCTTCACACATTTGAAGCAATGGCTTAAAAGGTTGTGCTATTGAATAGCACATCTGCCACTGGTACATTGATTAATAAGAGAAGCTCTTGGAAGATGTTTATCACCTCTTCTCCCATCTCCTTCTCCAGTGCAATTGCTTTGTGAAACATAGAGATTCAAAGGAATTTCATCCAATTGAGCCATTTGATAAGTCACAAGTGAATGAATCCTCAAAGCGCTTCTCGCTGAAAGGAGATTAATCAATTCTTCTGCGTTGCGTGTTGGAGTAATATATTGCCTGAACCGAGACAAAGGCATGTCATCTGCATTTGTAGGGATTAGGACTAGTCCTTGGTTTGTTCTTAAAATAGGTTGGGCATGACCAATCATATTGCTACCATCTCTATTGGATCGGACTATTGCAATATACCAAGCTGTTCCAGGAGGAGCACGTAATAGATCTTGAAGTCTTCTTCTCATTTCTTCCTCTGTTCTTGCTATAATTGAAGGTCTCCAATCATATCTGGGTAACAAAATTAATGCTGTTGCACGAGTGACTCTACTTGTTCGTGTGAAACTATCTTCTCCTACATGCCAAGGTAGGTTCACATAAGACATTGTAGCTTGAAGCCTTTCTGCGAGCTCAGGAAATCTAGTACGAAATGAAGGAAATGGATCCACTCCTTCATGTGTATCAAAGAAATAACCTGTCCTGTGTTGAAAAGGATTTCCTGGATAATTTTCTTGTAATTCAGCAAGCATTTGTAGAGTCTGCAACAGACAGATCCCACAAAAAGAAATGTGTTCTAGACCTCCAGGACTAGTGCTTATAGCAATTTCCCATAGTCTGTTTATCCACGCATCAGTAAGGGTAAAATCAGGAGGTAAAGATCGTTTTACTCGTATCTTAGCAACATTTTCCTTTATCCCAGGAGCGGGGCAATAAGCAAGTGTATCTCCTAAATTTCCGTTGACATAGCGATTCCATCGCTCCATGTCATAAGAAAAAAGAAAATTAGATTTGGGAGAATTGGTTGTATCTTTTTCAAGGTAATTAGGCTTAACTGTGTAAGGGGAACCCCAATTTAAGCCATATTGGGTAACTCTTAAAAAATTACCTTGATAATCTGTGAGTGTCCCTTCACGCCTAGCATAAAAAACAATGTCCCAGGAAAAAATATCTCGTTGAGGAGTGACAGTATCTTTATCTTTACACAATGCCCATTTGACCCAATCCCAATTTTCTGAAGAAGATTGTTGGGAAAACATACAAGACATTGCTCCTGTGGAAGAAAAATATCTGGCAATGTGGCCATTTTCAGGATTATAGTAAAGATCAAAAACGTCTGATTTAGATCCATCGTCTGTGATGTAATATCTAGAGAAGCTAGGGCCACTTGCAAAATTCCAGCTTATAAACATTCTGAGGTTAATATTCACAGGAGTAGCAATAATGTGTTCCCACCGATTCATTGTGGGAATTAAGGTATGATCGTAGTAATCATGAGGGTTTTTTGAAATATAAGTATACCATTTCGTGTCTTTAATACGAAAATTTCCCTTGGCTGTATAAAAGGCATAGTCGTTAAAGGTATTTTTTTTAATGACCCATTGTTGGTTTGGATCATTGATTACACAAGGTCTTAATACAATATAATCCCAATTAGCTGTAGATTTTCCCTCAATACCTGTAACCGAACTAGGAGCTGTCATACATAGCCAAACACCATCTACCTTCCAGGCTATTCGTTGAAAGAGATCATATCTGGCCACTTTAGCAGAAGTACAATTATCAATGTAAACGTAACCTTCACCTTCTACAAATGTTGGGGTATAGCAATACTCTTTCCCTGTATGGGCTTTAACACGAATAGCTCTGTCACCAGGAGTCTGAGGAGGTTTTGGATGTGGTATGGGAGCTGCAAAAGGAGTATGAAGAGTTAATAATAAGCTAAAGAAGAATAGTAGCAGCCTCAATTTCATTTTGTTTCCTTTTGATTTTTCCCCTCTCTGATTGTTTATGGATTAGTCAGAAAACTGCACTTTGTTTCATACTGTTGTTCTGAAAGACAGAGTTTATGATGCTATGAATAAAACAATGAATTATTAATGTTTAATTCGCGTCATTTTCCATTTACGATAGATGTGTCTGAATGTTGAAGTTTTAAAAAATTTCGTAAAGCTATAAAGAAGGTTAAATAGGCCGTTGTTTTTCTTTTACAAGGATCATCACATTCAAGATATGCCTACCAAGCAAGAGTGGCTTTTGATTTAAAAGTTAATGATAATGCGCTAGGGATTGAGCACGAAGAGCGTCACCCATATTTATCCTGAAAGCTGTAATACTTTGTCCTTCAGGGCGAGGGGGATATCAATTGGTAAAAGAGAGTTAATTATTGCTTTGCATTCTACTCATAAATGCTAATTTTCATGAGATTTGCAGAGGCGATTCGGAAAATCCTATTCCTTCATCTTTAAAAATATCAACAAAATCAAGATATTAACCACTGTAAAAAAAACACAATGGTGCCCCCAGAGAGACTCGAACTCCCGACCCCCTGATTACAAATCAGGTGCTCTACCAACTGAGCTATAAGGGCACATTCCACTGTGAGTAGCATAAAGTTACAAAAAGGAAAATAGAAAATTTTAGATTCTAATAGACATTTCTAAGAATATAAAATTAATAAACTAATCAACTATTGAAATATATAGAAATTATTGGAAAAAGTTGTATCCCTCTTCCGTAATGGGTAGGAAAAAACACAATATCAAATTATTACTTTACTACTGTTCGTGAATTTAGACAACTTATTAATCAGAAAGATATTTTTCTAGCCAGTGAATATTATAATCACCATTAGCAATATCTTGATTGTTAATAAGGTCACGAAACAAAGGTAATGTAGTTTTAATGCCATCAACTACAAATTCATCTAGCGCACGTCTTAAACGCATCATACACTCTAAGCGTGTTCGTCCATGAACGATCAGCTTTCCAATCAAACTGTCATAATAAGGTGGAATATAATAACCAGAATAAACACCTGAATCAACACGAATTCCTAAACCTCCAGGTGTATGAAAATGTGTAATGAGCCCTGGAGATGGTGTAAAATTAATAGGATCTTCAGCATTAATACGACATTCTATAGCATGGCCAGAGAAGCTAACATCTTCTTGTTTGACAGAAAGCCCTTGGCCAGAAGCAATGCGAATTTGCTCATGGACCAGATCTATACCTGTAATAGCTTCGGTTACAGGATGTTCAACTTGTAAACGAGTATTCATCTCAATGAAATAAAATTCACTATTTTCATAAAGAAATTCAACAGTTCCTGCTCCACGATAGCCAAGTTTAGCGCAAGCATTTGCAACAATATCACCAATTTTTTTCTGTTCTGATTCATTAAGTGCAGGCGAATTAGCTTCCTCCCATACTTTTTGATGACGTCGTTGCAATGAACAATCACGTTCTCCTAAATGAATAGCATTACCAGCTCCATCACCCATAACCTGAATTTCAATATGGCGTGGCTTTTCTAGGTATTTTTCAATATAAACTGAATCATCGTTAAAAGCTGCGCCAGCTTCTGAACGGGCAGTATGAAGAGCTACAGAAAGTTCTTTCTCAGAACGGACAACTTTCATACCGCGTCCACCACCACCTGCAGAAGCTTTAATAATAACTGGATATCCAATTTCATGAGCAATACGGAAAGCATCAACGCCTTCAGTTACGGCTCCATCAGAGCCTGGTACAATAGGAATACCAAGCTGTTTAGCTGTTTTTTTTGCTTCTATTTTATCACCCATAGTGCGAATATGTGCAGCTGTTGGACCGATAAATGTAATATTATGGGCTTCTAAAATATTTGCAAATTTTGCATTTTCAGAAAGAAAGCCATATCCTGGATGAACAGCATCAGCTCCTGTGATTTCACACGCAGAAATAATTTGCTGAATATTCAAATAAGAATCGCGAGATGGAGGAGGACCAATACAGACACTTTCATCAGAAAGACGAACATGCATAGCATCAACATCAGCGGTTGAGTGAATAGCTACAGTTTTAATTCCAAGCTCTTTACAAGCACGTAAAACACGAACAGCAATTTCCCCTCGATTAGCAATGAGGATTTTTTGAATCATAGCAGTCTCTCACTTCATTCAACAATAATAAGTGGTTCGTCAAACTCAACTGGTTGAGCATCTTTAACAAGAATTGCGGTTACAGTTCCTGAACGTGGTGATGAGATATGATTCATTGTTTTCATTGCTTCAATGATAAGTAATGTTTGTCCTTCAGAAACATTTTGTCCTATTTCTACGAAAGGTTGTGCACCTGGAGAAGGTGCAAGATATGCTGTACCAACCATTGGAGATGATATTGTGTTTTTTGATTTTTCTTCTTTTACAGGCGAAGCGACAGTTGTCGGAGCAGAGGTCATATTAGGAGTTGTAACAGGAGCATAAATTACTTGCTCAGAGGAGGCTGAGGTATTTTGGCGTGACACACAAATACGAAGTCCGCCTTGTTCAAGCTCAATGTTAGTCAGATTTGTGTCATTCAGAATCTTTGCAAGGTCACGGATAATGTCCATATTAATTTTTGTATGTTTTGTTGCATCCATTTTTTTTGTTACCATTTTGATTTTTAACTCCTTGACCGGTGAAGATCATCACTTCTTATACTCTTACGACACAATATTTCTAGACTTTTAATTATATTTTTTCTGATATTTTGCACTGCATTTTGAGTTTTAGATCAATTTACTACACAAAAACTGTATACTTATAGGCTTGTAAAAAGAAAAATTACACAATCAATACTTTAGTATCTTTCAATAAATTTGATGAGTTAAAGGAAATCGCTTACTGCATGTTTTGTATTATTTCCTCTAAAGTTTCTTTTTCTATAGCTCCAACAAATACCATATTATTAATGATAAAAGAGGGAGTACCCGTGATATTTAATGCAGAAGCAATCTGAATATTTTCTTTAAAAGTTTTTTGTAGATTAGGGTCTTTTATCATGTTGCGCAGCTTTTTTTCATTTGCTCCTAGTGAAACTGCTACTTTTATAGCTTTAGCTTTATTAGTACGACTTGGATTCGTTAAAAGCTCTTTATAAAACTGAGCATATTTTTCTGGAAATTGTTTTCGAAATACATAAGCAACAGTATGCACTGCTATTGAATCAGGACCTAAAATTGGGAAATCTTTAATAATGACTCGCAGGTTTGGATATTTTTCTATTAAGTTCATTATAATTGAATAAAAATGTTTGCAATACCCACAATTATAATCAAAAAAATTAACAATTACTATGTCGCCATTGGGATTTCCTAAAACAGCATCATGAGAAGAATGAAAAATTTCTTTTTCTAATAATTTGATAACTAGAGCTTGTTTTTCATTTTGTTCTTTCAGTTGTTTTTGAAAAGAAAGTTCCAGTTCAATCATAATTTCCGGGTTTTTAAGTAGATAGTCTTTTATAACTTTCTGGATATAATGATCATGGGTGCTTAGTGTAATTTTTTCGCTAAGCTTAGATAGAAAAATAGGATCTTCTAAAAGCTGTATTTTCAAGTTTTCTGTAATTGAGTGATCAAATATTTTCTTTTTGTCTTCTGCATTTGCTAAAGGCAAGAAAGCTAGAATATTTGACATAGCCATAATTAAAAATTTTACAGTAAAACTTATCATTGGATGTTGTCGTTGGTAAGTCATTTGTGTGTCTTTATCACCTAATAATAATTATTATGGCAAAATATTACGTATATGCAATACAGCATTAACTGTGTTATAAATTTAGTGAGATATCAAATAATATCGATGTTTTGTTTAGTCCCTATGAAAAGATTGTCGTGTAATATATCTTGAATGTTTATCTTTTATAAGGTTAGATTTTAAATATATTATATGCTTTTGAAGAAATTTTCTCTTCAAAAACATAATTTCAGAAATTTACAGGTAGTTATTAGAAGAGGAGATGCATTTTTTTGCAAAAATATTTTCCAAAACAAAAGATTATTGCATAATTTATAGAAATAAAAGGGTAAATTTAAGAAAGATGGCTTAATACTTAAATTATACAATATCTTAGAAAGAAAAAAGTTGCTGTTGAGGATCTGTTTCTTGATAGTATCCTTCAATGAAAGCTCTTAAAGCTTTTGGATAAAGTTTATGTTCGGCTTTAAGAACTTTTTGCGCTAAACTATCAGTATTATCAGAAGGGCATACGGGAACAGCAGCTTGAGCAAGTATCTTTCCTGAGTCCATTTCTTCAGCAACAAGATGCACAGTACAACCGGAGATTTTAACGCCTGCCTCTAAAGCTCTTTCATGGGTGTTTAAACCTTTAAATGAAGGAAGAAGAGAGGGATGTATGTTGAGGATTTTATCTTCATAAAGTTTTATGAAATGTGATGAGATAAGCCGCATATAGCCAGCGAAGCAGATCAAGTCTGGTTGATATTGAGCTAAAATATTAAGAATAGATTCTTCATGCGCTTCCTTGGAAGGATAGCTTTTGCGATCAAAAATATGAATGGGCAGATTATTGTCGCGTGCTTTTTCAATGCCAGCAGCGTGAGGATTATCACAAATAACTGCAATAATTTCAGCAGGGTATCCAGTTTGCTTACTCGCTTTAACAAGTGAGACCATATTAGATCCATTGCCAGAAATAAAAATAATAACTTTTTTTTTCATAAACGCAATTGACCTTTATAAACAACTTTTTTACCGTGACATTGTGTTAAAACGCCAAGAGAAGTAACAGTTTCTCCTTGTGTTTCAAGTGCTTTGCTAATCTCTTCAACTGAGTTTTTTGCTACAATAATAACCATACCAATACCACAATTAAATGTTCGTAGCATTTCTGTTGTTTGCACTCTACCTTGTTCAGAAATCCATGAAAACACAGGTGGAACATTAATAGCGGAAAGATTAATTTCAGAACAAAGAGAAGGCGGCAGTATACGTGGAATATTTTCAGGAAATCCACCACCTGTAATATGAGCGAGAGCTTTGATTCCTTTATAGGTTCGTATAGTTGATAGGAGTGATTTTACATAAATACGAGTTGGCGTGAGAAGTGCTTCACTGAGGCTGATTTGAGGATTAAAGGGAGCAGGGTGATCCCATTTAAAGCTGCCTTGTTCAACAATTTGCCGAACAAGAGAAAAACCATTAGAATGAATTCCAGATGAGCTAAGACCTAAAATAATGTCGCCTTCTTGCAAATTTTTTACAGGCAATAATGCGTCACGTTCAACAGCTCCTACAGCAAATCCTGCTAAATCATAGTCTTCATTTGCATACATTCCAGGCATTTCTGCAGTTTCTCCTCCGATGAGAGCAGCACCTGCTTGTTGACATCCTTTTGCGATACCAGAAATGATTGCAGAACCTTGTTCAGCATTAAGCTTTCCGGTAGCAAAATAATCTAAGAAAAAAAGGGGCTCAGCACCCTGTACAATCAAATCATTGACACACATAGCTACAAGGTCAAGACCAACAGTGTTATGGATACCTACTTCAATAGCAATTTTTAGCTTTGTTCCAACACCATCAGTCGTTGCCACGAGAATGGGATCTGTAAAACCTGCTGCCTTTAAATCAAAAAGACCGCCAAAGCCACCAATTTCTGTATCTGCACCGGTTCGCTTCGTTGAGCGTATATAGGGTTTTATTTTTTCTACCATAGTATTGCCTATATTAATATCAACACCGGCTTCTGCATAAGTAAGGCTGTTATCGGGCTTATCATTCATAAAGTTTTTATTGCTCATTAAGGGTTGCCTTATGGAAAATCAGTTTTGATATTTACGCAATGCCACGATAGAGTTATCTCTGCAAGAGATATTGATATTAGCACCCAGAAATATAAATGATTGTTTTTCTTGACCTCAGTGAAAGAAGTTGCATAATCTTTTTTGAAATTTTTTTGGGATATTGATGAATAAGTTATCAGATAATCATAATAGCTTGACTTTACAGACGATGAAAAAGAGAATTCATGAAAATGAACCTCAGGATCGTCATACTGATTACGTGCCAGCTTATGCTCAAACGTTGTTGCCAAATGGTATAAGTAAGCAAATTTTGTTTTGGTTAGGTGCGTTAATTTTCTTTCTTCTTTTTATGTTTATTTTTGGATCGATTTTGTTTCCTTTTATAGCAGGGATTGTATTAGCTTATTTTCTTAATCCAGTGATAGAATTACTTGAAGAAATTGGTATTCATCGTATTTTGGGCACTATTTTGATTACCTTATTTATTGTTGTTATTTTTGTGGTCTCTCTAACAATTTTGATTCCTATTATTAGCTGGCAAATACAGCAATTTGTGAGTAATGGTTTGCCAACTTATATGAATCGCATTCAAACTTTTTTTGTCGAATATAATTTTGATTGGGTTAGGCATTATTTTGATAGTGATCCAAGTGAATTGCAAACCAATATCACAGCACTTTTAAGACAGAGTTCTGATTTTATTACATCTTTTTTAAATTCACTTTTGAGATCAGGAAGATCTATTGTTAATATTGTTAGCTTATTAGTGGTAGTGCCTGTAGTAGCATTTTACATGTTATTAGATTGGCAACGTATGATTGAAACTGTTGATTCGTGGATACCACGGGATCATCTTGTGACTGTTCGCAGTATTTTTCGTGAAATGGATAGAGCTGTCGCTGGTTTTATTCGTGGGCAGGGAACGGTTTGTTTGGTATTAGGCGGGTATTATGCTATTGGCTTAACTATCACAGAACTTAATTTTGGTCTTGTAATTGGTATGCTTGTTGGTCTTATCAGTTTTATTCCTTACATTGGTACAATGATTGGCTTTGTATTGTCTGTTGGTGTTGCCTGGGTTCAGTTTTATCCAGATGACTGGGGACAGATTATTATTGTTATGGTTGTTTTTTTCATGGGTCAATTTATTGAAGCCTGTATCCTTCAGCCAAAACTTGTAGGTTCATCAGTAGGCCTTCATCCGGTGTGGTTAATGTTTGCACTGTTCGCCTTTGGTTCATTATTTGGTTTTACAGGTATGCTCGTTGCTGTTCCTGCAGCTGCTGCTATTGGGGTTTTGGTTCGTTTTGCCCTTCATATCTACCTTAGTTCTGAATTATATTCACAAGGCAAAAATTCGGAGCTTGTGGAATGAATGAGTGGGAAGCGCAATTACCTCTAGATTTACCTTATGAATCTGTCTTTTGTTTTGATAATTTAGTCGTTACGGATAGTAATCGTATGGCTTTTCAGTTGATTGATTATTGGCCAAATTGGATACTGCCTATTGCTGTTTTGGTTGGAAAAGAAGGCTCTGGAAAAACGCATTTTTCTAGCGTATGGGCACAAAAAGCTAATGCTTTAACTATTCATCGTGAAGATATTGATCAGGTTATTTCTTTAGCTTCTTCAGGTCGATCGCTTTTAATTGAGGATATTGATGCAAGTCAAATCAGTGAAACTGGGCTTTTTCATTTGATTAATAGTATTCAGCAAGCAAATCTTGATGTACGTCAAACTCATTTGTTAATAACCGCTCGTGCAGTACCATCTACATGGAATTTAAAGTTAAATGATTTAAAAAGTCGTTTGAATTCGGTTATGTTGGTTGAGATTAATCAACCTGATGATGCTTTATTAACAGCTGTTGCTTTTAAACTTTTTTCAGATCGGCAAATTTCTGTTCATTCAGATATTATCCATTACCTTGTCACTCGTTGTGAGCGATCTTTGTTTGCATTACAGCGTGTTGTTGATTCTGTTGATCGATTAGCATTGCAGAGAAAAAGTAAAATAACGCGGACTGTTATTGGTGAAGCCATCAACATGCAAATGCAGTGATATTATGTTGAATACAGCTTCAATTATTTGATGTAAAATAGTTTTATTATTATTAAAATGCGCAAGAGAGATACAGTTCATCTTGGATGAACACTGATTTTTCATAAGTGAGTAATAATTATGAAAGAGTCATTCTATTTTGAGTGACTATTTTAATTGTTTTTTCTGGAAATATTATTTTCTTATTTCTGATCATAAGATACAATTAAGTGAAGAATTGTTTAAACAATTCTTATTCTATGAATAAATAGAATAAAGTTTTTAAAAAATGTGTTTTTCTCTTGCACTTCTGCTTTTAAAATTTTAGGGAAGGTATTTCAGATATGAATAACGGAGCGTAGCGCAGTCTGGTAGCGCACCTGATTTGGGATCAGGGGGTCGTAGGTTCGAATCCTATCGCTCCGACCATGTTTTAATGAAAAAAATCATGGGATAATTGTGTGGTATGTGGTAAAAAATTGTCATGCAAACGTTACCTTATCTAAAAGAAAGAACTATGGTTGCACGTATTTACAGTCCAGCAAAAACATCAATGCAGTCAGGTAAGGCGAATACGGGGTTTTGGATTCTTCAATATGAACCAGAGCAGCCAAAGATGTATGAGCCTCTTATGGGATATACAGCGACATCTGATATGAATAGTCAGGTAAAAATTCGATTTAATATGAAAGAGGAAGCTATTGCCTTTGCTATCAAAAATTCTATCCCTTATCGAGTAGAAAATGTGTATAAAGTTTCGCGTCGTGTTATTTCTTATGCTGATAATTTTCGCAGTGATCGGCAGCAATCTTGGACGCACTAACAGGGATTTTATTTTTAATTACAAAAATACTCAGTGGGTCCCGTAGCTCAGCTGGATAGAGCAACGGCCTTCTAAGCCGTGGGTCACAGGTTCGAATCCTGTCGGGATCACCAATATTCAATAGTAATAACTTAGATCAAGATTAGAGGATTTAAAGTTCTTTGCTTTTATTGATTTTTTTAGCCTCTATCCCGCATCTTTTGGTAACTTTTTTATGGATTCGATGGTTAACCGTTTTCTATCAGCTGTTTTCCTATAAAAAGACGCCATGCTATCTTTGGTCCGTCCAAAAAGTGCTTTCATTTGTGAAATTGTAACTCCTTAATTAGCGGCTCTCGTTGCCGCCGATTTTCTTAATCCATGGGCTATTTTTGATGCCTGCCTGGTTACAGGCTTTACGAAACATGTTGCCAAAGCTTTCTTTGATGAATTTTTTGCCGCTTTTACTACAGATAAACGTCTCATCACCAATTGGACTTGTTGCGAGTGTAGCAGCTAATTCAGGTAAAATAGGAAGAAAGACATCCGTTTGAAACTGACTCTTTTCTGTTTTTAAATGAATGATATTGTCTGTGATGTTCTACCGACGATAATATTTTCTACGTCTTCTTCTAACCAAGGAGTAAAACTATAGTCTTCTTACTCATTTTCAAGGAGAAGAAAATCATCAAGACTATAGAGATTTTCATTCCTAGTTGATGGTATTATTTATTTTTTAGATAGATTAATAATTCACCAGCACAATTTTTACATATTTAAAACATGGCTCTCAAAGTCTATGTTATTGAATAGTACATCTACTGCCACCACTAACACACTGATTAATGAGAAAGATTTTTGCAAGTTGTCGATTGTCTTTTCTATAATCTTCTTCTCTAGTACAATTTTTCTAGGATGTGTAAAAATTCAAAGGAATTTCACCTCTCCAAGTCATTTATACGTCATAAGTGAATAAAATCTTCGAGATCTTCCAATTGAAAGATAATATCTTAGTGTATTTAGATTGGTTGTTGGGATGAACCTGTATCTAAAGAAAGTGATGTTAAGGGATTAATACGAGTCCTTCCTCTAATCTTAAAATCGGTTGGATATGGCCAACAGTATTGTATTGGTACTATCATCATTCATCACAATTCTCATAAATCCAAGTATTCCAAAAGGTAAACACAAAAAATCTTGAAGTCTTCTTCTCATATCTTCTTCTGTTATTGCAATTTCTGAAGGTTTTCAGTCATATTGGAGCAGTAACACTTCCCAATGAGGACCATAGCAGGCAACTCTTAATATATTGCCTTTATAATCCAAAATGAGACCTTCAGTTCTGTTTAACTGAGAAAGATCCCAGTAAGAAGAGTTTTTACTTGAAGAAACTGTATCCGTATAAGAGATCCATTTTACCCAATTTGAATTATCAGAAAGAGATTGTTAAGAAACTATACAATAAAAAATCCAGATGCATCGTAATACTACGTGATATGACCATTTTCTGGATTATAATTAAAGGAGAGCAGGAATTTCAGAATGGCACATGGATATTAATTTTATCATAAAAAATTCCTAAAATAGTACTAATATTAATTTTATATATCATTTACTATAATATTTATTTAGCTAAAAAATAGGGATTTTCTATGTATAAAATTGATTATAATAGCTATCGCTCTATAAAAAGCTTTAATCGTCGAGTTCGTTTTTTAGTATTGCATTATACTGCAATTGACTTTGCAATGTCCATTACAGCTTTGACAGGAGCTAACGTTAGTGCTCACTATCTTATTCCTGATCCTTTAGAAAAAACGTATATTGAGGCAGGTTTTAAAGATATGCGTATTTTTAATTTAGTTGATGAAAATGAACGTGCGTGGCATGCCGGTGTTAGTTCATGGGCTGGGCATACAAATTTAAATGATACGTCTATTGGGATTGAGATAGTTAATTTAGCTACTGGTGTTCCTGGGGGATTTCCTCCTTATAATCCAATACAAATTGATGCAGTTAAAGAACTTGGGTCAAATATTTTGCAACGTTATCCAGATATTGTGCCGACTAATGTTGTAGCTCATAGTGATATTGCTCCTACACGGAAAAGTGATCCAGGTCCATCTTTCCCTTGGAAAGAGCTCTATAGAGTAGGTATTGGAGCATGGTATGATGATGATCTCAAGGAGAAATATCAAGCTACATTTCTCAAAAATATTCCACCTCAATCAGAGATTATTGCTCAACTAAGGCAATATGGATATGATACCTCAATTGCAAATACTGAAAGTGGATATAAGGCTTTGATTCGAGCATTTCAGATGCATTTTCGCCAAGAAACGTATGATGGAATTCTAGATTCTGAAACAGCAGCAATTCTTTATGCATTAGTAGAAAAATATTTTCCATCGAATAATTTGAATGATTTCCTTTTCGTGTAGACATTGATCAAATTTATAAAAGGTGTAAGGAATTTTTTCTGATCTAAGTGTTTATTTTAAAGCACAAAACAATATGAAAAAGTGAAATGATTATTTGAAGTAGGATATGATATTTTTAGGGAAAGGGTTTTAAGTGAGGATCGTATCAAGATCTCATATTTAAAATTAGTCAGTTCATATGAGGTCATTGATTTATTTTAATTGAGAAATATAGAGTTTAACCTGGTTTATGAATTCATAACCGTTTCGTAATGAGACAGATAGTAATAAGGATTATAGAGCTATTTATTAGCGCAAAGTGTAATATAACCAGCTAAAAACTTTATGGTGATGTAATGATACTAATATTCCAGATTCTATTTCTATAAGTTGAAGGAAATATTGCGTTAAACCTTATTATCGTGAGCAAAAAAACGCTTTTCTTAGTTCGTTCATTCTATGTGTTTTTTTCTTTATCTTAGCTAAACAGTAATATATCTGATTTACATTCACACGCTTTTATATAGAAAAAGAGTAATGCTAATGTTAAAAAAAGTCATGATCGTAGAAGATAACGAACTTAATATGAAATTATTTCGTGATCTTGTAGAAGCAAGTGGCTATGAAACGGTTGAGACTCGTAATGGCCTTGTTGCACTAGATCTAGCCCGTTTATCAAAGCCTTCTCTTATTCTTATGGATATTCAATTACCTGAAGTATCAGGAATCGATGTCATTAAACAATTAAAAGAGGATGAAGAGCTCAAATTTATCCCTGTTGTTGCTGTAACAGCCTTTGCTATGAAAGGGGACGAAGAGCGGATTCGCGCGAGTGGATGTGAGGAATATATGTCTAAACCTATTTCCGTTCCTTATTTTATCGCAATGTTGAAATCTTTTTTGGACTAAGACTTCATATTTGATGAGGTTTTAATTGTGATAAATAAGGGTATTATAATTATTGATGTATGAGTCATAATTTTGATTGTATTTTAAAATAAAAAACCCCATTAGAAACGAGGTCTTTATTATCATGAAGCGACTTTCACTGTTGTACAAAATTTGAAAATTAGCGCTTTGAGAATTGGAAAGAACGGCGTGCTTTTGCTTTACCATATTTTTTACGTTCAACAACACGGCTATCACGCGTAAGAAAACCACCTTTTTTTAAGATAGCACGCAACGCCGGTTCATAATATGTTAAAGCTTTAGAAATGCCATGACGTATTGCACCTGCTTGACCAGAAAGGCCACCCCCAGCAACAGTTGCAACGATATCATATTGTGTATCTCTTTTAGCTGTAACAATTGGTTGGCGAAGAATCATTCTAAGAACAGGACGAGCAAAATATTGTTCAAATTCTTTATTATTTACGGTAATTTTTCCAGTGCCCGGTTTAACCCATACACGAGCAACAGCATCTTTACGTTTCCCTGTTGCGTAGGAACGCCCCTGTGAATCAAGTTTTTGTACGTGAACAGGAGCAATGTTTTTAATAACTTCTACAGTATTCGTCACGGCACTAAGTTCAGAAAGAGAATTAAGTTCAGCCATAATTAAGCAATCCTTTTATTTTTCCGATTTAAGGTACCGACATCAAGAGTTTCAGGTTGTTGCGCTTCGTGGGGATGTTGGCTACCAGCATAAACACGCAGATTTTTCATTTGACGGCGACCAAGTGGACCACGAGGAATCATACGTTCTACAGCTTTTTCAATAATCCGCTCAGGAAAACGACCTTCAAGAATTTGACGCGCTGTACGCTCTTTGATGCCACCAATATAACCAGTATGCCAGTAATATTTTTTATCGGTATATTTTTTACCAGTGAGAACTACTTTATTTGCATTGATAACAATAACATTATCGCCATCATCAACATGTGGAGTAAAAGTAGGCTTGTGTTTTCCACGTAAGCGATTGGCGACGAGTGTAGCAAGACGACCTAAAACAAGATTTTCTGCATCAATGACGATCCATTTTTTTACTACTTCAGCAGGTTTTTGTGAAAAAGTTACCATAGAAGTCCCTTTATTATTAAAACTCTCTATAATCCTGTATATGATCATGAGAACATTTTTTGTTGCTTTATGTTGTGAATGATTATCACAACAAAACATGTTTTAACTCATGCTACCTGTCTGATATAATGTCTTATGGTTTGCGTCAAGAGAAAATAAAAACGATGAAATAGTATTTTATAAATAAACTATCATTATATTTTTATATATTATAAAATAGGAGTGGAGCGCTTTATCGTTAAGCGTTAATTGTATTTTTTCTACTTTTATTTTATGAAATAGTCATGCAATTATCTCATTATTGTCTTGATGTTAAATCTTCTGCTTGTGGTAAAGCTTGGGTAGATTCTCTTGATATTCAGGGAATCAATAAAGCTCGTGCTATTTCTCAAAAATTCGGCTTGCCAGATCAATTAGCTCGGGTTCTTTCGGCAAGAGATGTTGATGAATCTGAAGTTATTTCTTTTATTAATCCAGCGTTACGCACTTTAATGCCTAATCCAGAGAATTTTACGGATATGCACTGTGCTGCAGAGCGTTTGGTTAAAGCTATTATGAATCAAGAAAATGTCGCTATTTTCGGTGATTATGATGTTGATGGTGCTTGTTCATCAGCGCTGTTAGCACGTTTTTTTCGTTATTTTGATATAAAAACAAAAACTTATATTCCTGATCGTATCGTTGAAGGTTATGGGCCAAATGAACAGGCCATGAAGGTGTTAGTACAAGAGGGAGCTAGTTTGATTATTACTGTTGACTGTGGTGCAAACAGTCCAGATGCAGTAAAGGCCGCTAGACTTTTAGGTGCTGATGTGGTGGTTTTAGATCATCATCAAATGGGCGATCATCATCAAGAATCTGTTGCTCTTGTCAATCCTAATCGCCTTGATGATTTTTCAGAACAAGGGCACTTATGTGCTGCAGGTATCGTATTTATTACATTAGTATGGGTCAATCATTTATTGAGAAAGAAAAAATGGGAAGGAGATATTCCTGATCTTTTAGCTATGCTTGATCTCGTTGCGTTAGCGACTATATGTGATGTAGTTCCATTAAAAGGCGTTAATCGTGCTTTTGTTGTTAAAGGGCTTCAAGTTGCGCGTTCTATGCATAATCCTGGGATAGCCGCTTTAGCAAAAGTCGCATGTATAGGTGAGCCGCTTAATAGTTTTCATTTAGGTTTTTTGTTAGGACCTAGAATTAATGCAGGTGGACGTATTGGAGATCAGGCTTTAGGAGCACGTTTGCTTAGCTGTGATAATAGAGATGAAGCTGATAGAATAGCAAAGCAATTGGATCAGCTTAATCAAGAGCGACAAGAGATGGAAAGCGTTCAGTTAGCTCAGGCAGAAGCTTATATTCATTCTATTTATCAAGATGAAGAAATGCCTTTATCAATTGTTGTTGCCCATCAAGAATGGCATCCTGGAATTGTTGGTATTCTTGCATCTCGTTTAAAAGAGCGTTTTTTTTGTCCTGTTTTTGCAATTGCTTTAAAAGCAGATGGCAAAGGTATTGGATCAGGACGTTCCATTGACGGCATAGATTTAGGAGAACTTGTTCGTGAAGCAGTTTCTCTAAATTTGTTAGAAAAAGGAGGAGGACATAGCATGGCTGCTGGAGTTACAATCCAATCAACAAAAATCAATGCTTTTCAAGAGTGGCTAAAAGAAAAAGTTTCTTTAATGGTTTCACAGTTGCGTGCTGAACAATGTCTCAACATAGATGGTTTTATTTCTGCTTCTGGTGTTAATAAGGATCTTTTTGATATGATTGAAAAAGCAGGTCCATTTGGTTCAGGAAATGCTGCACCTGTCTTTGTTCTTCCTTCTCATCGGTTGGTTAATCTTCGCGAAGTAGGGAAAAGTCACTTGCGTCTTACTGTTTCTGATATTGAAGGGAAAAAACTACAAGGAATAGCTTTTCGTGCAGTAGAAACATCACTTGGTAATTTTTTTATTAAAAATATCGGTAAAACGATCCATTTGGCTGGTAATCTCAGTTTAAATTACTGGAATGGGACAGTTACTCCGCAACTGCGGGTTATTGATGCAGCAGCAGTAGATTAAAAATTAACTTTTGAAAATCAGATATCTAAATTATTTGCGAAAATAGAGCTTTCTTGTATAAAGCGGAACCTTTCTTCCGGTTTACTTCCCATAAGATTTTGCACTGTTTCTTTAGTTTCTTGCATTTCAAAAGTATTAATAGAAACACGTAAAAGTGTACGTTTTTTAGGATTCATCGTTGTTTCTTTAAGTTGCTCGGCACGCATTTCTCCAAGGCCTTTAAAACGTCCAATTTCAATTTTACTTTTTCCAGTAAATTCAGTTTTTAGCAACTCGTCTTTATGAGAGTCGTCACGTGCATAAGCAACTTTTCCTCCTTGTGATATTCTGTAAAGGGGAGGCACAGCGAGATACAGATGTCCTGCACGAATGAGATCAGGTATTTCTTGAAAGAAGAAAGTAATTAAGAGTGAAGCAATATGAGCACCGTCAACATCTGCATCGGTCATAATGATAATACGTTCGTACCTGAGATCTTCTTCACGATATTTAGAACGCGTTCCACATCCAAGTGCGAGTATTAGGTCGGAGATCGTTTGGCTTAAGCTCATTTTTTCATGTGCAGCATTTGCCACATTTAAGATTTTTCCACGCAAAGGTAAAATTGCTTGGTTTGTTCTATTGCGTGCTTGTTTAGCAGAACCACCAGCAGAGTCACCTTCAACAATAAATAATTCAGCGTTAGCAGCAGAATTTTGGCTACAATCTGCTAATTTTCCAGGCAAGCGTAATTTACGTACGGCAGTTTTTCGATTTATTTCTCTATCTTGACGTCGTTTAAGACGTTCTTCAGCTCGTTCAATAACCCAATTTAGTAGTTTTGTTGCTTCATGGGGAGAATTGACTAGCCAGTGATCGAAAGGATCACGTATTGCATTTTCAACAATACGTTGTGCCTCAGTTGTGGCTAATCGATTTTTTGTTTGTCCAACAAATTGAGGATCTTTAATAAAGATTGAGAGCATTACAACCATTGAAGCCATAACATCATCAGAAGTAATGATAGAAGCTCGCTTATTTCCTATTAATTCAGCATAAGCTTTTAATCCACGGAGAAGAGTTTGTCTTAGTCCTGTTTCGTGTGTTCCACCTTCTTCAGTAGGAATGGTATTACAGTAAGATTGTATATAGGCATCACCATTGTGCCAAGCTATTGCCCATTCAACTGAACCATGGCCACTAAGTTGTTGTGTTTTACCAGAAAAAATTTCAGCTGTTACAAGATGTTTATTTTTCAGTGATAAGGATAAATAATCTTTCAGCCCATCTGGAAAGTAAAAAATATCTTTTTCAGGGATGTTTTTTGCATTTTTAAGTGCCGCAGGATCACAATGCCAACGAATTTTCACTCCATTGAAGAGATAGGCTTTAGAGCGCGCTATTTTATAAATTTTTTCTGGGTCAAAAGCTGTATTTTCACCAAAAATTTGACTATCAGGATGAAAACAAACTCGTGTACCACGACGATTATAAACATCACCTAATTCGTCTAGCTCAGACTGAGGAATTCCGCGTGAGAAACGTTGACGATAAAGTTTGCGCTCTCGAGCGACTTCTACTTCCATATCATCAGAGAGAGCGTTAACGACAGAAATGCCCACTCCATGTAATCCACCAGAAGTTTGATAAGCCTTTCCATCAAATTTTCCACCTGAATGAAGATGTGTCATAATGACTTCAAGGGTAGACTTATCCGGTATTTGGGGATGATTTTCAATAGGAATACCACGTCCATTATCTGTTACAGTCAGATAATTATTGCTGTCCAATGTTATATCAATCAAATCAGCATAACCTGCAACAGCTTCATCCATCGCATTGTCAATGATTTCAGAGAATAAATGGTGGAGTGCTTTGCTATCTGTACCACCAATATACATTCCAGGTCGTAAACGTACAGGTTCTAAACCTTCAAGTATTCGAATAGATGAGGCATTATAGGTATTGTCTTCTTTGTGATGATGGAGTGAAGATACAGGAACGGCTGGAACAGCTATTTCTGAGTGCACTGAAGTATATTGAGTGTTTTCTTTCCTGTCTATACGGGACTGAGCATGATTTAGAACACTAAAAAGATCTTTATTGTCATTACTCATATCACTTAATTATCTACCTAAATTTAAATTTTTTTAAAATAAAACTTTATGCCTTAAAAATCAATGCACTTAAGAAACATCAATTGTTGGACCAAAAATTTGTTCAAATGCTTTTTTTAAAGCACTGTCAACATCGTGTATGGTTATAGGTAAACCTAAATCAAGTAAACTGGTGACACCATGATTTGTTATTCCGCAGGGAACAATGCCTGAATAGTGTGTTAAATCAGTGTCAACATTGATAGAAATGCCGTGAAAGCTAACCCATTTTCGTATACGTATGCCAATAGCAGCAATTTTATCTTCTGTGGGTATATCACTTGTTGTTGATGGACGATCAGGTCTTACAACCCAAACACCGATCCGATCTTCACGACGTTCACCTTTAATATTAAATTCTGCAAGTGTTTGTATGATCCATTGTTCTAATGCACTAATGAATGCACGTATGTCTTGTTTTCGACGTTTAAGATCAAGCATGATGTAAGCAATACGTTGTCCTGGACCATGATATGTAAATTCACCGCCGCGGCCTGCTTCATAAACAGGGAATAAATGAGGTGTCAAAAGATCCTTTTTATTTGCACTTGTTCCAGCTGTATAAAGGGAAGGATGTTCTAGAAGCCAAACTTGTTCATGAGCAGTTTTTGCATAAATACTCTCTATACGTTCTTGCATATAGTGGAGTGCTTCAGAATATTCGACTAAGCCATCACTTATTTTCCATTCAATTGGTAGATTGGGTTCAGTTGTTTTGAAATCGTAGGATAAGTAATCACGGCTAGTATATTTCAACTGGAATATCCTCAGTAATATTTATTGAAATGAAAATATCAATTTTTGATTTTATCAAAGATATTTGATTAGTTTACAGTCTCTTCAATAAGTAAAAAAAATTTTAGCATTTGCAAAGAGTGTATGATTCTAGAATTTTCCTTATTCTAAACAGAAAATGTTAGCTACAATATAAATTTTCTTTAAAGAGAGAAGTGTTAATTGTTATTATGCAATAGAAAGAAATGCAAACGATAGAAGAATAAATATTTTCACCATTTTGTATAAAATTATTCGTTTGATTTTATTTTTACCATTTTCCTGATGCGCCACCACCACCAGATGATCCTCCACCACCCTTAAATCTACGGTTAAATGAATGTCGACTAAGGCCTCTATTAGTATACCTTCCACCAGCATTTATATTAGTAAACCAAAATGTAAAGATGATACCCATCCAACGATATTTTCCTGAAGCTACTTTTTCACCAAAAATCATTGCAAGAATAGGCAAGCAAACCATTATAAAAAATATGAGAAATATAACTATATTTATTATTATTTTTTCTTTTTTAGTTTGTTTATGTTTTGTTTCAAGAACTTTAGCTTGTTCTTTAATTTTATTGGTAAAATCAGAATTTTTTTCTACGGTAATATTGATAATTGCATTAATTGCTTTCACGATTCCTTCTTGATAATTTTCTTTACGAAAGCTAGGAAGAATGAAATTATTAATAATGACTGCAGAAATTACATCTGTTAACTCACCCTCTAAACCGTAGCCTACTTCAATACGCACTTCACGCTCATTTGGGGCAACGATAAGAAGCACACCGTTGTTGATCTGTTTTTGACCCAAGCTCCATGTACGAAAAAGAGAATTACTATAAGTCTCAATATCAATTCCTGAGAGAGTAGGGACAGTTGCAATAACAACTTGATTTCCAGTTTTCTTTTCCAACACATCTAGCTTTTCTGTTAGATCTTCTATTGTTGTATGGTCAAGTAAATGGGCACCATCGTTAACATAACCAGTCAAGATCGGAAATTGAGTTTGTGAATAGGCAATATTATTTGATGCAATAGCCAAATATAAAAGGCTTATGAGAACCCATAAATAAGGGAAGAAGGTAGCACGTTGAATAAACATAGGAAAACATACCATTAATTAAAATCAACCTTCGGTATTTGTTGGGCATTAGTATCAATGGTAAAAGTTTGCATAGGTTTAGAATCACGGAACCATAATTTTGCCCAGAGCATTGCAGGCATTGTTTTGAGTGCTGTATTATATACGCGTACTGCTTCGATATAATCTCGGCGAGCAATGGTAATACGATTTTCAGTTCCTTCTAACTGTGATTGAAGAGCAAGGAAATTTTGACTCGCTTTAAGATCAGGGTAGTTTTCGGCAATAGCCATAAGACGCGAGAGTGAACTTGATAAATTTGCTTGATTTTCAAAATATTGCTGCATCATTTCTGGATTATTTAGCATATCAGTATTGATGTTTGTTTGTGTTGCTTTTGCACGTGCTTCTGTAACACCAGTCAAAACATCTTTCTCATGAGATGCATAAGCTTTAACAGTTTCTACAAGGTTGGGAATGAGGTCCGTGCGGCGCTGATATTGGTTTAGAACTTCACTCCAAGACGCATATACTTTTTCTTCATTCGTTGGTATTGCATTAAATCCGCAGCCACTTAAAAGTGGTACAAGAGCTATTAAAAAAATAGCAATTGAGAATTTTGGTAATATTTTCATGACAGGATGAATAGAAAAAAATCTCGCAGTTTGTGTATCGAGCATAAGAATTATCCAAAATTGTTTATGTATTACATTAAATAAAAATTATTTTGAATTTTGCAAATAGGAAATTCTATTTCCATAAAACAAGAAATCATCATTTTTCTTTTAACAATGCTATACTAATTACTACTTGAAATATTGTTTGAAGAGCTACGCAAAAGAACCTTTCACAAGTTTTCCTATGATGTAGATAAGGAAAGTGTGTTTTTGTAATGTAAAAAAACGCAATTTTATAGTTTTTATAAATTTTTGTGTTCCCTATAGGCGCATGCACTTTGATTTTAGATCATACAATATTTTGAAATTAATCAAAATTATTAGTATCATCAGCATGGACATATAGAAGACGATAAGTCTTAAAAAAAATAATACATTTTCTACTTTATTGATGAAAAAAAGAAGATGTAGGGTGTAAATTAGTATCCTAAAAAGTCTGAGTTATAGATTGCTTTTGGGTTTAAATTTTTGTTGATAAAGATTAGCAATAATCCCCGTACAGCCAGCAAGTATCGTCATTATACCAATTATTGTTAAACTTATTTGTATATAGTCCAAAGCAATAAAGCCAGCACTGAAAAAACCAGCTAATACTGAGCTTTGTACTATAAAGATATAAGCAGGCATTTGTTGTTTTCGCTCATCTTTTTTAATATTATTCATTATAAAAGTGGCCATAAGGGTATTTTGTACGCCATTGAATATTCCAATTAAGAGAGAAGATATGATGATAACCCATATATTGGAAGTTAAGGATAAGCAGAATATTCCTGTACCAATACCCGCTGCAGCCAAACAAGCTCCAGGGGATTCTCCTAAAGTTTTAAAAAAACCAGTAAATAATAGCGGTCCAATAACTAGCCCAATACTTGTACTACTTAAGATCCATCCATAAGATGTTGCATCAAATTGTAAAATTTTGCGGATATAGATAATTAACATAACATTTTCAGCTGAGCTAAAAGCTATCGTAATGACTAAAGGCAGTAAAACCCAAAAAACAGTTTTTTTCTTAAATAGACCGATAAAGTCTAGATGTTTTTTCGTACTATGAGGGAGATGCTCATTTTTAGTCTGTTTGATATTATTTATCTTAAGTAAATTAAAACATAACAATACAATAAATCCAGCACATAGAACCAGTACAGCAAGGTAAATTAAACCATAACTATGCTGTAAATAGGTAAAAAATAAACTACCTAAAATTGGGCCACCAATGTAACCAAAGTTACGCATAGTTTGTACTACACGATTTATCCAATCAAGTTGATGTTCATTTTGAGCAAAATCTGGTATAGCCACCATAACTGCTGACCAAAGTAATGCCAGAACTGACCCTAAGCCTGCTGCTAGACAAATATAAGCCCAAAAGGATCCCATGAAAGCAGCTATTACAATTAAGAGAGATTCAATATAAAAAATATTAATGATAAGTCGGTAGGCACCAAACTGATGTAACAGTAAAGGTGCAGAAAAATTAGCAAGAATACCGCATAACAATCCTGTCGACAGAAGCATAGAGATAAAATGGGTATTCTCTGCAAGTGTTAAGGCGAAAGTTATCTGTGCTGTTTCATCAGCTAAGCTGGCAAAAGTTAGCATGAGACAGATACAAAATTGTAAAATAACGGGCTTATATTTGTTTAGCATATGGCTCTCCAACACGCTAAACTCTTAATAAAGCGTAGAATTTCTTGATATTCTTTTTCGTGATTAGAGAATTCAGTTAAATTTACAGTTTCTTTATTAACGAGTTGATGCATGATTTTTAAAAAAGACATACGGTAAGGAACACATATGCAGTGGCCATTAGCGGAAATAAGAATTTCTTCTGATTCTAATAGAATAATCCATTGGAGTGTTGTATTGTGTTCCAAGTGGATATTATTTCCAATATTGACTACTTCTATAGGAGGGCGAGCAATTCCAATCCGAGAGCTTGTGTCCATGATTAAGCTCTGAGATGCCATATACTTTTTAAAGTAGCCGTTTTTTAGAATGGCATCTAATGTTGAAAGTTGTAATTGGTCATCTGGATTGAGATTAACTAGCCCAGAATGGATGATATTATAATGTGTCCTTTTGGGGATAGAAATCATTTTTCTTAGATGATCTGCGTGATCTTTAGCAGCACTAGAATATTCCCAAAAAGCAAGATTCACATTGACGGAAATATTTTCTTTTGTTTCGGCAACATGCATAAAATCATGAGGAAAGTAGGCAACACATCCTGTATTATTTTTTAAGGCTATACTTTCGCATTTATACTTTTCATAATGCGGATATTTAAGTCCAACAAGGTCAAGTCTATCCTTTGGCCAAGTGTACATAGTTTTTCCATTACGCAGTGTATATGCAAAATTATGAGCATAATCTGTGTGTATCCCGGCATGGGTACAAGAATATCGCCCAATAAAACAGTCGACGTCAACTCGCCCACCTGGGCGCTTTCCTATAGAAGTTGCAAGCTTATCAGAAAATATTTTAGTTGCATCCCACATGCGGGGATCAGCTGCAGAAAGGCCAAAATACATTAGTGACCAGTCATCATTACCAATTATTTTATCAATCCGAGAAATATAATCATCGAGTGTATGGTCGGTGTCCAAAACCAAAAAATCTTTTGAAGGCTTTTGTGGTTTTTCACCATTAATAGAGATATTAACGGATGCAATATTATTTAAAAATCTTATTTTATCGTACAAATGTGTGTATGCATGTAATGCGCTCAAGAGTTGATTGTCAGAAAAAGGGATAAAATCCGTTGATAGCTCAATCGCTTTTTTACTCCAAATTTCTCGTGCAAATTGCTGAGAAAATAAGGGTATCATTTTTATATTTCCCCCATAAATTTAATGTAATATTTTTCTAAGTATCGTTCATTTATTAGTTTTTTATAAAATAACCCATTATATGATAAACATATTGGCGTGATACAGCCTGAAAAGGCTAATTTTATAAAATTTTAGTTCTTTAAATTAGTATTTCTATACGCATCTTTAAATTACAAAAGAGCTATTAAACAATCATATCTTCATCGATATGGACTTGTGCATATTTTACATGTCTAATTACAGGCAATATCTCTGAAATAGAAAAACAAAATTCATTTTCTTTTCTAAGCAATGTAGCCTTAGTAATCTCTTCGAATTCTTCTACTTTATCTAATAAAATATTCATTGAATTATCCCCCTAAATTTTATGATAGATAATGATTATTGCAATTTAAAATTGTAAAGTCAAGATATAAATAAATTTTAGATAACAAGGGGGATAATATGGAAAAAGATCCATTTCATATAAATTTTTACAAATTTACAGGTGCCTATACCTGGCAATTAATAGAGTATTATCAGCATAATATACACAAAAAATACTCTCAAATTGAACTCAAGAGGTCTAAATTACCTATTCTTGAAAATGCATATTATCCCTATCCAGAGAGACTTAATCCAGAGGCAGATATTTATTTTTCTAAAAACGTGTGCATTGTTAAAAATATGTCGGCTATTTTTGGAATTCCATCTATTGAAGAAATTTCAATTTTATCTGAACGATCGAAAGTTTTTATAAATATTGATGTTAAGACCTATGATAATTTGAAGTATGGACAAAAAATAAGAGAAATGTTCCCTATCCTATTAAATGGGAAGCGTTATAGTTCAAGTGAAATATATGTAACGTTATTACGCCATGGTATTCTCGAAACTAATCAACTGTTTTTTAAAAATATACCAAGCGGTATTATACGGGAACCAACATGTATAATTGTAACGTTTAAGGCTGGTTACAAAGTAATAAATCCATTAAATGGTCGGGCATTTTTGGTAGATGCGCAAGCGAAAAATTTTTTAAATAAATTATCAGAGCCTCATACTATTATGGAGTGGCCCATAACGAACCTCTCTGACACCATGAAAAATACTCTATGCACTTTTATTGAAGCTGGTATATTGCGTTTATTTTGAAATAAAAGGGGGAGAAGTATGAACCTTATTAGACCTGGAATGGGAACAGAAAATAGTTCTGAGCTTATTAGTGCCTTACTAAAAATGGTGCGCCCAAACCTTGTTATTGAAATTGGTGCAGGCGATAGCACAATTTTTATTCTTGAAGCTCTTAAAAAAGCGAAAAAAGAATGGATTAATGACAAAGAAATAATTGAAAAAAATATATGGCAAGAACGTACAGGAGTACTTGATCCTTCACATGTACCAGCAGATTATAACCCCCATCTCATAACCATAGATGATTTTACAGCGCTTGGCCAATCTGCGCAGGAGATATGGGATACTATACAAGCAGATAAAACAAATCTCGAATTTATTATTATGGTTCAAAGAAATTTTTTTGACATTGATAATAAAACAATCACATCTTGGGGAAAAATTGACTTTGCTTGGATTGATGCAGGCTCACTTGCTGATGATGTTCGGTTTGTAGCAACTCTTTGGCCTCATATTGCTGAAGGGGGGTATTTAATTTTACATGAACCAATAATTTTAGCGCAAATTTCTTCAGATGGTAAAGAATTATTAAGACGCGTTCGTACACCTCTATGGGAAGAGATTATAAGTAGGCTTGATCATAGTTATGAGGTAATAACGATACCTGAATTACATAAATATCGCCAAAGTGGTTTAGGTATTATTCGCAAAAGGCTTTCATCTGAATTAGTTTTTCGTCAACAATCACTGCAGGAAGAATTATTAGAGATGGATGAAATACCAATTCGTTCTAGCCAATTGCCTATAGGTAAAGAAAAATTACAAAGTGGTCTTAAAATTTCTGCTCTTCATGAGGTAATGGCTAATGCAGAATTGCGATTAATTTATGCCGCAATAATTTTAGGAGAAAAGAGTATTTCAGAAATTTGTACCATGACAGAATTAGATCTCAAAAAGGTTAACAAAGCTGTTGCTCGTTTACACTCTATTGGTTTAATTGAATATAATGAAAAAAAATGGCAAATGGTTACAAAGGCTTGGAATGTAGCTCTACAAAGAAGAAAAAGAGATAATAAAGAATTAAATGATCAGCAACTTGAGAGACAAGAGATATTAATAAAAATCGTGAATGCTTTTGATTTAAATAGAACTTATCATGAGTTCGAAGTTTCCAAAATTTGTTCTCTCTTTAGTGATGATTATGCAAGATTGAGACGCTGTTTAGTTGATAATGGATATTTAAAACGTGAATTCAACACTTATGAACGTGTTTGTTAGTATTTACCAAGGTACGAAAATGATCTTCATCATAAGATGAAGATCACTGTTTCGATGTATGTTGATATTTATTGAAAGAGTTTGGAATTTTTTACTATTCTAAGAAAATCATATAGCCTGATTTTTCATTTTTTCTTTACCAAACTCGTTCATTGTTTTAACACTTGTCAATTTTATCGTGGGGTACATCTGCCACTACCGCTAGCACATTCATTAATGGATGAAGTGCTTGGAAGTTGCCCGCTACCTCTTCTATGATCACCTTCTCCAGTACAATTGTCTTGAGACATATAAACATTAAAAGAGGGTAAGGTTAACGAAACCATTTCAAAGGTTGAGACTGAATGAATTGATTGAGAGCCTCTCACTGAAAGATATGAAACTAATCTTCCTAAACCTTCTTTTGTTGCTGGGATTGGGGTAAGATGGTTCGTGAAGTCTTCAAAACTTAATCCAGGTGCGTTGGTAGAGATTAATATCAGTCCTTGATTCGTGTTTAAAACAGGTTGAGCGTGAGCAACGTAGCCTGTATGATCAGCATTATCTCTAACAACTACAACAAATCCAAGCGTTCCAGGAGGTCTACGCAACAAAGTTAGAAGCGTGTTTCCTATTTCTGATGACGTTCTTGCAACGGCTGAAGATCTCCACATATAGTCAGGTAAAAACGTTGATATCATTACGCTAGATGCTCTATTTGCTCGTTCATGCCTATCCTCTGTTGGAGTAAAAGGTGTTGCAGAAAAAGATTCTGTCATTTCAAGTCTAGTTGTAAGACTAAGAAATCTAGAGCGAAGTGAGGTAAATACATCTACACCTTCCTGCGTATTGAAAAAATAACCATCTCTATCTCGATAAATGGGGCCCTGATAACGTTCTTGTAATTCAGCAAGCATTTGCGCAACGTGTACCATGCAGACACCACAAAAGCCAATTCGCTCCGTGCCGTCTTTAGTGCTTCTAGCGATTTCCCATAGTCTTTTTTTCCATTCTGGGGTGAGAGTAAACTCAGGAGGTAATTGTCGTTTTGCTCGTGTCGGAGAATTTTGCAAAATTTCCTTTTTTCCAGGAGCAGGGCAAAAGGGAAGTGTTTCCCCTAAATTCCCATTCGTGTAACGATTCCATTGTTCAATATCAGTAGAAAGAATAAACTTAGATGTTGGAAAGTTTGTTGTGTCTTTTAGTATATAACTCGTTTTTGCTGTATAAGGGACACCCCAATGGCTACCATATTGAGTAACCCTTAACGGATTGCCCATATGATCCAGAATAAAACCTTCATTTTCATTTAACTGAGAAACATCCCAAAAGGTTGAGTCCTTCTTTGAAGGAATTTTATCTGTACACTCTGTCCATTGTACCCAATTCCAATCCTGTGAATCAGTTTGTTTGGAAGCCATACAATATAAAGACCCAGATGAACCGTAATATTGAGCAATATGACCATTTTCTGGATTGTAATAAAGAGGCAGCGGCGTTTTAGAGAGGGAGGAGGAGTCATTTTGCAGATAATAGAGGGCAAATAAAGGAGGGGATACACTAACATATAACCATGCTACGTATGTTTTTAAACTGATATTACCAGGACGAGAAACTGTTGAGCTCCAGTCCTTCATTTTAAAAGTTAATTTATGGTCATAAGAAGCTTTTGAATCTTTTGAAATATAAGCATACCAATTAAAATCTTTAACGCGAAATTTCTCATCGGCTGTATAGAAACTTCCGTCTTTAATGATCCAGCGTTGGTTTTGATCATTGATCACACAAGGTTTTAATAAGAGATATCCCCAGTCCGCTGTAGAATTTTCATCAATCCCTGTAACAGAGTCAGGAGCTGTCATGCATAACCAGGTATCATTGATATTCCAAGCGACTCTTTGAAATAGGTCATATCGAGCTGCTTTAACTCTATAGGAAGAACAATTATCGATATAAATATAGCCCATTCCTCCTGTAAACATAGGAGCATAACAGTATTCGCTTTCTGTGTGGACTCTGATTTGAATAACTTTGTCATTAGGACGATCAGGAGGTCTTTGAATCACTCCAGGAACAGGAGCTGCAGAAGAAGTCTGAATGGTCAATAGCAAGCTAAGGAAGAAGAAAAACAGTTTTAATTTCATTGTGTTTCCTTTTAATTTCTTTCCCGCTTTTTATTAATGAGTTAACTGAAAAAATGATGTCTTATATAGCTATCTTGAGCGATAGAATTTCTAATATTCTAGAAGAATGATTTTTTTATGGCTTGTTTATATTGTTTTCTTTCACATAGCGTCGAGTTCACAGAAATCAAAAAAGATTCTACAAGAGATGGTAAAATATTTTTACCAGGGTGCAGAAATGATGTTTCGCTTTATGTTATGTGATGGACGGTGCTGATTATATTTGTGTTTATTTTTGATTTTGAGCATCTGATCAATGCACTTAATACGATTTTATATATTTGGAAAAATAGAGTTCTCAAAGGCCTAAAAGGCTATGCTGTCATATTCTTCATTGGATAGCACATCTGCTACTTCTACATTGATTAATGAGAGAAGCTCTTGGAAGTCCTCTATTACCTCTTCTATGTTCTCCTTCTCCAGTGCAATTCCTTTGCGACACGTAAAGATTCAAAGGAGGATTATTTAATGGATTCATTTGAAAAGTTGAGATTGAACGAAGTGTTTGAGTGCCTCTCTCTGAGAGATGATAAAGAAAGGTTTGTGGATTTGT
Organism: Bartonella bacilliformis Ver097; assembly: GCF_000709795.1. Lineage (GTDB taxonomy): Bacteria > Pseudomonadota > Alphaproteobacteria > Rhizobiales > Rhizobiaceae > Bartonella > Bartonella bacilliformis_A. The sequence goes on from NZ_KL503804.1 coordinate 111,892, forward strand.
TGTTGAGATAAGACTATTTCTGAATGTTCCAAGAGTATGGTCAGGTGTATTTGTAGGGATTAAGGTTAACCATTGGCGTGTTCTTAAAAAAGGTTGGACATGACCAGACATTCCTGTACTATTTTCAGCAATAATTGTTACAAATCCAAGTGTTCCAGGAGGAGTATTTACAAGTTCTTGAAGTACCCTTCTCATCTTATCATTGGTTCTTGCTACCGCTGAAGATCTCCACACATATTGTGTCAAAAACATTGATGCTATAGTGCGAGATATTCTACTTATTCTTATGTGCATATCTTCTCCCACATAATAAGGTATATCGGTATACTGCTCTGTAACTTCGAGTCTTTCTGCAATTCCAGGAAATCTAAAACGCAGTGAGTCAAATGGATCTACACCTAGACGCGTATTAAAGAAATATCCTTCTCCGTCTTGAGGGGGAGTACTATTGTGATATTCTTGCAACTCAGCAAGCATTTGCATAGCATGCAGCATGCAAATTCCACAATAGCCAATAGTTGTTTCAACATTACGTATAGTGCTTCTAGAGATTTCCCATAGTCTTTTTGTCCATTCTGGGGTGAGATCAAAATCGGGAGGTAAAGACCGTTTTACTCGTGTTTTGGCAGAAGAATTCTGTGTAACATTTTTCTTATTTCCAGGGGCAGGGCAATAAGCAAGCGTATCTCCTAAATTCCCATTCACATAACGGTTCCATTTTTCAATATCAGTAGACAATAGAAAATTAGAGGTTGGCGAGTTGTTGGTGTCTTGTTTAAGATAACTGGGCTTTGCTGTGTAAGGGACCCCCCAATAAGTACCATATTGCGTTACTCTTAGCGGATTACCTTGAGAATCCAAAATAAGACCTTTAGTCTCATCTAACTGAGAAATATCCCAAAAAGAGGCATCCTTACTTGAAGAAACTTTATCCGTACAAGGTTGCCATGTAACCCAATTCCAATTATCGGAAGGAGATTGTTGAGAAACCATACAATAAAAATCCCCAGAGGCATTGTAATATTGAGCGATATGGCCATTTTCTGGATTGTAATAAAGAGGCAGCGGTGTTGTAGAGAGGGAGGAGGAGTCATTTTGCAGATAATAGAGGGCAAATACAGGAGGATATGTATTGACATATAGCCAGGCGACAAAGGTTTTGGAACTGAGATTTCCAGGAGGAGAAATCGTTTGGACCCAGGCAGCCATTTCAAAGGCTAATTTATGGTCATAATAGTCTTTCTCGTTCTTTGAAATATAAGCATACCATTTATAGTCTTTAACACGAAATCTTCCATCAGCTGTATAAAAACTTTGCTCTTTAATGATCCAGCGTTGATTTTGATCATTGATAACACAAGGGCGTAAGAGCAAATAATCCCAGTCAGCGGTTGAGCTTCCGTCAATGCCTGTCACGGAGCTAGGAGCAGTCATGCACAACCAGGTGTCGTTGATATTCCAGGCGACTCTTTGAAACAGGTCATAGCGAGCGAATTTAACGTTAGAGGAAGAACAATCATCGAGATAGATGTATCCCTCTCCTTTTGTAAAGACAGGGGCATAGCAATATTTATATCCTGTATGGACTTTAACATGAATAGCTTTGTCGTGAGGATGGTCTGTAGGGGTTTGCAGGACTTGAGCAGGAATAGGTGCGGACAAAGAAGTATGAAGAGATAATAAGAGGTTAAACAAGAACAACAATAGTTTCAATTTCATTGTGTGTTTCCTTTAACGTTGTTTTCGTTATGATATTGATGTGTGAGTTGGAAAATGTGCTTGATCGCCATATCCTGGATGAAGAACAAAGAAATGGGATTTTAAATAAGACAATAAATTTGTGGTTTGTTTATGGTTGTGTGTGTGGTTTGTTTATGATTTTCTATTTGTAATGAACGTTGTTTGAACATGAATCTTCACTATGAATTAGGAGCAGAACACTGTGATAAGATCGCTGAAGAGCATGCATAATTAGACATTCTATCTGCATGAACATTTGAAATTAAGTTCAAAGAGTTATCATGTGAAGCACGTCAAATATGTTTTAAGGTTTAAGGATAAGGCGATTTTATTTGTCATTGATAATCATGATGATTAAGGTTTAAGTGAATAAACATTATTCAGATTAGTGTGCGAATTTATTGATCATTTTGCGCCTTGCATTTCACTATTGATAAAGCAAATATCGACAAACTTTGTGAAGGGGAAACTGAAACACTGGTTCATGAGAGAAGTTCTTGGTTATATTAGCAGCTTTGGCTGCTTTTTTATGGCCTTCATAAAAGGCTTTTATCTTGGAAGAAAACTGAACAGCATAGGCAAATGGAGCATGCATTAAAGATGACGGTACATAGCTTGAGGTAGAAAATGAGATTAACAGGAAAATTGATACTGATGTACGTGCTGATCTTTCTCAATGGTTGCGCAACAAATGAACGAGCGTTTTGCATTAGTTGGTTACCAATTTATGTAGAACACTAAGATTTAGATATGATGAGTCCAAATTTGGCAAGAGATCTTTTAAAGCACAACAAGCAAGGTAAAAATATGTGTGGTTAGCAACATGGCTAGAAAATAAAGTAACAAGAGTGTAGAGCTGACAGAAGCAGAGAAAAAGCTCTTGCAGAGATGATGAGTACCTACCGGATGTGAGAATGATGTCTCGCTTAACGAGGTGGATAGTACTTGTTATATTTTTGTTTATTCTTGATCTTGAACGTCTTAATAATGCATTTGATACGATTTTCATACATTTGAAGCAATGGCTCTCAAGGAATTAAAAACCGCTATACAAGAGGAAAATTGAAGAATTCCACTTTCTCACTTTGGATTATATTTCCCTTACCTTTAAATAAAGATCGATAAAATGTTAATCATTATAAAAAATACAATGGTGGGCGATGAGAGACTCGAACTCCCGACATCCTCGGTGTAAACGAGGCGCTCTACCAGCTGAGCTAATCGCCCTGTTTATAATTTGCAATTAGATGAAAGCTCTTTAAGGAAAATTTTTTCTAAAGGCAAGAACAAAGATGATATTCATTAATATTTTTTAACGGATAAAAAAATTTTGTTTTTGTTGTTTATTTTATTTTTTTGGAAAAAACATTGAAGTATGCTTGACACAGATGAATGAACACCTTACACCACCGCTGGTACTAATTTTGATTAATTCAAAATAAAATGCGCGGGTGTAGCTCAGTTGGTTAGAGTGCTGGCCTGTCACGCCGGAGGTCGCGGGTTCGAGCCCCGTCACTCGCGCCATTTCTAAAGTAACCTCTTAATTATTTTTAATGTAAGCATTTAAAAGTGCGTAGTGGTTGGGATGCTGACCGTCAAATTTTCTGTGAAATTTAATTTTTCCATAGTTTATAAGAATAGGGGCTTGCGTCTTTCTTTGCACTGCGGTACTTATACTATTGAAAAGTTTTGCACGGCATGCCCTTGAAGCAGTGCGAGTGTAATTAACGGGGTTATTTAGCAATTCAGGTGTTTAATTTAGATAAATCTAAATCACATTGGATAACTTTGTTAATTTATGTACCTCATTGAAGCGGAAGAGGATTATGACTCACTTATTGGGCTCTTATTTACCAGTGTTGATTTTTATTATTGTTTCAGCGGTTATAGTGGGAGTTCTTTTGATTATACCTTACATTGTGGCTTACCGTGCTCCTGATCCTGAAAAATTATCAGCTTATGAATGTGGATTTAACTCATTTGATGATTCACGTATGAAATTTGATGTTCGCTTTTATCTTGTTTCAATTTTATTTATTATTTTTGATCTTGAAGTTGCTTTTCTTTTTCCATGGGCTGTTTCATTTCATTCGATAGGTATGTTCGGTTTTTGGTCAATGATTTTATTCTTAGCTATTTTAACGATCGGGTTTATATATGAGTGGAAAAAGGGGGCTCTTGAATGGGATTAGTGTTTAATAATTCAACGATTGTTGCTCCACAGGCAAAAGGAATTATTGATCCAAATACCAGTAAATTTATTGGTGCTAATGATCAATTTTTTCAGGACATGAATGCTGAATTGTCTGATAAGGGCTTTTTAGTAACTTCCGTAGATTCTTTGATAACTTGGGCGCGTACTGGTTCATTAATGTGGATGAGTTTTGGCCTAGCTTGTTGTGCTGTTGAAATGATGCAATGTTCCATGCCTCACTACGATAATGAGCGTTTTGGGTATGCACCGCGTGCTTCTCCACGTCAATCAGATGTGATGGTGGTTGCTGGTACTTTAACGAATAAGATGGCGCCTGCTTTACGTAAAGTTTATGATCAAATGCCTGAACCGCGTTACGTGATTTCTATGGGGTCATGTGCAAATGGCGGTGGGTATTATCACTATTCTTATTCGGTTGTACGTGGGTGTGATCGTATTGTACCAGTGGATATTTATGTTCCAGGATGTCCTCCTACGGCAGAGGCGTTATTGTATGGTATTTTATTGTTACAAAAGAAAATTCGTCGTACTGGCTCCATAGAGCGATAGGGGTTTGATTATGGCAACTGAAACATTGATCGAGCTTGCTGCTTACCTAAAGGAAAAATTAGGGGATAAGCTAGAAGAAAGTATATTTGCGTTTGGTGAATTGACTATTGTATCGCGTCTTGATGCGATTATTGATATTTTAATGTTTGTTCGTGATGATTCACGTTGCCAGTTTATTAATATTATAGATATTAGTGGTGTTGATTATCCTGCGCGTGATAAGCGTTTTGATGTTTCTTACCAATTATTATCGCCTTTTCAGAATTTACGGTTACGTGTTAAAGTGCGAACTGATGAAAATATTCCTGTTCCTTCTGTTTGTTCCGTTTATCCTGGAGCAGAGTGGTATGAGCGTGAGATATACGATATGTATGGGATTTTATTTTCAGGTCATCCAGATTTAAGACGTATTTTGACTGATTACGGATTTGAAGGACATCCTTTGCGTAAAGATTTTCCAGTAACAGGATTTGTTGAGTGCCGTTATGATAATGAAGCAAAGCGGGTAATTTATGAGCCTGTTGTTTTACGGCAGGAAATGCGTAATTTTGATTTTCTTTCACCTTGGGAAGGTACTGATTATATTTTACCATGTGATAAAAAGGAAAATGGCGAAAAATGATATTAATGAAGGAAATGGAGACTAAATAATTGGATGTTTTTTGCAATATAATAAGCAAAATTCTGTTGGTGTTCAATTTAAGGGCGCATCTAGAAAAGTAAGGGGTTAGTTGTGGCTGAAGTTAATGTCCGAAATTTTAATATCAATTTTGGTCCGCAGCATCCTGCAGCACATGGCGTTTTGCGTATGGTTCTAGAGCTAGATGGTGAGGTTGTTGAGCGTGTGGATCCACATATTGGATTATTGCACCGCGGTACCGAAAAATTGATGGAAACAAAAACTTATCTTCAAGCGGGCCCTTATTTGGATCGTTTAGATTATGTTGCTCCTATGAATCAAGAGCATGCTTTTGTACTTGCTGTTGAAAAATTATTAAGTGTTGAAGTCCCTAAAAGAGGACAGTTGATTCGTGTTCTCTTTTCTGAAATTGGTCGCTTGCTTAATCATTTGCTTAATGTAACGACACAAGCAATGGATGTTGGCGCTTTGACACCACCACTTTGGGGCTTTGAACAGCGTGAAAAATTGATGATTTTTTATGAACGTGCATGTGGTGCACGTCTTCATGCAAATTATTTCCGTCCTGGTGGTGTACACCAAGATTTACCAGAAGTTTTAATTGAAGATATTGGTAATTTTATTGATCCATTTCTTGTTGCTCTTGGTAATCTCGATGCACTTATAACACCAAATCGGATTTTTAAACAACGTAATGTAGATATTGGTGTAGTGAGCATTGATGAAGCTTGGGCACGTGGCTTTTCTGGGGTTATGATTCGTGGAGCTGGAGTGCCATGGGATTTGCGTAAGAGTCAGCCTTATGAATGTTATGATGAAATGGAATTTGATATTCCTGTAGGTAAAAATGGTGATTGTTATGATCGCTATCTCATTCGCATGGAAGAAATGCGTCAGTCAGCAAAAATTATGTGCCAATGCGTGAATCGCTTGCTTAGTACTGAAAAAAATGGGCCTGTTTCAAGTTTAGATCGTAAAATTGTTCCACCAAAGCGTAGCGAAATGAAAAATTCAATGGAAGCACTGATTCATCATTTTAAGCTTTACACGGAGGGTTTTCATACTCCTCCTGGTGAGGTTTATGTCGCTGTAGAAGCTCCGAAGGGTGAATTTGGTGTTTACTTGGTTTCTGATGGAACAAATAAGCCTTATCGTGTTAAATTACGTGCCCCTGGTTTTGCTCATCTTCAAGCAATGGATTTTTTGACTCGAGGTCATATGCTTGCAGATGCAACAGCTATTTTGGGTTCGATTGATATTGTTTTTGGAGAGGTTGATCGCTAATGTCTGTGCGTCGTCTTGCAGATGATATTCACCAACCAGAAGAATTTTCTTTTACAAAAGAAAATCAACTATGGGCGCAAAATACTATAGAAAAATATCCTATAGGGCGTGAGCAATCAGCTGTAATTCCCTTATTAATGCGTGCTCAAGAGCAGGAAGGTTGGGTGACGCGTGCAGCAATAGAGCATATCGCTCAAATGCTTTCTATGGCTTATATACGTGTTTTAGAAGTTGCAACTTTTTATACTCAATTTCAATTAAAACCAGTTGGAACAAAGGCGCATATTCAAGTTTGTGGTACTACCCCTTGTATGCTACGTGGTTCAACTGAATTAATCAAAATTTGTCAAAAAAAAATTCATCCTGAGCCTTTTATTACCAATCAAGAAGGAACTTTATCATGGGAAGAAGTAGAGTGTCTTGGTGCTTGTGTTAATGCACCGGTGGTTATGATTTTTAAAGATACTTATGAAGATCTTACGGCTGAGCGTCTTGAAGAAATTATTGATTTATTTGAAGCAAATAAAGGTTCTGAAGTAGCTGTAGGTCCGCAAAATAGCCGTAAATCATCAGAGCCTATTAACAGTTTAACTTCTTTAATTAATGAAGATGAAGATAAAAGAAGTTATTCAAATCGTCAAAGAAAAAAAGTAATAAAGAAATAGAAGTAGGAATAAATATCGCTTTTGTTGATGAGGAATTTATTATTCATCCATTGTAAAATTATTTTAGTAGAAGTAAGAAATCTTACGAACATATTTAAAAATTGAGTTCAGAAAAATGCTAGAAATGCAGTCAGTGATAAAGGAAATGGTGGGGTATGCTAGCTGATAAAGATCGCATTTTCACCAATATTTATGGTTTTAAGGATAGATCTCTAAAGGGTGCGATATCACGCGGGCATTGGGATAACACTAAAGCGATTATCGAAAAAGGCCGTGATTGGATTATTAATGAAATGAAAGCATCAGGTTTACGTGGTCGTGGTGGTGCAGGTTTTCCTACAGGTATGAAGTGGTCTTTTATGCCAAAACAAAGTGATGGTAGGCCACATTATTTAATTGTGAATGCAGATGAATCAGAGCCTGGAACATGTAAAGATCGTGATATTTTGCGACATGATCCCCATACTTTGATTGAAGGGTGTGTTATTGCTACTTTTGCAATGGGAGCAAATGTTGCTTTTATTTATGTTCGCGGAGAATATATTCGTGAGCGTGAAGCGCTACAAGCAGCAATTGATGAATGTTATGATGCTGGTTTTCTTGGTAAAAAAACTAAGCATGGGTATGCTTGCGATATTATTGTTCATCATGGTGCTGGCGCTTATATTTGTGGTGAAGAAACTGCGCTTCTTGAAAGCCTTGAAGGTAAAAAAGGACAGCCTCGGCTTAAACCACCATTTCCTGCTAATGTAGGGATCTATGGTTGCCCAACAACAGTTAATAATGTTGAATCTATAGCGGTAGTTCCAACGATTTTGCGTCGAGGAGCTTCATGGTTTTCATCAATTGGTCGTCCAAACAATGTTGGAACAAAGTTATTTATGATTTCTGGGCACGTTAATGCACCTTGTACATTTGAAGAAGCTCTGGGGATTTCTTTTCGTGAATTAATTGAAAAACATACAGGAGGTATTCGGGGGGGGTGGAATAATCTTTTAGCGGTTATTCCAGGTGGAGCTTCTTGTCCGGTTGTTCGCGGTGAGGATATCATGGATGCAATTATGGATTTTGATGGGATGCGTGATGTGGGATCTTCTTTTGGTACCGGGGGTGCAATTGTTATGGATAAATCAACTGATATCATCAAGGCAATTTGGCGTATAGCAGCCTTTTTTAAACATGAAAGTTGTGGGCAATGTACACCCTGTCGTGAAGGTACTGGTTGGATGATGCGCCTTTTGGGACGCATGGTTGAAGGAAAAGCGCAAAAGCGAGAAATTGACCTTCTTTTTGAAGTTTCTAAACAAGTAGAAGGACATACTATTTGTGCGCTTGGTGATGCTGCAGCTTGGCCTGTGCAGGGATTAATACGAAATTTTCGTTCAGAGATTGAACAGAGGATTGATGATTATACCCGTAATGCAGTTCAAAGAAAAAATTTTGCTTTAGAAGCGGTGGGGTAAAAAATCTTATTTTCATGAATAATGGAATACAAATTTAGATAAATTGTCCGCGGACTGGATTAGTGATGATAAATATCAAAGTTGATGGAAAAGAAATTACAGTTCCTGATTATTACACGTTGCTTCAGGCTGCTGAAGCTGCTGGTGCTGAAGTGCCTCGTTTTTGTTTTCATGAATCTTTGTCAATTGCAGGAAATTGCCGCATGTGCTTGGTGGAGGTTAAGGGCGGCCCTCCAAAACCTCAGGCATCTTGCGCTATGGGGGTCCGTGATTTACGGTTAGGACCGAATGGCGAAATACCTGAGATATTCACTAACACAGAGATGGTCAAAAAAGCTCGTGAAGGTGTTATGGAGTTTCTTCTCATCAATCATCCATTAGATTGTCCTGTGTGTGATCAAGGTGGAGAATGTGATCTTCAAGATCAGGCTATGTTTTATGGGCGTGATTGTTCTCGTTATGCAGAAAATAAACGTGCTGTAGAGGATAAATACATTGGTCCTCTTGTCAAAACTGTTATGACAAGGTGTATTCACTGTACACGTTGTATCCGTTTTACAACAGAAGTTGCAGGTATTTCAGAACTTGGTTTAATTGGTCGTGGTGAAGACGCTGAAATTACGACATATCTTGAAAAAGCGATGACATCTGAATTACAGGGAAATGTTATTGATCTTTGTCCAGTTGGAGCTTTAACTTCAAAACCTTACGCGTTTCATGCACGGCCATGGGAATTGATTAAAACAGAATCGATTGATGTGATGGATGCTCTCGGTAGTGCTATTCGTATTGATAGCCGTGGTCGTGAAGTCATGCGTATTATGCCACGTGTTAATGAAGATGTGAATGAAGAGTGGATTTCTGATAAGGCGCGTTTTATTTGGGATGGATTGCGCACTCAGCGACTTGATAGACCTTATATTTGTGAAGATGGAAAATTTCATCCTGTCAGTTGGTCAGAAGCTTTTGCAAAAATTAAAAAAGTAATTTCTGAAACGTCAGCAGAAAAGATTGGTGCAATTGCTGGAGATCTTGCATCCGTTGAAGAAATATATGCGCTTAAAGCATTGCTGATTTCATTAGGATCAAAAATATTTGATTGTCGTCAAAGAGATATAGCGTTCTCTTCTGAATTAGGGCGTTCAAGTTATATATTTAATCCTACTATTGCAGGTATTGAACAAGCTGACGCATTGCTCATTGTTGGATCAAATCCGCGTGCTGAAGCAGCTGTTTTAAATGCACGTATTTTAAAGCGTCAGCGAATGGGAAAATTTCCAATTGCATTAATTGGAAAGAAGGTTGATTTACGCTATCCATATTCTTATCTTGGAGCTGATACTGACACGTTGAATGCACTTGTTGAAGGAAAAAATCCATTTTTTGATGTGCTGAAAAAGGCTAAGAAACCAATTATCTTTATTGGGGTAGGGGCTGTTTTAGGTCAAGAAGGTCTTTCTGTTTTAAAAAATCTTGCAAAATTAGCTGATAGTGTTGGTGCCCTTAGTGAAGAATGGAATGGGTTTGGTGTTCTTCATAATGCTGCATCGACTGTTGGAGGACTTGATATCGGTTTCACTTCTAAGCTTGGGGTTAAAAATATTGTTGAAACCTGTGAAGTTTTATTTTTGCTTGGTGCTGATGAAGTAAACTTAGCGCATAAAAAGGCTTTTACAATTTATATTGGCAGCCATGGTGATAATGGTGCACATGCTGCTGATGTAATTTTACCAGCCTCCACTTATACGGAAAAATCAGGGATTTATGTGAATACAGAGGGGCGTGTTCAAATGACAAATCGTGCTGGTTTTTCCCCAGGTGAAGCAAAAGAAGATTGGGCTATTTTGCGTGCTTTATCTGATGTTTTAGGAAAAAAACTTCCGTTTGATTCATTATCTCAGTTAAGGCAAAATTTGTTCAGTGATTTTCCACATTTTGCTGGTATTGATGAGATAGCACCTTCATGTATTAGTGATCTTAAAGCACTTGGTTCGCAAATACTTACTTTAAAGACACAAGAATTCACTTCTGTAGTTGAAGATTTTTATTTGACAAACCCAATAGCACGGGCTTCTGCGGTTATGGCGGAATGCTCAGCTCTTGCAAAAAATCATACTATAGAAGCTGTAGAATAGAGGCAGAGAGGGAAAGAATATTATGGACACTTTCTTTACCTGGCTATTGCCATTATTTATTGTAGTAGGAAAAACACTGCTTCTTTTAACTGTTCTCTTAGTTCTTATTGCTTATCTTCTTTATGCGGATAGAAAGATCTGGGCAGCTGTACAATTACGGCGTGGTCCGAATGTTGTGGGTCCATGGGGATTATTGCAGTCTTTTGCGGATCTAATTAAATTTGTTGTTAAGGAACCTATCATTCCTTCTGGTGCTAATAAGGGTGTTTTTCTTTTAGCACCTTTTGTTTCTGCAACACTCGCATTATCAGCTTGGGCTGTTGTTCCAGTTAATGAAGGTTGGGAAATTGCGAGTATTAATGTTGGTTTACTTTATATTCTCGCCATTTCATCCCTTGAAGTTTACGGTGTTATTATGGGGGGCTGGGCATCGAATTCAAAATATCCTTTTTTAGGTGCACTTCGATCAGCAGCACAAATGGTTTCTTATGAAGTTTCAATAGGGTTTGTTCTTGTAACTGTTATTTTAGTGAGTGGTTCATTGGATCTTACAACAATTGTTCAGGAGCAGAATAAAGGGTTTGGAACATATCTTGGTTTATCTTTCAGCAGTTTGCTTGATTGGAATTGGTTAATCCTTTTTCCAGTGTTTATTATATTTTTCATTTCTGCACTCGCGGAAACAAATCGTCCTCCTTTTGATTTAGTTGAAGCAGAATCTGAACTTGTAGCCGGCCATATGGTGGAGTATTCTTCAACTCCTTATATGCTTTTTTTCCTTGGCGAATATGTTGCTATTGTTTTAATGTGTGCTTTGACAACTATTTTATTTTTAGGAGGTTGGTTACCTCCCTTGGATGTTTGGTGGCTTAATTGGGTTCCTGGTGTCATTTGGTTTGTTTTGAAGGTTTGTTTCGTATTTTTTTGGTTTGCTATGGTTAAAGCATTTGTGCCGCGTTATCGCTATGATCAATTAATGAGGCTGGGTTGGAAAGTGTTTTTGCCTATTTCATTGGCGATGGTTGTGATAACTGCTGCTATTTTAAAATATACTAGTTTCGCTTAAAAGGAATTCTCATATGTCAGGTCTTATTCAAGCGGCAAAATCGCTTCTTCTGTTAGAGTTTGTGAGTGCCTTTTTTTTAGCAATGCGTCAGTTTTTTTCACAAAAACCTACGATTAATTATCCTTATGAAAAAGGTTTTGTTTCTCATCGTTTTCGTGGTGAGCATGCTTTACGTCGTTATCCAAATGGTGAAGAACGGTGCATTGCATGTAAATTGTGTGAAGCGATTTGTCCTGCACAAGCGATAACAATTGAAGCGGGGCCAAGGCGCAATGATGGTACACGTAGAACAGTTCGCTATGATATTGATATGGTCAAGTGTATTTATTGCGGATTTTGTCAAGAAGCTTGTCCAGTTGAGGCTATTGTAGAAGGACCAAATTTTGAATTTGCGACAGAGATGCGCGAAGAGCTTTATTATGATAAAGAAAAGCTTTTACTTAATGGAGATCGCTGGGAGCGAGAAATTGCTCGTAATATATTGATGGATGCGCCTTATCGTTAGGTGTATTATAAAATAAATGGTCGGATGATTCTATCCGGTAAATGTAAATATGGTGTGAAAATTCACACCCATCTTTATTGAGGGGAAGCCCATGCTAACAGGTCTAGCGGCGGCATTTTTCTACCTGTTTTCTTTTATTATGCTGATGAGCGCAATCATTGTTATTGCAGCACGTAATCCAGTGCACTCAGTATTATTTCTAATATTGGCATTTTTTAATGCAGCAGCTTTATTTTTGCTTGCAGGAGCAGAATTTTTAGGACTTCTTTTATTGGTTGTTTATGTTGGTGCTGTCGCAGTGTTGTTTTTGTTTGTGGTTATGATGCTTGATGTTGATTTTGCTGAATTGAAAAGAAATGCTTTTCAGTATGTTCCTGTTGGTGCATTGGTTGGTATTATTATTGCTGTGGAACTTATCATTGTGTTTTTTAGTAATGATTTTTCTTTAATTTTAGGAACTCATACTACACAGCCAATGCCAAATTTAGAACATCGAACAAATACACAGGCATTAGGCGATATTCTCTATACAGATTATGTTTTTTATTTTCAAATTGCTGGGATGATTTTATTGGTTGCAATGATTGGTGCTATTGTTTTAACGCTTCGCCATAAAGCAGGTGTTAAACGGCAATCGATTGGTATACAAGTAGCTAGGAACCCAGAAACTGCAATTGAAATTAAAAAAGTTGAGTCAGGAAAAGGCATCTAGCGGGAAGATTATTATGTACATTGGTATTGCTCATTACCTTACTGTTTCTGCAATAATGTTTACGGTTGGAATTTTCGGTATTTTTTTAAATAGAAAGAATGTGATTATTATTCTTATGTCAATCGAGCTTATATTACTTTCAGTTAATCTCAACTTTGTTGCATTTTCAGCATTTCTTCATGATCTTATTGGTCAAATATTCGCTTTATTTATTTTGACAGTGGCGGCTGCTGAAGCAGCAATTGGTTTAGCAATACTTGTTGTTTTTTTCCGTAACCGTGGTTCTATTGCGGTTGAAGATGTTAATGTAATGAAAGGCTAATGAGAGATGTATTATACGATCGTCTTTCTTCCGCTTTTAGGTTTTTTAATTGCTGCTGTAGGTGGAAAAACTATAGGAGCCCGCGCTAGTGAGCTGATAACATGTAGTTTTATGGTTGTTGTTGCTGCATTATCATGGGTCTCTTTTTTTAATATTGCTCTTGGTAATACTCCAGCAATTGACATTTTGGTATTACATTGGACAACAATTGGTGAATTGGTATTTAACTGGGCATTACATATTGATACGCTGACATCTGTTATGCTTGTTGTGGTGAATAGTGTTTCAGCATTAGTACATATTTATTCAATTGGCTATATGCATCACGATCCTTCAAGGCCTCGTTTTTTTGCTTATCTTTCTTTATTTACATTTATGATGCTTATGTTGGTGACGGCTAATAATTTAATCCAAATGTTTTTTGGGTGGGAAGGTGTTGGACTTGCATCTTATTTATTGATTGGTTTTTGGTTCCAAAAAAATTCTGCTAATAAAGCAGCAATGAAAGCTTTTATCGTTAATCGTGTTGGCGATTTTGGTTTTCTTTTAGGGATTTTTAGTATTTTTATTTTATTTCAGTCAGTTAATTTTTCATCTATTTTTGCAAAGGTTTCAGATAATAGTTTCACGCAAAATTTAGTGTTTTTAGGCTGGCAGCTTGATGAGCAAATGATGATTACTGTTACGTGCCTTCTTTTGTTTATTGGAGCCATGGGAAAATCAGCTCAATTTCTTTTACATACATGGCTTCCTGATGCAATGGAGGGGCCCACGCCTGTTTCTGCACTTATTCATGCAGCAACAATGGTAACTGCTGGTGTGTTTATGGTTGCACGTATGTCACCAATTTTTGAACTTTCTTCGAATGCTTTAACAGTGATTATTGTTATTGGAGCGACGACCGCATTTTTTGCAGCAACTGTAGGATTGGTGCAGAATGACATTAAGCGCGTTATTGCTTATTCCACATGTTCACAACTTGGTTATATGTTCGTTGCTTTAGGTGTTGGAGCTTATGGGGCAGCTGTTTTTCATCTTTTTACCCATGCTTTTTTTAAAGCTTTATTATTTCTCGGTGCGGGTTCTGTGATTCATGCAGTATCTGATGAACAAGATATGCGAAAAATGGGAGGATTGCGTAAACATATAAACGTGACTTATTGGATGATGATTGTGGGAACAATTGCATTAACGGGTGTTGGAATTCCAGGAACAATTTTTGGTACAGCAGGTTTTTTCTCAAAGGATGCCATTATAGAGTCTGCTTTTGCATCGCATAATATTGCTTCAGGATATGCTTTTGGGTTGCTTGTTATTTCTGCTTTATTGACGAGTTTTTATTCATGGCGGCTAATTTTTATGACATTTCATGGTAAACCGCGTGCAACTGTTGATGTTATGCATCATGTTCATGAATCAGCACCAATTATGTTAATTCCGTTGTATATTCTATCTATTGGAGCACTATTTGCTGGTGCAATTTTTCAACCTTATTTCTTTGGTAATTTATATGATGCGTTTTGGAAGGGAGCATTGTTTACAGGTCACCAGAATCACATCCTTCATGAGGCGCATGATGTATTAACTTGGGTAAAATGGTCTCCGTTTACGGCAATGCTTCTTGGGCTTATTTTGGCGTATTTATTTTACATTCTTTTTCCGTCAATTCCTAAGAAACTTGCTAATTTGATGCCTGTATTATATCGTTTTCTTTATAATAAATGGTATTTTGATGAATTATATAATTTTTTATTTATCCGTCCTGCTTTAAAAATCGGCTGCTTTCTTTGGAAAGTAGGGGATATTAAGATTATTGATGGTCTTGGTCCGAATGGAATTGCAGCACGCATCGTTGATATTACAAATAGAGTCATTCGAGTTCAAACAGGTTATCTTTATCACTATGCGTTTGCGATGCTTATTGGTGTTGCAGCATTAATTACGTGGATGATGATCGGGAGTGTAAAATAATGACCGATTGGCCTATTCTTTCTACGGTTACATTTTTGCCACTTGTTGGTGTGATTTTGATTTTATTTATCAAAGATAACAGCGAAGCAGAAAAACGTAATATACGTAATGTAGCATTTTTCACAACTGTATTTGTTTTCTTTATTTCTTTAATTATTTGGGTAAGTTTTGATAATACAAATTCCAATTTCCAAATGGTTGAAAAGTTTGACTGGTTAGGTGGCGATATTAGCTATCATATGGGAATTGATGGTATTTCTATACTTTTTGTTGTTCTTTCAGCTTTTTTGTTACCTTTTTGTGTTTTGGCAAGCTGGGAAACCGTTAAAGATAGATTAAAGGCTTATATGATCGCTTTTCTCTTGCTTGAAGTTGCGATTATTGGGGTTTTTTGTTCTCTCGATGCAGTATTATTTTATATCTTTTTTGAAGGTAGCCTCATTCCGATGTTTATTATTATTGGTGTTTGGGGTGGAGCACGTCGTGTTTATGCAAGTATGAAATTTTTCTTATACACTTTGCTTGGATCTGTACTCATGCTTGTTGCTATTATGGCTATGTATTGGGAAGCAGGAACACTCGATATACCAACTTTATTAAGCTATCAGTTTCCTATATCTATGCAAATGTGGTTGTGGCTCGCATTTTTTGCGTCTTTTTCAGTTAAAATGCCAATGTGGCCAGTCCATACATGGTTACCTGACGCTCACGTAGAAGCACCAACAGCAGGATCTGTTATTTTAGCTGGTGTATTACTCAAATTGGGTGGTTATGGTTTTCTTCGTTTTTCATTACCAATGTTTCCTGTTGCTTCTGCTGACTTTTCTCCCTTTGTTCTTGTGTTATCGCTTATTGCAATCATTTATACGTCATTGGTTGCACTCGTTCAAAATGATATGAAGAAACTTATTGCTTATTCATCAGTAGCTCATATGGGATACGTAACAATGGGTATTTTTTCTGCCAATGAACAAGGTATTCAAGGAGCTATTTACCAGATGCTGTCACATGGAATTGTATCAGCGGCTTTGTTTCTTTGTGTTGGGGTTATCTATGATCGTTTACATACGCGTGAAATTTCAGCATTTGGTGGTTTAGTGAATAACATGCCAAAATACGCTGTTGTTTTTTTGATCCTTACTATGGCAAATGTTGGATTGCCTGGAACTTCAGGATTCTTAGGTGAATTTTTAACTTTAATAGGTGTTTTTCAAATTAATAAACTCGTTGCAATTTTTACAACAACTGGTGTTATTTTATCAGCTGCTTACGCACTTTATCTTTACCGACGTGTTATTTTTGGTACCTTAGATAAAGAAAATTTAAAAATACTTTGTGATTTATCTCAAAGAGAAAAATTTATTCTTTATCCAATGGTCATTCTTACAATATTTTTTGGTATATATCCTACACCAATTTTTCAAACAACTGTGTTTTCGGTAAAAGCGCTTACCAATCAGCTACACTAAAATAGAGATAAATGCTTATGCAAACTGAAATAATCGCTCAATTGGTGTTAATCCTTCCAGAAATTTTAATAGCATTAGGGATAATGGCATTACTTTTAATCGGTGTTTATTCTGGTGCTCATTCATATTTAACTGTTACAGGTTTAACGATTGCTCTTCTTTTTGCGACTATTGTTCTTATCGTTCTTTTTCCAAAAGATGGTTTTTTTTACACAAATGCCCTCATTATTGATGCTTTCAGTCGTTATATGAAGATTTTAACGCTTATTGGTGCATCATTTTCTCTTATTTTGTCTGTTGGTTTTTTCTCGTCTCAAAAATTTGACATATTTGAGTTTCCGATATTAGTTCTTTTGGCAACCCTTGGCATGATGTTAATGATTTCATCTGGTAATATGTTATCACTTTATATGGGATTGGAATTACAATCTTTAGCTTTGTACGTTTTAGCTGCAATTCATCGTGATAATGTAAAATCTTCTGAAGCAGGCATAAAATATTTTGTTTTAGGCGCATTATCTTCTGGGTTATTACTATACGGTATTTCATTACTTTATGGATTTACCGGTCAGATTGGTTTCCGTGAAATATCTTCTGCTTTAAGTGGTAATATTTTGCATTTGGGAGTTATTTTTGGCATTGTGTTTATTTTAGCTGGTTTGGCTTTTAAAATTTCTGCAGTTCCATTTCATATGTGGACTCCTGATGTTTATGAAGGAGCACCAACACCTATTACAGCATTTTTTGCTGGTGCTCCTAAAATTGCGGCAATGGCGTTAATTATTCGTGTTATTGTATTTGCTTTTATTCCATTAGAAAGCTCTGATAATTTTATGCCTTCGTGGCAACAAATCTTGGTTTTTATAGCCATTTCATCAATGGCGCTGGGTGCATTTGCAGCAATTGGTCAAACTAATATTAAGCGTTTAATGGCTTATTCATCGATTGGTCATATGGGATATGCTCTTGTTGGTTTAGCCGCTGGAAATATATTGGGAGTCAAAGGTATTCTTATCTATATGACTATTTATCTTTGCATGACGATTGGTTCGTTTTCTTTTATCCTTGGGATGCGATTTAGTAATAGATATGTTGAAAACATTTATGATCTAGCAGGATTGATAAAAACTAACCCATTTATGGCTATTATGATGACGATACAGCTTTTTTCTTTAGCAAGTATACCACCTATGGCAGGATTTTTTGGTAAATGGTATACATTTTCTGCAGCTGTTCATGCAGGGCTTACTCCGCTTGCTATTGTGGGTATGGTACTTTCTGTTATCGGTGCTTTTTATTATTTACGAATAATTAAAATTATGTGGTTTGATGATGCAAAAGATAGTTTTGTTATTTTATCAAATGAGATTAAGCTATGTCTTTGCTTTTCTTCATTGTTTGTTTTATTTTATGTGTTTTTTGGCTTTTGGTTTTCTGAAATTGCAGAAAAAGCAGCAATATCATTGTTTCAATAAACAATGATGTACGTATTATCAAATTTTGCACAAAAACAGGGATATGGTGTTGAGTCATATGAAAGTGTTGATTCAACAAACCTTGTTGCTCAACGAAAAGCTAAAGCTGGTCATTTTGGCTATCTTTGGATAGTTGCAGAGGAACAAATACAAGGACGAGCTAGAAGAGGAAGATCATGGAGCAGTCCAAAAGGAAATTTATATACTAGTCTTTTGCTTATTGATAATATTACCCATCAAACAGCTGCTCATCTCGGTTTTGTTGCTGGAGTCAGTATGGTAGAAGCAGTAAAAGAATTTATAAAAGATCAATACAAATTCAAGGATATTATCAGTTTAAAATGGCCAAATGATATTCTACTTGAAGGAGCTAAAAGTTCTGGAATTTTGCTTGAATTGTTTGAATTATTTCCTCAAAAATATGCATTGGTTATTGGTATTGGCATGAATGTGGAGTCTCATTATAAGGACGCTCCATATCCAACATCAAGCATGAAGAAAATTGGTTTACATATTGATAAAAAACAATTATTTAAGGTTTTAACAAAATATTTTGCTAAAAATTATCTCCTTTGGAAACAACCAAAAGGTTATGATGTCATTCGTAAAAAGTGGCTTTTATATTCTGCTCATTTTGGACAACATATCAAAGTAACAGATGGATCAAAGATCATTGAAGGCATTTTTGATGGTCTTGATTGTAATTTCAATTGTATTGTAAAACAAAAAAATGGTCAAGAAGCGATTATAACAGCTGGAGATGTTCACTTTGGTTCGGCTGGTTCTGTTCATATAGATCGTGGTTAATTTACCAAATCTTATCTTACCATGAAATTATCTAAAAGGGAAATATTTATGGCTTCTGCCGATGAGAATGAATTGGTTTTTCTTCCTTTAGGAGGGGTAGGCGAAATAGGAATGAATCTTGCCGTTTATGGATTTGGTTCAAAGAATTCTCGTGAATGGTTACTTGTTGATATGGGGGTTAGTTTTGCTGGTCCTGAATTGCCAGGAGCAAATCTTATTTTACCAGATATTCGTTTTTTAGAAAATGAAAAACATAATATATGTGGTCTTGTTTTGACACATGCTCATGAAGATCATTATGGTGCTGTTCTTGATTTATGGCCAAAACTTCAAATTCCGGTTTATTGTACTCCTTTTACAGCAGGGTTATTAGAGAAAAAAAGGCAATCGGATTTTAAATTTCGTCAAATTCCATTAAATATTTTTCAAGTTGGTGATTGCTTTCAGGTTGGTTCATTCTCAATTGAAGCGATTGCTGTCAACCATTCGATACCAGAAGCAGTGTCTTTAGCAATTACAACGTCTTTAGGAAATTTAATCCATACTGGTGATTGGAAAATTGATCATACTCCTTCGCTCGGAACTATCACAGATGAAAAACGGCTACGTACTCTAGGAAAGAGGGGGGTCTTAGCATTGCTATGTGATTCTACTAATGCTTTTCAGGATGGTATATCTCCATCAGAGCAAGACGTTCAGGAGAGTCTTATTGAAATTATTTCAAACGCTGAAGGCCGAGTTGCGATTGTAACTTTTTCTTCTAATATTGGTCGGGTACATTCTATTGCTCTTGCAGCTGAAGCTGTTGGCCGTAAAGTTCTTTTGGTGGGGCGCTCTCTAAAGCGCAGTTTTTTGGTAGCACAAGAGCTTGGTTATATGAATGGTTTAATGCCATTTATATCGGAAGAGGAATATAGTGACACTCGACGGAAAGATGTGGTTTTGATTGTCACAGGTAGTCAAGGTGAACCCTGCGCTGCACTAGCAAAAATCTCACACAATGCAATGAAAAACATTGCGCTTTCTCCTGGTGATACAGTTGTTTATTCATCACGTAGTATTCCAGGAAATGAAAAGGCTATTATTGAGATACAAAACCGTTTCATTGATCAGGGAATTAAAATTATTACAAATGACGATGCTCTTGTTCATGTTTCGGGTCATCCTCGCCGTTCAGAGCTTTTGCAGATGTATGATTGGATAAAACCACAGATACTGGTTCCTGTACATGGTGAAGCTATGCATCTTTCTGCTCAAGCAGCTTTGGTGCGTCAAGCTGGTATAAAAACTGTTGCTGAGATTAGAAATGGCAATATTCTACGTCTTGCACCAGGACCGGTAGAAGTGATTGATCAAGCATTTGTTGGAAGAATTTATAAAGATGGCCGGTTACTTGGTGATGAAGACGAGCTAGGAATTAGTGAGCGTCGTAAATTGAGTTACGTAGGTCATGTTTCAGTTTCTCTTCATATGAACAGTAAGCATGATTTACTTGATGATATTGGTCTTATTACATATGGTGTACCCGAAAGAGATGAAGAAGGAATATTATTAGAAGATATTCTTTTAGATGTTGTTGAAAATGCTATTAATAATATTCCACGAATTAAAAGAAAGGATAATGACCTTATTCGGAAAGCAACACGTCGTGCAGTTAGGTCAGCTATTAACGAAATTTGGGGAAAAAAGCCTATTTGTGCAGTTTTTTTACATAGATCGAAATAAAAGCACATGTGTATCAAGTTATTTTTTGTGATTTAAAATAAAAAAGAAGAATTTTCAGATCATTTTCATTGTTAAAGTATGTATCTAATATTTTTTTATAAGAAACATAGAAATAAGATTGATAAATTTTAATAGTTATGGTTCGTTAATTTGCAAGTATTCAGAATGTAACGATGATACAGATATAATTATTTGAACTGCTCCGCTTCGACGAGCCTGATTAGGAGTTAATAGTTTCGATGCGTTTTTCTCAATATTTTCTTCCTATTTTAAAAGAAAATCCTAAAGAAGCAGAAATTATTTCGCATTGCTTTATGTTGCGTGCAGGTATGGTCCGTCAACAAACATCAGGGATTTATTCTTGGTTGCCCTTAGGTAAAAAAGTACTTGATAAAGTTTGTACGATCATTCGTGAAGAACAAGAACGGGCTGGTGCTTTAGAAATATCGATGCCTACAATTCAATCTGCTGATCTTTGGCGTGAAAGTGGCCGTTATGATGACTATGGCTTGGAAATGTTACGCATTAAAGATCGTCAAGAACGTGATTTGCTTTATGGGCCAACTAATGAAGAGATGGTTACGGATATTTTTCGCTCATATGTGCGTTCTTATAAAGATCTTCCGCTCAACCTTTATCAGATTCAATGGAAATTTCGGGACGAAATTCGTCCACGTTTTGGTGTGATGCGCTCACGAGAATTTTTAATGAAAGATGGCTATTCTTTTGATCTTGATTATGAAAGTGCAAAAACATCGTATAATCGCATGTTCATTGCTTATTTACGGACTTTTTCTCGTATTGGTTTAAAAGTTATTCCTGTTCGTTCTGATACAGGCCCTATTGGTGGTGAACTCAGTCATGAATTTATTATTTTAGCTAAGACAGGTGAAAGTGCCATATTCTGTGATAAGCAGTTTCTGGGAATGACTGCACCGCTTGTTTCGGTTGATTTCACAGATAACGTTGTTTTAACTGATATCGTTAAACAGTGGACAACTCTTTATGCAGCAACAGAGGAAATGCACAATGCAGAGGAGTGGGCTCAAGTTTGCGAAAGTAAACAACTTTCAGCGCGTGGTATTGAAGTAGGGCATATTTTTTATTTTGGTACGAAATACTCTGAGCCAATGGGGGCAAAAATTATGGAACGAGATGGAAAAGCATATCCTGTTTTTATGGGATCCTATGGAATTGGACCTTCGCGTCTTGTTGCTGCAGCAATTGAAGCTTCTCACGATGAAAATGGTATTATTTGGCCAAAGCCGATAACGCCATTCGATTTTGGTATCATTAATACGAAATCAGATGATGCAAAATGTTATAATATGTGTGAAACTCTTTATCAAGGACTTGTTAATGCTGGTTTTGATCCATTATTAGATGACAGAAATGAGCGTCCTGGAGTGAAATTTGCAACAATGGATTTAATTGGTTTGCCAACACAAATAATCGTTGGCCCCAAAAATGCAGCACAAGATGAGGTTGAAATTAAAGATCGAAAAACAGGTATTAAAGAAGTTTTAACGGTTGAAGCTGCGCTCAATCGACTTGCTGCGATGTGATGAGCAATTCTATGAAGAGTTTAAGCAGTAAAGGATTTTCATCTTATCAATGGATGATCGCTTTACGATATATGATTCCTAATAAAAAACATATATTTACATCTATTATTTCAATTATTTCTTTAATTGGAATTATGTTGGGAGTTTTTGCTTTAATTGTTGTTATGGCTGTTATGAATGGTTTTCGTACGGAGCTTCTCAATCGCATTCTTGGCATGAATGGGCACCTTATTATTCAAACAATGGATTCTGATTTTTCTGATTATAATACCCTTATTCATTCTCTAGAATCTTTAAACGGTGTGCAATTTGTTTTGCCCATCATTGAAGGTCAAGCATTTGTTCAGGGTAATATTGGAGGAGGAACTGGTGCTCTAATTCGTGGCACACGCAAAGAGGATTTGGAAAAACTAAAAACAGTTTCCCAAAATATCAAATCAGGTTCTCTTGCTCAATTTGATCAAGAAGAAGGTGTTGCAATTGGTAGTGGTCTAGCAGAAAAGTTAGGACTTACAATTGGAAGCGATCTTCGTATGATTACACCAGATGGCGATGAGACGCCCTTTGGTGTTATGCCACGTGTTAGGGCCTATAAAGTGATTGCTATTTTTGAAGTTGGTATGTCTGAGTATGACTCGATTTTTATTTTTATGCCTCTTCATGAAGCACAAGCGTTTTTTAATCTTGGGACAACAACTCAATCTTTAGAGTTATTTCTTCATGATCCTGATATTATTGATCAGGTAAAACCAGTCATCATGAAAGAAATTGATCAACCAGTTTATTTAGTTGACTGGCGTATGAGAAATCAGGCGTTTTTTTCAGCTTTACAGGTTGAAAGAAATGTCATGTTTTTTATTCTTTCTCTTATTATTCTCGTTGCTACTTTAAATATTGTTTCAGGGTTAATTATGTTTGTAAAAGATAAAAGTCACGATATTGCAATTTTGCGCACGATGGGAGCACGTCGAAACGAAATTATGTGCATATTTATTGCTACTGGTATGGTGATTGGATTTATTGGAACAGCATTAGGTTTGGTTTTGGGTATTATAACTATCGTAAATATTAATCATATTCAAGATTTTATATCTTGGCTATTTAATGTTGATGTTTTTAATCCTCAACTTTATTTTTTAGCAAAATTACCAGCACGGATCGAATGGGATCAAACTCTTATGGTAGCCGTGATGGCTCTATTTTTGTCATTTCTTGCAACACTCATTCCAGCATGGCGAGCTGCTAAGTTAGACCCCGTACAGATTTTGAGGTATGAGTAATGTCTGTTGTCTTAGAGCTTATTGAGATTGAGCGACATTTTTTTGATAATGACAAACCTTTGATTGTTTTAGATAAAGCTAATTTTCGTCTTCATCAAGGAGAGCTTGTAGCACTTGTTGCACCTTCTGGTGCTGGAAAATCAACACTTCTTCATATTGCTGGATTATTAGAAAAACCAACAGCTGGTGATGTTTTATTACGGGGTGTTTCTTGCACAAAATGCTCAGATAATGAGAGAACAGCGATTAGGCGAAATGATATCGGTTTTATTTATCAATTCCACCATTTACTTCCAGAATTTACAGCATTAGAAAATGTAATGATACCACAAATGATAGCAGGGTTAAAAAAATCAGTAGCAGAAGATCGTGCATTTAAATTATTGCAATATTTGCGAGTGTCTCATCGCGCTAAGCATCGTCCTTCAGAATTATCAGGAGGTGAACAACAACGTGTTGCAATAGCACGTGCAGTAGCAAATGCACCTTCTGTATTGTTGGCTGATGAACCTACTGGAAATCTTGATCCTGTAACTTCAGCTTATGTATTTCAGGCTTTATCGGCACTTGTTCGTCAAGCTGGGCTTTCTGCTCTTATTGCAACACATAATTACGCTTTGGCTAAACAGATGCACCGTAGAATTACGCTGAAAGGAAGAAAAATTATTGAACTTCCTTAAAAAATGAAATCCAAAGTTATTCTAAAAAATTAAACACTACACTTTTATGCCTATTTTCGCTGATTAGGAAGGGTTTTTATGACAGATTTTGTAGTTGATAAAAATCAGCAACTAGATATACGTCGTCGTCGGTTGATTTTTCGTGCATGGCATCGGGGTACTCGTGAAATGGATTTGGTTTTTGGGCCGTATGTTGATGCTCATCTTTCTAAGATGAGTGATGAAACAATTTCTGAGCTTGAATATATTATGTCTTTTGAAGATCGCGATTTACTCACATGGATTACTGGAGAAGCTATTACACCACCTAAGGTGGATAGTCCGCTTTTTCATGACATCATAAATTATCGTGTTTGTATAAATTGTAATTGATCAAGATGCCTATATTTGAAAAAATTATTTTTCCCAAAAATCAACGTGATTCAATGGTTATTGATGGGGTTATTGATGGAGTTGAGGCTTTTGCTCTCGCTCAATTAAGTGCAAAAATTGCTCAAGGTAAGCCACTTGTTTATATCGTTCGTGATGAAACAAAAATTGCTTATTTGCAGCAAGCTTTAAGTTTTGTTGAGCCTCATTTGCCTATTCTTCATTTTCCTGCGTGGGATTGTTTACCTTATGATCGTGTATCACCTACAATAACTATTACTGCACGTAGGCTTTCAGTTCTGGCACATATATCGACTTTACGTAATAATCCACATCCTGCTATTATAGTGACAACAGCAAACGCAATCATTCAAAAATTGCCACCATGCGCAATGATTGATAGTCAGATTCTTCATGTACGTGTCGGTCAGCGTGTTGATATGGATCATTTGATCCATTACTTAGAACGTAATAGCTTTGAACGTGTTGGAATTGTGCGTGATATTGGTGAATATGCTGTAAGAGGAGGAATTATTGATATTTTTTCTCCAAGCGAGGTTGAACCTTCACGTCTTGATTTTTTTGGCAATACCTTAGAGACAATCCGTGTATTTGATACAGAAACGCAACGGACAATAAAAAATAAAACTGAGTTTTTTCTGCAATCAATGAGCGAGGTTATCCTCACACCGGAGCTCATCAGTCGATTTAAAAGAAATTATATCAGTACATTTGGTGTACCACAAAAAAATGATACACTCTATGAAGCCATTTCTCAAGGAAGACGTGTTGCTGGCATGGAGCATTGGTTGCCATTTTTTTATGAAAAGCTCGACAGTTTTTTTGATTATTGTGGTAATTTTCCTATTATTTTTGAAAATCTTATACAAGAAGCTCTGATTGAACGTTATCGTCTTATTAAAGATTATTATGCTGCTCGCAAAGAGCACGAAAATGATAAAGAAAGTGATGTTTCTTATCATCCAGTAGAACCACATCTACTGTATATGAGGCTAGAGGAAGTTTTAGAATGTGTACAACAATCAGCTCAACGTATTGATTTTACGCCTTTTAATGTCCCTAAAACTTCTGAACAGATAACGGTTTTTCATGTGAATGTTATTCCAGGATATGATTTCGTAAAAGAGCGTAATGCGCAAGATAAAAATATTTTTTTAAGTGTGGTTGATCATATTTCTTCATTGCAATCTGCTGGTAAAAAAATTCTTCTAGCCTGTTGGAGCGAAGGATCTATGGATCGCTTATTGCAAGTGCTCGATGAATATGGATTAAAAAAAGTAGAAATTGCAAAATCATTAAGCACTGTAAAAACAAGTTCATCTCATTCTATATTTGCAGCTGTTATAATGATTGATCATGGTTTTGAATCTGAAGATTTCGTTATTATAACAGAACAAGATATTTTTGGTGATCGATTAGTAAAATCTTCGAAACAGCGTAGACGCAATGCGAATTTTATTTCTGAAATTTCTACATTAAATTCTGGTGATTTTGTTGTTCATATTGATCACGGTGTTGGGCAATTTATTGGTCTCAAAACTATTATGACAGGCGGAATTTTACGTGATTGTCTTGAAATCAGTTATGCTGGAGATGATCGATTATTTTTGCCTGTTGAAAATGTAGAACTTCTATCACGTTATGGATCAGAAGATACAGATGTAACATTAGATAAATTAGGTGGTGTTGCTTGGCAAGCACGTAAAACACGGCTTAAAAAGCATTTATTGCAGATTGCTGGGCAATTAATCTCTATAGCTGCAGAGCGCTCTATGCGTTCTGCTCCTGTTTTGACTCCACCAGTTAGCCTATTTGATGAATTTGTTGCACGCTTTCCTTATGAAGAAACAGAAGATCAGATGAATGCAATTGATGCGGTTTTGGATGACTTAGAAGCAGGAAAACCAATGGATCGTCTCATATGTGGTGATGTTGGTTTTGGCAAAACAGAAGTCGCTATTCGAAGTGCTTTCGTTTCTGCGTTGAATGGTTACCAAACTGCCGTTGTTGTGCCAACAACTTTACTATCACGGCAGCATTACAAGACGTTTATTGCACGTTTTCAAGGATTACCTGTTAAAATTGGTCATGTTTCAAGACTTGTAAAAGCTGCAGAATTGACCAAAGTAAAAAAGGGGATCTCAGATGGTACAATCGATATTGTTATTGGAACGCATGCGTTATTGAGCGGATCAGTTAATTTTTCACGATTAGGGTTATTGATCATCGATGAAGAGCAGCACTTTGGTGTAAAGCACAAAGAACATCTCAAAGAGCTTAAAAATGATATTCATGTTCTTACACTTTCAGCAACCCCTATACCAAGAACTTTAGGACTTGCTTTATCAGGGGTGCGTGAACTCTCATTAATTACGACTCCACCTATTGATAGAATGGCAGTTCGTACTTTTATTTCACCTTTTGATGCACTTGTTATACGCGAAACATTGCTGCGTGAGTATTATCGTGGAGGACAGAGTTTTTATGTTTGTCCTCGTGTTTCTGATCTTTCTTACGTGGAAGAATATCTTAAAAAGTACGTACCTGAGCTCAAATTTGTTATAGCCCATGGAAAAATGCCAGCTGGACAGCTTGATGATATTATGAATGCATTTTATGATGGAAAATACAATGTACTGCTTTCCACGACTATCATTGAATCAGGTCTTGATATTCCAACTGCTAATACATTAATTGTGCATCGTGCTGAGATGTTTGGTCTCTCTGCACTTTATCAATTACGGGGAAGAGTGGGGCGTTCCAAACAACGCGCTTATACACTTTTTACTTTTCCATCTAATAAAGTTTTAACGCCTGCTGCTCAGCGTCGTCTTAAAGTTTTGCAGTCTCTTGATACTTTAGGAGCGGGTTTTCAATTGGCTAGTCATGACATGGATATTCGTGGTTCAGGTAATTTTTTAGGCGAAGAACAGTCAGGACATATTAAAGAAGTTGGATTTGAGCTTTATCAAAAAATGCTTGAAGAGGCCATTTCTGAGTTAAAAGAAGGAAAACATAATGAAGATCTTCAATGGTCACCTCAAATTTCAATAGGTGCAACAGTTTTAATACCAGAAAATTTTATCCCTGATTTATCATTACGTATGAGTCTTTATCGCCGTTTAATGGCTCTTGAGAATTTAGAGGAAATTAATGAATTAGGAGCTGAATTGATCGATCGTTTTGGTCCTCTTCCATTAGAAGTTCAACATCTACTTAAGATTGTTTATATCAAAGCTTTATGTCGAAAAGCACGCGTAGAAAAATTGGATGTTGGACCCAAAGGTGTTATTATTCAGTTTCGCAATAATCATTTTAGCAACAGTACTGCTCTTGTTCAATGGATTGAAGAACAAGGTTCAATGGCAAAAATCCGACCAGACCAAACTATTGTGTTTATTCGTGATTGGCAAACAGCAGATAAAAGACTACTGGGAGCAGAAATCATTATGACAAAACTTACAGAAATGATACAGTGATCTCCTTTTAGAAATCTATAATTCATTTTGTAGCTGTTTTAAATTGTGAGTTTTATAAGATATATAAATTATAAATAATTTTTCTTCATTCACGCCACCAAGTTGGAAGACGATATCCGTATAGTGGTGTGTAAGAGGGATGTTTAATATATGACCAACGAGCTATCCATTGTTCAGGTACATGATAAAGCGGTATATAGTAACTACCAGAAATAAGGATTCTATCTAAAGCACGAACTGCTGAAATAAAATCAACACTTGAGCGTGCATCAAGCATCGCTTTTATCATTGCATCTATCGCAGGATCAGCTGTTCCGGCGAAATTAAAACTTCCTTTCAAATTTCGAGAATCTGAACCCCAACGATTTATTTGTTCGTTCCCTGGTGATAAAGAGTTTTTTAATTTTCCAATAATCATATCATAATCAAACGTTCCTAAGCGGTTTTGATATTGGGTATCATCAACAGTTCTTATTTCAACATCAATACCAAGACGTGACAAACTACTCTGAAATGCAAGAGCAACCTTTTCTTCGTCAAATGTTTGAGTCATAATTTCAAATTGCAAAGGTAAGCCATTAGGAGCAATAGCTTTGTTATTTTTTCTAGTAAAACCTGCTTCTTGTAAGAGTTTCCAGGCTTTCTGAGCAATTTTTCGCTCCATACCTGAACCATCTGTTTTTGGCATACGCCAGCTTCCATCCATAACCTCAGGAAGAACTGAATCAGGATAAGGTGCTAAAAGAGCTTTTTCTTCTGCACTAGCAGGTTTACCAACGGACGAAAGAATAGAACCTGCCCAATAACCTTCTATTCTTTTATAAACATTATCAAAAAAATGATGATTGACCCATTCAAAGTCGACAAGCATTGATAATGCTTGTCGTACTTTTCTGTCTTTAAAAACAGCACGACGCGTATTAAAAACAAAACCAATCATGTCAGCGGGTGTACTTTTTGAAAATTCTTCTTTGATAACTCGCCCTTCACGAACAGCTGGAAAATTATAAGAAAGACGCCAGCGATTTGAATTAGCAGACCCTTCAATGAAGATATCAATAATTCCCTTTTTAAAAGCTTCAAAACGTGCCGTATCATTTCGAAAATATTCGATTTGGATGGTATCAAAATTGTTCAATCCTTTGTTAACAGGAAGATCTTTACCCCAATAATTGGGATCGCGCTTATAAATAATTCTTTCACCAGGATCCACGTGATGGATAATATAAGGTCCGCTTCCTGGCATTTTAACAAGACCGTTCTTTTCAAAATCATCAACATTAATAGCATGTTTTGGCAAAATTGGCATGGCACTAGCCAAAAGAAGTGGAAACTCACGATCTTTTGAGTGTGGAAAATTCATTCTAATACCGTGGTTGCCAATTATTTCAATAGATTCTATGTTTTTTATATATCGATTAAATGGAGGTCTTCCTTTTTCTTTAAGCAGCTCGATTGTAAATAAAACATCTTCGATTTTTATAGGCTCTCCATCTGAAAAACGTGCTTTGGGATTAAGAAAAAAAGTAATTTTTGTGCGTTCTTCATTAAGTTCAACTTTTTCTGCTAAAAGGCTGTAAAGCGTAAAAGGTTCATCACGGGAACGTACCATCATTGTTTCATAAACAAGACCAGAAAACTGCTCATCCGCAAAAAGCCCTCTTGCTGTTGTTCGAAAACTACGTATGACAAACGGATTTAATCCATCAAACGTTCCAACAACACCGTAGGTTATTTTACCCTCTTGATTTGCATTAGGAGAAGCATAAGGAAAATGATCAAAATTATCTGGTAGTTTTGGTGTTCCATGCATTGCAATACCAATTGCTGAAACCTCATGACAAAAAAGGAGAGTGATAAAAATAAGGAATAGTTTAAGATAATGAGAACTGTAAGGTATCATGAAGATTCACTTTGATCATTTGATAAAATTGATTCATTTTGACAATATACTTTATTTCATGATTCTAAGGTATTTTTAGAGTCAATTTATGAGATTTTTATCTTTGGTTTAATTAAATAATACAAAAAGATCTCATTTTATTAATTAATTTTATAAACCTGATTGAAAATGATACTTAATATCCCTATGTTAAGTCTAATTATGAAAGCGCGTTGAAAGGATTAACTTGATCATGTCGCATAAAAATGCCTATACTGCTATTTCGGTATTAGCTGGAATTTCTACTCTTTTTTTTGCATTCTCTATTCCAGCAAGTGCACAGACTCTGTCTCAAGGCTGGTATAAAATTTGCAGTAAACAGGGTGATGTCGATGTCTGTAACACGATGAATAGTGTTGTGTCGAATACTGGACAACCCTTAACAGTTATTAATTTAGTTGAAGTAAAGGGAGCGCAAAATGAAAAGCGTATAGGTGTTCAGGTACCTACAGGTCGTTTTATACCAGAAGGTGTCCATGTAAAAATTGGAGATAGCTTTTCTGAAAAGATTCCTTATGTTCTTTGTAATGGAGCAAGCTGTATTGCTAATGATGTTTTAAGTGATAAACTCATTTCTGCTATGAAAGCTGGCTCAAAAATGGTTATTACTACAATTAATTTTCGAGGTTCAGAGAATCCTATAGAGCTTTCCCTTAATGGTTTCACTACTGCATACACAGGCCCTGGTGTAGATGAGAAGACTTTTCAACAAGAACAAATGAAATTGCAGAAAGCTGTTCAATTAAAGCAAAAAGAAATTGAAGATCGTATGCGTGCTGAACAAGAAAAAGCTAAACAGGAGAAATAAAAGGGAAGGAATTATACATCCCTTTCTTCTATTTCAAAATTTCTTTTTTATAGGTAATTGAGTTAGAATCGCTACAGAATATGTAGCGGTTTTATATTATTCAGTTTTAAGGAAAGTTTTGCGTTTCCACCAACCAACACGCTTAGTTTGTTGAAACGTTTCAGAAGT
Organism: Bartonella bacilliformis Ver097; assembly: GCF_000709795.1. Taxonomy (GTDB): domain Bacteria; phylum Pseudomonadota; class Alphaproteobacteria; order Rhizobiales; family Rhizobiaceae; genus Bartonella; species Bartonella bacilliformis_A. Next base: position 142,947 of record NZ_KL503804.1, read on the forward strand.
TGATGAGGTAATAGTCATTTTAGTTGAATCTTTTTCAACTATTGCTTCTGGTTCAAGCTTTTCTTTTGAGATTGCTGATTCCTTAATGGAATTTTTTTGCTTTTGACGTGTTGATTTTCTTGTTTTTATAGTTTCTTCTTTAACAATTATCTCAGAAATTGGTTCACTAATTTTTTTTCCTTTAGTTATTAAATTATTTTCGAAAACTTCTGTTGTTATTTGTTTATCATTTTCAAGAATTTTCTGAGAAACCTTTCTAGGGTGTGTTTTATGCTTTTTAGACTTATGATTTACATTAGCTTTTGAAACACTATTTTGTGTTTTCATAAGGTGTCTTTTATTATTTTGGGGTTGACTAAATCCAACAGGCTCAGCATTTGGAACATAAGATTTGCGACGTTCTGCTTTAATTTCTGCTAATGCTTGTTGAGCAAAATTTCCAACTGGTTCTGCGTAAGGAGTGCGGAACTGATAAAAATTGTTACCTTGGTTACGACGATTTCCACGGCGTCCACGACAACGCCCACGATGACGAGTCTCTTCACCATTTTGAACATCATTTTCATGAGAAGCATGAAGAGAATTATCTGTGGATTCAGTTATCTTATGCGAACGTTGTTTGTTATTTTTAATAAGCATCGAATCTTCAATAGATTCAACTTTTACTGAGAGTATATTGTTGACTTTTTTCTTGCTTTCATTTTCAGAAGTGGTTGGAGATAGGTTATCTTCTTTTGCTGAAGTTCCTTTTAAAATGAGGAGGTGTTGCATTCCAATGCTATCATCTGCTTCAATGCTAATATTGAGTTTAAAGCGTGTCTCCAAATCAACAAGAATATTGCGTTTATAATTTAACACATAAAATGCTGTTGCTGTAGGGGTTCGTACAATAATGTTATGCTGCGAATTATGTAGAAGATATTCTTCAATTGAACGCATAACATGTAAAGCAATTGATGATTCAGAGCGTATATTTCCGGTTCCAGAGCAATTCGGGCAGGGCTGTGTTGTGCTTTCTAAAACCGATACACGAATACGTTGACGACTCATTTCCAGGAGGCCAAAATTTGAAATACGCCCTACTTGAATACGAGCACGGTCACTTTTTAAACAATCTTTTAATTTTTTTTCAACAAGCTTAATGTTGCGCTTTTCAAGCATATCAATGAAATCAATCACAATCAAACCAGCCAAGTCACGTAAGCGTAATTGACGAGCTATTTCTTCAGCTGCTTCAAGATTTGTTTGTAACGCCGTTTTTTCAACAGAATGTTCTTTAGTAGATCGACCTGAATTTATATCAATAGCAACAAGTGCTTCTGTCTGATTAATAACAAGATAACCACCAGATTTTAAAGAAACTTGCGGATGCAACATCTTGTCAAGTTGAGTTTCAATACCATTGCGTGTAAAAATAGGTATTGAATCTCGGTAAGGTTGAACAGCTTTTGCATGGCTAGGCATAAGCATGCGCATAAAATCTTTAGCTTCACGATATCCTTGGTCACCAGAAACAAGAATTTCAGTAACATTTTTATTATAAAGATCGCGTATAGAGCGTTTTATAAGACTGCTTTCTTCATAAACTAAACAGGGAGCTATTGATTTAAGTGTCAAATTACGAACAGTTTCCCATAATCTTATAAGATATTCATAATCGCGTTTAACTTCAGCTTTTGTTCTATTTTCTCCAGCTGTTCTCAGGATTACTCCCATACCTTTCGGAACTGCTAATCCTTTTACAATTTCTTTGAGACGTTTGCGATCTTGCGTATTAGTAATTTTTCGTGAAATACCACCGCCGCGTGCTGTATTTGGCATTAAAACAGAATAGCGACCCGCTAATGATAAATAAGTTGTTAGTGCTGCACCTTTATTACCACGCTCCTCCTTAATTACTTGAACTAATAAAATTTGACGCCGTTTAATAACTTCTTGAATTTTATATTGACGCTCTTGTTTGGAGTAATCAGTAGGCCTTTCTTCAAAGGAATCTTGTGAATTAATCACTCCATTATCATTATCAGAAGTAAGTACATCAAACGATTCATCATCCATTGTTATTGATTCAGAGAGAATATCATTCTCAATACCTTCTGCTATAGTACAAGAATTCTTTTGTTTCTTTGAGTTTCTTTTACCTTGATTTGTTTCTTCAATGAGATCATCATCATTTTCAAAGGAAACCGCTTCCTCTTCTTTTTCAAGGAGGGCAAGACGATCAGCAACAGGAATTTGATAATAATCAGGGTGAATCTCTGAAAATGTTAAAAATCCATGACGGCCACTCCCATACTCTACAAAGGCTGCTTGAAGAGAAGGTTCTACACGTGTTACACGTGCTAAATAAATATTTCCTTTGAGCTGCTTTTTGTGTTCTGATTCGAAGTCAAATTCTTCAATTTTGTTGCCTTGAACAACAACAACACGTGTTTCCTCCGGGTGGGAGGCATCGATAAGCATTTTGTTTGACATAAGTTAAAATCCTGAAGACGCTATGCGCAATTTTATTTAAACAAACAGCGTAACTATTTATAAATGTAAATGACTGTTTGTTATAAAGGGGGAGTGCAGACATAATGTGATGGGATACCGTACGTAAACATATTATAGTATTTACAGTATCTTCAATCATCATTCCCATCTGTTTTATATGACTCATATTTTACAAGTCTCCGGCAAAACAATTCCGAAAATGGTCAGAATATCCGAACCAGCGAATCTTAAACGCATCCTGTTCTTAGGATATGAAGATTTTCTTATAAAATCCTGAACCTATAGCTATAGGAACAACCTTCTAAAAACGATTCAATGAATTTCATTGATAACTCTTAAGTCAATACTAGATGGTTATGATCCTATAGGATGCGCAAATGTTCTTTTATGTTGATATCATACTTTTGGCAAGTAACAATTCAGTGTACCTTACGATAATGACTTGATTTAGCATTCCATTAAAACATGATTATATTCCATACACGATAAAGTAAGTTATAAATGTAAAATAGAGTTTCTGATTGTAATGATATTTTCACTAAAGTTCTGTATTAAAAAGCTACAAACAGCTTTTGGGGATGTTATTAGGCATTTCTTATGCTGTTTATTATTTTTTATGATATGCCAAACACATATTCAAGCTGCAGAAGCACTAAAACTCATTAGTTTGCGTGCTATTGGCGATAATATGTATACACGTATTATTGTAGTTTTTAATGTTGAACCAAATTTCCATTTACAAATTTTAGATACGCCTGCACGTTTAATTATCAATTTGCCTTTAACTGATTTTTCTTCACAAAATGTGTCATTAAATAAAAAGAATACATTATCAAGTATGTTATCAGATGTGCGTTATGGTTTTTCTGATACACAAACCTCACGCATTATTTTAACGAGTAATGTCGTTTTTTCTGTTGAAAAAACTACAGTGCAAAAATTAGATAATGGTTCATGGCAAATGTTGATTGATATTGCACTCAGTACACAACAAAAATTTAATGAAACATTTAAAAAACAACAGTTAGTTAACAATACTATAAAAACACAACAACCAAATTTAAAATATCCTTTTTGTGTTACTATTGATCCTGGTCATGGTGGAATTGATAGTGGTGCGCAAGGTATTACTGGTATTTTAGAAAAAGATATAACTCTAGCCTTCGCACGTGCATTGCGAGATGAGTTAGAAAAATATACTGATATTGATGTTATGCTAACACGCGATTCTGATGTATTTTTAAGATTAAACGAGAGAATTAAAAAAGCACAAAAATTTTGTGCTGATCTTTTTATATCAATTCACGCGGATACTATTAATACTCCCTCTCTGCGTGGTGCTACAGTGTATACTATCTCTGATAAAGCATCTGATGCAATAGCAAAAACTTTAGCTGAGAGTGAAAACAAAGTTGATCTTCTTGATGGACTACCTGCGGAGGAACTTCCTGAAGTTGCAGATATTTTGATTGATCTTACTCAACGTGAAACTCATGCATTTTCAGTTAATTTTGCTGATCGTGTTATTTTAAATCTATCAAACAGTAATATTCATTTGATTAATAATCCTCATCGATATGCTAATTTTCAAGTTTTAAAAGCCCCCAATGTACCTTCTGTGTTGATAGAAATAGGTTATTTATCTAATAAAGAGGATGAAGAATTATTGAATAATCCTCAATGGAGAAAAAAAATGGCGGCTTCTATTGCTCATGCTATTTTTCAGTTTTTTCAATATCAACAAAAGATTATGCAATCTCTTTAAAGTAAATAAAAATAAAGTATTAATGTTAAATCTAAATATAAAAGAGTAAAATAACAAAAAATAGTCTTGCATTTATATTAATTCAGTCACAATTATGCTCTATGAATAACAGAGCATAGTAGGTTTCACTTACCATACACATAACAAAGCGATACCCATTTTAATGATGATTTTTTTTAGATATTTTTTTCGTTCTTTTATTACTATTGGATTTTATAAAACTGTATTGTTGTTAATAATGACAAATAGTCAAGCTAATGGGCTTCCTGATTATAAGGCTCTTTCGCTTTATGAACCGCCTGTGGTAACGCGTGTACATGCGACTGATGGCAATCTTATGGCAGAGTTTGCAACAAAAAATCGCCTTTATTTACCAATTCAATTAATTCCAAATATTCTTAAAGAAGCTTTTATTTCAGCTGAAGATAAGAATTTTTATAATCATTTTGGTTTAGATCCTGAGGGGATTTCTAGAGCTTTAATCAGTAATATCATTCATATGGGTTCTGGTCGACGTCCAGAGGGGGCATCAACCATTACACAGCAAGTTGCTAAAAACTTTTTATTAAATTCAGATCCAACATTTGAACGTAAATTAAAAGAAGCTATTCTTGCGATGCGTATTGAAAGAACTTATTCAAAAGATCACATTCTGGAATTGTATCTTAATGAAATTTATCTTGGTCGTGGCACATATGGTGTTGCATCAGCTTCATTAACTTATTTTAATAAATCTGTCGATGAACTTACTTTGGAGGAATGCGCTTATCTTGCTGCTCTTCCTAAAGCTCCTGCAAATTACGATCCGTTCAGACATACACAACGGGCTATTGAGCGGCGTAATTGGGTTATAGATCGGATGGTTGTTAATAGATACATAACATTAGAACAAGGTGAACAAGCTAAAGAAAAACCTTTAGGAGTAGTCTTACGTGGACGTGATAGTTACGTTTTTGCTGCTGATTATTTTACTGAGGAAGTTCGCCGTGATTTAATGAATCGTTATGGGGCTGAAGCACTGTATAAGGGCGGGTTTTCAGTGCGTACAACGCTTGATCCGCATTTGCAGCTTATTGCACGGCATGCTTTGCAAAATGGCTTAATTAAATTTGATCACACACAAGGATGGCGTGGAGCCTATAAACATATTGATAATCAAAAAGAAAAAGATTGGGGTATAGCGCTTGCAGATATTCCTAAGTTAAGTGATGTGCCCGAATGGGATTTAGCAGTTGTTCTTTCTGCAGACGCTAACAAAATAGAGATTGGTTTACAACCAAAACTTGAAGAGTCAGGTTTATTATCAAAAAAACGAGAAATTTCTCAATTGTCTACAGAACAATCAAAATGGGCATTAAAGGTTATTAATAAAAATGGTCATTTCAAAACTGTCAAAAATTTATCTGATGTTTTGCATATTGGAGATGTTATTTTCGTTAAAAAATTATCCGATGCAGACAATATGTATAGCTTACAACAAATACCTAAAGTTGAAGGTGCAATTGTTGTAATGGACCCTCATACAGGTCGAGTTCTTGCAATGATAGGTGGTTTTTCTTTCGCTGTATCTGAATTTAACCGTGCAACACAAGCTTACCGTCAGACTGGTTCTGCTTTTAAACCGTTCGTTTATGCAGCAGCTCTTGATAATGGATATACACCAGCATCAGTCATATTAGATGCTCCTGTTGAAATTCGCCAAAGTAATGGCACAGTTTGGCAACCTAAAAATTATGGTGATACATTTGCAGGACCTTCAACGTTACGTTATGGTATTGAGTATTCTCGTAATTTGATGACTGTTCGTCTCGCTAATGATATGGGAATGAATCTGGTTTCCGAATATGCAGAGCGTTTTGGCGTTGCAAGTAAATTACCGCCTTATCTTCCTATGGCTTTAGGAGCTGGTGAAACAACAGTTTTAAAAATGGTAACAGCTTATTCAGTTATTGCAAATGGAGGGCGCTCTCTTCAACCTTCCCTTATAGATCGTATTCAAGATCGTTATGGAAGAACGATATACCGTCATGATAACCGCCTATGTGAAAATTGTAATGCTCAATCATGGGATTATCAGAGTGAACCCAAATTGATTGATGAACGAGATCAAGTTCTTGATCCTATGACAGCTTATCAGATTACTTCAATGATGGAAGGAGCTGTTAAGCGTGGTACAGCTGCAAGTTTGCGTTACCTTAATCAGCACATTGCTGGCAAAACAGGCACAACTAATGACTCTAAAGACGCGTGGTTTATAGGATTTACGCCTGATCTTGTAGTTGGTGTTTTTTTAGGATACGACCAACCAGCTTCACTAGGACATAAAGGAACAGGAAGTGCGTTAGTAGTACCTATTTTTGGTGAGTTTATGAACAATGCCCTAAAAGACAAACCGGATGTTCCGTTTAAAGTACCAGATGATATGATTTTAATGGCAATTAATCGTAAAACAGGCATGCTTGCTGTAGAAGGGGACACTGATGTTATCATAGAAGCATTCAAACCAGGAACTGGTCCTTCTGATATGTATCAGGTTATTGGTGGAACAAATTCTTTTCAAGAGGGCGTACCTACAGTAACAACGTCTCCGCAAGTTCATAAGGCTCTTGAAAGTGGTACTGGTGGATTGTATTGAAGTGAGTATACACGAAAATTAGTTACTTTAGATGGTCCTATAATAAAATATAGTAATAGTAGAAAATTTATGTAATCATAAGCTGTTATGGGTGATATTCACTTATTTCTGTAATTAAACTACGATCAGTAAATTGACGAAAGAGGACAACATCCTCTATATAAGAAATGTAGAAAATAGAGATGTTGTGGCAGTAAAAATAAAGGCTGAGAGTGCTAAATTATGCGAACAGAAATAGAAACATTAGTCGATGAAATTCAGCAGGCACTTCAATTGCTAAGGAGGCATCTTTGACTGGGATCAGTCGCTGAAACGTCTTAAATATCTTAATCAAAAGACAGAAGATCCATCACTTTGGAATAATGCACAACAAGCGCAAGATATGATGCGTGAGCGTCAATCCCTTGAAGATTCCATTAACAGCATTCAATTATTTACGCAAAAACTTGAAGAATCTATTGAATTAATCGCAATGGGTGAAGAAGAACATGATGTAGATGTTATTGCTGACGCAGAAAACACAATACGTGAATTAAAAAATAAGATAGATAAACGTCAAATTGATATACTTCTTTCAGGAGAAGCAGATTCCAATGATACTTATTTAGAAATTCATGCTGGAGCTGGTGGCACAGAAAGCCAAGATTGGGCTGCCATGCTTCTACGCATGTATACTCGCTGGGCTGAACAGCATAAAATGAAGGTTGAAGTCTTAGAAATTCATGATGGAGAAGAAGCGGGTATAAAATCAGCAACCATTCTCATAAAAGGGCATAATGCCTATGGTATGATAAAAACAGAGTCAGGAGTTCATCGTCTGGTGCGCATTTCACCATATGATTCAAATGCAAGACGTCATACCTCTTTTGCAAGTGTTTGGGTTTATTCCGTTGTTGATGACAATATTGAAGTTGATGTATCAGAGTCCGATGTGCGTATTGATACATATCGTGCATCAGGAGCTGGAGGACAACATGTCAATACAACGGATTCTGCAGTTCGCATCACTCATATAAAAACAGGTATTGTTGTTCAATGTCAAACGGAGCGTTCTCAGCATAAAAATAGAGCAACAGCTTGGTCTATGTTACGTGCGCGTCTTTATGAAGAAGAGCTTAAAAAGCGTGAAGAAGAGACCAATGCCGTTGAAGCTTCTAAAACAGAAATTGGATGGGGGCACCAAATTAGATCTTACGTTCTTCAACCCTATCAGCTTGTTAAAGATTTACGCACAGGCATTGAAAATACTGATCCGCAATCTGTACTTAATGGTGATATAGATAGATTTATAGAAGCAGCACTTGCCCAGCGAGTTTATGGAAAAAAGCAGGTGATTGAAGATACTAATCTATAATATTTAAATTTTCTTGTTATGATCATTTACTTTATCGGTCTTATTTATGATGATTAATCTTATCAAAATTAAATTTACAAAAAAGCACCCATGCTCAATAATTGAATTATAGAATATTATTTTACCATAGCGCGTGCAGCTGCTAAAACCTTTTCAGCATGTCCAGATATATTAACTTTACGCCATTCTTCTACTATCTTTCCATTTGAATTGATAAGAAATGTGCTACGTTCAACACCCATATATTTACGCCCATACATGCTCTTTTCGATCCAAACATTATAATCTCTAAGAGCGGTTTTTTCTTCATCTGAAACAAGGATGATATCAAGTTTGTGTTTCGCTTTAAATTTATCGTGTTTTTCAATATTATCTGGAGATATACCAACAATAACGACTCCAATTTTATCGAATTCTTCTTTTAATCCTGTAAAATCAATCGCTTCTCTTGTGCATCCACTTGTATCATCTTTGGGATAAAAATATAAAACAACTGGTGTTCCTCGAAGATCGGAAAAGCATAAATGACTGCCACCATCACGTGGTAACTTAAAATCAGGGGCAATATCACCTTTAGTTGGTTGTGTCATTGGCTTACCTTTCTCTTTGATATGATATTAATCAATCTAGCTTATAAGTCATTTAAGAAACTATAAAATGTAGATCATAGATTATAGTCGTTTAATTAAAACGTGTTTTTTCTTTCCAAAGGAGATCTTAATGCTCTCTATTGTATTGATATCTTCTTCGGAAATTAAGCGAGTTTCATCTGTAACAATTTGATCATTTACACGCACACCTCCACCTTGAATATGTCGACGTGCTTCACTGTTGGATTTAGCTAATCCTGCTTGGACTAAAAGAGAAAGCAATCCAATACCTTTTTTAAATTCTATAGCATTGATTTCAATTGCTGGCAGATTATCTCCAAGAGTTTTTTCTTCAAAAGTTTTACGTGCAGTTTCTGCAGCCTCATTTGCAACAGTATATCCATGCAACATTGCTGTAATTTCTGTTGCAAGAATCTTTTTAGCTTCATTAATTTCAATGCCTTGTAATGCAGAAAGTTTAGAAATTTCATTCATTGGTAACGTGGTATAAAGTTTTAAAAATCGTGTTACATCAGCATCTTCTGTATTACGCCAATATTGCCAAAATTGGTAAGGTGAAAGCATATCTGCATTAAGCCATATGGCACCACTTAATGATTTACCCATTTTTGCACCAGAAGACGTGGTCAGTAATGGCGAAGTTAATGCATATAACTGTGGTGTTCCTAAACGATGTCCTAATTCAATACCGTTAACAATATTGCCCCATTGGTCTGAACCACCCATTTGCAGGCGTAATCCATAGCGCTTATTGAGTTCAACAAAATCATAACTTTGTAAAATCATATAATTAAATTCAAGGAATGATAAAGAATACTCACGCTCAAGTCTAAGTTTAACAGAATCAAATGACAACATACGGTTCACTGAAAAGTGTTTTCCTACATCGCGCAAAAATTCTATATAATTTATATTGCATAGCCATTCAGCATTATTGATAATGTGTGCGTCAGTTTTTTTATCACCAAATGTCAAATAATTGGCAAAAACCTTTTTAATGCCAACGATATTTTTAGCGATATCATCTTGTGTTAAAAGCATCCGGGATTCCTCTTTAAAAGAGGGATCACCGATCATACCTGTACCACCACCCATCAAAACAATAGGCCTATGACCAGTTTTTTGTAACCAGTAGAGCATCATGATTTGAAGAAGACTTCCAGCATGAAGACTTGAGGAGGTGGGATCAAATCCAATATAAGCAGTTACAATTTCTTTTAAGAAAAGATTATCTAGGCTTTTTTCATCTGAAATTTGATGTATAAAACCTCGCTCTTTCATAACATGTAAAAATTCAGATTTAAAAGAAAACATGGATTTATTTCCTGCATTTATAGGATTGGAAGCTAACGCGTTGTCTTTATCATAAATAATACAAAGCTCACAAGAATATGAAAATGTTGATTATAATAAAGAGCGATTAATTTCATAATCGAATAAAATTTTGAAATTAATAGTATTTTTTTAAAAAATACGTTAGCAATAATATCGAGATAATTAGAAGTTGCATTTTTTGTTTTAAGCATTCTCTTAGAATGAACAAGCTTAAGGAACGTGTGTTCATTGACTATATTGAATTATTTTTCAAAATTTATCTAAAATACAAAAATCATCATCTAAGTGTCTTAATCTTCCTAGAAAAAGACACTTTTGAAGTATTTAAGAGTAATTTTTTTATTTCTTATAAGCTTTTTGACGTCCTAAGTAAGAAGAAGAGATTTCAAGTGGAGAAACCAATCTTTCATTTGCAATATGATTATCTAAATATCGCGCACATCGCTCAAGAAGTTTTTTGTTATACCCACTGAAAAAGTGATTAGCCCCCTCTAATATTTCTTGCGTAATGGTAATACCTTTTTGCATTTTTAATTTATCAACAAGAGCTTGAATATCTTTTGGAGGAGAAACTTTATCAGAGTCACCGTGAATTATAAGACCAGAGGAGGGGCAAGGAGCAAGAAATGAAAAATCATAAATATTGGGTTGAGGAGCAATAGATATAAAACTTTCAATTTCTGGTCGACGCATTAAAAGTTGCATACCAATCCACGCACCAAATGAATATCCAGCTACCCAGCAATTTTGAGAATCAGGATGTTGTGTCTGCACCCAATCAAGTGCAGCGGCAGCATCTGACAGTTCACCTGTTCCGTAATCAAACTCACCTTGACTTCGACCAATTCCACGAAAATTGAAACGTAATGTGGTAAAACCACGTTGGTGAAACATGTAAAATAGGTCATAGACAATTCTATTATTCATTGTTCCACCGAATTGGGGATGAGGATGTAGAACAATTGCAATTGGGGCATTTTTTTGTTGTGAGGGTTGATAACGCCCTTCAAGACGACCTGCAGGGCCATTAAAAATGATTTCTGGCATTAAATGCTCCTTAAGTTATCATTGACCATAGTCAATTTTCACCGTAAAATCTGCTTTGTATATGCATAATTTATTGTACTTTAATTAATCGCTAAATACTCTGTTTTATAGGAATTTTTCAAGAAAATTGCGTTGTTTTTTGAAAATCAATTCATAAAAATTATATTGGAATTTTAAAATGGCTGTAAAACGCCGGTATTTTGATCATAATGCAACAACACCACTCACAAAAATAGCACGAATGGCGTTACTAGAATCTTTAGAGATTTTTGGCAATCCATCATCTGTACATACTGAAGGACGTGCTGCTAAAGCTTTACTACAAAAAGCGCGTCGGCAAATTGCCGATAGACTTAATGCAAATCCAGAGCATATTGTATTTACATCTGGTGCAAGTGAAGCAGCAATGACATTACTTACACCTCTTTATAATATGGGATATTCTAAAAAAGTACGATTTTCTCACCTTTATATTGGTGCTAGTGAGCATCCATCTATTGCAGAGGGGGGGCGTTTTTCTAAAAAATCAATCAGTGTAATTCCGGTTGATCAAAATGGTCTCATTCAACAAGAAAAATTAAAAAGCTTATTATCTACACATGATAAAAGAAAAGGTTTACCTCTCATTGCTATTCAAGCAGCAAATGGTGAAACTGGCGTCATTCAACGCATAAGAGAGATCGCTGATATTGTCCGCAACGCTGGAGGTGTATTCATTGTTGATTTGGTACAATATGTAGATAAAAATCTCATTGATATTAATCATTTTGGAGGGGATTTTTTTATACTTTCAGCTCATAAAGTTGGTGGTCCTAAGGGGGTTGGTGCTTTTGTTGCTAAAGGTCTTCTTATGCCACAACCTCTCATTGTCGCTGGTGGGCAAGAAAAAGGGTTCCGCGGGGGAACAGAAGCATTGCCTCTTATTGCTTCTTTTGGAGCCGCAATGACTGATTGCTTTACTCAAGAAGAGGTAAAACAATTAAGTTATTTGCGTGATAAATTAGAAGAAGGTTTACAAAAAATTAGCGATGAAATTGAAATTTTTTGCAAAAATGTCCAGCGTTTGCCGAATACTACTTATTTTTCTGTACGTAATATAAAAGCTGAAACAATGCAAATTTCCTTTGATTTAGCAGGATTTTCTGTATCATCGGGTTCTGCTTGTTTTTCAGGAAAAGTGAAGCAAAGCAAAGTTTTAGAAGCCATGGGATACTATGTACCCCAAGGTGCAATCCGTGTTTCAATAGGACGATATACAACTCTTAAAGATATCGATGACTTTTTATTAATTTTTTCTCAAATTATCAATAAAAACAAAAAATCAAATTGATCACTGAAAAAATTTAATACGGTCTTTTAAAAATAGAATAAGCTTGATTGAAATTTTCCTATTTTACATATAACCTAAAAACAGACTAATTGTTTTATTTCGAAAAAAGCAAGGTTTTTAGTCACCGGTTTTAGGCACCGGCAAAATGGAGAAGGTTGATGCCGGCAGTACAAGAGACGATACGTCAAGTACGTGAAATAGATGTTGATCAGTATAAATATGGTTTTGAAACCAATATTGAAATGGATAAAGCTCCAAAAGGCTTAAATGAAGATATTATTCGATTTATTTCTGCTAAAAAAGGTGAACCTGAATGGATGTTGACGTGGCGTTTACAGGCTTTTCATCGTTGGTCGACAATGAAAGAGCCTAATTGGGCGCGTATTCAATATCCAAAAATTAATTTTCAAGATCTCTGTTATTATGCTGCTCCTAAAAATCATACTGGACCAAAATCTTTAGATGAAGTTGATCCTGAATTATTGGCAACTTACGAAAAACTTGGCATTCCTCTTAAAGAGCAAGAAATTTTAGCTGGAGTAAAAAAACAAACTGAGAATTTTGCTTTTGATGATAATATTTATGGCTCCGGACGAGTGGCCGTTGATGCGGTTTTTGACTCTGTTTCTGTTGTGACAACATTTAAAGAAGAATTAGCGCGTGCTGGTGTCATTTTTTGTTCTATTTCAGAAGCAATTATTGAACATCCTGCCTTGATTAAAGAGTATTTAGGAACAGTGGTTCCAATCAGTGATAATTATTATGCCGCTTTAAATGCTGCTGTTTTTACAGATGGTTCATTTGTTTATATTCCTAAAGGCGTTCGTTGTCCTATGGAACTCTCAACTTATTTTAGAATTAATGAACGCAATACAGGTCAATTTGAAAGAACATTGATCATTGCAGATGAAAATTCTTACGTGTCTTATCTTGAAGGATGTACAGCACCTCAACGTGATGAAAATCAACTCCATGCTGCTGTTGTTGAACTCGTTGCATTAAAAAATGCTGAAATTAAATACTCTACAGTACAAAATTGGTATCCTGGTGATAAAGAAGGTAAGGGTGGTATTTATAATTTTGTAACGAAACGTGGGGATTGCCGAGGCGACCACTCTAAAATTTCATGGACTCAAATTGAGACAGGTTCTGCAATTACTTGGAAATATCCCTCTTGTTTACTCCGTGGTAATAATTCATCTGGAGAATTTTATTCTATAGCTATTGCAAATGGTTATCAACAAATCGATTCCGGTACAAAAATGATCCATTTAGGAAAAAATACATCAAGTCGTATTATTTCTAAAGGAATTTCAGCAGGCTTTTCAAATAATACTTATCGTGGGCAAGTGACTGCACACCGAAAAGCGCAAAATGCTCGTAATTTTACTCAATGTGACAGTTTGTTAATTGGTAATAACTGTGGTGCTCATACAGTACCTTATATTGAAGCAAAAAATGCAACAGTCCAATTTGAACATGAAGCAACGACATCAAAAATATCTGATGATCAGCTTTTTTATGTTATGCAAAGAGGGATTCCTGAAGAAGAAGCTATCGCGTTAATCGTTAATGGTTTTGTAAAAGAAGTGATTCAAAAGCTTCCCATGGAATTTGCGGTCGAAGCACAAAAGCTCATTGGTATTAGCCTCGAGGGTAGTGTAGGTTAATTATTAATAAAATAGAAATGCTCGTTGAATATTAAAGTAACGAAACCAGGATTAAATTATGTTAGAAATCAAAAATTTACATGCTTGTATTTCTGAAACCAATACAGAGATTATTTGTGATTTAAATTTAACTATTCAAAATGGTGAAGTTGCTGCCATTATGGGACAAAATGGAGCAGGGAAGTCTACTTTATCTTATTTGCTTGCTGGTCATGATGATTATAAAATAACAAAGGGAGATATTCTTTATAATGGACAATCCATTTTAGAGATGGATCCAGCAGAACGTGCAGCATTTGGTATTTTTCTTGCATTTCAATATCCGATGGAAATACCAGGTATTGCGACAATGGAATTTTTAAAGGTTGCTATGAATTCTCAACGTAAAGCCCGTAATGATGAAGAGCTTAAAATTCCTCAATTTATTAAACGTGTTAAAGAAATTGCTTCCAAACTTGAAATCGATATGGACATGCTTAAGCGCCCATTAAATGTTGGCTTTTCAGGTGGAGAAAAAAAACGAGCTGAAATTCTTCAAATGGCTCTACTTGAACCTACACTTTGTATTTTAGATGAGACAGATTCTGGCTTAGATATTGATGCATTAAAAATTGTTGCTGATGGTGTTAACAGACTTCGTAGCTTGGAACGCTCATTTTTAATTATTACTCACTATCAGCGGTTGCTTGATTATATTGTACCAGATACGGTGCATATTCTCCATAAAGGTCATATCATAAAAAGTGGAGACAAATCATTAGCACTTTATTTAGAAAAAAATGGATATGCTGATATCATCGGTGAAGCAGCTTGAGGTCATTAAATATGAGTATGAACTCGCAGCAAGAATTAATAGAAATTGAGACTAATATCATCAATTATTTTAATCAACGTGTCAACAATTTACCAGGCAATAAAGAAGTGCAGGCGATACGCAGAAGGGCTATTGAGTTATTTCAAAAAACAAAGTTGCCTTCACGCAAAATTGAAAATTGGCACTATACTAATCTACGTACTTTATTGAAATCTGTTAGTGACTTTTCAGAAATAAATAATCAAGAATTTATCAATCCATTACTTTCGGAAAATATTATTTTTGCTATCCAAAATGGTAAAGTATTCACACAATCAAAAATAGCGAATATTATAGTAAAAAAAATTGCAGATTTATTAGAAGAAAATGATACAAAAATAATAGATCAAGTGATTTCTGATGATGACTTTATTGGGCAATTAAATACAGCTTTTGTAACGGATGGTTGGATTTTTCAAATTCCTGAAAATACAAAATTAGATGTCCCAATCGAGTTACAAAATATTCAAATGAGTGGGCAATCGCATATTTTTTCAGAGATTAAGGTTGGAAAAAAAAGTCAAGTTACAATGATTGAACGCCAAATTGGTAACGACCAAAATAGCCTTGTCAGTTCTATATGTTTACTGCATGTTGCAGCGCATAGTGATGTTACATGGATCCTTATCCAAGATCGAGGAGTGAATTCTACACAATTTGGTCGATTTCGTGCTGTGCTTGGTGAAAATGCTAAATTATCACTTTATATAATTAACATAGGTAGCCAGCTTAATCGTCAAGAAATTGATATAGAATTACAGGAAAAAGAAGCTAATTTTCAATTGCGCGTGATCAATTTATTATCTGGGCAAACACATAGTGATATTACAATGAATGTTCTCCACGCTGAAGAAGCATCAACCTCAACGGAGATCATACGCAATGTGATTACGGATAAGGCTCATGGTGTTTTTCAAGGAATGATACGTGTTGCAAAAAAAGCTCAAAAAACAGATGCACGTATGGCTTGTAATAGTCTTATCCTTTCAGATGATGCAGAATTTGACGCAAAACCTGAGTTAGAGATTTTTGCTGATGATGTTTCTTGTGGTCATGGTGCAACGGTTACTAAAATTAACCGTGACCATCTTTTTTATCTAATGGCACGTGGTATTTCCTTTAAAATGGCTCGTGCACTTATAATCAAGGGGTTTGTTTCAGAATTAATTGATGACATCAATCAAGATGATGTCCAAATTATTTTGGATAATATCCTTGGTAACTGGTTAAACAAAAATATCTCTAAGGAAAAAAATGGAAAATCACACACAAACATTGAATTATAATGTAGAAGAAATTCGACGTGATTTTCCTATTTTGCACCATACTGTTTATGGTAAGCGATTAGCTTATCTTGACAACGGAGCTTCTTCTCAAAAGCCACAACCAGTTCTCGAGGCAATGAATAATATTCATCAAAGCAGTTATGCTAATGTCCATCGAGGAATACATTTTTTATCAAATTCAGCAACACAATTTTATGAAAATTCTCGTGAAACGGTTCGTTCTTTTTTAAATGCACAAACAGTTGAAGAGGTTATTTTTACTAAAAATGCAACAGAAGCTATCAATACTGTAGCTTATGGTTGGGGAATGTCTAGTTTGAATGAAGGTGACGAAATCATTCTCACGATCATGGAGCATCATTCAAATATTGTTCCCTGGCATTTTATCCGTGAACGCAAAGGTGTTAAGCTTGTTTTTGTGCCCGTTGATGAAGATGGTATTTTACACATTGAAGATGTTCAAAAAGCTTTTAGTAATAAAACTCGGCTTGTTGCTATTACTCATATGTCAAATGTATTGGGAACTGTTCCCCCTGTTAAAGAGATAGTAAAGCTAGCGCACCAAAATGCTGTTCCCGTTCTTATCGATGGTTCTCAGGGAATTGTGCATTTAACAGTTGACATGCAAGACCTTGATTGTGATTGGTATGTTTTTACCGGTCATAAGATTTATGGTCCTACAGGTATTGGTGTTCTTTATGGAAAAAAATCTCGCTTAGAAGAGATGAATCCTTTTCAAGGAGGAGGGGAGATGATTGAGGAGATAACTGTCGATCAGGTTTCCTACAACTCTCTTCCATATCGTTTTGAAGCTGGAACTCCTCCTATAGTCGAGGCTGTTGGATTGGCTACTGCTATTAATTACATAGATGAAAAAAATAAAAATTCTATTCATGCACATGAACTGGAACTTTTGGCTTATATGCATGAAAGGCTTGAAACAGTTAAATCATTGCGTATTTATGGTCGTGCCCCTAACAAGGGACCTATCGTATCTTTTACAATTGAAGGCATTCATCCACATGATATCGCAATGTTTATTGATCGGGAAGGGATTGCTATACGTGCAGGAACACATTGTGCACAGCCTCTGTTGCAACATTTTAGCTCAACATCAACTTGTCGTGCATCATTAGCCATGTATAATAATCACGAAGATGTTGACCAACTAGTTAAAGCATTAGAAAAAGCAAGGACATTTTTTAATGGATAAATCAACTGAAGCATCA
This sequence comes from Bartonella bacilliformis Ver097, assembly GCF_000709795.1. Lineage (GTDB taxonomy): Bacteria > Pseudomonadota > Alphaproteobacteria > Rhizobiales > Rhizobiaceae > Bartonella > Bartonella bacilliformis_A. The sequence goes on from NZ_KL503804.1 coordinate 160,558, forward strand.
TGTCATTCTGCTCAATCAGTTGATAGAGAAGATGGAAAAGAAAAAGCTTATATATCAGCAATTCCAGCAGCTGAAATTGATCGTATGACGAATGATATCGTTGCTGCTCTTAAAACCATTTATGATCCAGAAATTCCTGCTGATATCTATGAACTAGGGTTGATTTATCGTATTGATATTGAAGATGATCGTTCAGTAAAAATTGAAATGACACTTACAGCACCTGGTTGTCCTGTTGCAGGTGAAATGCCAGGCTGGGTAGAAAATGCTGTGAGTGCAGTTGAGGGTGTTTTAGGAGTTGAAGTGGCCATGACATTTGACCCACCATGGACACCCGATCTCATGTCAGAAGAAGCGCAAATCGCTACCGGATTATACTAAAATTTTCTAAATAAAGACTCTTTAAGAAAACCCCTTGAAGACCCTTTTGAGTGTGGCGGAGGGGGTGGGATTCGAACCCACGGTACAGTTTCTTGCACGCCGGTTTTCAAGACCGGTGCCTTAAACCGCTCGGCCACCCCTCCAAACCATTTTAAAGATATACGCTTTTCTACAGGGTTCCTGCCAAAGGTCAACCACCCAAATACGGTTCTAAACATTTTTAATGTAATTATTTTTGTCCTTTGATCAATATTTATTTTAAATCGCGTATTTTTTGTAAAATATTTTAATTACAACCTAAGAGAGTATTCTTTTGATTATCAATTCCTTTAATCCATAACCGGGATGTATTCCTTCTCGCATAAAAAAATTACGTAACGGCGAAAAATTACGTAATAATTCAAATCCAATACTTCGCATAATATGAATAGGAAACATATTAGAAAGCAGAGCACAATTTAGTGCATGAATAGATGCTGTATGAATGAATATATCAGGTTTACGATATCGATTATAATAGGAAATAATCGTCTTAGGATTAAAATCAGAGATTTTATTAGATAAAATATCAATTAAAGTTTGAACATCACGAAATCCCAAATTTAATCCCTGTGCTCCAATAGGAGGAAAAACATGAGCGGCTTCTCCTACTAAAATTGTTCGATTAGCAGCAAAGCAACTAGAAATAAGACCTGAGAGAGGGTACGCTTGAACTGCTGTGTCTACTGTTATCTTACCGAGCATTGATTGCATTTTATCTTCAATAATTTTAGCAATCACTTCAGACTTCATATTCAATAATTCTTTAGCATGCATGAGATTAGAAACCCATACAAGACTAGATTTATTTCCTGGTAAAGGAACTTGTGTAAAAGGACCATCCTTTGTATGAAATTCATTTGATATGTTATTATGAGGTAAAGTATGTAAAAAATTTAAGATAAGAGCTGTCTGTGGATAGTTCCATTGTTTCACATTAATTCCAGCTGCTTGCCGTGCTAAAGAGTTCCGCCCATCGGCTGCAATAATAAGTGATGCTTGAATTAACTGACCATCTGAAAGAGTGATACATACATGATCTTGTTGATGATGAAAGAATTTTGCTAAAGAAGGAAACTTTGCAATACCTGGTGTATGCGTGATGGCATGCATTAAAGCATTGTTCAGTGTGGAATTAGGTATATTATAACCGAAAAATTCTTCATTAATCTCAGAAGAATAAAAACTTATAGTAGGAGAGCGTATAATTCTAGATGTTGCATCAATAATTCTTATTGAGGATAAAGCTGCAGCATGACATTTGATAATATCCCAAATGTTAAGCTTTTGAAGCATACGAATTGCTGGCATCATAAGAGCAGATGTCCGTAGCTCACTCGTATGGGGAGGCAAACCAATAAGAGAAACGGAATAACCTTCGTGCACAAGATTAAGTGCTGTTAGCATACCAATTGGACCTGTACCAATAACAGCTATATCGCTATGTCCGTTTTTTTTAGATATCACAATATTAATTTATCTTATTTTCTAAATTATAATAAAATACTTTTTCTTATTGCATAACCTAATAAATATTACGATACAAACATAAAAAAAATAATCGAGTTGGGAAACGAGGATAAAAAATTGAAACTTAAACCAAACTGTTTGTGCAAAAAAACAATAATAGTACCACAAGCAAGGGCTTTTTCTGTCCACTTGCTAACAGCTTCAGGTTCATTTTTAGCATTTCTTTCTTTGATATCTGCATCTGAAAAAGAGTGGATTACTATGTTTTGTTGGCTTGGACTTGCTCTTCTTGTTGATGGAATCGATGGGCCAATTGCACGCAAACTTGATGTTAAATCTGTACTGCCAACGTGGTCTGGTGAATTATTAGACAACATTATTGATTATGTAACTTATGTTTTAATCCCAACTTTTGCTTTTTATCAAAGCGGTTTTATGAGACCAGGATTATCGTTTTTATTAAGTGCTATTGTTGTTATCTCGTCAGCTATCTACTATGCAGATACTGGAATGAAAACAAAAGAGAATTTTTTTAAAGGATTTCCTGTAGTTTGGAATATGATTCTTTTCATGCTTTTTGTGGTAAAGCCAGGAGAATGGATTGCGTTTATCACTGTTTTGCTTTCAGCAATTCTTTCTTTCTTACCTATTTATTTTATTCACCCAGTAAGAGTTATTCGTTTACGCATGCTTAATCTTCCAATTTTTCTTATATGGTGTGCTTTCGGTGCTGCTGCACTTTATTATCAGCTTAATACCCCATATTGGGTTAAGGTTGGAATTTCAATTACTGGCATTTATATTTACTGTATTGGAGCTATCATGCAATTATTCCCCCAATTAGGTGCACAAAAGAATAATTAGATAAATATTTTAAGCATATGTTTATCCTACTATTGTATGTATTCATCTTACGATTGCATAATATATATTATGGAACTTTTTAATAAACACACAAAAAATCAGTAATCTATGACAGCTTTAATCTTCAGCTTCAATTTCAAAGTTAAGTCCTTGATATGCTGGTTCAATATGTGGTGGAACGTATTTTATAACATCGTTATAATCTAGCGAATTATCCATATGTGTTAATATAGCTCGTTTGGGCTTAAGATAATTTATCCAATACAATGCTTGATCAACCGAAAAATGACTAGGATGAGGTTTAAATTGAAGAGCATCAATAATTAAAACATCCAAATTCATAAGACCTGGAAGTATTTTTTCAGGAAATTGGTTCACATCTGTGCAATAAGCAACATTGCAAATACGAAAACCCAAAGAATGAATAGTACCATGAAGCTGTAAGTGCGTGTTAAAAGTAATTTCTCCACCCTGCCCGCTAATTGTGAATTTACTCTCTTCATCTATAAGATGCGCTTTTAAAATTGGAGAATAACATGATCCCTTTGGTGTTTGAAAACAATAACCAAAAGCCTTATTAAGGTGCTTTAGCGTGAATGCATTTGCATAAATATCTATTAAACACTTTTGTGCGAGTGCATAGCTACGTAAATCGTTAATACCATGAGTGTGGTCTGCATGAGGATGCGTGTAAATAGCAGCATTAAGATGGCTAACACGCATATCTAACATTTGTGATCGAAAATCCGGACCAGTATCAATAATAACAGTTGTTTTTAAGCCTGATTTTTGAATTCTCTCAACTAATAAAGAAGTTCTATAACGTTTATTTTTAGGATTATTCGGATCACACGCTCCCCAAAAACCATTAGGACGCGGAACTCCTGGTGATGAACCACAACCCAATATCGTAAATCGGTAGCAATCAGACATTCTCTTTATTTCATTTTACTAAACAAACGAAAGGCATTTTGTGTTGTAATCTGAGCTGTTTCTTCAATGCTTAAATCAAGAATTTCAGCTAGTATAGCTGCAGTATGACACACAAAAGATGGCTCATTTATTTCGCCACGATGAGGTATTGGTGCTAAAAATGGTGCATCTGTTTCAACTAATAAACGTTCATGAGGTACACTCTTTGCTATTTCACGAATTTTAAGTGCATTTTTAAATGTGAGAATACCTGAAAAAGATACATATCCACCAAGTTCAATACCAGCATGAGCAAGCCGCATTCCAGATGAATAGCAATGAAGAATAAAGGGGAAATCCCCCTCCTTCATTTGTTCATATAATATTTTCTCCATATCTGTATCAGCATTGCGTGAATGAATAACAAGAGGCAGCTGTGTCTCTCGGGAAGCAATAACATGTTCTAGAAAGCTTTTTTTTTGCTCTTTCGGTGAAGAATAATCATAATGATAATCAAGCCCAGCTTCACCTAATGCAACAATTTTTGGATGCTTTGATAAATGAATAAGATCTTCAGCTTTAATATTTTGTTCTTCATGTGCATTATTGGGGTGTGTTCCAACAGAACAAAAAATTTGATCATAATTTTGTGCAATTACTAAAAGCTTATCCAATTTATGAACATATGTTGAAATCGTTATCATACGTCCAATATCAGAAGTTAAAGCTCGTTGAATAACACCATCTAGATCTTGTGCAAAATCTTCAAAATCAAGATGACAATGTGTATCAATTAGCATCATGAACGTCATCCTTTTTAAGGATATATCGAGGGAAAATTGCTTCTGGTGGTGGAAGATCAGTCCCTTCCTTAATCCTTAAACTGCTTATATGCCGCAACAATCGATTGTCTTCAGGAATAGCAAGACTATCAAGAAGCTTAGCAGCGGATTGCGGAATGAATGGCAACAGCATGATACCTATCCGCCGCAAACTTTCCACAGTTACATAAAGAACTGTACAAAATCTTTTTGGGTTATTTTTACGTAAACTCCAAGGCTCTTCACCAGCAAAATAGCGATTAGCATTTGCTATAACTGAAAAAATAGCTGAAAGTGCTAAATGTGGTGCCTGACATGACATGGTTTTGCGTGCTACTTCAAGTGCTTGAAGAGATTGTTCTAAAAGTTGTTGATCCTGAGTTAAAAATGTATCCGGACTAGGGACTTTTGCATCGCAATTTTTTTGCAGCATAGACAAAGAGCGTTGTGCCAAATTGCCAAGATCATTAGCAAGATCTGCATTGACACGGTTAACCAAACTATCATGGCTATAACTACCATCCTGCCCAAATGGCACTTCACGAAGAAAAAAATAACGCACTTGATCAACACCATAATGATCAATCATTTTAAAAGGATCAACGATATTTCCAATAGACTTTGACATCTTTTCACCGCGGTTGAACAAAAAACCATGTGCAAAAATACGCTTAGGCAATTCAATTCCCGCTGATAGTAAAAATGCTGGCCAATAAATTGCGTGAAAACGAATAATGTCTTTACCAATGACATGAACATTGGTAGGCCAGTAATCACGTTTTTTCGAAGTGTTATCAAAAAAGCCAATAGCTGTGAGATAATTTGTCAGTGCATCAACCCAGACATACATCACATGCTTTGGATTATTCGGAACAGAGACTCCCCAATTAAAATTGGTCCGTGAAATAGAAATATCTTTCAAGCCTGATTTAACAAAACTTATAATCTCGTTACGTCGTTCATTGGGACCAATGAAATCAGGATATTTTTCATAATGTTCAAGCAGAGAATCTCCATAACGAGAAAGTTTAAAAAAATAACTTTCTTCTTCATTCCATTCGACTGGAGATCCTAACTCTTTCTCACAACGGATTCCGTTTTCTCTAATTTCAGTATCCTTTTCCTCATAATAAGATTCTTGGCGAATTGAATACCAACCAGCATAGCGATCAAGATAAATATCGCCATTAGCTTCCATTTTTTTCCACATCACTTGACAGGTTTTATGATGCCGCTCTTCCGTTGTGCGAATAAAATCATTGTTAGAGCAATTTAATGCCGTTAGCATTTTTTGAAAAAGAGCACTATTACGATCGGCAAGTTGTTGAGGTGTTATATTTAACGCTTCTGCTGTTTTTTGCATCTTGAGACCGTGTTCATCTGTACCAGATAAAAAAAACACATTTTTGCTATCTAATCTATGAAAACGGGCTAATGCATCACTTGCAATAGCATTATAAGCATGCCCAATATGTGGAGCGCCATTAGGATAAAAAATTGGAGTTGTTATATAATACGTATCAGACATGTTATTAACCCGCTTTAAAATGCAAGAAAAAATATAATGGCATAACGCTTGTCATATTGTCACGGAAAAAGCTTATATTTGTTGAATAATCTTACGAGTTTTCAAAAGAAGATTGATAACAAATTGTTTTTTATCAAGATTAAATGACTGCATTTCTAATATTTCTTGATGAACATTCTGCCATATTTGCGCATATTTCTTTGATAAAGTAAGAACTCCTCGCTCAGCGAAGAAGATAGCTTTTTTTTGAATCCTATCAAGAATTTCATCACAAAATTGTTGAAATTGGATATCCAAATCAAATGATGAAAGTGCTTGAGCAAAGTTATGAACAATAGGTAGGTTACAAATAGATTGCTCGAAAAGATTATCAAGAGTTTTAGCAATTTCAAACCCACCATAGCTAATAAGTAATGCTGCTTTCCGAGGTCTGCCTTCAGATTTTTGAATAATCATTTTAACAGTTTCTTCATCGCTTAGCACTTGCTTGGGTATAATATGTGAAATTACTTGTTTCATTTCGTCATCACGCAATGATCGTAACAAAACTCGTTGGCATCGTGAACGAATTGTTGAAAGCAATTTTCTTGAAGAATGCGTAATAATAATGAATAAAGTTTTTTCTGGAGGTTCTTCAAGTGTTTTAAGAAGTGCATTAGCGGCATTTCTATTCATATCATCTGCAGGATCAATGATAACGATACGCCACTCACCATTTTGAGATGTTTGATTTAAGAAATACATCATATTGCGAATGTCATCAATTGATATACCTGTTCTGAATTTTTTTATCTTTGAATCAAAACGACGTGCAACATATACAAGATTAGGATGACTCCCCTGTCCAATTTGGCGCCATATAACTGAATCATGCTCTGGTTGTAAAAATCCATTTTCTTGATTGCTTAAAATATTCCAAGCAAAGTGAAACGATAACGTTGCTTTGCCAATTCCTCGTTCTCCTTCAAATAATAATGCGTGGTGTAAACGTTTTTCTTTACGAAGCTGAGCTAAAAAATGACGAACCTCTTCATGACCAACGATAATATTATTTTGTAATGGTGATAAAATTCCTTCAATATCATCATGTTGGTGAAAAAAATTAATATCGTTCATGAAGAATGATCCAGTATTATCTGATGACAAATATCTTTTATTTGGCAAGAAATTTCTTCTACTGTACCTGTTGCATCAATAACCTGAATCCTATTAGGTTCATTTTCTGCTAATTGAAGGAAAGCTTGTCGTCTTTGTTCTTGAATCTTCAATTCATCTTTTTCAAAACGATCAATTATTCCAGATTCTTTTCTTCGCAATTTTACACGCTCCATACTAAATATTGCAGGTACATCTAATAAAAATGTTAAATTAGGCATCACCCCATTTATACCAATACATTCTAAAATAGAGAGAAGATAGGAATCTACTTTATTATTTAATCCTTGATAAACACGTGTAGAATCAATAAATCGATCACATAAAACAATCTTACCTGCTTGCAAAGCAGGTTTAATAGCTTCAGCAACGTGATCAGCTCGCGCTGCTGTAAACAAAACTGCTTCAATAAATGATCCATATTGGACTGCACTACCTGATAATAAAATATGGCGCATAATCTCTGCACCTGCAGTACCTCCAGGTTCTCTTGTTATAACAACTTCATATCCCTTACTATGGAAATAATGAGCAAGCAAAGAAATTTGAGTTGTTTTACCTACGCCTTCCCCTCCCTCGAATGTAATGAAATAACCCAATACGTATAAACCTTAATTCCTTATTTAGTGTAGATTATATTCGTAATTATTCAGTGATTATTTTATAAAATGTATCTTTTCTCTTTGCAAAAAATCTTTCAAAAAACTAGAATTAAGAGAAACAGAATTTTGTAATCCACTGCAAATAATCGCATAACTAATTATATTCTTCTTTTCAAAAATCATTTAAAATCAAAAATTTAAAAATTAATCATTTTTTCTAAAATAATAAAAATTATGTCTGACTTATTTACAGAAAAGCCTCAGTGTATGATGATATAGGTTTATCAACTAAAATTGGACCAATTTCTGGCAATTTTATCCAAGAAGACTTCTTTTGATTAACAACAACCTTCGTTAATTTCTTTTGATTCTCTCCGTTCAATGCTAAAGACACGGTATCTTTCTTCTTTTCCTCAATATCTGTTAACGCTAATATCATAAGCGAAGTATAATTTCCAGGCGTATAAGAGGCCATTAAATAACTACCGTCATAATTATTAATGGGTGCTTCACTAACATACTCCACTTTAACATCTGCTATTCCATCATCTTCAAAGCCAAGCATTACTGCAGCTTGTTTTGATAAATCAATAATTCTATTTTTCATATAAGGGCCACGATCATTAACTCTAACAATGATAGAAGAAGCGTTTTTTAAATTAGTAACACGAACATAGCTAGGTAAAGGCAGCGTAGTATGGGCTGCTGTTAAAAGATTCATATCGTAAATTTCACCATTTGCAGTTAAGCGTCCATGAAAACCTTCACCATACCACGATGCTTGCCCAACGCGTTTATAATTTGAATCAGCTTCTGGATAATACCATTTTCCTTTTATTTTATAGGGTTTACCAACAGAGATCTGTTTATTTTTGTTTTTTGATTCATTTTGTTGATTTAAAGGCTTCGGAGACACAGAAGATTTTTTTATTTTCATTATACCAGATATCTTGTTGTTTTTAGAGTCTTTCACTGGAAGTTGTGTTGTTTTGCTTGCGCAGGCTGTCAATAATCCAGCAGTAGCTATTATAAAGAAAAATTGAAATGCCAACTTAATAACCGAGGTCAATTTCTTTTTACTCTTTAAAAACATTTTTAGCCCACCTATTCTCTATTAACTTTTCTGATTGCGTTCACCGCATATGATTAAGAAAAATTTATTCTAGTAGAAGAAATACTTATATCCCCAATAGAACGGGGATTATTCTCAAAAGTATTTTTTATCAAGGGGCCAATATAATACGTTAATATAATATAAAAAATATTTATTAAGCACTGTAAAAATTTAGATATTATTTTAATACATTTTCAAAAATAAAATTAAAAAAAACAATGTATTAAGATATAGAATTACTAATAAAATATAACAATCTAATACAGATAATAAAAAAATATTCTCTGTGAACAACAATTACACATTGTTTATTCATGAAAAAAAAAGATACATTTCAGCGAATCATCTTATTAATTTTTGATCAATTTTTATGGAATAGCAGATGGTGAGCGCGCAGGGATTCGAACCCTGGACCTACTGATTAAAAGTCAGTTGCTCTACCAGCTGAGCTACGCGCTCCCAAACAAAACACTTTGTGTGCAGGAAGTAAATGGAACATAAGGTTGACTTTTCATTTGGTCAACACTTTTTATTCTTCTTCAATATATTTATCATGAAGAATTATTAATCTAAATATTGAAAATATGCTTTATAAATTCAAGAAAATGATAATATAGATATATCATAGTATACAAATAAATTAATTTTTACTTTCTGAATTAAAAAACAAAGTAAATATTTTTCTCTTTTGATTAAGTATATGAATCTATTTTGACTCATTCATAATCATATCAAAAAAACTTGTATTCTCTCTTTTTTAAAATGAAAATTATACATTAAAATTACAATGGAATTTTAAAAGAAAAGAGTTTTTTATCAAGTAAATGGCTTGGACGCACATTTGTTAAAGCGCGTATCATGGTATCTTTTCGTCCTGGCATTCTTTTTTCGATATCATTGAGCATTACCTTCATTGCATCGCGTTGTAGGCCGTCTTGACTGCCACAGAGATTACAAGGAATAATAGGAAACTGCATTGCTTGAGAAAATTTTTCCATATCTTCTTCAGCAGCATAAACAAGAGGACGCAAAACAAAAAGATCACCTTCATCATTGATAAGTTTTCCAGGCATAGCTGCTAATCGGCCACCATGGAATAGATTCATAAAAAATGTTTCTAAAACATCATCACGATGGTGTCCAAGAACCAAAGCAGAACATCTCTCTTCACGAGCAATACGGTATAGATGCCCACGTCGTAATCGAGAACAAAGTGAACAATATGTTTGCGTTTGTGCTAACTTATCTGTAACAATTGAATAAGTATCCTGATATTCAATACGGTGTGGAATTTTATAAGATTTCAAAAAATCAGAAAGAATATGCTTTGGAAAGCCTGGTTGCCCTTGATCAAGGTTACAAGCTAAAATTTCAACAGGTAACAAACCACGCCACTTTAAATCAAGGAGAAGTGCTAGTAAACCATAAGAATCTTTTCCTCCGGATAAAGCAACAAGCCATTTTTCTCCTGAGGATAACATAGAAAAATCATCGATTGCTTGCCGCATGTTGCGTAAAAGGCGTTTACGCAATTTATTAAATTCTACAGTTGAAGGAGCATTCCGAAAAATCGGATGGCAATCATCAACTTTTTCTTTTAAAAAATCATCTATATTTATGTTTTTTTCCATTGCTTAGTATTTAGTTGAAGCTTTATCTACAAATAGCATATCTCCATCACTTTATAGGCAATGTATAAATCAGTAAAAATAGATTATTTCAATCTACGTTAAATTACAGTCTAAAATTGAATTAAATAAGAGACGAACTATATACTCTGTATATCAAAAAATAACAAAGATTCTCTTCGTATAAAACATTCTGTCAAAGACATTACTCATCTGCTTACAAAGCAAAGAAAACAATGTCTTTGGCATAAATAAAACAAAAAATAATATCTCGTATAAGGTAATTAACGAGAATAAAACTCAACAACCAAATTAGGTTCCATCTGAACCGCATAAGGAACATCTGAAAAAGCAGGAATACGGACAAAAGTTGCCTTCATCTTGCTATGATCAACCTCAATATAATCAGGAACATCACGCTCATTTAGTTGCGTAGCCTCCAAAACCAAAAGAAGCTGCTTTGACTTTTCTCGTACTTCGATAACATCACCTGGTTTACAACAATACGATTGAATATTTGTGCGTCGACCATTCACATTTATATGACCGTGATTAATAAATTGACGAGAAGCAAAAATAGTAGGTACAAATTTTGAACGATAAACAATCGCATCTAAACGTGATTCTAAAAGACCGATGAGATTTTCACCAGTATCCCCACGACGACGAACGGCTTCTTGATAAATTTTACGAAATTGTTTTTCTGAGATATCGCCATAAAAACCCTTCAACTTCTGCTTAGCACATAACTGCACACCATAATCAGAAAGTTTTCCTTTACGGCGTTGACCATGCTGACCAGGGCCATATTCACGGCGATTAACTGGAGACTTCGGACGACCCCAGATATTTTCTCCCATACGGCGGTCAATTTTATATTTTGCTGATTCGCGCTTACTCATCGCATTTCCTTTAAATAAAAAGAAGATTAAAAATTTAATCTTAAGGAAACGCACCCTCCTCTGCCTTCAAAAATGAAGACTGACAGAATAGCTTATTTCATAATTCAAAAAGCTATCCACGGGACACGTTAGTGAATGCTATTTTCTTAAAAGAAAAATAGCTATTTTCCTTCTATTCATCTCATACTTCAAAGTCAACTCCCTTCATTATATTGAGATTAAATCTTTGCAGTAAATGCTCAGTTACAAAGTCTATATTTTGTGATGTAAACAAAGCATAATTTTTAATATTCTTCTTTGAGCTTTTATTTTGCATTATTTCTAGCAACAACGATCTTGTATGTTTAGCTATAGCTTTTGCTGGATCAATCCAATTGACTGACCATAAAGCCTGCTTATGAAATAAGTTGATCAAAAAAGGATAATGCGTACAAGCTAAAACAATAACGTCAGTATATTTTCCATTTTTCTCAATAAAGCACGGCAAAATTTCGTGACGCAATTCTTCGTAATCAATAGGATAACCACGTAAATAATTTTCAGAAAATGTAGCAAGTTTTTTGCTTCCAATCAATTCTACATGGCATTGATTAGCAAAAGAACTAATTAATTCATGTGTATATGCTCGCTTAACTGTTCCAGGAGTTGCCAAAACTGAAATTAAACCAGATTTTGTTTGTGCAGCTGCAGATTTAATCGCAGGAACAGTTCCTACGAAAGGAATATGAGGAAATTCTTGTCGTAAATCTGATATCATGAGTGTAGAAGCTGTATTACAAGCAATCACACATAAAGCAGGAGTATACAATTTTAGAAGATTTGTAAAAATTTTCAAAATACGACCTTTTAAGGCATCTTCTTTCCATGCACCATAAGGGAATCCTGCATCATCAGCAACATAAATAAATTGAAATTCAGGAATAAGGATGCGTGCTTCTTTCAATACAGTTAATCCACCAATACCACTATCAAAAAAAATAACTGGTTTCTCACTCATCAGTATTCACATTTTTTTGATTTTTTACGATCGCGCTCTACAGGTGCACCACTACCCCGTGGAAATTTAGGAGAAAAATGATTTAATGAAGATACAATTCCACGTAATAATCTAACCTCAGATTCACTAAAATTAGCGCGTATAAAAACAGAACGTATATTTGAAACCATTATCTCTTTACGCTCTTGCGGCCTAAAATATCCACGAACATCTAAAGCGTCCTCTAACTGAAATAAAAGACCATGAAGTGTTTCTCTATCAGCCAACTTCATCTCTTTTGCACGAAAAACTGTATCACTCACATTCTCTAAACCTGATTTCATCCACTCATAAGACATTAATAAGACAGCTTGTGCAATATTGAGTGATGAAAAAGCAGGATTAACTGGAAAAGTAACAATTTCATTCACAAGGCTGATTTCATCATTTTTTAAGCCCCATCTTTCTCTTCCAAATAAAATACCTGTTTTATATCCGATGTTTTCATGCTGACGTAAAATACTTGCTGCTTCTACAGCACTTTTGATAGTTTTAAAGCCATATCTTTTACGCGCTGTTGTGCCAAAAATATAATGTAAATCTGCAATTGCATCATGTAATGTATTAAAAACCAAAGCATTATCTATTATGTGATCCGCTTTGCTAGCCGCAGCTTTAGCTTTATCATTTGGAAATGTTTCTCGAGGATTGATTAAACGCAAGTCAGATAGCCCAAAATTTGCCATTGCTCTTGCTACCATGCCAATGTTTTCAGGTAATTGCGGTTCAACTAAGACAATGACTGGAGCACCCATCATATTTTTACTATTTCTATTTGTTTCAGCCATCATTTCACCAATTTTTGTACAGAATAATTTTTACCGTTATTTTTTTAAACTCAATCATATATTGATTTTCTTCTACGCAATGATATCCCTCCCTAATATTATCTGGAAATAAAAAATATTTATCTCATTTACCAAAAAGGACGAGCAAAATTTCCTGACATCAAAACAAACATAATTTAGCGAAAAAATCACTCAACACTTATCTATTTGCTATAATTTTAATCCTATTTATAAATGTAAATCTGATAAAATCTTAAAATCAAGAGTGGAATTTTATGCTATAAAATGTCAGGTAAATGTAGAAAAGTATCTTTCTGATTCATTAAGCGAAAGCAAAAAATGGTTGATTATATTGAATACAATGAAACACCTCTAAAATTTAATGGGAAAATTCGTATTTTTGATGATTATGCTTTTGCTGAAATGCGTAAAGTGGGTCAGATTGCTGCAGAATGTCTTGATGAGCTCACAGATATCATAAAACCTGGTATTACAACACAAGAAATTGATGATTTTATTTTCATTTTTGGAGTGGAGCGAGGTGCCCTACCAGCAGACCTAAATTATCGCGGATATAGCCACTCATGCTGCACATCTATCAATCATGTTGTCTGCCATGGTATACCAAATAAAAAATCTTTACAGGAAGGTGATATCGTCAATGTCGATGTAACATTCATTCTGAATGGTTGGCATGGAGATTCAAGCCGCATGTATCCTGTTGGAAAAGTTAAGCGCGCTGCAGAACGATTACTAGAAGTAACTCATGAATGCCTTATGAGAGGAATTGAAGCCGTAAAACCTGGAGCAACCACAGGTGATATTGGTGCAACCATTCAGCGTTACGCAGAATCTGAACGATGTTCAGTTGTAAGAGATTTTTGTGGTCATGGAATCGGTCAACTTTTTCATGATGCACCTAATATTCTTCATTACGGAAATCCAGGAGAAGGCGAAGAGCTTAAACAAGGCATGATATTCACAATTGAACCCATGATTAACTTAGGTAAACCACAAGTTAAAATTTTATCTGATGGTTGGACTGCTGTTACACGTGATCGCTCTCTTAGTGCGCAATATGAACATACAATCGGTGTAACAGATCAAGGATGCGAAATATTTACTCAATCTCCCAAAAATATTTTTTATGTTCCTAATTCATATGCCTAAATAAATGTAGAAATATCATGGCCAAAAAAACAAATAAAAATGAATCTGCTCAAAGCGATCATTTTGAACACATACCAAATGTTCTGCATGGCCCGACAACAAATACAAAAAACGAAAAACGTAAGAAAAAAACTTTACCAATAAATAATCATTATCAAGGGCATCGTGAACGTCTTCGTAAACGATTTTTAAATACGAAAGGCAATGCAATCGAAGATTATGAGTATCTTGAATTATTGCTTTTTCGTACTATTCCTCGTGCAGACACCAAACCAATTGCTAAAAACTTAATAGAGCGTTTTGGTTCGTTAGCCGATGTTTTGGGAGCTGATATTCATAGACTTCAAGAAATTGAAGGATGTGGTCCAGCGTCTGCAATAGATTTAAAAATCATTTCAGCAGTTGCAGGACGTTTTGCTCGTGCACAATTATCTAAACGTGATATTTTTTCATCATGGGATAAAGTGTTAGCTTATTGCAAAGCTGTTATGGCTCATGAAACACGCGAACAATTTCGTATTTTATTTCTTGATAAAAAGCATGGTCTTCTTTCCGATGAAGTGCAACAAACTGGAACTATTGACCGCACCCCTGTTTATCCCCGTGAGGTCGTATCTCGAGCTCTAGAATTATCTGCATCAGGAATTATCTTAGTTCACAATCATCCTTCAGGTGATGCTTCTCCTTCCCAAGAAGACATATCAATGACGTATAGATTGAAGGATGTAGCCAATGCATTAGATATCACTCTCCATGACCATCTCATTATCGCACGTAATGATTATATAAGCTTTAAAGCACTGAAACTTATATAAAATTAAATAAAGAAAAAAGCTTTATCCAATTATACATACATTAATTTTCTAAATCTACATCCAATATAGCCATCGAAAAATTGTAGGATAGTTCATCTTCATCCTCATCTCGATAAATAATACCTAAAAACTCATCTCGGATATAAACTTCACAAGAATCATCTTTTTTCGGCCGCGCTTTTACCTGCAATGCTGAATTTTGGAAGATCGTTTTAAAATAATTATCAAGTTTTTTTATTTCATCAGCATTCACCCGTGCTCTCCTGAATTTAAAGATTAATAACTAATTCCTTGTTGGCAGATAAGCTACTCCTATGATTCTGTAAAGATTGGAAAAAATTTTTTCAAAGTCTGCAAAATTTAATTAAATATTTTTAGACTTTATAAATCACAGGTCAAATAATAGGAAAACGAGCAAGAAAATCGATAACGCTTTTTTTATACATCTTATCTCCCACAGCAAGCATATGATTTCGATTAGGAATTTGTAATGCTTCGCCATTTGGTAATAAAGCCGCTAATGGTTTCGCTTCACCACCAATTTCATCCAGTGAACCAACTGCAACGAGTGAGGGTTGTTTAATCTGAGAAATTTCACATTTTGTTAATTTTTGTTTTGATGTCATGATACATGCTGCCAAAGCATGTTTATCACTTTTATTTTTATCTGCAAATCTACGAAACATTAAACCACGCGAATTTGTAATAGTTGAAACATCTTTTGCTAAAAGAGCTTCTGCAACAGGTTCCCAACTTCCTGCTCCTGTTACCATACCTATACCTAAGCCACCAAAAACAACACTATGCACATATGTTGGATATAAAAGAGCCATAAATGCACTAATGCGCGCACCCATGGAGTATCCCATAACATGAGCTTTAGATAATTCTAAATGCTGAAGTAATTTAGCAGCATCACTCGCCATCAATTGCGGCGTATAAAATGAAGGATTATAACTTTTGTCTGAATCACCATGTCCACGATTATCAAGAGCAATAACACGATAACCTGCTTCAATAAGACAAGAAAACCAACCTGTTTCATACCAATTGATACGTGCAGAGGATCCAAAACCGTGAATCAATAAAATAGGTGCTCCTTGCCCTTCTTCATAGTAAGCAAACCGCAAACCATCATGTTCAAAAAAACGAATATTTTCTACTGCCATCCTTTATCCTTTAATTACTTTCACATTTCCCACAAATAGCAGGATGAATAACACGCTGTCCTTTTTGTATTTTTTTCTCAAAAACTTCACCAGCATTAATTTCAATAGCAAAAGTTGCAGGCACTTTTGATGAAATTATATCTGTTGAGAATGGAGAAAGTTTTTCAAAAATGGAAACAACACCCCCTTCAGAATTTAAAAAAATCATATCCAAAGATAAAGGCGTATTAGCCATCCACATAAAAATTTGCTCATTATTCATCAAATTTTTGAATAACATTGCACGGTTACGAGGAAAATGAGTACGATACATCAAACCCGCCTTTGATTGAACTGGAGAAAAGGCAAGCTCTACTTCATAAAAAATAGTCCCCTGCTCCGTCTTTATTTTTAAAGGAATCAAATCAATAGGAATCTGTATAGGCTTTTGTGCTAAAGCTGTATTTATTTCTATAAAAAAGACAAAAAAAATTATTTTTTTAAAAAATTTTAACATTTTACTCTTGATCATTTAGGATTTTAAATTTTTCGTGAAACAATAAAAGAAATAAAAATTAAAAATAACGATAAAATAGAAAGCTACCCTATAGTTTATTAATGCGTAGAAAATGGAAGTACTATATCGGGATAAATTTCTGCTGTCATCAACCCCTTTTTCCCTTTACCAAAACGCACAATAACAACTTGGCCAGCACGTAGTTCTGTTAAACCAAAACGACGCAATGTTTCCATATGAATAAAAATATCCTCTGTTCCCTGTCCTCGACTAAGGAAGCCAAATCCTTTATCGCGATAAACCACTTAACGATTGCACGCTCCAAACCACTTTCAGGAGCAACCGTAATATGTGTACGCACCGGAATTTCTGATGGATGAACAGCCGATGATAAATCAATAGACTTCACTTGGATACATTTTAATCCTCGTTTAGTTTTTTTTACAGAACAAACAACCTTAGCACCCTCCAAAGTCGTTTGAAAACCGTCTCGCTGCAGCACACTAATATGTAATAATATATCGGGAAGTTTAGGAAAATCAGGTGTAACAAACCCATATCCCTTACTGCTATCAAACCATTTAATGATACCAGAAATTTCAACAATCTCACGGTACCCCTCAAAATCGTCTTCCAACGGGGAATGATTCTTCAATGTATTCTTAATCATCATAACTAAACGTAACCCCGTGAATTTAAATTCTACAAATTAATTCTCTCAATGTTAAGTGAACATTGCTCTCATATTAACAGCAAGACCCAAGATAAAACTGTCCCTATATTGGTCATCCCACTTCATAATAATGCTTAATCATATGCTTTGTTTAATTCAAAGAAGACATAAAGAACTTCATACAGTAACTGATTTATAGTATTTAACTCGCATAATAATGAAGTTCAAGACAAGCTCCTGAAGATTTCAGCTCTGCAATTGATAACACTTTTATCACAAAAGCTATGATAATTTACTTATAGAAAATCAAATTCTTCAGCAAATAATCCTATTAATTGATATTTGCCTCCGTTAATTAGTTAAATGCATTAAGGAAGCTCGAACTTAAAGATATACAGTTAGCATATAAAAAGATTTCCCAAATATTTTTTATAGGGTCTATCTTTATGGCCACCACTTTTCAGCACTGAATGTTCCTACAGCCTGTTCTATAATATACGCTATCTGAAGAATGACTTCTTCAGTAAAAGGCTTTCCAATTAATTGCAATCCTAGCGGCAAACCACTTGATGATAAACCTGCAGGCACAGAAACTCCTGGCAAACCCACCATATTAACTGGTACGGTAAAAATGTCATTAAAATACATCGCTATAGAATCATTTTTTATTTTTTCATCAGCAAGGCCAAAAGCTGGTGTCGGTGTTGCAGGCGTAAGAATTGCATCAACACCAGTAGCAAAACATTGATCAAAATCATTCTTAATCAATGTTCTTGCTTTTTGAGCTTTAAGATAATAAGCATCGTAATATCCTGACGAAAGAACATAGGTTCCAATCAAAATACGCTGCTTAACTTCATCACCAAAACCAGCTGAGCGTGTCTTCTCATACATTTCAATAATGTCTTTCCCTGGTATACGAAGTCCAAAGCGAACACCATCATAGCGAGCTAAATTAGAAGATGCTTCTGCAGAAGCCACAATGTAATAGGAAGGTAAGGCGTACTTTGCATGAGGCAACGAAATATTAACAATCTCTGCTCCTGCTTCTTTTAATAAATCCATTCCTTTTTGCCAAAGCTCAATAACTTCAGTAGATATCCCTTCAAGACAATATTCTTTTGGGATACCAACTTTCATTCCTTTGATTGATTGACCAATGTATTTTTCATAATCGGGTATTGGTAAATCAACAGAAGTTGAATCTTTTTTATCAAAGGAAGCCATTGATCTGAGCATAATTGCGCAATCTCGAACATCCCGTCCAATAGGCCCTGCTTGATCTAATGATGAAGCATAAGCTATAGTTCCCCACCGTGAACAACGCCCATAAGTTGGTTTAATCCCTACCGTACCAGTAAAAGCTGCCGGTTGACGTATTGATCCACCAGTATCGGTAGCTGTTGCGCCTGCGCAAAGTCGTGCTGCAACAGCAGCTGAAGAACCACCTGAAGAGCCACCAGGAACAAGCTTTTCATCCGATCCTTTTTTACGCCATGGATTGATAACTGGCCCATAATATGATGTCTCATTGGATGATCCCATAGCAAACTCATCCATATTAAGTTTGCCCAACATAACCGCTCCATCTTTCCATAAATTAGCAGTTACTGTCGATTCATACTTTGGTTTAAAACCATCAAGGATATATGAACACCCCTGAGTATGTACATCATATGTTGCAAAAAGATCTTTAATTCCTAGTGGAATTCCTTCTAAAATACCAGCCTCTCCTTTAGCAAGACGATTATCTGATTCAGCAGCCATTCTCATTGCTTGTTCTGCTGTTACTGCTACATAAGCATTCAAAATTGGATTAGCTAACTCAATTGCTTGCAAATAAGCTTCTGTTAACTCAGTTGCCTTGAAATCGCCTTTTTTTAAGGAATCACGAGCCTGTGCAATTGTTAACATTGTTAAATCGGTCATATTGATTCTCAGTGTATAAAAAATTATTCGACAATTTTTGAAACAAGAAAAAAATTTTCTTCTGTTACAGGTGCATTTGCCACAATATCCGCGGCCTTATTACCATCTGTGATACTATCTTCACGCATTCGTAAAGTCATTGGAACCACTGATATTAATGGATCAACTCCTGTAACATCAATTTCATCAAGTTGTTTTGCTAAATCTAAAACAGCATTAAGCTTTTTTGTTATACGCTCTGTCTCATTGTCATGGATAGCAATACGCGCTAAATGCGCTATCCGCTTAATCGTTTTATCATCTACAGACATATTATTTCTCTATTCGAATTTCATTCTGATATTAATTTATTCATATTTTCATTTAGTTATATCAAGTTCGCATCTATAAGCATAAAAATATTGATATTTGTATCAAAACTTCATTATAAATACGAATCTAAAATATTAAAGAACTACAAACATAAAATCAAATCACATGGCTATTATTACTATAGACAGAGTTATTTCACATCTCTTATCTAAGCAAACAATAGCAGGTTTGGATTTGGGAACCAAGACCATTGGAATCGCTATTTCTGATATCAGTTTAACCTTTTCAAATCCGCGTCCTGTTATTCAGCGAAAAAAATTTACGTTAGATGCCTTAACACTTATAAAAATTTTTGATTATGAAAATGTAGGTGTTGTTATCATTGGTTTACCGATCAACATGGATGGAAGCAATGGTCCTCGTGCTCAAACTACTCGAACTTTTGTCAGTAATATAGCAATGTACACAAAAATTCCATTTATTTTTTGGGATGAACGATTATCAACAATTGCAGCACAACGTCATCTTTTAGAAATGGATGTATCACGCACTAAACGAGAAAACCGTATTGATTCAGCTGCCGCTGCTTTTATACTACAAGGTGCGCTCGACAGAATTCAAATACTCCGTCATAATCATACAGAAGGATAAAGGATATTTAGTAGTTCTGATGGATTATATCGTGCAATCATCATACCATAAGATGATCTCCATTGCCCTCCAAGGCGGCTTTCCATATAAGCATTAACAACATAATCCATTTCTTTGCGACGTAATGATGCAGCAGCTCCTGCGTATGCCACTTGCTCAACAAAAAATCTACCTGCTCCTTCATTTGTTGAAGCCATCTGTGCAGCAGATTTGATAATTTCAATAGCCTTTGGGCCTGCTGGACCAATATCCGTTGCAATTTTTTCTAATAATTTTTGAAATAATCCAGGTGCTTTATTAGCTATGAGAATTGCATCCTTCACTAATTGATTAGCATTATTATTCCTTAGCATCCTTGCAGATCCATCACGCAACATTTGTGATAATGGATTGCCTTCTATAAAGCTTTCTAAACCGAGCTGTGCAATAATTTCACCAATAATCGGAACAACCAATTGGCTTACATGATACGCAACAATGGGTGTCATAATATGTGCAAAAGCTGCTTCAGAGCGATCATTAGCCGCATTATCAAACGCCCATGCTAAACGAAAAACCAAGGCTTGTGAGGCAGCAATATCAAGTGCGATGTCAGAAAAAATACGCTCTGTTAATGGTGGTAAAGGTTGATTTGGCATTTTTTGTCGAAAAAAATCTATACCGAATTGAAGTGCTGCCCGCAAAACACCTGCTGATATCACAGACTGATCGAAACGCATCATGGTTTCGACATCTTGGATTATTTTTGTGCCTTCTCCAATATTGCCTAAAAGCCAACCATAAGAATTTTGAAAATCAACACTTCCTTCTGGTACTGAATGCTCTCCAGAGCGCTGCATTAAATGACGGATTGATATGATACCGTTTAATTCACCATTTTCTTGTAAGCGAGGAACGAAAAAGCAATTCAAACGACCATCTATTTCTGCACTAACAAGATATCCGTCAACTATTGGATTAATAACATTGGTCTTTGTAAGATTTAAATTGTATAAATCACAACCAATCTTTTCATCAAAAGAAATTTTTTGTGCCGTTGAAAAACTGGAAAAATGTTTTCTACTTTCTTCAATATCATCAAAAGCGCAGGTAAGAGAAGCTCCCTTTTTATGATGAATAGGCTTAGAAGAAAAATCACACTGACGTGATAAAAGAACATTTTGCCACCTTTTAAATAATTCAGAGTTACCAACTAATACGGCAATAGCTGCACTTGTTATAACAACCTCATTTAAATGTCCGGTCTCCAAACCAGCAGATAAAGCTAAGCGAATAGCACGTGCTTGGTAACGCACACCATTCTCTACAGTTGTATTTTCCCAAAGTGAAGAAACCAACCCCATCTGCCTCGAATATCGTTGCAGAGTATAGTAAGATGGATGCATCTCCAATTGCTCTATTAGTTGACCCCACTCGTCATTACGGTGCAACACTGGCCGATAGCGATTTGCCAAACGAGAAAGATCCCATGCTTCACGGCTCGTTACAAAAGCCCCAACTTCTTGAAAATTCTCTAATAAAGATTCAGGAAGAGTAGATGCAACACGAAACATAAGTGTATCACTAAAAAATGCATTTTTTCGGCGACCACTGTGCATAAATGGATCATTCATATGTATTATTCCTTATTCGAATCATTTGCATCATAAACTATTTATCTTTTCGCAATTAAAAACATTTGTTACATTCAAAAAAATGCTTATTAACGCTCTTAAGAGAGTTATAGAAAAGAATACGATGACTCAAAATACTCCATTTCCAATTTTTCTCCATCGACATCTCTTAGGTATTAAGGGTTTAACTTTACAAGACCTTACTACATTACTTGATCGTGCAGATGCGAATGTTACTCTTTCCCCCAAAAATGATAAAAAGAAATCTACCTTGTATGGACGTACTCAAATTAATCTCTTCTTTGAAGCTTCTACACGAACACAATCCTCATTTGAACTAGCCGGGAAGCGGTTAGGAGCAGATGTGATGAACATGATCATCAGCAATTCATCTGTAAAAAAAGGAGAAACGTTAATTGATACAGCAACAACCCTTAACGCAATGAAGCCTGATATACTCGTTATTCGCCACAATTGCGCTGGAGCTGCTTCCCTTTTAGCTCAAAAAATTGACTGTTGCGTAATTAATGCAGGTGACGGAGCACATGAACATCCAACACAAGCTTTATTAGATGCTCTTACTATTAGAAGAACAAAAGGTCGTATTGAAGGATTAACTGTTGCAATTTGTGGCGACATCTTGCATTCACGTGTTGCACGCTCCAATATCATTAGTCTTAATACTTTAGGGGCACGTGTCCGTGTTGTTGCACCCTCAACATTATTGCCTACCGGAATTGAAAATATGGGCGTGGAAGTTTTTCATACGATGCAAGAAGGTCTTAAAGATGTTGATGTTGTTATGATGTTACGTTTACAGCTTGAGCGTATGGCAGGTGCTTTTATTCCTTCCATCCGTGAATATTTTTATCATTTCGGCTTACATAAAGAAAATCTAATCCATGCTAAAAATGATTGCATTATCATGCATCCTGGCCCAATAAATCGTGGTATAGAAATTGCCTCTGATATAGCTGATGGAACACGCAGTATGATCCATACACAAGTAGAAATGGGAATAGCTGTACGCATGGCTATCATGGAAGCGTTGCTGGATCCGCGCCATGGCTGCAATGGAGAAAAAAAATGACAAGGTCAATAGTTTTCCAAAATGCCCGTATTATTGATCCCTCACGCGCGATCGATGAAATTGGCACAGTCATTATTGAAAATGGGCTCATTACGGTTTCTGGAAAAGAATCCCTCAACCAGGGAACACCTGAAGGCGCAGAAATCATTGATGCAAGCAATAAAGCAATTTTACCTGGACTTGTTGATGCTCGAGTTTTTATTGGTGAACCAGGAGCTGAACATCATGAAACAATGGCTTCGGCAAGTCAAGCAGCAGCAGCAGGAGGAATTACCTCTTTTTTGATGATGCCAGACACACAACCAGTCATTGATAATGTAGCTCTTGTCGAATTCATTATACGGACAGCACGAGAAATGTCATTGGTCAATATTTACCCTGTGGCAGCTATCACTCAAGGGCTAAATGGACAAAAAATAGCTGAATTTGGCTTATTAAAAAATGCAGGTGTCATTGCCTTCAGTGAGGGGAAAAAAACTCTTCAGAATTCATCTGTTATGCGTCGTGCAATGACTTATGCTCGCGACTTTGATGTCGCTTTAATCCATGAAACGCAAGATAAAGACCTGACTGGCCAAGGTGTTATGAATGAAGGCTTATTAGCAAGTTGGCTTGGTCTTTCTGGAGTACCTCGCGAAGCAGAAGTCATCCCTTTGGAAAGAGATTTGCGACTGGCTGCATTGACAAAAGTAAAGTATCATGCTGCCCAAATATCAACAGCTATGTCTGCTGATGCTATTCGTTTAGCAAAACAACATAATACAAAAATTTCAGCGGGTGTATCAATTAATCATTTATCTCTTAATGAAAATGATATTGGTGAATATCGTACTTTTTTTCGTTTAATACCTCCATTGCGTTCAGAAGAAGATCGCATCGCAATGATTGAAGCAATAAACGATGGAACAATAGATGTTATTGTTTCTTCACATGATCCTCAAGATGTTGATACAAAACGTTTACCCTTTCAAGACGCTGCAGCAGGCGCTATTGGAATGGAAACTTTATTAAGTGCAGCTTTACGCTTGTACCACAATAAATCCGTATCTCTTTTACGTTTAATCGAACTCTTATCAACAGCACCGGCAAAACTTTTTGGTTTAAATGCTGGAACACTTATGAAAGGTGCTCCTGCAGATCTTATTTTGGTTGATCTTGATGAACCATGGGTATTATCTCCAGATATATTGCACTCACGCTCAAAAAATACACCCTTTGAAAATACACGCTTTCAAGGACGTGTAATTCAAACCTTTGTTAAAGGTAAATCAGTGTTTAATCTTAACCACTAAATAGGATTAAATTCTCAATGAATCAGATTGAAATATTCTTTCAGTTTTATGCATATTTTCTTCTTTTGATATCCTATTTTATAGGATCTATTCCATTTGGATTGCTTTTTACACGATTTGCTAAACTTGGTGATGTGAGAACCATTGGATCTGGAAATATTGGAACTACAAATGTTTTACGGACAGGACATAAAAAAATTGCTGCTCTAACTCTTCTTTGCGACACTTTAAAGGGAACTATTGTTATCTGGATTGCAAAATTTTTAATCTATCCAATAGATAACAATATTATTTCTGTTTTAGCGGGATTTTTTGCTTTTTGGGGTCATCTTTTCCCCATATGGCTCAAATTCAAAGGTGGTAAAGGCGTTGCAACTTATCTAGGTGTATGCTTAGGACTTTTTTGGCCAGCAGTAATTGTCTTTACCTTTGTCTGGATAATATCCTTTTTATTTAAGCGTTTGTCCTCATTATCAGCACTTTTTGCAGTCACTGCTGTTCCAATTTTTGTCTATTTTTCTTCTCCTTGCTTCTATACTAATTGCACAATAATAATAATGAGCATACTTGTGATTATCAAACATCATGCAAATATTCGCAGATTATTAATTGGGGAAGAGAGAAAGGTTACCATCAAAAAAAGGAATGGATAAGGGGATCCAACTTACTGATCATCAACGTTTAAACTGGTTGCGGTTATTACGCAGTGAGAATATTGGAGCTGTTACTTTTCGCAATTTAATTGATCATTATCAAACAGCAGAAAATGCTTTAGCTGCACTTCCTGAACTTAGTCACAAGGGCGGCCTTGGTAAAGCTATCCGCATAGCAACACTAGAAGATGCTGAAAAAGAAATGAATAAAGCCGAAAAATTAGGCATTCGGTTTATCGGCTTGGATGAACCAGGTTATCCACCATTTCTCAGAGCCATGGAGGCATCACCGCCACTTATTACTATAAAAGGCAATGCTGCAGTTTTTTCTAAACCCTCTGTTGGGGTTGTTGGTTCTCGAAATGCTTCAGCTGCTGGTCAAAAACTAACAACTCAATTTTCTCATTTTCTTGGAAATACTGGTTTTGCAATTATTTCTGGCTTAGCACGTGGTATTGATAGCATTGCTCATCAAACAAGCTTATTAACAGGTACAGTTGCAGTTATGGCTGGCGGAATCGACCACATTTATCCTTCAGAAAATAAAAAACTTTATAATGATATTATCGATAATGGTGGCGCCATTATCAGTGAAATGCCAATTAGTTGGAAACCACGTGCTATCGATTTTCCAAGAAGAAACCGCATTATTGCAGGGTTATCACTGGGTCTTTTAGTGGTAGAAGCAGCTATGCGATCAGGATCTTTAATTACAGCTCGTCAAGCTGTTGAAATAGGACGACTGATTTTTGCTATTCCCGGCTCTCCACTTGATCCGAGGTCAATTGGTACAAACAACCTTATCAAAGAAGGAGCCTTATTGATTACACATCCTTCTGATATCATAGAGGCACTTACCCCCTTAATTCCAAACAATACTGGTTATCAGCTGAGTTTTTTTGAGGAATCATATCCAATTCAATTACAACAAGAAAATCATAGCTTACCTAAACCTAATACAAAAGCTCCCTTTGCAGATGATGCAGAACGAGCAGCTATTCTTTCTGCTCTCTCAACAACTCCAATTGATTTAGACACATTAAGCAGTCATTCAAGTGTTCCTTTACAAAACTTATATCTCTTATTGATTGAATTAGACTTGGCTGGAAAACTTACTCGGCACTCCGGCGGTTATGTGTCACTGTCGACTGAGAATCCTCCCCAAGAGCTTCATTATTGTTAATAATACTTTGCCCTTCTTTGGCTACCATATCCAAAAGCAATGCCAAAAGCGGACTATGAGCTTGATATGCCATATGGCTCATTTGCTTTGACATATCTGTAATATAGCGGATAACTTTTAAATGATCTATTAACATAATTTTCTATCCTTGAGCATTATCCCTATCTCTCAATAGATGTTATTTTAGTATTTTTCTGCATGTCTTTTTATCAACCGTGGAAAATAAGTTGTTAAAATTTCTTATAAAGTGTATTTAAAATAATAACAATCAAAAGTTGTATAATGTATTTTTTTTATGTACTCTTGATCAATTGCCATTGGCTATTCAGTTGAAAGAGAGTTATAGAGAGAATTTCTATTTCAACATTCGGATAAAATTATGGATATCGTTATTGTCGAATCTCCAGCCAAAGCAAAAACAATTAATAAATATCTTGGATCTCAATATAAGGTCATAGCATCATTTGGACATGTCCGTGATTTATCTGCCAAAGATGGCTCTGTTCTTCCTGATAAAGATTTTTCGATGAAATGGGATGTTGATACCGCTTCTGCAAAACGTTTAAATGAAATAGCAAAAGCTGTTAAAGAAGCGAATAGCCTTATTTTGGCAACTGACCCTGATCGTGAAGGGGAAGCTATTTCATGGCATATCCTTGATGTTCTTAACCAAAAAAAAATTTTAAATGATAAGCCTGTTAAACGGGTCGTTTTTAATGCAATTACAAAACAATCTGTACTTGACGCTATGAATAATCCACGGGATATTGATGTATCTCTTGTCGATGCTTACCTTGCACGCCGTGCTCTTGATTATCTGGTTGGTTTTACACTTTCCCCTGTTTTATGGCGTAAATTACCTGGTGCACGTTCAGCTGGACGTGTGCAATCAGTTGCCTTACGTATTATTTGTGATCGCGAATCAGAAAGAGAACATTTTGTTAAAGAAGATTATTGGTCAATCACAACATACTTAAAAACCCTCAGAAATGATGTATTTCAAGCACGGTTGATAGAATTTAATCAAAAAAAACTAAGCAAACTTGATATCCAATCTCAAGAACAAGCAAATCAGATCCGTCTTATGTTGGAAAAAGCGGAGTATCACACACGAAGTGTTGAGGCGAAACCAACAAAAAGAAATCCTTCTCCACCATTTACAACATCCACTTTACAGCAAGCTTCTTCTTCAAAATTAGATTTTTCAGCTTCTCGCACCATGCAAATTGCTCAAAAACTATATGAAGGTGTTGAAATGAATGGTGAGACAGCAGGACTCATTACCTATATGCGTACTGATGGCGTGCAAATAGCCCCAGAGGCTATTGATTCAGCACGAAGAGCAATCAGTGATTCCTTTGGAAATAACTATCTTCCTGAAAAGCCACGTTTTTATTCAACAAAAGCAAAAAACGCACAAGAAGCACATGAAGCCATTCGCCCAACAGATTTTAAACGTCATCCCGATCAAGTGCGCAATTTCCTCGATGATGATCAAGCAAAGCTGTATGAATTAATATGGAAACGCGCTATTGCCAGCCAGATGCGTTCTGCTGAAATTGAACGTACAACTGTTGAAATTAAAGCAGTTCAAGAAGAAAATTACGCAAATTTACGAGCAACAGGTTCTGTTACACGTTTTGATGGTTTTATTGCTGCCTATATCGATCAACGCGATGAAATAAACGGTGACGAAGATGATCTAACATGCCTGCCCCCAATAAATGTTAATGAAGTGCTTACAAAAGAAAAGGTCGAAACTGTACAACACACCACAGAACCCCCTCCTCGTTATTCTGAATCTTCATTAATTAAAAAGCTTGAAGAACTAGGGATCGGTCGACCTTCAACTTACGCATCCACATTAGCAACACTCTGTGATCGTGGCTATATTATCATTGATAAACGAAAACTTACTCCTGATGCTAAAGGACGCATTGTTACAGCTTTTCTTGAAAATTTTTTCAATCGCTATGTAGAATATGGCTTCACAGCAAACCTTGAAGAAAAATTGGACCTCATATCAGACGGAAAACTCTTTTGGAAAGACGTTTTACGTGACTTTTGGGATGAATTTAATGCATCCGTTACCAATATTCAAGAATTGCGTATAGCGAATGTCCTTGATGTTTTAAACACAACATTAGCACCCCTTGCTTTTCCTACACGTGAAGATGGCAGCGATCCCCGTTCTTGCTCTCTTTGTATACATGGCCAATTATCATTAAAATTAGGTCGTTATGGCGCATTTATTGGGTGTTCTAATTATCCTGAATGTAAATATACAAAACAACTTGGTACAGATGCAGGAGAAGAGCGTGAAGCAGCACACAATGATGAACCCGTTATACTCGGTGTTGATCCTGAAACAGGAAAAGATATTTCTCTTCGTAATGGCCGCTTTGGTCCATATATTCAACTTGGTGAAGGAAAAGAAGCTAAGCGCTCGGGATTACCAAAAGGCTGGAAAATAGAAAATGTTAATCTTGATAAAGCCCTATCTTTATTGTCTCTGCCGCGTGAAGTCGGAATTCATCCTGAAACAGGTCAAATGATCACAGCTACAATTGGACGGTATGGTCCTTATCTCACTCATGACGGGAAATATGCAACCCTTTCAAATGTAGATGACGTCTTTGATATTGGCATTAATCGTGCTGTCACAGTGCTAGCTGAACAAAAAGGAAATAAAGATAATCGAAGCAAAACAGTATCTTCCGTATTAGCGATATTAGGTGATCACCCAGATGGTGGATCGATTACTGTACGTGATGGACGTTATGGTCCATATGTTAATTGGGGAAAAATTAATGCAACATTACCAAAAGATAAAGATCCAGCTAACATAACACTTTCAGAAGCATTAGAGCTCTTATCCGCTAAAGAATCTGCTTCTTCAAAAACAAGAAAAGTATCTGCTAAAAGAACAGCTCTAAAGAAAAATACAACAGTAAAGAAAGCTTCTTCCACAATAAAAAAAGCATAAATTGTGGCTAAAAGCAAAATAAAACACTTTCACTCACATAATATTGGACAATGCAAACAAAATTATTCTTTTATTACTGACAACCCCGAACGATAAGTAAACGTAAAATCACGAAAATTTTTAACTTGAAAATAGTTTTTTATAACGGGTTAAAGATATAAACGTGATTTTTAAAATAATACCTCAATATCAATATAATGTAAGAGCTTAATGACCAAAAAAAAATTATCATTAATCACTGTGGCCAAAATTAATACATGTAATAAAGATGGTAGTTTTATTGCATACCCCCTTAAGTGGGAAAATAGTACAAAACCCAATATTGAAATATTTCCTCCTCGCCGTATGAGAAATATAAATTTTCGTGTTGGAGATCACATTCTTATAAAAATTTTCCGAAATAAAAATTTTCAAATTACGCCTTATACAGGACGAATTGTCCGTAAAATTGATAAACAAGAAACAAAAACTCTTGGTATCGTAAGAAAATTAGAAAATGGCAAATGGCAACTTTCCCCTATAGAGCGTAAAATCAGAGAATTCATTATTGATGAACCCTCAGATATTAAAATCAAATCTGGTAATCTCGTTGAAATTGAAATTAAAAATACGAATTGCAGATTTAAAAGTGCAAAAATAACAAATGTTTTAGAACACATTGATAGTGAAAAAACACTTGCAATGATTTCTCTCCTTTCCAAGAGAATTCCTTATATTTTTCCTGAAAACGTTCTTGAACAAGCAAAAAATATAAAACCTACTAATACAATCAACCGAGAAGATTGGCGACACTTACCGTTTGTTACAATTGATCCACCAGATGCAAAAGACCATGATGATGCAGTTTACGCAATAAAGGATGAAGACCCTACAAATAGTGGTGGTTGGATCACCATCGTCGCCATTGCAGATGTTTCTTATTATATAAAAACAGGAAGTGCTTTAGATAAAGAGGCATTACAGCGGGGGAATTCTGTTTATTTTCCTGATCGAGTTGTGCCAATGTTACCGGAAACTATTTCCAATTATTTATGCTCTTTACGTGAAGGAGAAGATAGGTTTTCTTTAGCTGTTCGCATGGTTTTTGATGCTAATGGTAATAAACGTAAACATAGCTTCCACCGTATTATAATGCGAACAGCTGCTAAATTATCTTATCAAGAGGTACAATGCGCAATTGAAGGAAACACAAATGAAAAAACAGCTCCTCTTATGGAAAATATTTTACAACCATTGTGGGCAGCTTATACTAGTCTTAAAATTGCACGCGATCTCCGGCAACCATTGAGATTAGAGATATCCGAAAAAAAAGTTATTCTTGATCAACATGGACGCATCAAAGATATTTTACTTCCACCTCATTTGGAAGCTCATCGTCTCATTGAAGAATTTATGATACAAGCTAATGTTTCTGCTGCTGAAACATTGAAAGAACATCGTCAACCCTTCATTTATCGTATTCATGATGAACCCTCACTCACAAAACAGGAAACACTGCGAAATTCTCTTCATAAATTTAGAATACCTCTCTCCCCAAAAGTAAAACTTACGTCAAAACAACTGAATAATATTCTCACAACAATCACAAATACACAGCAACAGAAATTAATAAACCAAATTATTTTGCGCTCACAATCGCAAGCTGAGTATAATCCTAAAAATATAGGTCATTTTGGTTTAAATTTGCAAAATTATGCACATTTTACATCACCGATCCGTCGCTATGCTGACCTGATTGTTCATCGAGCACTTATTAAAGCTTTGCAATTAGGCGATGATGGACTAACAGATGAACAAGAACAAAATCTTGTAGAAATCGCCACGCAAATTTCTTCATATGAGCGTCGTGCTATGATGGCTGAAAGAGAAACAATTGATCGACTCGTTGCGCACTATTTAGTTGATAAAATTGGTCATTTATTTAAAGGTCACATTTCCGGAGTTACAAAAGCAGGTCTTTTTATCTCTCTTGATAAACTCAATGCAGATGGTTTTGTACCTATTTCTACTCTTAAAAATGACTATTATCACTTTGATGAAGAACAGCACGCCCTTATAGGAAAACATAACTATAAATACTATCAACTTGGCAATGCAGTAGAAATCAAACTTGTAGAAGTACAACCTTTTTCTGGTGCTTTATGTTTTGAAATATTAACAGAACCTCAGCTATTAACTTCTTCATCTCTTTCTTACCATAAAACAAAATCTACCATGAAAAGACGGAAACGTAATTCCTACAAAAGAAAAATCTAAAAATTTCGAATCGATTGTCATTAACCCTACGCATTCATGACTCTAATATGCGGTAATTTAATATATATTTTGACAATATATTAAATGGATTATAGAAAATCAGTAATTGATGAATTTATCTTCCTATAATTACTGAAAAAATCTTGCTCGATATCAATCAAATACTAGCTTGCTAAAAAATCTTCCTCTTATCTCAAGATTAATTTGGAAATTAAGTTTTTTATTTTTTCAACCAGTATTGGTTTGGTTCATTCTGTGATTCACGCTGCACTTCGCTATGACAATTACATTCATCCTATCAGAATTTTGGATCAACAATTCTCTGCTCCTCCTCAAAGAGGCAGTTTAGTACTTTCTATTTATGCTATTACTTTGGAACTAGAATTTTCTATCGGTCCAACACTGCCAAAATAGGAGCGCAGGATTTTACGCCTTTTATATGTTAGCAGTGTCTTTGTTGGAATTGTTGTTATACTAACTCCTACCGCTTCAAAATTAAACCTAAAATCTTAAAATAGTAAACATACCACATTTTTTTATATCACTACTTCAACTATGGCAGTATTGGTTTATGGTCTGTCAAAATGAGCGCGTTAACGTTTATAATATCTTTAGTTTATCAATCGGATATAACGAGAAACAGGCCTCACACTTTATAGTACCATAGATAAGCCGAACATCAATAGACTGTAATGCCTAATATTTTTCTTCTTGGTAGTGTATTTACATGTCTTTATACAATTGGACTCCCACAGTTATATGCATACCTTAAAGGATATGAACTTGCTTCTGCTAATTCTTCTTTTATCTTTTTTATGGCATTTGAATGCTAATTGGACCTACCATTATCGGTCAAACAATGAATCTTAAACCTTTTGGTTTTTCTTCTGTAATGGCTTTTTTGGGAGCTTATATACTTATTTTAGTGCGTGTTTTCTTAATGAAAAAGCTAATCAACTCTTGACTTTTTTTGTAACATCCGTAGGCTAATGAAAAATCTGGTTTACATTAAAAATGGATTTTAGTGACAAAGTAGTGTTATTTTCAACATAAATAGGATCATTATTATGGCTAAGGCAGCAACGATTAAGATTAAGCTTTTGTCAACTGCAGATACCGGTTTTTTCTATGTAACGAAAAAAAATAGCCGTACGATGACAGATAAGATGAATAAACGTAAATATGATCCAATTGTTAAAAAGCATGTTGAGTTTAAAGAAACAAAAATCAAATAATTACTTTTGTTCTTTTCAGCTTACAATTCTCAAGAACAGTCGTAAATAAAAATAAAATGTGTGTGTTTGTATATTATTTGTCGTGATTTAGTGTTTCAACTTCTAATTTAGTCAAATTATTAAAAAATTGGATACACTAACTTTGTCTTATTGAATGGAGAGCACGTGTTTTTTCTCTAAAAAAGCTTATTGAATGTTTGGCATTTTTTATCAAAAATAAGAATGTATTTTTGATTTTAATCCTCAATCCAAATGATATTTATTAAAAATTTTATTCGTGTAAAAAAGAAACTTAAGAGATATACCTATAGCCAATATATGTTTCTATATCCCGTTTATTAAGATGTATAATATATCTACTTTATAAAAAACAGATTGTTGCAAACTATAATAATCTCGTTTTACGAAAATTATAATACGTTGGTATCTCACTGCTTAATATGAAAAAATTTAGACATTCAAAAATCCAAATTTCTTGGTTAGTGCTATCTCTAAAACAGTACTTTAAATATGAGTTTATTAATTTTATGAAAGAAAAAGCTACTCTTCATTCCAATTTAGATAGCTTCAAAAAAAAAGTTTTTAGCTTAATTGTCTTAGTAACCACTATCTTCACCAATATGGTTGTTTATACGGAATATGCTCAAACACAAAAGCCAATTTCTATAAAGTCTATTAAGGGTTATGCATCAGTTATTGATGGAGATTCAATCAAAGTTTCTGATATCATGGTCCGACTTATAGGAATTGATGCTCCTGAGCTCCATCAATTTTGTGGTATGAAAACAAAACGTTATCCGTGTGGACAAAAAGCTAAAGAATATTTAAAAAGGCTTATAACAAAAAAAATTGTTACATGTTATTGGAATATAAAAGACAAATATCGGCGTATCCTTGGTACGTGTCAAACAAAACAAGTCAAAAATATTAATGCAACAATGGTACAGAACGGTTGGGCTGTAAGTTATAATAGCTATCGTAAAGAGGAAGAAGAAGCCCGTAAAAAAAAGAAAGGTATATGGCAATCAAGTTTTCAACAACCACGAGAATGGAGAAGAATTCACCTTAACAAAAGAGCACAGTAAAATGCTCTCCTTTCTACAATGCAAATGTTACTTGCTTATTTTACTTATGAAAAAACAACGATGTGATAAAATTATTGAACTTGAAAAAAAAATTCACTCTTGTCGTATCTGTATAACGAATCCGCGTTATTACCCTCCCTTACCTCATGAACCACGACCTGTTGTTTATTTATCCGATACAGCTTCTATCGCAATTGCAGGACAAGCACCAGGATTACGGGTACATGAAAGTTCTATTCCCTTCAATGATCGCTCCGGCGAAACATTACGTAATTGGCTCAGTGTAACTCGTAATCAGTTTTATGACAGATCTTTATTTG
This sequence comes from Bartonella bacilliformis Ver097, assembly GCF_000709795.1. Classification (GTDB taxonomy): domain Bacteria; phylum Pseudomonadota; class Alphaproteobacteria; order Rhizobiales; family Rhizobiaceae; genus Bartonella; species Bartonella bacilliformis_A. The sequence continues at coordinate 194,726 of NZ_KL503804.1, forward strand.
CCATTATTCCTATGGGATTTTGTTTTCCGGGCTATGACCAAAATAAATCCGACTTACCACCAAGGCGTGAATGCCAAGAAATATGGCATAAAGAAGTATTTCAAGCTATGCCACAAATAAAGCTTGTTCTTGCTATTGGAAGTTATGCACAGAAATGGCACATTACAGGATTAAAATACAAAACTGTTTCAGAAACCGTCAGTGATTGGAAAAACATTCTCTCTATACGTCAACCCAGAGGATATAATGTCATACCATTGCCTCATCCATCATGGCGAAATACTTTTTGGTTACAAAAACACCCCTGGTTTCAGGATGAACTTATTGTGTATCTTCGCCATTTAATTCATAAGTTTTTGTAAATTAAATTGGAAAAGAAAATATAGATGGTCTTGATCGAAAAATCCTCCATTTGTTGCAAGAAGATGCCACACTCTCTGTCGCTGATATTGCTAAAAAGTTGAACTCTCTACAACCCCTTGTTGGCGTAGGATTCAAAAACTCGATGATGACGGTGTTATTCAACGTCGTGTTGCTATTCTTTTTCCTCAAAAAGTGAATGCACATGTTACTGTTTTTGTTTCTATTCGTGTCCATTTACATAACCATGAATAGCTAAAACGCTTTTCAAGAATTTTGCAAGAATTTCGTGAAGTTATTGCATTTTATAGAATGAGTGGAGATATAGATTATTTATTACGTGTTGTGGTTCCCAATATTGAAGCTTATGATCTTTTTTATAAAAATTAATTTCTAAAGTTGATATTTGTAACGTATCATCCTCTTTCGCAATAAAGCAAATTAAATATACAACAGAGCTACCTCTTGACTATATAAAATTACAAAATCCAAATGGACAATAAATTTTGAATTTTTTTGATGTTTATGGCAATTTAATTCCCTAAATAGCGACATCCTGTTCAAATATTGCCATTTGTGCATGTGTTAAAACAGCAGCCTTAACCACACCAGCTGCCATAGCAGCGCCTATTCCTTCACCAAGATTCACCTTTAAATCTAAAAGCGGTTCTTTTCCTATTTTTTCTAAAAGTTTGCGATGTGCTGAGTCAGTAGAAATATGCCCAATAATAATATGATCAAGAGATCTTGGATGCATTTTATAAAGAATTGATGCTGCTGCTGTTGCTACAAAACTATCCAAAATAACTGGAATTTTTTTCATTCTTGCAGCTAAAATAGCTCCTACCATAGCAGCAATTTCACGCCCTCCTAAACAACGCATAACCTCAAAAGGATCATTTAAATAATCTTTATGCAAAAAAACTGCTGTTTTTACTGCCACCACTTTGCGTTGATAAAATTCCTCTACATCTCCTGTATCAGGACCCACCCACTCCTCAGCCTCTCCACCAAATAGAGCTAAACATAAGGCTGAAGCTATCGTTGTATTGCCAATTCCCATTTCCCCCACACACAAAAGATCTATTCCTCCAGCAATCGATTCCATTCCAAATGCCATCGTTGCAGCTGCACTACGCTCATCCATTGCAGCATCCTTGGTAATATTCATTGTTGGATATTCTAAAGCCAAATCAAATATCTTCAATCCAAGATCATAGGCTGCGCAAATTTGATTAATAGCACCACCACCAGCTGCAAAGTTATTGACTATCTGTTGTGTCATAGATCGCGGAAATGGTGTAACATTTTCGTCAGTTACACCATGATTTCCAGAAAAAATAGCTACTAAAGGCCGCCTTATTATTGGCTTTTCTTCAGCTCTCCACCCAGCATACCAAACTGCGATATCTCCTAATTTTCCTAATCCTCCTTGCAACTTTGTTAATTGCGTTTGCCGTTTTTTTGCTAAAGTCATAGTGAACTCATCAGCATCGGGTAAATTTGTTAGTAATGTACGAAAATCATCAAATGGACTAACGGTCATGAAAATACCTTTTTGAGTGTATGTTTATAGAATTTTATTCTACAAACAGAGTATAAAGAATTCATTGTCATTTTTAGGAAAAAATAAATATACTATACATTGTGAGACTAATTATAGTTTTCTAATAAAATCACTCTATTCTCTGGCTACTTGATTTAAAATTCTAAAATGTCTCTAATAATACAATCTCTAATATTTGTATTCTAAAGATACTCTAGATAAATAACAGGTGAATAAAAATTGAAATTCTTCTTTTTAATATCTCAATAATTTTAAATTATCTATAAATGACAATATATAATATAAATTATTTATTCTAAAATATAAAAATGAGATACTCGCAAAACTTACTTTAAATAAGAGCAGAAAAAGCTTCTTTTAAAATACGCACATCTGCATCTTTTCTTGTTGCATCATTTGACAATATTTGTCGCCATCGACGTGCACCGTCGCGACCATAAAAAAAGCTGATCATATGACGTGTCACATGAGAAAGACGCCCACCTGATGCAATATGTTTCGTAGCATAATCACACATGATATCAATTACATCACAATCCTTAAGATTGTTCTGTGACTCACCGTATATCTCAGAATCAATGAGTTGCAATAAAGAAGGATTATAATAAACTTGCCGTCCTACCATAACAGCATCACATAATTTCAAATGTTCTTTTATTTCAGAAATTGATTTAATTCCTCCATTTATCCCTACGAATTTATTATAAAACTTATTTTTAAATTTATAAACTCTTTTATAATTAAGTGGCGGAATATTTCGATTTTCTTTGGGACTTAAACCTTTTAACCACGCCTTGCGTGCATGTACCCAGAGTGCATCACAACCAGCATTCCATACTCGATCTGCTAAAAAATCTAAAGCCAACTCTTCATCTTGCTCATCCACACCAATTCGACATTTAACGGTCACAGGTACAGTAACAACCCTTTTCATCGCTTCTACAGCATTCGCTACAACATCAGGGTTTAACATTAAACAAGCACCAAATGTGCCTGACTGAACACGATTTGATGGACAACCTACATTTAAATTTATCTCATCATAACCAAAATCTTCTGCAATTTGCGCAGCTTCTGCTAATTTTTTAGGATCCGATCCCCCTATTTGCAATGCAACAGGATGCTCTTGATTATTAAAAGTTAAGAGTGATCCACGGATACCGTGGATTATAGCATCCGCAACAACCATTTCAGTATAAAGAAGTGCTTTTTTTGTTAAAAGACGGTAAAAAAATCGGCAATGTCGATCTGTCCAATCCAACATTGGGGCTACCGCAAATTTTACCAATGACGGAGAACTATAAAATATCATAGAAGAATTTTATTCTATATTTCATTAATAGCATTTCATCCACATAGACAGCCAGAGCTTTCCCTATTCTCCATTACATTAATTTTTAGAAGATCAAAATGCGCTTTATATTTACTGCTGTTATTAATTTATATTTTAAATAACAAAAATCATTTAAAATATAAAATTTCTAATGTTATGGTGCTCCTATCTTCCCAACGCACCTTTACCTACATCGGTATTGTTTTACCCTACATTGTATCGTTCTATATCCAGTATCTCTTGCCTTATTTATTTTTCTAATTCTAATCACGTTGTTTTATTCTTCTAGTCTTTCTTTAACTGCTAAAATCAGCTGTTTAATTGAAAATGGTTTAGATAAGAACCCAAAAATAGCACCTTCTGGAAGACTTTTAGTAAATGCATCTTTTGTATAACCAGAAACAAAAATAAATTTGATATCGGGGTAACTTTTACGAACTTCTTTAAGCAAAGTTGGCCCATCCATCCCTGGCATCACAACATCAGAAACAATAATATCAATAACACCTTTATTTTCCTCAAGAACAGCAAGCGCTTCTACCCCACTCGCAGCTTCTAAGACAGTATACCCCCTCATTTGAAGAGCTCTCACCCCACCCATTCTAACTGCATCTTCATCTTCAACCAATAACACGGTTGCAGAGCCTGTTAAATCTGTATTGTGTTCCTGTTCTTCTGCTTTTTCAATCTGTTCAATAATCTCATCTCTGGTATTGGAGACATAGCGAGGTAGAAAGATATGAAATATCGTTCCTTCTCCTTCCTGGCTATTACAGTGAATATAGCCACCTGTCTGTTTGATAATGCCATAAACCATTGATAAACCAAGTCCTGTACCTTTTCCAATTTCTTTTGTTGTGAAAAATGGTTCAAACATTTTTTCTTGCACAGCAGCAGATATGCCTGATCCAGTATCTGCAATAGTCAATTGCACATACTCGCCAGCTGTAAGACCAACATAATTTAATTCAGCACTTTGTTGCCTTGTAATATTGTTTGTTGCAATTGTTACTATACCTCCATCAGGCATTGCATCACGTGCATTGATAACCAAATTCATAACAACACACTGGAAAGATGCTTGATCAACTTTCACACTCCATAAATCTCTTCCATGAATAATTTTTAACTGAATATGATTACCTAAAAGAGGCAAAATGAGATTACGAATGTCCGATAAAAATTCTGTAAAATCAACTTTCTCAGGCCTAAGCGTTTGTTTTCTAGAAAAAGCTAATAATTGCTGTACAAGTGCAGCCGCACGATTAGCATTATTTTTAATATTAGTAAGATCAGCATGTGCTGGATCAGAAACACGGTGCGTATTTAAAAGCAGATCACACGACATTAAAATTGCTGTCAAAACATTATTAAAATCATGAGCAATACCACCCGCCAACTGCCCAACAGCTTGCATTTTCTGGCTTTGTACCATATCATCGTTAAGTGTTTTTTGCTTTGTTATTTCCAAAGCAGATATAATTACAAAATTGTGTGATAAATCATCACATTGTATCAAAGGTGTAACATAAAGACGTAAACGGCGTTCCTTATTATTTGCTAATACCGTATCTATCGGATCTGGATAATTTTTATATATCGTCACCTGCCGAAATGCGTGCTCTAATTGTGCATGATAACTATGAGATATAATGTTATAAAGATTAATATCCTTGTCCGTGCATCCTAGTAATGACAAAAAAGCATAATTTACATGAACCAACTGTCTTTTCTGATCCATCACTGCCATTGCAAAAGGACTTGCATCAAAACATTTTATCAATGTACTCGGTAATTTTTCTTCACAATCCCTCTCACTTTCTTGCATTTTCTGTGGTAGCAGAACAATACGATAGATAGTTTCATCTTCTAAAAAAGAAGAAACATACATAAAACATTTCAGCAGTTTTTTGCTACCATCCTCTAAAGTTAAAGACAAAGAAAAAACGTAACTCGTAGCACAATTTGAATTTTGATATTTGTTATTTTGCAAACAAATATCCCTAATATCACTCCACTTACTGTTGTTTCCAGTATTATAAAATAATTGATCAAAGCTATATTGACCAACAATAAAATTAGTTAAATCGATCGAAAACCACTTAGCAAAAACTGAATTTAAATAGATAATCACTCCTTGTGCGTTTACAGATAAAAATCCAACAGGAGTGTGATTTAAGTGATTGGTAGCTTCTTGAAGATTCAAGGAAGAAGATTCATGATGTTCTTGAAAATGCGAAATATCAGCAATACGCCACAATAAAAATTTTTGTTTCCGTTTTATAATCGGATGAATAGAAATATTGTACAAAATAGGTTGTTGCTGTGTAGAATGGATAAAAATTGAGCGATCTATTTTAAAATTTTCTTGAGCTGCAAGATTATTAGACGCTGCCACCTTCAAGCGATACACAAGTGCACTAGCACCTGGAAGATCAGCAAGAACAGCATAACAAGAAGTTTTAGGTTTATAAGTAAAAAGCCTTTGATAATTTTGATTAGCATAGTGAATAAAACCTGAAAAATCAGATACTATAATTACATCATTCACATCATCAAAAAGACTAAAATCCAAATCTTTACGCAAATAGATAGCATGACATTTTAAAATGCCTGCTCCCATTAGAAAAAACGCTACAATAGCTACAATGGTTAAAATTAAGAAAGATACCAATGCAACTTTATGGGAATGTGGATAAAAAACACCTAAAAATCCTATAATGACTAAAAAAGTTATTATAAAAAAAATCCCCCAAATCATAGCACCCCATTGCATAAAAGAAAGCAATGATTTTGTACTATCATAAGAATTTTTATTCATTTTTATCTGCCTCGATTATGGCTGATTTTTATGCCATAGATTGTTTTCACTTATATTGAGTGTGTTTTCTATTACATATAATATATTACGTGCTATATACTTAATCGAAATGGCTTAAGTAATTAGACAAGTCATATTTATGTTTAGTCCAATCTTGCAAGATGCTTACGGATTTATATAAAATAGCTTCTTGCCAAATAGGGGAAGCCATATGAATATCTGGTTATCAAATAAAATAGGGGTACACGCAGCGAATATAATTACGAGTCTTGCATTCTTCATAATGATAATCATAGCAATTACTATTGTTATAGGGCTTTTAGGCTATTTAAATAAAAACAGAAAAAAGCGTCCACAACGGTTAACTATATGTGATACGGTTGCTGTTGATCGTATGCGCCGTCTTGTTCTGATACGCCGTGACAATGTAGAGCATTTAATTCTTATTGGTGGAACAACAGATATGGTTGTAGAATCTGGCATTATCAATACATTAAACATTGCACATAAAAATAACCACAAACTGCGAAAAGATATACTATCAACAATAACAGAAATCGATCAACATCATACCTTTACAGAAAAAACGCCTTTTTCTCTAAAAGAAATGGAATCTGTACACAATAATACCTCATTCGATCACAATTTAAATGATTCAGCAATTACTGCTACAATCGAAGGACGACAAGAACCATCCCTATTCATTCCTACTCAGGAAAAATAAAATTTTTACATCAAAAACGATTTATGTGCATTTTCTAAAAAAACATGAGCAAGTACGTTATTTTTTAGTGTTATTTCCTCTTATTACCTAGCTTATAAACAACCATCAGAAAAAATTATATTATCTCTGATACTGGCTAAATCAAAATAAAATGTTTTCTAACAGAAACATCAGAGTTCTCGCTTAACTCGTTTTTAAAATCTATTAAAAAATTATTGGCATTCGTGTATCTAATAATGATGGCTCTCTCTTGGTTATTTTTTCACCTAACAAACAATTATTTCAGTGTGATATCTCATATACTAACTTGTCTACAAATTAATTAAACTCAAAACCCAAAAGAGCTAATGATTAGCTTACTAATTTTCTAAGATATAAGGTTTATAGAAGTAAATTATGATAGTTGCGATTGAAATACATTAAAGCATCTTTTTCTTTATTGTTGTTTATTGCTACCACTTCACCAATTAAAACATAATGAGTTGCATGTTCATGCCAACAAATTAAGTTACAATCAAGCGAGGCCAAAGCATCTGATAAACTAGGTGCACCAGTTTTTAAAACATTCCACTGAGCTATGCCAAAGCGTTCAGTTTGTGTAAAGTCAGAACGTCCAGAAAAAGCATCAGCCAATGTACGATGTTTCCCTGCTAAACTGTTGATACAGAAATTACCATTTTCTATAAATAGTTTATTTTCAGGATTATGACGCATTAGACACACAAGAAGTGTGGGAGGATTATCTGATAAAGAACAGCAAGCTGAAACTGTTACTCCACGCTTTCCCTTAATGCCATTTGTCGTTACAATATGTACAGCTCCTGCAAAATAACTCATAGTATTCCGATATTCTTGCGGAGAAACAGTAGGATTCTGTTGAAATTTAGGCATTAAATTTATTGTATGATTTGACATATTTTTACTTATACAGTTTTTAAATTCTTAAAGGATATTTCAATTATACATGATTATTTTTTATGTCATACCACATATATGAGCAATAAAATGCATATTTTATCATACAATATTACATGCTAAAAAGAGCCAACTAAGGAGATCTTAATGGTTCATTCCCCTCTTATTGCACCTTCACTCTTATCTGCGGATTTTTCAAAACTTGGTCAAGAAATATCCGATGTTGTTGATTCAGGTGCAGATTGGCTTCATCTTGATATCATGGATGGCCATTTTGTTCCTAATATCACCTTTGGACCTGATACTATAAAAGCACTACGTCCGTTAAGAAAAGTGGTATTTGATGTTCATCTCATGATTTCGCCTGTTGACCCTTATCTTGAAGCTTTTGCAAAAGCTGGTGCAGATATTATAACCATTCACGCAGAAGCAGGACCTCATATTCATCGTTCACTGCAAATAATCAAAACAATGGGGAAAAAAGCAGGGATTGCAGTCAACCCAAGTACTCCAGAGCATGTGCTTGAGTATTTACTTGATCAATTAGATATCATCCTGATTATGACAGTTAATCCTGGTTTTGGTGGACAAAATTTCATTCCAGAAATGAAAGATAAAATTAAACGTATAAAAAATATGATTGCCAATCGGCCTATTGACCTTGAAGTTGATGGCGGTATCACAGTGGATACAATCGGAACAGCTGCAAAAGCTGGTGCCAATGTATTTGTGGCAGGATCTGCTATTTATAAAAATGGGAATAAAGATCTTTATAAAACACGCATTAGTGAATTACGTCAAGCTGCAACCCTCCTCTCTCATAATAAGGAAAAATTATGATTACGCGTTATTCTCGCCCCCAAATGGTAGCAATCTGGTCGCCAAAAACAAAGTATCGTATTTGGTTTGAAATTGAAGCACATGCTTGTGATGCAATGGCTCAACTTGGTGTGATTCCAAAAGAAGCCGCTAAAATCATTTGGGAAAAAGGTTCAGCTGCTGAATTTGATGTGAATCGTATTAATGAAATTGAAGCAACAACTAAGCATGATGTTATCGCATTTCTTACCCATTTAGCTGAATTTATTGGGCCAGAATCACGTTTTATTCATCAAGGTATGACATCATCAGATATTTTAGATACAACATTAAATGTTCAATTAATGCGAGCCAGTGATATTTTGCTAAAAGATATAGATCAACTTCTTGTAGCACTAAAAAAACGTGCTCTCGAGCATAAAGAAACGATTACTATTGGACGCAGTCACGGCATTCATGCAGAGCCTATAACATTTGGAGTCAAATTTGCTCTTGCATATGCTGAATTTTCTCGCTGTCGCCAACGTATGCTTGCAGCACGCGAAGAAATTTCTACTTGTGCTATCTCAGGAGCCGTTGGTACTTTTGCTAATATTGATCCACGCGCTGAAGAACATGTAGCAAAGGCTTTGGGCATGCGTGCTGAAGCGGTTTCTACTCAAGTTATACCCCGTGATCGCCATGCAATGTTTTTTGCAACACTTGGTGTTATTGCATCATCCATTGAAAGGCTAGCTATAGAAATACGCCATCTGCAACGAACAGAAGTCCTTGAAGCAGAAGAGTATTTTTCACCTGGACAAAAAGGGTCATCAGCTATGCCTCACAAACGGAATCCGGTTTTAACAGAAAATTTAACCGGGTTAGTGCGTATGGTACGTGCATTTGTAATGCCTGCTATGGAAAATGTTGCACTTTGGCACGAACGAGATATTTCTCATTCATCTGTTGAGCGTTATATTGGCCCTGATGCCACCATCACGCTTGATTTTGCTCTTGCTCGACTGACATCCGTGATTGAAAATTTAATTGTCTATCCAGAAAATATGCAAAAAAATCTCAACAAATTCAGTGGCCTTATTCATTCACAGCGTGTGCTTTTAGCACTTACACAAGCTGGTATTAGCCGCGAAGATTCCTATCGAATCGTACAACGAAACGCAATGAAGGTTTGGGAACAAGGGAAAGATTTTTTAGAAGAATTACTAAAAGATAAAGATGTTGCAAAAGCTTTAAGTGAAGAAGAACTTCGCGAAAAATTTGATTTTGCATACCATACTAAACATATTGATACGATTTTTAAGCGTGTTTTCGGATCATAACAAAATTTTATATAAAAAAAAATACACTGCTTTTCTCTTCTTTTGGCCAAAATTAAAATATACTTCAACTAAAAAAAAATCATGAAAGTAAATCAACTCGATATTCTAATTGTTCCTGGTTATAAAGGATCTTGTCCTAACCATTGGCAAACGCGCTGGGAACAAAAACTATCTACCGCTCAGCGTATTCAACAAACGGATTGGTCAAAACCTGTATTTGGAGAATGGGTTAATAGAGTTGAAACAGCTATCATACAAGCTAATAAACCTGTTGTTATTATTGCACATTCATTAGGAGTTCCAACGGCCATTCATGCAATTGTGCATAATGCGAAAAAAGTTTGTGGTGCTTTCTTTGTTGCTCCACCAGATGTAGCTAATCAAGAAATACGTTCAAAACATTTAATGACATTTGGCCCATACCCTCAGAAGAATCTTCCCTTTCCTTCTGTCGTTATTGCTAGTCAAAATGATAAGTTTTGCCAATTTTCATTAGCACAAAAACTTGCAAATGATTGGGGAGCACTATTTGTTGATGCTGGACAATCTGGCCATATTAATGCGGAATCCGGACATGGACCTTGGCCTGAAGGACTGATACTTCTTGCTCATTTTCTAGCAAAACTTTGATATAAATATAGATCCTTTTCAAAAAGGAATTATTTATTATATTGTTACATAAATTAGCTTTTTTCTATTCTCTAAATGATAAAAATTGTGTAGGTGTTACAGCAATCATTGAGAATTACCCTTAATTAGGGTATATTTCCTTTATAAATAATACTCAGACCGCTTAACGAATAGATAATTATGATGAATCGTCGTCGCCGCATTTATGAAGGCAAGGCCAAAATTTTATATGAAGGGCCTGAACCAGGTACCTATATTCAATTTTTTAAAGATGATGCAACTGCGTTTAATGCAAAAAAACATGAAATCATTGATGGTAAAGGTGTTTTAAATAATCGTATCTCAGAACATATCTTCACCCAACTTGGCCGTTTAAATATTCCAACACATTTTATTAAACGCATAAATATGCGTGAACAGCTTATTAAAGCGGTTGAAATTATTCCATTAGAAGTTGTCATTCGTAATGTTGCCGCAGGCTCTCTTTCTAAGCGCTTGGGATTAGAAGAAGGAACTGTTCTTCCACAATCCATTATTGAGCTTTACTATAAAAATGATTCTCTTGATGATCCAATGGTAACAGAAGAACATATCACTGCTTTTGGATGGGCTGCTCCGCAAGAAGTAGAAGACATTATGCAGCTTTCGATTCGCATCAATGATTTTCTCTCGGGGCTTTTTGCAGGTGTTAATATTCAATTAATTGATTTTAAAATGGAATTTGGTCGTTTATGGGAAAATGAAACAATGCGCATTGTTCTTGCTGATGAGATTTCTCCTGATTCGGCTCGTTTATGGGATATGCAAACACAAGAAAAAATGGACAAAGACCGTTTTCGTCGTGATATGGGAGGACTCATTAATGCCTATCAAGATGTTGCAAGACGTCTTGGAATCATGAATGAAAATGATCTTCCACGGCCAAATGGTCCAGTTTTAGTAAAATAAAAACAAAGCAATATTGTTCTGTATTGTTTAATACAAATCCTTAAAAGATGTTCTTTGATAATGGAAAGTAAAAATGAAAGCACGTATCATCGTTACTTTAAAAAGCAGTGTCCTTGATCCTCAAGGAAAGGCGATTGCTAATGCTTTAAACAGTCTAAATTTTGCGAGCGTCCAGTCCGTTCGCCAAGGGAAAGTCTTTGATATTATTCTTGATGATATGTCTTCTGAAATAGCAAAGCAACAACTTGAAGAAATGTGTGAGCAATTACTCACAAATACTGTCGTCGAAAATTATGCTATAGAATTTCTTTAAGCGGATTAATAAATGAAAACTGCTATCATTCAATTACCTGGATTAAACCGCGATCGGGATATGATTGCTGCATTATACCACATAACAGGTGTTGAACCCTTGAAAATTTGGCAAACGGAAGCAACAATCCCAGATGTAGATATGATTGTTATTCCTGGGGGTTTTTCCTATGGTGACTATTTAAGATGTGGCGCTATTGCTGCACGTGCACCAGTTTTACAAGCTGTTCATGAAAAAGCACAAAAAGGCGTCACGGTTATAGGAATTTGCAATGGTTTTCAAATTTTACTGGAAGCTAAATTATTACCCGGCACTTTAATGCGCAATACTTCTTTAAAATTTGTTTGTCGTGAGGTAAAACTCGAAGTAACAAACGCAGATACAAGATTTTCTCGAGGTTATTCTGAAGGAGAAATCATTCGTTGCCCTGTAGCTCATCACGATGGAAATTATTTTGCTGATAGTGATACCTTAAAAAAAATGGAAGATAATAAACAAATTGTTTTCCGCTATGCAGAAAATACAAACCCTAACGGCTCAATTAATAATATTGCTGGTATTGTTAATAAGGCTGGCAATATCCTTGGTATGATGCCTCATCCTGAAAATTTCATTGAACCTGCACATGGTTGTATTGATGGTCGTTTACTCTTTGAAAGTGCTTTAAAATTAGTAAGCTGATCATTACAAGAGAAGCTTGGTAGATTTTTTCTATAATAATTTCAACCGTAACAATAAATTCTAATCCTTGCATCCGATAAGATAACCAACTAAAGTTTTAATTATAGAACGTTAATGGCTTTATCATCTGTTAAATGAAATCTCTGATGATATAAACTGCTAATAACAAGAAAAATAAATACTAAAATTTTGATTAATTTGACGGAATAAAATACTCATGAGCATTCGCAATAATAGTGCAATTACACCAGAACTCATTGCAGATCATGGTATCAAAACCGATGAATATCAGCGCATTTTAGAATTAATCGGCAGAGAACCAACATTTACTGAACTTGGAATTTTTTCTGCAATGTGGAATGAACATTGTTCCTATAAATCATCTAAAAAATGGCTCAAAACTTTACCAACAAAAGGGAAATGTGTCATTCAAGGTCCTGGTGAAAATGCTGGTGTCGTTGACATTGGCAAGGGTCAATGCGTGATTTTTAAAATGGAAAGCCATAATCACCCTTCGTATATTGAGCCTTATCAGGGTGCAGCAACAGGTATTGGTGGCATTCTACGAGATATTTTTACAATGGGTGCTCGCCCCATTGCGACCATAAATGCATTACGATTTGGATCTCCTGATCATCCTCGAACACGCCATCTTGTTTCGGGCGTTGTTTCTGGAATCGGTGGTTATAGTAATGCTTTTGGTGTTCCAACTGTTGGAGGAGAAATTAATTTTGACAAACGCTATAATGGCAACATCCTCGTTAATGCTTTTGCAGCTGGTATTACAACAATAGATTCTATTTTTTACTCAAAAGCACAAGGAGTAGGACTTCCTGTTGTTTATCTTGGAGCTAAAACAGGACGTGATGGTGTTGGTGGAGCCACAATGGCTTCTACTGAATTTGATGATGCAATTGATGAAAAGCGCCCTACTGTTCAAGTAGGTGATCCCTTCACTGAAAAATGTCTTCTTGAAGCGTGTTTAGAATTAATGGCACTAAAAGCTATTATTGCTATTCAAGATATGGGAGCTGCAGGATTAACATCCTCTTCAGTTGAAATGGGTGCAAAGGGAAACCTAGGAATAGAGCTTAACCTTGATAAGGTACCTGTTCGTGAAGAAAACATGACAGCTTATGAAATTATGCTTTCTGAAAGTCAAGAACGAATGCTCATGGTGCTTAAACCAGAGATGGAAAAACAAGCTGCTGCAATTTTTCATAAGTGGGGACTTGATTTTTCTATTATTGGCAAAACAACAGATGATTTGCGTTTTCGTGTTTTGCACCGGAGAGAAGAAGTCGTTAACCTGCCAATTAAAGAGCTCGGTGATGAAGCACCAGTTTATGATCGCCCTTGGATAGCGCCTTCTCCAAAAACTATTCTTAAAGCGGAAGAAGTCAAAGAAGTTGAAAATTTTGGTGATGCGCTCCTGACATTGCTTAACTCTGCTGATCAAAGCTCACGGCGATGGGTTTATGAACAATATGATACACTTATCCAAGGAAATAGTCTTGTCCGTCCAGGAGGCGATGCAGGTATCATTCGCGTAGACAATAATGATAAACGTGCCCTTGCTTTTTCTTCTGATGTAACACCTCGCTATTGTGAAGCTGATCCTTATGAAGGAGGAAAACAAGCCGTTGCAGAATGCTGGCGTAATATTAGCGCCACAGGTGCAACACCATTAGCGGCAACAGATAATCTCAATTTTGGTAATCCTGAAAAACCTGAAATCATGGGACAATTAGTTTTTGCTATTAAAGGCATAGGAGAAGCGTGTAAAGAACTCGACTTTCCAATTGTTTCAGGAAATGTCTCTCTTTACAATGAGACTAATGGAGAATCAATTCTTCCTACACCCACAATAGCTGGTGTTGGCATTATTGATGACTGGTTAAAGGTGGTAACAGTCGGCGGTATGCAAGAGGGGGATACCATTGTTCTAGTTGGCCCTTGCGGTTCACATTTAGGACAATCAATCTATGCACGTGACATTTTAAATATTGATATGGGTACTCCTCCTCATGTAAATTTACGACTTGAAAAAAAGCATGGCCAATTTGTTCGAGATGTGATTAGTCGTGGCTTTATTCATGCTGCTCATGATATTTCTGATGGGGGATTAGCTATTGCTCTTGCAGAAATGGTTATTAAAGCTAGTAAAGGAATTAGAGTTAAATTAAGCAACATGTCACCGTGTCATGCTGAACTTTTTGGAGAAGATCAAGGACGCTACCTTATGGCTGTTAAACCGAGCGCACTTAATAGCCTTAAAGAACTTGCACAAACAAACACGATTTCTTTAACAAAACTTGGCACCGTTGAAGGCGACACACTTGACATAAAAGATACATTATCACTTTCAATATATCAACTTACACAAGCTTATGAAAGCTGGTTTCCAAAATTTATGGGAGAATAAATAGTACATGATGATTAATTTCCATTTCCTGCATACGACTTTTACAAAAATCATAAATAAATAGAGGAAAATAACCATGGCAATGAGTATCCATGAAATAGAAACCCTCATTCGTGAAGGAATTCCCGATGCCAAAGTGACAATTCATGATCTCGCTGGGGATGGTGAACACTATGCTGCAGAGGTTATTTCAGAGAGCTTTCGAGGCAAAAATAAAATTCAACAACATAAAATGGTCTATGATTCTCTTAAAGGAAACATGGGAAGTATGTTACATGCTTTAGCGCTGCAAACACATATTCCTTCATAACCTAAAACTTTCTCCTTGCATTCATTCCATCAGTACGATTAGAATGATAACTGATACAAGTTTATATTCTCAAAGATCAAAATATTAAGAAAATAAAAATGACTACTACTTACGATTTTATTGACAATGAAATTAAAACAAATGATGTCGTTTTGTTCATGAAAGGAACACCAAGCTCTCCACAGTGTGGATTTTCTGGACAAGTTGTTCAGATTCTTGATTATTTGGGATTAGATTATAAAGGAATTGATGTTCTAGCCTCTGGTGAGTTACGTCAAGAAATAAAAAATTATTCCAATTGGCCAACAATCCCACAGCTTTACATTAAAGGTGAATTTATTGGTGGCTGTGATATTGTTAAAGAAATGTTTCAGTGCAATGAATTACAAAAAATTCTAAAAGAAAAAAACATTTCCTTTAGTGCGTCATAATCTCTCTGATTTTGTTAACCTCTTTTGGTCGGTCGCAATTTTTATCAAGGATAAATATGTCACATTGTGTCGACGAACAAATGCATATAGATGCGATCAAATCAAAAATTGGATATAAAGAATTTATTATTATCATTGCAGCGCTTATGGCAATCAATTCCATAGCCATTGATATTATGCTGCCGGCTATGCCAGATATTTTACAAAGCTTACATACTACGAATGAAAATGATCAGCATTATATCATTTCGTGTTACCTGATTAGCTATAGTGCTACTCAAATATTCTTTGGACCAATAAGTGATCGTTACGGTCGACGTAATCTCGTCCTTATTGGTCTTGCTTTTTATTCATTTACAGCGATTGGTTGTGTATTTGTGTCAAGTTTACCTATGTTATTAATTCTGCGTATTTTGCAAGGTATTGGAGGAGCAATGATGCGTGTGCTTACAACTGCTATTATACGCGACCTTTACAGCGGAAAAGAAATGGCAAAAGTGATGTCGATAACCATGATGATTTTTCTTATTGCAGCAATGATTGGACCCGCAATAGGACAAATAATTTTGTTATTTGGACACTGGAAATTTATTTTTATATTTATGGGAATATTCGGCTTTGGAATGATGATTTGGATTCAACTGCGCTTACCTGAAACGCTACATACACAGAGCCCTCTTTCTTATTCCTCTGTAAAAAATAACTTACGGTATGTCATTACTAATCGCACTACGCTGTGTTATACGCTTGCTACTTCTATTATTTTAGGCTGTGTCTTTATATCCGTGAATACATCACAACAAATATATGAAGGAATCTATAATTTAGGATTTTGGTTTCCTGTTGCTTTTGCTGTCGGTGCTGCATTTCAAGCTGTATCATCTTTCTTTAATTCTCAACTTGTCCAATACCTTGGAATGCGGCGTATTGCTCATAGTATGCTCGTGCTGTTTTGCGTCATTTCATTTATTTGGTTTATTGCATCAATCCTAACAGGTGGTGTTGTCCCCTTTCCTTTTTATATGATATTATACTGTACACTGATGTTTGCATGTGGTGGGATTTTAGCTAATTTCAACGCGCTTGCTTTAGAACCTTTGGGGAAAATTGCCGGAACTGCATCTTCTGTAACTGGTTTTTTTCAAACATCCATTGGTACGAGTCTTGGTTTTTTGATTGCACAGCGCTTTAATGAAACAACAATCATCAATTCGGCAGGATTTTTCTTTCTTAGTCTCAGTGCCATTCTTCTTATCCTATGGACTGAGAAAGAGCGTTTTTGTATGAAGGAAATGTCTGAGGAAATATAACTATACTATAAACAAAAGTTCATAGCTTTTTAATTGTACTAAACCTTACTTTAAAAACATCCCTTTGTTGTGTTTTTTATCAGCTAAAATAGGTATATTGACTATATTAAATTAGTTAGTAAATTTTCCAGACTTGGGAAATCCTCTTGGAAGCAAGCGGCCTGCTCCAGCACGTGTCCCCATCCATTCAATAAGCTCATCAGCTTGACGATTAAAACTGCGCTCAGCTGTGTCCTGCCAACTTAACCCTTCTGACAAATTAAAGGTTTTTGCATCAACAACACCACCATCTTTGTAACGCTGTAAACGAACACCTTTACCACGGCTTATTTCTGGTATTTGTCCAATAGGAAAAATGAGCATCTTACGATTTTCTCCAATCACTGCAATATGATCTCCCTTGATCGGAATGCAAAGTTTCACCTTATCAGGAAATTTTACATTCATAATTTGCTTTCCTTTTCGAGTATTAGCAATGACTTCCGTTTCAGAAACGATGAAGCCATTTCCATAAGATGAAATTAAAAGCAATTTCCCCTGTGCATTATGTATAAAAGCTGTCAAAATATCATGCTCATTATCCATATCTACCAAAATACGAATTGGCTCACCATGCCCTCGTCCTCCAGGTAAAGTATTTGCACTAATAGTAAAAAACTTTCCTCTTGTGCTTACTACCACAATTTTATCTGTAGTGAATGCTGGAAATGCCAACTTTAAGCAATCACCTTCTTTAAAAGAAAGGGTTTTGTAATCATTTAAATGACCTTTTAAAGCGCGCATCCAACCTTTTTCAGAAATAACAATAGTTACAGATTCCTTTTCGATCATTGCCTGATAGATATCATTAACATCACGCTTCGGTGAATCTTCAAATGTTGTACGTCTTTTTCCTAAAGAAGTTTCAGGACCAAATTTTTTACGAACTTTTTTGATTTCTTCTGAAATCACTTGCCATTGCTTTACATTAGAGCTCAATAATGCCTGCAATTTCTCTTCTTCATCCTTGAGATTTTCAAATTCTTTACGAATTTCAAACTCTTCAAGCTTACGTAAAGAACGCAATCGCATATTAAGAATAGCTTCAGTTTGATTCTCTGTTAATTGAAAATGTGCAAGTAATTCCTTTTTCGGTTCATCTTCTTCTCGAATAATTTGAATTACTTTATCAAGATTCAAATATGCGACCAAATATCCATGAAGAATTTCTAACCGACAATTAATTTGACAAAGTCTATGGTTTGAACGACGAATAAGAACTTCTTGACGATGTTCAAGCCATTGCTGCAAACTTTCTCGTAAAGAGAGAACATTAGGAGTTTTGCCTAAAGTTAACACATTAAGATTAAGAGGAAATCTTACTTCAAAATCGGTTAACTTAAAAAGTGACTCCATTAAGAGTTCAGGATCAACTGTACGATTTTTAGGAGTAAGCACAATGCGGATATCTTCCGCCGATTCATCTTGGATATCTTCAAGCATTGGTAAACGTCGTGCAAGTAACAATTCCGCTGTTTTTTCAATAAGGCGAGACTTTTGTATTTGATAGGGTATCTCAGTAACAACAATTACATAAAAATTACGGTTACCCGTTTCCTGGTGCCAACGTGAACGTAATCGAAATGAACCACGTCCTGTACGGTAAGCCTCCTCAATACTTTTTTTGGGCTCAACTAAAATGCCACCTGTTGGAAAATCAGGACCAAGTACAAACTGATTTAAGTCCTCATTACTCGCATCAGAATGAGTAATCAAATGCAGCGCTGCATCACATAACTCAGCAACATTATGCGGCGGAATAGATGTTGCCATACCAACAGCGATCCCTGAAGAACCATTCGCTAGAAGATTAGGAAAAGCTCCTGGTAAAACAATAGGCTCTTCATCTTCTTCATTATAAGTTAAACGAAAATCAATAGCATTTTCGTTGATACCCTCAAGTAACAATTCTGCTACTTCGGTCATGCGTGCTTCTGTATAACGCATAGCCGCAGCATTATCACCATCGATATTACCGAAATTTCCTTGTCCATCAATTAATGGATAACGGACAGCAAAGTCCTGTGCCAAACGAACTAATGCATCATAAATAGAGGCATCACCATGAGGATGAAATTTCCCCATGACATCACCTACAATCCGAGCACACTTAGCATAAGATTGTGTAGGGTTAAGTTTTAATAAGCGCATAGCATGGATAATACGCCGATGCACAGGCTTCAACCCATCCCGTACATCGGGTAAAGCACGATGTGTAATGGTAGACAATGCATAAGCCAAGTAACGTTCTTGCAAAGCAGAACGTAATTCTATCAGCTCAATATGTTCCTCATCAATTTTATCAGACATAGTATTAAGATAGAGCCTTTCACCTCAAAAAACCTGCCAGTTCTTACGTTTCTTACATTAATGATGATAAGAAACTAGAGAAATTAATTGACCTTATAAACACAAACCTAAAATAGAAATTTAAATAATCTTTACCCAAATCACATCTATATCAGTGTTATAAAAAGGCCTTACTAGGCATTGTTAACTTTAGGAGAAATTCTAATCCCTAAATCATTCAACTGTGTAGCAGAAACATCAGATGGAGCACTCATTAAAAGATCAAGTGCTTGTTGATTCATGGGAAATAAAGAAATTTCACGTAAATTTTTTACTCCCTGCAAAAGCATAACAATGCGATCAACACCGGCTGCCATACCACCATGCGGTGGAGCACCATAATGAAATGCACGATATAAACCACCAAAACGCTCTTCGACTATTTCTTTAGAAAGCCCAACAAGATTGAAAACCTTCAACATCATTTCAGGAGAATGATTACGAATTCCCCCTGATGCGATCTCATAACCATTACATACAAGATCATACTGAAAGGCTTTGATGGTAAGAAGATCTTGACTATCAACTGCGTTCATTCCTCCCTGTGGCATTGAAAAAGGATTATGCGCAAAATCAATCTTCTTTTCATCTTCATTCCATTCGAAAAATGGAAAATCAACAATCCACGCAAAAGAGAAACATCTAGAATCAATAAGATCTAATTCCTCTCCTATCCGTGTACGTGAAGCACCAGCAAAAGATGCAAATTTCTTCGGATCACCAGCAACAAAAAAACAAGCATCTCCCTCTTCAAGCCTAAGCTGTGTACGAATAGCTTCAGTCCTCCGCTCACCAATATTTTTAGCGATAGGACCAGCGCCTTCAAAATTTTCACCTTCTTTACGCCAAAAAATATACCCAAGACCTGGCTGTCCTTCACCTTGAGCCCACCCATTCATACGATCACAAAAAGCACGATTTCCACCTGTTTTAGCAGGAATAGCCCACACTCGTGCATTTTCATTATTCGCTAAAATTTGAGCAAAAACCTTAAAATCAGAATCATAAAAATGCTGAGAAACATCTTCTATGATAATTGGATTACGCAAATCGGGCTTATCTGAGCCATATTTACGCATTGCTTCATCATATGAAATACGAGGAAAGCTCTGTGTTACAAGCTTGCCATCTGAAAATTCCTCAAAAACAGAACGTATAATAGGCTCCATTGTTGCAAGAACATCTTCTTGCTCAACAAAGCTCATTTCAATATCTAATTGGTAAAACTCTCCTGGTAAACGATCGGCTCGCGGATCTTCATCTCTAAAACATGGAGCTATTTGAAAATAGCGATCAAAACCAGACATCATTAACAGTTGTTTATACTGTTGAGGAGCCTGAGGAAGTGCATAAAACTTTCCTTGATGAATACGGCTTGGAACCAAAAAATCGCGTGCCCCTTCTGGTGATGAAGCTGTCAAAAGTGGAGTTGTAAATTCTGTAAAACCACTGTCTTGCATATGCCGTCTTATAGAAGAAATAATTTCAGTACGGCGCATTATATTTTTGTGCATAGTTACGCGACGTAAATCAAGAAAACGATACTTCAATCGAATATCTTCTGGATAATCAGGTTCACCAAAAACTGGTAAAGGAAGTTCATCAGATTTTGAAAGAATTTCAATTTCATCTGCAAAAATTTCAATTTCACCGGTTGGCAAAGTCGTATTAATCACTTCATCAGAACGTGCACATACTTTACCATCTACACAGATGACCCATTCAGAACGCACCTTTTCTATGATTTGAAAAGCTGAAGAATCAGGATTAACAACGATTTGTGTGATTCCAAAATGATCACGTAGATCAACAAAAAGAATCCCGCCATGATCACGAACGCGATGAACCCATCCCGAAAGACGAACTTGTGTTCCTACATCGCATTTACGAAGAGCGGCGCAATTATGACTGCGATAACGGTGCATATTTTTTGCCTTTAATTGTAAATTTGTTTCATATTGATTACAAACGCTTTTTAAATGCCATTTGTCAAGATATGACCCCAAAGCCCCAGAAAAAAAACCATAAAAGACAAATTTAATTTCTTTTGCTATGGTAAAATGATGAAACTTATTACGAAGACAAAAGATCTTGAAATCGCCATTGCCACTTTGCGCAATTCTGATTTTGTAACAGTAGATACTGAGTTTATCCGTGAGACAACTTTTTGGCCTCAGCTATGCCTTATCCAACTTGCATCGCCAAATGCTACAGCGCTTATTGATCCAATGGTTCCGGATATTGATCTACAGCCATTTTTTGATTTGATGATAGACAAAAACATTGTCAAAGTTTTTCATGCTGCGCGCCAAGATATCGAAATTATTTATCATCTGGGAAGAATCATTCCCTTCCCTTTATTTGATACCCAAATTGCAGGAGCAATTTGTGGATTTGGTGATTCTATCTCCTATGATCAAATTGTACAGCGTTGCACCGGACAGCATCTTGATAAATCATCACGCTTTACAGATTGGAGCTGTCGCCCCCTTTCTGAAAAACAAATACTCTACGCACTTGCTGATGTTACCTATCTTAGAGACGTTTATCTTTCATTGAAAAAGCAGTTGGAAGAAAGTAAACGCTTTCATTGGATGGACAATGAGATGGCAATTCTTTCAACACCAACGATTTATGATATTCCAGAAGATGAAGCGTGGAAGAAAGTGAAAGGAAGAGTTAAAAAACCTTGTGAATTTGCCATTTTACAAAAAATAGCAGCTTGGCGTGAATATGAAGCACGGAAATATAATGTTCCACGTCGCCATATCATAAAAGATGAATGCCTTATCGAAATTGCGATCCAAAAACCGAAAGACGAATATGCATTGAAACGTTTGCGCAATATTAACAAGAGTTGGCATCATCCATCAATGACGCAGACATTAATCAAAACTATTCATGAAAGCTTAAAAATCGACACCTCTACTTTACCTGCTCTTCCTAAGTACAATCTTATCGGTGATAAAACAACTGCTGCAATCGATCTCCTTAAAGTGTTATTAAAGCTCGTTGCGAATAAAAATAATATTTCACCGACAATTATTGCAACTTCCAATGATTTAGAAAAAATCGCCACGAGAACCATGACTCAAAATATTCCTACTATGAATGGTTGGCGTTATGAAATCTTTGGTCAAAAAGCTGAACAAATGTTAGAGGGGAAATTAGGATTTTATTTTCACAATGGACAAATAATAATGAAAGATCTTGAATCTGTAGAAGAAATCTTTACGTGAAAATGTATGATCAACATACATAAAAACGTAAATCTATTATAGACTAGTTCTAACTTGGATTTGATTTAGCTAAAAAAGCTAGCAATATAAACAATAAAAATCCATCACACTTAAATCGAAAAAAATTCTATTCCTTTTTAAAGGGTGTTTCGAACTGGTAAACTTCATCAAAATATGGTCATTAATTTAGTCACGCATATTCTATATTCTCTATTAATAAGATGGTACTCAATTTTTACCTATGTCAGATAATCAATAATTAATTTTACTTTACACTATGCACAGCAATGAAAACTGTCTTCATTTGCAAATTGTCTTTAGAAGTAGCTTGTATTATAATGAATTTTATTACAGAGTAATGAAACATATGATCTAAGTTGTTCTTTTTTAGACAATCCATCCGGAATTTATATACTATGGCTGATCACAACATTCTTCATCTTCAAAATGACCGTGGCTATAAAATAATTGAAATTGGTGTAAAAGAATTTATGTGTGTAGGTGCTACACAGCCATTCGATCATCCTCACATTTTTATAGACATGGGAGCAGCTGATGAAAAGATTTGCCCTTATTGCTCAACCCTTTACCGCTATAATCCTTCATTACAGTATAATCAAACCAACCCAGCAGGGTGCACATATCATGTAAATAATATGCGGTAATCTATTTCTATTTTCCTAATAGTGAAATGTCCATGCACCAATCACCAGTTATCGTTGGAGCCGGTATTGCTGGTTTAAGTTCTGCTTTAGCACTTGCTCATAAAGGAATTGCAAGTACCATTATCGAAAAACGTAACAAACTTGATAGTGACGGTTCTGGTATCCAGCTTACCTCAAATGCAACACGTATTCTTGCTCGCTGGGGAATTCTTAACCAACTTATCGAAGTAGGTGTTCAGCCTCACTTTCTTGAATTGAAAGATGGTGTATCTTTACAAACACACCTGCATGTTGACCTTATCAAATTATCTATAAAACATTGGAAGGCTCCTTATATTACAATTCATCGAGCCGATTTACAGAAAATTTTATATAATGCTGTTATTAAAAACTCTCTTATCAAACATAAACTAGGTGAAAATATTATATCAGCTACTCAAACTGCAACAAATGGCATTAATATAGAAACCATAAAAACCGAAAGATCAACCAAAGCACAACAACACCAATTTTATTCAACACCACTTCTTATTGGATGCGATGGTGTTTGGTCAAAATTACGACAATTGGCACCTTTTCATGAAGAAGCGGATTTTAGTGGTTTCATCGCCTGGCGTGCCACAATACTCTCTGAAAATCTTCCCGAAAGCTTCCGTTCTTTATTACAGGATATAGAAACAATTACTGCCTGGATAGGACCTAAAAACCATCTTGTTATTTATCCTATTCAATCAACAAAAATTTTTAATTTTGTAGCGATTACTCATGGAGAAAATCTAAAAAAAGAATGGAAACAGAAAGGACAAAAAGATAAACTCAAATCTCTCTTTAATAGCTGGAATCCTAAAATTCTTCAAATTTTTGACTATATTGATGAGTGGAGCTATTGGCCACTATTTCAAATGAAACATGATCGCTTTTTAGGCTTAAAGAATCAAGTGTTTGTTGGAGATTGTGCACACGCAGCTCTTCCTTTTGCAGCACAAGGCGCTGCTATGGCAATAGAAGATGCTGCCACATTAGCAGAATTGCTCTCTTGCAATAATCTTTCATTTATTGAAGCCACTTCACTCTACGAAACAATACGCAAACCACGCATCACAGCCGTCAAAAAACGTGGAGACTTTAATAGACTGATGTATCATGCAACGGGGCCTTTAGCCATCGCACGTAACTTCATCATGAAAATCCGCACATCTGAGAATATTATGTCCAGTCTTGATTGGCTTTATAGTCATGACGCAATGAACGTAACAAACAACCCCGCAGTAAAAAACTTATCCGATATGAACTACAAATAACTTTAATTAACGGTTATTCTTATCAATAAACATAAAAAAACATTTGCACCATTTTTCTGTTAATTCAACTCTACATCAAGAACACCGTGAAGCGTTTTCATAGCACGCGCTACATTTAAGTTCACCTTATATCGCTTGGGAAGTACGACCTCTACTTCTCGTGATCCATTTTCTTGAATCAAAATAATTCCTATTTCTCCATTACCACCGGAATTTAAATTTTGTTCAATTTGTGAAAGCATATCAACCTTGTTTATAAAAAGGCGCATCATTTTATGATGTTGTACTGCTTCTTCTTCCAAGTCTTGAGCTGTCTCAAGACGTAAACTAATTCCGTCAAAACGGTTCTCTGCACTCACTGTAATGATAAAAGATTTTCCAGGTTCTAGCATCCTTTCATAGGCAATAAGCCCCTCAGAAAACATAACCGTTTCATACTGCCCACTTGTATCAGAAAATTGGATAATACCTATTTTTTTACCAGATTTTGTTTTACGAATTTGTTTTGTCACAACAGTTCCAGCAAGACGAGCAGCTGTTGCTCCACCTTTAACCGCAGTGGAAAAATTATTCCAAGTCTGAACACGTTTTTTAGCAAGAATAGTTTGATATTCATCTAATGGATGAGCAGAAAAATAAAAACCTATAACCTGAAATTCATGATTAAGTTTTTCTGCCAAAGACCAAGGAGTTGCCTGTGATAAAATAAAAGGCTCTTTTGGCCCATCCATCATCCCGAATATATCAGTCTGCCCACTAGAATTGTTATCAAAAATACGAATAGCACGCGCGTTTAGCGTTTCAATACTTGCTAATAAGACTTCACGAGCAATACCAAAACAATCAAAGGCACCAGCATAAATCAAACTTTCCATTGCACGTTTATTAATAATACGAGGATCAATACGCCCACAAAAATCTTCTAAATCCTTAAAAGGTTTATTCCCACGGCAAGCAACAATGTGATCAACAACTGAATCTCCTACTCCTTTAATAGCAGAAAGAGAATAATATATGCAATTTTCTCCAATTTCAAAAATGCGATGCGATGTTTGCACACAAGGTGCAATAACTTTAATTCCTAGTCTTAATGCTTCACGCCGAAAATCATTTAATTTATCGGTATTTATCATATCATATGTCATAGAGGCAGCCAAAAACTCAACCGGATAATGTGCTTTCATATAAGCTGTTTGATATGAAACGATTGCGTAAGCAGCAGCATGCGATTTATTAAAACCATAATCGGCAAATTTTGCTAAAAGATCAAAGATCATGTCAGCTTGATTCTTATCAATACCACGATCAACAGCTCCACTCACAAAGCGTGTACGCTGTTTTTGCATTTCTTTATGAATCTTTTTTCCCATAGCTCGGCGTAATAAATCTGCTTCCCCAAGTGAATAACCAGAAAGCTCTTGAGCAATTTGCATAACTTGTTCTTGATAAACAATAACACCTTGTGTTTCTTTAACTAAATGATCTATTTTAGGATGAATAGAAGTGATTTTTTCTTGCCCATGTTTACGTGCATTATATGTTGGAATATTCTCCATCGGACCAGGGCGATAAAGCGCTACAAGCGCAATAATATCTTCAATACAATCTGGTTTCATCCCAATAAGCGCTTTACGCATACCAGGACTTTCAACTTGAAATACTCCCACTGTATTACCACGCGCTAACATGATATAAGTTTCTTCATCATTAAGAGAAATACACGACAAATCTACTTTTATACCCTTTCGTGCAACAAAATCGACAGCCATTTTTAAAACAGTAAGGGTTTTTAAACCAAGAAAATCAAATTTCACTAACCCAGCTTGTTCAACATATTTCATGTTAAATTGGGTAACTGGCATATCTGAGCGTGGATCACGATACATTGGTACCAATTCCGATAAAGGTCGATCACCAATAACGATCCCTGCAGCGTGAGTTGATGCGTGACGATAGAGTCCTTCAAGCTGTAAAGCTATATCCAACATACGTCCAATAACGGGCTCTTTTTTTGCCTCTTCTGCAAATTTGGGTTCATCTTTAATTGCCTGTGCCAATTCAACATTATTTCCAGGTGTAGCAGGAACTAACTTTGTAAGATAATCAACCTGACGATAAGGCACTTCCAAAACACGACCAACATCACGTAACACTGCACGTGCCTGTAATTTACCAAATGTAATGATCTGAGCTACTTGATCGCAACCATATTTTTGCTGAACATAGTGAATAACCTCTTCACGTCTATCTTGGCAAAAATCGATATCAAAATCCGGCATAGAAATACGATCTGGATTAAGAAAACGTTCAAATAAGAGAGAAAAGCGCAACGGATCAACATCCGTAATAGTGAGTGCATAAGCAACAAGTGAACCAGCACCAGAACCGCGACCAGGACCAACAGGAATACCATGAAATTTTGCCCATTTTATGAAGTCAGAAACAATAAGAAAATAACCAGAAAACTGCATACGTGTAATAATTGCAATCTCATAATCAAGCCGCTGCTCATAATCTGCGAATGTATAGCCTTCAGCCAAACCAATTGTTTCAAGGCGTATTTTCAAACCATCTTTTGCCTGATTTAACAATTCTTCATCTTCTTCTAACGCAGCATTTGAATCTACAGATCGCTCTGTAAAACGAGGCAAAATGGGACTTCGCATTGGTGTAAAAGCATGACAACGTAATGCAATTTCAACACTATTGTCTAAAGCTTCTGGAAGATCAGAAAATAATGCAACCATTTCATCTTGTGACTTTAAATAATGATCCGGTGTCACACGTTTGCGATTTGGATTAGAAACAACTTGTCCTTCCGCAACTGCCATCAGTGCATCGTGAGCTTCATATCCTTTTCTATTGAGAAAAAAAGCTTCATTAGTTGCAACAAGAGGAATCTGATGCACATAAGCCAAATCAATAAGCTCAGCTTCAACTTTTCGATCATAAGAACCATGGCGTTGTAATTCAATATAAAGACGATCACCAAAAATCTTCTTCAAATCTATTAAGCACTCAATGGCCCACTCTTTTTTATCTTCTGCTAAAGCCAAATTAATGGGACCACCTGAACCACCAGTCAAAGCAATAATGCCTTCACTTTGTGATAATAGCCAATTAGCTTTAATATGAGGAAAATTACTGTTTTGCTTATCAAGATAAGCACGACTCACAAGACGAACCAAATGAGCGTAACCTATTTTGCTGGCAGCAAATAGCACGATAGAGGGAAAATCCGCAGGATGGTGATACTTAGCTAAACGTGAATGATCATTTTTATCACCAAAATCAATAGCAATCTGACATCCGATAATAGGTTGGATACCCTCAGCAAGACAATATTGTGAAAACTCCAATGCACCAAACAAATTATTCGTATCTGTAATAGCTATCGCTGGTGCATTATCAGAAACCGCGTGTTGAATAATCTGTGGAATTTTTATAGCTCCTTCAAGAAGTGAATAAGCTGAATGTACCCTCAGATGAATAAAACGAGGAAGGGTATCTTTTTTATTTAGTGTGATTCCCTTCTCTTTTAGCACTCTCACAATTTCCCATCACCAAATAAATGCCAAACCATAACTCTCATCTGTTCCATAACTGGAAAGAGCTTAATTATTCATACCAACCTATGGTTTTAAAATTACCGCATATTTGAAAAATATTCCAGTTCTATTCATATTAAGGTACCATCCAAGAATAAACCTTACAAACAATCATAGAAATATCACATTGATATTCTGGATAGTTTTTTAGTGCTCTTACATTTTCTGAAAACATCATGCTGTTTTTTATACTTAATAGTTTGATATAATTTATCTTTTTAAGATTACAGGCACTTAGTTTTTATTTTATTATCTCTAATCTTTAAATTAAAAGTCAATTTTATTCGACTTGCATATCTTTAAATTTTGCTAACTTCGCTTAAAAGAAAAATCTTTATAAGATTAAAGACAACAACCTACCTTGCTATAAAAACTGCATTTTCTCTTTAATTTCCTCTAAATCTTTGATAGTGTCACGTTTTAGTTGATTTTGAATAAATATTTTCAACTTTAGGTATCTTCACTAATCAAATCTCATAATTTATATTTCTTATCAGCTTTAATTAAAGTAAGCATATGTCTTGGTTGTATAAAATCGGCTACGGTCTTGATGCATCTGATTCACTTGATAGTCCTTATGTAATTATAGTTTAATGAAAATGAGATTGCTAACGTAGTGATATTAGTCATTATAGAATCAGCATTTTGTGCCTTGTTCTAAATTAATAATATTCAAAATAATGTTTATTATGTAAAGAAATCAATATAAATCACCAATTAAAATTGTCTAATAAAAACATTAAAAACCCTGTCCTCAGGGGAAGATGTAAAACATAGTTTCTGGTAGACCTACCAACATCATAGTGGGAGGGATGTTTTAAAGGAAACAAAAAAATGAAAATGAAACTGTTTTTATTTTTCTTTAGCCTATTACTGAATATTCAT
>NZ_KL503805.1 GCF_000709795.1 Bartonella bacilliformis Ver097
AGAAGGAGATCATAGAAGAGGCAATAGACAATTACCAAGAGCTTCTTTGCTTAATCAGTGTGGCAGTGGCAGATGTGCGATTCAATAAAAATTAAAGAGTACTGCAACAATAAAAAAATTTTATGAATCTAAATATGCTGTTTTTAATCTTAATAATTTGATTTTATTTATTTTTCTTTAATATAGAAGCAACAGTGCATCACATTTAAGTTTATTAATAATCACATGGTATGCATTGATTTAGTGCATACCATTAAAGCTTCTTAAAAAACTTCACCATAATCATATACAATGATAATCATCGCTATCCTTCTTATCCCATTGATATTATTCTTCTAAAGAAAAACACCAACTTAATATGAAATCACACAATTTTTCAACATAGAGCTTTGCTTTGTAGTTAAGAGAGAAATGTTAGATATATAACCACCAAGAACGCGTGTGAATTAGTGTTCTTAATTTACAACCTTCACAATTTTAAGCCACCTTCTTTACTGATTTACGAAAACGAAAGAACTTAGCACGTTTTGCAGTCACTTTTGCTTTTTCATGTCTTTCACTTTTATTAAATGAAGGTTTTCTCGTGTGTAACTTTACAGCCTTATCTGAGCGATTAGAAGTCTGCTTATAGCTTTTAGATTTTTTAAAACTCCGTTCTTTACTATTCTCTTTCTCATCACTTTCTAGCATAAATGGCTTTTCTGGATATACTTCAGATTGTAAAGGAATATTTTCACGCGTTAACTTCATACGAATTATGCGCTCTACAGCACATAAACGTGACTTTTCTGACTCTTCATCAAAAAGCGTAATAGCATCACCAGAAGCACCATTGCGCCCTGTACGGCCAATACGATGCACATAACTTTCAGCATCCTCTGGTAAATCATAATTAATAACGTGGCTGATACCTGGTACATCAATACCACGAGCTGCAATATCGGTTGCAATAAGAATTCTCACGGATCCTTCGCGAAAAGCTTTCAATGCAGATTGCCGAGCATTTTGTGATTTATTGCCATGAATCGTTGCAACAGCATGTCCCATATTTTTTAAATAACGTGTAATAGCATCAGCACTATGTTTGGTTCGTATAAAAACAATAACGGAAACCAAATCTGGATTTACCAAAAGTCTATTTAAAATATTTCTTTTTTCATTTTTAGGAACACAATATAGTTTTTGGGTAATTTTTACAGCAGCAGTTCCCTGAGGAACGACCTCTATTTTCACTGGTTCATTAAGCAAACTATTGGCAAGTTCTTTAATTTCCTTTGGCATTGTTGCAGAAAAAAGTGCTGTTTGATGCTCCTTACATAAAAGTTTGGCGATACGCCGTACATCATTAATAAAGCCCATATCCAACATACGATCAGCTTCATCTAACACCAAAAAACGAGACCGAGAAAGATCAATAAATTTTTCACGAACAAGGTCCATTAAACGTCCTGGTGTTGCAATTACAACATCCACACCAGCTCCCATACGTTTAACTTGTTTAAAACGCGACACTCCACCCACAATTAAACATGTTGAAAGATGAGCTCCTTTCACAACAGCACTTATCATTTCCTCAATCTGAACAGCAAGCTCACGAGTAGGAACCAAAATCAAAGCACGTGCAGTCTTAGGATAGCGTTTATCACCAAAAGTCAAAATCTGACTTAAGATAGGGAGACCAAATGCCAATGTTTTTCCAGAACCGGTCTGCGCAATACCTAAAATATCACGCCCTTTCAACATAACTGGAATAGCCTGTTCTTGGATAGGCTTAGGCTCACTGATTCCAGCATTCAATAAATTTTTAATTAAAAGAGTCGATAAACCCAATTCTGTAAAAACATTTTCTCTATCTACGTTCAAAATAAAATCTTTCTTTAGCTCAATCACCATAAACGGATCACAAACCAAATTACACTATTCAAGAATCTAAGCAATAGAGATTATTATCTTTAATTTTGAAAATGAGTGCTTGAAATAAAAATAAAAAATTTTTCGTCAATCTCGTAAAATATTAATCATTAGAAAAAAAGAAATATTTTTTATTTATTTTTTTATTATAGTTTTCCTTGGCAAATTTATTCCATCTAAAGCAGGATAAATTTCAAGAAACACTGGATTTTGTACTGTTTTTTGTCCTCCATAGATTAAATACCATTTGTTATCATCAAAAATTGCTAATGTTTTATATTGCAGGATACGATCTTTTGTCTCAAGCGTAGTTGGAATTAGAGCATAAAAACTGTTATTCTTAGTTTGCAAATAATCTATTTTAGTTTCATCCAAATGGTAAGCACCAGTAGCAATATCCTCAAATTGATCACGCAATTTCTTAAGCAAGCTATTATATAAACTAACCTCTGTCATACCTAATCGACGTGCTACTTCTTTATAGAGCCGATTAAGCGTATGAGCAGCAATAACTGCAAAGTTTTTATCTCTTACAGCATTATTGATATCAGAAACTAAATTTGAAAGCTCAGTTTTTTGCAATATTGTTGGCATATTTGCGAAACTTTGTTTGATAGCACTTAGCAAAAACAGTGCTCCCACAATGAAGCACATAACAGACCTGAGCCTTATATGTTTTATTTTCACAAAAATATTACACAAAACCACCACAAATTTTACGATACATTTGACAAATTCATTCATAGCACCACTCATTATTTTAATTTTTTGATATCGTGCAAATTTTTAACGGTAAGACAAGCATTATCAGTCAAAATTTATTAAAAAATGAAAATTTTTTCTTTTGTTTTAATTCTTGATTCAATAAAAAATATAGCTTATGAAGAGCGCATCGTCGCGGACGTGATGAAATTGGTAAACATAGCAGACTTAAAATCTGCCGGTCAAAGACCTTGCGGGTTCAAGTCCCGCCGCCCGCACCATTTTTATTTCCACAAAAAATAATTTTAAAATAAGTTTCTAGTATTGTTAATTTTGTAATTTCAGATCAATTTTGTATGGAGCTCAAAAGCAAAAACAAGATTAATAAATTAGATATAACAAAAAAACTTTCTCAATAAGCTAATGGTCAATTTATCTCCTTTAATTTTAATTCAAGACATTGAAATAACCTGAGAATTTATTAACTTAATTCTTTCCAAAGAATCTTATTTAGAATCAGATCACTATATAAATTTTCTATTAAAGAAATTCACTTTAATTACAAAAGAATTTTATTACGCTGGTAGATAAAATTGCTCATCTTTTGTGAACATGAAAATAACTAGCTTATGCAGAAATAACCAAAGTTTTAATCTTTTATGATCTATAAATAAAATATTTTCAATTTTTTATATATAAAACTTAATTTATTTTATTCAAAAAAATATGTAATATCATTAATATTACTCATATTTGTTATAAATATCTTATTAGGAATAAGCAACCAATACCATTATATATAAATTGTAACTTGACTGTATGGAGTAAAATATCGGGAATGGAATCAAAAAATTAGAAAATAACTGTAACGCTGAAATTATAAATTAAAATCATGATTACATTATCAAGATTTATATTTTACATAAGCGTTTCAACAATCAATCATTTTTTTGAATAATTTCATCAAATAATTCTGAGATTATTGATTGTTCCATTTTTGCAGTACGTCATGTTATATGACACCATGCACAAGCGCGCAATGAAATTGCTCATCGCAAAGACTAAGAAAAAATGTATAGTTTAAAAATGAATACATATCTGCATTGAAAATCACTATAAAGAGGGTTACTTTTAGAAGAACATACAATAAAATAATTATTTCAATTTTTATAGAATGCACCTATAAAAGCTTTCCTTACCCAATAGAGCGGATAAAAGAGGATAAATTAATTGAAGTTAATTAAGACAAAGAAAGCACTTTAACATGTTTTTTTTGCACTTACATTGCAGAAAAAGAAATTTTTTCTTTTTTACAATCTGGATTCTCCTATCTAACTTTATGTGGCTGACCGATAGTTCAGCATTTCAAAATCGCTTAGATAAAAGACAATATACCAATGATATCATCAATGCTTACACACATTACCTGAAACACAAATACAATCAACCAAATGTAATGACGGCTACAAATAAGAAATTTACAAAGCCGCATACATTTCATCATTTATCTGCTGTAGCTTTTCAAGACATCCTGATATTAAATGTCCCTTTAAAACCTAACACAATTATCTATGTACAGCTTTATAATCTTCAAACGCAATATCTTTCTAAGCAGCGTGCTCCTCCTCTCATTTAATCTATAAAGGTCATCATCTCTGTTCATCTTTTTCACGTTTAACTTTAATAACTTTTAAAATGCTTATTATTGGAACATATCATGCGTACACCCGGCTGGCTTACTACTCTCTATTGTCTTATTCTCTTAAGCGGTATTTATGTCGCATTGCCCAACTTATTTTCACAAGAACAAATCGAAAATTCAAAATTCCTACCAAATACCCAAGTAACACTCGGACTTGACCTGAAAGGAGGATCCTCTCTTCTTCTTGAAGTCGATGCAAAAACATTAAAGCGTGATCAATTACAAACAGTTTTAAGCAATGTACGTGCAAAATTACGCGAAAAAAAAATTCGCACATCAAGTATTCGCATAATCAAAAATAACGTAGTAGTTGTTCTTTCTGACCTTACGAAAAATCAAGAAGCCATTACTGCTTTAGAAACGCTCATTATGCCTATACACAACAGTTTTGGCGTTACAACGAATAATATCTCTATCCATGCTCAAAATGAGACAATTCATGTGACATTAACTGAAGCTGGTATAAAGGATCGCATCAGTAATGCTATAGAACAAAGCTTAGAAATCATCCGTCGTCGTATTGATCAAGTCGGTGTTACTGAACCAGCTATCCAAAAAGTAGGAACAGATCGTATTATGGTTCAATTACCTGGCCTACAAGACCCAAAGCAGCTGCGCGATCTTTTAGGAACGACCGCCAAAATGACCTTCCATCTTGTCCCCGCAAACGTAGATTTTAACAACCCACCTGCAGATGTATCAATTCTTTCTGGATATAACGATGAAAACCAACGTTATGCAATTTACAACCAAATTGCTTTAGATGGCAATGTTCTTAAAGATGCCCGCACAGGTTTTGATCCACAAATACCGGGACGTTCTATCATCTCCTTCACCATGAATGCTATTGGCTCGAGAATATTTGCAGAAATAACACGCCAAAATATCAATCGCCCCTTTGCAATTGTTCTTGATAACAAAGTTTTAACTGCTCCCATCATTAATGGCGTCATTCCCAATGGACAAGGTCAAATTACAGGAAATTTTGACCCCAAAGAAGCCTCTACTCTTGCAGCTCTTCTTCGTGCTGGCTCTTTACCTGCACCACTTACTGTTATTGAAGAAAGAACTGTAGGTCCTAATCTTGGTGCGGATGCTATTAAAATGGGGCTTTATACGGGAATCATAGGGTTTATTCTCGTTGCAATCTTCATTTTTTTTCTATACGGAATTTGGGGAATTATTGCTAATATAGCACTGGCACTACATACTATTTTGACATTCGCTGCATTAAGTCTTCTTGGTGCTACACTCACACTTCCAGGCATTGCTGGTATTATTTTAGGTATAGGTATCGCTGTTGATGCCAATATCCTCATTAACGAACGTATCCGAGAAGAAAGCCGAAAAGGGCTTAGTGCTTTTTCTGCTCTAGATCGTGGCTTTAAACAAGCTTTTACAACGATTATTGATGCCAACGTCACTGCTGTTATTGCAACCATTTTGCTTTTTTGGTTCGGTACCGGGCCCGTCCGTGGTTTTGCTGTAACAATGTTGCTTGGTGTTATTATTTCTATGTTTACTGATATCACCCTAGTGCGCATGATTATGATTTGGGTAATCCGTAAATGGAAAATAAAAATATTAGACATTCAGCCTTTTTTCAATTTTATTCCTAAAAATACAACTTTCCGTTTTATGAACGCCCGTTTTATTGGTATTGGTGTTTCAGTTATTTTATCACTGTCTTCCATTTTTTTGTTCTTCAAACCAAGTTTAAATTTCGGTATCGATTTTATTGGTGGAAGCCAGATGAGTATTACAACATCAACACCAGCAAATTTGGCAATCTTGCGATCACAGCTATCTACCCTTAACATCGGTGAAGTGACGCTACAAAATATTGATAGTAAAAATGCAGTACTCATTCGTATCCCGAAACAAAATGGTGATGAAATACAGCAAACTATAGCTATTGATAAAGTCAAAACTACTGTACAAGATATTTACCCGGATGCTGCATTTGATCAAATAGAGGTCGTTGGTCCAAAAGTTTCAGGTGAACTCGCCACTGCTGGTATTACAGCTGTCATTTTAGCAGCAATTGCTATGTCACTTTATATCTGGTGGCGCTTCGAATGGTTCTTCGCAGCGGGAGCCATTATTACGCTTATCCTTGATACTACAAAAATGGTTGGTTTTTTTGCTCTATGTCAATTTGATTTCAATTTAACCGCCATTGCCGCTCTTTTAACGATTGTTGGCTATTCCATCAATGACAAAGTCGTTGTCTATGATCGCATGCGTGAAAATATGCGCCTTTACAGAACAAAGCCACTGCGTGAAATCATTGACCTCTCAATCAATCAAGTTCTTGTACGCTGTATCTTTACATCAGCGACGACAGTACTTGCTATGTTACCTATGGCGATATGGGGAAGCAGTACTGTCCAAAATTTTGCAGTACCTATGGTCGCTGGAGTTCTTATTGCAACATCATCTTCTATCTTTATCTCAGCTCCCATTCTATTGTTGTTAGGTAATTGGTGGCATAACCATAATGAAGAAACTCACATATAAGATTACTTACATATCCAACAAAAACAGAAATGACGTATCAATCAATATGATACGTCATTTTTATTTATCAAAACTATAATTGGATAATTGGCTATTTTGAGTATATGATTAGGTAACTATTTTAAACCTTATATCTCTACCATTGTACATCTAAAAGTAACTCTTATGTCCTATTAGACCAACTCATCGTACAGAAAAAATTTTACCACCATGATACGTATCGTTATTTGATATAATCAAAATTTCAACTACTCTCTCTCCACAAAAGACATTGTGAATGATAAAATTAGATGAATTTATAGTACCTTTTCACGGTTATAGCCCCTCTCTAATACCTAAAAATTGATCATATTGTTATTATTGGCTACGATATGAAGTTGGTAAATGCGTTATATTATTTCTCTAATAAAAAAGTAAACGTAGACAGAGCGAATAATTTTAGGCAACATCATTAAACAAGAACTTGTTAATACCAAACAAAAACATTTAAAGTGTATATAAAATTGTTTACAACTGCATCATACCATTGAAATAAAACAATGTGTAACTAACATATTTACTTTTTAAAAAATTTAATTATTGACTATGCTTTAGTTGAAGTAGAAATAAGCTATTTTTTAGCATCAATGCAGATATTTTAGTGACGGCCTATAAAGAAATTGCTAATAATATTATTGACCATGTGATTGAATAACGATCTGTACCTATCTCCCTATACAAAAATCGTAAATTAACCTTGAAACATGGATGAAAACAAAATGGATCAAGAAGCATGAAACTAAAGAATTTTATATGGCCATCTATCGGCATCTTAGCAATGTTGCTATCGATCCGTATCCTTTATATAAAACTTTCTGCTATTTCTTTTACTGATGTATTAAATCGTCTAAGTGATTTAGATACACATCATTGGCTCTTAGCCTGCTTATGCTCATTTATCGCTTATGCAGCGCTTGCTGGATATGATAGAATTGCCTTACAACATCTCGGTCATAAAATTTCTTGGTTGTTTATCACTATATGTTCATTCACAACTTATGCGCTTTCACATAATATAGGCGCTTCAATTTTTTCTGGTGCTATTGTACGTTATCGCGCTTATAAAATGAAAGGGTTAAGTGGAACAGAAATCGCAATATTAGTAGGATTTTGCTCCTTTACCTTTGTGATTGGTACAACCCTTCTTTTTGGCATAGTTCTCATTCTACAACCGAACATTATCACTCTCATTCACAACGATCTTCCTGAATGGCTTGGAATAAGCATTGGGGCGCTTTTACTCATGTGTATAGCACTTTATACTTTTGGAAGCTGGCTTCAGTTAAACCCCTTACGCATAGGTAAAAAATTTCAAATTTCTTATCCAAAGCTTAAAATTGTTATCCAACAACTCCTTATCAGCCCACTAGAACTTTTAGGAGCAGCAGGAATTATATATGCTGTCCTCCCACATCATGCTGATATTTATTTTATTTCCGTACTCGGTGTTTTCCTAGCATCCTTTAGTGTAGCTTTACTTTCTAATGCCCCTGCAGGAGGGATAGGTGTCCTTGAAGCTTTATTTATAGCAGGCATGCCCAGTGTAAATCATGCTGATGTTATTGCAGCCCTTATTGTGTTCAGAATGCTTTATCTGATCATACCCTTTATTATTTCATTGATCTTTGTAGCCATTTTTGAGGCTCAACAATATTGGAAACAAACGCAGCACATTCCCCCTAAATGAAAGATAAACTGTACTTTATCTATAGCTATCTTGTAAGAAAATAGATAATAACTTTTTATTTAGAAGAAAATCACTATAGACTTCGTTAACAACGTCAGTTAATTTAATGTAAGCGAAACTACCAAAATGATGAAGATATTTCTGTATACCAAACTTATATGAAAATATAACGCACGTTATTTATATAATAAGTGCGAGTGTGTAATCTTTCACTCTCCCAATGAATAATGATAAGCTTGACTATTTTATCACTACATAATTAGATTTTTTCTGGAAAAATAAGTGGAGAGATAAGAATTTTAGAGATATTCCTGCGATCCATCTCAATCACTTTAAAGGACAAACCTTCAGATTCAAAACTTTCTCCCTCATTTGGTAGATGGCCAAAATGCCAAAGCATAAACCCTGCAAGAGTCGTGTACCGATCTGCTTCATCAACAAGATCACGTTCAAGATAACCACTTAAACGGCGAATATCCGCATACCCTTCAACAAGAAGACTCCCATTTTCGAGTCTTTCTGCCACAACAGGTTCTTCATCATCATCAGGAAAATCACCAGCGATGGCTTCAAGAATATCTGTCGGTGTTGCAATCCCCTCAAAAGAGCCATGCTCATCAACAATGATCGCAAGCTGGATTGAAGAGTGCTGCAATTGCTCCATCAATCGTAAAACACTTGTATTTTCATGTACAACAAGTGGTTCACGCATGGCTTTTTGCCAATTAATTTTTTCGCCCTCAGCTAAATTTAAAAGCAGATCTTTAGTTAAAGCAACGCCAACAAACTCATCTACTTTTTCATATGCAAGAATTAAGCGACTATGTTTAACTTTCTGTAACTCTTTACGCATTTCATTCTCATCACCGTTCAAATCTAACCATTCAATTTCATTACGCGGTGACATAATAGAACGTACAGGACGATCAGCCAGATCAAGAACCCCACGAATCATTTCTTTTTCTTCTGGCCGAAAAATTTCTGAAGCAGCAGCTTGTTCAACGATAACATCGACAGTTTCGCCAAGATTACCATCCTTTTTTCCACCCCCTAAAAGTCTCAGTACAGCATTTGCTGTTCGCTCACGTAAATCGTTTGTTGTAATCATCTTCTCACGATTATGACGTCCAATTTGATTAAAAATTTCAATGAGCACTGAAAAGCCTATAGCTGCATACACATAACCTTTTGGAATATAAAAACCAAATCCTTCAACAACAAGAGTAAAACCAATCATCATGAGAAAGCCAAGACAAAGAATGACAATGGTAGGATGGCGATTAATAAAACGCATGATGATACCAGATCCCCACATCATCACAGCCATAGCAACAATAACCGCTATATACATAACAGCCACTTGTTCTTTGTTGATCATACCTGTCGCAGTAATAATACTATCGAGAGAAAATACTGCATCAAGCACAACGATTTGAATAATCACTTGCCAAAAAACAGCATAAATAACACCTGTTTCTCTTTCATGTGTTGCACCTTCTAAGCGTTCATGTAACTCCATTGTTCCTTTTGCTAACAAAAAGGCTCCACCACTCACCAAAATCAATTTATGCCAACTAAACGCAAAAGATCCGATGGAAAAAATCACCTTATCAAGACTCATCACCCAACCAATAACTGTGAGTAAAAAAAGTCGCATAATTAAAGCTACTGTTAAACCAATTAAGCGTGTACGATCACGCAAATGTAATGGTAATTTTTCCGCTAAAATTGCAATAAAAACAAGGTTATCTACTCCCAAAACAATTTCGAGAAAAATTAACGTAACTAAACCAAACCACGCATGGGGATCAACGATCCACTCCATTACAGTTTATCCTTTTAAAATATTGCAAAAAGCTTAAATGCGCGTTGCTGAAAAAATAAATTCATGAATTTTCGTTTGCACAATTGATCAATAATTCACAAATACGTACAAGATGCTTCCAAAAGCACAGAGCTACAAAATACCGTTTAACCCTATACCACTACTGATAAATTTTATAAAACGCAATAACAACCTGTACTGTTTGATAGTCCAATAAGGCTCTTCTGAATTTTTCTCAGGCATTATGCTCGACAATCCTCCTAATATAACTCCGCATAACAAATCAAAATACTTGTTGCCAGAGTTTCCCATGATGGATCTATTTTTGTAGAAGATCAAGAGG
Source organism: Bartonella bacilliformis Ver097 (assembly GCF_000709795.1). Classification (GTDB taxonomy): domain Bacteria; phylum Pseudomonadota; class Alphaproteobacteria; order Rhizobiales; family Rhizobiaceae; genus Bartonella; species Bartonella bacilliformis_A. The sequence goes on from NZ_KL503805.1 coordinate 10,730, forward strand.
ATACAATATTTTTACATCTTATTAATTAAACTATAAACTTTAATCATCTTATAAAAAAACAACAAAATCATCTAGACATCGTTCTTTAGGAACGTTATAGAACCGCTCATTCTTACTTTTAAGAAATTGTGGGTGATTAGCTCAGTTGGTAGAGCAGCTGACTCTTAATCAGCGGGTCGTGGGTTCGATCCCCTCATCACCCACCAATAGAATCAATGAATTAGTGTAAAATATCAAGATATAAATTTTTGTGTAGCTTGCCAGCAGGTTTTGTATCGATTTATTTTTTTTCAAAGAGCCTTCGGGGTCTCTTAAAGGGTCCTCAGAGATCTTTCAAAAATTGTTTAAAACTCTTCAACGGATCTTTTCTCTTTTGCTAAAATTGTCATTGGGAGTGATCAGTGCCTTAGAAAAAAGCATATCATTGAGAAAGAGAAGAACTTCCCTTTTCACTCAACAATCTAATCTGAAAACGCACTATTGCTTAGTTGAGCAATAGGGTAAACTTTCCTCTATTGCTCTAGTGTGCATCATCACTTACCCATCAAAGGGATAAGTTGCCCCTTTAAGTGTCTATTTCTACCAGGTTTCATTTCTCCCTATTTCCTTGCCCTTATTCGACGCTTTTAGGGTAATGGCTATCGTATAGCCCGCTTTTTTTCTCATAGCGATGGATAACGGTTGCAACTTTCCATAAACCATTAATTTTGCTACAAACCCCTTGTAACATAGGAAACTGAGCGGCTATAATTTCTGCTGATCCCTCCAGCAGCAAAGAACCACTGCTAATCGCACGGCAGAGCTTATCTGATCCTGATACCACAGTAGCCAAAGCTTATTTTTGGCATATAATCTATAAAGATTGAGCATAAAGATGAGGCGATTGAAGAATATAGTTTCATCTATGATATCAATGTAATCCGATGCGGTTTCATATCCCATCCAACACTTAAAATGGCTGGAGCCAGTCCTGACGGACTGATTGGGAAAGATGGATTAATCGAGATTAAATGCCTGCACTCAACAACACATCTACGCTTTTCCCTGAATGGCGATATCAAACCTGAATATCTCTTACAAATGCAGTTCCAAATGGCCTGTACGGAGAGAAAATGGTGCGATTTTATAAGCTACGATCCGCAGTTTACAGACCAATCCGTTAGCTTACGGATTAAAGTTCAACGCATGAACCGCAATGATGAACAGATTGAACACATAAATAAAGCTGTCGAGCATTTCTTGACAGAAATCAAACAAGACATGAAGCAGATCTTTATCAAAGCTGCTTAAAATATGGGAGCGCATTTCTTTTCCACCTCAAGCGTCCCCACCCTTCTCACAACTATTTTCAACTGTGCTTGCTTCACGCCACGAACGAATTGCACCCAAACATTAAAAGGATGTTCGACATGGCTCACAGACTACCGACCATAACACAGCCCACTATTAGAGAGGTTAAAAAACAAGGCTGTGAATTGATAGAAATTAAACCAACTGGCAAACTATTAATCTATCTGAAACCTAGGTCGGAGTATCTAATACAGCTTGCATCCAGATAAATTATAGGATCTCTCAAATGACGATTATGATCCTGAAATCATCTTATAAATCGGTTGTATAATGTCTAAACAACGACCACCTCATCTTGTGAAACAAATCACACAATGACAAATATTATTATCATTGGCCATTAGGAACTCATGAACGTGTTTGGATTGATGTTCTTCTATACACAGGATTACGGCGTGGTGATGCAATACGAATTGGCTGGAAGGATGTAACAGATAATATTATTCATTTAAAAACGGAAAAAAGCAAATTTCAAATGGATGTCTTTCTTCCCATTTTACCTGAATTAGCTGACACCCTTGAAATTGGCCCGCTTGGTGAAGAAACATTTATCTGTGGCAAAAGCGGTAAGAAGCTAACCAAAGAAGGTTTTGGTAATGTATTCAGAGAAGCTTGTAACGTAGCCAACGTTAAAAATCAGCTCATGGATTAAGAAAATTAGCAGCGACAAGGGCAGCTAATGCAGGAGCAACAGTAGCACAACAACTAAAAGTAATTTTTGGATGGACTGAAGACAACATGGCATCCCTTTATACCAAGAGCGCAAAAAACTTGCTCTAGAAGCAATAAAAAAACTACAAAAAGGTGCGGGATAGCTTCTAAAAAAGTCAATAGAATCAAGGGGCTTTAAATTCCCTAACCTTGATCTAAGTTATTGATTTTATTGACAAATGGCGGAGAGAGAGGGATTCGAACCCTCGATACGGTTTCCCGCATACACGCGTTCCAGGCGTGCGCCTTCAACCACTCGGCCACCTCTCCAAAGATCTGTCACTATATCCAGAAAGAAATAACACGCAAGCTTAAATTCTACATATAAAATTCAAAAAAATACTTTATTCACTAAAACAATAATCCTGTAAACCAAATTATCCTTACAGTTTCTATTATTGCAAAGGAAAAATACCTCTCTCCAACCATCAAAAGAAGTAACAAAAGAAAATATTTTTCTACTTTTGATCCCAAAAAAATACGGACTTTTCCCCTCTACTCTATTTGGTGACTCAAAATCAACCCTAAAGGTGATTGGGCTAAACAAACCTTATCATTATCATCGCACTGCGTGTAATGAATAAGGATAAGTTTTACACCCCCTCTACAAACACAAAAAGCGGCATTAGTAAAGACATAACGGCTGATCACTGGCCTATATACAAAAGACCAATTTAAAATCGTATGATCACCTTTATCGTAAATTACCTAAATCACATTATAGATACCCTGCTTAACTGATCAGCTTTCATCACAAATCAAAGTTCAATAACGAAAATTGTGTAATGATACGACGTTTTTCATCTGGTGTGCTACAAGGGAACAGATAGTTGCGATGGATTACTACATCAGAAAAATTTTTGCCCTTGCCTAATAGACAAGGGCAACAAAAAACTTACAAGAATATTCTGATCTCTTATATTAATTCAATGTAATACTTACTCCTGCACCTATACCCCAATGGCCTCCAGCAGTAGTCGCAGAAAAATTAGAGTGGATCCTTCCGTCTTCAGATGTATAACCCGTACCCAAAGCAAATGCGGATTGACTGCGCCACATACCACTTCCAAATGCAAAACTTAATCTTCCAGGTGTATCATTATAACGCAAGTTAGACACTGCCAAACCAATTGCTGCAGCCTGTCTAGCCTCTTTGCGTGCACCTTCAATCCCATAACTTAAGGCCTCAAATTTCATATCTGTATAGCCCTTAGCCTGAGAAACAGCATCGTCGATGGCATCAACAACAATATTCTTTATTTTGCCATCAGTATATTTTTTTGCATCATTGAGAACAAGTTTCATCTGTTCCTGAGTATAATCATGCAGCTGACCACCGTTAACTGCTTCTTGTGATCCTTTTTCAATTTTACCATCAGCAACATTGTCAATAGTTACAGGTTTACCAGAATCTCCACCTTGTAAAACAACTTTATTAGTCTTTTTGCCATTCTCATCTCTTTGATAGCTAACAGCTCCATCGGCAAAATGGTTAACCGCATTTTCAATACTATCAACCCTATCCCCCATATCAATAACTGAGTTATTAATATCAATAATCGTATTTCCAATCTTATCAACCTGTTTACTAACATCATTTACTTTATTTTCAACGTTAGTAACACGCTCATTAGTTTCCCAAAGCTGACCACCATTGACAGCATCTCCTGAACCTTGCGCGATTTGACCATCGGCTACATTAACAATCTTACCGGGCTTACCGTCATGACTAGCATCATAAGCTCCTTTATCCTTGTTCCAACCTAAAGAATCTGACTCTGCCTTATTTTGATCTACCTTGTTTTCAACTTCCTGAAGGCGATCATTCATGCCAGACATACTCTCATTCACACCACCAAAAGCATCAGAAACATTGTTATAGGCCTTCTCACTAGAGGCACCATTAACATCGAAGTGAGAAACCTCGTAAGTAGGAGCTGTCCATTTTCCATTATTATATCCGGCACCACCGCCAAAATAATGAGCAAATATATCGCTTATAGTATAAATCTGGCCAAAGTGTCTGGAAATCTCATTCTGAATATTATCAAGAGAATCATTAACAGCAGAAAAAGCAGAGCCAACATTATTATATTGCTTTCCTTCAATAGTGTAAGTTGGTGCTTTACCACTACTTATGTCTGCACCACCGCCGAAATATTGCGATACGTTTGTATGAGTTTCATCAACACGATGATTTAAATTATGAACCTCTTCATTAGTTTCCCAAAGCTGTGCACCATTAATAGCTTCAGTTGATTCTTCTGTGACTTTACCACCTGAAATACCAGAAATAGTCCGCCTTACACCATCTTTATTCAAGATATTAATTTCAGTGCTACTATTTCCTGCACCAATGGTGATACGACCATTGTCATCTTCATTTTCTCCTTGCTGAATAAGGCCACTTCCTTTTATTACCTCTTCTTTTACCTTGTTTAACTGTGCAACATTAACGGCATCACCGTCTAAAACACCATCTGCTAATCCTGTTAGCTTTTTATCTCCAGCATTAATACCACCAGCAGTTACTGATGGACCATTCTTACAGGCAGTACCATCATTACAACCTTTAATCACCAAACCAGCATTACTTAAGCTGCTCAATCCTGTTGTTATGCGACCAACTTCAATATGCTCAGCCAAATCAAAAGTTACCGTATCACCTGTCCTTACAATACTCAGATTAGGATTAGCCCACTTGGGATTTTGAACTGAAAAATCTAAACCATTTTCACCTACAGACATAGCATTCTCACCGTTAATACTCAGCATCCAACCTTTGTTTACCGTATCTCTTAACGCTTTCAGCTGTGCAACATTAACGGCATCACCGTCTAAAACACCATCTGCTAATCCTGTTAGCTTTTTATCTCCAGCATTAATACCACCAGCAGTTACTGATGGACCATTCTTACAGGCAGTACCATCATTACAACCTTTAATCACCAAACCAGCATTACTTAAGCTGCTCAATCCTGTTGTTATGCGACCAACTTCAATATGCTCAGCCAAATCAAAAGTTAGCTTGTTTTTGTTATCTTTTGTTATAACAAGATTACTACTTCCAACTGAAAAATCTGCGCCATCTGCACCAACAGGCGTGGCATCTGCACCATTAACAGTAAGCATCCAACCTTTGTCTACCGTTTCTTTTAATGCTTTTAACTGTGAAAAATTAACAGCATCACCGTCTAAAACACCATCTGCAACCCCTGTAAGTGTTTTATCTCCAGCGTTAATACCACCAGCAGTTACTGATGGACCATTCTTACAAGCAGTACCATCATTACAACCTTTAATCACCAAACCAGCATTACTTAAGCTGCTCAATCCTGTTGTTATGCGACCAACTTCAATATGCTCAGCCAAATTAAATGTTACCGTATCACCTGTCCTTACAATACTCAGATTAGGATTAGCCCACTTGGGATTTTGAACTGAAAAATCTAAACCATTTTCACCTACAGACATAGCATTCTCACCGTTAATACTCAGCATCCAACCTTTGTTTACCGTATCTCTTAACGCTTTCAGCTGTGCAACATTAACGGCATCGGTCATTTCACTACCAGCTGAAACTCCTGTAATCTGTCGTGTAACACCATTATTAACATCACCAATGCTAACTGCACCCCTTGTACTCACCCATACGTGATCACTACTCTTTGTCATAGTATTATTAGTCGCAGGATTATAACCAGAAACGTTATACTCGGTACTAGCAATGGATGCAGTACCCAAAGCAACACCAGTCTCAACAATTACATGTGCACTTGCACCAATAGCAACCCCAGCACTTCCGCCTTGCCTAACGACAGCTCCTCTGCCCAAAGCAACACCAGCTTCATCACGCACCTGCGCACTTAGCCCAATAGCAACCGCCTCTTTAGAATTTTCTGAAGCATAAGATCTAACACCTATAGCAATAGCATTTTCAGCTTCCACCATTGCTCCAAATCTCTTACCTTGATCATCTTCTTCCTGTGGGATATCACCGCCTATTGCAATAGAACCCCGCTGCGTGGCTAAGGCTTCTGTACCTAAAGCAACCCCATAATCGCCACTTGCCTTTGCTTTGGTCCCTAAAGCAACACTATTTTTACCAAGTGCACTCGCACGCCCACCAACAGCAACCGCAGATGTATCCCATGCCTCCGCTCCGACCCCCATAGCAATAGTTGCTTGCCCTTTAGCAAGCGCAGAAACACCATAGGCTTGTGCTCCACCGCCATTTGTAGTTGCACCTGCACCAAAAGCTGTTGAATAATTACCTGATGCATAAGATCCACAACCAGTTGCAAAAGAATAAACCCCATAAGCAGTAGGCATAATATTACTATGACCACCGGTAGTAGAATTCCCCATATAACCAGTGTTGGAGGATGTTATACCATCACCACCCCACTGAACTTGCTGCGTCGTAACGCCATAAGGATGACGGCCGAAAAATTCTTCATTATTCACAAATCTCTCATATTGCTCCTCTGCACTGATTTCTTTCACTCCTCTTGATGATTGTGGTAAGTGTTTACCACGATCGGCAACATTATCCACACCACACCAATTATCATCACCAGCCAAAACAATACTTCCATGACTCCCATATGCATACTTTATATTATCGCTACCTGTGCTTTGAGTAGTTGATCCTAAAATAGCAACATTAGCAGAGAAAACAGGAGAAACACTTGATAAAAGTGTAGCCATAACAGTTCCTAATGAAACTGTTTTAACCAAAGGTGACCAACGAAGAGAATGATGACAATTCAAATCATCCTTCTTTGGTATTAAATCTAATTTTTTCATAACAACCCCCTCAATAATAAAATATTTTTAAACGCTAAAACAAAGTTCAGCACTATAACAGCAAACAAAAGAGAACCTTTCGCAAAACCACTCTTGCGCACCAGAAAATTAATAAAAAAGACAAATTTCGTGACCTCGATGCCAAATTTACAAAGGCATCATCTTACAATCTCTAAAAAGAGACTAGATCTCAGAAAAAACTAAAAGTTCTCCTGCTAAACATATCAAAGTAAAAAAGAAAAACATACAATTTATATGAAAATATTGTATACCTCCTATCAAAAAATAGTGCGGCCAACCTTTTGATAAAAACGGCCTTTATTAATAATCTATCTTCCCTTCAGATAAAGCGTGTCAAAAAAATGGCAAGAGTATGATCAATAATTTTTTAATCTATTTTTAATAATGTATCTTAAGAGACCTTTAAACATATGAGATAAGCATAACTGCGTAATGTAAGCACCGATAATATGAAAAAATAACTACACAACAAAGCTTTCCATCTTCCTTTTATCTGGAAATGGTTGATAATCACCCAATAATCAACTTTGGAATGCTGCAATACCTTAACTTAAGATAATTCAAAGGAAAATCACATATCAAATGACTTAAACTTATAACAAGAACATTTATAAAATAAAGCCCATTCATAAATATTCGGTATCTTGCTGCAAGCTTTGCGCTGGCTTATTCATTATTGGCATAACACGCGAAGTCTACATCATTTGACATCATAGCTTTAACACATTAGAGTATTCTACCGTAGCCTCATATTCCTTTAAAAGATTTATCTTAAATTTTGATCAAATTTTTGAACAAATAACATAAACCTCATATCCATTGTCTTCTGTATATAAACCAATATGAAAGCATCAAAATCATTGCAACGTTTTTCTTCTTTACGACTCACTTTTATCATGCTTTTATGTGTGTGACTGCCTTTTTTGTTAGCTTATTTGTGTCTTAAATAATTAAAGGGAATCCTCTAAAAATGGATCACAAACGAAATTTAGATGAAGGGTATAAAAGAAAATTGCAACGTGGCTTAGATAACCGCCATGTGCAGCTTATCGCTATTAGTGGTGCTATTGGCACAGGTCTTTTTATGGGCTCAGGGAAAACAATCAGTGTTGCTGGTCCTTCAATTATATTAGTTTACTCTATTATTGGTTGTGTTTTATATTTCATAATGCGCGCGATGGGAGAGCTGCTGCTTTCTAATACGCAATATCGGTCTTTTATCGACTTTTCAGCTGATTTATTGGGGCCAAGCGCTGGATTTTTTATTGGCTGGACTTACTGGTTGTGCTGGATTGTAACCGGAACTGCGGATATTATTGCTATTGTCAATTATACGCAATTTTGGTGGCATGAACTCAACCCCTGGATCCCTGCTCTTATCTGTATCTTTTTCTTTTTAGTATTTAACCTTGTAGCAGTTAAATTATTTGGTGAACTTGAATTTTGGTTTGGTCTCATTAAAATCGCAGCAATTTTAGTATTAGTCTTTGTTGGATTATATATGATCCTTGTTGGCGTTACCTCTCCCAATGGGACTATCTCTTCTTTTAATCATGTATGGAACAATGGGGATATTTTCCCTCGAGGTATGATGGGATTTTTTGCGGGTTTTCAGATTGCTATTTTTTCTTTCGTTGGTATTGAACTTGCTGGTACAGCTGCAGCTGAGGTAAAAGAACCTGAAACAGTCTTGCCAAAAGCAATCAATTCAATCCCTATACGTATTGTATTCTTTTATATTGTTTCTCTCATTGTGATTATGTCGGTCACCCCTTGGAATCAAATTATGCCACATAAAAGCCCATTTGTAGAAATGTTTCTGCTTATTGGTATTCCAATCGCTGCTGGCTTAGTTAATTTTGTTGTTCTAACATCGGCAGCATCTTCAGCAAATAGTGGTGTCTTTTCTACCAGTCGTATGATATATGGACTTGCTATTAAACGAGGAGCACCTAGCTTTTTAGGAAAGCTCTCCAATAACTCTATTCCTTCTAATGCATTACTCTTTTCTTGCTTATGCATTTTATTAGGATATACAATTTTATCATTATCCCCAACAATCATAGATGCGTTTACAATCATCACTACCATTTCAGCAATTTTATTCATGTTTGTATGGTCTTTAATTTTGGTCAGCTACATTGTCTACCGTCGTAACCGCCCTACACAACATGCTATGTCAATCTATAAAATGCCAGGAGGCGTTTTCGTTTGCTGGAGTATTCTGGCCTTCTTTGCATTTATCATTTTTTTATTGACATTAGAACCCGATACCTTAATCGCTCTAAAATATACCCCATTATGGTTTGTTTTTTTGGGTGTCGTATATTTCATATTTGGAAATAAGAATTTTAGTTCACATAAAAAATAAAAAAGCATATCTAAAAAGTTTCTTTTTAGCCTTTTACACATTCTGATCTTTTTTACATAAATCTGATTGGAATTCAGTTGTGTTCTTTATCAACCGGAGCATTAGATTTAGTTAAAGCCATCATAGAGCGAATTTTATCTCCAGTCTGTTCAATGAGATGGTTGCTACTTAATCGCCGCATATCCTTAAAACGGGCTGCACCTGCTCTATATTCCTGAATCCAATCTGATGTAAATTTACCTGTCTGGATATCTCTTAAAATGCGTTTCATTTCTGCTTTTGTTTCATGGGTAATTACACGTGGACCAGACACATATTCACCCCACTCAGCTGTATTAGAAATCGAATAATTCATGTTCGCAATACCACGTTCATAAATGAGATCCGCAATGAGTTTAATTTCGTGCAAACACTCAAAATACGCTATCTCTGGTGCATAACCTGCTTCAGTTAATGTTTCAAAACCTGCACGAATAAGTTCAACAAGCCCACCACAAAGAACCGCTTGTTCACCAAAAAGATCTGCTTCACATTCTTCTTTAAAGGTCGTTTTCATTATACCAGAACGTCCACCCCCAATACCACAAGCATAGGATAATGCTAAATCATGTGCATTACCTGAAACGTCCTGCTCAACCGCAATTAAGCAAGGAATACCTCTACCATGCTGATATTCACTGCGTACTGCACGACCTGCACCTTTAGGAGCAATCATCACAACATCAACTGCTTTTTTAACTTCAATTAAACCAAAATGAATACTCAAGCCATGAGCAAAAGCAATAGCTGCTCCAGCATGTAAATGATCACAGATATGTTCTCTATAAATGTCAGCTTGCAATTCATCAGGTGTTGCCATCATGATAAAGTCAGCCCATTGTACCGCTTCAGAAACACTCATAACTTCAAAACCATCTGCTTCAGCTTTTTTCGTTGTCACTGATCCTGAATGCAAAGCAATTCGTAAATTTTGAACACCAGAATCTTTTAGATTTAACGCATGCGCATGTCCCTGTGCACCATAACCAACAATCGCTACTTTTTTGCTTTTAATCAAATTAACATTAACATCACAATCGTAGTAAACACGCATAAAAGTGCTCCATTATATCTAAATTGAAATTCAGACTTTTTCTATCTAATTAAGAACAAAAAATTCTTTTCAAAAATTAAACTGTTACTCATCAAAAACATAAATATTAAATTTAATGTTTTTTCTATTACAAACAAAAAAGTAATAAACCTAAAAAATCTTTAAAAATACCCTAATATAAAAATATAATTTATCTGATATTCTATAAAAAAATATACTATTCAAAATAATACTTCTGAAGAGAAATATATAATCTAAAATCTTAGATTTTATTCTTTTCATAATGTCATCAAAAAATATCATAGAAAAAGCATAAACAGTTATACTTTGCTCAATTTTTTATATTTCTGAATTCATACAAAAATTCTAAACAAACTTTATTTCTTATATGCAATAGACAAATCGTATAAACCCAATACAAACAAAAACTCTTTTAATCGAAATTTCTTCAAACAGAATGCTTGGCTAACCAAACAGACCTTGAGCAAATATAGTTATGATGGCTATTTATATTCACATTCGAAAAATTTAGCTGTATATGACTAAAATCAATCAAAGTAAAAGCAGTTCAACAATATTTTTTTATAAAGAGAAATATTGACTAATTATATAAACATTACAGTATATTGTTTTTCTAAAACAGAACCAATTCAATGATACTATATATAAAATCCAATTAAAAAAAAGATTTACACCAATAATTTAGTAAAACGCTGGACTGTTTCATGCATCCCATATTTTAAAGCATCAGCAATAAGTCCATGACCAACAGAAACTTCATCAAACCAAGGGATCTGACTAATAAGAGCAGGAAGATTAGCAACAGTTAAATCATGCCCTGCATTGATACCTAATTTTAACTCTTTAGCTTTTTTTGCTGCTAAAAAAAGTTTATTCAATTCGTGATCTTGTGTTTTTTTGTCTTTAAACGCACCACCATACAACCCAGTGTAAAATTCTACACGATCAGCACCAATTTCTTTAGCAATATCAAGACCTTCTAAAACCGGATTAGCAAATAATGATACACGAATTTTTCTTTCCTTCAAACGCTGAATAATAGGTGTCAAAAATTCTGCATCTTTGGCAAAATCCCAACCGTGATCAGAGGTTGACTGATCTGGACTATCAGGCACAAGAGTGATCTGATCAGCATATTTTTCTGCTAAACTCAAAAATTTATGACTTGGATAACCCTCAATATTCAATTCAGCAGCAGGAAAATTATGATTAATTAAAAAACGTATATCCGATAAATCAGAAAAATGAATGTGCCTTTCATCTGGCCGTGGGTGAACCGTTAAACCTGCTGCACCAGCCGTAAGCGCTATATGTCCCATATCGATAACATTAGGCCATGGTAAATGACGCCGATTACGCAAAACAGCAATAGCATTGAGATTAACTGAAAGTTTCACTGCCATTTACAGTCCTCTTTCCATAAATATTCAATAAACAAAAAAGAATTGATGCCTAGTACACTAGTACAAAATATCAGACAATGAAAATATTTTTGTCTTATCGAACAATTGTTAAACGTTCTGCTGAACGTGTAATACCTGTATAAAGCCAACGTTTATACATATCACGAAATGCAAAACTTTCATCAAATAAAACGACATTATCCCATTGTGATCCTTGAGCTTTGTGCACAGTTAATGCATATCCATAATCAAAATCATCATATCGTTTTCTTAATTGCCACGAAATTGTATTATCAACGCTCTCAAATATTGCTTTTAAAAGCTTAATTTTCACTACCCCAAATTCGCTCTCTTCTGGTTTAACAAGAAGATTGATACCTGGCTTAACAGTTTCTTTCTGTGAAGTCAGAACTTTCCATAAAGAACCATTCAACAAGTTTTTAGCAGGATCATTGCGCAAACACACGAGCTTATCTCCAACCTGCGGATAATTGGCTGTAAATCCTTTTAACTCACGCAAACGCCTGTTATAAAGATAACGTGTTCGATTAATCCCTACCAACAGCTGATCAGCGTCAAGGACCAATTTCTGATCAACTTCTTTACGTTTAATAACACGTGCCATCCCATAATCACCATAAGCGATATCACGCCCCTCACGTACATCCATTGCTAAACGAATAATCGGATTATCACGTGCTTGTCGGTGAATTTCTGATAAAAGGAAATCCGGTGTACCTTTAGAGAAAAAACCACCCCCAGATATAGGAGGCAACTGACCTGGATCACCAAGAACAAGAAGTGGTACCCGAAAACTCATTAAATCATGCGCCAATTTTTCATCAACCATTGAACATTCATCAACAATAACCAATTTGGCTTTTGCAATCGGACTCTGTCGATTCAAAGCAAATGTTGGCGCAATCGATGTCTTCCCTGTTACTTCATCAGAAACTTCTTCTTCTCCACGAGGACAATAAATCAATGAATGAATAGTACGAGCATTATTCGCGCCCTTAGAACGCAAAACTTGCGCTGCTTTACCTGTAAATGCAGCAAATTGAACAGAACCATCAATTGTTTCCGCAAAATAACGAGCAAGCGTCGTTTTCCCTGTCCCAGCATAACCAAAAAGGCGAAAAACAGGAAAACGTCCATCTTTCAACCATGCGGCAACAGCCTTCAATGCACTGTCTTGCTCCAACGAAAACTGCATAACTCACCAAGATAAGATTCGCATATAAAAAGCAAATATTGTGAAAATAACACAACTCTTAAAAGAAGATTTGATTGTTACGATATTTTCTGAAAAGTAGTTCATTTTTACTACTCGCTGAATATTCTTCAATTCTTTTACCAATAACAAAGTAACCAACCACAACCAATTGTTCCAAAGCTATTAAAGATTATCTAATCATTTTAATCAATCAAAATGACAATAATTCCTTTTATCTTTAATATTTCTTTAAGACTTCCATTCAAAATGCCCCCTATTTTTGAAGCTTTTGGTGCTCTTTAATTGTATTAAGAGATGATTTTCCATTCTTCATCCAATTGGTGACGAAACCACGTCATCTGCCTTTTTGCATATTGTCTGGTTCGAGTTTTAGCGACTTCAATAGCATTCTCAAAATTTCTACATCCGTTTAAGTAATCCGTAAATTCGAGTACACCAATAGCTTTCATCGCTGGTGATAAAGGAGAAATTGTAAGCTGCTTCATAAGCTCTACCTCTTCTAAAGCTCCTTTTTCAACCATATGAGTAAATCGCTCATTAATACGCTCATATAGTAATTGACGTGGAGGAAGGAGAAGAATTCGTTCTAAACAGTCTTGTGCAATCAAAGATTTTTTTTTTTACTTTGCCACCAACTTAGCTTCTTGCCAGTTGCCTCATACACTTCTAAAGCACGTACAATACGTTGACCATCTTGTGAAGCAATACGCTCAGCTACAACAGCATCAACCTGTAATAATTCACGATAAAGACTTTCAGCTCCTTCTTTAGAAAGCCTCATCCGCCATTTTTGCCGTAAAATATCTGGAATATCAGGAATCTCTGAAATTTTTCCTAAAAGTGCACGAAAATACAATCCTGTTCCACCAACAAAAATGAGTTGTTTTAACTTGATCGTACTTAAAAGCTTAGTCACATCACACAACCACTGTCCTACTGAATAGCTAAGAGTGGGACTTACATAACCATAAAGATAGTGCGGAACAATCATAGTATCAGCGTTTGTTGGCCTTGCCGTTAAAATATTCAACACATCATACACTTGCATTGAGTCAGCATTGATAATAACTGCATTCCTTTCCTGCGCCATTTTCAATGCAAGCTTTGATTTTCCACTTGCAGTTGGACCAGCTATCAATGTAATCATTCTGTGTGTCATGAACGAAAACCTTTATGACTATCAATCAACAAGTTATTGCAGCATTCATTACTGAACCTAAAGCATAATATAAAGGATAGAGCTCTTCTCCTCAAATTGCCCTTTGAGAAGTATTTATGCACTCCATGGCAGCTTTTTACTGCAACGTTTCTCTATCTTTTGAGAAAATAAAAAAGCAATATAATGAATTTAAATCTGAAAATATATTGAAGTACAACCTTTTAATATTGTTGCAAGAACAAACATCCAACACAAAAATTCTTACTTCAAAATATAAACCCTACCACATTGACCACTTAGCTGATGAAGCAGAGTTGCGTGAAGATATGCCCTTATATCAAGATATCAAAGCATTAGCCGTGAATAGTAACATTCTCTTGCAATGAACACTGCATAAACACATTTTCTTATCAAGCTGATACTTGAAACGTAAAAATACTAAAAACATCACCTTAACATAACAAAAATACATTAATAAAACCCATAAAAATTCTATTTCATAGAAATAAAAGAAAGATTTATTAAAAAAATCAATCCATTTGAATCGTTACAAACCGTAATTCTCCATCTGGACGAGCAACAATAAACAAAGCGTTTTTACGCCCAGCTTCACGTAATTTATGAAAACGTTTTTTGGCATCATCAATTGTAGTAACCGCACTTTGATTGATATCAATGATTACCTCACCAACTCGAATACGCTTTTTATCAGCCTCACTATTCTTTATAATAGATGTTACAACCAACCCATTAACTTTATCAACAATTGAATAACGTTGGCGTAAATCAGCCGTAAGTGCGGATAATCTCATTCCCATGAATTCCATTGCTACATTCTCTAATGTAACATCGCCTTTTTTATCATTAAATTTTTCTACTGCATTTTCATTTGAATCTGTTTCAGCCAAACGACCAAGCTTAACTTTTACTATTTTTTCCTCCCCATTACGTAAAATTGTAACGTCCACCACCTGCCCCTCTAAGCTTTCTGCTATTAAACGTGGCAAATCACGTGCATTCTTAATTTCAGTTTTCCCAAAACGAAGAATAATATCACCAACATGTAATTGGCTATTATCCACCCCTGTATTTTCTATTTTACCTGCAACCAGCGCTCCAACAGCTTTGTCTAATTTTAGACTTTTCGCAATATTATCTGTTATTGGTTGAATCCGGATAGCCAACCAACCACGCCTTACTTCCCCAAAATCACGCAATTGATTAATAATAGAAATGGCTATAGCAGACGGTATAGAAAAACCAATACCAATCGATCCACCAGAAGGAGAAACAATCGCTGTATTAATCCCAATTACCTCACCGTTTCCATTAAAGAGTGGTCCCCCCGAATTACCTTGATTAATCGCTGCATCTGTTTGAATAAAATTATCATAAGGACCAGCATTAAGATCACGATTGCGTGCGGAAATAATTCCTACCGTTACGCTACCACCAAACCCATAGGGATTCCCGATAGCCATAACCCAATCACCAATACGTGCCTTTTCCGAATCACCAAAACGCACAGCTGTTAATTTTTTATTTTCTGGTTTTACCTGTAGCAAAGCTAAATCTGTCTTACTGTCTTTCCCAAGCAATTTTGCTTTTAACTTTGTACCATCAGAAAAATTAACCTCAATATCATCAGCATCAACAATAACGTGGTAATTTGTAACGATAAGCCCCTTTTGCGCATCAATCACAAAACCTGATCCCAGAGAGCGCATTTTTTGTAACTGGCTGTTTTTCTTACCATCTTTTGGCACGAAAAAATCATCAAAATATTCTTGTAATAGTGAATCTTTGGGAATAGCAGGCATAAGAGTATGTTCATCCTGCTCAGTACCATCAACTTTTTGTACTATAGAAATATTCACGACCGTATCTAAAAGTGTAGCTACTAAATCAGAAACTGATAACGGTACATTTTTCTGCAAAATATTACTGGACCAACTGATTGACCCTGACAAAAATAAGACCACACAGACGGTAATTATTGTATAAAAACGCTTCAGCAACATATTTTTACCTGAGACATACGTTTGATCAATACTACTGATCAAAAATTATTAAATTGATTTATACAACCAGCATCCTACCTTACAACATCATGCCATCTTCATCTGAAAAAAGAAACCATGGACAAAAATTTTAATAAAAAACCTCACCCATAATCTATTCTTTTATTTATGAGCTACCAATTACTATATTGTTTTCTATCAACGGTTGATGCAGATATTCTATCTACTTTGCGACAAATTACGAAAATAGAAAAAGAAATCTTCTTTGGGTGAAATCACCATTGATGTACTCTCTAAGTTCTTATATTGTTCCATTGCTAACCAAAAATCATAAAATGATGGATTGGCTTTCCTTGCATTTAGTAAAAGGCGAATACTTTCAGCTTGACCTTCACCACGCGTAATTTCAGCATCACGCTTTGCTGCCGCTACAATTTCCTCATATTCGCGATTAGCTTCTGCTATAATCCGATCCCGTTCTTGCTGACCACGAGCACGAATATGCTCTGCCACTGCCTCACGTTCAGCTGCCATTTGTCGATACACATCTTCTAATACGGCATCAGTCAAATCGGTTTTGCGAATGCGTACATCAACAATAGAAATACCTAATGAGCCGGCATCTACAGAAAATTGCCGCTGGACTTCGGCCATCATTGCTCCACGTTCATCTGATAAAGCTGCTTTGAATTCTCGTCTCCCATAAACGGCGCGTAAAGCGTCAATAAAACGTGGTGCAAGATTTTCACGTGCAGCAATTTGTGGCCGCCCTGATGCAATACGCTGCAAAAATAATTTAGGATCTGCGATACGGTATATAAAAAACGCGTCTACTTCATAATAAGCACCACCACGAACCTGTACAGACTGGGTAGGTAAATCGTAACGTAATAATCGATTATCAATGATAACTGTCTGATCAAAAAAAGGAACTTTAAAATAAATTCCAGGATTAAGTTCTACGTTAACAATTTGCCCGAAGCGCTTAACTGCTACTTGCTGACGAGGATAAACAATAAAAACAGATGACCACAAAGAAACTAAAACAAGCACTATAGTACCCAAAATAAAAAAGAAACGAGACTGCTGCATAATTAACGCCCTCCAGCAATATCAGAACCCAATCGCGGTGCAGGATGTTCTGATGTTATGGTTGCTTTTTCCGATGCACTACGCAACAATTCATTCAGCGGTAAATAAGATACAGCTGAAGAATCTACTTGATCTAAAACTAATTTATTGGGTGAAGAGAGAATACGACCCATTGTTTCCATATAAATACGATAACGAGCAGCTTCTGGTGAAACTACAGCTTCACGATTTATAGCTGCAAAACGCTCAGCACGTCCTGTCGCTTCCTCAATCATTTGTACTTTTTCACCTTTAGCGACTTCCCGTGTACGAGAAGCTTCACCATTAGCTAAACCAATCTTAGTAAAACGTACACGATTACCCTCTTCAATCATCCGCCCACGCGCTTGCTCTGCTTGTTGAACAAAATTAAATGCAGCAGCAACTTTAGTCGGAGGAGCAGCCTCACTGATCGATACACGATTTATATCGACACCAAGCTGATATTTATTCACTGTCGACTGAATAATCTTCTTAACATCATCAGCCACTTCCTCTTTTTTGTCACGTAAAACATCATCAACCGGTCGAGAACCAATCACTTCACGCATTGCACTCTCTGCAACCTGACGAACTGTTCCTTCTTGGTCATTCACATTAAACAGGAATTGGCTTGGACTGGAAATCCGATAATACACAGAAAAATTAACATTCACTATATTCTGATCACTTGAAAGCATTAAGCCTTCACTTTGTTGTACCTGACCAGAAGAACCACCAATTGCAATTGTTTTTTCAGTTAAAGGCACTTTCATATAAGCTTCAATCGGCCACAAATGAAAATGCAGACCATCACTAATGATCCCTTTTTTAGGTACACCAAAACGTAATTCTACTGCTTGTTCATTTTGCTGAACAATATAAACAGACTGAAAAAGCCAAAAAAGCACAACAAGAAAAAACAATATAATAAAAACACCACTATCACCGATTTTTTTAAACTGATGCTGCCCTTTGCGCAAAATATCATCAATATCAGAACCACTACCACCGCTGCTGCTGTTACCACCGGAACCAAAAGGATTCTTTGGTAGTGTGTTTTTATCACCACTGGCTTTACTTTTACTGCCATCCCATGGGCCACCGCCATTTTGATTTGTCCAAGGCATTATCACCTCTTTAAATTAGTGTGTCTTTAATTAAATACTCAAGCATGCAAGCCAGCTACTTATAGAGTACTTCTTCGCTCACCATGCAGTCAATCAGCTACTTTTAACAATCTGAAACGGTCAATGCCGTTCATAAATCACAAAGCGCGTTGGATAACTGTCTTTATCCTGTTCCGAAATATACTGTGTTTCCACAATAGTCCAGTTTTCTTTATCAAAAACAGGAAAAAAACTATCCCCTTCGATAGAAGCTAGAATTTCTGTAAAAAATATTTTATCAGCAATACCTAACCCTTCTTTAAAAATCTCACCACCACCAATAATAAAAATTGCATCTGCACCAGATTGAGACGCCACTTTTTGTGCAATATCATGAGCTTGAGATAAAGAACCTGCAACCACAGCTCCCTCAGCTGTGAACGTGTGATTGCGGGTAATAACAATGTTTGTGCGCCCTGGTAGAGAACGCCCAAGAGAATCCCAAGTCTTGCGACCCATAATAACAGGCTTGCCTAAAGTCAAAGCCTTAAAACGCTTCAAATCTGTTGATAAATGCCAAGGCATCTGACCTTCACGACCGATAACACCGTTTTGTGCAACAGCTGCAATCAAATAAACTGGAAAGGTCATACTGCTACCGGTGCCTTGATGTGTGGTTGAGCTTCATAATTAAGCAACTCAAAATCTTCAAATTGAAAGGAAAAAAGATCTGTTACTTTTGGATTTATGCGAATCAACGGTAAAATACCCGGTGTACGCGATAATTGCTGCTTTGCTTGTTCAAAATGGTTAAAATAAAGATGAGCATCACCAAGAGTATGAATAAAATCCCCTACTTTCAAACAGGTAACTTGAGCAATCATCATCGTCAACAAAGCATAAGAAGCAATATTGAATGGAATACCTAAAAAAATATCTGCTGAACGCTGATAAAGTTGACAGGATAACTTACCATTAGCGACTTGAAATTGGAATAAACAATGACAAGGTGGTAAAGCCATTTCATCTATTAATGCTGGGTTCCAAGCTGTCACAATCAAGCGGCGTGAATTAGGATTATGATTAATCATAGTCAAAAGATTACTAATTTGATCAATATAACGCCCATCAGATGAAGGCCAAGAACGCCACTGATAACCATAAACAGGACCAAGATTCCCATCTTTATCGGCCCACTCATCCCAAATGGATACGCCATGTTCCTTTAACCACGCAATATTTGTATCACCTTTAAGAAACCACAACAGTTCATAAATAATTGATCGCAAATGCAATTTCTTTGTCGTTAACAGAGGAAATCCCTCTTGCAAGTTAAACCGCATTTGATATCCAAAAACTGATCGTGTTCCAATACCTGTTCGATCTGAACGATCGATGCCATTATTTAAAACATGAGATAAAAGATCAAGATAAGTTTTCATAATAATATTATGACTGATTCTACCTAATTATAAAAAATAGAAACTTTAAAAATTAATAAAAATACAATTTAAATAAACCCATGCAAAGAATTTTTCATTAGAAAATTGCCATTATACCATTTAAATTGTGATGACGTAAAAGACAAAATGTTGTAAAAAAAATCAAGTGTTTAAGTAAATGGTAAAAATGATAATATAAATAGGGATGATTTTATGGGAAATGAAAAAATTTTAGCACCAAACGATTCAAAGAAGCGTGTTTTATCTATTGTATCTAGTGCGTCAGGTAATTTAGTAGAGTGGTATGATTTTTACGTCTATTCCTTTACATCGATTTATTTTGCATCACAATTTTTTCCTTCAGATGGTGATGTTATTGCGCAACTTTTAAAAGCTGCGGGTGTCTTTTTTGTAGGCTTTCTTATGCGCCCAATTGGTGGATGGCTCTTCGGTTCCATCGCTGATCGTTACGGTCGTAAACACTCAATGCTCATTTCCGTCATTATGATGTGTAGCGGTTCGTTCTTAATCGCTATACTTCCTACCTATGAAACCATTGGAGTAACAGCAGCAGTTCTTTTGCTCTTACTCAGAATGCTTCAGGGACTATCAGTTGGTGGTGAATACGGAACGACAGCAACTTATATGAGCGAAATTGCTATCAAAAATCACCGAGGTTTCTTTAGCTCTTTTCAATACACTACACTGATTGGTGGACAGCTTCTCGCTAGTCTTGTTATATTCATTTTAGCACTTTATCTCACAGAAGATCAATTAAGAGCATGGGGTTGGCGCATTCCATTTGCTATTGGTGGATTAGCAGCAATTGTTGCAATTTATCTACGTCGTTCTCTCCATGAAACAACAACAAAAGAAAGCCGTTCTAAAGAACAAGCCGGTAGCCTTAGAGGGATTCTGCGCAATCATCGAAAGGCTTTTTTCCTGGTTATTGGTTTTACAGCTGGAGGATCATTAACGTTCTACACTTATACAACTTACATGCAGAAATATCTTATTACGACTACGGGGCTTGATAAACACACAGCAACAACTTTGATGACTGCTGCACTGTTTGTATTTATGTTGATTCAACCAGCATTTGGTGCCCTAGCTGATAAAATTGGAACAAGAACTTCTCTTCTCATTTGGAGTGGTTTGTCAATTATCTTTACAATTCCTGGGCTTCAAATAATTGGAAGTACTGATAACACATGGGTTGTCCTGATAACTATTATCGGAATGCTATGCATTATAAGCTTTTATACCTCTGTCTCTGGCATCGTGAAAGCAGAAATGTTCCCTTCCTCAGTCCGAGCAATGGGAGTTGGATTTTCTTATGCTATTGCTAATGCAATATTTGGTGGATCCGCTGAATCTGTAGCACTTGGGTTAAAAAATATGGGTTATGAATCTGTGTTCTATTTCTATGTAACTGGTATAATGATTATTGCGTTTATTGCAGTTTTCTTAATGCCTGATGCCCGAAAAGAAGGGTACCTTCAAGGTGATGATATTCATTAAACCTACTATAGTAAATTCTAAACGAAAAAAGCGCAGAAATCTGGGCTTTTTTCATGATCACGATACAGAAAATTCAGTTGAAAAATTATTTAAATTTTATCTAGCATATTTAATTGTTTGGCAACACAATAGTAAAAGATTACACGACTTTTCCTATTATCTCCTGACATCATTTCAGCAACTTTTGAAACAGCGTTTTTAGCATTTTTTTCATTAGCGCCTAATGCTTTTTGAGTCCATTTCTCAACACGCTCTAGCTCTTTTTTATCCGATGTAGAAACTAACGATGCATCTTTATTTCTCATAACTAAGGCTAAACGACGCCTGAGCCGTCTTACTGCGTCTTCATCAGGCTTAGGATCATATAATTTAATATCTGCTAGATCATTTGTCATTTTATACCACCTCCAAATAATTAGCGACCACATTACACAGCCGCATCGTAAAGCTTTTAGGGTAATTAGAGGATTTAAAATATTAACAACCCCCCCCTTCCCCAAAAACTATTCTTCCTCTATACTTAGAAAGCTGGTTTTCTAGCTATGGTAATAAATGGACAGTGAAATAAGCTCATTGGACCCGGGGGCGGTACCCGGCGCCTCCACCAAAATATAATTCCTTTAATTATACTTTGGCGGGGGCGAAATAGGATCGACAAGAGTGTAAAGATTGCTCTTTTACTCGGTATTGTACCACCGTTATCGGACTAAATGAGTAGTTGCAAACGACAACTATGCGGAAGCACGTCTCGCCGCTTAAGCGGTGCGAATGTTTCAAACTAAGTCTTAACCTGTCGCAAGGTTAAGCGGGGTTCGAAGGCACCTGGCAACAGAAGCCTTCACTTTTCATGCATTGCTTCTAACCTGTTAAATATTATTTATAGAAAAATTCACACTTCCTCTTATTAATAAGGTGCATAGTGGAAAAAATATTGCTAACTTAAATGAATATTTCATTTCATATGTTGCTCGTACTAAATTACCTTATAAAATAAAGGAAATAAACTTCGATGGTTCAAGATAAAATCCGTTACGACATTCTCGTTCAGGATGCGCTCCGTGGAGTTATCCGAAAAGTTTTATTAGAAACTTCTCAAGCTGGTCCCCCAGGTAATCATCACTTTTTTATCACCTTTTTAACAAATGCGCCAGAAGTGCAGATTTCTGATCGACTCAAAAACCGCTATCCCGATCAGATGACGATCATATTGCAGCATCAGTTTAAAGATTTAAGTGTATCGGAAACTTCCTTTGAAGTAACACTCTTTTTTGAAGAAATTCCTGAAAAACTGGTTATTCCTTTCTCTTCTATCCAAGTTTTTTATGACCCTGTTGCAGCATTCGAAGCAGCGTTTGATCTGCCCTCAAATCTTATTTCTGGAGAAAGTGAAAATTCAGAAAATATTCTGCATGAACCTACCACTCTTTCAAATGAACAAACAAAAGAAAAGCTGTTTACAAAAAAAATAGATAAAGATCCTTCCAACAGCGATACCAAACAAAGTGCTGATATTGTTTCTTTAGATTCTTTTCGAAAAAAATAAGTGAACTATCATGGCCACACTGATTAATCTTCGTCAATTTCGAAAACAGAAAAAACGTACTGAACGAATGGTTCATGCGGAAGAAAATCGTTATCGTTTTGGGCAAACAAAATCTGAGAAACTGTTAAATAAAAAAGAATCTCTCAAAGCCCAAAAATTCCTCGATCAAAATCGTCTGTCAAATCGTGAATGAAAATAAATTGATATGTTTATATTGCTTGATTAAAAGCAAGCTTTCCAAAATATCCATTCGCATTGATAATTTCTCTGTAAGTGTATTTTTACAAAGAAAATTCCTAAAATATCTCTTACCAACAAGAGCTTCTATAGGCATCGATATTGATAAAAAAAACATATATAATAATGTTTTAGATATCATTGTATATTGAAGCAATTTATAGCATGCTCATACAGAAAGCTTTAATATCTTTTTTCCTATTCTGCAATCTTTACATTCCTGTTTAATTGCAAGAATTGTGATTTTTCTAAGAAAAAAATTTTAGACCTAGCGTTCAAATCAAAAAAATAATACAGAAAATATAATGAATGACTTTTCCAATCATATACCATTTTTCGATGATGAAGAGCCTCTTTACAGATCTGAAGATAATTCTGAACCGGCAGGTAGTGCTATAGAAGAAAAAGAACAAATACAATACGAACCCGACTATTTAAAGAAACTCAACCCAGAACAGCGACAGGCAGTTATAAATACAGAGGGACCTATTTTAGTTCTTGCAGGTGCTGGTACTGGAAAAACCCGTGTTCTCACAACTCGCATTGCTCATATTTTGCATCTCAGCCTTGCCTGCCCCAGACAAATACTTGCTGTTACTTTCACCAATAAAGCAGCACACGAAATGAAAATTCGTATTGGTAAACTTATAGGGAAAACTGTTGAGGGTATGCCTTGGCTTGGAACATTTCATTCAACTGGTGTAAAAATTGTGCGTCGTCATGCAGAACTGGTTGATTTAAAAAGCAATTTCACAATCCTTGATAGTGATGATGTACTTCGTCTTCTGAAACAGCTTATTCAAGCTGAAAACTTAGACGATAAACGCTGGCCAGCGCGTAGCCTTGCAATGATGATTGATTCTTGGAAAAATCAAGGGCTTTCACCAGAACATATTCCAGAAAGCGATGCTCACTCTTTTGGTAATGGTGTAGGACGTAAGCTTTATCACAGCTATCAAAATCGGTTAAAAAGTCTCAATGCCTGTGACTTCGGTGACCTCTTACTTCACCCTATCCACATATTTCAACATAATCCAGATATTCTTCGTAAATATCAAGATAAGTTTCGCTATATTCTTGTAGATGAATATCAAGATACAAATACAGCACAATATCTTTGGCTTCGTCTTTTAGCTCAAAGCTCTAAAAAATCACAAGTCAATCTTTGTTGCGTTGGCGATGATGACCAATCCATTTACGGATGGCGTGGTGCTAAAATTGATAACATATTGCACTTTGAAAAAGATTTTCCTCCTGCAAAAATCATTCGCCTAGAACGTAACTATCGTTCCACATCGCATATTCTAAAAACCGCTTCTCATCTTATTTCTCATAATCAAGGAAGATTAGGAAAAACACTATTTTCTGACCAAAACAATAACGAAGAAACAAAGGTAAAAATTCATGCAGCATGGGATTCAAAAGAAGAATCTCGTGCTATTGGGAAAGAAATAGAACACACACAACAAAATGGACATTCCTTAAATCAGATAGCTATATTGGTAAGAGCATCATTTCAAATGCGCGAATTTGAAGATCGTTTTGTTGCACTTGGTCTTAATTATCGTGTTATTGGTGGTCCACGCTTTTATGAACGAATGGAAATACGAGATGCTATGGCTTATCTGCGTGTTGTCGTTCAACCAGCCGATGATTTAGCCTTTGAGCGCATTCTGAATACACCTAAACGCGGTTTAGGAGATGCAACGCTACGCCACCTTTATAAGAGTGCACGTGCACGCACTATCCCCCTCTTTTTTGCTGCTGCTGAAATTATTGAAACAGACGATTTAAAACCCAAAGCACGCAGTGCCTTGCGAAGCGTTGTTGAAAATTTTCACTGCTGGCAAAATATGCTGAAAAACACACCACATACAGAGCTTGCTGAAACAATCCTTGAAGACTCAGGCTATATAACTATGTGGCAAGAAGATCGTTCTCCAGAAGCGCCAACACGATTAGAAAATCTGAGGGAAATGATCCGCTCTATGGAGCAATTTGAAGACCTTCATAGCTTCTTAGAACATGTTTCGCTGGTTATGGATACTGATAACAATGAAAATATGGATGCCGTTAATATCATGACCCTTCATTCAGCTAAAGGGCTTGAATTTGATACAGTCTTTCTTCCTGGTTGGGAAGAAGGGCTCTTTCCTCATCAACGCTCATTAGATGAAGGTGGTCGTTTAGGATTGGAAGAAGAGCGGCGGCTTGCTTATGTAGGCATAACAAGAGCAAAAAAACATTTGCATATATGGTTTGTATCCAATCGACGCATTCATGGACTTTGGCAATCTACGCTTCCTTCTCGTTTCCTTGATGAATTACCTGAACAACATATAGAAGTAGAAGATATGAACACATCTTATGGTGGTTATAGCCAACCACACTTTAGAAAGCAGGACTCTTTTCACAATAATTATTCAACACCAAGATGGCATCGTACACAACAAAACCAAACAGAATCAACACGCAATAATTGGGGAAGACAATCAAATGTTCACACACAACAAACCAATTATGATGATAATGATTTAAATTTTGGGCTCACCCACCCTCGTCAGACAAAAAATATTGAAAAACAAACCATCACCAAATCAGTATCGGATATACCATCAACTTTTGTAATTAATGATCGAGTTTTTCATATAAAGTTTGGTTATGGTCATATTTTAGCAATAGAGGATAATAAACTAACCATTTTATTTGAAAAAGCTGGAGAAAAACGTGTTCTCGACAATTTTGTTACCAAAGCTTAAAGCTTAATGTAACACAATAAAAATCTTCTTTTTGGAGAAAAGTCTTTTTCTACTATTTCACTTTAATATTATTTCCATTTGTCAATAAAGGTTTTAATTGGCAAATTTTGCATATCAGATAATGCATTATAAATCTTACTCAGCGGCCAATCCCACCAGGTCATATTCAAAAGTTCCTGAATTACATCATCGGGAAAACGCATACGCAAAAGCTTTGCAGGAACACCAGCAACAATTGCATAAGGCATAACATCTTTCGTTACGACAGCGTTAGCACCAATGACGGCACCGTAACCAACTGTTACTCCAGGCATAATAACAGCACCATGTCCAATCCATACATCATGCCCAATAACCACATGCTTTGCACGACGCTTCACACGAAAGCCCTGATCCAAAGCCATATGGTAGAAATATTCATTAGGGCGATAAGTCATTTTATGCGTTGTCAGCCGTTCCATTGGATGCTCTAATGCATTTATACAGACATGAGACGCTATGGAGCAAAAACGCCCAATGTCACTATAAACAGCCTCACTATTACGTTCAAAATAAGAAAAATCACCAACGCTTACATCATGTAAAAGAACGCGCTCATTCACTTCTACATAACGCCCTAATTTACAGCCACGCAATCGCGCTGTTGTATGGATGCGAGGTTCACTATCACGGAATTGGAAATTCTGTTGAATATTCATTCACCTTAACCAACTGTACTTATCGAATGAACATGAAAAGTATATCAACTAAATTGACAAAATTGATTACAAACTATTCCCATATTCTCAATCATCAATCGTAATACACTATTGCATCGTATGATATGCTTTTATAATATTCATAATATCATATCTATTTTTCAACACTGAAACAAAGATTGCAAAACTAACCTGCCAATGTTATCATTTTTTAACCTTGCAAGGAAGTGAAGTCATGAAAAATGTGTTGTATATCCTAGGCCTAAGCGTCGTATTTTTAGCGGGTGTTTTTATTTATGATGCATTGAAAAATAAACCTTTAGGGGATAATTTTACACTCACTTCTTCCAATGAACAAATCGTTACTGAAGCCGATATTCGCAGTAGACCTGCCGTCCTTTTCTTTGGCTACACGACGTGCCCTGAAAGCTGCCCGACTACGCTTGCTGATCTTAGCCGGTGGCTCACAGCAATTGGCCCCAACGCTGATAAATTAGGCATATGGTTTGTTACAATTGATCCTGAACATGACACTCCGGAAATACTCCACGAATATCTAAGTAACTTTACTGATAAAGTCGTCGGGATCAGTGGAAATCCTGAAAAGGTTCATGCAATGGTAAATTCTTTTAATATTGTTTCTGAAAAAATCCCTGGAACAAATGATGATAACTATACCTACAATCATACATCTGCAATCTTTTTGCTTAAAAAAGGTGGAAAATTAGCTGGTATTATCCCTTATAATGCTGAAGAAGACGAATTAAAAGATGATATAGCGATTACACGGCTTAGGAAGCTTGCCTCAAACTAATTAAAAAAACTTCATAGAAAAATAATATGTCACAACAAATTCGCCTATATTGTGCTGCTTATAAAAAAGAAGCTGAGCAGTTTTATAATCTCATAGAAAATGCTTTTGATGAAGAAGGATATCCTCTTGTTCTTGCTGAAATAGACGAAGAAAAGGCTCTTTATGAACTTTCACTTTATGTTGATAAAAATAATCAAGACAATGTTCGTAAAGACTTTGCACGCATTCTATCTTTGGATCCAAGTAAAATTAATATAGAAATTTTACCTGACATTGATTGGGTAAAAAAGAGTTTTGAAGAGCTAAAACCCGTGCATGCAGGCCGTTTCTTCCTTCATGGACATCATGACCGAGATAAAATTCCTTCCAATGTTTTTTCCATTGAAATTGAAGCTGGTCAAGCCTTTGGTACAGGCCATCATGGAACAACATCTGGTTGTTTAGAAATGATTACCAAAGTCGTTCAAAATGAAAACCCACAAAATGCTCTTGATCTTGGTACTGGCAGTGGCGTATTAGCCATTGCTATTGCTATGCTCAAGCCTATTCCTGTACTTGCATCTGATATTGATCCAATTGCTATTCAAGTCGCACAACACAATATTAAACTTAATGGCGTAGAAAAACATGTCACAGCCGTTATAGCGTCAGGCTTTAACTATGATGATAAAGAGACTGTACCGTGTGTGCCTTTTGATCTCATTGTTGCCAATATCCTAGCGAACCCTCTCATTGAACTTGCAGAAGAAATGGTAAAGGCACTGCAAAAAAATGGATCTATTATCTTGTCTGGAATTCTCGAAGAACAACAAGACAATGTTTTACAAGCTTATGTACAGCAAGGCCTAAAACATATTGAAACATACCACCGCCAAGGGTGGGTTACTGTACATCTACAATAAAAGAAAAGAATGTCGTTGTGTATCAATCTTTTGAAGCCATAACAAATCCAGCCCACGCTGCAGAACGTATTTCTGCTCTTCGCATGCAGCTTGATCACTTTGGATTAGATGGCTTTCTGGTACCACGTACAGATGAACATCAAGGAGAACATATCCCCCTGCATGCTCAACGCCTTAGCTGGCTAACCGGCTTTACTGGATCAGCTGGCATAGCACTAATTTTAAAAAATAAAGCCATCATATTCACAGATGGGCGTTATACACTCCAAGTTCGCCAACAGACTGATCCTCATATTTTTGATTATGAAGATTTGACAACTTGCTCACTATCACAATGGCTTGAAAAAAATGGGCAAAAACTTTCTATCGGCTTTGATCCGTGGCTTCACACTATTTCTGCCACAGCAACGTTAAAAAAAGCATTAGAACAAGGAAATGGCAAACTTGTAGAAAGCAAAACAAATCTGATTGATCTCATTTGGCATAATCAACCATCCTTACCTCAATCTGCTTTATCGCTTCATCCTCTCGAATATGCAGGATGTAATACTCATGAGAAATTAGCACTAATTTGCAAAGATATACAGAAGGCCGGTGCGAATGCATTTATTTTCACAGATCCTGCCTCTATTGCATGGACATTTAACATACGTGGCAATGATATTTCCAACACACCTTTTACTCTTTGTTTTGCACTCATTCTCATTAAAGAAATGCCAATCCTATTTATTGATGACAAAAAACTTGGTGTGGAACAAAAAGAATATCTAAAACGCCATGCAAGATTATGTGAACCAGAAGAATTCATTCCAACAATCAAAGACCACGCTCAAGCAGGAACGATTTTTGCCTTAGATCCAATGCTTACTTGTGAAAAATTGCGTACCGTTATTGAGGAAAGAGGCAGTCCTTTCATTACACTTTCTGATCCTGCTTCCTTACCACGTGCTATTAAAAATAACACAGAGCTGAATGGAGCACGCAAAGCACATTTACGCGATGGCTTAGCACTTATCCGTTTTTTGTCTTGGTTAGATAAACAAATACCAGGAACAATCAGTGAAATTTCTGCTGCCCAAAAATTAGAAGAATTTCGCATAATAACAGCAAAAGAAATGGGTGTAAAACTTGAAGATCTTTCCTTTGATACCATTTCAGCAACAGGGAAACATGGCGCCATTATTCATTATCGTGTAACGACTGAGACAAATAAATTACTAAATGCTGGTGAACTTTATCTTGTTGATTCCGGCGGACAATATCGTGATGGCACAACAGATGTCACCCGTACAGTAGCTATCGGTCATGTTGGAGAAGAAGAAAAATGCTGTTTTACCCTTGTTCTCAAAGGTATGATTGCTCTTTCAACGGCACGCTTTCCAAAAGGAACACGCGGACAAGATATTGATGTTTTAGCACGTATTGAATTATGGAAAGCTGGTTTTGATTATGCACATGGGACTGGTCATGGAGTTGGTTCCTATCTTTCTGTTCATGAAGGACCACAAAATCTCTCATGTCGTGGCAGCCAAGAACTCATCCCTGGAATGATCGTCTCTAATGAACCTGGCTATTATCGTGAAGGGACTTTCGGTATCCGTATTGAAAATTTGATGATTGTAAAACCAGCACAAACAATTATTTCTGGCGATATAGACATGCTGTCGTTTGAAACACTGACAAATTGCCCTATTGATCGCCGGTTAATTTTACCAGAGCTTCTAACAATGCAGGAACGACAGTGGCTTAATGATTACCATACCCACATTTATCAAGTCAGTGCACCTTATCTAAATAAAGAAGATAGACAATGGCTGAAAGAAGCGACAATGCCTCTTTGATCAAATAAAATTTATATGCATTTCCTTTATTCAAAAAACACTTTTTTGAGAAACAGTTTTTAATTTCTTAAAATACGATAACTTCACAGCAATGAGAAATAAAAAGCTGATCTTAGAAAGAAAAATTAAAAAATTACCAGAATTTTTGGTGTACTCACATAGCCAATAGCGCTAATGTATAAGCGTATCATCAATATTATTTTGCAAAAAATCTTTAAATATGATGCTGATTGATTAACTGAAGCCAACTTTCTTCATCCAGAATTTCAATACCTAACTCTTTTGCTTTCGTTAATTTTGATCCGGCTCCCATCCCTGCAACCAAAAGATCAGTCTTTTTAGAAATGGAACCAGATGCTTTGGCTCCTAATCGTTCTGCTAACACTTTTGCTTCATCACGTGACATATGCACCAAAGTTCCTGTAAAAACAATCGTCTTTCCTGAAACAGGAGAATAATCTGCTACTGCGGCCTCCTCAGGAAGAGGTGTTACTTCTTGAAGCAAACTCGATAAAACATCACGATTATGAGTTTCCTGATAAAAATCAATAATCGCTTTACCAACACGAGCTCCAATCCCTTCGATACTCGTCAGTTCTACCCATTCCTCATTGCCTTCATTTTCCTTATTGCATGGCATTAGTGCTGTCATCGCTGCAGTCTCAAAAGCATTATAATTTTGATAGGCCCGTGCAAGACGCCGTGCATTGACTTCTCCAACATGACGAATGCCTAATGCAAATAAAAAGCGGTTTAAAGGAATTTTTCGGCGAGCATTAATAGCATCATAAAGTTTGCGAACAGAAAGAGTTCCAAAACCTTCCATATTTTCTAAGCGTGTTAAAGATTTTTCTTGGCGTTTTTGTAAAGTAAAAATATCAGCTGGTGAGTGAATACGTAGCGTCTCATCTTGAGCATGAAAAAAAAATGCTACCTGTTTTTCACCAAGCCCCTCAATATCAAAAGCATTACGTGAAATAAAATGACGAATACGTTCAATCGCTTGCGCTGGACAAATAAGCCCACCCGTACACCGGCGCACCGCTTCACCTACTTCACGAACAGCGTGACTCCCACAAGCAGGACAAAGAAAGGGGAAAATAAAAGGAGAGGCATCTTTTGGACGCTTTTCAATTATAACATCAATAATCTGAGGAATGACATCACCCGCACGCTGTACAATAACTGTATCACCTATACGTATATCACGCCCTTCGCGAATAGATTCACTTTTACTCCCAACCCCCTTAATATAATCTTCATTATGCAAGCTTGCATTAGTAACCACAACTCCACCTACCGTAATAGGTGCAAGACGCGCGACGGGCGTTAATGCTCCTGTTCGACCTATTTGAATATCAATATTTTCTAGAAGCGCCATTGCTTTTTCTGCTGGAAATTTATGTGCAATCGCCCACCGTGGTGAACGAGACACATTGCCTAAACGCGTTTGCAACAGCAAATCATTAACCTTGTACACAACCCCATCAATATCATAGTCTAAGTGTTGACGACATTCTTCGAGAAAATGATAATATGAAATAAGGTCTTCTAATGCCTTAAAAACCTTTGTTAATGGGTTGATAACAAAGCCATATTCTTTTAGCTTCTTTACCATCTCCATTTGGCTTTCAGCTGGCATTTTACTCACTTCACCCCAACCATAAGCAAAAAATTTAAGTTTTCTACGAGCAGTCATTCGCGTATCGAGTTGGCGCAAAGAACCTGCAGCAGCGTTTCTAGGATTAGCAAAAATCAACTTTCCTTTTTCTTGTTGATCCACATTAAGGTCTTGGAAATCACTGTGTTTCATATACACTTCACCACGAACCTCAAGAATATCAGGAAAATCACCTTGTAAAACCTGAGGAATATCAGGAAGTGTTCGTGCATTCACAGTGACATTTTCGCCTACATACCCATCACCACGGGTTGCTGCACACACAAGCTTTCCTTTTTCATAACGTAAAGACAAAGACAGACCATCAATTTTCGGTTCAGCTGTCATCTCCAATGTTTTTGTTACTGGAAGTCGTAAAAAACGACGAACACGCTCAACAAATTCATGAACATCCTCAGAACTAAACGCATTATCAAGGGATAACATCGCCTGTGCATGAACAGATTTTTCAAATCTTTCAGAAATCGGAGCACCAACTTTATATGAAGGAGAATCTGCTCGAACCAATTCAGGAAATAGAGTCTCAATTTCCATATTACGACGACGAAGAGCATCATACTGTGCATCAGAAATTTCAGGCTGATCATGATTGTTATAAAGCACATCGTGACGTGCAATTTCTTTTGCTAACCACTCTAACTCACGTTCTGCTTCGAGAGCAGTTAAATTTTTGATCGCATCCTTATCCATAAATTCTCTTCTAATCACGTACTATAATCAGTACAAATTTCCACTTTTTGAGCGACAAAAGTCTAAAAATATTGCTTACCTGTATCACTATCGATCATTTATCAATGATAATCATTACATCTGTGCTAAAAGCTTTTGTGCTGCTGCACGTGCCTCTTCCGTGATCTGTTCTCCTGCTAACATACGTGCAATTTCTTCTGCACGTTCATGCTTCTCCAATTTACGAATGTCCGTAACAAAATGCCTTCCATCACTCTCTTCAATTTTTGAAATAAGAAAATGACTATGTGCTTTAGAGGCTACCTGTGGTGCATGTGTAACAGCAAAAACCTGAACATCTTTTGATAAACGTAGTAACCGTTGGCCAATTGCGGCTGCAACAGCCCCACCTACCCCTGTGTCTATCTCATCAAAAATCAGTGTAGGTGCTGACCCGCAATCAACTAATACAACCTTTAATGCCAATAAAAAACGAGATAGCTCACCACCAGAAGCCACATTTAACATGGGCCCAGCTCGTGTTCCAGGATTTGTTTTCACCCAATATTCAACACGGTCTATACCATCTGCACTACGCTTTTCAGCATCACTTTGTATTTTAACAATAAATTCGGCCTTTTCCAATTTCAAAGCTGGTAACTCAATCATAACACTTTCAGATAAACGACGTGCGACTTCCTTGCGTTTTACAGAAAGATCTTGTGCTAATGTGTCATAATTTTTTTGTGCTTCCTGCACTTCCACTTCTAGATGCTCCAATGTGATCTGAGCAGTCTCAAAATCTGCAAGATCCGTATTCATTTTATCTCGTAACTGAGCTAATTCATCTACAGAAATATGGTATTTGCGCGCTAATCCCCGAAGTGCAAAAAGACGCTCTTCTATACGTTCTAATTCACTAATATCAAAATCCAATGCCTGCATTGCAGTTTCAATACCTTCTTGCGCTATTTCAAGTGCGCACAATGCATCATCAATGGATTTTACGATAGGTTCAATTAATACTTGCGCTTCATCAATTTTTCGCTCCAACCGTCTCATTAAATTTGATAAAACAGGAATTGGTGATTTTTGACCATTGAAGAAATCATTGGCTTCTTTTATATCTGCCGCTATTTTTTCTAATTTAAGCATATCTGAACGGCGTAAAGATAGCTCTTCTTCTTCACCAATTTTAAACTCAAGCTTATCAAGTTCCTCTATACTTGCACGAAGATAATCAGCCTCACGTGCAGCATTTTCCACTCTGACACGCTGTTGTTGCACACGTTGTTCCAACTCACGCCATATCTGATAACATTTACGTACATTGCTTACATCACCGTCAAGCTGGCCAAAAGAATCTAATAACTGACGATACGTGTTCGCATCAACAAGCGCACGATCATCATGTTGGCCATGAATTTCAACCAACATACGACCAACATTGCGCATTAAAGAAATGCTAACTACTTGATCATTAATAAAAGCACGACTACGACCATCATTTGATTGTACACGTCGTAAAATTATATCACCTTTATCATCAAAACCGTTTTCACGTATCAGCTGACGCACAGGATGTGAAACGGGAACATCAAAAACAGCTATCACCTGCCCTTGTACTGCACCATGACGCACAAGCGAAGCATCTCCACGCCCACCAAGAGATAAGGATAAAGAATCAAGTAAAATAGATTTTCCAGCCCCCGTTTCCCCAGTTAAAATCGATAAGCCCGCTGAAAAATTAACATCGAGCTTTTCGATTAAAACAATATCATAAATCGAAAGCTGCACCAGCATATGAAATCAATGCGCCTTATCTTTATCACCACTCAAAGCATGTGAGATCCAAGAAGATTTATGCTCTCGTGGCACCACATTATTCTTTTTTAACAAATCAATAGCAAATTTATACCAGCTACTTTTGGGATAATGACGCTCTAACATAACCGCAGCTGTTTGCGCTTCCTCAATTAAACCAAGAGAAAAACTCACTTCTGTGAACCGGAAAAGTGCCTCCTCAATTTGCTTTGTATCTGAATATTCTTCAATGACCGTACGGAACCTCCTACTGGCTGCTAAATACTGCTGACCTTTTTCATAATAACGACCAATTTGCATTTCTTGGCCAGCTAACTGCTCTCGACCAAAAAGTATTTTAGCTCTAGCATCCTTGACGTAACCAGATTCCGGATAGCGTTCTATGAGGAGTTGCATAGCAGCAATAGCACGCTTGGTATCTTGTTGATCACGCGTAACATCAGAGATCTGCTGGAAAGAAGAAAGACCAATCAGATAATAAGCATAAGCAGCATCACCTGCAGTCGGATAAAGAGTAATATAACGTTGTGCCATACTAATTGCATCATCATATTTAGCAAGCCGGTAATTTGTGGAAGCACTCATTATCAAAGATTTACGACCCCACTCAGTATAAGTATGTTGCTCTTCAATAACAGAAAATTTCTTCAATGCTTCATCAAATTTCCCTGAATTAAAATGAGAAAGAGCTTGAGCATACAATACATCCAGCGAATCGTTTTTTAAAACATGTACAGCTGGATCAAGGGCATTTTTATCTTTGAACCAACAGCCGGCCAATAAGAAAATTCCTCCTCCACAAACTCCAATTAAGATCTTACGCACAATGTTAGATTTCCTACGGACCATATTTCCAACATATACACTAGATTTCGTCATAATTTCCCTAGCCTCACGAAAATACTATCTTGTAATAAAAGCCATACATTAAAAAGCTTTATGTTACATCATATCAAAAGTCATTAGCGCATTTAGCGTTTTTAGATCAATTATCTTCTTTAAAATCAAATATACTAAAGAAAAATTTTTAAATTTTCTTTTATTCTACTTATAAAGTAATTTTCTCATAACATGATTCATCCGCCAAAACAGCTTTAACTAATTGCGAATTAAGCGCATGTCCACTACAGTATGAGCGAAATAACCCAATAAAAGGCGCTCCAAGTAAAGAAGTATCGCCAACTGCATCAAGCATTTTATGTCGAACAAACTCATCATCAAAATACGTACCTTCTGGATTAATGATTTGATTATCAAAACCAATGATAAGAGAATTTTCTAAAGAAGCACCTAATCCCTTTCCAGAAGCCCATAATTTTTCTACATCTTTAACAAAACCAAAAGTACGTGCACGTGATAAGTCATTTAAAAACCCTTGTGAGCTGAGATCAAAATTAAGCTGTTGTTTACCAATAGCAGGTGAAGAAAAATCAATCATAACGTCAAAACAACATCCATCAAACGGTAAAAACTCTGCAAAACCACTCTCTGTTTCAACCCGCACTGACTTTTTTATGATAAAATAAGAACGCAATGCTGGCTGCTGCACAATACCAACTTGTTCAAAAGCTTGACAATACTGCCATGAGGCTCCATCTAAAATCGGCATCTCACTGCTCGATACCTTAATAACAAGGTTATCTAAACTATAGGCAGCAATAGCTGCCATCACATGTTCAATAGTCTCAACTCTTACATCCCCAGACCTAAGGGTTGTTGATAATTCAGTTTCTCCTATCTGCAGTGCATGTGCTCGCAATATTTGTTCACTTTTACCTATTCCACAACGCTTAAAAATAACACCATCATCGACATCAGCGGGATAAATCCTAACCACAGATACATTGCCACTATGAACACCATATCCTTCAAATGTTACTGCATTTTTCAAAGTTGATTGATATTTTTTCATCACTGTATCACATCACTTCATAGAGCTTTTACAGTTTTTGAAGATTTGAATAAAATCTCTAAAAACTATCTTCAATAATAAATATAAACCCGTTTATTATAAACGGGTTTACAATAAGGATTAAAAGCCCTTATAAAAGCTCAATATGTCTTTTAAGAACAAAAAATCTTTGCTTCATTATAAAAAATACAAAAATCTTCTCTCTTTCAACTTTTTTATTCATTAATTCGCTTGGCGACGCAAAAATGCTGGTATTTCCAATTGATCTTCTTCACTGACAAAAGTACGCTGGTCTTGTAGCGCATGTGACTGCGACTTTATAGAACGGTGTGGAGCATAAACAGAAGAATCCTGAGAAAACACTTTTTGCATGTTTTTATTGAAAACGTGAGACTCTTCATTCTGGAGAGGTTTCACAGCAGGCTCTAATCGAGCTTCTGGCTCAATTTCTTCACGGTATGTTAAGCTTTGCTTTAAACGCTGCCAAAGACTGCGTGGTCCTTGTTCTAAACCAGAAGAATGTATCCCCTGACCATGAGTAAAGGGAGGAAAGTCTTTCAACTCAGGTACACGCGTTGGCACTACATAAGGCTGAACCTGGACTTTTTTTTCCTCACTTTGCTCTACAATATTAGTCATTTCACTAAGAATATGCGTCGTTGCTTCCATACTCACTGCTGCTGCCGTAGACTGCTGAGAAACACTGTTAACCTGCATACGTGGTGCATTTGATATCTTCCCATAAATATCACTTTGTCCATGTCCAAAAGGATAAGTAGCAGCACCCCTACTTGAGGCAGCAGTTGTATTTATAGGTTTAGAAAAAATTTGGCTCTTTGGAGAAAACATCTCTTCAACTGGCTGACTCTGGCTCACTTCAACTTCAAGAGATTCAATTGTCTCAACCATTGATTCAGGACGCAATTGTGATGACTGAGGATGAGAAACTGTCTGATTGATTCCAGAGTCATTTTTACGAACTGAAGATACGGACTTCTGAAATTTAGAATGAGAAGGCTGAGCTACATCACTAGCCAAACGATCAATACCTGTTGCAACAACCGATACACGAATAACACCCTCAAGCGACTCATCATCAATAGCACCAAAGATAACATTCGCATCAGCATCAACTTCTTCGCGAATACGATTAGCAGCTTCATCTACTTCAAATAAAGTCATATCACGGCCACCAGTAATGGAAATCAAAAGACCACGAGCTCCACACATAGAGGTTTCATCTAATAGAGGATTTGCAATAGCAGCTTCAGCAGCAGCTAAAGCACGCCCTTCACCAGATGCCTCACCAGTGCCCATCATTGCACGACCCATTTCATGCATAACAGAACGAACATCAGCAAAATCTAGATTAATTAAACCCTCTTTAATCATCAAATCTGTAATAGAAGCAACCCCAGAATAAAGAACCTGATCAGCCATAGCAAAAGCATCAGCAAATGTTGTCTTTTCATTCGCAATGCGAAATAAATTCTGGTTAGGAATAACAATCAATGTATCAACGGATTTTTGTAATTCCTCTATACCTACCTCTGCTGTCTTCATGCGACGCGCACCTTCAAACTGAAAAGGCTTTGTCACAACGCCGACGGTCAAAATACCTTTTTCACGTGCTGCACGAGCAACAACAGGCGCTGCTCCCGTTCCTGTCCCTCCTCCCATACCTGCTGTAATAAAAACCATATGAGAATCTGCAATGTGATCAATAATTTCATCAATACATTCATCTGCAGCAGCTTGCCCAACTTCTGGTAAAGCACCAGCTCCTAATCCCTCTGTCACTGCCGCACCAAGCTGGATCACACGTTCAGCTTTTGACATAGCTAAAGCCTGTGCATCCGTATTAGCAACAACAAAATCAACACCTTGAAGACCCGCATTAATCATATTATTTACAGCATTTCCACCACCACCCCCAACGCCAAAAACGGTAATGCGCGGCTTTAATTCAGCAATATCTGGCCGGTGCAGATTAATTGTCATTTTCTTTTCCTTCCTATACAACACCGCAATCCAAAGCGATGGAAATTAATATTTCTAAAACAAATTTACTCAAAAAGTCTTACATAACCACTGACCAACACGCTGAAAATACTTACCTCTCCCTGTCGATAAATATTTAACTGCAGTTTGAACTGTCTTTTTCTCAAAACCCACCAACTGAGGATAAATTAATAATCCAACAGCAGATGAAAATGTCGCCCCTTTTGCAAAGGAAGGAAGCCTAGAAATACCTAAAGGCCGTCCTATACGAACATTTCTTCCCAATATATTACGTGCCATCTCTGGCAATCCTGTTAACTGACTTGCTCCCCCAGTCAAAATAACACGTTTACCGATGATGTGCCCAAAACCAGAACGGTTC
Source organism: Bartonella bacilliformis Ver097 (assembly GCF_000709795.1). GTDB lineage: Bacteria > Pseudomonadota > Alphaproteobacteria > Rhizobiales > Rhizobiaceae > Bartonella > Bartonella bacilliformis_A. The sequence continues at coordinate 49,371 of NZ_KL503805.1, forward strand.
AAACGATCACGCATCATCTCCAATATTTCTTCAACACGTGCACGAATAATACGACCAAGAACAGCACGTGGATACTCAGTTTCATGATGTCCATTGCCAATTTCTAATACATTAATCATACGGCGATCATCGGCACTTACTAAAAACGTTGAACCATATACAATTTTTAAACGCTCTGCTTCTTCAATAGACATAGAAAAACCACGCGCAACATCAAGAGTCACGTGATGTCCTCCAATTGGAAGAACATCCGCATGAACGAATTTTCCTTCAGAAAACACTGAAAGTGTTGTCGTTCCACCACCCAGATCAATACATGCAGCTCCTAAACGCGCCTCATCATTAATTAAGACCGAAAGACCACTAGCAAAAGGTGTTGCTACCATTGCTTCAACGCTCAAATGAGCACGGTTAATACAAGTTTCTAAATTACGCAAAGGTGCTGTTTCTGCTGTTACAACATGTACATTCACACCGAGTGTTTCTCCTATCATCCCAATAGGATCAACAATCCCTTTATTACCATCTAATGCGTAAAAAGCTGGAACTGTATGCACAATATGATGTTCAGCTTCAAAAGCTTTGCGAGAAACATCTGCTAATGCCATACGTACATCGTATGGAGTCACTTCACGCCCATCTAAACACACTGTACCATTGATAAAGCTACTTTTTAAACGACTTGAGGAAAAATTCACAATCACTGAATCCACTACTAAACCAGCCATCTTTTCTGCTGCATCAACAGCTAAACGTATTGATTGCTCTGCTGCAACCATATCCATTATGATACCAGATTTAATGCCACGTGAACGCTGCATACCAAAACCTAGAATTTCTATAGAATGCGTACGACCATGCAAATGCCGTACATGTTCTAAAGGACGCAAACAGGCAATAAGACAAACGATCTTACTTGAACCTACATCAAGAACTGTTAGAAAACGCGTTTTGCGCCATCCTCCATGATGTGAGTTAAGAAACATTATACACTCCCTGCTTTCAGCATCTTCAAAAGCCGCTCTTCTTCTAATACAACAGCACGACGACGTGTTAATGCTTGATCCGATAAAGAAACTGTTATTCGATCAGAAAGACGCAAATCAATATTTAAAACATCACGCGAAAAAAGATCCTTTGCTACCCCCTGTTCAATAAAAGAAGCAAGCCTTTCAATAGCACCATTTTCAGGCAACATAATACGCACCCCATTCGCCAAAAAAAGATCCCAACGTCGATCACCTACACGCACATAAGCACGAATACGATTTTGTAGTTGCGGATACACTGAAAGCGCTTGAATAAATAATTTGGCTGTCTTATGCGCACCCTGGCCAACTACAAATGACAAATTCTGAACGAGATCTGCTTGAAATGGTGCAATCACATACCCCGTATCATCAATAATATTTATTTCGCCATTATGCTGCCAAACCGCATAGGGTTCGCGCTCTACTAATGAAATACGTAATCGATTAGGATAAATCTTTTGAACATCAGCTAATCGTACCCAAGGCTGCTGTTCCAAAATAAAACGGGCTCTATCAATATCAAAACTAATCATTGATGGATATTCATCAAGCCCCAAAATTTTTAAAATATCCTGTTCCATCATATGCTTATTGCCACTCATATCAACATGAGTAACTAAAAAGCCAGAATTTGATACTGCGACTTTCATGAAATGGTTCATATAACCACCAGATGAAATGCTATAAAGTATAGAAAGAAAGAAAAAAGACAAAACAGCAAAAGAACCTGCATGACGAGGGACATCAATACCAGCAACACACTTAAATAAAAACCAGAATACGCGACGGTAAAGACGTTGCAAAACCGTCACTGATAATATTCTCAGAAAACCTGTTTTTTCAACATTCAGCGCATACACGATGCGTCCTCCACTATCCATTTAACAATATCGCCATAAGTACGACCACTCGCTTTTGCAATATCAGGAACAAGAGAAGTCGATGTCATACCCGGCTGCGTATTAATTTCAAGCCAAATTAATTCCCCTGTCTCTTCATTAAAACGAAAATCAGAACGACTAACACCCCGACAACCAATAGCTTGATGTGCCGCCAAAGACATTCTTTGCACATTTTGGTAAATATTTGGTGAAAGTTTTGCAGGACAAATGTGAAAAGAAGCACCAGATTTATATTTTGAGTTATAATCATAGAACTGGAAACACTCTTTGGGTACAATTTCACAAACATCCAAGACTTCATCCCCTAAAACAGCGCAGGTAAGTTCACGCCCTGGAATATATTTTTCAATCATTATCTCGTCATCATAAACCCACCCATTACTCATAATGTCATGAAGTGGAATAGTCTCATCACTCCCCACAATCATGACACCAAAACTTGATCCTTCACGTACAGGTTTAATTACATAAGGGGGCTTCATAGGGTGTTCTTCTCCCAAACTAAAGCGGCTCATCACACAAGAAGGAGCAACAGAAACACCCGCACTGGCAGCAATAATTTTTGCACGTCCTTTATCCATTGCCAAGGCTGATGCCATCACTCCAGAATGCGTATAAGGAATTTTTAAATATTCAAGGATACCTTGAATACAACCATCCTCACCAAACGGCCCATGCAATGCATTAAAAACAGTAGTTGGCCGCAATTCCTTAAGAATAGAAACAATACGATCATCGACATCTACACGAACGACATTACACCCCTGTGCTTCCAAAATATCTGCACAAGCAGTACCTGAAGATAAACTAACAAACCGCTCAGATGACCACCCTCCCATCAAAACGGCTACATGCTTATCTCTCATGAGACTTATCCTTCTTTAGATACTATATATATACCCTGCAAAACAACCAATCACTATATATTAGAAAAAACTAGATTTATCATTTTGAATCAACAATCTAGCGATTTCTCTAATGAATCAGAATCTGGAGAATGAAGCAAGAACTTTTCTATTAATTTATTGATTCTTTATAGAAAATTCTGCTTATCTTTTTGAAATGACTCAATTTTTTAATGATGTGAATAAATCAATGAAATTAATCAAAGGGAAGAACAATACGATCTTGCTCAAATTGACCAATACGTCGTATTTCCCACTCTAAATGATGGGCTGAATGATTGAAAACACGAGCACGCACTGTTTCACCCAATTTTTCAAGATCATAACCTGTAGCTTCACCCATATTAATCATAAAATTACAATGCATTTTGCTCATCTGAGCACCACCTATTTGCAAACCACGGCACCCTGCTTCATCAATAACCTTCCATGCAGAAATATCTTCAAGATTGCGAAAAGTTGATCCACCTGTTTTTTCACGAATGGGTTGCACTGTTTCTCGATGAAGAGAAACTTCATGCATAGCGGCACGAATATCGTCTTTGTTCCCTACCTCTCCCTCCAGCAAAACAGCAGTAAAAACAAGATCTTCAGGAATATTACAATGACGATAAGCATAATTCATATCTCTCAAATTTAAGATATGACGCTTTCCTTTACGATCAAGTGCATAAACCTCAACAACACGCTCAGCCGTCTCAACACCATTAGCTCCAGCATTCATTTTCAACGCTCCCCCCAAGCTACCTGGAATCCCATGATAAAAGTGAAAACCAGAAAGCTCTGCTTTTAAAGCTGCTGATGCCAAATGCTTATCCGCTGTAGCAGCACCAACCAAAAACCGTGTTGAAGAAACCTGTTTTATTTGCCCAAAACTTTTTGTTGAAAGACGAATAACAACACCAGGAATTCCCCCATCACGCACAAGAAGATTAGAACCTATCCCTACAATTGTTACAGGAACGGATTCAGGTAACACTTTAAAAAATAAAGCTAAATCAGCTTCATCAGCAGGCTGATAAAAAAGCTCAGCCAACCCACCTGTGCGAAACCACGTTACCTTGCGCATTTCGACATTGGGCGTTATTTTTCCCCTTATATCACTTAATACAGGCTGCAACCAGGCTAACAGTTTTTCACCATCAATTGGCTGAAAATTTATCATTGTTATCAAGCTCCGCTAACCGCTTAGGCAATGCATAAGCCCATTGTGTAATACTACCAGCACCAAGAAAAACTACATAATCACCAGACTTAGCGATTGTAGATACAATCGAAACAACATGTTCCAGATCGTCAATCAAACGTACATCACGGTGGCTTGCCATTTGTATGTGCTCTACAAGTTCTTTAGAACCAAAACCAGTGATAGGCTCTTCACCTGCTGCATACACCGGTGCAATCATGACTGTATCAGCATCATTAAAACACGTAGCAAAATCATCAAATAAATTGCACAAACGCGAATAACGATGCGGTTGAGCAATTGCAATTACCTGCCCATTTGTGCTCTCACGAGCTGCACGTAAAACAGCTTTGATTTCAACGGGATGATGCCCATAGTCATCAAATACATCAATACCACGCCAACTTCCTGTTTGGGTGAAACGCCGCTTTACCCCTCCAAATTCTGCTAATCCTTTTCTAATAACTTCATCTGAAATTCCAAGCTCATGAGCAATCGCAATCGCTGCAGTAGCATTAGAGACATTATGCTTTCCAGACATTGGCAAAACCAAATCTCTCAATTCAGTTTGTATACCTGTCTTTCGTGATCGAATAAGAACATCAAAATGTGCTTTTTTATTTTTCATTGAAAAATTTAAAAAACGAACATCTGCTTGTGGATTTGCACCATACGTGATTACCCAACGATCATCAATCCGACTAGCTAACGTCTGAACCTCTGGATGATCAAGGCACACAACAGCAAAACCATAAAAAGGCACATTTTCTAAAAATTGTCGAAAAGATTCACGCATAGCATCAAAACTCCCATAATGGTCTAAATGCTCAGAATCTATATTCGTCACCACAACAATGTCAGCAGGCAATTTTAAAAATGTACCATCACTCTCATCAGCTTCAACCACCATCCAATTACCGTTCCCCATACGTGCATTGGTTCCATAAGCATTGATAATACCGCCATTAATCACCATCGGATCAAAATTACCAGCATCAAGAAGTGCAGCTACCATTGACGTAGTGGTTGTTTTGCCATGTGTACCACCAATAGCAATTGCCTGGCGAAAACGCATCAATTCAGCAAGCATTTCCGCACGCTTAACAACTGGTAAATGCTTTTCCTTGGCAGCTATATATTCAGGATTTGTTTTTTTAATCGCAGTGGAAATAACAACAACTTCTGCTTCTCTTAGATTTTCAGCCTGATGACCTATATGAACGCTGACCCCTTTACTTCGTAAACGCTCAATATTTGTATTGTTAGCTTGATCAGATCCTTGAACTTTATAACCAAGGTTATGCAAAACCTCAGCAATTCCGCTCATACCAATACCACCAATGCCTACAAAATGAATAAGGCCGATATTAAGTGGTATTTTCATCAAAAAACTCCCTTTTTATGTCTGATAATGATCTTCCTACAATTAACGCTTCAGCCATATCTGCAAGAATTTTTGTTGCTTGAGGTTTTCCAACTTTTTTCGCAGCAAGCGCTCGTTGTTCCAATGCATATGGTTCATAACAAACTTTTGTTAAAAGAGAGGAAAGCATCTGTGCATTTAAATCTTTTTCTAACATAATTTGTGCTCCACCTCTTGCAGCAAATACCGCCGCATTTTCAGCTTGATCATGATCGAGAGCATGCGGATACGGAATAAGTAAAGCTGGCCGACCAATGATAGCTATTTCACAAACTGTTGAAGCACCAGCACGCGACATAATAAAATGAGATCGAGCAATATGCTCAGCCATATTATCAAAAAAAGGGGCAACTTCTGCCTGTATTCCTATTGCTTGATAAGTTTTCATCAAATCCATCTCTTCACTGCGAACTTGCTGAACAATATACAAACGCTGACGTATATCATGATCAAGCAACTTAACAGCTTCAGGAACAATACGTGAAAAAGTGGAAGCCCCTTGACTACCGCCAAATACCAGGAAATAAAATGACTTTGTACCAGTAGAAACACAATAAGGAATTTCTGCTGCTTTAAGAATAGCTTCACGAACAGGATTACCTATAACAAACGTTTTATGAGCATGTATTTTGTTGTTGAGCAACAAACCACTTGTTATTGCATTCACTCGAGCTGCTAACATCCTATTAGCACGCCCCATAACAGCATTTTGTTCATGAATAAATGTTACATGCCCAGTTAAAGCAGCAATCCAAACTGGAGGAATAGTGGGATAGCCACCAAATCCACCGACAAGAACAGGACGCAATTTACGAAAAAGCACCCATGACTGAACCATTCCTCTCAGCAAAAGCCAAAATGTTTTTATAAGTGCAAAAGGGTGACGTCGCACCAATGTTGCTGATGAAATTATATGGACATGCTTTTCATCAAAATGGCGTACAAAACGCTTAGCTCTTTCATCTGTTGCTAAATGCACATCATATCCGCGCTGCCTTAACTCAACAGCAAGCGCCTCTGCAGGAAAAAGGTGCCCACCTGTACCACCAGCAACTAAAACAATAACTTTTTTATTTGTCATGAATAACATCCGAAACGGTAGATGGAACAAAGACTGAAAATCGTGCTTCTGGCCAGCGGCGTGTTAAACTTAGCAAAATACCCATCGAAATAGCAATCGCCAACATAGATGAGCCACCATAAGAAATAAATGGCAATGTCATACCCTTTGGAGGTATTAAATGCAAATTAACTGCCATATTAATTGCTGCTTGCAAACCAATTACCATTGATACACCAGTAATACCCAAACATGTAAATGAGTCACGCGTATTTAATGCTACATAAAGTGAGCGTATGATGATAAAACCAAAAATTACCATAATCAATAAACAAAAAATAATGCCATATTCCTCGGCTGCCACAGAGAAAACAAAATCTGTATGACCATCAGGAAGAATACGTTTAATCGTACCTTCACCTGGCCCTTGGCCAAACCATCCGCCATTCAAAATGGCTTCACGCCCCATATCAACCTGAAATGTATCACCTTCACCTGTCAAAAAACCATCGATGCGCTCACGCACATGGTGAATAAAAAAATAGGCTAGAAAACCTCCCAAAATACCTAAAGCAAGCAATAGAAAAACAATAATAAGAGGTAAACCCGCAACAAAAAACAAACCACCCCATGCGGCACTAATTAAAAGTGTTTGACCAATATCAGGTTGTAAAATAAGAAGGATACAACAAACGGTATAAAGTGTAACGGCTAACGTATAATGAGGAATACCACGACGTTGTACCTGATCTGAAAAAAGCCAAGCAGACATAACAATAAAAGCCGGCTTCATAAATTCTGAAGCTTGTACAGAAACACCAAACACGGAAATCCAACGTCGTGCTCCTTTGACTTCAATACCAAACAATAAAGTTGTAACCATAAGAATAAGCGTTACAACTAACAAAAGAGCACATAGACGGCAAATATTGCGAGGCGAAAAAAAAGAAATAGTTATCATGGTAAAAAACGCGGGAATGCAAAAAATGATATGCCAACGCACAAAATAAAAGCTATCACTAATCCCTATTCTCTTTGCAACAGCAGGGCTAGCTGCAAAAGACAACATGATACCAATTCCCATTAAGATTAAACAAGCAGAAAGGATAGAGCGATCAATTGTCCACCACCAATTCGTGATTGGATCTCGATTTGCGCGAGTAAACATCATTGCACTTTATCCTTTTCACAATTCTATTTACAGAGGTATGGTCCTTTATTTTTTGACAAGTACCTCAAAAATTGAATTACACTGAAAAAGATTCCAGTTTCTTAACGTAAAATATTTTTTACAATTCGTGTTTATTTAACTGCATAACAAAAGATATGAAAGCCTCTCCACGCCTTTCATAATTCTTAAACTGATCATAACTTGCACACGCTGGGGACAATAAAACAACTGCCTCTTTCACCTTTTCATGAGACGCATCAATAGCAGCTTCACGCACAGCATTCTCTAAGGTTAAACTCATTGAAATAGGAAAAGAAGAGCCAATAACGCGAACAAAATCTTCTGCTGCTTCCCCAATCAAATAAGCTTTACGGATTTTAGGAAAAAATTTTCTCAAAGTATCAATTCCACCTTCTTTTGCTTTCCCTCCCAAGATCCAAAAAATATCATTAAAGGTAGCAAGAGCAACAGCGGATGCATCTGCATTGGTAGCTTTACTATCATTGATAAACAAAACCGACCCAATTTTACACACCTGCTGCATACGATGTGCAAGCCCTGCATAACTAACTAAATGTTTTTCTAAGTGTGAATCTGTAATTTTTAATGCCTGCAATGTTGCCAAAGCCATAAGAGCATTTTGTGCATTATGACTACCGCGTAATGAAGTAACCGCAGCAAGATCAACAAGCATATGGCGCTGTCCATGACGAACAGAAAAAAGTTTCGTTCCTTCTGCATAAAAACCATTTTCAACACAATATTTCTTAGAAATAGCCTCAACTTGATGCTTCTTATCCACAAGTTGTTGATACAAAATTTTACAAGCCGCATCATCAACTGAAATTAAAGCATGAGACGCTCTAGAAACTAAAAGCCCTTTTACCTGAGCATAATGAGCAAAGGTACCATGACGATCAATATGATCCGATGCTAGATTTAACAAAATACCGATAGTTGGTTGAAGAGAAGGTGCTAAATCGATCTGAAATGACGAACATTCAATAACATAAATACGTTTTTTAACAAATGGCTTCAGTGTTAATATTGCTGTTCCAACATTCCCCCCCATCTGCACATCATAACCCATTTGTTCTAAAAGATGAACAAGCAAAGTCGTGGTCGTCGATTTACCGTTTGTACCAGTAATAGCAATAAATGGAACATCCCAATCGCAAAAACCATATTGTCGCAAAAAACGATTTCGCGCGCGGACAAATAATTCAATATCACCAATAATTTCTACATTTTCTTGACGCGCTTTATCAACAACCCAATGGGGCTTCGGATAAAATAAAGGCACTCCAGGTGCTAAGATTAATGCAACAAATTCCGACCAATCCTCATGATGAAGATCCCTCGTTGCAATATTTTGCTTACAAGCAGCTTCCACATCAGCAAGATTATCATCCCACGCAATAATTTCTGCTCCACCAGAGATTAGCGCTTGTGCTGTTGCTAAACCTGATTTCCCTAATCCAAATAGAGCAACTTTTTTACCTTTATAACACTCAACAGAAATCACGATCTTATCTCAACTTAAGTGTTGAAAGGCCAATCAGCGCTAACACAATAGCAATGATCCAAAAACGTACCACGATCTGACTTTCAGTCCAGCCTTTTTTTTCAAAATGATGGTGAATCGGCGCCATAAGGAATACACGCTTTTTTGTCAACTTAAACCAACCGACTTGAATGATAACGGATAATGTTTCCAAAACAAAAAGCCCTCCAATAAAAATGAGAACAATTTCGTGCTTTGTCGCAACAGAAACAACCCCTAAAAGCCCTCCAAGCGCCAATGAACCAGTATCCCCCATAAAAATAGCTGCTGGAGGCGCATTGAACCATAAAAATCCGAGACCTGCACCAACAACTGCTCCTAATAAAACCGCCAATTCTCCTACCCCTGATACATAATGGATTTGTAAATAATCAGCAAAATTTATATTACCAGAAAGATAAGCAATCAGAGCAAAAGATAAAGAAGCAACCATCACAGGAACAATGGCAAGCCCATCAAGACCATCAGTCAAATTAACAGCATTACCAAGCCCTACAACAACACAAGCAGAAAAAGGAATAAAAAACCAGCCTAAATTAATAAAATATTCTTTTACAAAAGGTAAAGCCAATCCCGGTGAACTAACTTGTAAGATAATAAAAGAAGCAATAGATGCTACTAAAAATTCTAAGCTTAACCGTGCCTTACCAGAAAACCCCTTATCTGTTTGCTTTGTCACTTTAAGATAATCATCATAAAAGCCAATCGCCCCAAAAAAAAGCATGACAAACAAAGATACCCAAAGATAAATATTGAACAAATTACCCCATAATAGTGTTGATATGACAACCCCACTTAAAATCATCAATCCACCCATAGTGGGTGTTCCAGCTTTTTTAAAATGTGTTTGAGGACCATCAGCTCGAATGGGTTGTCCCTTGCCTTGTCTCACTCTTAGAGAAGAAATAATGCTAGGACCAAATAAAAAAACTATTAAACCCGAAGTTAGCATCGCCGCCACAGTGCGAAACGTAATGTAACGAAAAACGTTGACACCTGGAAGCCAATCATAAAGCAAAGAGAAAAATAGCATCATAGTATAAAAATCCCTTTTTAATTATAGAGATATAACTTTATAGCGGTCAAGAAATGCAGCCACAATATGCGACGAATGAGTGCTGTAGGATGATTTCACCATAATAAGATCCCCCTTTGAAATTTCAGTAAAAATAAGTGGTAAAATTTCCTCAACATGTTCTGCATAATGAACCTCAACATAAGAAGAAAGATCAATAGCTAAAAATTTCATTTCCTTGCCAAATAAAAAAACTGAATTAGCACCAGAAACACATATTGGCTTTACTAAATCACGATGAAACTTTTCACTATCAACTCCCAATTCAAGCATATCTCCTAAAACAGCAATTCGTCGACCACAGGCACCTACTGGTCCTATAGAGAGGAGGTTAAGAGCAGCACGCATAGAAGCAGGATTGGCATTATAACTTTCATCAATCAAATGAAATTCTCCACCATCTGGTAGAGATAATCGATAACGGGTACCACGACCTTGTGTAAGAGAAAAATGGTTCAAAGCAGGTGCAATACGTGATAAATCAGCACCGACTGCATCACAAGTTGCTATGACGCCTAAACTGTTATTCACAATATGTCGACCAGGAGCACCAATTTTAATCATCACATCTCGCCCAAAAAATCGTACAGTCATACAAGAGTGATTTTCTAAAAGACAAATCTCCTTTGCTTGATAATCAGCACAGTTCGATTCACCAAAGCTCAAAATCTTTTTCACATTGCATTGTTCTGCCTTTTGAACTAAGTAAGAAAAGAAATCGCTATCTGCATTTAAAATAGCGACTCCCTCATTATCCAATCCTTCAAAAATTTCAGCTTTTGCATCTGCAATTTCTTCAAGATTCTTGAAAAATTCCATATGTGCAGCAGCAATATGAGTAATTAAAGCGACATGTGGACATACCAACTTTACAAGAGGACGAATTTCATCTTTATGATTCATACCAATTTCAAAGATACCATAGTCACTCTCTGCGGGCATCTGTGCTAAAGTCAGCGGAACACCCCAGCAATTATTAAAAGAAGCAATATTGGCATGAACTTTTCCAACAGTTTGAAGGACTTGCTTAAGAGCTTCTTTTGTTGTCGTTTTTCCAACAGAACCTGTCACCGCTATAATCTTAGCTTTAGAACGCTTACGTGCTTCTTGTGCAAGCTTTTCTAGGGCTTTCAAAACATCAGGAACAACAATAAGTGGAGCCAATAATTGTTTCATTTCATCTAAACGATTTTGCGCAATGACAAGAGCTCCTGCGCCTCTTGCAAGAGCCTGTGCAGCAAAATCATGTCCATCTAGACGATTTTTAATACAGAAAAAAATATCACCTTTTACAAGAGTTCGGCTATCAATCGAAACCCCAGAAAAACTCTCTGGTAAGCACCCCATCGCAACACCATCCATTGCAGAAAGCAGTATTTTTTGATCCCACAACACTGTCATTTATTCAATTCCTTCAAAGCAGCAATTGCTTCTAAACGATCTGAAAAAGGACGTGTTTTCTGCCCTATAATCTGACCATTTTCATGACCTTTTCCTGCAATAATTAATATATCTCCAGCCTTAAGTAATCCTACGGCATAATAAATTGCTTCCCTACGATCTGCTATTTCTAGTGCCCCCGGTGCTGCTTGTAAAATATCCTGTCGAATTTTTTCTGGCTCCTCTGTGCGAGGATTATCATCCGTGACAATAACAATATCAGCCTTATCAACTGCAATTTTTCCCATCAACTGTCTTTTTCCTTGATCACGATCACCACCACAACCAAAAACAACAATCAAACGCCCTAGAGTAAAAGGACGAATCGCAAGCAACACTTGCTCTAAAGCTTCTGGCTTATGAGCATAATCTACATAAACAGGTGCATTGTCTTTCGCCTTGCCAACTAACTCTAGCCGACCAGGTGCTCCCTTCAATTTTTTAAGAGAGCTAAAAACCTTATCTGAAGAACTCCCTGTTGCAATTGCTAAACCTGCAGCCATGAGCGCATTAATAACCTGAAAATGTCCGATAAGTGGCAAATCAAACGTGTAAATATCATTTTCTATATAACACTCAACACATTGTTTTGAACGTCGATGTTCAATACGATTAATTTTGATAAATTGCCCTTTACGCCCAATTGTTAAAGCCCGGCGACCTGCTTGTGTGACATGATCAATTACTTCTTGTGAATAACCATCATCGGCCATAATCAAAGCAGGTGCATCCGGTGGCAACAATGTATCAAACAACCTCATCTTAGCACGCAAATAATCTTTCACACACGCGTGATAATCCATATGATCACGCCCTAAATTAGTAAAAGCAGCTGCTGCTAAATTTACTCCATCAAGCCGACTTTGATCTAGCCCATGTGAAGAAGCTTCAAGCGCTGCGTGCGTCACACCCTCATCTGCAAGTTCATACAACAGGCGATGTAACATCACCGGATCAGGAGTTGTTAGAGAACCATAATCATTTCGCTGAGGAGAGACAACACCTACTGTGCCAATACTAGCTGCACAAAATCCAACATGTTGCCAAATTTGTCGAATAAACGAAACAACCGATGTTTTACCACTAGTTCCCGTAACAGCCAAAACAGTTTCCGGCTGAGTATTATAAAAACGTGCAGCTGCTAAAGCCAAGCTATGGCGTACATCTGAAACCTGCAAAACTGGAACGGATAAATTCTCGGCAACAAAATCAAAATCTGTAACCACAACCCGCGCACCTCGCTTTATAGCATCATTCACATAGTATCTGCCATCACTCTGGTTTCCTTTAAGAGCGACAAAAACATAGCCCGGCAATATCTGCCGAGAATCTGCACTGATTCCTGTAATTTTAATTGAGGAAAGATTATTATTATAAATACATTCTGTAAATAATGCTCCAAGAAACATATTTCCTCACATTCATACGGTATGATTTTCGCGCTATTGTTTTTTTGATAATTCCAAACCATCAAAAATCGTCTCATGTTCTTTCTTGAAATCTGATTTTATTCCAAGAAAACTAGCTGAACGGCGAATAATATTGGCAAGCATTGGTGCTGCATTCATTCCAGCTGTTGCTGAATGTTTTCCCTCTTCAGGTTGTGGTTCATCAATAATTGTTAAAACAACATAAGAAGGATCATCAATAGGAAAAGCAGCAAGAAAACTATTAAATTTTTTTGTTTTAGAATATTTTCCATTTTCAATTTTTTCAGCCGTCCCTGTTTTACCACCAATACGATACCCTTCTACCTGTGCATTACGTCCAGAACCAATAACACTATTCAATTTATAGAGATAACGCATCTCTCGACTTATTTGAGGATGAAGGACCTGTTTGGCATGTTTCATAGCTTGCGCTTCAGTGCGTTTTAATAATGTCGGTTCAATCAACCAACCATTATTCATTAAAGCAGCTGCACCTACTGCCGTTTGTAATGGCGTTATGGCTATACCGTGCCCAAAAGAAATCGTCATAGAATTAATATCACGCCACTGACGTGGCAAAATAGGATTAGCAACTTCAGGCAATTCTACTTTCACACGATCTAATAAACCAAACCGTTTTAAAAAATCGCGATGTCCATCAACCCCTACCGCTAATGCCTCCTTAGCAGAACCAATATTAGAAGAATAAACAAAAATCTCCCATAATTTTAATGGGCGATTCTTTCCATGAAAATCGTGAATAAAATAGTTCTTACTTGCTTGAAGTGGTTTGGACGCATCAATGACACTGTTTAGGTGAAAAATTTCTGAATCAAGCGCCATCGCTGTTGTGAAACTTTTGATAATGGATCCCATTTCAAAAGCTCCAGCTGTTATCCGGTTTAAGCGATCACTTTTAAGAGCATCAACAGGATTTCCAGGATCAAAATCAGGAACAGATGCCATAGCTAAAACTTCACCGGTATGAATATTTAAAATAACAGCTCCTGCAGCAAGCGCTTTGTAAATCTTCATCGCCTTTATAAGTTCATCGCGCACAATTGTCTGAACACGCACATCAATCGAAAGTTGAACAGGATTCAATGACATATCTGTTGTAAGACCAGAAGTATGCAGAACACTCAAACCAGCGTCATCAATATATTTCTCTATTCCCGCTATGCCTTGATTATCAACATTAACCATGCCAAGAATATGCGAAGCAACAGAACTACCTGGATAAAAACGACGTATTTCTGTGCGGAAACCAATACCTGGAATACCAAGTGCCATAATTTGCTGTTTTTGTGTTGGAGTTAACCCACGTTGAATCCAAGAAAAACCAGATTTGCTCTTTAAACGCTTATAAATTTCCTGAAAATCAAGCTTTGGTAAAACTGTTGAAATCAATTCTATTGTTTCGTCTACGTCAATAATACGCCGTGGTTCAGCAAAAAGCGAGTAAGTTGTGATATCTGTTGCTAATAAACGCCCATTACGATCAATAATATCAGGTCGAGTAGCTAATTGCAGTGTTCCTGGATCTTTTGCTTCTTCAATGCGATTACTTTCAAGCCCATAAAAAATAAGGCATTTCCCCATAATGCTATAAAGAATAAGAGCGCATATTAACGAAAAAATCAAACGTGAACGACGGATAGAAAAACCTAAATTATTCACTTGACTATTTAAGCGCTTTTTTTTTCGAAAAAACAGACGAAATAATTTCATTACCGCATGCCTTTTTGAACAACACCATTCATGGGAGGAATACGATTATTAGCAAAAAAAGGCTTATTTTTTTCAAAATCATGTTGTTTGATTAATTCTTCAATTGGATCATGCAAACGTACCGGAATATCTTCTAATTCAACAACTTGGCGAGGTTGTATAATCTCTAAATTTAGTTCTTTTTTATAACGCTCTGCAAGTATTTCCATACGTGAGGGCTCTATCATCGTAGCCCATTCAGCACGAAGAAGTTTTACCGTATTTTTTTCTACCGCAATTTCATGTTCAATACGAAGCACTTCACCAATTTGTTTTTGAGCATCATATTTTACTTTATACGTAATAGCTGCCATAAAAATCATAATTATGACAAAAATGACATCTAATGTACGAAAGACTATCATTGTTTATTGCTTTTTAAATTAGCCATTTCTTTTAAGCCAAACAATTTTATATCTGCTTCCATTGCATCTACTTGAGTACGGATTCCTATACGCAACCTTGCAGAACGTGCACGAGGGTTTTTCTGTAATTCCTCTTCACTTGCTGTTTTCCCACCTTTAAATAAAGGAAAAAACGTCGCTGAAACAGATTCTACTTCTGGAAGATAGCGTGATCTTTTACGACTTCCTGAACAAAAAGAAAAAAAATTTTTTACCATGCGATCTTCAAGTGAATGAAAACTCACTACTCCCAAACGCCCCCCTGCTTTTAAAACCCGTTCAGCAGCAAATAAACCGCGTGCAAGTTCATTAAGCTCATCATTAACGTAAATGCGAAGAGCCTGAAATACACGTGTTGCAGGATGAATACGATCTCCTGGCTTACGGCCTATTAAAACCTCAATTTCATTAGCAAGATCGCGTGTACGCAAAAAAGGGCGAATACGACGACGTTTTTCAATCATTTTTGCAATTCGACCTGAATAACGCTCTTCTCCTAATATCCTAAATATCTGAATCAAATCATCTATTTTAAAATGATTCACAACATCGCTGGCAGATAACCCCGTCTGTTCCATTCTCATATCTAATGGACCATCTTTTTGAAAAGAAAATCCTCGTTCAGCCTCATCAAGCTGCATAGAAGAAACACCGATGTCAAGAATAACTGCATCTACCTTTTCTTCAATCACACGATCCAACCGTGAAAACTCTGTTTGTATTAAACGAAGACGTGGAAAAAATTGATCGACAAGTGGTTTTCCTTCACGAATTGCATGCGGATCACGATCAAGAGCCGTAACATTCGCACCTGCATTCAGAAGAGCACGCGTATAACCACCAGCACCAAAGGTTCCATCAATCACTGTTGCACCAAACAATGGCGCAAGCCCAGTCAAAACCGGCTCTAATAATACTGGAATATGGCGTTTAGTTCCGTTATCTCGTTCTATCACAATAACCCAATCTTGATTTATATTTTTGCAGATCAATAACCATCAATGGTGGATAACATCATCATAATCAAAACTTTAACTTTCATGTCTATTTATAAGCTAAAATTGATCCAACGTGCTACGTTAGCTCATGATACTTAAAAAAATATTATGATTTTAAAAATCACATCCTCTTAAGCGCGCAATTCAAAAATAAAAAACAAGCCTTCAAAAAAACTTATATAAACACCGTATATATAAATATCAGTCGGCCTATAAGCCGGGTTCTGTAGTAAAGTTTATACTTTACATGGCAACCATTCATCTAGGACGGATGTTACCATCCGCCTCGTGCAACCTACCCAAATGACTCGCCTGGAAACTGGCTGCAAGCCAAACCTTGCACGTCATTTCTATTTGGTCTTGCTCCCGGTGGGGTTTACCTTGCCACACCCATTACTGCGTGCGCGGTGAGCTCTTACCTCACCTTTTCACCCTTACCTATAAAAATAGGCGGTTTGCTTTCTGTGGCACTTTCCCTGGGGTCACCCCCGCCGGGTGTTACCCGGCACCGTTTTCCCATGGAGCCCGGACTTTCCTCACCTATCTTAACATGAGACAAGCGCGGCTGCCCAGCCGACTGATTTGATATTTATAAAACATTTTTCATAACGTGAAAATAGATGCTAAAAATGTTTTACATATTGTAGTAAAAGAATTGATTACATCCGCTGATTGTTTATTTATTTTTGTAGAGCTATAAATAGTAATTTTATGCACAATTTAATATTTTCAGGCTGGTAGCCTAAAACATATTACCATTTTATAAAGCTAAAAAGATTTTAACTTTTAAACAATGTTTTATTAAAAACGGCATTCACTTTTTTATTTCATAATCCATATCATGTTTAAAAATTATAGAGCACACATTGCTAATACTTAATTTATGCACTTTGCGTATCCATGATACCATTAAGAAAACTTCTGTCTACATATTATTTTATGATCAAACTTCACTGACCATTTTCACCATAGGCTTAATAGAATAAGAAGATTCTTCACATAGCAACAAAACGAAAATACTCTTAAACCAGTTTCAAATAATGACCAAAATATGATTACAAATTAGTATCTATAACAGAAGAACGAGAAATTGCTTCTAATGCAATTGCAGTAACAGTTTTACCAAATTTTTGTGCCTGTTCATTGTTCTGACCACTCGCAAGAACAGCAAAAATTGCATCTCGACGTGCTTGGTCAATAATATTTTGTTTTTTTTGAGCATCTATTTTAGAAAAGCTCATTGGAACACCTGAAAAAAACGTCGCCAGATCTTCTGAAAGTACACCTTTTGTTATCACTATCTGGTGAGAAAAAATCATTTTTTTTACAGATTGATAAGCCCAAAAACTAACAGCAAGAACTAATAAAAAAAATAAAATGAGAAAAATAATACGACGCCAGCAGAACTTTATCATTTTTTGTCCTAAATACTACAAATATAAAGTCTGCATATTATACATAAAATGTTTTTATATTTTCTTAACCTAAAAAATAATGACTCATATTGGATCTTTTAACCATTCTCGATGCGTTATACATAACGCGTTACACAATACTGATTCTTAATGCCTTTTTTAGTGACATAAGAATTTGTGTAATCATGAAGTAGATTATGATTGAAATAAAAAACCCGACTGAAAAATTTCAGTCGGGCCAGACACACTCAGGGATCCACGCGGGGGGGAGGAGAGAGGCTCCCTGATTGTCCTTATCACATCGATTCTAGATTATCGATGAGACGCCCCTGCTATGGAATAAAATATTTTAAACAACAAGAAATTCTTGTTATATTTTCCAAAAAAAAAGTAAAAATTGCTACTAATTTTGTAAAAATGAAAAAAATTAGGCAAAAAATACTAAAATCGGCCCAATTTGAAGCAATTTTTCTTTAAAATATATCCATAAGATTTTTCTGCTCATTTTGAATCTATATTATAATTTTTACAAAAAATCTTTTGCTATAGTATTAAAAACAATAAGTATTTTTACGAATCAAATCCTAATTAATCGATAAATCACGCAAACTAAATTAGCATGCTTTAAAATATAAAAATGAAAATCCTCAATACCATGTTTTACTATACAAGCACTTTATTCCAAGAATAGTGCATCAACATATCAACCGCATAACCATATAACAGTATGACTAATAATAATTGCTTTCACACACCATCGCTCTATAAAACACAGATTATTTACTTTGCGAAAGCCATGATCAAAACTCGTTCTCTTTTTATCTCCCATGCAATGAAGAGACACCAGCAACATGGAATATAACTTGCTTTTGAAAAATTTAGACGACACAAACATATCGATACTTTTAAAATTCAAATCGCTTACACAAGAAGAAGAATATTAGCGTGTGAGTGGCTTATAATTCACACGCTTAAGATTAAGCGCATCTGAACCAAGACGGCGAATCTTATCCGCTTCATAGTCAGCAAAATTACCTTCAAACCATTCTACATGACCATTACCTTCAAAAGCCAAAATATGCGTTGCTAATCGATCAAGAAACATACGATCGTGCGATATAATAACAGCACAACCAGCAAAATTTTCTAAAGCGTCTTCCAATGCACCTAATGTTTCCGTATCAAGGTCATTAGTTGGTTCATCGAGAAGAAGAACATTGCCTCCTTCTTTTAAAAGCTTAGCCAAATGTACACGATTACGCTGCCCACCTGACAAATTAGCCACTTTTTGCTGCTGGTCCCCACCTTTAAAGTTAAAAGCACCACAATAAGCACGACTGTTCATTTCATATTTGCCTAACTTGATAACATCATTGCAGCCAGAAATTTCCTCCCAAACAGTTTGCTCATCCTGCAACATATCACGACTCTGGTCAACATAACTTATCTGAACTGTCTCCCCAATGCGTATTTTTCCTGAGTCTGGTTGTTCTTGCCCTGTTAACATCTTAAATAAAGTGGATTTTCCTACACCATTGGCACCAATGACCCCAACAATCCCACCAGCAGGAAGCTTGAAAGAAAGAGAATCTATCAACACGCGATCACCATAAGCTTTTGACAGATTATCAACTTCAATAACAACCTGACCTAATCTTTCACCAACAGGAATAATAATTTGTGCATCACCAGGACGACGTTCATGTGCAGCCTGAACCAATTCATCATAAGCCTTGATACGAGCTTTTGATTTTGCTTGACGTGCTTTTGGGCTAGAAGAAATCCATTCTTTCTCGCGTGATAACGCACGCTGACGAGTAACCTCTTCTCGACCTTCCTGCACCATACGTTTAGCTTTAGAATCCAAATAAGCAGAATAATTCCCCTCATAAGGAATGCCTTTGCCACGATCCAATTCTAAAATCCAACCTGTTACATTATCGAGAAAATAACGATCGTGCGTAATCAAAAGGACTGCACCTGGATATTCACGCAAATGTTTTTCAAGCCAAGCCGTTGTTTCAGCGTCTAAATGGTTTGTAGGTTCATCCAAAAGCAATAAATCAGGTCTTGATAAAAGCAATTTACAAAGTGCAACACGCCGCTTTTCACCGCCTGAAAGTTTTGTTACACTCCCATCTGTTAGTGGACAATTAAGAGCGGCCATAGCCATTTTCACTTGGCTTTCTAAGTCCCAAAGATTCTGGCTATCGATGATATCTTGAAGTTTAGCGCTTTCATCAGCTGTTTCATCACTATAATTCATTATTAATTCATTATAGCGATCTATGATCGCCTGCTTATCTGCAACGCCTTCCATCACATTGCCATACACATCCTTGTTTTCATCAAGAACGGGCTCTTGCGGAAGATAACCACAACGCGCTCCCTCAGCAAGCCACGCTTCCCCAGTATATTCTTTATCCAATCCAGCCATAATGCGTAAAATAGTTGATTTACCTGCACCATTTGGTCCTAAAATGCCAATCTTTGCATCCGGATAAAAAGACAGATGAATATCCTCTAAAATTTTTTTATTACCGTAAGCTTTACTGACCCCATTCATATGGTAGATAAATTGGCGTGCCATAAATTTCCTTTTGATATGTATGTGATTAAAGAGATTAGAATTCCAAGAACATTGTTTTTGCCTGTCTCAAATTTTGCAATAAACAATTTTTACAGGCACTAACAGCTTCGCGCCATACTGATACATTTTCTTCTCTCATCTCACAAGCCCTTCATAATTTCAAATACAAAAAAACATCCCTTAATGCAAAAAAGGCTTTCTTTTTTGTATCTGAAATGTGCTAAAGAACTAGCCTCCTTCCTAATCTTATATACAAAGGTTATCAATCAGCTTAAACTATCCTGCAAATCAACAGACAACCACACCGCAACTAAACTTCTTATTCTCTTTTATCTTTATGAACATTACACTATGTCTCCTATTCATTAACATTGACAGACAGTGATACGTAATTGCAATTAGCAAAAAATAAGCAATATTATCGCAATAATTTATCTATATCTCTCTTTTGCGACCTGATATTAGAGAATCCTGAACTTTAAACTAAATCATCTTACAGATTCAAAACGAAACAGAGCCTTAAAATTACTGAAAAAATAATAAGTTGCCTACAGGAATAGATTGATGAAAAAGAAAGCTTTAATCGTTGTAGACGTTCAAAATGATTTCCTTCCAGGTGGAACACTTGCAGTACTACAAGGCAATACTATTCTACCAACTATCAATGATCTCATAACCCGCTTTGATCATGTCATTTTAACCCAAGACTGGCATCCAAAAGGGCATCTCAGCTTTGCTTCTTCCCATCCTGATAAATCCCCTTATGATATGATTAATGTTGATTATGGTCCTCAAATACTCTGGCCTGACCATTGCGTACAAGGAACAAAGGGAGCAGATTTTCATCAATCTCTCAACATTGATAAAGCACAGCTTATCATTCGCAAAGGCCATAACCGGAAAATTGACAGCTATTCTGCTTTTTTTGAGAATGATCAAAAAACGCCAACAGGCTTACAAAATTACCTCAAAGAACATAGTTTTACAAAATTAATCATGTGCGGTTTAGCAACTGACTTCTGTGTTGCATTTTCTGCACTTCACGCTGTACAATGTGGTTTTCAAGTCAGTGTCGTATTAAATGCTTGTGCTGGTATTGATGTCAATGGGTCACTTAATATCATGCTTAAAACTATGCATGAAGCCGGTGTAGAACTTTTAATGACCTACTAAATCCTTTCCTAACGACTATAGAAACAAAATAAATTCATGTCATATCACTTAGATACAACATGTTGACTTGAAAAATCACGTTTGAAACGAAGAGAGGAATAAAATGCCATTCCAATCACAAATATACCAATAAATCCTGTTAATACTTCAGGTACCGGCATAATAATTTGCATATACATAATAACTGCAAGAATTAAGATCGCATAAAAAGCGCCATGTTCCAGATAACGGTAACGCAATAATGTTCCTGTTTCAACAAGCATGACTGTCATAGAACGTACATAAAATGCGCCAATACTAAGACCTATAGCAATAATAAAAAGATTATGTGAAAAAGCAAAAGCGCCAACAACACCATCAAAAGAAAAACTAGCATCCAAAATTTCTAAATAAAGAAATGAGCCTAGCCCTCCCTTAGCGGTCGTTGTCAAGGCCATTTCTTTAGAATCTAAAAACGCACCAACTGCTCCAACTACTAAAAATGCCAAAAGCCCATAAAGCATAGCTAGTAAAACAGTCAGCTTATCTGCTGTGACAACTTGTCCTGAAAAAAATAATACCAAAATTAAAACAACTGCAATATCAATCCCTGCAAAGGAACCAAATTTCTGAGCTGGTTTTTCTATAAACGGCAGCCAATGTACTTTTTTTTCAGGATCGCAAAAGTATTTTAAACCAACCATCATGAGAAAGGTTCCTCCAAAAGCTGCAATTGCTGCATGAGAATCCGCTAAAATTGCAGCATATTGACCTGACTCCCATATTGCTAATTTGACTGCTGCAATTGGGCTAATCCAAGCAGCAAAAGCAACAACCAACAATGGGAAAATGATCCGCATACCAAACACTGCTATGATAATGCCCCACGTCAAAAAACGACGCGACCATAGCTGGTTCATTCTTCCAAGAATCCGTGCATTAACAATAGAATTATCAAAAGATAAAGAAATTTCTAAAATTCCCAAGGTACAACAAATGAAAAAATATTTCAGAATCCCAATAATACTGTTCGTTTCGAACCAACCAATAATCCCACCTAAACAAACACCAATAATTGTAAAGGAAAAAGCCCATTTAAAATAGCTGAATAGAACCATCATTATTTCTCAAAATTCATCTTCTAGAATCTATTTTTTAAATTAAAAACTACATCTATCAATAATAAAATAGTATGCACATAGAAAATTCACACGCCCCTCCCTTAATAGAAGAATCAAGAAAATAGAATTAGTAAGTCTATATTCCTTTCAATTCAAATATTATTCTTAAAATAAAAAATGAAAATTCGTTCTATATTTATTGAATTTAAAAAAGTAGAGGACTAAAAGCCATTGACATTGAATAATGAGATATTAATACAATGTGTAGTTTTATTGGTATAAAGCTCATACCATACTTACTGAGGGAGATAATTCGTGGCACGTCCTGAAACTGAAGCAAAAACCGTATTTGGAAAGCGTTTGCGTCATATTCGCCTCGCTTTAGGTGATCCATCACGTGAAACATTAGCTAAAAATTTTAACATGACAAAGAACTCCATTGCTTTTTATGAGCGAGGAGAAAGAGAACCTAATCTTAGTGTATTACAAGCATATCGGACATTATATGGAGTCAATATTAATTGGCTTTTAACAGGCCAAGGAAAAATGTTTGATACTGAATATACCAGAAGTGAATTTGACTGGAATTACTTTATTAAAAAAATTGAAGCGATTGAAGATATTCTTGCTAACAGCGATTACAGTGGTATACTCAATCAAAATAAACTTAAAAAATCTTATGAAAAATTGCAAAAATACCCACTCGCACAGAGTATATCGAATAATCTTAATCCCAAAGCAATTGCCTCCTTGGTCAATATGAAAGCAAATATGGCAAATTCTTATGCCCTTAGTTTATTTATAGAGCTCCTTATTCGAAGCATATCGCATAAAGACACTATAGCTAATCAATAAGATCTTATTACAAAAAAACATTAAAATTTAAACTCTATCAATATAAAAATGCTGTATTGATAGAGTTTGATATGCTTTATTATTTTGTCATGAAAGCTTGAGCATATCTGTGTACCATGATCAAGAGAAGCCTCCTCCTATTTAGAAAGAAGGCGGTATTGCTATAATTTTCCAACAATCTGCTTAATAGCATAAAATATTGTTTTCTTCGAAAAGTGTTTTCTTTTTGAAACACTGACATATATTATGAAACATGTTTTTGCAAACTAAGAAAAATTTAAGGGATATGTTGATCTTTCATTGAAAGCGTGTTTGGCACTCATGTTAGAAACTGAGTACTTATCTTAAAGCTAATTGTTATTTATGAGGTAGAAAACATGTATTTTGAGGTGTTTCGGGGTATCCACAATCAGTGGTATTGGCGTTTAATTTCAACAAATGAGCAGAAAATTGCTTTTTCTAGTATAGGTTACCCAACAAAAAAAGATATCCTGATAGGTATCGAACAAATCAAAAAAGTCACACGTAGTACATCTGTCGTAGAATTAAAATCTTAATGTTTTCGCTATCTAAATGAAAATTTTTATTTTAGAGAGTGAATTTCGCTCTTTTTCACCACTGCAGTAAGACTACTTTTCGTGCAGACAACAGAATTCTTTGTATTTTAATACACAATAAGCAACAACTCGTGCGGTAATATATATAACCTAGTATTAAGCTCTAAGTGGCTCTATTAAACTCTGGTGCATATGAAAATTTTTCCTTACAGACTGAAAAACTCTTTCCAAAGGAAATGGTGGGCCCGGAGGGACTCGAACCCCCAACCAAGCGGTTATGAGCCGCTGGCTCTAACCAATTGAGCTACAGGCCCCACAAGACTGCTTCTCTCTAAACTAAAATACCTTATAATACAAGAGATTGCCTCAACTATAATTCATATTTTTTCTTTCTTCTCGCTTTTTTTGCTTTCAGCACCCTACTCACTTTACAATCATTCCTGAAAATGAGAAAGTAATGAAGGCGCAAATGAAACGAATGAATATGACAAAAGCAATTTCCCAACTTCTTGATATCTATTGGACAAAAATCACTATATTGACAATTCTAGCACTGTTAACCAGCTCTCTATCTGTATACGCTGAAAAAAGTACAATAAAAAATTCCACTATTATTGTTACTGCAACCGGTACAAGCCAAGCAACTCCAGATATGGCAGTTATGAATTTAGCCGTTATTACACATGATAAAACGGCTCAAAAAGCATTAGAAGCCAATAATAAATCTATAAATAACATTATTGATTCTTTTAAAAAGGAGGGTATTCAAAAAAAGGATATACAAACATCAAATTTATCTATTTATCACATCAATCCTGATAAACATCAAGAACAAAGAAATGACGAAAGCCTCTATCAAGTTTCACATTCTTTGACAGTGCGCATCCGTGATCTTTTAAATGCTGGCATGATATTTGACCAGGCAATGGGGCTCGGTATGAATTCTGTCAGAGGCATTACTTTTACCAATATTGATACAAAACCATTTTATACAGCAGCGCGTAAACAAGCTATTGCTGAAGCTATTGAAAAAGCAAAAACTCTAGCACAAGCAGCTAATGTAAAATTGGGGAAAATTATTGAGATTAATGAAAGTAATGATTCTTCTCATCTCATGCCACACCTTATCAGCAGAGCGCAAACTGCAAGCTATGCGGATACACATTTTTCAAATGGTGAATTGAACTATAGTGTTAATGTCACTGTAACATTTGCTATCGACTAAGACACTTTCTGATTTTTTTGAAACATTCCCTGTCGCATTACAGGCTCTCTCAAAAAAATGCTCGTGATATGTTAGAAGGAGTGAAATATTGAAGCTAGTTTCAATAAACCAATAAATATAACTTTCCAGAGGCGAACATGAACTGTTTCAATCATTCAAAATTGAAAATACACAATTTTTTACAGCTGATTTAAGGATAACTGAGCATAAAAAAGCATGCTCTCATCACATTATGAATCAAGAAAACTACGCAATTTACGTGAACGACTAGGATGCTTCAATTTACGAAGTGCTTTTGCCTCAATCTGACGGATACGCTCACGTGTGACTGAAAATTGCTGACCAACTTCTTCTAACGTATGATCAGTATTCATCCCAATACCAAAACGCATTCTTAAAACACGCTCTTCACGTGGCGTTAATGAAGCAAGTACGCGAGTCGTTGTGTCTCGCAAATTAGCCTGAATAGCTGCATCAATTGGCAATAAAGCATTTCTATCCTCAATGAAATCCCCCAAATGAGAATCATCTTCATCACCAACAGGCGTTTCAAGTGAAATAGGCTCTTTCGCAATTTTAAGAACTTTTTGCACTTTTTCTAAAGGCATAGAAAGTTTACTGGATAATTCTTCCGGTGTAGGTTCACGCCCAATTTCATGTAAAATTTGGCGCGATGTACGAACAATTTTGTTAATAGTTTCAATCATATGAACAGGAATACGAATGGTACGTGCTTGGTCAGCAATTGAACGCGTAATCGCTTGACGAATCCACCATGTTGCATAAGTTGAAAACTTATATCCACGCCGATATTCAAATTTGTCAACGGCCTTCATCAAACCGATATTGCCTTCCTGAATAAGATCAAGAAATTGCAAACCACGGTTTGTGTATTTTTTTGCAATTGAAATAACAAGACGCAAATTCGCTTCTACCATTTCTTTTTTAGCAATCGTCGCTTCGCGCTCACCCTTCTGTACTTGGGTAACGATCCGACGAAATTCCTCTATCGAAATAGCAGTTTCTTGTGCAAGATTTTGTATTTCACTACGCAAATTACGAATGACTTCAACTTCACAAGTTGAAAATTCTTTCCAACCAGATCCTGGCAAAGTTGCAATATAATTAACCCAATCTGAATCCAATTCACGGCCTTGATATTCTTTTAGAAAATCTTCGTGCCTAATTCCATAACTGTTCGCAATCCGCTTTAATTTACCTTCATTATGAACCAACCTTTTATTAATATCATAAAGTTGCTCAACCAATGCTTCAATACGATTTTGATTCAAGGAAAGAGACTTTACTGCTTGAATCAAATCAGATTTCAATTGAATAGATTTTTTCTTCTGAGAAGAAGAGAGATCACTTGCTTTACAATCTGCTAAACTACTTTCAACATGCTGATTTTGCAATTTTCTCAATTTGATATAAGTTTCAGCAATAAAGTTTAAAGTTTCCATAATCTGAGGATATAATTCATTTTCCATTGCTGCAAATGACAAATTAACTTCATCATCTTCATCATCCTCAGAACCTATATCCTCTGCAATAGTGTCCACATCATCTTTATCAGACAGAGATGCTGCTTTTTTAATTTTTTCTACTTCACTCCGTTCAATAATAGGGGCTTGCTTGGCTTCTGGTCCAGCGTAAGTCATTTCAAGATCAATAATTTCACGAAGAAGGATACGCTGTTCTTTCAACTCTTCACGCCAAATAATAAGCGCCTGAAATGTTAAAGGACTTTCACAAAGCCCCAAAATCATTGTTTCACGTCCTGCTTCAATACGCTTAGCAATGGCAATTTCCCCTTCACGAGAAAGAAGCTCAACCGCTCCCATTTCACGCAAATACATACGCACCGGATCATCTGTTCTATCTGCTGCTTCACGTTTAGGTATTGTCGCAACTTCACGGCTAGTGGTCTCTACCAAATCACCACCTTCTACTATAATTTCCCCTTCATAATGCTCAGCTTCTATCTCATCTTCATCGTCTACAACGTTAACACCCATCTCAGAAAACATCATCAATATATCTTCAATTTGTTCGGATGTAACTTCATCAGAAGGAAGAACCGCATTTAATTCATCCATTGTTACGTAGCCATTTTTTTTTGCAAGCTTTATCATTTTTTTGATGGCGTCATCAGAAAAATCAAGAGGAGCATTGTCTAAGCCTCCTTGACCCATTACTTCTAGATTGTCTTTCTTTTTAACCTTTGCCATACCGTCACTCCAACTTGATCACTATACAGACTTCGTGCGATCAAATTCTTTTGCATTCTCACTTAGCACATCAATCATGTTTCATCTTCTTAAGGTAATCCTCACTGAAAATGAATACATCTTCATATACACTCTTACTTGTATAAAAACATGGAAAAACTCCAAAAGTCTCCTTCGGTACTCTCAGCCTTTCTGAGACAACCTTTACACTACATAGTTTAAGAGCCACTTTTTGATTATTCCTGAAACTTAGTCACCATTTTAAAAAATACTATTTCCACAATAGATTAATCCTATCATGAAGCTTTGGTGACTGATTCTCTTTTAAAAAGCGAATCATTTTATCTTATTTTCCTCACTCTCGTCTGTTCTTTCATTAAACCAACAGCCAAATCCTTCAATTAAAGCTTCTGTTGCGTGTGTCTGCTCTAATTCAACCTTTATTTCACGCAACAGATCAAAAATTGCGCTACTAGGATTATTCAAGAGTTGCTCCTCAATATCTTGTAATCTCTTATGTAGGTGGTGTTCCTGAAGATGCAAGTAGATAGCTTGCTTCAACACAGAACGAGCATCTTCTATAGGAGCTTTAGCAAAGAAAGTACGCATACCAACCTTTTGTACAAGATTCATCATATGCTCTAAAATAACCTTTTGTCCTTTTTTTTCTAAAGCTATGATCATCGTCTCTTCAGAAGGAAGACGCTGACTACCAAGAATTTCTAACATAGATTGATGAAAATTCATTAATTGAGTATTTTTCAATTCTAACTCAGCAAAAACTTCAAAATTTTCATGCCAAAGATCAGGATAGTATGCTAAGATTAGCAAGATAACTGCTTCCCGTAAAGGAATAGAGTGTGACGAAATGCGTACCATGTCGGAATTTTCTAAAGCAGAAAAAATTTTTCCTTGAAATATCCCATTTTTTTGATTTTCACTGTACCCTTCTGTGCTCTTCTTTTTTGAAAAAGATGAATGAAAAAAATCAAAAAGTCGCTTTTTTATATCTTGCAAATAATAACGACGTACACTTTCATCTTTAATCGTAAAGATATCCTGTTTCAGTTCTCGTTCTAACGCTGCTCGCTCTTCTGGTGTTTCAAAATGCTTTCCATAAGTGGCACGCAACCATAAAAGTTCAATTAGTGGAATTGATTTTTGCACATAAGAATCAAAAAATTTTGCACCACCAATACGAATAATCTCATCAGGATCTTGTCCTTGTGGCAACAAAATAAAGCGCACAGATAGCCCTGCTTTCAAAAGGGGCAAAACACGATCGGGAACACGAAAAGCAGCTTTTAAACCAGCATCATCCCCATCAAAGCATAAAATTGGATCAGGACCCATCTTCCACAAAAGCTCTATTTGAGCTTCTGTTAACGCTGTCCCCAGAGGTGCAACTACTTTCTCAAAACCAGCCTTAATTAAACTGATAACATCTATATAACCTTCAACAACAAGGATGGAAGAGGCTTTTTCTCCGCTCGTAAATGAGTTCTTTTTGCGAGAAGAAGCTGCATTATAAAGTATATTTCCTTTATGAAACAGCACCGTCTCAGGACTATTGAGATATTTTGCCCGGACATCTTGATCTAGCGTACGTCCTCCAAAAGCGACAACGCGTCCGCGTAAATCTTCAATAGGAAATATAATACGATTTCTAAATCGGTCGTAGGGAACCGCAATATCCTCACCTGATATAAGAAGACCACAATCCTCCATCTGCTTAACTGAAACGCCACGTGCACTCAAAACCTCTTTCAAGGCTGTGCGCTTTGCTGGTGCAAAACCAATCCGAAAACGTTTTGCAAGTTCTGGTGTTATACCACGTTCATCAAGATATTGGCGTGCTTGCGCTCCTCCCTTATCATACAAACTATTTTGAAAAAAATCTGTAGCTATTGCCATAACATCATACAGATCCTCTTTTTGCATTTCGCGTTTATAACTTTGTGGATCAAGAACAGGTAATTTCATACCAGCCAACTCAGCTAAACGTTCTACAGATTCTGAAAATTTCAATCCATCAAGTTCACAAAGAAAATTAAAAATGTCACCACTCACACCACAACCAAAACAATGGTAGTATCCTTTACGATCATCACAGTGAAAACTTGGAGTTTTTTCACCATGAAATGGGCAACAACACCAAAAATCTCCTCGTGAGGACTTGCTTTTTCGAGAATCAAATGTCACCCTTTGACCAATAACTGTTGAAATTGGTAATCTTGAGCGGATCTCATCAAGGAAATCAGAGGGAAAACGCATCATTTTTCACAAAGTTTAAAATTCTTTTTTGCATGTTTAACGACTTTGGAACATAATGCCAATACCTCTCTTAAGAATTTGCCAAATTTTCAATAATCCACCGCAAATAATTCAAAAATGGAGATAACGCAAAGTGACCAATTTTTTTGTTGAATATCCATTGCTAGAAAATATTTCTTGGTTAATTATTCTCACTTTTATTGCATTTCTAGTTAATCTCTTAGCACGAAAACTTCTCATTCATGGAGAAAAACGGCTCTCTTCTTTTCTTCCCCAAAATACAACCAATGATATTGAATGTGCTATTCGGCACATAGCAAGTATTGCTTCAGCTTTTATTATCTCAACTGGTGTTAATTTGATACCAGCATTGCCCAACGTGCTCAGTACTATTATCCGCAATGTTTCCAATGCTTTTATTATTTTTATTGTTGTCTTAACAATTTCTGCTCTTTTCAATGTCATCAACACTCTTTACGAACAACAACCAGCAGCACGATTAAAACCGATAAAAGGTTATATTCAGATTGCTAAAATTGCACTTTTCGCGGTTGCTACTGTTTTAATGCTAGCTACATTGATCGATCGATCGCCCCTTATCCTTTTTTCTGGTCTTGGTGCGATGGCAGCTGTCTTACTTTTGATCTTTCAAGATACACTGCTTTCTCTTGTTGCAGGCCTTCAAATTTCATTTACCGATATGGTACGTGTCGGCGATTGGATTGAAATTCCCAATCTCGGTGCAGACGGTGATGTTATTGAAATTGCCCTGCATACCGTCAAAGTTCAAAATTTTGATAAAACAATTACTACAGTTCCTATTCGTAAGCTGGTCACAGATCCTTTCAAAAATTGGCGTGGCATGCAAGAATCAGGTGGTAGACGCATTAAGCGATCTTTATTCATTGATCAATCAAGTATCCGCTTTCATACAGCAGAAGAACAAGCATATCTTGCGCAATTTAACTTATTAGAAAACTATTTTGCAAAAAAAATACCGGAAATCAAAAAATGGAATACTCAATTGAGTAAAAACCACAACATCCCAGCGAACACCCGACGTTTAACAAATATTGGAACTTTCCGCGCTTATATTTTATCTTATTTACGAGAGCACTCTCACATCAAAAAAAATATGACTCTCATGACACGGCAATTACCTCCAACACCGGATGGTTTACCCTTGGAAATTTACTGCTTTACCAACACAGTTATTTGGGCAGAATATGAACAAATTCAAGCGGATATTTTTGATCATCTTTATTCTATCCTCCCTGATTTTGGTCTAAAAATCTTTCAAAATCCAAGTGGTTACGACTTTATTCATGCATTTAAAAGCATGCATTTAAAACAAAGAAAATGATAAGCCCCTCCTGATATTCATCCTTTGAATAAACCTACATTCAAACAAAGAAAGAAAAAGTATCATGAATGGCTCGCTGGTACTCCTTCATCTTGCAGGCGCTGTTTCTTTACTGCTTTGGTCTACACGCATGGTAAGAACAGGAGTTGAGCGTGCCTATGGTGATAAACTCAAATCTAAATTACGTCATGTCATGTCTAATCCATTTTTCGCTGTAAGTTTTGGGATTTTCATGGCCGTGATCTTACAAAGCTCGACAGCGGTGACACTCCTTGTTGGCTCTTTTGTTGGCTCAGGCTTTGTTTCTAGTTTAGCAGGACTTATGGCAGTACGTGGAGGAGAATTAGGGTCAGCCCTTGTTGTTAAAATTCTCTCTTATGATCTTACCCTCGTTGTCCCTTTATGTCTTTTGATTGGCACTTCCATCTTTATGACAACTGAAAAACATCATTGGCGCCAAATGGGGCGTATCATTATTGGTATTGGACTTTTAATTCTATCTTTACAAATGACAAGCGCTACGACAGAATCTTTACGCGATAGTGCGATCCTGCCTAATATCATTAGCTATCTTTCAACAGACCCTATTTCGGCTTTTTTGTTAGCAGCAGCTTTAACGTATCTTTTACATTCATCCATTGCAGGAATTATTTTGCTCGTTAATTTTGCTAATTATGACCTGATTCAATCTCAATTATGTATCGTGATGGTTCTAGGTGTCAATCTGGGTTCTTCTCTTATTGCACCAATTCTAACACGTAATGCCGCTCCTGATACCCGTCTTATCCCGTTGGGTAATTTACTTATGCGCGGTGCTGGTTCAATCGTGATCCTGGTCTTATTCCTCTTTTTTCAATCACCAACCACATGGCTTGGCAACAATGCTGCTACTCAAGTCATCAATGCTCACATCATTTTTAATATTCTTATTCTTCTTGCTGGCATTCCACTATCAAAGTGGATTTTAAAACTAACCACAATCATCGTCCATATGAGTGCAAAAACACCGCAAACCGATAATACTCTTGATCTAGCTAATCAAACAGCTCTTGATGACAGTGTGCTGAATCGCCCAATGCTAGCACTCTCTAATGTTATGCGTGAAGTAATTCATATTTGTAATCTTGTTGATATAATGCTGGAAAAAATTATAAGACTTTACAAAAATCCTGATCCTGCAGTCATACATGAGCTCAACCAACTCAATACTATATTAGATAAAAAACATATCGCAATTAAACTGTACCTTGCACAGCTTGCCAGACAAAAGCTATCTGATCAAAAAGCTCTTCGCACACAAGAGCTTTTAAGTGCATGTATAAAATTAGATCAAACAGGAGATATTATTATCCATATGCTGACACTCGTTAAAAAGAAACAGCAAAAAGGCTTACAATTCACCACTGACAGTTGGAATGACTTGCTTCACTTCCACACCATTGTTTTAGCTAATGCACACATTGCATTTAATGTTCTTGTTTCACGCGATACCCATACCGCACATTTATTGGTACAAAAAAAAGACTGGCTGCGTAATTTAGAAAAAGAAACAAGCTTAAAATATTTTAAACGTTTACGTGAAGGTGACGCTCTAAACGTGGAAGCATCTAACCTTCATCTTAATACTATACATGATCTTGAACAAATTAATTCTCTTCTAACCTCCATGGTCTATCCTGTTTTAGAAGAACAGGGACTATTGCAAAGTTCCCGCTTAAGAACCTCTCCTGAACAACAAACAGCTACCTCTTAATTTTGAACAGAAAGATGAAACTAAAATTCATCGAGAAATATGGAATGAAATTCCCAATAGTGATAAACTTCTGAAAATAGACAAATCTTGACCTTAAAAAAGCCCACTCTAATTAAGGTTGCAAGTTTAAATTGAGGGAAAATATAATGGAAAATGTGCAAATTGGCTGGATTACAGCTATTATTATCGGTGGTCTAGCAGGTTGGGCTGCACAATATTTTATGAAAAGTCAAACAGGAGTATTATTAAATATTGTCTTAGGAATTATTGGTGCTACATTGACGAACTTCTTTTTTAGCTTTTTAGGCATTAATGTTGTTGGTTGGTTCAGCTATCTCATCTTTGGCTTTATTGGAGCGTGCATTCTTATATGGCTCGGTCGAAAAATCCGATCATAGTTTGCTCATAAATTCTGCAAAAAACACTTTCCAGTGCCTTTTTGCAACTGCTACGAAAATTTTATCTTAATTTTTGAAAGTATAGCCAAAATTTTTGCTCTGCAGCATTAATTAAATGTTTACTCTGCAAGCAGACAATCTTTTGTTGGCAAATTTCGTTCCTGTATTCAATCATCTTCGATGAAGAATTTTTTCATTTTGAGATAAACAATAAATCTACTCTTAAGCAATATTCCTTTTAAAACACTCTCGCATCTAACCCCTTTCCACATATCCATTTCTGCATTACAAAGCAATCTTTGGATGACTTTTTCATCTGAAAAGCAGCGTGCTAATATAATTTAGGTAAGTAAGACAATGTTTAAGACTGAAGACTCTATTTTTCCATCATTAAAATGGTTATCTGACAGTAACAGCTCTGTACCCCCTACTATTTATAACTGGCTGATGGAATTAGGTTCCATGACTCTTCGTTTTGAACGTTATTGCACTCGTGTTCACGTTGAACCACAACATGAATGCTTTATTGCTCGGAATGAATTAAAAGAAGAAGCTGAACACCTCCCTGAAAGCTCGCTTTATTGGCTACGCGAAGTTGTTCTTATGGGAGACAATCAGCCTTGGCTTTTGGGACGTACAGTCATCCCGCAGGAAACTTTAGCCCATCACAATAACGCATTGATGAATTTAGGAACTTTACCGCTAGGGCGCTATTTGTTTAGCAATGGTGAATTAACTCGCGATTATATTCACATTGGCCGGAAGAATTCTTTGTGGGCACGTCGTTCTCGTTTACGATTATCTGGAAAACCACTTCTACTGACCGAGTTATTTTTGGCAGATTCGCCACTATACACAAAAGATCATTCTTAATTATTGGTATTGCATTATAATTTAATTGTCTGATCGCAATAGAAAATACTATAAGTGTTTTTGCAAGTTTTGCAAAATTTATTTTGGCTTTTTCACATAGGCTATTAGCTAACTTTAGAAAATTGTTCACATAACATTCTTTTAACGACACGACTCCTCTCCTTATTCTTACCGTCGTATAATGTTTCACTTTTATATTTACACGAAAATTTTATAACATCTTGTTCAACAATTATCTCACCAAACCAATAAAGAAACAATTTATGAATAATAACTAATTTTACCTGTCGTTTAGCACTTTCAAGAAACTACACTTCTTCATGAATGAGCACAAATTTTTCATAAATTAGTTACTGTAGACTGTAATCATCATTATTTTTTGCTAATTTTCTGATTACAATGAAAAATATCACGATTCTTTATCTGAGCATTCATTAAACAAAGCACAACGAGATGCGCCTTACTTTGCTTTTTCTCTTGCAAAGTCATTGAACATGCTATGGTAATTAAACACGCAAAATAATAAACAACATAGTCTTATGAAAGACCAAAATTAAGTCTTTACCTATTCATGTAATATACTTATAATTCTAAATCTAAGGCAGAACATTCCAAGAACGATATGCGGCAATCTATTATAGCTGTAGTTTCTTTGCGATATTGAATTGTGAGCATATACTATGATGAAAACCACCCTATTTTCTGATCCTTGGA
Source organism: Bartonella bacilliformis Ver097 (assembly GCF_000709795.1). Taxonomy (GTDB): domain Bacteria; phylum Pseudomonadota; class Alphaproteobacteria; order Rhizobiales; family Rhizobiaceae; genus Bartonella; species Bartonella bacilliformis_A. The sequence continues at coordinate 84,251 of NZ_KL503805.1, forward strand.
ATGTCAAAAAACCTACAGCTCTCTTAGTATTAGCAGATGGAATAGTCATTGAAGGTGAAGGGATAGGTGCTACAGGTATTGTTGAGGCTGAAGTGTGTTTCAACACTGCGATTACAGGCTATGAAGAAATTCTTACTGATCCATCATATACCGGACAAATTATTAATTTTACTTTTCCCCATATTGGTAATGTAGGAACAAATAGTGAAGATATTGAAGATCTTACGCCTCTCCATCACTATGGTGCAGTCGGTGCCATTTTTAAAGCACATAGCCAACCTTCTAATTACCGTGCAAACGAAAATCTAAATCAGTGGCTCAAAAAACGTCAAATTATTGCACTCTGTGGAATTGATACACGAGCATTAACTGCCCTTATCCGAGAAAAAGGTGCACAAAACGCTGTCATTGCTCATGATCCCAATGGGAATTTTGATATCAATGCTCTGAAAAAACGTGCACAAGAATGGTCAGGTCTCCTCAATCTTGATCTTGCAAAAGAAGTGACATCGAAGCAGTCAATAGAGTGGAATGAAACGCCATGGATATGGAATAAAGGTTATACTATTAATAATGAATATAACTTTCATATCGTTGCGATTGATTATGGCATCAAGCGCAATATTCTTCGTCTTATGGCTGCACAAGGTGCACATATAACTGTTGTACCAGCACACACGAGTGCACAAGAAATTCTAGCAATGAAACCTGATGGAATTTTTCTTTCTAATGGCCCAGGAGATCCAAACGCTACAGCTGCATATGCTGTTCCAACGATTAAAACATTTATTGAGTGCAATATACCGCTTTTTGGCATATGCCTTGGCCACCAGCTCCTTGCTCTTGCTGTCGGAGCTACAACCATAAAAATGCATCAGGGACATCATGGTGCTAACCATCCGGTTAAAAATCTTATCACTAAAAAAGTTGAAATTACATCTATGAACCATGGTTTTACTATAGATTCTACATCTCTACCGCAGCATGTTGAAGAAACGCATATATCTCTCTTTGATGGTACAAATTGTGGTATTCAAATTATTGGAAAACCCGTTTTTTCTGTTCAATATCATCCGGAAGCTTCCCCTGGTCCACAAGATAGTCACTACCTATTTCAACATTTTCATGATCTGATTGTCAATTACAAAAAACAGTCCAACAAATAGCTTTATCTTTTAGGTCTTCATAGGCATTGCACCTTCTCCTGCTCTTGAAGAGCATTGCTTCAATAAGGCATGAATGCAATGATCTATTACTCTACACACAGAGCTCACGAGCTTCTTTTAAATTATCTTTGTAAAGTATTTTCATGCTTCACGTTAAAAGCTTACCTCACCCGTAAAGCAAAAACAAAAATTGCCACAAGAATCATAAAAAAACTACCAGCAAAAGGTGCACCAGAAAAATGAAATACAGCGTCTTCATATGTAAATTTTTCGAAGAGAAGTGTATAAAAAATAGGCCCAATGATTGAACTTAACGAGGTAATAGAAGTCATTGCGCCCTGTAATTCCCCTTGTGCATTCGCTGGCACTTGTGCTGCAGCAATAGAGCGCATAGGTGCATGAACGAGATATTCAAGCATTGTAAAAGAAAAAATAGCATAAACCATCCACCCTTGTATTGCAAAGGTATAACCAAGCATACCAGTCAATGCAAAAAAGAGCCCTACCATGGAAATATGCCAATCACTCCAACGCTTGGAAAAATAAGGTAATATAAGACCTATCACGATAATCTGTCCTGCTCCGAAAACACTATAAGACAACCCAATAGAAAATGAGCTCCAATCGTAGCGTTCTTTAGCAACAAATGCCCAAACACTTGGCCATACAGATTCCGCAAGCCAATAAAGAAAAAAAGCGAACAAAACCCAAAAAACCTTTGGATATTTTTTAAGTTGCAAGAGAGCACCTAGGGGATTAGCACGTCTAATGTCAAAACAACGTCTATTACGCATAGGAAGAGTTTCTGGCAGCATCACCCATGCAAAAATAAAATTAATGAATGAAAAACCAGCTGCAAAATAAAACGGAATACGTGGCCCAAATTGACCTAAAAAACCACCAATAAGGGAACCTAAAATGAATCCCAATCCAAATGCCATCCCTATTAAGCCAAAATTACGTGTGCGTGTCCGATCATCTGATATATCTGCCAAATAAGCCGAACAGACTGCAAAACTAGCACCACTTATCCCAGACAACAAACGCCCAATAAATAAAACAGAATAACTCCACGCTATAGCGCATATAAGATTATCAATAGCAAAACTAATGATAGAGATAAGTAAAATAGGGCGGCGACCATAACGATCAGAAAGATTGCCAATAAGTGGGGCAAATAAGAATTGCATCACTGCATAAGTTGCCAATAACACTCCTGCATTCACAGAAGCCTTGCTAATATCCTCTCCTGTCAACTGAGAGAGATACTCTGGTAAAATAGGACTGATAATTGCAATCCCAATAATATCCAATAACAAAGTGATAAAAACTAAAATAAGCCCAGAACGAACAAATTTTGGATTAAGTTCTTTATCTTTCATTCCCCCACACTCACTACTCTTTAAGCTTTACCTCATTCAAAGTAGCTCGCATAGTATAACGCACTTTTATATAAAACTACAAAAAATTTCAAAAAACTAAAAATAGTCCTGCAAGTTTTCATCTTACTAGATAATGAAAATTTAGGCCTTTTTCCACATTATACAGATAAATAATTAGCACGCTATTGAAAATCATATATTTCGTATACACTCTTAAGGCCTTATCATCATTTGATGATGATCCACATTCAGTCTCACTGAACTATCATCATTTTAAAAAATTTTTAACTGATTAAATCAGCTAAAAAACTCCTTCAGCGTACACCAAACACGTTATCGAATTAAATCGATCATCACAATCACCCCCCCCAGCTAACTGAATAATAACACATGTCGATAACAAAAACTTAAAGCTGTGTGCTTAACAGATACTGAATAAATAATAAACAAAAATATGTAATCGGCTAAATAAAAATTTTTAACTGAAATAATATTACAGTTTAGCAGAAATTTCTAATCTAAACCTCTTTGGTATAAAATATTTAGTCACCCTTTATGTAAGGCGTCACCCTTAATATAATTTTCATAGGGAACGAGAACACATGAAAATTATAATCTCAAGAATTTAAAATCATGAGTGTCAAAATCAGCAAACTGATTCCACCATACTGCATTAATAACCCTAGTTTATTCCATGAAGTTTCATGTCCATCAACAATGACCAGTATTTATCACCCACAGTAATTTTCAACATTTTTGAATTTGTGTACAATTTCCACCAGAGTATAATTATTTACTTTATCAAAAATGCATTTTTTCACTTAACACAGAAGTAATTCAAGACAAAAAAGACCTTAATTTTCAATTCTACGAAAAAAAGAATAAAAGAAGTATTTTATGGCTTACTTTCTTCGTTTATTAACCTATAAGCTAAATTTAGCCTTAAATTTCAAATTCTGCCTGCTGCAATTGTGCGCAGATGTTTGTGATAGGAACAAACCATGCCAAAACGTACAGATATAAAATCTATTCTTATTATCGGAGCAGGACCTATTGTTATTGGTCAAGCATGTGAATTTGACTATTCAGGAACTCAAGCCTGTAAAGCTTTAAAAGAAGAAGGGTATCGTATTATTTTGGTTAACTCTAATCCTGCAACCATTATGACCGATCCCAATTTAGCAGATGCTACTTATATTGAACCTATCACCCCAGAAGTTGTTGCCAAAATTATTGCTCATGAACGCCCTGATGCACTTTTACCAACCATGGGAGGACAAACAGCACTTAATACTGCTTTATCCCTAAAGCGTATGGGGGTTTTAAACCGCTATAACGTTGAAATGATTGGTGCTAATGCTGACTCTATTGATAAAGCTGAAGATCGCGCTTTATTTAGAGAAGCAATGGAGAAAATCGGTTTGGAAACACCGCGCTCTATGCTAGCCAACGCAACCGAACTCAAAGAAGAAGATCGCCGGATCCATGAACAAGCACGTGATAAACTGAAAACTGAACTTTCCGGTGATGCACTTGATCAAGCACTAGAAGAACTTGAATGTAATTGGCGCCAGACAGAATCTGAACGCAAACAACATTATATAGCACATGCAACTGCAAAGGCAGTGCAAGCCCTTGATATTGTTGGATTACCAGCCATTATCCGCCCTTCATTTACGCTTGGCGGTACAGGGGGCGGTATTGCTTACAATCGCTCTGAATTTTATGAAATTATTGAACGAGGCCTCGAAGCTTCACCAACAACAGAAGTTCTCATTGAAGAGAGTGTTATGGGATGGAAAGAATATGAAATGGAAGTTGTCCGTGATAAAGAAGACAATTGCATCATCATCTGTTCCATTGAAAATATTGATCCTATGGGTGTTCATACTGGTGATTCTATCACCGTTGCTCCTGCCCTTACTTTAACTGATAAAGAATATCAGATTATGCGCAACGCCTCAATCGCTGTGCTACGCGAAATTGGTATTGAAACTGGTGGATCTAATGTGCAATTTGCTGTTAATCCTGAAAATGGGCGTCTTATTGTTATCGAGATGAATCCGCGTGTTTCTCGTTCTTCAGCACTTGCTTCAAAAGCAACGGGTTTTCCAATCGCTAAAGTAGCCGCTAAACTAGCCGTTGGCTACACACTTGATGAACTGAAAAATGATATCACAGGTGGAACGACACCAGCATCGTTCGAACCTTCCATTGACTATATTGTTACCAAAATCCCTCGTTTTGCTTTTGAAAAATTTCCTGCTTCATCCTCTGCTTTAACTACGGCAATGAAATCTGTGGGAGAAGTCATGGCAGTTGGCCGTACTTTTCAAGAATCACTACAAAAAGCACTTCGTGGACTTGAAACAGGTCTTACCGGTCTTGATGAAATTTTGCTTCCCGAACATGCTGAAGGCGATGAAAAAAACTCCATCCGGTCAGCCATTGCAATTCCAAGCCCTGATCGCTTACGCTATATTGCACAAGCAATGCGGATGGGCTTACCTCTCAATGAAATTTACCAAATTAGCAAAGTTGATCCATGGTTTTTGGAACAAATAGCCTCTATCGTTAAAATGGAACAGCGTATTCAAACTCATGGGCTTCCCCAAGATGAAAATAACCTGCGCATGTTAAAATCTATGGGCTTTTCTGATGCACGTTTAGCTAACCTTACTGGACAAAAGCCAGATGATATTGCTGCTTTGCGTAAATCCCTTAATGTTACACACATTTTCAAACGTATTGATACATGTGCAGCTGAATTTTCTTCATCTACAGCTTATATGTATTCAACATATGAGCCTCCCTTCGCAGGGGTAAAACGCTCAGAAGCACAAGTTTCTCAGCGTAAAAAGATTGCTATTTTAGGTGGAGGTCCTAATCGCATTGGTCAGGGTATTGAATTTGATTATTGCTGCTGTCATGCCGCTTTTGCCTTGCGCGATGCAGGCTTTGAAGCCATCATGATTAACTGCAATCCTGAAACCGTATCGACCGATTATGATACATCTGATCGTCTTTATTTTGAACCTTTAACAGAAGAAGATGTTTTAGCTATTTTAGAAACAGAGCAGGAAAAAGGTGAGCTGGTTGGAGTTATTGTCCAATTTGGCGGACAAACGCCACTAAAACTAGCAAGCGCATTAGAAAAAAATAATATTCCCATTTTAGGAACGTCACCTGATGCTATTGATTTAGCAGAAGATAGAGATCGTTTTCAAAAATTATTATTCAAACTTAATTTAAAACAACCCAAAAACGGTATTGCTTACTCAATTGAACAAGCGCATCTCATTGCTCATGAACTAGACTTTCCACTTGTTGTACGCCCTTCCTATGTTTTAGGTGGACGTGCGATGCAAATTATCCGCGATGAGCGTAGCTTACAGAATTATTTTCTTGAAATAGTTCATGAATTAGTACCAGAGGATATTAAAGCCTATTACCCTAACGACAAAACAAAGCAAACCAACACATTGCTCAGCAAAAATCCACTTTTGTTTGATACCTATCTAACAGAAGCTATTGAAGTTGATGTTGATTGTCTAAGTGATAGCAAAGAAACACTCATCGTTGGTATTATGGAACATATTGAAGAAGCAGGTATCCATTCTGGTGACTCAGCTTGTTCCTTACCAGTACATACACTTTCACGCAAGTTGGTTACAGAGTTAGAACGTCAGACAAAAGCTTTAGCTCAAGCACTGCATATTTGTGGTCTTATGAATGTACAATATGCTATCAAGGATGAAACAATTTATGTCTTAGAAGTTAATCCCCGTGCTTCACGTACTATCCCATTTGTAGCAAAAGCTATTGGTCAACCAATAGCTAAAATTGCTGCACGTATTATGGCAGGAGAAAGTCTCCACCAAGCACTAGAAGCTTATGGTGGATTACCATCTGTATCGCAAAAATCACATATTGCTGTCAAAGAAGCAGTCTTTCCTTTTGCTCGTTTTCCAGGTGTAGATACATTACTTGGTCCTGAAATGCGTTCAACTGGTGAAGTCATGGGACTTGACTATGATTTTGCACTCGCTTTTGCTAAAGCACAACTTGGAGCTGGTATTGAACTCCCACAAGAAGGAACTGTGTTTGTTTCTGTTAGAGATGAAGATAAAAAGCGTCTTTTAAAGCCCATCCAACGTTTAAAAAAGCTTGGTTTTTCAATCTTAGCAACAAGTGGAACACAAAAATTTCTTATAGAACATGGCATTGAAGCCCAAAAAATCAATAAAGTGCTAGAAGGACATCCTCATATTGAAGATGCTATTCGTAATCGAAAAATCCAGTTAATTTTCAATACAACGAGCACCGCTAGCGCTATTTCAGATTCTAAATCATTACGCCATGCAGCATTAATGCAAAAAGTGCCCTATTATACAACAATGGCTGGAGCTGAAGCTGTAGTACAAGCGATTGAAGCACTCAAAATGAATAATCTTGAAGTGCGTCCTTTGCAACACTATTTTAGTTGATAGTTTTGCTATTAATTAAGATACCATTTTTTTGTTTTTTCGATAATCTTTTCTCTATATAGAACCGATTAAATCTTGCTTTTATCTAAAACTTCTCTATAATTACCCTGATCGGACTTTCGGTTATGCGACTTTTTTTCCTGTGCGACATGCACTTTTGACAAAACTTCTCCCGCCCAATTTCGATTTTAAATTGTATTGAAAGCTTTTAGCTTCAATACGCGATAGCTAATATATAAGGAGTTTCCTATGTCTACAGGAATAGTTAAATGGTTTAATGCAACAAAAGGTTTTGGATTCATCCAACCTAATGATGGTAGTGCGGATGTTTTCGTACATATCTCTGCTGTTGAGCGTTCTGGCTTGAACAACCTTAACGAAGGACAGAAAATTTCTTATGAAGTTCTTAAAGACCAGCGTTCAGGAAAATTTTCTGCGGGAAATCTGTCAGCTCTTTAAATTTTACTCATTTCATTTTTAAAAGCCTCGCCTATAAAAGCGAGGTTTTTGCTTTTTCAATTACAGTTTACCTTTGTAACAAAGAATCTTTCTGCTTTATCGGCAAAATAATAAGCAATTTTTGCAAAATTTAAATGAAAATACGATCTTCATTATAATCTGAAAAAATTATTGTTAACACTAAAGGTAAGAAAATCCTTATTAAGAGATTAATCGCAACTTTACATAAAGAAGATGAAATCATTATTCCATCTCTTTATAGTATTTTATAGTAGATGGGTATTTTTAGAAATACTCCCAAATATTCAAATAAAAGTTATAAAAATTACCATAAAATAAAATTTTCTAAGAGTTTTCTTGCAGTTTTTTATGACTTACGACATACTCTTCCATAATTACATTAACCTACTCTTATATCACATAAGGAAAAAATTATGGCTTTTATTGCCGATAAGCTTTCTCTCATTAAACCTTCTGCAACGATTGCTGTTGCCCAAAAAGCGCGTAATTTAATAGCCTTGGGCCGTAATATTACTTCTTTAAGTGCTGGAGAACCGGATTTTGATACACCAGATAATGTTAAGAATGCTGCTATTGAAGCCATTCGACGCGGTGAAACAAAATACACTCCTATATCTGGTATTCCAGAATTGCGCCAAGCTATTTCAGCAAAATTTAAACGAGAAAATAATCTTGACTACACACCAGACCAAATTATTGTCGGCACTGGTGGTAAACAAATTATTTTTAATGCATTAATGGCAACTTTAAATAAAGGGGATGAAGTCATCATTCCATCTCCTTATTGGGTTAGTTATCCTGAAATGGTGGTTATCAATGAAGGGACGCCTGTTTTTGTAGAGAGCAAAGCTGAGTTTTCTTATAAACTCCAACCGCAAGATCTGGAAGCCGCTATCACCCCAAAAACAAAATGGTTCATTTTTAATTCTCCTTCCAACCCATCCGGTGCTACGTATACACATAACGAATTAAAAAAGCTAACAGATGTTTTAATAAAATACCCTCATGTCCATATTCTCTCAGATGATATATATGAGCATTTAACATATGAAGACTTTACCTTTGTTACTCCAGCTCAAGTAGAACCAAGACTTTATGACCGGACTCTAACAATGAATGGTGTTTCTAAAGCTTATGCTATGACTGGTTGGAGAATTGGTTATGCAGGAGGTCCACAAAAATTAATTAAAGCCATGGATATAATTCAAGGTCAACAAACATCTGGCACAAGTTCTATTTCACAATGGGCAGCTGTTGAAGCACTCAATGGCCCACAGGATTTTGTTATTCAAAATAAAAAGATCTTCAAAACACGTCGCGATCTTGTTGTTTCTATGCTCAATCAGGCTCCGGGTCTTAGCTGCTCAACACCTGAAGGTGCTTTTTATGTTTACCCTTCTTGTGCAAATCTCATTGGTAAAAAAACTCCAACAAATAAAATTATTACCAACGATGAAGATTTCGTAACAGAGTTATTAGAAGTTGAATCTGTTGCTGTTGTTCATGGATCTGCCTTTGGACTTGGACCGGCATTTCGTATTTCTTATGCAACATCCGAAAAAATACTCGAAGAGGCTTGCTTACGTATTCAGCGTTTTTGTAACAATCTGCTCTAAAAAATCCTCAATCATCATTTTGGAATTTTAGTTTCTCCTAAGATGCCGATATTTATATCAATTGAATGAAGGGGATGAAGAGAACATAAATTTGTTCTAAAAACCTGATATAAAAGAGAATTGTATGAGATCATGTGATCATAGCCAACATCACAGTAATTTTTTTGAGAACCTTATTAAATTGGTGATGCACTTAAATTCGTGATGCACTGGCAATGCACACAAATGATACTCTCATATACATACTTCTGTTTGCTATTTTGGGCTTAAATATATTCCTGCAAAAGTAAAGATTTTTGGATTTATTGTTATCACATTAACTGAATAAAAAATAAGCAAAAGCCTACCAATCAAAGAGAACCTATAATTGCCCAATAGATAAATCCTCTGATAAAAAACTATTGGTATTACTGAATAGATTATAAAGCTGGCTATTCTATTCATTTAATCTGTAATATTTGGAAGTGTCTCATTTTCTCTTATAAAGACTTAATCTTAACCAACGTGGATATTGATAATTTTGTTATTTTTCATTGATTTTCATCAAGTCTCAATACTTAAAAAAATTGCCGAATATCCCTAAAACTTTATTTTTTTCTTTATTATTATCTACCATATTTCATTTTTTAAAAATCTTCGCAAAAACTAAAAAAGATCATAATAGAAAACTTAGGCAGGTCTCTTAAATAGCTACATGAATATTCTATATTTTTGTAAATAATTGGTTCACCCACTTCATTAAAAAGACCATTTGCGTGCTTTTAAAAAAATATAATCTCGAAAAACGTTCAGCTTTGCTGAATTTCTTAAAGCATCAGGATAACAAAAGAAAGTATCAAAGGAAGGGATATCAGTCATATCAGGAAAGAGTCGCACAAATTTTTCATCATTATTTACAATATAATCAGGAAGTACAGCGATACCAAGATTGCTCATCAGTGCATTTTTAATAGAAACAATATTATTAATTTGTAATACTGGAGTACGTAGAGAACCGTTACTTCTCCCTGCCCTTTCCAACCAATTCAGACCAGATAAATAAGGCGGAACCGTTTCACCGAATGAAATAATACGATGTACATCTAAATCAGACAATTTTTCTGGCTTGCCATAACGTACAATATAATCTTCTGAAGCATAAACATGCATATGAACTGTAAACAATTTTCTTTGGATAAGATCAGGCTGTTGAGGTTGATGTAATCGAACAGCACAGTCGGCATCACGCATAGTCAAATCAAGCGCTTTATCATCAAGTAAGATCTGAATCCGCATATCAGGGTAAAGGTTAAGGAATTCAGGTATACACTCCGCAACCCATTTTGCTCCCATTCCAAAGGTTGATGTAACACGTAAACGCCCTGCTGGCTTTTCGCGGCTTTCAGTTAACTGTGAGCGTGCATTTTCAAGTTTTATCAAAACATCATGAGCCGTGCGGTAAAGAATTTCACCCTGCTCTGTTAAAATTAAACCACGTGCATGACGCTGAAACAAAGGAGCACCGACATCCTGTTCTAAAGCTGCAATCTGTCTTGAGATTGCTGATTGAGATAAATGCAGTCTTTGAGCTGCATGCGTAAAAGATCCTGCCTCTGCTGCAGCATGAAAAACCCTTAACTTATCCCAATCTAATGGTGGCGCCACAATCTTTTCTCCATTTTTTGGCATTCATTAACAAGCGTCTCTGTAAAACCTCTATGTCTGCAAATCTAAAAATCTCTCTACCTCCAACGCTGCCATACATCCTCTCCCAGCTGCAGTTATAGCTTGACGAAATACATCATCTGCCACATCCCCTGCAGCAAAAACACCAGGAATACTCGTTGCTGTTGAATCTGGCTCTGTCCATAAATATCCTCCTGGTTTTTGTTTCAATTGCCCCTTAAACAAAGAAACAACAGGATCATGTCCAATAGCAATGAATATTCCTTCTGCATCTACCTTCAATTCTTGATTTGTTTTAACATTTTTAAGACGCACACCTGTCACAACAGAACCAGTTTGCGCATGAGTTTGCAAACCAACAATTTCTTCTACAACATGACCCCAAATGATGTGCACATTATTACATAAACGTAACCTATCTTGTAAAATTTTTTCTGCTGTAAAATGATCACGCCGATGAACCACAACCACTTTTTTAGCTAAGCGCGATAAATAAAGTGCTTCTTCAACGGCTCTATTTCCACCACCGACAACAATAACTTCCTTATCACGATAAAAAAAACCGTCACAGGTAGCACAGGCAGAAACACCACCCCCCATAAAAGTCTGCTCACTTTCTAAGCCAAGCCAGCGAGCTTGCGCTCCTGTTGCAATAACTAAAGCATCACAACAATATTGCGTTCCTGAATCTCCACACAAAATAAAAGGACGTCTTGATAAGTCAGCTTTTACAATACTGTCATAAATAATCTCTGTGCCAACATGTTGAGCTTGTTTTTCCATTTGTTCCATCAACCATGGTCCTTGAACAGGCTCAGCAAAACCTGGATAATTTTCAATATCCGTTGTAATTGTAAGCTGTCCTCCCTGCTGCAATCCCGTAATCAAAACCGGTTTAAGCATTGCTCTCGCCGCATAAATTGCCGCTGTGTAACCAGCTGGCCCTGAACCAATAATAAGAACACGAATATGCGGTCGTTCCATGAAATCCCTTTCTTTTTCGGGCATTTATACTTATAAATTGTGGTGATATGCATCCTTTTAAAATACTTTTTAAAAACATAGATTATGGTGTACTGATATTTTTTTCAAGCTTCGCTAAAAGGCCAATTGCTAATTCACCACAGCTTGCTTAGTATAAAAGTTAATTTTTTACTTTAGAAGCATTCAATATGTAAATTCTAATAAGCATAAAATTACAAACAAAAATAAAAAGAGATAGGAAACGATCATTCTTCAATTTGTTATTAATGTCTGCGCACGTTTTGCATTAATCATGGGAGTAACCATGATTCTGCCAGCTCTTATAGATTTGCGTGATGGCAGCCAAAATTGGACAGCTTTTCTTTACCCCTGTACTATAACCACCATGTTAGCAACGCTAATCCTTTTAGCAACCAGGGGAGCTACCTGCCGTTTTTCAGCACGGCTCGGCTTCACGCTGACTGCTTGTCTTTGGCTAACAGGAAGTATAGTAGGTGCTCTACCTCTTTATCTCTCTCCTCTTTCGCTTTCACTAGCAGAAGCAATTTTTGAATCTGTTTCTGGAATTACAACAACTGGCTCTACGGTTATTACTGGCCTTGATAATTTATCACGAAGTATCTTGTTATGGCGTTCTCTTATGTGCTGGATTGGAGGTATTGGCTTTATCGGCTTAGCCTTGCTCCTTTTGCCTTCACTGCGTGTTGGAGGAATACAGCTCTTTCATATGGAATCATCAGACAAATCTGAAAAAATATTGCCGCGTATCAACCAAATCGCCAATGGAATTATCATCGCATACGTTGGACTAACTCTCGCTTGCATCTTCTCCTATTTTGCTGCTGGTATGACTTTATTTGATGCTATAAATCACGCAATGACCACAATAGCAACAGCTGGATTTTCAACCCATGATGCCTCCTTTGGCTATTTTTCTAATAAACCAGCTATCTTGGTAGTCTCTACAATCTTTATGTTGCTTTCCGCCTTGCCTTTTGTGCTATATATTAAATTACTGTTTCCTAGCTCTTCAAAACGCTCTATCGATCCACAAATTATCGTTTTTCTTAATATTGTTTTCCTTTTTAGCTTTTCTCTAGCAGTATGGTTACGATTTAATGACCATCTCTCCTTTCATCAAATTTTTCTTGATGTCATTTTTCACCTTACATCAATCATCACCACAACCGGCTATAGTGCTCAAAACTATCAGCTTTGGGGCCCCTTCGCACTTGGTCTTTTCTTTATTCTTTCTTTTACAGGAGGATGTGCTGGTTCTACCTCTGGCGGTATAAAAATTAACCGCCTTATTATCCTTTGGCGTATTGCACAAACAAATATGGCAAAACTTCTCTCTCCTAATGCAGTTGTAAAAGTTCGCTACGACAATTCAAATATATCAAACGATCTTGCCCAATCAGTCTTACTTTTTGTCTGCCTTTACATGTTCTGCCTTCTTATCGGCACTGTACTGCTTCTCTTTACTGGACTTGATTTTATTTCTTCTTTTACAGGTGTTTTAACAGCACTTTCAAATATTGGTCCAGGTTTTGGAGATATTATTGGCCCTATTGGTAATTTTTCGACAATTAACGATAATGCCCTATGGATTTTGAGTTTTTTAATGCTGGCAGGCCGTCTTGAAATCATAACCATATTTATTCTTCTCACCCCTGCCTTTTGGAACGAATAATTTTAATATATTGAAGTTTAACTCTCATAGGGAAAAACTATATACCATACCTCGTCTTAGGTGCATTTACCACCAAAGATTAGATTCCTCTTTCACAAAGGTAAATACTAATTAAATAATTAAAGGCTTCTGAATAACTCTGAAAATTTATAAAATTCACTACCTACCATCTCATGATACCCTGTTTAACTCTACACAGGTCATTCTTAAAGCATTTTTGCAGCAAATATTTTTTCATAAACAGCACCAATTTCAGCTGCTTCTTTTTCTAAAGGAAAATGAGTACGAACGTGAGCTAGAGCTCTTTTCCCTGTTGCAAATGTTTTGTCTAAATCAGCAAAATAAGGTTCAATGGCTTCCGTGAAAACCAATGCGTTCAATTCTTTAACAACCGTCCCTGTTCCCTCTACAACCAATTTTTCATAAATACCTGCATCACTGGTTACTACAGCTGTTTGTGATGCCATTGCCTCCAAAGGTGTCAAACCAAAACCCTCTGTGCGTGAGGGTGCTACATAAAGTGACATACGACAATACCATAGAGGCGTATCCAATATTTCACCCAGCATAATAATGCGATCATTTAAGCCAGCAGCAGCAATCTTTCGATGTAATTCTTTTTCAAAATCACAGTGTTGCATTGTCGTACGACCAGCAATAATTGCTGTCCAATCAGGATAGCGTGGTAGTAATGCTAACATTGCATCTACAAACAGATCAGTACCCTTCAAATAGCGGATACGTCCAAAACATCCTACCGCATACTTACCTGGCAAACCAGTCGCTGAAAAATAATCAGCAGCAGTTTTTGGGGGTGAAAAATTTTCAAGATTTACTCCATGTTTGATAACTGTATAGGGAACATCTAGATAAGTTCCAACACGTGGACTAACGGCAATAACTTCATCCATGCGACGTATCAACCATCTTGTGGAAAATTTATGATGACGCTCAGAGGCGGATGTAAAGACGAGCCTAAGCTTCATGCGCAAAACATCCCGTAGAAAAACTCCAACCAGCATCTCTATATTACGCCGTGCATGCCATATACGAAATAATTTTCCTGCTGGACTTTTCCAAAGCCCGAAAATATCTCTTACACGAAGAGTGGGTAAACTTTTTGGTAAACCTACTCCAAAAGAGGATATCCGTATACCCTGTTTCCGTTGCAAAGGAATAAGCTGAATGACTGTCGACTTTACCCCTGATAAACGCTTTTTAAAGTGAGGAACAATAATATCAGTTTCTTCTAGAGATACATGCATGATAACTCAGATATACTGAATTTTAATAATCTCATAATTATGCGCTCCCCCTGGTGCATTTACCTCAATAACATCACCCTCTTCCTTGCCGATAAGTGCACGTGCAATAGGCGAAGAAATAGAGATTTTACCAATTTTTACATCAGCTTCTTGATCACCAACAATCTGATATACTTTTTTCTCTTCAGTATCCTCATTTAAAAGCTTGACAGTAGCACCAAATTTAATCTGGTTCCCTGAAAGGCGTGAAACATCAATAACCTCTGCCCGTGCGATATAATCTTCAAGCTCATTGATACGCCCCTCATTATAACTTTGCGCTTCCTTGGCAGCATGATATTCAGCATTTTCTGATAAATCACCATGTGCACGTGCTTCAGAGATTGCTTCAATAATCCGTGGACGTTCTTGCTGTTGGCGCCAACGCAACTCCTCTTTAAGAGTTTCAAAACCAGCTGTAGTCATTGGCACTTTTTCCATGATCCATCCCTTTCTTTTACACGGAAAGTTTTTGAAAATATAAAAAACGGCTTCCAGGATAACCTCTGGAACCTGAAAATTACAATCATCTTCACTATATAGAGCAGTCCTCTCATTTTCCATAGAAAAAATGAATGAAGAGCATACGCTACCCTCTAAATATTAAAGATAATTTATATATTAAGTTCTAAAATTAAATTTTATCATAACGTAAACAAAAAACGTGATTCAAAAGTAAGTTTATACAAAAAATTTTATGAGGGGAAAATGAAAAAATTAATGGGTCTTTTTATATTCAGCTCCCTTTTTTTAATAACAACAGTAAGCCACGCTGTACATGCCATTGCAACAAAAAATCTTAATTTTAGAGCAGGACCAAGTACTCAATATACGATTCATGGTTTGATTCCTGCAGGTCAAGCCATATTTGTCCAAAATTGCAAAGGTAATTGGTGCCAAATTTATTATGACTCACGAACAGGCTGGGCATCAGCATATTATCTTTCATTTAAAGATGGAAATGATCTTTATCATGCATATACTACACTATCAACCGAAGCACTCATTATAACAACAAATAAGGTAGCCCGTGATAAACGCAGTAACGATCACTCTGTTCAACACAACCATTGCTCGCCTTAACATTGAAACGACGTCATTCTAAATCTTGATGATATTCCACGATCTATAAGAAATAATAGCTGTCAATTACGAAAACTTTCATAAAAAGAAACAAAAATTGCTATATTACATCTCAATAATAGACCGTACACACACGCTAATAAAACTGAAAACCTCTTGTAATAACTAGTAGTATATTCGAAATTACAGCATGAGAATCCCTTTTATCTTTTTTATAATATAAATGTTCCTATAATGTCTTGCAAAGAACCCATAATCACTCCTAAAAAAATCAATAAAGCATCAAAAACAGGAAGCTGTGTTTCAGCAGCTGAAAGACTTTTTACCTCTTATTCTCATAATAAAATTGCAGAACCTAATATCTCTCGCAAAATCACAAATGTCCCTATATCTCAAGAGATCATGACAGAGAAAGGAGTTACAGCAACTGTTGAAGCTCTTTCTGCACTCATTGCATCAGAGAATCCTCTTGTAAAAAATGGGGAATTATGGACACCCCATCGTCCCATTCGTCCTGAAAAATCTGAAAGCGGCACCCCATTTCAAATTAAGGCTCCCTTTGAGCCTGCAGGTGATCAACCTACAGCCATTGAAACTCTCGTTGAAGGAATAAAGAAAAATGAGCGCACTCAGGTACTTTTGGGTGTCACGGGTTCAGGTAAAACCTACACAATGGCCAAAATCATTGAAATAACACAACGCCCCGCGTTAATTCTAGCACCCAATAAAACTCTGGCAGCACAACTTTACGGAGAGTTCAAAATTTTTTTTCCCCACAATGCTGTTGAATATTTTGTTTCTTATTATGACTATTATCAACCAGAAGCCTATGTTGCACGCTCTGATACTTATATCGAAAAAGAATCCTCTATTAATGAACAAATTGATCGTATGCGCCACGCCGCAACACGCGCTGTACTTGAACGTGATGATGTCATTATCGTTGCATCTGTATCCTGCATTTATGGTATTGGTTCAGTAGAAACTTATACAGCTATGACCTTCCAAATAAAAAAAGGTGATAGGCTTAATCAACGACAATTATTGGCTGATTTGGTCGCCCAACAATATCAACGACAAGATATAAATTTCGTTCGTGGTTCTTTCCGTGTTAGAGGTGACACGATCGAAATTTTCCCTGCTCACCTGGAAGACCGTGCTTGGCGTATTTCATTATTTGGTGATGAAGTTGAAACGATTACTGAATTTGATCCTTTAACGGGGAAAAAAACAGATGATCTCCAATCTGTTAAAATTTATGCCAATTCTCACTATGTAACACCACGACCAACATTAAATCAGGCAATTAAATCAATAAAAATGGAATTAGCTGCACGCCTCAACGAATTAAACTCTGCAGATCGTCTTTTAGAAGCACAACGTTTAGAACAACGGACAAGATTGGATTTAGAAATGCTGGAAACAATTGGATCTTGCTCCGGAATTGAAAATTACTCACGCTATTTAACAGGACGAAAACCTGGTGCTCCCCCTCCAACTCTTTTCGAATATATTCCTGATAACGCTCTTGTTTTTATTGATGAAAGCCATGTGACTATTCCGCAAATTAGCGGTATGTATCGAGGTGATTTTCGACGAAAAGCCACTCTAGCTGAATACGGATTTCGCTTACCTTCTTGTATGGACAACCGTCCCTTACGCTTTGAAGAATGGGATGCGATGCGCCCACAAACTATTGCTGTTTCTGCAACACCTGGCCGCTGGGAAATAGAACAAACATGCGGTACTTTTGCAGAACAGGTCATTCGCCCAACAGGACTTGTTGACCCTTTAACAGAAATACGTCCAGCACGTACTCAAGTCGACGATGTTGTGCACGAAATTCACACAACAATCAAAAAAGGCTATCGCACATTAGTAACCGTTCTGACAAAACGGATAGCTGAAGATTTAACGGAATATCTCCATGAGCAAGGTATTCGTGTTCGTTATATGCATTCTGATATTGATACATTAGAGCGTATTGAAATTCTTCGTGACCTACGACTGGGCACCTTTGATGTTTTAATCGGCATCAATTTGCTTCGAGAAGGCTTGGATATTCCAGAATGTGGTTTTGTTGCTATTTTAGATGCCGATAAAGAAGGCTTTTTGCGTTCAGAGACCTCACTTATTCAAACCATAGGACGAGCTGCTCGTAATGTAGATGGTCGAGTTATCCTTTATGCGGATACGATAACTGGCTCTATAGAACGAGCCTTGCAAGAAACAAAACGTCGTCGACAAAAACAAATAGACTATAATCAAAAGCATCATATCACACCAACTAGTGTTAAGAAAAACATCAGTGACATTCTCAATTTAGTTGGTGATAACAACCATATCCGTAAAGATATTCCTAATTTTGTTACACAACAAAACAGAACTGGTGATACTCTAGCCAACCATATTCAACGTCTTGAAAAATTGATGCGTGAAGCAGCTGCTGATCTTAATTTTGAAGAAGCTGCTCGACTTCGTGATAACATTAAACAGCTACAGAAAATAGAGCTAACCATTACCG
The DNA here is from genome assembly GCF_000709795.1 of Bartonella bacilliformis Ver097. Classification (GTDB taxonomy): domain Bacteria; phylum Pseudomonadota; class Alphaproteobacteria; order Rhizobiales; family Rhizobiaceae; genus Bartonella; species Bartonella bacilliformis_A. The sequence continues at coordinate 102,635 of NZ_KL503805.1, forward strand.
ATGATTCATTGGCACAAAATAACCAGAGCTCTACCAATGAAGAGAGAAAATAAAGAAAATCCTTTACAATTATTATTTCCCAATTTTAAGTAGAGATTAATTAAAAGAGAGCATATTTTGACATTAAGCTCACCCACATATATTGTTGTGCATATAATACATGAAGTGGTTTTATTATCTATTCTTATGAAAAAAACTCAATAAGAAACCATTTTTTATGGATAAAGTTAAATTTTTAAGTATACTAACATTTTTATATAATACCGAGTTGAAAATAATAGGCACAACATCATTTATATAGAAGCTAAAGCAAATAAAAAACTGCAAAAATGTTATGGGTTCATGAATGCATAATATGTTTAAAATCAGATTTGTGCTCTATCTATTCTGTCCTAAGCAGATCCTTGCTCATAATATTGATATTTTCAAAATTGTTCAGATTATATTCAGCTTAATGCGTGTAAAGTGCATGCAAATATAAACTCATACTAAGGAATGTTGCTATGAAAAAATTGGTTAAATTTGCGGTATTATCGGCAGTATCAACTATAATCATTTCCGCGCCACTAACCACAGCATTTGCTTACGAAGGTTATGAGCGCATTCAAAAAAATATCACTGTCCATCAGTCTCATCAAAAACACTCAACACATCATCACCATCATTATCATCAAAACAGTAAAACAGAGACCCGTACTCGTACTCGCGAATATCACATACATCATAACAATAACAATTCAGAAGATACGTTAGCAGCAAGTGTTCTTGGCCTTGCTGCAGGTGCCCTTCTCGGAAATATTTTGCAAAAACCTACACAACCGCAAGTTATCTATCAACCTATACCGCAAAATCAGGTGATTTATCAAGCACCACCAATAAAAGTGTATCGGCCTATCCAACAAGAACAGGTATCTCAATGGCTTCAATATTGCTCACAAAAATACCGTTCATTTAATCCCAAAACAGGAACTTTTCGTGGTCATGATGGTTTAGATCACTTTTGTTATGCTCCAGTAAATGATTAAAAACATTGGAAAGACCTGCTTTAAAGCAGGTTTTTCCATATATTTCCCTTTTACATCCCTTTAAGAAAAGGATTGTGCTGACGTTCATAGCCTATAGTACTTCTTGGTCCATGACCACAAATAAAGTTAACGTCATCACCTAATGGCAAAACTTTTTTCTTAATAGAATGCATCAATTGTTCATGGGAACCTAATATAAGGTCTGTGCGACCCACCGACCCACGAAATAGAACATCGCCCAGTAAAGCAAAGCGTTCTTTTTCATTAAAATAAATTACATGGCCAGGAGCATGCCCCGGTGTATGAAAAACACGAAATATATGCCCAGAAAAATCAACGCTATCGCCATCTTTTAGCCATTGATCAGGAATACAAAGGCGCACATCATCCATAGAATAGCGTTTTGCCTTTTCAACTACATCATCCATCACTGGCTTATCATCAAGATGTGATCCCATAATTTTAACATTGAGCGCCTCTTTAGCTTGCATAGCTGCTCCTACATGATCAATATGACCATGAGTTATCCAGATAGCTTCAACGATGACGCCTATTTCTTGAATCGCTTCCTCGATTCGAAGCCAATCACCACCAGGATCCACTAAAACGCCCCTCTTACTTTCATTATCAAAAAGTAAAGTACAATTTTGTTGGAAAGATGTAACCGGAATAATATGTAAACTGAGATCGCCCATCATACCCTTTTCAAGAATTATGTGTGTTTAACCCTATAAATAGCAATTTTTACTCCGTTATAAAGTAAAAAATTGCCTGCTCGACAGCTTTGTATAACTTATGTAAACTAGATTTCATATTAACTGAATTTTTGTCAAGGTTTTGAATAATGACCGATCCCATTCAGGTCTTATGTGATGATGCACCTCACCTTCTCGTCATTGACGATGACACTCGTATTCGTAGCCTCTTATCCCAATTTCTGATTAAAAATGGCTTTCGTGTTTCTGTTTCTGCTAATGCTGATGAAGCTAGACAGCTCCTCAAAAGCTTAGACTTTGATCTTCTTATTGTTGATGTGATGATGCCCGGTGAAAACGGCATCGACCTCACTCATTCGCTTCGCCAAACGAAAAATGTTCCTATTCTCATGCTAACAGCTTTATCGGAAATAGATCATCGTATCTACGGATTAGAAGCAGGAGCAGACGATTATCTCGCTAAGCCCTTTGATCCTCGTGAACTTTTACTTCGTGTTAACGCCATTTTACGGCGTGGTTTCTCATCTAACCAGCTCAAAATCGAACAAATTGTTTTTGGACCTTATGTGTTTTCAATTTCACGGCGTGAACTTAAAAAAGGAGAAGAAATCATTAAATTAACAGATAAAGAACAGGAAATGATGGTGATTTTTGCAAAATACGTAGGAGAGACAATCCCGCGCCATAAATTTGCAACAACTGACAAAGATATCAGTCAACGCTCTATTGATGTACAAATTAATCGTCTACGTCGCAAAATAGAAAAAGATTCTGCAAACCCTATGTGGCTTCAAACTGTACGAGGGATCGGTTATAGACTCTCGATTGAATAGGCGTATAATGATTAAATCTGCAAAAAAATTTGCCCGATGGTTAACGAGGCAAATGCCTAAACGGCTTTATGCACGCTCTTTGATTATTATTATTGCCCCTATGGTTCTCCTACAAACAGTGATTGGCTACGTTTTTATGGAACGTCATTGGCAAATGGTCACTGAACGTCTTTCAACAGCTGTTGTCCGTGATATTTCCGCTATTATTGATATCATTGAAACATATCCACAACAGCATAATTACGAAGATATAACACGCATTGCACAACAACGCATGGGATTAAACATTTCTATCCTTCCCCCTGATCCCCTTCCTGCTCCAGGGCCTAAACCATTTTTTGCCATTCTGGACTATTTTCTCAGTGAAGAAATCACTCGTCAAATTAACCGTCCCTTCTGGATTGATACAGTAGGCGATTCCGATCTTATTGAAATTCGTATTCGTCTTGATAAGAGTACTTTGCGTGTCTTTGCCATGCGTAGCCAAGCCTATGCCTCCAATACTGATATCTTTCTTAGCTGGATGGTAGGGACTGCTCTTGTTTTACTGCTAATTGCTATTTACTTTTTGCACAGACAAATCAAGCCAATCCAACAACTTGCTGAAGCCGCTGAAAGTTTTGGACGCGGACGTCCCTTACCTGAAGGTTTTCATCCACAAGGTGCTGATGAAGTACGTCGTGCCGGCATTGCTTTTTTGCGCATGCGTGAACGTATTGAACGCCAAATCGAACAGCGCACCATGATGCTGTCAGGCGTTAGTCATGATTTAAGGACCATTCTTACACGCTTTAAACTTCAACTTGCTATTGCAAGTACTGACTTTGATAGTAGTCTTCTTGAACAAGATGTCAACGATATGCAAAACATGTTAGAAGACTATCTGGCTTTTGCACGTGGTGAAGGCAGTGAAAATGTTAAAAACTTTGATTTACAAGCTCTTATGAAAAAATTCTCCGCCAATGCTAATCTTCATCAACGTCACTTCTCTTATACCATTGAAGGCCCAACACAGATACAAGTGCGTCCACATGCCTTTACACGCTTGGTTAGTAACCTTGTGTCTAATGCATTTTATTACGCAGACACTGTTGAGTTAACAGCTACAACCCAGCAAGAATCTTTTATCATAATCATTGATGATAATGGACCAGGCATTCAAAAAGATATGCGCACAGAAGTGTTTAAGCCATTTTTTAGACTTGATAAAGCACGCAATCAAGACGCGAGCGGAACGGGGCTTGGACTTTCTATTGCCCAAGACATTGCTCGTAGCCACGGAGGCAACATCCAATTAGACGATAGCCCACTCGGAGGTTTGCGTGCTATTATTGATATTCCCCTATAAAACACATTAACACATTCCAAAAGCTTTACAAACAACCATACCTTAAATTGTTGAAAGGCTTAAGCATTTCCTACAGTCTCAAATAAGGCATATTGTAGCGCTTTATAAGCGCTTGTACCAGCCCAAGCAACCATTTGAAAAGCAGCATAATAACTTTCACAAATTTTAAGCGCATTCATCAACAATGTCTCAACTTGTATATGAGATGGATGCACCCCTCCAGCAAGCAGAAGGCCCTGTCGGTAAATAACAGAATTATCCCCTTGCCAGTAATCAAAATGTCCTAACAATAATTTTTCATTAATTGCCAATAATAACTGACTTATTTCCATTGTTCGAGCATTTTCAATAGAAAGATCAAACGCGCAAGCTAAATGAAGAGCCTCTTGCTCTTCAATCCATGAAAAAGAAAGGTGATAATTAGCCTGTTTTCCTTCGATACAAACATTAATTTCATCTTCTGCACTGCGCTCAAAAGACCAATCACATTGGTAAGCAATCTGTTCAATAAAATCTACCGGATGCTCTTTTCTTTCTGCGATGCTAAAAGCAAACCCCATCATTAACCCTCGATGACAGAAAAATATTATTAACAAAAGCGCAAACTAATTATAATCGTAACAACATTTGTTATAATTATAGCCTTTACACTTAACAAATACGCACTAAAATATTAGACAAACCACACACAAAACTGAGAAGCAAAACAGAGCATGCTTCCTACAACAAATAAACCTGATAAAAACAAAACGAATCATCAAGCTTTTTCAGTGTATTCATACAATCTCATAGCACCAGCCCCTTTACTCAAAAAAAATGCTTTTTTATTAAAAATATATCGACTATCTGCTCTAACAGACTCAAGATTAAGCATTTTTCAGTTTTATGCTTAACATCGAAAAATTGGGGATTATTTTTAAAGAATATAATTTTTCTATACTTAGGTCGTTTTAGATTTTTTCTGATTTTGTTTTTCTAAATCATCAAGACGTTTTATCAAATCAGCGTTGTCAGCACGTAATTTAAGTAACATTTCCTTCATTATTTCAAATTCCTCGCGTGAAACAAGATCAAGCTTATGCACTATCTTCTCAATTTGCGAACGAAAAAATATTTCAGCTTCATACCGTATACCTTGTGTAGCACCTGCAACATCTGTCATCAATTTTGCCAATTCATCAAGAATACGGTTTGATCCATTACTCATGATATTTTCCTTTAATGTTAGCTACTTATGCAATATGTCATTATAATGTATTTTTATCATATGTAGATACTGTATTTTCTTTTAGCAACATAGATTTATTTTAGCCTTTTACCACTATACCAACAGCAGACGATCTTTACCCCTAACTTAACTACCTTTGGCTTAATCATCCGCTGAATCGACTGTCTCTGACTTGACCATTGCGCATTCGTCTGTCATGATTTTATAATATTATATTCTCTTAAAATTTAATGCCTGACTTCATGAACAATTTCCCTTCTTGTCCTGCTATTCCTTTTCCTGATTTTCTTGATCCTATTATTATTCAATTAGGACCTATAGCACTCCATTGGTATGGTCTTGGTTATGTCGTAGGCATTCTTTTTTCTTGGTGGTATGTACAAAAATTATCGCACAAAAAATCCTTGTGGTATGCAAACCATCCTCCCCTGAATGCAGAAAAAACAAGTGACTTTGTCGTTTGGGCTGCTATTGGTATCGTTGTTGGTGGTCGTTTAGGACAGGTACTGATATGGGATCCTACTTATTATTTTAACCATCCAAGTTCTATCATTGCTGTATGGGATGGAGGAATGTCCTTTCACGGTGGCCTAATTGGTACCACTATCGCAATAATCTGGTTTGCACGGAAACACAACATCAATATTTGGGCAATGTTCGATACAATTGCTGCAGGCGCTCCTTTTGGAATTGGCGTCGTGCGAATATGTAACTTCATTAACCAAGAGTTATGGGGCAATGTTACGAATGTTCCCTGGGCCGTCTGCTTTTCCCTTGATCCTCAATATTTGCCACGTCATCCAAGCCAACTTTATGAAGCCTTCATGGAAGGATTTCTTCTATTTATTGTACTTGCTTTTATTATTTTTGCTTTCAAAGCATTTAAATGCCCGGGTACTGTAGCAGGCACATTTATCATAAGCTATGGAATAGCGCGCATCATTTCAGAAATTTTCCGTGTTCCTCAAGAGGATCCAGAATGGTTTTCTGCTTTCTTTTATGGCTCTGGATTTACCTACGGTATGGCCTTATCTCTTCCTATGATTTTATTTGGTTTTTATGCTATTTTCCAATCCTTCAGAAATCATTTTATAAAATAATGGCAACCTTAAAACATAAAATTCAAAAAATTATTGCTCTCGAGGGACCAATAACTGTTAGCCAATTTATGTCTTTAGTCCTTACAGATTCACAATTTGGCTATTACCAAACACAAACACCCTTTGGACGTACCGGCGACTTTGTTACTGCACCTGAAATAAGCCAATTATTTGGAGAAATGATTGGTATTTGGACTATTGCAAACTGGGAAGCTCAAGGCTGTCCACATCCCTTTATTCTCGCAGAAATAGGTCCAGGACGTGGAATACTTATGGATGATGTTTTACGGACTATTCAGAAACTATGTATAACAGCATTTAATGCTGCAGAAATCTTTCTTGTTGAAATAAGCCAAAACCTTGCAACAGAACAAAAAAAGCGCCTCTCATCCTATCAAAAAAAAATTCACAACATTGAGAGCTTTGATCAGATACCCCCAGGCCTTTTACTCCTTATTGCGAATGAACTCTTCGATACCCTTCCCATTCATCAATATATCAAAATCAATGGAGAATGGAGAGAACGCCTCATTACCCTTAATCCCAGTGGTCATCTTATTTTTATTGCTGACTCACATCAACTTTCTTCTGAAAGCTTACCAAATTATTGTGCTGAAATGCCTGATGGAACTATTTGGGAATATGCACCTTTACGCAACCAATTGATGCAAAAAATCAGCAATCGCTTAATGCAAACGCAAGGTTCTGCCTTACTTATTGATTATGGTGCTTCTAACATTGCATTTGGAGACACACTGCAGGCTATTTCAAAACACCAATTTCGTGATATTTTTTCTGCTCCAGGAGAACATGATTTAACATCACATGTTGATTTTTTCTCTTTGAAAGAGATAGCCCTTCAAAAAGGCTGTTTTGCTACCATTTTGGAACAAGGAGATTTTCTCTTTAAAATGGGAATTCTGGAACGTGCAAAAAAGCTTAGCTCTGATAAAAATTTTGCAACTCAGAATAGAATTCGTCAAGATGTTGAACGGCTAACCAGCTCAAATCAAATGGGAAAACTTTTTAAAGTTCTCTATGCTAGTGATAAAAACATACCCCTATTTTCATTCTTGAGTGCTAATAATAACAACCATTAACGTAAATTATCCTCTTGCTTAACCATTTTCATTCAAAATTTCATCATGTGGAGCTTTTATGAAGTCTATCCCTGAACCTATTCTCGCAAATAATCTTTTTTCTTTGCATATACAGGGAATAAAGCACGGTTTTTTTACACGTCAGGGAGGTATTTCAAAAAATATTTATCAGAGTCTCAATGTTGGCCAAAGCTCAAAAGATTATTCTGAACACATTGCACAAAACCGTACTTTCATTGCTAATTATTTTAACATTGAAGTACAAAATTTAATCACTGTCAATCAAATACATTCTTGTGAAGTCGTCGTCGTTGATCAACCTTTTATCGGTGAATGTCCTAAAGCTGATGCTCTCGTCACAACGACAAAAGGTCTGGCAATCGGCATTCTTACAGCTGATTGTGGCCCCGTTCTTTTTGCTGATCCGCAAGCAGGTGTCATTGGTGCCGCGCATGCTGGTTGGCGAGGAAGCTTGAACGGAATTTTAGAAAAAACAATTTCAGTTATGGAAAAACAAGGAGCCAAACGACAATCAATAACAGCAGTTCTTGGACCCTGTATTGGTCCTCACCATTATGAAATAACAGGCGAATTCTACGATCAATTTATGGATTACCAAAACCAATTCCAAAAGTATTTTTTAAAAACAGATAAAGAAAACCATTTTAGCTTTAATTTATGGGCATTCATTATGGATAAGTTACAACAAGAAGGTATCAATGCTTCTTGTCTGCATCTATGCACTTATCAAAATGAACAGCGTTTTTTTTCCTACCGCCGTGCAACACATCGCAATGAACCTGACTATGGACGGCAAATTTCTGCCCTTATGCTAACACATAAAAGGTAAGCTTCTTTGCTACAACCTTAAATCGTTGTGATCTGAGTATACACACAGCCTACCAATAACCATAAATCCTCAAGTGATATCAACCGTAGCATAAAAAGATACCGTTTACTGAGGCAGAAATAGATAGTTTTTACAATTTATAATGGTGTGAATAACTTCCATGATTCCCTTTCCAAAATAATTGAAATCATATTGAAAACTCCATTTTAAAAATGACAATATTAAAAAAACAATGAGGTATCAGCTCTTTTAACCAAGGATAGATAAAATTGTGATGCTTTGTCATTGTTCCCTTGCAATCTGGTAACAAAAAGCTAAAACGTTGCTAAATTTCATCATGATTACTCAGAGGCTTTTATCATGAAACTTTTCTGTGGCAATTCTAATCCACGCCTTGCTGAAGATGTTGCAAATTATTTAAAAATTACCCTAGGTGAAGCAACTGTAAAACGTTTTGCTGATCAGGAAATTTTCGTAGAATTACATGAGAATGTACGTGGTGAGGATGTATTCGTTCTGCAGTCGTCATCCTATCCAGCCAACGATCACTTGATGGAACTTCTCATCATGATTGACGCTCTTCGGCGCTCTTCAGCACGCCGCATCACAGCTGTTATACCTTATTTTGGTTATGCTCGCCAGGATCGTAAACCTGGACCACGCACTCCTATTTCAGCAAAACTCGTTGCTAACTTGATTACCCAAGCAGGTGCTCATCGCGTGTTAACATTGGATCTGCATGCAGGACAAATCCAGGGTTTTTTTGATATTCCAACTGACAATCTCTATGCTGTTCCTGTCATTTCTCGTGATGTTAAAGAGCATTATTCTCTTGAAAATGTCGTTGTTGTTTCACCTGATGTTGGTGGTGTTGTACGTGCACGTTCCTTAGCTAAACGCTTAAATAGTCTGCTTGCTATTGTCGACAAACGCCGTGAACGCCCAGGAGAATCAGAAGTTATAAATATCATTGGCAATGTAGCTAACAAAGATTGCATTTTGTTAGATGATATTGTCGATTCAGGCGGAACTTTATGCAACGCAGCAAGTGCTCTTCTCGAACAAGGTGCAAACAGTGTCACGGCTTATATTACACATGGTGTCCTTTCCGGAAAGGCTATCGAACACATTACACATTCAAAAATGAAAGAATTAGTCATTACCGACTCGATTATGCCAACAAAAGAAGTTAAAAAAGCACATAACATCCGTGTTCTAAAGATTTCTGACTTAATCGGAGAAGCCATTGCAAGAACAGCAACAGAGCAATCTGTTTCAAGTTTATTTGACTAAACAGCGCCTTTATTTCTTCTAAAACCTTTCTTAGCTAATATCAAAAAACAGAGGATACTGACCACTAAAATTGCATGGATAATAACAAATTTACACTCATTAAAATAAGTTTAACATCAGTTAGCATACACGATAAAAATGGACTTTCAGGTTAGCAAAAAGTGCACTGACTGTTCAATTATCCATCAACAATGTTTACTTGTGCATCTTGTGTTATATTTGTCACACACCTTCAGTGGTAAGAACGACGGATTTCACTGACAACTCTTGCATCTCCAAATGGTTTGAATTATAAATATAGCCTCTGCGTAGACACCCTTGGAGGCAACGCAGAATGAAGAAATTACTACTTTGCAGTGCATATCTTCATATTCATGCAAAAATTGTTATTGATTTTTGATGAATCTCCAATCATGTAAATAAGGACTTAATCATGAGCAAAAGCTACACTCTTAAGGCCGAAGTACGCGAACGGGTTGGTAAGGGGTCCTCCCGTGAACTCCGTCGTAATGGTCTTATTCCAGCTGTCATTTATGGTGACAAACAGCCTCCTTTGGCAATTTCGGTTCCCTACAAGGAAATTTTCTATAAAATCCACGGTGGTGGTTTTCGTACCACTATTGCTACTCTCGAAATCGGCAAGGAAAAAATTCAAGTTCTTCCAAAAGATTATCAACTTGATCCGGTTCGTGACTTCCCTATACATGTGGATTTCTTACGCGTTTCAGCGAAATCAATCGTACATGTCAATATTCCTGTGCATTTCCTTCATGAAGACACAGCCCCAGGTATTAAACGCGGCGGTGTTTTGAACATTGTTCGCCATGAAATTGAATGTACTGCACCAGCAAATGCTATTCCTGATGCGATTCAGATTGATCTTTCCAGTTATTCTATTGGTGATTCCATCCACATCTCAGCAGTACAATTACCAGAAGGTGTAACTCCAGTTATTCAAGATCGAAACTTTACCATTGCAACGATCGCAGCACCAGCTGGCATAGATGATACTTCAGAAGAAGAAAACAACGAAAGTGATGCAAAAAAATAGTCAATTTTCGTAGGCGGGAGAAACTTCCCGCCTTTTTTGAAGCGTTTTTCTAATCTTTTATACTTTACCAAAGGCGCATATGTTACTTATTGCTGGTCTTGGCAATCCCGGTTCACACTATCAAAATAACCGTCATAATATCGGTTTTATGGCTGTTGATGCCATTCATGAAGCTTTTTCCTTTTCTCCATGGTCAAAAAAATTTCAAGCTGAAATCTCAAATGGTCTTATCAATGATGAAAAAATTCTTCTTATAAAACCGCAAACTTTTATGAATTTATCTGGTCAAGCCATTGGAGAAGCTTTACGATTTTATAAATTAGATTTAGATCACCTGATTGTTCTTTATGATGAATTAGATTTACCACCAGGAACAGTGCGTGTAAAAATTGGTGGAAGAAGTAATGGACATAAGGGTATAAAATCAATCGACAGTCACTGTGGTAATAATTACCACCATGTACGCTTAGGGATCGGGCGCCCTATCGCTAAAGAACTGGTTGATCAATATGTTTTAGGAAATTTTACACAATCTGATCAAAAATGGTTACCGACTTTATTAGGTATAATTGCAAACAATGTTGCTATACTTATAAAAGGAGATAGCAATTGCTTTATGAATAAGGTCTCGTTAACAATGAAAAACCAAGGTCTACAGTAAAGCGTGATTTCTCACGAAAACATGAAATGCACCTAAATTCTTCCCCATATTTTTTTATGTTTGATATCCCCTTTCTTTTTAAAAGGAAAGGCAAGCGCATATATATTGGGGAAAAATATAGAATCTATAAAATAAAACTGTTCAAACTCATAATTATTTTGAATCAAAAGAATCCTGTCGATTGACCCTTAAATGAATCTCTCGGTAAAACCACCACATGTGAACCATTAGGAACACGATCATAAAGATCAATAATATCTTGATTGAGCAAACGGATACATCCACTTGATATAGCCTGACCAATCGACCATGTTTCATGTGAGCCATGAATACGGAAGAACGTATCTTGTCCATCTTGAAAGAGATAAAGTGCTCGTGCACCCAATGGATTATCAGGACCCGCTGGCATACCTTCCCCTAAGTGACCGTAACGTTCTGGCTCACGAGCCATCATTGCTGCAGTCGGCCTCCAAGAAGGCCACTGGCGTTTATATTGTATAACTCCTGTACCTTGAAAAGCTAACCCTTCTTTACCAACGCCGATACCATAACGCAGAGCTTTGCCATTTTCACCAATCAGATAAAGAAAACATTTTTCTGTATCTATAACCAACGTACCAGGTGGATAAGTTGTTTCATAATCAACTTGTTGGCGCCAAAATTTTGGATGAATTGTTGTAAGATCAATGGCAGGCAAAAAGTGAGATTCATTCGTTACAGCTCCGTATAAAACCTGCATTTTCTCTGGAACATACCAAGCTTGTTGAGAAGGAAAACGCGATACATTCGACTGAGGTGTAAGACAACCAACTAACGCTAATGGTGCTGCAATCAAAAAAATACGACGAAATAATAACCCCATATTTTCTCCAAATTATTTTATGTTGTCACTTATCATATTACAAGAAACTTAGCATATTATTAAAATTTATTTATAATTTTATTAACACTAAAAATAAGAATATTCAGTATTTGATGATTAAACAATTATAAGAATTACGCAATATGTTCTTTTGTGCACAATCATAAAAATTAGAGACTAGAACTCTTTCTAAAACATGCTATAAAAATACAAATGAAGCTTTATCTGAATTATAAAACAACTTAAAATCAATAGAGAGAGAGCTTATGGGTTTTAAATGCGGGATTGTTGGACTACCCAATGTCGGTAAATCAACCCTTTTTAATGCATTAACAAAAACAGCTGCAGCACAAGCTGCCAATTATCCTTTTTGTACGATTGAACCGAATACTGGTGAAGTTGCCGTTCCAGATCCAAGGATGAAAAAAATTGCCTCTATCGCCGATTCAAAAGAAATCATTCCTACGCGTATCAGTTTTGTTGATATTGCAGGACTCGTCCGTGGTGCTTCAAAAGGTGAAGGCTTAGGCAATAAATTTTTAGCGAATATTCGTGAGGTTGATGCTATTATCCATGTGCTACGGTGTTTTAAAAATGAAGATATTACACATGTAGAAGGACGAATTGATCCCGTTTTTGATGCGACGATTGTTGAAACTGAACTTATGCTCTCAGATCTTGAAAGCTTAGAGCGACGTATCATACCAATCCGAAAGACTGCAACTGGAAAAGACAAGGAATCTCTAACAATCCTGCCTATCATGGAAGCAGCACTAGCCTTGTTGCAAAAGGGAAGTCCTGTGCGATTATTGCTCAAAGATCTTCCTTCTGATGAGCGACGTATTCTTAATAGCCTAAATCTTTTAACCTCAAAACCTGTGCTTTATGTTTGTAACGTAAATGAAAATGAAGCTGCTCATGGCAATGATTTTACTCAAGTGATTGAAAAAATAGCAGAAGAACAGAACGCACAAACTATTATCATTTCTGCTTCTATCGAATCTGAAATTGCCCAACTCACTGATGAAGAAGCAACAGAATATCTTAATGCTCTAGGATTATCTGAGCCTAGTCTAGATCGACTCATTCGTGCTGGTTATCGTTTGCTTGATCTCATTACTTATTTTACCTGTGGACCTAAAGAAACACGGGCATGGACAATTGTCCGTGGCACAAAAGCACCCCAGGCAGCAGGTATTATCCACTCAGACTTTGAACGTGGTTTTATTCGTGCTCAAACTATCAGCTATGAAGATTATATTACTTTAGGAGGAGAAAACGGAGCAAAAGAAGCAGGAAAAGCTCGTGATGAAGGAAAAGAATATATTGTACAAGACGGTGATGTCATGCTGTTTAAGCACAATACTTAATTTCTTTCTTTTGCAATTTCATGACCTCTTAGTAACTAAAAGGAAATTTCTTTGCGTCAGATTATCTTTATGCCTTTAAGAATACTCTTCAACAAAAATAAGCCCTATAATGAGCGCACTATTTTTTAATCTTCCATAAAAAATAAAAACGCAAAATTAACGTACCCAAAGGCCTTCATACTTAAATTCTGGAGCGTCCTGCAAAGCATCCTTTGTCATATGCGTGATAAGCTTCCATTTGCCATCATCATATGTCATCTTAATTGCTACTGAAGGAACAACAACATAACGATCCCCCATACCTAAAAAACCACCAAAAACGATAATAATTCCCTCAATATTATTTTGACGCAAAAGAACATCTTTTACTTTGCCAATATTTTCACCTTCCATAGTGTATATATCTGCACCAATAAGACTTGAAACAACAAAATCAGCTGTTAAAGGTGTTACCTCATAATGAGGAGATATATCTGAATCAACCTGTACAACATCACTTGCCAAAACTGTTTCAAATTCTGAAGGGAGCGTAAAAGATTGACTATAAGCATGAGAAAGCATAAAAATTAACACAAGAGCAATGGAAGTCATTTTCTTCATTATTCATCTCCGTTTTTATTTAATGCATCATCATCGAATTTTTTCCCTCTATGCTTTCAAACCAGTGACTTTATCACTTTTTTTTTCAATTTTTCTTAGATCTTTCATCTAAAATAGGCCAAATTTGTTTTTTGCAATATCAATAAACTTCATCCCAATAATTAAAAGCAAGTCTTACTAATTATAAGAAGATAAACTGCTTACAGTTAAATGCTCAAGTATCGCACATGCAATTTTCAAACTTTTTTGAAATTCCATCCTCATAGGTTAAAATAAGGCACCGCTCAAAAAAATCCTGAACACAATGAAAAAGCTAAAACATGACTTCACTCTCTAAAGAAAAATAACTTACATGACAACACAGATAAACAAAAAAACCTAACTCCCCTTATACCTGAATTAACCTGCATCACTTCTTTACAAGTGAGTATATAAAATCATATTGGACAAAGTATGACACTTCACATCGCTCTTTTTCAACCAGACATTGCTGGTAATACTGGAACAATTTTACGTCTTGGTGCATGTCTTGGCGTGCATGTGCATATCATTGAACCTGCAGGCTTTGATCTATCAGATCGCAATCTCAAACGGGCAGGTATGGACTATCTTGAACGTTCCTCTTTAGAGAGACACATTGATTGGCAACATTTTCTTGATGCCATGCAGAAATTTAATCGTCGTCTTTTGCTCCTGAGTACAAAAGCAACAACGTATTACACAAATATATGTTATCAGAAAAATGACGTTTTACTTTTTGGTCGTGAGTCAGTAGGTGTTCCTGCTTATGTTCATCAAGCAGTTGATTATACATTAAAAATTCCTATGCAACAGCAAATGCGTTCTTTAAATCTCGCAATGAGCGTGGCCATAACAACAGGAGAAGCTCTACGCCAAATTGGTTATGATGGATTAAAGTAAAAAAAACAAAGAATAATGTTACGGTTCAAATTTTTCTAATAGCTCATTACGATCTATTAAAAACCCGCTTTCAACCCATATCATCTCTAATTCTTTGAGTTTTTGTCCTACAATCTTCCCTTTAGCAAAACCTCTTTCTATTAAATCCTTACCACTGACAGGAAAGACAGGCATCTCCCACCTTTGAGCAAGCTGATAAAGCTTCATATAATGCTCTATTCTTTGAGAATTCTCGTTTCCCTCTACAGGACCAGCACATACAATTGCTACAGATAAAGATAAATGATCTAAAATCGGCTGTCGACCATGAAAATAAATTAGTTTTTGCAAACAGATCTCTGAACAATTTTGACTTATTGATTCTACCTTTGCCCACTCTCTTAACCGCGTTTTTTCCTTATTAGAAAAACGTAAACGACGAGCAATATCTTGAAGGCGTTCAGAATCAGGTGGAAGAAGACTTTGTAACCTCAATAACGGATCTTCTTTCCAACCAAGAACATGCTCTGTTTTCACAAGTGAGTGAATTGCATCAATACCCCATTTTTCTGTTTCAGGAAAAATAAGTGTTAAAATGCCACTTTGACGCATCCATAAAAGGGCACGTGTTGGATCTGAAGCAGCAAGAAGTTTTTTTATTTCTTCCCAAACACGTTCAGATGAGAGTTTATGCAAACCTTGTTTTAAAGCAACACACGCTTTCAATCCTTGTGCATCAGGCCGTCCTGCTCCATACCAAGCAAAAAAGCGAAAAAAGCGTAAAATACGCAAATAATCTTCACAAATACGCTGTTCTGCAACACCAATAAAACGTATTGTACGGCTTGCAATATCACTCAAACCTCCTACCAAATCATAAAGTTGGCCAGTGGCATCACAATACAGTGCATTAATAGTAAAATCTCGTCGTTCAGCATCTTTTTTCCAGTCACGGCCAAAAGCAACTTTCGCGTGACGGCCATCTGTTTCAACATCAGAACGAAGAGTTGTCACCTCATAAGAACATGATTCAGCAACCACCGTTACTGTACCAAAATCAATACCAGTAGGAACAGCTTTAAATCCTGCTTCTTCTACGCGCTTGATAACTTTCTGTGGCAAACAAGTTGTCGCAATATCAATATCACTAATGGGCTGTCCTAGAAGTTGATTACGGACTGCACCACCAACAACACGCGCCTCCTCATTATCCAACGACAAAATACGAAGAAGTGTTTGAATATTTTTATGCTGCAACCAATCAGCCTGTTTGAAATTCGGTATTGTGTTCACTCTCCTTTAGCCCTTTAACGAATTTTCATGATCAGCGCTCCATAACGCCAATATTGGAATACTTTCCACAGTCTACCATCTCTCTTCAATGCAGCATATCTTTATTATCTATATATAAAATACCAAAAAAACGCCTATCACACTTATTTTCTCTTTATTTTTTGATACAAATCATAAAATATTTATGATCAATATAAAAACAATTATTATTTTGCGACAAATGCCTTAAGGAAGAAATCAATGAGTCAAGATGATACATTATCCAACTCTGTCAAAAAGGCCAATATGAATGATGATGGAAAATTCACCGTTAGTGATATTGATAAGGCACATAAAGAATTAGATCTTCTGCAAAAGGAAATTGACAAAGTTATTTTTGGCCAAAATCATGTAATTGAACACACCTTAACAGCTATTTTAGCAGGGGGTCATACCCTTCTCGTTGGCGTTCCAGGGCTTGCTAAAACACGCCTTGTCGACACATTAGGAACTGTATTAGGACTTGATACAAAGCGCATCCAATTTACACCCGATTTGATGCCATCAGATATTATCGGTTCTGAAATTATGGACTCAGATAAAAATGGTAAACGCTCTTTCCGTTACATTCAAGGTCCTATTTTTGCACAAATTCTTATGGCTGATGAAATTAATCGTGCTTCTCCTCGTACACAATCAGCCCTTTTGCAAGCTATGCAAGAATACCATGTTACTGTTGCTGGAACCCATTATAACTTACCACAATCTTTTCATGTCCTTGCAACCCAAAACCCTCTTGAACAGGAGGGAACCTACCCGCTTCCTGAAGCACAGCTTGATCGCTTTTTAATGCAAATTGACATTGATTACCCTGATTTAGAAACAGAACGGCGTATTATTTTAGAAACGGTAAATCAAAAAAGCCAAGTTGTAAAATCAGTTTTGTCGACTAAAAAATTGCAAAAAATTCAAAAAATCGTTCGCACAATACCCGTTTCTGAAAATGTTGTTGAAGTTATTTTGAAGTTGGTGCGTTCAGCTCGCCCTCATAAAGATAATTCGCTTGCGAATAAATATATTGCTTGGGGTCCTGGTCCTCGAGCATCACAGGCACTTTCACTTTGTGCCCGTGCTCGTGCTCTCTATCACGGACGTTTATCTCCCTCACTTGATGATATCCAAGCCTTGGCACAACCCGTATTGCAACATCGGATGGCACTCAATTTTTCTGCACGTGCTGAAGATATAACTGTAAGAGATATTATTGCTACTCTTGTGAAAGGCGCTCTTTAATGGCCATTGGCAGAAAAGTTTTTAAAGAAAGTGCAAAATCGCTTACAAAAAAACTACATAAAGATGTAGCCAATATACCCTATTGCCT
The DNA here is from genome assembly GCF_000709795.1 of Bartonella bacilliformis Ver097. Lineage (GTDB taxonomy): Bacteria > Pseudomonadota > Alphaproteobacteria > Rhizobiales > Rhizobiaceae > Bartonella > Bartonella bacilliformis_A. The sequence goes on from NZ_KL503805.1 coordinate 120,225, forward strand.
CTTACAAGCACGCCTTATAGCAAACACAATGATAACCGGATGGCACAGCCAGCGCAAACATGGCAATGGAGAAAATTTCTGGCAATTTCGTCTTTATACTGAAGGAGAACCCATTACACGCATCGACTGGCGCCGCTCAGCACGTGGTAAAAATACTTACCTACGCGAATATGAATGGGAAATGGCGCAAACCGTTTGGATTTGGCCTGATCAAAGTGCCTCTATGCAGTATTGCTCGCGCTTTTCTAAAAGCTCTAAAGGCAATTATGCTATCATTCTTTCTCTTGCATTAGCAACACTTCTTGCGCGAAGCGGTGAGCATATTGCTATCCCTGATTTAATGGCTCCCACCATGACATCCAATGTCGCGGAACGCATGGCTCTAGCTTTAATTCATTACCAAGATGAAAATCCATTTCCGAATTTTTCAACTATAACACGATTCTCACAAGTCATCATCATCAGTGACTTTCTAGATCATCCTGAAATGATTATTCAAAATTTAGGAGCTTTAGCTGCAAAACAGGTCAACGTACATCTGATTGAAGTTGCTGATCCAGCCGAGGAGTCTTTTCCTTACACAGGTCGTACAGAATTTTTTGATCCTGAAACAAAAGAAAAAATTCTTCTAGGAAGAGCAGAACACCTCCGTGAGGATTATTGCAACCTCTACCAAGCAAGACGACAAGAATTGATCAATTTTTGCTCACACCAAGGATGGACCTACTATGTTAGTAAAACTGATCGGCCTTTAACAGAAATTATTTTGCAATTCGCAAACAGAATGAGTGGTGCTACATCTCATGGAAGGAGATCACTTTGAGTTTTGGTGCTCCCTTAATTTTACTTGGTTTTTTTGCTCTGCCTATGATTTGGTGGTTATTGTGGATAACGCCTCCCAAACCTCATAAAGAGATCTTTCCTCCTTTGCGTCTTTTGATTAAACAAACTAATCAACAGACAACAACCAACCATACACCTTGGTGGTTATTGTTGTTACGATTAGCCATAGCAGCGCTTATCATTATCGCTTTGGCACGTCCCTCTTGGCATCAAAATCCAATTATACTCTCTGGATCTCAACCGCTTGCACTCATTATTGATAATGGATGGGCCTCTGCTGAAGAGTGGAAAAAATATATTGTTGTTGCGGAAACTTTACTTGATCAAGCAACAAAACAAAAAAAAGATGTTTATTTTCTTGCAACAGCTGAAAATGACCCCAAAGAAATTGGCCCTTTACCCGCAGAAGTTGCAAAACAACATTTAATGCATTTACAACCTCAACCCTGGCCTATCGACCGCTTAAAGGCATTGAATCGGCTCATTGAAAAAACTCGTGGTCAAACACTTGATATTGCCTATTTGAGTGATAGCTTACAAACAAATGAAGATGATCAGGCTTTTACTCTCATTGAACAGTTAAAACCTGAAACATTCCTGTGGTATTCATCCGATATTTCTAAACTTACCGGTATAAAAGCTATCGATAATCATAATGGAAACATGGTAGCACGCATTATTCGTGCAACTACTCAAGGTGAAACTCCGATAACGCTAAGCCTTTATGATTTTAAAAGTAAACCCCTTGGACGCTTTACAACAAATTTTCATGAAGGAGAAGAAGAAGTTCTGGTTCCTTTCAACTTACCGCTTGAATTACGCAATGATATCTCATGGATTAAAATTGATAATCATGCCCACGCTGCTGCAACGTTTTTAGTTGATAGCCGTAACCGAATAAACCGTGTTGCTCTCTTATCATCAAGTATCAATGAAATGGTACAACCATTACTATCTCCATTTTATTATGTCATTAAAGCATTGCAGGGCTACGCAGAACTTATAACAACAGGAGGAGGAGAGCTTTCAGCTGACATTGATTACTTACTCAAACAAAACCCTTCTGTCTTCATTTTGGGTGACATTGTTAACATGCCACAAGCAGCAGAAAAAAAGCTCTCTGATTTCGTCAATAAAGGGGGAACACTTATTCGTTTTGCTGGAGATAATCTCAGTTCAACAGAACAATATGATAGCTTATTACCTGTGCCATTGCGCCCTGGTAAACGTTCACTCGGCAGTGTTATGTCATGGGCTAAACCACAAAAATTAGCACCTTTTGTGCAAAATAGCTTCTTCTCTGATCTTCTTTTTCCAGAAAATGTAACTGTTTCACGCCAAATTTTAGCAGAACCAACCCCAGATCTTTTTGAAAAAACATGGCTCAGTCTTGCTGATGGATCCCCTTTTATCACAGCAACTGACTACGGAAAAGGTGTTCTCATTTTTATCCATACCGCACCTGATCCTACATGGTCTAATCTTGCGCTTTCTGGATTTTTTGCACAAATGTTGCAAAAACTTATCACACTCAGTGTATACAACAACACCTCCTTAACTCAAATGAAAGCAATGGCACCACAAAATCCCTGGCGGATATTAAATGCCGATGGACAATTGCAATCCCCTCCCTTTCATGTTGTTCCACTCATTATTGATGAACAAAAATTCCCCATACCATCCTATCATACCCCACCTGGGTTTTATGGCGTTAACAATAATTTTTATGCTTTGAATCTCTTAACGCCTTCTTCTCGCTTAATAAAAACTTCATTACCAAATTCCTTAGGAAAAAATCCTTTATCATATGAAATGAAAGAACAACATTTTACTGGACCACTTTTAGGATTAGCGCTTTTATTATTTGCTTTTGATAGTTTTTTCGTTTTATGGATGAGAAAAGCTTTTTTTTTCAATCGACAACTCAGTATGTTCCTTCTATTACTTTTTATAATAGGCCTGGCCAGCTTATTCTCAGATATATCAAATGTCTACGCACAAACCACAAAAACTCATGATGAAATCATGGTGAAAGCGGCGGGAGCTACCCACCTTGCTTATGTTATAACCAATAACCATGAAATTGATACCACAAGTAAGAGTGGACTAGAAACACTGAGCCAGTTCATTGCAGATCGTACAATGCTCTCACCTGGTTCTGTTATAGCTCTTGATCTTGATAAAGATGAACTTGCTTTTTATCCTCTAATTTATTGGCCTCTTGACGCTAACAGTCCTATGCCAACGCAAAAAGCTCTTGAAAAAATAAGTGCTTTTATGAAAAATGGAGGAGCCGTTTTATTTGATACACGCGATCAGATAAATACCAATCTGACTCTTGAAGAAATTGCAACCCCAGCGACACAGAGATTACGGGCTATATTAAGTGAACTTAATATTCCAACCCTTGAACCTGCATCTGCTGATCATGTTGTTTCCCGTTCTTTTTATATTATGCCTGATTTTCCTGGACGTTACCGTGGATCACCTTTATGGGTTGCATCATCATCAATAAATAAAAAAAATAAAAATTCTATGATGACTGACGATAATGTGAGTTCTCTTTTTATCACCGCTAATGACTTTGCTGGTGCTTGGGCCTTAGACTTCAAAGATACATGGAAATATCCTCTTGTCTCCAATGATTCTATGCAACGTCTATGGGCATTTCGTGCAGGATTGAACATCGTCATCTATGTCCTTACAGGAAACTATAAAGCTGATCAAATCCATGTTCCTGCACTATTAGAGCGTTTTAACAAAGAGAGAAGGTAATGATAGAATCTCTGACTTTTCAGCCTTTCCTTCCTATTTTTTGGATTCTCTTTTTAGGCGGGATTCCTGCTTTTTTTATCATCGTTGGCTTCATCACAAAGCAGCGCGGAGCTTTATTACGTCTTACAACCTTAGCTTCTCTCATTCTTGTTTTACTCAATCCTGTTATAAAAAAAGAGCAACGTGAACCCGTTAAAAGTATTGTAGGAATTCTCATTGATCATAGTAAAAGCCAAACTTTAGGTACACGTACAGAAGACAGTGACAAAGCACGCATACAATTAACCAACGCACTGGCGCGCTATCCACAATTTGAGCCGCGCTTTATTGAAGCTAGAAAACGTTCTGATAATCATTATGCATCATCAGAGAATTTATTTTATGCTTTGACACAAGCCACATCTGATATACCACCATCCCTCTATGCAGGAACAATTTTGATCACTGATGGACAAGTGCACAATATTCCTGAAATATCAGAACTTCATCATAAAGCACCAATCAACGCCCTTATAACAGGAAGAACAGATGAATTTGACCGCCAAATTAAACTTATCTCTCCTCCCCGTTTTGCTCTGATCAATAAACCACAAACACTTTCTATTTTGGTTGAAGATAAAGGCCAACCCAAAAAGGAAATGTCAGCGCAAGTAAACGTTTCTGTGAGTGTCAATAACCAAGAGGTTGGTCGCTATTCTGTAACGCCTGGTATCATCTTTCAAACTGACATCACTCTTCCTCATACTGAAAAAAACATCGTTCAAGTGACTACAGATACACACGAGGGTGAATTAAGCTCTGATAACAATCGAGCCATTGCTATCATTGAAGGGATCAGAGAAACTTTGCGAGTTCTTCTCATTTCGGGTGCACCTTATAATGGTGAACGCACATGGCGTGATCTTTTAAAGAGTGATTCCAATATTGATCTTGTTCATTTTACTATTCTGCGTCCTCCTGAAAAAGCGGATAACACCCCTTCTAGCCAATTATCACTAGTTGTTTTTCCTACAACTAAGCTATTTGTTGAAGAAATTAATAATTTTGATCTCATCATTCTTGATGGCTACCAACATTCCAGTGCACTACCACTCATTTATTATGATTATATCACCCAGTATGTACAAAAAGGTGGTGCATTACTAATGGTTACAGGACCTGAATTTGCTGGTGAACAATCACTTGCTAAAACACCTTTGATAAGTATCCTACCCGCATTACCAAATGGAACTGTTATTGAAAAACCTTTTCGTCCTGCATTAACAAAAGAGGGCGAACGTCACCCTGTTACACGAAATCTTGCAACACCCACCCACCCAGCTACTCAATGGGGACAATGGTTAAGACAAATTGCAATTAAACAAACAGGCCAAAGCCTTACCATCATGAAAGGAGCTGATGAACAACCACTCTTACTCCTCTCCCATATTGGTAAAGGACGTGTAGGTATGTTGCTGTCCGATGAAAGTTGGCTTTGGGCACGAAATTTCGAAGGTGGAGGTCCCTACGCTTCTCTCTACCGTCGTATTGCCCATTGGCTCATGAAAGAACCAGAACTTGAAGAAGAGAAATTAAGTGCTGTGAATGATCTCCATCGTTTAACAATTCGTCGACAAACACTTGAAGATCACCCAGAACCCGTTGAAGTCATTTTCCCCTCTGGCAAAAAAGAAAATATCACTCTCAGTAAAGAACAAGAAGGTGTATTTATAGGAACTATAAATGCAGATGAAATAGGGATCTTTACAATCCACAATGGCAACCAAACAGTTCTTGCCCCTATAGGTGCACTCGATAATCCTGAATTATCTGACTTAATTTCAACAGAAGAAAAATTGGCGCCCATCATTCAAAACACGGGTGGCTATATAACACGTTTACATCACGAAAAAAGAAACGGTATTCATATTCCTCCCATAAAGATAGTTGGACCACAAACGAAATTCATCTCTTCCTTTCCTCAATCAATTATTCTAAAGGAAGCAACAGAAACCCGTTTGGTTAGCGCTGTTCATTTTTCAATCTTTTCCGGATTTTTTGCTCTGCTAACGTGTCTGTTATTTCTCAGTAGTATATGGTATCGTGAAAGTCGCTAAAAATTCTGACCAATTTAACCATTTTCAAGCAACTGACAGCCTCTTTACAGCAAGTATATCAATTACATGAACGATAACGAACTTTTCCTTTTGCTACTTTTAGTAGTGCACCTTCTTGTAATTCCAAAATAAGCAATCTTTTTGGATCTACCGGTGCAGGCATGTGTATCTGTTTATGTTCAACATTTTTAAACCCAAAACGACCATAATATTTTTTATCCCCAATTAAAATCACCAAAACAACATTATGATTTTTTGCTGCGTGTAAGGTCATATACATTAACTTTCTACCGACCCCAGCATTTTTATATTCGGGACGAACAACAAGAGGGCCTAATAAATAAGCAGCTTGCTCACCAACTGTTATAGGAGTCATCCTCACTGAACCAATGACATTGCCTCCAAGACAAGCGACAAAAGAAAATTGACAATTATGCCGTCCCTCCTCCCGCAATAAATAACTTGCACGTGTAAAACGACCAGGACCGAAAACCATCTTATTGATTTGCTCAATTTGAGCATCATGATCACGTGTTTCAGGGTGATAAGTTATAGCCTCACTATCGGTCAGAGAAAAGGAAACGGAAAATCGAGAATCCAAAGATACATCTGTCATGGACTTTATGCCTAGAAAAAATTAACATGCGAACAAAGAGACTTACTTCCTTATTTGAGGAATTCTTTCGTTATCGTTTATTTTTTCACGCATGTCTTATCCCTCTCCTAAACTTCCCTGCTCTTAACATTCTTTTTGGGTAACGTAAATGTTAAAAAAAATTTCTATTATTTGCCAACAAACTGTTTTTCATATCACAACTTCCTACCTCTTTTAATTGTGTATGGGATTTTTATCATTGCCTAAATCATTTTCAACATTATGATAGAGTTCATGTTTTATCTTGCCCATATATCAGATATACACCTTTCACCTGTGCCACAGCCTTCCTTTTCTGAACTTTTTGGAAAACGTCTTACTGGTTATTTTCATTGGCAAAAAAAACGTAAAAACCAAATGACAACCGGTGTTTTAGAAACTTTAATGTACACTATAAAAGCAAAAAATCCCGATCATCTTGTCATTTCTGGCGATCTTGTCAATCTCTCTTTGGATAAAGAATTTGAACAAGCGCGAAACTGGTTACTAACCCAAGGACAACCTCATGATATTTCTTTAACCTTTGGGAACCATGATGCCTATGTTCGCAGAGCTCTCCAAAAGGCCTGCACTATTTTTCAACCTTGGATTCAGGGTGATTTTCCTCAAAAAAATGCTTTTCCTTATATGCGCGTTCGTGATAATATCGCTATTATAGTAGCCTCTTCAGCTATTGCGACACCGCCTTTTCAAGCATCTGGCTATTTTGGAAAAAGGCAAGCGCAAATTTTGTCTCAGCTTTTAGATGAAGCTGCAGCACGCAATCTCTTTCGAGTTGTGATGATTCATCATCCCCCCTTTCACCATGCAACCCTTTGGCATAAAAAATTATGGGGAATAGAACGTTTTCTAAATGTCATCAAATGCTATGGATGCGAACTTATTCTTCACGGCCACACTCACTTGCCTACTTTAAATATCATTGAAGAGAAAAAAAGGAAAATTCCTATTGTTGGTGTTTCTTCTGCATCACAAGGCTGTGGTGGAAAAAACCCACCTGCAAATTTTAACTTTTTCACTATTGAGCACGCTCATCATCAATGGTACTGCCAGTTACAACGCTATAGTGTTATCAATAAAAATAATGACATCGTGTGTACTGAAACAATAAATCTCTAAATTTTTGAAACAAAAACGACCAGGAAATACTCACAGGAATATTGTTAATCAACGCATGCAATACTTTTCCTATAAGATGTATTTTGCCTCCATATAATATTTAAGCTATCATTCAGGTCTTTATTAAAGAAAATGTTTATAATATTGACCTTTTAAATCTCCTTAATTTATTGATTCATAATCAAAAAACTACATTAAAGGAACAGCCAACACTAGGAGAAAACTTGGCTTCGCTTTCAGGCTCTATGTGAATAATAATGCGTGCATTTTCAAATTCCACCTCAAGCGCTTCCTCAATTTGATTACACACTTGATGGGCTTCCCTCACCTGCATTGTTGCTGGTACAACCAAATGAAACTCTATAAAAATAGCCCTACTAGCAACACGAGTACGCAAATCATGCACTTCAATTGCACCACGCGCATTTTCTAAAATAATATCATAAATGCGCATCGTTTCAGTGAATTCAACTCCAACATCCATTAAGCCCTGAACAGAATTGTTCACCACTTTCCACCCCTGCCAAAGAATATGAAAAGCAATAATTATCGCTAAAATGGGGTCTAAAAAAGCCCACCCACTCACAAAAGCAGCAACTAATCCAATTAGAATACCAAATGACCCCAAAACATCTGTTATTAAATGCTCCCCATCAGCTTTAAGAGCTGGTGAGCAATGAATTTTCCCCTGCTTAATAAGAACAAAACCCCAACAATAATTTATAACACTCGCTGCAGCACTAATACCAATCCATGTTCCAGGTTTTTGAGATACTCCAACATCCCCAAAAGATGACCATGCTTCTCTCAAAATCATGATTGCAGCAACAATGATCAGTGTACCTTCAAAAATAGCAGAAAAATATTCTGCCTTGTGATGCCCAAAAGGATGATCTTGATCAGCTGGTTTCAAACTTATTTTTACCGCCCACCACGCTGCCAGCGCCGCAACGATATTCACAACTGATTCTAAAACATCAGAATAAAGTGCAACTGAGCCAGTAATATGATAGGCCCAATATTTCAGAGCACAAACAAGACAAGCGACTACAATAGACCCTATCGTCAATTGTTGTATCTTGATTTTTGCACTCATAATCACACCCACGCTTTGCTAAACGCACCATAAACACCTTTTTATGATAGCATCGATATCTTTTGCTATTCCTCTAATAGCATCATGGTCTCAACCTAAAAGGAAATAATTATTATAATCTACTGTTACCCTTTGTAACAACCGTTCTATTACTAGTTGCACCACAATTATAGAACAACTCAAATATGGCTCGCAAAAAACAAGAAAACTCCTTTAAAACTATCAAGTTCTTTAACTTGATCACCAATTTTTCTTGAATAATCTAATATTTCCTCTGCTTAATAATCTTTTTTACTAAAATTCATCATGGCCTTGCACAACTTACTGTTGTTCCTTTTTCATTAAGCCAAAAAGCTACTACATAAAAACACAAATAAAGCTGCCTGTATATATCCTCTTTGCAACTCTATCCTATCATAAGATGAAAATACAATGACTGTGATACTAGCCCAACTCCAAAAACAATCGTAGAAATAGCAAAACACTTCTTAAGCTTTATTCTTTAGCAGACAAGGCTGAAATTCCAAAAATCACATTAGTAAAAGAAAATTTTTTTGATAAAGCACCCCTACAAAAAAGAATCTGGGAATTGGGAACCCAGATTCTTCTTCCCTAATGAATAGGGATTACATGGACTTAGGAAATAGCGGGGACCTAAGACCCTGTACTTGATACGAGAACAATATATTGTGCCGCATCCAGCAATTTTGTGTTTTATACCTATGATTGTATATAGTCAATATAAATTCTACTTTAAATTTAAAAATGATGTAATTTTTTATTTCTCTTCTCTATTCAGTCATAAATGTACTATTCAATCTCTGGTGATTTAGAAAAAATAATGTTAAAATTCAGTATGACTCTAAATATCATTACAATCCACGAGACCGGTGATCCGCGCTTGGAACCTTATCGTAATATCCGTGAAAAAGATCTTGTAGGAAGGCAACACCAGTTCGTTGCTGAGGGAAAAGTAGTATTGTCAGCACTGCTGCATTCAAAAAATTTTTCGACTCTATCGCTACTTGTTGTTGCAGCACGCCTTCTTGAAATTATGCCCATTTTAAAAGAAACAAAACCAACATGTTCTATTTATTGTGTTCCGCAAAAGATCATGGATGATATTGCTGGTTTTCACGTTCACCGTGGCATGCTCGGTATTGGTGAGCGCAAAGCACTACCATCATTACAAGAATTCTTACAAGATCTTCCAGAAAGCGCTTTAGTGCCAGTTTTATGTGGTATCTCTAAGAGTGAGAATATGGGTACGATCTTTCGCAACGCAGCTGCCTTTGCTAGTTATGGCATTATCGTTGATAAAACTTCCTGTGATCCGCTTGACCGAACAGTGATCAGATCTTCTGTTGGTGCAACTCTAAAAATACCCTATACACAAGGAGATGATATTGAGAGCATTATAAAAACTTTAAGTGATGCAAACTTTCATCTTTACACGCTTTCCCCCTTTGCTCCACGCTATCTTAAAGAAGCAAAAACAATGAAACATACTGCTCTTATTTTGGGAAAAGAGGATGATAGCTTACCAACTCATGTTTTGCAAAAATCAGAAATCTTGCGTATCCCTATGGCTTATGGCTTTGATAGCCTCAATATTGCTACAGCATCAAGCCTTGCACTGGCACATTTTTCTGATTTTGATAAACTCAATTAAACCGATAATATTCAAATTGTAAAAACACTTACCCTTTGAGTATAGAGTATTTTACTCACACATAATGGTTGTTTTGTTGAAAAAATAGCCACGGTTTTTGTATTTCAATTATGCAAAACTTTCTGTAATCTTTCTTCAGCATCCGCAGAACGCTCTGAATGCGTAATAAACCCGCCTCCAAGAACACGCGCTCCATCACCACTTTCATTATAAAAAACACACGCTTGACCAGGTGCTACACTGCTTTCACCTTCCAAGAGGTCAACAGAAAAAATTCCCTCTCTATAATATAACCGAGCTGGACACGGAGGACGTGTTGAACGAATTTTTGCGGCCACATCAATATAATTGGGAAAATCGCCTAACCACTCATCACCAAGCCAATTAACATCACGCAGAAAAAGCTTACGCGTCTCTAACATTTCACGTGGACCAACAATAACCCGTGCATTTTCTACATCAAGGGAAATGACGTAAAGCGCTTCACCGGTTGCAACACCAATGCCACGGCGTTGACCAATAGTATAATTAATAATTCCTGAATGCCGACCTAAAATTTGTCCATTAATATGGAGGATATCTCCAGGAGAGGAAGCCTCTGGACGCAATTTTGCAATCACATCAGAATATTTCCCCTGTGGTACAAAACAAATATCCTGACTATCATGCTTATCAGCAACTGCGAAACCCATTTCTTCTGCTATTTCTCGAACACGCGCTTTTGGAAGATCGCCAAGCGGAAAACGCAGATAATCAATTTGTTCTTGCGTTGTTGCGAACAAGAAATAACTTTGATCACGTTCAGAATCAAGAGGGCGAAACAATGCCCGATGCGTACCATAAGAAACACTACGAATATAATGGCCTGTCGCTAGAGCATCCGCACCTAATTCACGGGCAGTCGCCAACAAATCAGCAAATTTAACAGTTTGATTACAAGCTACACAAGGAATAGGTGTTTCTCCGCGTGCATAACTTTCTGCAAAAGGATTAATCACAGCTTCACGAAACCGGGATTCATAATCAAGAACGTAATAAGGTATCCCAAGTGTTTCTGCCACACGACGAGCATCTTCAATATCTTGTCCTGCGCAACATGCCCCTACACGATGTGTTGCAGCACCATGATCATAAAGCTGCAATGTAATCCCAACAACATCATACCCTTCTCTTTTTAAAAGTCCTGCAACAACCGATGAATCAACCCCACCAGACATTGCAACAACAACACGAGAATTTTCAGGTGGTCCTGGCAAATCAAGGCTATTCAAAAACATATATTCATTCTCTATTAATATGTGCCATTGTTACTCATATATACCTTGTCACTATTTTCAATATGAGCCATCCATCACGTCTTCATATTATTTTTTTATCCTGCCGACAACTAGTGGCACTAATTTTTATTAAAGAGTGGCACAAAATGAAAATAAGCGAAATAAAAAATATTTTTTCTTTCAATGAGTTTAGTTCTTTTTTAAAGTTCACGCTTTACAGAAAAATCTGATCCTATAAAAGTAGAGAATATAATGACCGATTTGGTAAAATCACAAATGAAATACGTTACTGGCCCAGATGGAAACCCGCTTACACTTACTGATCTACCTCCAATAACAACAAGACGTTGGGTTATTCGTCGTAAAGCTGAGGTTGTCGCAGCTGTCAAAGGTGGATTGTTAAGTCTTGATGAGGCGTGCCAGCGCTATAGTTTAACCGTAGAAGAATTTCTTTCATGGCAAAACTCGATCCATGAACACGGCTTAGCTGGATTACGGACAACAAGACTCCAACAATATAGATATTAATTGCCAATTCAGTGATTAATTATTGAATTTGAGAACTGACGGTAAAATAGCTAAACTCATACAAATTTAGCTATTTCTTACTCTTTAGCATATACAATCTAAAAGATTTATATCCTATCTGAAAAATTTATTATCCAACCCTTAAATGAGGTTGAATAGAAACAGAGTCATGATCTTTTTTTGTTTTGTTTTCTCGCCCATCAAGAATTTTTGCACGTTGCAATTCTGTTTCAATTTCACATAAAGTCGCTTGAGCATTTTCTTTTCGAAGCTGTAGATCGTGAATGGAATCTGTAATATTGTCAAACCTTTGCCTCGCTGCACGAGCAAAAGTTGAATACGCAAAATGATTAATATCACTATTTCCAGATTTACGTTCTTCATCAATAATTTGCGCTTTTAAATCTGTCATTATACGCTCAAATTCTTTGATCATCATCTCAAGTTGTGCAATTTCACAACGCTTCCCACGAGCTTGAAACATTTTTAACTGCACCACACTCTCACGTAGTTTCATACCCATCACTCCTTGATTGTACAAAATGCACCAACAAAAACTTACATTCGCGCTACGAAAAACAGTTTCAGAACCATCCTCCAAACTTTCTCAATAAAAAGAGGTTTTCAAAGATAGACAACACTTTTTTGAAGACATCACAAACGCAAAAACGCCTCACAACACACAAACTATTTCTACACATTCCATAACTATTATAAGGATAGAATAAAGTGGATTAATGCTCGGTAAATAAATACAAAAATTTCAAAAAGACTGGTTCAGCGCAGCTTGTTATCAAATTTTTAAAAATAAAAAGTATACAAATCATTTTCCTATGGAATCAAAGAAATCCTGAATTTTTCTAAAATAATTTAGTAAACCTCTTCCAAAAATAAAAACATTTTGTTAACCACTATCTTGGATAGTAAGGTAAACAGCCACAACTATTGCGTATACTGGTGAATTGTTCATAGGCATTTTAATCATAATTGTTTGATTTTTAGGTTATTTTATAAAGAAAGCTTTACCATCTGTTAATAAAACAAGTGGCTGTACCTGATTCGGGAGAAGTAAAAGGGACTAAAATGCGCGTATTATTAATTGAAGATGATAAAACAATGAGCCAAAGCATCGAATTGATGCTGAAATCAGGCAATTTTAATGTTTATACTACCGATCTGGGAGAAGAAGGAACGGACTTAGGTAAGCTTTATGATTATGATATCATTTTACTTGACCTAAATTTACCTGATATGTCAGGCTATGATGTCTTACGAACCCTACGGTTAGCAAAAATCAAAACTCCTGTACTTATTCTTTCAGGCATGGCGAACATTGAAGACAAGGTGCGCGGTTTTGGTTTTGGTGCTGATGATTATATGACGAAACCTTTCCATAAAGATGAATTGATTGCACGCATCCATGCTGTTGTGCGTCGTTCTAAAGGCCATGCACAATCAGTTATCGTCACGGGTGATCTCATCGTTAATCTTGATGCTAAAACAGTTGAAGTTGCAGGCCGTCCTGTCCATTTAACTGGTAAAGAATATCAGATGCTAGAGCTTCTCTCCTTGCGCAAAGGCACCACACTTACCAAAGAAATGTTTCTGAATCATCTTTATGGTGGAATGGATGAGCCTGAACTCAAAATTATTGACGTTTTTATTTGCAAACTACGAAAAAAACTAGATGCTGTATCTTCTGGCATAAACTATATTGACACAGTGTGGGGACGCGGTTACGTGTTACGTGATCCGATTGTAGAAAATACACAAAAAACTGCTTAAAAACGCAAAAAGCATACTTAAAATCTCGGGGTTATAAAATGCCGAGACTTTTTCTTCTTATTAAAATAAAAATCCTTACACACAAGATCGATTTATATACGAGAGCACTTGCACAAATCAGAAATCTTAAATCCTGCTCTTTAAAAAATTTTGTAACTAACCTCATATAACTTAAGAGATTGCACCCTTTTTAAAGGTTTTTTATACTTTCTAAAATAAGATAATCATCAGTTTCATGTATGCTTACTTTCATAGTTAATATTTCAGCAAGTAGCGCCGTATAATAAAGTTGTATCGTGTGAGCATCGACTGGTTCTTCTGGAAGTTTCCCATTATTTAACTCAATAAAATAGGGAGAAATTTTCAATGTTTTACCATAAATCTCAAACCGAAACGAGCGTGTATCTGCATCTTGTAAAATCATCACAGAAATTTCACCACCACGCGGAACAGTTGTATTTGCAATAAATAATAAATTAAGCAAAAATTTCACTTCATCTTTTAGCAAAAGTAAAGAAGGAGCTTGCCATTTTAATGTTGCTTTTTCTTCTGCCATATACTGTTGGGCAACCTGTTTGACAAAATTCGTATCGACTTGACACCTTACTGATCCTGCATTACCAAAAGCTAAGCGCGCAAATTGTAAGCGTGCAGACGCTTTTGCAACAGAAATACGCACCAACTGCAAAGCATCTTCATCAGCACATCCTTCATCATAAAGCTCCATTGCATTTTGAATAGCACCAATAGGTGAAATCAAATCATGGCAAAGACGACTACAAAGTAAAGCAGCCAAATCTGTAGACTTCAAAGAAGCGGTTAATGTCATAATTATTTATAACTCCTAAACTTTAAAGCTAAAATTCATTTTAAAATAGCATTCTAACATCAAATGCATATACGAAAATCTAACAATTATGTTAAAAATTTCTGTTTAATGATAAATTTAAGGATTTAAATAACTTTATATCCTATTACCTATTTAAATTAGATAAAAAGATCACCTTATATGAAGAAAATCCTATGACTCTCTCTTTTTTATTACGCTTTTACAAAAAAATTATATTTTTAATATCCTTCCTATTTGTTACTATCAGCATTGCTAATGCTCAACTCCAATCAATAAATAATGAGCAACATTACTCGATGAAAGAAATCGTTGCTTCTGGTCACGAGTTTTTTGGCCAAACGACCGGCAATATCGCAACGGCCATTGAAAAAGTATTTTCACAATATGGTCAACCCAATGCTTATATTTTAGGAGAAGAAGCCTCTGGTGCCTTTTTTGCTGGATTAACCTATGGTGAAGGAGAAATTTTCACCAAAAATGATAATAAGCGCAAAATTTTCTGGCAAGGTCCCTCTTTAGGATGGGACTTTGGCGGCCAAGGCTCTCGCCTCATGATCTTAATTTATAATCTCAATAATATAAATAATTTATGGGGACGCTATGCCGGTATTTCAGGTTCGGCTTATTTAATTGCAGGAGCTGGATTTCATGTTTTAAAACGTAATAATATTCTACTCATTCCAATACGCACAGGGATTGGAGCACGCCTTGGTATTAACATGGGATATTTAAAATTAACGCCTATGCCAACATGGAATCCATTTTAAATAGCTCTCTATTTAAAGAGAACTTTTGCCTATTTAATAATAAGAAAATAAAGTAAGTAGTATATCCTTATCATTAAGAACTTTTATAACGGAAATCAAAATAATGCGTGAAAAAATAGCTTCCTATCAACAGCGCTTACAAAAGATTCAAATTGGTAAATTTAATACTCCTTCTAGCAATAAACTCTTTAATGAATTGCGTGAAGAAACAAAGGAATTAGCGGCAACGATCGCTACTCAAATAGCTCTAAAGGAAGGAAAAAACTCGCCTATCAATGCATTAACCCAAAACTCTAAAAGCAAAAATGACCTTGCATCTCGTATTCGCGAGAAAATAAGCTATGCTCAAAAAACACCGCTTTAATAAGTACCTCTTTAAGATCAGCTCAAAAACGGCTTTTAAATAGACAAAATATCTTCATTTTTTCTATATAGCAGCTTCATGTCTCGTTCAGATTCTAAAAAAGAGAGAAAATATTAAGTGCTTATAAAGCCTAACATATTGGGACGATAAAAACCAATTTAATAACCAACCTTTAAGGGTATAGATATTCTTCAAGAGTGATAAAAATCTCTTATGAGCTGAATGATTATATCTTGATCGCTTTGTGATAAATAAGGATACATAGGTAAACTTAAAACGCAGTCCCCCAAAGTTTCAGAAACAGAAAGTGATCCTTTTATATAAGGAAAATGTTTATAGGCTGGTTGTAAATGCAGAGGAGTATTATAATAAATCATTGTAGGAATAGCATTGTCCTGTAAATAAGACTTTAATCGATCGCGATCTTTCGCCTTAATGGTATATTGCGCATAAGCACAACGAATATTCTTGTCCATTTCTGGCACGACAACAACATCTTTTAAACCATCAGAATAACGTTGAGCAATTGCCATACGCCTTTCCATCTCATCTTCAATAATAGCAAGCTTTTCTAACAAAACTGCAGCTTGAATTGTATCTAACCGCGAATTCAAACCAATACGCACATTATCATATTGCGTTTTGCCTTTACCATGAAACAGGATTGAACGTAAAGTTTCTGCTAGACCATCATCATTGGTCATCATAGCTCCTCCATCACCATAACATCCTAATGGTTTTGCTGGATAAAAACTGGTCGCTGCAACATCGCCAAATCCCCCACACTTAACGTCACAAAATTTACTTCCCATAGCCTGAGCTGCATCTTCAATAACAAAAAGATTTTCCTTTGCAGCAACCGCAGAAATTTGAGCATAATCAGCGGGAAGCCCAAATAAATCAACAGCAATAATCGCTTTTGGATTGAGATTCCCCTCTTTTTTAATCGCCTCTATTGCTTCACAAAGTTTACCGACATCAATATTAAATGTATCAGGCATAACATCAACAAAAACAGGTTCTGCTCCGACTAAAGCAACAACTTCCGCAGTAGCACAAAACGTAAAACTAGGACAAAAAACAGCATCCCCCGAACCAATATTTTTAGCCATAAGAGGCATCACCAATGCATCAGTTCCATTAGCACACGCAACGACATGCTTAACACCAAGATACTCTGCTAATCGCTCCTCAAACTCTGTTACTTGGGGCCCTAAAATATATTTACCACTGGCCACGACATGTGCAATTGCAGTATTAATTTTATCTTCAATGCGTGCGCGCTGTGCTCCAAGATCGATGAACTGCATATTAACTCCATTGACAATCAAAATAATTTGAAAATTTTATCCTACTTTACCTATGGTAATGTGTGACTAGCAGCAGTCAAAATCCGTAAAACAGCAATAGCGTCATCACCATCTGTACGAGGCGATTGACGTGTCTCGATACAATGGAGAAAATGCTGTAATTCACGGGTGAGCGGTAAATCTTCACAAAGTCCGATATAATTCAATTCGTTAACATTAAAAGCCCTCTCTTTACCCTCCTGCCAAACAGAAAAATGACGAAATGCTAATTTACGGCTCCAAGGTTCCATATCATCAAAGATAAGCATAGCCTTTGTACCAACAACCGTTAAACGCCTTTCACGATAAGGACAAAAGCGTGAAGTAAAAAGATGGCTACGTATACCATTTGGAAACATCATATGAATATGCGCAAAATCAGAAAGCTGTTCAATTACTGCAGCTCCCTCTCCTCGAACCTCGGAAGGGCCACATCCTGTCAAAGCTAAAATCATTGAAAGATCATGAGGTGCTAAATCCCATAAAGCATCACTCTGCGCATGAAACTTTCCAAAGCCTAATCGATGAGAATAAATGTAACGTACATCACCGAGTTCTCCACTTTCCACAAATTCGCACATTTTTTCAAAAGCAGGATGGAAACGCAAAACATGACCGACCATAAAAACCCGTCCATATTTGCTAGCAGCCTGTACCTGATTCTCAGCATCAGTTACATTCAAGGCAATTGGCTTTTCAACCAAAACATCTTTGCCACTTCTAGTAGCACGCAAAACATTTTCTGTATGAAATTGTGGAGGCAATGCTAATACCAGCGCATCAATATCGATACGAGCAAAAAGATCGTCGGGTGCAATAGCCTCAACACCATGCACATTTGCTAAATCCGCAGCACAACCAAAATCAACATCAGATACCGCAACTAAAGCCCCAAGATTTTTCAGTGTTCGTACATGATTACTACCCCAATAACCGCATCCCAAAACCGCTACACGTGGCGCCATTTTTATGCCTTATCCTGTAAACTGTATGAAAATTACACTTCTATTTCTTCCATATCGAGGATAGAATAGAATGACAAGAGAAAAGCTTAAAAACGGCGCTTGACATCTTACTATTCTACCTCTTATATCCGGCAAAGAATAAGGTACTTTGTGTAGTGCCTTTCTTATGTTGGCGGAGTAGCTCAGTAGGTTAGAGCAGAGGAATCATAATCCTTGTGTCGGGGGTTCAAATCCCTCCTCCGCTACCGATTTCTTTTTATCGGTTGTAGCTTGCCAGCATTTTGTATCAATTTATTTTTTTTCAAAGAGCCTTCAAGGGGCTCTTAAAGGGTCCTCAGAGATCTTTCAAAAGTTGTTTAAAACTCTTCAACGGATCTTTTCTCTTTTGCTAAAATTGTCATTGGGAATGATGAATGCCTTAGAAAAAAGCATATCATTGAAAAAGAGAAGAACTTCCCTTTTCACTCAACTCTAATCTGAAAACGCACTAAATTGCTTAGTTGAGCAATAGGGTAAACTTTCCCCTATTGCTCTAGTGTGCATCATCACTTACCTATCAAAGGGATAAGTTGCCCCTTTAAGTGTCTGTTTCTACCAAGTTTCATTTCTCCCTATTTCCTTGCCCTTATTCGACGCTTTTAGGGTAATGACTATCGTATAGCCCGCTTTTTTTCTCATAGAGATGGATAACGGTTGCAACTTTCCATAAACCATTAATTTTGCTACGAACCCCTTGTAACATGGGAAACTGAGCGGCTAATAATGTCGTGGTCTTTACTAGTACTGATAATCACTATGGATCCATGCAACAAAGCACCATAAGTATGATCATTAATCCAACGCAGCATCTGAACGGATTTGGCACTTCGAATGGTTTTAGTGATGGTGTCAATAGCTTCACGATCACCAAACTTTTCCGGAAATAACACACCATAAATAAGTTTAGGATCATTGCTATAGCCGGTCAATTGTAACCCAGAAGCACTATCGAAATTCTCCATCGCAACCCATGAGGCAGAAAACTCTTCCTTGAACGATTGAAAATTAAGCCAATCAACATAAAATTGATGTGATCCTAACATCATGAGAAGATCTTTCATTGCCTTTCTCCTATCATTCTGTCTCTCCATGTAACGCATTGGCTTGCGTGCGTTGAAGAACATGACGGACCGCACGACCGGTAGCCACAGGATCACGCACCTCATTCACATGCACCGTGATATTTTGATGGTAATAAACGGATAAACGGTCTTAGTCTTTCTCTCTCCTTTCTGTTGCAGAAAGAGGCATTAAGATGAGCACTAACCCATTGTGCAAGAGGTTAAAGAGGTATTCCTCCTCTAAGCCAACTGGGAAAAGAAAGAGGTTCTATAAATCAACCATACCAATCCATTCTTTGATATGATGTGATAAAGATTGAAAGAAATCAGCCAAGTGCGTGAGAGAACATAAAACCGTCAACAATCCAATTGCTAACTCCTCCTCTATCTGTTCCATACCAACCTTGGCATCCTCAGAAAACTTTTTCCGAGTAAAAAATTTTTTAACCAGCTCCAAAAGTTCGTTAAGCTTTTCTTGCACTCATCCCATAGATTTTCAAACCATTGGGCACTCAATCCAAGACCTTGTTTGAACTTTTGCCAAGAGAAAGCAGCGGCATGAACTCTTTCCATTTAGCAATGGTTGCTATATCGGCACCTCAAAAACTGAAAACCGAATTAACAAAGCGGTTATTGAAGTACGACGTATTCTTGGTTTTACGCAGCGCAAGCCATTTACTAAACGTCTTGCGATACCCAAAGTATGATTACAATTATAAAACTGATTTACGCGAACCACCTGCGTTAACGTTGACAATTTATAAAAGTATTTGTGATATAGTCAGGAATTGGCTTCTCACTGGATAAAGTGAAATATTTACGGATATAGCAAAAAGGCGAAAGCAGCGAGTTTTAAACCGCAAGCTATCCCTGTTAGGCGAAAAAGCTTAGATGTTTGATTATACAACCTATCATGATACAAAAATAAAACCCCCTCCTCAAGATATAGCGAAATTAGCGGCTAAACTCTATGGAAAGTTACAAAAATTTGTTCAAAATATCAACAACATAGAAAAAATTAAGAAAATTTTACTGCTTCTAAAACTTCATTTAAAATGTTAAATTAAAGTTGAAAAAGTACATCTAGTCACGACACAAGATATGACTTAATACTCCTTCTAAAATGGAAAATGTAAGCGCATTTTTTTACATTTAAAAATAATTAATATATTGTTTTTAAAATATTATATCTGAATAAAAATAAAAACACTTACTACCGAGCGTTTTTATTTTTTTTGTTATTTTAGGCTTATTTTGAAGTTCGTTTCACTTCTTGCTTAATTTTTTTCAAAGAGCTTTCAAAAGCGGTTTTCTAGACTTCCAAAACCTTTTCTCTTTTTTACCATTGAAGCGCACTTTTTTCTGATTTTTGGTGTCAAAATCCAATCTGACAAAGTGCGCATTTAATGGCGAAAATTATACATAGAAACAATAGATTATCATTTATTCCTATCTCATCCTACTTCTTCCCACTTAGTACAAAATCTAATGTCGAACTACAGTGATCAGATAAAGGAAATCTCTCTCTTTCCCTTACGTTTATGTTTAGAATTCTTCATCTTCATGAGCAATAGGCTCAATACTGGCTTTAAGAAACATTTTTGTATAATCATTCTGCGCGCGCAAATGGCGTAAATCATTATTGCTCAACTCCTCAAGAATAATCCCTTCATGCATAATTCCAACACGCTCACATATATGAGCAACAACAGAAAGATCATGGGATACCATCAAGTAGGTCAATTGTTTTTCTTTCCGTAATGATTTTAACAAATTTAAAATTTCAGCCTGCACCGATACATCTAATGCAGATGTTGGTTCATCAAGTAATAAAACCTCTGGTTCAATAATCAGCGCACGTGCAAGAGCAACACGCTGGCGTTGCCCTCCAGATAGCTCATGCGGATAACGATAAAGAAATGAAGAACCCAAACCAACAGAATTTAAAATATCACACACCCGCTCTTTTTGATTATCCATATCATGAATCTCTAGAGATTCCCAAAGCACAGCATACACCATTTTTCTTGGATGAAGTGAGGCATAAGGATCTTGAAATACCATCTGAACACAGCGTAAAAAATCTTTGTTTCTTTTCTGAGGAACAGCTGTTCCATTGAAAAGAAAAGACCCATTATAATTGGAAATACGCCCAACCAATGCATTCAAAATAGTTGATTTTCCACATCCTGATTCACCAATTAAACCATAAGCTTCACCGCGTTTAATATGAAAATTAACATCTTTAACAATTTCTGTGGTCTTATATCCACGCTTAAACGTTACAGACAAATTCAAAACATCAATAATATTTTCACGATTGCTCACGGTCGAACTCCTTCAACACCATTAACAATCGTTGGACTATGCAACCAATCAGGATTTCGCTCAGGAACAGTTAAAACCTCAGCCGGATGATTAAGCCGCGGCATACTCGCTAACAAAGCCTTTGTATAAGGATGACATGCATGAGACAAATCACTCGCAGGCAATTCTTCTAAGATACGACCAGCATACATCACTAAAACACGATCACAAAAATCAGCAATTAAATTCAAATCATGACTGATGAAAATAAGCCCAGTTCCAAATTGTGTAACAAGCTCATCCAATATTGTTAAAACCTGATATCGTATTGTAACATCAAGTGCAGATGTTGGCTCATCTGCAATAATTAAATCAGGCTTAGGGATAAGCATCATGGCAATCATAACCCGCTGCCCCATTCCACCTGATACCTCATGAGGAAATAACTGCATAACATGTTCAGGATTGCGAATATGAACAGATTCCAACATAGAAATTGTTTTTTCCCACGCTTCCACTTTCGAAACACGATAATGAATACGGTAAGCTTCTACAATCTGGTCCCCAATTCGGATTAACGGGTTAAGCGAATATTTGGGATCTTGTAAAATCATTGAAATACGTCTTCCTCGAATCTTACGCATTTGAGGTTCACTCGCAGCTAACAAATCAACATTGTCAAAATTCATCTTTTTGGCTTTAACAATTGCTGAACTTGGATTGAGTTTCAAAATTGCGCGCCCGGTCATTGATTTTCCGGACCCAGACTCTCCAACAATACCAATTTTTTCTTTTCCTAAAGAAAAGCTAACACCCCGCACAACATCTACAACGCCACGTGTTGTAGGAAATGAAATGCGCAAATCTTCTATTTCTAATAAATTTTTATCCATTGCGTGGATCCAATATATCGCGAAGTCCATCTCCTAAAAGATTAAAAGCAAGGCTTGTCAACAATATTGCACAGCCTGGAACAGCTGCCAACCACCAACTGGTCATCATAAATTCACGGCCAGTTGAAAGCATTGCACCCCATTCAGGACTTGGTGGTTGAGCTCCCAGTCCCAAAAAGCCAAGACCAGCAGCTGTTAAAATGACTGCAGACATATTCAATGCCAATCGTACAATAACTGAGGGAATACACATTGGTGCAACATGAAATAAAATAATTCGCCAAGAAGATGCACCCTGCAAAGCCAAGGCGGAAACATAATCAGATGAGCGTATCATCAAAGTTTCTGCACGTGCTAAACGTGCTATTGGTGGCCATGTTACGATGGAAATCGCAATTGCAGCATTTTCAATGCCAGGTCCCAAAGCCGCCGCAAACGCGAGTGCTAAAATCAAACTTGGAAAAGCAAAAAAAATATCAACAATACGCATTAAAACAATATCAACCCATCCCCCTATGTAACCAGATGCAGTGCCCACAATCAATCCCACTGGTCCGACAATAATCGTCGTTAGAAAAACAGTATAAAGAGTGATACGCGCACCAAAAATTAACCGACTAAAAACATCACGTCCTAATTCATCTGTTCCCAGATAATGCAACATAGATGGTGGCTGCAATCGAAAGAAAAGGTTACTGCTTACAATATCATGAGTAGCCATCCAAGGTGCGAAGATCGCACATAAAATAATAGCACAGATGATAACTAAGCCAAATACAGCTGAAAAATTGCAACAAAATTTAACAAATGAATGATAAAATCTTTGTATATTCGCTTGAATTGCTGACTGTGGAACATCCTCCTTTAACCAACGTTTCAAAGAAAATGATGCTTGTGATCCATCATTATTAGTAAGTGTCATAGTCAACGTGTCCTTGGATCAAAGATGCGATAAAGCAAATCGGAAAGTAAATTAATGGAGATAAAGAGGCATCCTACAAGTAACGTGCAACCTAAAACTGCATTCATATCTCCTGCTAAAAGTGCATTGGTCAAATAACGCCCAAAACCAGGCCAAGCAAAAACCGTTTCTGTTAAAACAGCACCTTCTAATAAAAAAGCATAAGAAAGCCCAACGACAGTAACAGTCTGAACAGAGACATTCCGAAAAGCATGGCTCCAAACTGTTCGTGCCCACGACAATCCTTTAACACGTGCTGTTATAATATATTCCTGATTAAGCTGCTCGATCATAAATCCACGAACCATACGACTAATATAGGCCATACCCCCAAAAGCTAAAATTAAAGCAGGCATAATGATATGACTAAAGGCATTGCCAAAAGCCTCCCATTGACCTTGCCTAGCGGTATCCCAAAGAAAAAATCCAGTTGTAGATTCAAAAGAATATTCATAAACAAAATCAATACGCCCTGGCCCACCAATCCAACCAAGTTTCGCATAGAAGACCAACAAGGCCATTAATCCGAGCCAGAAAGTTGGTGTGGAATAACTCATTAACGTAAAAATACGGACAAAATAATCAATCCATGAATTGCGGTACATTGCTGCAAAAACACCAAGTGGAATCCCTACACTCGTACTGATGATAATAGCAATTGTTGCAAGTTCTAATGTTGCAGGAAATACACGTATAATATCTGATAAAACAGGGCGCCCTGAAATTAAAGAATCCCCAAAATCAAACACAAAAATATTTCGGAGATAGTTCCAATATTGGACAATCAATGGCTGATCAAGACCCAATTTATGAAACATTATATCATAAGCTTCTTGACTAATATTATCACCAAGAACAGCAATAACAGGATCTAAAGGGAGCAGACGACCAATGAAAAAAGTGATTGTTATCAAACCAAGCAACGTAACAAATATCGAGATAATCAGCCTTAATGACTTTACAAAAAAAGCCCTTACATGCAGTGCTTGCTGCTTTTGTGATATAATTGTATCAACTTCTGAAGATGATAAAGTCATTATAGTGATTTCCTAAATAATTACGATACATAAGTCTGGTAACATTTTCTCCATAGAGTGAATATTTCAATCAAGCTTTAAAATAACTTTTTTGTATTTTATGTTGCTCAATATATGCTTATTTCTCAATTAAATTATAGAAAACGCGTGACATACCACCCCAACCCCATTTTTTCACCTCAGGCCCTACCCCAATAGTGTAATATGTTTGAAATAAATAAGCCATAGGCCCATGATAAAGAACATAATTCTGTAGATCACGATACTGTTCAAAGCGCTTATGCTGATCTTTTTCAAACAAAGCATCCATCACCATTTTATTGACTTTTTCATCATAATAGCCAGCACGCCAAGCTAAATACATCGTGTGCTTTTTGGTAAATGTTGGATCAGGATTAAATACATGACGTAATGAAGGAACATGTCCATCAGGATCAGATGTATTCCACCCCATAATAGCCATGTCATAATTTCCACTACGGACACGACTTAACAACTGAGCTTGTGCCATTCTTTCAATTTTGAGCTCAATACCAATTTTGCGTGCATTCTCTTGGATAAACTGCGCAACAGAAGACATATAGGTTAAACTGCCAATGAATAGATCCGCTTTGAAACCGTTAGGATAACCAGCTTCACTGATTAACTGTTTTGCCTTTTCTAAATCTAACTTAAACGGTGTTCCCTCTTTTTCATCCAAAGCGCCTAATACACCCAATGGCATATAACTTGCGCGAGGAACGCCAATTCCTTTTAAAACAGTTTTGCCAAGAGTGTCATAATCTACTAGATAACGGAGCGCTAATCTCACTTTTTCATTAGCTAAAATTGAATTCTTATTATTCAGTGATAAATAAATGGATTGCGGCCGCAAAGTACGTTCAACTCTAACAGGTCCTCCTTTCTTTTCAATGTCTAAAATATCTTCTGAAGATAGATCACGCGCTACATCTACATCACCCTTTTCTAAGAGAAGCCTCTGACTTTCTGCTTCCGCTACATGGCGGATCAAGATCTGTTCAATTTTTGGCTTTTCTCCCCAATAATGTTGTGTAGCTTCTAAAACTACCCTTTCTCCTGGATTCCAATTCACCAATTTATAAGGACCAACACAAGCTGAACGGGTAGCTAAATACTTATTCCCCATATCTCCATTAACAGCATTTTCTTCAAGTATTTTGCGATCAAGTAAAGCAGAAGAATAGGATTGTATTACTGAAGACAATATAAGATAAAGAGGGTAAGGCTTATCAAATTTCATTTGTAAGGTCTTGTCATCGAGAGCCTTAATCTCAGTTTCAATATTTTCTTTTGTAAATCCATAATCCATAAATGATTGAGCATAACTTAAGCCCAATTTAACAATCCGCTGGATTGACCAAGCAAGATCATATGCAGTTGCAACCCTTCCATCATTAAATTTTAAATCATCACGAAGATAAAAAACAACTACTTTTCCATCATCCAACACATCCCAAGATTCAGCCATCGCAGGACGAATTTTTTTAAGATCCTGCGGATCAAATTGTACTAACGAACTGCACATATTGCCTAATAGTTCACTGGTTACAATTTCAACAGCTTGTGCTGGGTCAAAATGGCTAATCGCATCAATATTCCACGCCATCACCAATGTATTTCGGGGAATTTTACTCTGTGCTGTTGGCATCAATCCAAATAAAAAAACAATCGATTTTAATAAAGTATAAAAATTTTTAAACATTCTTTTGTACCTTTATTGCATTTCCTTTTTGAATTTCTTTTTATTATCCCCTATTCAACACCTATAATCTTTTTATTTTCTTTTCCACTAAAGTACAACAGATTGAGTTTATTTCATCAATTAAAGTCAAAGCGTATTTTCAGTCTTCATGCCCGATTGAAATCGTAAATCCCCAATGAACATGATCAATCATTAGCACAATACGCACAGATACACGCACCGCCATAATCATACTGGCAACATTCTTCAACAATGCACAAAGCCTACTTTAAATGAAAAATCCCTGGAAATTTTAAATATTCCCCCCTGCATGGCAATCGCATACTCTAAACTCTTCATGTAGAAGGAAACGGTCCACTCTGATCTCATGGACTTCATGAGATCAGCTTCACTTTTGTAATTTACATGATAATTCAACATGCGCTTATTTTTCAATGAGATTATAAAAAATATCCGACCTATTATTCCAAGACCATTTTTTGATAACTGGAGAAATAGCAACAACATTATATTTCTGAAACAGAAAAGCATAAGGCCCTGTTTGCATAATTTCATGCTGCAAATCAGCATATTTCTTCATCCGCTTTTCTATATCACTTTCAAACAAAGCATCTTCAACTTTATGGTTTATTTTCTCATCAAAATACCCATGATGCCAACTAGGATAAGCTGTGTTTCTAGCCTCAAATCGATTATCAGGATTATAAACAACCCGTGATGCCATTGAATGTGGATCTACAGATTCGCTATTCCACCCTAAAATAGCTGTATCAAAAGAACGTGCAGAAACTCTTGAAAATAATTGTGATCCTGCTAAACGCTCAATTTTAATACGTATCCCTACTTTTGCTGCATTATCCTGAATGGATTGAGCAATTAATAAACCATAAGGGGTATTTCCTGACACTAGATTTATCTCAAATCCATCGGGATAACCCGCTTCAATTAAAAGCTGTTTAGCTTTTTGGATATCAAGCTTAAAAGGATTTCCTTCTTTTTCATCCAAAGCACCTAAAGTGCCGATAGGCATAAAACTAGCACGAGGAATACCAATATCTTTGAGAACTGTCTCTCCAAAACTATCATAATCAATAAGATAGCGCATAGCCAAACGTACTTTTTCATCGGCGAAAATAGGATTTGTCATATTAAAACCCCAATAAAACATAGCCGGCAGCAATATTTTTTCAATCTGAATGTTTGCCGTTTTTTTAAGTTGTTCCAAAGCTTCAGGTGTTAGGTTCCGTGCGACATCAATATCGCCTTTTTCTAATAATAGACGCTGCGTCTCTGACTCAGCAACATGGCGAATTAAAATTTGTTTAAGCTTAGGCGCCTCTCCCCAATAATGAGAGTTAGTGCGTAAAATAACTGCCTCTCCAGGATTCCAACGAAATAATTCATAGGGCCCAGCACCAGCAGCGTGGGTAGCTAAATACCGGTTTCCCATATCACCATCTTTTTCGTGTTTCATAATCGTTTCACGATCAAGCAATGTAGCCGCACGATTAGCTGCAATATTACTCAGGATAAGCTCTGCTGGATAAGGCTTATCAAATTTCATAACCACAGTTTTCTCATCTGGTGCTTGAAGTGCATCATCAACTGTTTGTTCTGTAATACCATATTCATTAAATGTCGCTGCACTGGCCATTTTTAATTGAATAACCCGTTTCATACTCCAAACAAGATCGTGAGCATTAGCAGGTCGACCGTCATTAAACGTTAAATCATCACGTAGATGAAAAGTAATCACTGTAGTATTATGATCGCCTGAAACATGCCAACTTTTTGCCAAATTGGGTATCATTTTCGTTGCATCATTTGGAGCATGATCAATTAAACGACTACAAACATTGAGAATAATTTCATTGCTGTAAGAATCGTTAATTTGTGCGGGATCAAAGGTACTAATTCCATCAAGATTCCAAGCCATTACGAGCGTATCAGCAGGTGTTTTCGCTAAAACTTGTTGCGAAAATATACCTAAAGCTACAAAAGCAGAAACGAAAGAACAGCTTCCCTTATATATCTTTTTTCTCATATTCATGAATTTCTCTCTCTCCACTTTTCCCTATCGACCAGTTATCCCGGAATGATATCATAAATTCTTATTAGTAAATGTTGACTAAGCATAATGCAAATACTATTCTATAATAGTGCTTTTTTTCAGTTACTGAAACTTATTTATCCACTACCTTATGGCAAACAGATGGCGAACTACGTTGGGTTCATCCTTGATATCAGAGAAAACAATTACAATTTATACATTAAAATAAAGAAGATCTTTGAATTTTATCGAAAAAAGCACCCTTCCAGATGATCATTGACAATTCCTACTGCTTGCATAAAAGCGTAGCAAATAGTAGGACCAACAAATGTCCAACCGCGTTTTTTTAAATTTTTAGAAAGACGCATAGAAGCAGGTGTGAAAGAATTAGCTTGGAATATTTGAAAATCTACCTTGTCATAACGCTCAAATTGTGGCGGCTGAAAAGACCAAAAATAGTCGGATAAACTCCCCCATTCTGTTATGATTTCCTTTGCACTAAAAGCATTATTGACCACTGATCGAATTTTTCCCTGATGACGCACAATGTCTTTATCTTGCATCAAGGTCTTTATCTTCACTTCATCATAATGAACAATTTTTTCAAAATCAAAATTATCAAACGCCTTACGAAAATAAGAGACTTTTTTCAAAATTGTCAGCCAAGAAAGCCCTGCTTGAAAACCTTCAAGACAGATTTGCTCAAATAAGTGGCGATCATCAAAAACAGGCTTTCCCCATTGATCATCATGATAAGCACAATAAAGTGGATTGGTTCCTGCCCATGAACAACGAATTTTTCCATCGACTCCCCTAAGCAGCCCTTTATCAAGAATTGACTTTTCCATATCAAAAAAGCAATCCTTGATCATCTTCCTGTGGTTTGATCCGTTTGTTTTTCAAAGATCCACTGAAAGCACGGTCATGTGTTAAAACGTTAATTTCACCATCAAAAAAGCGTAAACTTATTTGACCTGTTTCAGGTAACTGCACCAATCGTTTAATCGGCATATGATCTTTCCCTAATGCTAAAACAAAACCACGCTCCAAAATATTTTGATAAGAAGTGCTTTTTAAAAGCCTACATGCCATCTCTACCTGAGCCCTTTGCTTTTCAACATTGCGTAAAAAAGCGCGATGAAGACGCCCAGTATATTCTTGCACAGTGTGTTGTGCTTTTTTAGTATTCAATAAACGCGAAGAAAATCGCAAGCTCAGTGCATGAAAATAAAAACGTTTTTTGTCATAACTGGTACAAAGAGCACGCCGTAATCTGCTTGAAATTTCATCAAAACCACGCCGTGGTAACGCAAATAATTGATCAACAGTAGGAAGCCCCCGCACAAGAGCACGCAATTTTTGTCGGTGAAAATCAAAATAACGTGCAAGTCCTACACGAAAGCGCGCATCAAGTGATGTTAAATGCACTTCAATATCAAGCTTAACAGGAACAGCTCTTTCTGCTGCCCCTGTTGGAGTCGGTGCCCGCCAATCAGCAGCATAGTCTATCAAAGTCCAGTCTGTTTCATGCCCAACGGCAGAAATTACCGGAATAGCAGAAGCGTGAACAGCACGAATAACGGCTTCGTCATTAAATCCCCATAAATCTTCTAAACTCCCTCCTCCACGTGCAACAATAATCAGATCAGGCTTAGGGACCCCCTCCCCTGAAGAAAGAGCATTAAACCCCTCAACAGCTGCAGCAACTTCCCGACCACTTGTTTCTCCTTGAACACGTACGGGCCAAACCAAAATATGCAAAGGAAAACGATCGAATATACAATGAATAATATCACGAATAACGGCTCCTGTCGGCGATGTTACAACCCCTATAATTTTAGGCATATAGGGCAAAGGCTTCTTATTGGCTGCATCAAATAAGCCTTCCTCTGCAAGCTTTTTCTTGCGATTTTCTAACAGAGTCATCAAAGCACCAACACCTGTTGGCTCAAGAGCCTCAATGACAATTTGATATTTTGACGAACCCGGATAAGTCGTAAGCTTGCCCACAGCAATCACTTCCATTCCCTCTTCAGGAGGAAATGAGAGCTTTTTCATAACGCTTAGCCAAATTACAGCCTCCAACCGAGCTTTGTCATCTTTTAGAGAAAAATAGGCATGACCTGAAGCGTGAGCACCGCGGTATCCTGATATTTCTCCGCGTATGCGTACATAACCAAACTTGTCTTCAACAACACGTTTTAAAGCATTTGCTATTTCAGAAACACTAAATTCTGCTACATTCGTTACCACTGGTTTTTCAGTAAAAAAATCCGCCATATTTCTCAATTCGCCTAATTATTGGACGCTTTAATACAAATTTTCAAACAATACATCTCTATTAGAATAAACAATATTCATCAAAATAGCATTCCTTAAAATTATAATTTAAGGCATAATATGTGAATACACTCAACCTTTTTAAAAATTTTTACAACCACTCAAAACTCAGAAATATTGATAAAATTACCAATATTTTTTGATAAATCCTAAGAAAATCAAAAGTCCGATACATAAATAAGGAAATATTGCATGAAAAATTCAAGAGAAAAAATTAAACAGTAAATAATAAAAGAAAAACCCTTTTTTCTTGCCTATTATGCCCTATAGCCCATAGTACACTTTATTTTAGGGGCGATAGAAATGCATAAAAAAAATTTGTTTAACTCTCTTCACTCATTTCTTGGTGATACACCAGGGCGTATTACCTTCAAACTCCTTATTTTTTCTGTGATTGCTGGCATTGTCATGAACCTCTTTGGGTGGACGCCTATAAGACTCATTGAAGGAATCATAAAATACTTACAAGCTCTATGGAATGCAGGATTTATAACTTTTATAAACCTCGTCCATTTGGCCGCAACAGGAGCAGTTATTGTCGTACCTGTTTTTCTTATTTCTCGGATTTTAAGTAAGAAATAAAGACCTTTAAAGCCTTCCTAATCTTACTCTTATAGCCAAAAATCAAAAAAAACAAACTTTTGAAAAAACACAAAACATGATGTCATGATCGTTATAGATGCAATCAAGAAAAAACGGATAAACAATTTTTACGCGATAAATTTTGAGATTTTAGTGACGTTTTTTGAAAGAAAGCGCACGCCGCGCAACTCCAATTAAACCATTTGATGATTGTTCATCAATAAGACTTTTTTCTGTTAAAGAGTTTTCTAAACACTCCATAGAACCTGTTGTAACAGAACTTAAATTTCTCTGTTGCCGCGAATTTGCAGGCTCTATTTGTATAGGATTTAATTTTTCTTTTTTCGAAAAATTTACCTTCTCTTGATATGAGGAATTTTTTTGGCTCTCTTCACACGCCATATTCGCAAGATGACGCACAACAGAATCAAGTGATTGTGCAGAAAAAGCATCCTGTGTTACAATAGGTTTTTTGAAGCTTTTTCTTTCATGAAGTAGATACTGGATAAGCGTTTTAGTAATGTCTAAGCATTCAAAAATCTTCTTTTGTGCTTGACTACGCGCATAATGCTCAGCCACAATAGCACGACTAATGTCATCCAAATAAGATGTTATGCTATCATTTGCAGAATTACGCATCATTAAGCGACGGGATGGTCTTTTTGTCTGCATTTGTGCATACACATAACGTAATTTGTCAGCAATATCCGACATTGTCATCTCAACAGATTTCTCTGTATCTTGCCTATGTTCCACACCAAGAGCAGAAAGCTTGTTATCTGTAACGGAATTTGCAATGTAATGCCTTATATTCACAAACACTACCCCTATTATATTTCTTAAAGAATCTTATTAATTGTGAGGAATATGACCTATTTTGGTAAATAGAGTTTTAAAAACCACAAGAAAAATAAGCCGGACTATAATGAAAAAGCAATTAATCAATAGCAAACCGAAGAAAATAAGAGAGTATAAAAAAGCAATTATATAACTAAAAAACAAATTATGATAAAAATTTAATTTTAAATGATTTTGTTTCTTGTGGTTGCTACTATAAATCTATGATCATATAAACGAAGAGGATCATTATGAAAGTAATTGTTGCTGTTAAACGTGTTGTTGATCATAACATCAAAATACGTATTAAAGCTGATAGCATGGGTGTTGATCTTTCCCATGTGAAGATGTCTATGAACCCTTTTGATGAAATTGCTGTGGAAGAAGCAGTACGCCAAAAAGAAGCAGGAAAAATTTCAGAGGTTATTCTTGTTTCAATCGGACCAGAAGCAGCACAAGAAACTTTGCAAACAGGACTTGCAATGGGAGCTGACCGCGCTATCCTCATCAGAACTGAAAAGACACTAGAGCCTTTAGCAATTGCTAAAACACTCAAAAGCATTATCCTTGAAGAAAAACCAGACATGGTCTTTTTAGGAAAACAAGCTATTGATGATGATAGTAACCAAACGGGTCAAATGTTAGCAGCTCTACTGGGTTGGGGACAAGCAACTTTTGCTTCACATCTGCACATAGAAAATGGACAAGCGACCGTTACCCGTGAAATTGATGGAGGAACACAAACTATTTGTTTGCCTCTTCCCATGGTTATGACTGTTGACCTACGGTTAAATGAGCCACGTTATACCTCCCTGCCTAATATCATGAAAGCGAAAAAGAAAATCATTGAAAAAAAAGAAATCTCTCATCTCGGCATAGATACACAGGCACGTTTAACGACACTTCGTGTTGAAGAACCTAAGCCTCGTCCAGCTGGAGTGAAAATCAACAATGTTGCAGAACTTGTCAATATCTTAAAGGATAAAATATCCTTAAACATTTGATAGAAGACATTACCAAAAGCAATAATACATAAAAGGGCACAAACCTATGGCCATTCTTTTATTAGCCGAACATAACAATCATTCTTTATCAGAAGAAACTGCAAAAGCGCTGACTGCAGCTCAGTCCATTGGCGATAACATCGATATCTTAATCTGCGGCACAAAAGTTCAAACAATTGCTGAAAAAAGTTCTCAATTAGCAGGTATACGGCAAATCCTTGTTGCTGAAGCTGATTATCTTGCGCATCAATTAGCTGAACCTATAGCCGCAACAATTGTTAAGCTCGCTGGTGATTATGAAGTCATCATGGCTGCTTCTACCAGCACCGGAAAAAATGTGATGCCACGTGTAGCGGCTCTTCTCGACATAATGCAAATTTCAGATATCATTAATGTTGTCGCACCTGATACCTTCAAACGGCCAATTTATGCAGGTAATGCCATTGAAACGGTGCGCACAAGTGATCACAAAAAAGTTATAACAGTGCGCACTGCCTCTTTTTCTCCAGCCCCTCAAGGGAATTGTGCTCCTATTAACACAATAACACCAGCACCTAACCCAAATCTTTCATCTTTTGTAAAAGAAGAAACCGATAAAAGTGATCATCCTGATTTGACCTCAGCACGGATCATTGTATCAGGTGGACGTGGGCTTGGTTCACAAGAAAAATTTATGAAACTTTTGTTGCCACTTGCCAATAAGCTCGGCGCTGCTTTAGGCGCTAGTCGAGCAGCAGTTGACGCAGATTATGCCCCAAATGATTGGCAAATCGGACAAACAGGGAAAATTGTTGCCCCAGAGCTCTATATTGCTGTCGGTATCTCTGGAGCTATTCAACATTTAGCTGGTATCATGGACGCGCAAATTATTGTTGCCATTAATCAAGACGAAGAAGCCCCTATTATGAGCATTGCGGATTATGTCCTTGTAGGCGATCTGCATCACATCGTTCCTGAACTGGAGAAAGCTTTATAAATTATGAGTACTATATATCACCAACGTGAAAGCATGAAATGTGATATAGTTATTGTAGGAGCAGGCCCTGCTGGACTCTCTGCTGCAATTCGTCTGAAACAAATTGATCCTGAACTTTCCATTATCCTTCTTGAAAAAGGCTCTGAAGTTGGTTCCCATATTTTATCAGGTGCAGTGATTGATCCCATTGGTATTGATACACTCCTACCAGAATGGCGAAATGAACAAAATCATCCCTTCACCACACCTGTTACCGGTGATCAACTTTTTCTGCTAACACCAAAGCGTTCACAAGCACTGCCTAATATTTTTCGCCCTAAAATTTTATCAAATGATGGTTGCTATATCATTTCTCTTGGAAATGTTTGCCGCTGGTTAAGCAAAAAAGCTGAAATGCTGGGTGTTGAAATTTATCCCGGTTTTTCTGTATCTGACGTTCTTTATAATGATAACGGAGCTATTATTGGTGTTTTAACAGGTGATATGGGCGTGCAAAAAGATGGAACGCCTGGGAAAAATTATATGCCCGGTATGGCTCTACACGCCAAATATACCCTGATTGCAGAAGGAGCACGCGGTTCGATTGCTAAACAATTGATACAAAAATTTGATCTCAGCAAAGGCCGTGAACCACAAAAATTTGGTCTTGGTCTTAAAGAACTATGGGAAATTGATCCTCAAAAACACAAACGAGGTTTAGTACAACATTTTGCTGGCTGGCCATTGGATGATCATACAAGTGGTGGTGGATTTCTCTATCACCAAGAAAACAATTTAGTTTCTGTCGGCTTTGTTGTTCACTTGGATTATAAAAATCCTTATCTTTCTCCTTTTGAAGAATTTCAGCG
Organism: Bartonella bacilliformis Ver097; assembly: GCF_000709795.1. Taxonomy (GTDB): domain Bacteria; phylum Pseudomonadota; class Alphaproteobacteria; order Rhizobiales; family Rhizobiaceae; genus Bartonella; species Bartonella bacilliformis_A. Next base: position 155,024 of record NZ_KL503805.1, read on the forward strand.
CTTTAAAACGCACCCTAACTTGTATGAAATCTTTAAAGATGCCAAACGCCTTGCCTATGGTGCACGTGCCATCAGTGAAGGGGGATGGCAATCTGTGCCAAAACTCACTTTTCCTGGTGGTGCACTGATTGGCTGTGCTGCTGGCTTTATCAATGTTCCTCGGATTAAAGGCTCACATCATGCCATATTATCCGGCATATTGGCAGCCGATAAAATTGCTGACGCTCTTGCACAAAATCGCTCTCATGATGAAGTTAAAGAAATTGAAGATCAATGGCGCAAGGGCCCTATTGGAAAAGACCTTTACAAAGTGCGTAATGCCAAACCCCTTTGGGCAAAATACGGCACAAAATATGGAATAAAACTTGCTGGATTTGATCTATGGTGGCAACAACTCTTCGGCTTTTCCTTATTTAAAACTCTTTCTCATGGAAAACCAGATCATGAATATCTTGAACCAGCAGAAAAATTTCAACCAATTATTTATCCAAAACCAGATGGGATTGTGACTTTCGATCGTCTTTCAAGTGTTGCGCTTTCCAATACCCACCATGAAGACAACCAACCTTGCCATTTGAAAATAACTTCATTGGAAAAACACAAAAATTCTGAATATGCAATTTACGGAGGACCTTCTACACGTTATTGCCCTGCCGGTGTCTATGAATGGCTAACCCCTAACGATCAGAAAACCTATATTATCAATGCTGCCAACTGTATACATTGTAAAACATGCGACATTAAAGATCCAAACCAAAATATTAATTGGACTTGTCCTCAAGGCAATGAGGGACCTGTTTATCCCAATATGTAATCAGAATCTCATCATCTCCTGCTACAAGATCTGTTCTTTCTAAAAAGACCATTTATAAAACTCTATCACAAATAAAGACCCACTTAAATAAACATTGTGCTTCATCTCCCTTTTTGGACGAAGCCACACACTATTGTGCAAACTATAAAACACATTTTGTATCTAAAATTTCGTAAAATGCTTTCATCACTGCATGAAAATTATTTATGAGTAAAAATCACACAATAGCATAATGAAGGAAAGCCAATATTGATGTTAGTTGCTGCTGACATAAATGTAGAATTTCCACAATATGGTCAGCTTTACAGAATTCATTCATCTCAGATGTTTAAAAAATATAAAAAAGACCACGCAATGCGCGGTCTTTTCTTATATTTGTAATGTTGTAATATTAATTACGGAACAAACCCAAAATATTCTGGCTGCCCTGATTTGCAATAGAAAGAGCCTGAATACCGAGCTGCTGTTGAACTTGCAAAGCTGACAATTTTGCAGATTCTGCATTCATATCAGCATCAACAAGTGCACCAATACCTGCTTCGATATTGTCTAACAATCTCTTAACAAAGTTCAGCTGGCTGTCCACTTGATTGATAGCGGATCCAATTTTAGACCCTGCAGTAAGTGTTACATCAACAGCATGACGCACTGTCTTTTGAACACTGTTAAGAATCATACTTTGTGCAACTGAAGGCAGGTCACCAACACCTTTCATATTAACGAAATCATTCAAAGTCATGCTATCAGCAACAACTTTAAAATCACTTTGTGCCTTTGTCCAATCTTCCTTATTGTCTTCTACAGCTTTTTTAGCTGCCTCTAATGCTGTTTTTGCTGCTTCATCATTAGGATTAGCAGCAACAGCAGCTTCTGCCTTAGCAAGAGTATCTTCTAAACCTTTTTGTTTATCAGCAGCTTCAGTAAAGGTTTTGACAGCCCCATCGACATCATTTTCACTCTTACCGAAGACACCCTTTAAAATACCTTGAGTCATATCAATAGTACCATCAGGACCCATGATACCAAAATTTAACTCTGCACCACCGACTTCAATCATATCTACATAAACAGCAGAGCCTTCACGACGGTAACCAGCAGCAATACCAACTGTCTGACCACCATTAGAAAGGATATTTTTTCCACCAAAAGCAGCAGATTGGATCGCATTAGAAATATTTTGCATATTTCCTTTGATGGAATCCTGAATCTTCGTGATATCATCATCAGATTTTTCACGCGCAGAAACCATTGATTTTTGGATATCATCAAGAGATTCTTTGGTTAAATTAACAGCTGTCGCAGCAACGTTCACCTGTTCTCTACCCAAATTAATAGCATCAACAACAGCGCTCATTGTGTTACTGTCATGCTTCATCATTGATGAAATAGACCAATAAGCAGTATTGTCAGAAGCACTTCCAATACGCAAACCCGTTGAAATACGGTCTTTTGATTTATCTAAATTGTTATCAATGTTACGGAGTGTCTGCAATGCAGTCATTGCAGATCTATTAGTCAATATACTAGAACCCATAATCTCGTCCCTATAACGAAAGAAAAAAAGGGACATGCTGCATTTACAGCCAATAATAGAGCGACATCATGTCTATTAAATAACTTAACCTATTATCGCTTTATTTGTATCAAAAAGACACGAATCAAGCAAGTATTTTTTTAAGTATTTATTTTTTGCAAAACAATCTCTAAAGCTTTTGTTAAAGCGCTCGTCCCATCATGACGAGAAAAACAATCTGACAAAAGTTCGTTTGTGCCCCCTTTGGTTGAAAATTCTCTCTCAAGCTGTGCAAAATCAACACCTGTTGAATTCTTATTTTCTATTGTTTTGCGCATTGCATCAGAAAGATTACCAAACATCATGGCAAGAAAATTTGCTGATTGCTGTTTCTCCAACCCCTGCATTGTTAACCACTGATGCGCTGTTTCTATAAAATTAAAATACACTCCCATCAACGAACCAGCTGCCATGAAAAGATTAAACTGATCTTCCTTATTTAGTACCACTGTGCCTCCTAATGCATCAAACATAGCGTATAAAAATGGGTGATCAGGATAGATTGGTGTTAAATTTTTGCATTCCGCTACAAAAGGAAGTGGCATAGCACGATACACTTTATGATTTATCCACCCCTCAACCTCTGCGGCTGTTGCCATCGCTAACACAGAAATCACAAGTTGTTCTGGACGAAAATAAAGAGAACGCACAATCTCTTCTGCACTTTGACTGCGCAAACACAGAAAAACACAATCACTCTCATCTAATAATGCTTGATTGCTCTCCGCAATAATTACCTTATCATAATCACGTGAAAGACGCTCTGCTATGTGTGCACTGCGTGGTGAAACAATAATTGAATGCACATCGAAAGCACTGGCCATCAAACCATCGATCATCGCAGCGCTAATTGTTCCTGTTCCCAAAAAACCAATTTTCATTCCTTACTTTCATCCTTTCACCTTAGAGCTCAACCAATACTTCCTAAATAAGGAACAAACTTGTTGCAAATTTTCATAGCTGCTATATTTTGTCGTTTATAGCGATAAAATAACTATTTTCCCTTCATATACAAAAACGAAGTATTTCTAAACTGCTACCCTTTAATTCAGATAGCATAAGAAACTTTATTGGTGAGACTCAAAAAAACGTGGAATATGATGCGGCAAACGCCAAGGCAAAATCGCATAGTCTTTTTGCTGTGCCAACCAAATATCAGCTGCTGCCTCAATACGTCTTTCATTCATTCGGCAAACTGCAACCATTGCATCAGCTAACGTTGCACGTGTTTTAACCTCAATAATTAAAACAAGATTGCCACGCCGCGCAATTAAATCAATTTCACCAAATTTTGTCTTGAAACGTTTTGCAACAATGCGAAACCCTTTTAAACGTAACCACCAAGCTGCCCACTTTTCTGCACGAATGCCACGATAAAAGGATTTTCGCCTGTCTTTTTTTTGCATAAATCTTCACATTCCCTTCAAAAGGGTCAAGCGCCGAAAAAGTTCTTGCTTTTTCAAACCTGTCTTTTTGGCTGCCAAAACAGCTGCCTTTGCAGCAGGATATTCACTAGTCAATTCTCGCAATATTTCATCAACCTCTTGCGAGCTCATGATCTCTGTAGAAATCTCTTCTTCTCCTACAAGAACAACAATTTCCCCACGAATACGGTCTTTTTTACTATAAATCTCAAGTAAATGTCCTAAATTATCAACATTCACTGTTTCAAATTTTTTTGTTAATTCACGACATATTGCAGCTGGCCTATCAGCTGTAAAAATAGCGACCATATCTTGCAAACTCTCTACAAGACGATGGGGGGATTCATAAAAAACTAAAGTTGCAGGAATAGATTTTAATGTCTCTAACCGTTTCTGACGCTGTGTTTTCTTCGCACTCAAAAAACCTGCAAAGAAAAAACTATCCGTTGGCAACCCTGTCACAACAAGAGACGTTAAAAGAGCTGAAGCACCAGGAATAGGAATGATTTTGTAACCCGCTTTGCGTGCTTCTCCTACCAATTTAAAACCAGGATCAGAAATAAGCGGCGTTCCTGCATCTGAGACCAGAGCTACAGATTGATTATCAGCTAACGCTTTCAATAGCTTTGGTCCTGCTTTTTGTGCATTATACTCATGATAAAGAAATGTCTTTTTCTGGATACCATAATATTCCAGCAAAACACGTGTTACCCGTGTATCTTCACAAGTTACAATATCAGCTCCGGCTAACACTTGCAAAGCACGAAGAGTGATATCTGCAAGATTTCCGATAGGTGTTGCAACCAAATACAACGCTGGTTCTATCATGGGTGCGGAATAAACATGAGCACCCACACAATATGCTTTTTCACTCACGCTCTTTTCCTATCCAATACTCTTTCTACTCAAATCTCATCAGTACCTCTACCAGTGTTAACACCCATCAGCCATTTCTGTTAAAATTTTCTTTGTTGCCGCTAAAGGATCATCGGCTTGAATAATTGGCCGCGCGACAACAAGATGGCTAGCACCAGAATCTAGCGCTTGTCTTGGTGTCATTACCCGTTTTTGATCCTCCTTATCACCCCCCATTGGACGAATCCCCGGTGTAACCAAGGCCATATCATTTCCGATTACTTTTCGTAAAGCTGCTGCTTCAAGCGCTGAAGAAACAATTCCACCCATGTCGGCTTCCCGTGCTTGCTCAGCTCTTTTAAAGACCAATTTTTTTAGGCTGTCTTTATAACCCGCATTGTGCAAATCAGATTCATCCATTGATGTTAACACTGTCACCCCAAGTAAACATAAATCGCTCCCTTTTGCAGCAGCAACAGCAGCTTTCATAACTGTTGGATAGGCGTGCAAAGTTAGCATCGAAACACCTAATTTGGCTATATTTTCTACAGCTCTTGCAACAGTATGATCAATATCGAGCAATTTCATATCAAAAAACACTTTTTTTTGTGCTTGAATAAGATCTTGAACAAAGTCCATTCCCCCAGAAAAAGCCAACTGATAGCCGATTTTATAAAAACTAACCTCATCACCCAATTGCGTAACCAATTTTTCTGCTTGTTTAATATTCGGAACATCTAATCCAACAATAAGGCGTTCACGCATTGCCATTATCATCAACAACTCCCTAATTTAAAATCGTTTTATCTTCGTATTTCCTACGAAAAAAAAGAAAATTTTAAAAAAATCTGTCTTTCATCTGATTAATAATCACACGATAAATTTCAGCATGCTTTCCTTCAGGAACCGCAACAAAGATTGGGACTCCCTCATCTGAAGAAGATCGTAAAACAGCATCAAGTGGGATTTCTGCTAAAAAAGGAATGCTTCGATTTTCTGCTTCTGCACGCGCACCACCATGGCCAAAAATATCATAACGCTTCCCTGTATCAGGTGCAGTAAAATAACTCATATTTTCAATAAGCCCTAAAACAGGAACGCCAATTTTCACAAACATTTCTATTGCTTTACGGGCATCAACTAAAGAAAGATCCTGCGGAGTAGACACAATCAAAGCACCAGCCAATTGTACCTGTTGCGCTAGCGTTAATTGTACATCTCCTGTTCCTGGTGGCATATCAATAACTAAAATATCAAGAGGCCCCCATGAAACATCTCTCAAGAACTGAGTAATCGCTGCCATCACCATGGGACCACGCCATACCACCGGTTTTGTTTCATCAACCAAAAAACCCATCGACATTAATTTAAGACCAAATTTCTGCAAAGGTTGAAACTTTTTATCGCTACTTAGCTGTATTTTTTGATCAACAAGCCCTGTCAATCTTGGCAAAGAAGGACCATAAATATCTGCATCCATCAAACCTGTCTGAAAACCAGAATCCTGTAAAGCTAAAGCAATATTAATGGCTGTTGTCGATTTACCAACGCCTCCCTTTCCAGAAGCAACTGCAATAACATGGCGCACACCTTCTATAGGCATTTTCACAGGCAATACACCCATTTTACGTTTCTGCTTAAACAAAGGTTCATTCTTGTGCGCTTGAAAAGATGTCTCCAATTTCTTTTCAGCTGTCAACGTTACGACAACTGTCTTCACTCCACCTAAAGCATAAACTGCTTCTTCAGCAGAACGACGTAATGATTCCAATTCCTGCGCATGTTCACTAGGAACCGTAATAGAGAAGAAAACTTTGTCATCAGCAATGAATATGTCTGAAAGCAACCCTAGGGATACAATGTCGCTATCAAAATTTGGTCCTTTAACTTTACGTAATTCTTCGCGGATAGCTTCAGCTGTAATAGAACTCACTCTCTTTCCTCTCTACAGAAACCAAGAAAACACAGCAATAAGAGAAAAATTCAGGTTAACAACCCTTAATATTTCCCCTTTTCACTTAAATATCAATCAACGATTCTTTATCTTTCAAAACGCAAGATAAACTCTAAACAAAAATCTCAAGATCATAAAATTCCTTGATAGATCTCTCAAAGCTCTGCATAGTGCACATGTGATAGTTGATATAAAAACAACATTTTCAACTATTGTATAATAATTCACTTTATCTTTATAGAATGAATTCTTAAGATCGTCCATGCACAACATAGCAAAATATAAATTGCGTTCTTACAGTCAGAAGTCATTGGCTACCTTAGAGAATTTTAATAAAAATAAACATCAATCAAAAACTCTTCCGTATTTTTCCAAAAATAGAGAGGTAATCTAAGATTGACTTTTTTGCGCTTTTCTTTATAGGATATTTTTTCAGAAATGATCTAACTGAATAAAATTTTTTGTCTAGTGTATAATTTGTACCATAAAACCAGGAAAGGCCGTGTACTACGGTAAATTAAGCAAATGAAACGTACTTATCAACCCTCGAAACTTGTTCGTAAACGTCGCCACGGATTTCGTGCTCGTATGGCGACAGTCGGTGGTCGTAAAGTGATTGCAGCTCGGCGTCTTCGCGGACGGAAGAAACTCTCTGCTTAATCTTTAAAGCTGGCACAACAGACTAAGTACCATTCATTATTTCTTTCATTGAGAAATTTTCATTATGAATGTTCAATGCTTGCTTTACTTTATTAATGAACATTTAGTAAAACTGTGATACGTCTTTCATGAAGCAAAAGCCTCCCTGCCGTATTCATAAGAGAGCTGATTTTTTAGCTGTTCGCAAAGGAGAAAAGCGACGTGGTCCTTTGTTTTTGCTTGAAATGAAATCTCGTCAAAAAACAGCAGAAACCTCTTTCCCTCTCGCTGCACGTATAGGATTTACTGTAACACGCAAAAATGGCAATGCTGTCAAACGCAATCGCATTAAAAGGCGTCTGCGTGAGGCAGTGCGTGTTGGATTAACAAATGACACGGAAGCAGGCGTTGACTATGTCATTGTTGCATATCCTGACGTACTTTATGCACCTTTTACATCTTTGATCAGTGAACTCAGCCAACGAATGAAGTCAAAAAAACAAAAATAATAGCAGGATAATATAAATGGAATATAATCGTAATTTCTTTATCGCTATTGGATTATCTCTTATCATTTTTATTGCATGGCATTTTTTGTATATTGTTCCTCAACATGAAAATCTGAAAAAAACGCAGACAATTGAACAACAAATGTTAGAACAAAATCCAGCATCACCAACTTCTGATGCAGATTTTTCTAATAATACACAAACAAATCAATTGGAGCTGACAGCCGATCGTTCAATGACACCTGAAGCACGTCGTGCAGAATTGGCCAAAACAGATCGTATTACAATTAAAACTGACGAACTTGAAGGCTCCATTAATCTTGTTGGAGCTCAATTTGATGATCTTTTTCTCAAAAAATATCACCTAACGGTTGACAAAACATCGCCTCAAATTTCTTTATTGAATCCCAACGGTTTCAAAACATCCTATCTTGCTGAATTTGGTTTTACGAGTTCATCTTTACCAGGAAAAGCCTTGCCACAATCAAATACACAATGGCAGATAGAAAGTGAAAATACGATCCTTACTCCTTCAACGCCTGTTACTTTAGTCTACAATAATGGGCAAAGACAAATTTTCCGCCGAACCATTTCCATTGACAATCATTACATGTTCACCATTGAGGATTCTATCAGTAACGAGAGTGACAATCCAGTACATCTTTCATCTTATGCTCGAGTTGCACGTGCTGCTCCACCAGAACACCCACAAGCAACCTATTTGCTCCATGAAGGTATGATTGGCATTGCTGGTGATTCACTTAAAACTGAAACATACAAAGCTTTATCAGAACTTAGCCTTAATCCTGAAAATGATCAGAAAAGCGTAACTTTTCAGAAAGTTACAGGAGGCTGGATTGGTATAACTGATAAATATTGGGCTGTAGCAGTTATTCCCTCACAAAATCAGGAATATACAAGCCGCTTTGTTTATTTTGATCGATTGAACACCCATTATCAATCTGATCTGCAGAGTGCACTTTTAAGCATTGCTCCTCATGAAACAAAAACCATAATTAATCATCTTTTTGCCGGTGCAAAACGCGTTGAAATCATTAATCAATATCAAAATCAGCTACAAATTAAGAAATTTGGCCTTTTAATCGATTGGGGCTGGTTTGATTTTATTACCAAACCAATGTTTTCTCTCATTCATATTTTTTACAAACAAACAGGCAATTTTGGTATAGCTATTCTTCTTATTACGGTACTTTTGAAAACACTTCTGTTCCCACTTGCTAATAAATCTTACATATCTATGGCACGCATGAAAATCATACAACCAATGATGCAAGAAATTAAGGAGAAATATGCAGAAGATCGGGTTAGGCAACAACAAGCAATAATAGAATTATATAAAACGCAAAAAATCAATCCCCTAGCAGGTTGCTTGCCAATGCTTATTCAGTTCCCGATATTTTTTGCCCTTTATAAGGTTCTCTATATCACCATTGAAATGCGACATGCGCCTTTCTTTGGCTGGATTCAAGATTTAGCAACTCCTGATCCAACATCTATTTTTAACCTATTTGGTTTGCTACCTTATGCAGTACCAACATTTTTTGTAATTGGTGCGTGGCCTTTAGTTATGGGAATAACAATGTTTCTACAAATGCAGATGAACCCACCTCCTACAGATCCTATACAAGCTACACTTTTTGCATGGCTGCCAATTATCTTTACGTTTATGCTAGCATCTTTTCCTGCAGGCCTTGTCATATATTGGGCATGGAACAATACATTGTCGATTATCCAACAAAGTATTATCATGAAACGTCAAGGTGTAAAAATTGAGCTTTTTAATAATATTAAAACCATTTGGCAAAAAGCACTTAAAAAAAGAAGTGCATAAATGACACAATGTTCTGCATTTTCTGGAATTTTTTTCCGTAATTGGATTTTCATTCGTGGTGTTCCCACAATACAATTTCTTCCACCTGAAGGGCCACCAGAAATTGCATTTGCAGGACGTTCCAATGTTGGAAAATCTTCTTTAATCAATGCACTTGTGCAGCAAAAAGGGCTAGCACGCACTTCAAATACACCAGGACGGACTCAAGAACTCAACTATTTTGTTCCTGACGGTTTCAGTGGCCCAAAAGAAGACTTTCCTCCTATGGCATTAGTAGACATGCCAGGTTATGGTTTTGCACAAGCCCCAAAAAATCTCGTTGAAGCATGGACACATCTGGTTTTTAACTATTTACGAGGTCGGACAACACTGAAACGTGTTTATATTTTAATTGATTCACGTCACGGAATTAAAAAAAATGATGAAAAGGTTCTCGATCTTCTTGATAAAGCAGCTGTTTCTTACCAAATTATTCTAACAAAGAGTGATAAAATAAAATCGAATATGTTGGAAACCTTAATGACAACTACACAAATAAGCCTTCTTAAACGTCCTGCTGCTTATCCTGAATTGCTTACTACCTCTGCGGAAAAAGCCTTAGGTTTGGAAGAATTGCGTACGGCTATTTTGCAAGCAGTTGTGCAATAAAATAGCCCCCTATTTATATATTATTAAGTACAATTATTAACAGTTTTTCATCATCTTGTTCTTTCAACAAAGCATCTTTATAAAAATTTTTATTGTCTGAAAGAATTCATTAACTTTATTTGATCGTGCCAAATTATGTTAACACTTTTTCACTATCCCCTATCCTCTGCCTCTCGCTTTATACGCCTTGTTCTTGGGGAATATGGTATAGCCACCCACCTTATTGAGGAACATGAATGGGCAAGAAGACCAGAATTTCTTGCACTTAATCCAGCAGGACATTTACCGGTTCTTCTTGATGAACAAGAGACGGTATTATCAGGTGCTATTGTTATTTATGAATATTTAGATGAAACACGTGGCAGTTTACGAAAAGAAAAACAATTTTTTCCTGAAAATCCTCTAAACCGTGCTGAGGTACGTCGTCTCAATCACTGGTTTTTAAATAAATTAGAAAATGAAGCAACGCGCCATATTGTACGAGAACGAATCTATAAATCTGAAATGCCTATAGCTATTGGTGGCGGAGCTCCTAATTCGCAAATTTTACGGACTGCACGCGCCAATATTCCACCGCATATAAACTATTTAAATTGGCTTTGTGCATCTCGTGATTGGTTAGCTGGCTCTGAATTATCCTACGCAGATTTAGCGGCAGCAGCTTCTATCTCTGTACTTGATTTTCTAGGAGAAATTGACTGGGAACAATTCCCTGCTGCCCAAGAATGGTATACGCGGATTAAATCGCGTCCATCTTTTCGCTCTCTTTTAACTGACAGAATCCGAGGAATTACACCAAGTTCTCATTATACTGATCTTGACTTTTAAGCGAAAAATTCTGCTAACCCGTACCATATGCCTTATTAGCAATCCACAGTTTTAATCAATTTTTTGCTAATTACCAAAAACAGAATCGATCGCATTATAAGATTTCAACTGCGTTACATGACTCTCTGTTTCTAAATATTTTTTGAGAAATCTGCATATAACCAATCTAAAATATATGGAACCTCACAGATATGATATCTCTTATCACAATAATAATTTATTTTTCATAGGGAAAATTATATTAGGCACTACATCACTCTGAAAACATTATATCTGTTTCTTTCTACGAACACCTTATCATTCTGAAAACAATGCGTGTAAACCTGCTATCAACTTAAATAAACGCGCAAAAGATTTAACCTTTATGTAAAAAAACAATTGGAAAGAAGAAGAAAACTTGCTTACATACAAAGAACAAATATCATGAGGAGAAGAGTATGCGCCTTGTTGTTGTTGGTGCTAATGGAAGAATGGGGCGCGAGCTTATTACAGCTTGCCAAAATAGAGAAGATATAGAATTGAGTGGCGTTCTTGTACGCGAAAAATCACCATTTGTAGGACAAGACGCCAGCATATTAATTGGTTCAGCCCCACTTGGAATTCGTATCACTGATGACCCAGAAAACGCTTTTTCCAATGCAGATGGTATTGTAGATTTTTCTCAACCACAAGCCAGTGTTATCCACGCTGATTATGCCGCTCAAAAAGGCCTCGTTCATATTATTGGAACAACTGGATTTAACAAGGAAGAAGATGCACAAATTGCAATTTCTGCAACGCGGACAACCATTGTTAAGTCAGAAAATATGAGCCTTGGAGTCAATCTTTTAGCCAATTTTGTAAAAAAAGCAGCCAAAGCATTAGGAGCTCATGATTTTGATATTGAAATTTGTGAAATGCATCATTCTAAAAAAGTTGATGCTCCTTCTGGAACAGCTCTTCTTCTTGGAAATGCAGCAGCCGAAGGTCGTCATGTTGCACTTAAAAAAGTCAGTGCTAGCGGTCGCAACGGCTATATAGGTGAACGCAAAAAAGGTACTATTGGCTTCGCCTGCCTAAGAGGTGGAACAGTTATTGGTGACCACAGCGTTATTTTTGCAGGTTTAAATGAACGCATTACTTTTTCACACTCAGCACAAGAGCGTTCTATTTTTGCTAATGGTGCATTAAAGGCAGCTTTATGGGCAAAAAATTATAAAAATGGTCTTTATTCAATGCTTGATGTCTTAGAATTGAACGATTCATTTTAAATAATTGCAGGAAATTCATAATGAAACGCACACTTGTATTAGTCCGTCATGGACAAAGTGAATGGAATATCAAAAATCTTTTTACTGGCTGGAAAGACCCAGATTTAACAGAAAAAGGGCGTACAGAAGCAATAACAGCAGGAAAGAATCTAAAAAAATCTGGTTTGAAATTTGATATTGCTTATACATCTGCATTACAGCGTGCACAAAAAACTACTCAACATATTTTAGAACAGATGGGACAGCCCGACCTGCAATTGATAAAAAACTCAGCCTTGAATGAGCGTGATTATGGTGATCTATCTGGTCTCAATAAAAATGACGCACGTCAACGATGGGGACAGGAACAAGTGCATATATGGCGTCGTTCTTATACGATCGCTCCCCCCAATGGGGAAAGTTTGCGTGATACTGGTGCACGCGTTTGGCCTTATTACTTTCACCATATTCAACCTCATATTTTGCGTTCTCAAACTGTTTTAATTGTTGCACATGGTAATTCTCTTCGTGCTCTCATTATGGTACTTGAAGGTCTAAGTAGCGAAGAAATTGTATTGCAAGAATTAGAAACTGGTGTTCCTATTATTTACGAATTTAATGCCGACTCAACAATTCTATCAAAAAAAATTATCGAACCTTAAATTACTAAAATCACAATCAGTATAAAAAACTTCATCCAATCTATTGCTTCATGAACTTTTATAATTCGATTGACAGGTTTGTATCACCAGCTTAGATAAACTTTATGCCCAGGTGGCGAAATTGGTAGACGCGCAGGTTTCAGGTATCTGTGCTGCGAGGCGTGGAGGTTCGAGTCCTCTTCTGGGCACCAAATTTTCCAATGTTTAAATACATTGATTTGATTGATCTTTTTTTAAGTGAGGGAATAGAATTTTCTAATTCACCTCTGCAAACCTCATCAAAATTGACCTCTAAAAGTAGAATGCAAAGCAAAATTAACTCTTTTACCAAATAAATCTGGGTAAACGCTCTTCACGCTCAATCCCTATTTCATTGCCACTAATTTTAAAATCAAAAGCCACTCTTGCTTGGTAGATATATCCCGAACATAATGGCCATTGTAAAAGAAAGACAACGGCCTACTTTTTACAAAACGGCATTGTTTCTTTAAGCTCTACGGAGTTTTTAAAATTCAACGTTCAGGCACATCCATAATAAATGGAAAATGACGCGAATTAAGCATTAATAATTTATTGTTTTATCCATAGCACCATAAGTTTTGTTTTTCGAGACAACACAGTATGAAACAAAGTGTGATTTTCTGACTCATCCATAAACAATCACAGAGGGGAGAAAATCAAAAGGAAATATAATGAAATTAAGGCTGTTGCTATTCTTCTTGAGCTTGCTCTTGATTCTTCATACTTCTTTTTCTGCTCTTATTCCTCCAAAACCTGAGCTTATCCTGCAACGACCTCTTGATAAACCTTATGAAAAAGTTATTAGCATTACACTCCATACAAAAGAAAAATATTGCTATGTTCCAGTCTTTACAGAAGGAGAAGGCTATATATGTCGATGACTATAATTCTTTTATCGTTAAACCAGCTCGCTATGATCTATTTCAAAGAGTTGCTTGGAATGTGAATGATACATGGTTGTGCATGACTGCTCCCAACTCAGTGACAGGCCTTGATGGGAAAGCAACATCTGAATGGGGGTATCTCTTATTAAGACCCTGTGTGATCAATAATCCAAATCAACAATGGGTCCTTATATTGTATGATGATTACACAATCCTTATCAGAGGATTGAATAAGGTGGAACTATTGTAATGATAAAGCTTATGAAAAAAATGATCCTTTTTACTGGGATCTTTCTCTGTTAGAGGAGCGTGAAGGTTTCATTCTGAGCTATAAAGCAATCCGTTAAGAATCGCTCGATATGGACACCATTGGGGTGTTCCTTATACAGCTATTAAGCCGATTTACATTAAAACAGACACAAGAACACTCCCCAATATCTAATTTTGTTCTTGATAATTTCGTTAACCAATGGAATCGCTACGTCAATGGGAATTTAGGGAAGATACTTGCTTATTGCCCTACTCTTGGAAAAAAGACAATGTTAAAACACGAGTAAAACGATCCCTACCTAACGATTTTAAACTTACCGATGAATGGATACAAAGATTATGGCAAATTGCTAGAAGATTCTTTAAAAAGAGAGCTGCATCAAGATGGAACAGGTTATTTATTTAATACAGCTCCTGGTGTGGATCCATTTACTTCATTTCGCCAGAGATTTCCTCATCTGGCAGCAAGACTCGAAATGACAATTTTTTATCTTGATGCACCTTGGCATGAAGGAGAGGATCATTTCACACGAACGAGTAGGATAACTTGCGCAGCTGCATTAATGTTGTTACCCCAATATGAGTGGAGGCCCTCAAATTTTGTAAGAACGCACAGCAAAATGAGAAGTGAGATTCAAAATTTGTTGCGTGCTCCTATTGGAACAATTTGGTATGCCGCAATTGTTAGATCGGATAGTAGTGGTACAGGCATCATTGGTCACGCACAACCTATTTTAAGTACAAACCAAGGATCAAGGATTAGTCCTAATCCCTACAAACGCACCTGGTATTGATTTGGACGAATTAAGAGAAGCTCTTATCGTAACAACAAATCTAGATGTATTGATTTCTGAGTTTTCAGTTAACGGCACTCGAGAACTTTATTCATTCATAGCTTATCAAATGGCTCTGATAGATGAAATTCCATTAAGTCTTTATATATCTCAAAACAATTGCACTGGAGAAGGAGATCATAGAAGAGGCAATGGACAATTTCCAAGAAGCTCTCTCCTTAATCAGTGTCTAGGCAATGGCAGGTGTGCCATTCAATAAAAATTAACAAATGAAAGAATTTGATAAGGAAAGGTAAGAAATCAAGCTAGATAAATTTTTTCAAAAAGACGAATGTTACTAAATTTTATTAATGGACAATGGCGTAGCCTTTTAAGTTTTTGCAAGCCATTGCTTCAAATGTGTGAAGATCGTATAGCGCGTATTATAAAACGCTCAAAATCAAAAACCAAAAAATATAATCAGTATCATCCGTCCCATTAAGCGAGACATCATCTTCATACTTCGGTATATTTAATCACTGTTAGCAAAAGCTATTTTTCTTCTGTCTCCTCTGATTTTGAATGAATGTTAATATTCAAATACGCCGTGTATGATGAAGACAAATAACATAAATAAAACATAAAAAAATTATTTCATTTAGAATATCGTAAAATCTTATCCTCAGAAAGAAGAGTGTAAAATGTGGTTTTTCAACTAACTCATCAAAAAAATGGGGAGAAAGTCAAAGTGAAATGGAAGATCCTTTTATTCTTCTTTAGTTTATTACTAACTGCTCACACGTCTTTAGGAGCTCCTGTTCCGGGAGTGATTCAAACTCCTCCTAACCATCCTCAGGATAAAGCTATCCACGTTAAGATCCATACAGGAAAAGAGTATTGCTATGCTCCAGTTTTTACAAAAGGAGAAAGCTATATCTACATTGATAATTGTAACTCTTCTAGCGTTAAAAAAGCGCGCTACGACCTATTTCAAAGAGTAGCTTGGGAAGTAAATGATACCTGGTTGTGTATGACCGCCCCTAGCTCAATCACAGGTATTGACGGAAACTCCACAACTGACTGGGATTATCTTTTATTAAGACCTTGTGTTCTCAATGATCCTAATCAACGTTGGGTCATTGAAAACCGTATCTTGTATACAGCCGATAAAAAATTTCGTGTTAAAGACTATAAGTGGTATGCTTATATTTCAAAGGATAAAAGCGCTTATTATGACCACACTTTAACCCCTCAAATGGATTCCTGGATCAAAAGGATTGTTACTCCCGTTAATCTCAGTTTCAGAACATCTATAGCGTGGCTATTTATCAATATATACCCTCCCGTTTTCCATCTCTACTATCTTCAAAATAACTCATCCTCACTCTCTGAAATGCCTCTTTATTATAACCCAGAAAATGGCCATATCGCGCAATATTACTCTAACAGTGGGTACCTTTATTGTATGGCTTCCAAACAATCTCTCTTACAAAATTGGAATTGGGTAGAATGGACATATTGTACAGATGAAATTCCTAAAAAGAAGGATTCTGCCTTCTGGGATCTTTCTCAGTTAGATGGGCGTGACGGTTTTATTCTGGATTCTAATAGTAATGCGTTAAGAATCACCCAACATGGTCCCAATTGGGGTGTCCCTTATACAACTAAGCCTGATTACCTTGAAAAAGACACAACAAATTCTCCAAAATCTAAATTTATGCTTTCTCCTGGTATTGAACAATGGAATCTCTACGTTAATGGGAATTTAGGAAAAACACTCACTGATTGCCCTGCTCCTGGAAACAAGGAGAATGTTGCTCAACCTTCCAAGACACGCGTACAACGACATTTACCTCCTGATTTTACTCTCACTCCGGAGCGGATACACAGACTATGGCAGATTGCTACAAGTACTGTCGCTGGGCGTCAAGAAGAAGTTGGCTATTGTGGAGCCTGCACGTTGCATACTGCACAAATGCTCGCTGAATTGCTAGAATACCATCAAAGACCCCCCTTAGAGATGGCGGTTACTTCTTTAATACGCAAGCAGGTGCGGATCCATTTCTCTCATTTCGTCAAAGATATCCTGGTCTTACAGCAAGACTTGAAACAACACAAGTTTATGCTACAGTACCTTTGTTTGCAGAGGAGAGTAGGCATGAACGAGCGCATAGAGCAGCCCATCTAATGATATCGATGTTTTTACCCGACTATTTATGGATATCTTCAGCTACTGCAAGCACGCAGCAAGATATGCTAAGAACACTTCGAGATCTAGTAAACCTTGCTCCTGGAACTATTGGGTTTCTTTTAATTTCCAGAGCTAATGCAGCTGGTACAGACCGAATTGCTCATGTTCAACCTTTTGTGATGACACACCAAGGATTCGTATTAATAATTACAAATACACTTGGCATATCTTTTGAACGATACAGAACTCTTCTCAGTCCAACCACAAACTCAGCAAGATTGTTGTATTATCTCTCAGTTGAGGGACGTCGAAACATTTATGCAATTACAACTTTTCAAATGGTTGGATTCAATGCACCGCCTTTGAGTGTTTCTATGTCTCAAAGAAACTGTACTGGAGAAGGAGAGCGTAGAAGAGGTAGTGGAGAATTTCCAAATACTACAACCATTAATCAATGTGGTAGTGGCAGATGTATGTGAATCATATTGAAGATTAAAAGTTATTGAAAAATGAAAGAGTTTTATAAAGAAATGGCACGAGATCAAGCGAGATAAGTTTTTTTCAAAAAGACGAATGTTACTAAACTCTTTCAATGGACAATGGCATAGCCTTTTAAACCTTTGGGAGCCATTTTTAAAATGTGTGAAGATCGGTCAAGTGCATTCATAAGACGCTTAAAATCAAAAATCATAAAATATTATCAATACCATCCGTCTCATTAAGCGGAACATCATCTTCATACCTTGAAGTACTGATCCTCTCTGGAAAAAGCTCTTTATTTTCTGTCTCCATAAATAAAACATAAAAATATTATCTTATTCAAAGTTGGGTATCAAGCGCGATTTTTTAACGAACTCATCAACAGAAAAGCGGGAAGGATGTCACACAGGAAATAAAAAATGCAATTGAAGTTGCTATTTTTCTTCTTTAGCTTATTATTGACTATTCAAGTTTCTTTTTCTGCACCTATTCGTCCAGAACAGCACAAAGTTGAGACTGGGAGTGACAGATTTATTCGTGTTACTACAACCCGTACAACAGGCCAGTATTGTTATGCCCCAATCTTTACAAAAGGAGATGGCTATATCTATCTCAATGACTGTAATTCTTCTACCGTTAAACCGGCTCGTTATGACGTGTTTAGAAGAATCACTTGGAAAATAAATGGTGTCTGGTTGTGCATGACAGCCCCTAGTTCAGTTACAGGTATTGGTGGAAAATCTACAGCTAAGTGGGATTATCTTTTACTAAGACCTTGTGTGATCAATGATGTCAATCAACAATGGATTATTGAAAATAATGTCATTTATACAGCCGATAAAAAATTTCGTGTTAAAGACTATGGCTGGTATGCTTATATTACAAAAGACAAAACAGCTTATTATGATCATACTTTAATCCCTGCAATGACTTCTTGGATAAACAGGGTCGCTATGCCCGGTAATATGAGTTTCAGGACCTTTATAAGGTGGATATATGTAACTCACAGCCCTCTTGCTTTTTGGAGCTATTATCTTCAAAATAACTCATCTTCAGTATCTAAAGTTCCGCTGCCTCTTTATTATAATCCAGAAAATGGTCATTTCGCGCAATATTACCCTAAAGATGGATCCTTCTATTGTATGAATTCCACACAATCTCCCTCTCAAAAGTGGAATTGGGTAGAATGGATACCTTGCACGGACAAAGTTACTTTCGGTAAGACCTCTTCCTCCTGGGATATTTATCAGTTAAACGGAAATGAAGGTCTCATTCTGGATCAGAATAAAAATCCGCTCAGAGTCACTCGATACGGTACCCATTGGGGTGTGCCTTATACAGCTACACCTCATTACATTATGACAGAAACAAAAGAATCCCCAACATCTAATTTTACTCTTGATCCATTCACTGCGCGATGGAATCGCTATGTTAATGGCAATTTAGGGGAGACACTTGATTATTGCCCTGCTCCTGGAAAAAAGGGTACTGCACATACCTCTCATATACGAACGAAACGATCTTTACCGACTGATTTTAAACTCACCGAGGCATGGATAAAAAGATTATGGGAGATCGCCGTAAGTACGAGTTACCATGGTAGGGATAATATTGCTTTTTGTGGAACCTGCCTATTACAAACTCTGCAAATGCTTGCCGAATTGCAAGAAGATTATTCAACAAGAAGCGAGCCCCGTCCAGATGGAACAGGTTACTTCTTTAATACGCAGTATTTAATGAATCCATTTTTCTCATTTCGTGAAAGATTTCCTGTGCTGACAGCAAGGCTTGAAAGTACAACGGCTTATTATAATTTGCCTTATCATCCAGGAGAAGATTTTATTACGCGGACCGTGAGAATAGCGCGTTCAGGAGCATTAATGTTGTTACCTAGATATGATTGGAGACCTTATTCATCATTAGCGAGAAACAGAAGCGATATGGAAAGAATCATTCGAACAATGTTGCGTTCTCCTGTTGGAACAGTTTGGTTTTCTAGCATTATTATGTCAAGCCAGACAGGCATCACTGCTCATGCCCAACCTATTCTCAGAGTAGAGGGAGGGCTAATAGTAGTCCCCACAAACGTAGCTAATATGACTCAGGCACAATTCACAACTGCTGTTACCGCCACAGATGATGTACAAACAATTCTCAATCATCTTTCATTCGGTGGAACTCGAGAACTTTATGCACTCATGACTTATCAAATGGCTCAGCTAGATGAACTTCCTTTGAGCACTTACATATCTGAAAACAATTGTACGGGAGAAGGAGAGCATAGAAGAGGCAATGGACGCAATCCTCTTGTTTCTTTCATTAATCAGTGTGGAAGTGGAAGTTCCGTTGGCAGATGTGCAATTCAATGAAAGCTCTTGAAAACAAACAATATGGATAAAACAAAAAAATTATCCTATCCAAAATCTGGTGAAACTCTATCCTTCATAACAAGGATATAAAGAGCGATTTTCTGACTAACTGGTTAGTAGCAGTATGAGAAAAATGCAAAAGGAAACAAAAAATGAAATTGAAGACGTTTTTATTTTTCTGTAGTTTACTATTGACTATTCAAACTTCTTTGGCAGCTCCTCTCCCTCTTCAAATCATACAAACACCCCCTCAAACTCCTGGTGACAGAGCTATTCGTATTAAAGTCCATACAGGGAAAGAATATTGCTATACTCCAACATTTGTGGAAGGTGAAGGTTACGTTTACATCGGGGATTGCAATTATGCTAAATTGGCCAGGTACGACCTCTTTCAACGAATAGCCTGGAAGGTTGATAATGTTTGGCTATGTATGACAGCTCCTAATTCAGTTACAGGTATTGAGGGAAAATCTACAGCTAATTGGGATTATATTGTATTAAGACCTTGTGTAATCAATGATCCAAACCAACAATGGGTCATTAAAAAAAATACCTCTAACAAAGATGCCTTTTATACAGCCAAGGGAAATTTTCGTATTAAAGACACGAAATGGTATACTTATATTTCAAAAAACCCTCATGATTACTACGATCATACCTTAATTCCCACAATGAATCGGTGGGAACACATTGTTGCTACTCCTGTGAATATTAATCTCAAAATGTCTATAGGCTGGAATTTTGCAAGTGGCCCTAGCTTCTCTAGATATTACATCACAGACGATGGATCTAAATCAGACGTTTTTGATCTTTACTATAATCCTGAAAATGGCCACATTGCCAGATATTTTTCTTCCACAGGAGCAATGTCTTGTATGTTTTCCCAACAATCTTCTTCAGAAAATTGGGATTGGGTCAAATGGGCATTGTGTAAAGATAAAGATACTGTCACTCCTCAACGAGATATTTTTTCCTGGGACATTGTTTTTTATGCTAGGCGTGAAGGGACACTCACAGATTATCAAGGTAATTTTTTAAGAGTTACCCAACACGGCCCCAATTGGGGTACTCCTTACACAGCTAAGCCGAGTTATCTGGAAAAAGATACAACTAATTCTCCAAAATCTAATTTTATTTTTCCTCATGACATGGAGCGATGGAATCGCTATGTCAATGGGAATTTAGGAGATACACTTGCTCATTGCCCTGCTCCTGGAAAAAAGGAGAATATTGCTAAAACACGAGTAAAACGATCTTTACCCCCTGATTTTACCTTTACTGATGCGTGGATAAACAGACTATGGCAAATTGCTATCAGCAGTACTCCTGCAGGCTTAGAAGGAATCGGCATTTGTGGCCCCTGTATGGTGCAGACTCTGCAAATGCTTGTTGAGTTACAAGAACGTTATCAAAGAGAACCCTTGCAAGACGGAAACGGTTATTTCTTTAATACGCAAGCAGGTGTGGATCTATTTCCCTCACTTCGTGCTAGATTTCCTGAACTTACACAAAGACTTGACACTATACGTTTTAATCATGATATCCCCTATCATGTAGGGGAAGATTTTATGACACGAATGAGTAGATTAGGTCGTGCAGTAGCATTAACGATGTTGCCTCAATATGAGTGGAGGCCTTTGACTCTTGCAAGAAATCAAGAAGAAATGCTAAGCAGGATTAGAGATATATTGTATGCTCCTGTTGGAACACTTTGGTTTTCTGTAGCTATCAGACAAGGTGAACGAGGCCTCTTCCTTGGTCATGCCCAGCCTATTATAAGAACAGGGAACGGAGTCATAGTATTACCTACAAACACATATGGCACAACTTTTGAACAATTTAGCAGGTATTTTACCCCTATAACAGACCCCAATATAGTGCTTCATGAACTTTCGCAAAGCAGTAGCTCTAGAATTCAAACTCAGTCAATCGCATTTTTTCAAATGGCTCATCTCAATGAGATTCCTTTAAGTCTTTACGTGTCTCAAAGAAACTGCACTGGAGAAGGAGACGATAGAAGAGGCAATAAAGAGTTTCCAAGAAGCTCTCTCATTAATCAGTGTGGAAGTGGCAGATGTGCAATCCAATGAAAATTAAAAATTGTTAAAAAAATGAAAGAGTTCGGTAAGGGAAATAGAGTGTTTCAACTGAGCTCTTTCATTATAGCCTGTTAAGTCTTTGCAAGCCATAACTTCAAATGTGTGAAGATCGTGTCAAGTGCATTCATAAGGCGCTCAAGATCAAGAATAAACAAAAATATGATCAGCACTATCCACCTCGTTAAGCGAGACATCATTTTCATACCCTGGTAAGTACTGATCATATCTTGCAAAAGCTTTTTCTCTGCTTCTGTCAGCTCTACATTTTTGTTACTTTATTTTCTAGCTATGTTGCTAACCACAGATATTTTTACCTTGCTTATTATGTTTTAAAAAATCTCTCACCAAATTTGGACTCATCATATCTAAATCTTAGTGTTCTACATAAATTGATAACCAATCAAATCAATACAAAACGCTCGTTCATTATGTTGCGCAACCATTGAGAAAGATCAGCACGTACATCAGTATCAATTTTCCTGTTGATCCCATTTTCTACCTCAAGCCATGTTACCGCCATCTTTAATGCATGCTCCATTTGCTTTTGCTGTTCAGTCTTCTTGCCCAAGACAAAAGGCTTTCACTAAGGCCATAAAAAAGCAGCCAAAGCTGCTAATACGAGCAGGAAATATTCTTTCAACCAGGTCATAAGCGTTTTTCCTGAAACCGTTTTGCAATGAAGACACCCTATACAGGCTGCCAAAACCATAATCGAAGCTAAAGCCCATTGCACAGGGCCTTGTCCCGTAAAAAGCCCTGTTAAACCTGATAAGGATCCAATGATAGGTGCAAAAACTTCTGTTTTCAAAGAATGATGTGGCTCTTTTATTTCTACTTTTTGATAATTTGAAGAAACATAAGCCCCTTTGACCCATAGCCCAGCTTCCGCTGCCCGACGATTAGCAAGCCATTACAAACGTTTACCACCTGCCCTAATCCATTTTTGCAATTCAGCTGGGACGGCTTCATAATCGCTTTTGTTCATCTTTTTCAAAAATGTAGAATTGCAAAAAGCTTCTGTCCCTACATTATAGCAAAACGACACAAGAGTAGCGAATTTCTCATCAGTTAAAGGAACAGTAACAGCCTGCTCAACAGTGCTCTCAAATTGTTTCAAATCTCATTTCAAAATGGTTTCTGTTTGGTTTTCAGTGATCTTCATACCCTCTTGTACAATGGGTTCTCCTGCTTGTGCTGTATGGCCATAGCCTATTGTCCAGACACCAATAACATCTTGATAAGCATACAAGCGCAATCCTTCCCATTGCTTAATGAGTGCAAATCCTTCTTTGGATATTTTCCGCATACATCTCTCCTCATAAAAAAAGCCCATCCCTTTATGGAAAGGCATTATTCATTTCCATTTTTGAAAATAGCTAATTTATAGTGTTTTTATTCCCAACGTCGCACATATTGTCCTTTTTAAGGTAAGGCTTTACACATCGCTTTGAGCAATATCTGTGATGTTTTCACAGTGTCTTCTTGCTCTTCTTCAAACAGCTCGCAATCAATGCTCATCGTATAACCACCACTGCACGAAAAACTATGCTTTATACTTTTGATGCACCATATGGCTGGAATATAAAGCCGGAAAAGTGGCGCTTGAATAAACTGAGCTTCTGATTGAATAAACGGATCTCCTCCCATATCACACGTAAAAAATAACCGCCCGCGCATGGATTGATTCCGATACGCAACAATTGTAGCAACAACTTCTGAATGATTATGATAAGTATATTTCAACGCATGAAAAGGTAGGCTACCAACTTTGACCTCTTTTTATCACCACTACGTAAATTATGATAGATCGCTATAACACCCCCTTTTCTTTCCTTGCTTATTTTTTCAGGAACATCCTTCACCGGCCTACTTTCTGCTCTCTTGGGTGGAAGCGCAACGCTTTCCATCCATATGGATAAAATCATGGCCTTCATCATTCACTGTTGATACTTGTACTTCTGCAGCGGCTTTTTGATCTTCACCAACCTCTGTTTCTAGACTATTCGCTGCACCGGCTTTATTTCGTGCACTATACTCAAAACACCAAGAGGTACACATCTTCTCATGAATAATTACTCCTGGGAAGAGTTCACCGGTTATGGCTTTACCATAACCTCGTTTTGCAAGAACAAGGTGACCATCTATAGGTTTTGCTACAGCATCATAATCTCCAGCAAGACGAGCAGCAAGCGCCATATCGCTTTCAACAATCTGATCAATATGCTGCACTATAATTTGCGCAATAGTGGGATCAAATTATGGTGTGTAGCCATTACGTTCTGCTATCTCTTGAAGAATCTTCCCTAATGTTTGCTGATGGTAAGATTGGCTTTGAGGTGTTCTGTAGGAACTATTCATAAACGCTGTACGACACGTGATGCTCAAGCTTTGTGGCGGACTGCTTACACATATCTCATCAATGAAATATTCCCCATATCATGCACTTTGCTACCCTCATAGCCAAGAGTGACAGAAAAAACTGCTCCAATTAAAGGAATATCAAGAAAACCATTGTCACTTTCACGAGCACGATCATCAAGTTCTATGGTGATACGATCGCTTTTGTCTTCTGCTTCATCAGTGATTTTAATTGACGTCACATAGTCCATTAAAGGATAAGTGATATCTTCACCTTCTGAGAAAATTCTGTAAAAAGGCTTCACTTTTTACTTTTCCAAAGTCTGATAACTGGTGTGGCTTTAGGATAAAGCAAAGCAGACAAGAAAATAGTGATCCCCACTTTTAAGATCACCCCATAATCTGCAAGACCATAGTTTGCTGCATAAACACGCTCAACTGTAAGTGCTTGCTGGCCCTTTGGATTAATATTTCCAGCAAAGTGCATCAACCATGTCACCATCTTTTATGATATAAACATCACCTATAGCTTACTCCATCTTCACCGTATTCCCTCAATTGCAGGATAAATTCCTGCTTTCGTGGAAGACCGTTATGGTAAAAAAAGCTCTACTTCTCATCAATGGAAAGAATGATAAATCTCCCCACAAAACCTGTCCTTGCCCCATCACAAGCGTATGTGCACCTTCGTGAGCCATTTGCCGTAAATATTCTAGTTGCCCATAGCCACTTTTAAAATCTGGATAAATCACACCTGTCAGAGAAAACTCTGCGTTCGCAACCGCAGGTAATTGAAGAGCTGCTTTTCTCCCAAGCCGTCCTTGTTCAACTCATGAAACATCAAAAGATAAAGTCCCCTAAAGCCAATACCATAGTGCTTAATCCGAAAGACTTGAAGCAATAGCTATACGTTGCTGCCGAGCATAATGTTTAAATTGGTGATTTTTATTGAGGCATCAATTTCAGAAGGCTTGTTTATCACAATCGGTTTAGGAACCTTAAAAGCTTCTACCTTTATATTTGCAGCCTCCAATATGCTGCGTTTCTACTGTACCTGTCTGAACACCCCGTACTCGTTGTTCAGGAGGAATATTGGAAACAACAGTTGCGTTCACAAATCTTTTTGCTCGCGCATTTGTTTCATCTGTAAAATTTTTAATAACCTCTATAGACGTTTTGTTTATATTGACGTTGAAATCTAGCTTTTTTACAAAATCAGGCATCCACTCCGTAAGTTTCTGAACCATATTATGAAGCCATTCTGTCATAGCTAACTACCTGCTTCTTATGCCATCCCAAAAGCTTTCAATGAAATGAGCGCCTGCTTTTACTAAATTGATCCCATACAGCCATTCAACTAAATTATCGATTTTTTGCGCAACACACTCCCACAATCCACTTATAGAAACTGTAATTTTGTTCCAATGTTTGTGAAGCATATATCCAACAGCAATCAGTGCCATCATACCAGCTAGAATCCAGCCTATAGGGGTTGTCATGATTGTATAGCCAAGCGTAACAAATGCAGCCCAACCATGGTCAATGATGCAATTAAATGACCAAATATGAAAGCTCTAAGAGCCATAATGCCAACCTTAAAGAGACTGATTTTACCAATAAGTGGTTCCATCCGCTGAAACTAACCTTTCAATTGTTCAGTGATGTCTGTAAAGCTCTGTCTCAAATCAGAAGAAGGATTTTGCAGATCTTTCATGATTTATCTTAATTTTTTGCATCCATTCCGTAATGATTATTTGAATTAGCTCGCGGTTTTCATCAATCAATAAAGAAAAAGCATTAATCATATCATTGATAACCGGCATAAAACGTGCACCAAATAAAATGGATAACCCCTCCTATTTTTTCTTAAAGGCCCCAAGCTTATCACTTAAATCAGCTGCGTATTGGGTAAAATCGGCACCTATTTAAAATGGCTAGAGCCAGTCCTGACGGACTGATTGGGAAAGATGGATTAATCGAGATTAAATGCCTGCACTCAACAACACATCTACGCTTTTCCCTGAATGGCGAT
>NZ_KL503806.1:0-5000 GCF_000709795.1 Bartonella bacilliformis Ver097
CTTTTATAGCATAAAGCACTCTCCTTTTTCTTATTAATTTCTATTCATTTTTACGAATTTCTAAAAGTTACGAACTTTTAAATCAAAAGCCAATCTCGCTTAAGAAGCATATCCTATACCATTTTTTCAAAAACTTCCCTTGTCAAGAAAAAACAACAGACTACTTTCCCTAAAATCCGTATTGCTTCTTTAATTTTCTTTAGGTTTTTATGATGTCTTAGAAATTTTAACGTTCAAACCCATCCATTGCCAAAAGCAAACAACAGGAGGAATTTATTATTTTATCGAGAACAGCGTCAATTCTATCTTCAGCAGAAAGATTATAAAGCGCAATTTTCTAGCCAATTCATCAAAAAAGGGGAGAGATTTTCACGAAAGGGAATAAAAATGAAATTGACGTCGTTATTATTTTTTTGCAGTTTATTACTCACTCTTCAAACTTCTATTTCAGCTCCTATTCCTCATCAAATTCAACCCCCTACTGATAACCCTCATGATGAAGCTATTCGTGTTAAGGTCCATACAAAATACGAATATTGTTATACTCCAACATTTGTAAATGGTGAAAGTTATATTTACCTCAACAATTGTTCTGCTTCCAGTGCTCTACCTGCTCGATATGATGTTTTACAAAGAGTTTCTTGGAATGTGAATAATGTTTGGCTGTGTATGACCGCTCCTAGCTCCGTAACAGGTATTGATGGAAAGTCTACAGCCGACTGGGATTATCTCCTATTAAGACCCTGTGTTATCAATGATGCTAATCAACGCTGGATCATTACAGGAAATGCCTTTCATACAGCAGATGGAAGATTCCGTGTTAAAGATTATAAATGGTACCTTTATATTTCAAAAGACTCTAGAGCTTCCTATGATCATAGGTTAGTCAACATGAATAAATGGGCAAACACTGTAGCTCCTCCTGTGAATCTTAATACAAAAACTTTCTTAGGTTGGAACTTTATCAGTGGTTCTACCCAGACTAGATATTATGTTACAGACGATGGATCACGATCAGAGCTATTTGATCTCTATTATAATCCAGAAAATGGTCATATTGCTCGATATTTCCCTTCCTCTAGAGCAATGTCTTGCATGGTTTCCCAACAAGCTAAATCAGAAAGTTGGAATTGGGTAAAGTGGTTATCGTGTAAAGAAACTATTTCCAACAACACAAAAAACAAAGATATTGGCTTTTGGGATCTTTCTCAGTTAAATGGAAGTGAAGGCCCCATCTTGGATTATCTAGGCAATCTGTTAAGAGTTACCCAATATGGCTCGAATTGGGGTTTCCCTTATACAGCTACAAGTGATTATATTACTAAACAAGAATCGCAATATAACCACCCTACCTCTGATTTTATTTTTGATTACGACATTGAACGGTGGAATCGCTTTGTTAATGGGAATTTAGGGGATACACTGACTTATTGCCCGGCTCCTGGAACAAAGAAGAATGTTACACAGACTGCTCACATACGAGAAAAACGATCATTACCTCCTAGTTTTGAACTTACTGAGGAATGGAAAAAAAGATTATGGCAAATCGCTAGAAGTAATATTCCTGGCACAACACCAATAATTGCCTATTGCGGACCCTGCATGCTGCAGACTCTACAAATGCTTGCTGAATTGCAAGAATATCATTACAGTCATCCTCCTCGAGATGGGGAAGGATATTTTTTTAATACAGCTCCTAATACAAATCTATTTATTTCCTTTCGCGCAAGATTCCCTCTGCTTGCAGAAAGGCTGCATAACACAGAAAATTATGCTAATGTACCTTTGTACGCAGGAGAGAGTAGCTATACACGCACAACTAGAATAACTCGTTCAGCAGCACTAATGTTATTGCCCAATTATGATTGGAGACCTTCAGCCGTTGTTAGAACACATGAAGAAATGATAAGAGTAATTCAAAATATGTTTACTGCTCCTAGTGGCACACTTTGGTATCTTTCAATGGTGAGAACAAGCTATACAGGAACATCTGGTCATGCCCAACCTATTTTAAGAACAAGAGACGGGCTCGTGTTAATCCCAACGAATACAGCTAGAATAACTTTTGAACGATACATACAACGTCTTACTCCAATAACAACAGCAGAAGAAGTATTTAATAATCTTACACGTGGAGGCATTCTAATACTTCATTCACTCGCAACAATTCAAATGGCTTTGAGACATGAGATTTCTTTAGATTTTTATTTATCTCAAAGGGATTGCACTGGAGAAGGAGACGGTAGAAGAGGTAGTGGCCTTCTTCCAAGAGCAGCGCTTTTTAATCAGTGTCTCAGTGGCAGATGTGCGATCCAATAAGGTGCTTAAAGACTGTTTTTTAAAGTTTTAAAGCGCAATCGATAAGGCAGAGTAATAAGCTTAATTAGTGTTTATTAATATAGTTGTAGTTATTAATCTGAGTTTTATACGGAATAGAATCCACAAGATAGAGATACAGGGCACGAGATTTATTTTTTAGACCTCTGCTCTGTATTTTTTTGAGGCAGTAAGTAAGCTACGTTCCTATAAAGATGAAGCGTATTTATACAATGAGACAGTACTCCATAAGCTGAGATGTTTATGAAAGAGAGCTTTACACCTTTTGTAGGGGCTTGGTTTGGGCAGCAGAAAGCCACATTAAAACACAAACATTGTTCATGCTTGTGCATTAGAAATAAGAAGGAGAGAAACTGTATGCGTAGGACACAAAGAGAGAAGATGGAGATACTGGTTGCGGGGGCAGGATTTGAACCTGCGGCCTTCAGGTTATGAGCCTGACGAGCTACCGGGCTGCTCCACCCCGCGCCATGAAGAAAAGACGGCCCTATTTGGGGTATTTTTCCTTCTTTTTGTTGTTTGTCCCTTTTCACTTTATCTTTAAAGTGACAGAATTTTTTGAAGATTGTGAGGATGTTTCTATGCCTTTAGCAGACCTGGCAGCGACTTACTCTCCCGTGCCTTAAGACAAAGTACCATCAGCGCTGGAACGTTTCACGGCCGAGTTCGGGATGGGATCGGGTGCAGGCGTTCCGCCATAACCACCAAGTCAGCAAAGGGCATAGAATGAGAAACTGGTTTTGTGCTTTTATTAAGTTTTAGTTTTATTCATTAATTGAGTGTTTCATCATGAATGAATAGAGGAAATGAGAACGATCAAGCCAATCGAACTATTAGTATCAGTAAGCTTCATGTGTTACCACACTTCCACGCCTGACCTATCAACGTGGTGGTCTACCACGGTTCTCAAGGGAATACTCGTTTTCAGGTGGGTTTCCCGCTTAGATGCCTTCAGCGGTTATCCCGTCCGTATATAGCTACCCTGCTATGCGGCTGGCGCCACAACAGGTCCACCAGAGATACGTCCATCCCGGTCCTCTCGTACTAGGGACAGATCCTGTCAATATTCCTACACCCACGGCAGATAGGGACCGAACTGTCTCACGACGTTCTGAACCCAACTCACGTACCGCTTTAAATGGCGAACAGCCATACCCTTGGGACCTGCTCCAGCCCCAGGATGCGATGAGTCGACATCGAGGTGCCAAACAACCCCGTCGATATGGACTCTTGGGGGTCATCAGCCTGTTATCCCCGGCGTACCTTTTATCCGTTGAGCGATGGCCCTTCCACACGGGACCACCGGATCACTATGACCGTCTTTCGACTCTGCTCGACTTGTCAGTCTCACAGTCAGGCAGGCTTATGCCATTGCACTCAACAAACGATTTCCGACCGTTCTGAGCCTACCTTCGCGCGCCTCCGTTACTCTTTAGGAGGCGACCGCCCCAGTCAAACTACCCACCATACACTGTCTTGAATCCGGATAACGGACTGCAGTTAGACATCCATGTCGGTAAGGGTGGTATTTCAAGGATGACTCCACAAGGGCTAGCGCCCCTGCTTCAAAGTCTACCACCTATCCTACACATGCCGACACAAATGCCAGTGTAAAGCTATAGTAAAGGTGCACGGGGTCTTTCCGTCTAACCGCAGGAACCCCGCATCTTCACGGGGAATTCAATTTCACTGAGTCTACGTTGGAGACAGCGGGGAAGTCGTTACGCCATTCGTGCAGGTCGGAACTTACCCGACAAGGAATTTCGCTACCTTAGGACCGTTATAGTTACGGCCGCCGTTTACTGGGGCTTCAATTCAATGCTTGCACATCTCCTCTTAACCTTCCAGCACCGGGCAGGCGTCAGACCCTATACATCGTCTTGCGACTTCGCAGAGCCCTGTGTTTTTGGTAAACAGTCGCTACCCCCTGGTCTGTGCCACCCTCTAACGGTTGCCCGCTAAAGGGTCACGCTTCTTCCGAAGTTACGCGTGCAATTTGCCGAGTTCCTTCAACGTAGTTCTCTCAAGCGCCTTGGTATTCTCTACCTGTCCACCTGTGTCGGTTTCGGGTACGGTCTATATGTGGGAGCTATTTCCTGGAATTACTCTACTGCAAGATCAATCCAATAAGACCTTACAATATACGCAATCCGTCACTTCCCACAGGTCCACGAATATTAACGTGGTTCCCATCGACTACGCCTTTCGGCCTCGCCTTAGGGGCCGACTCACCCTGCTCAGATTAACTTTAAGCAGGAACCCTTGGACTTTCGGCGAGGGAGTCTCTCACTCCCTTTATCGTTACTCATGTCAGCATTCTCACTTCCGATACCTCCAGGAGCTCTCGCGAGTCTCCCTTCACAGGCTTACGGAACGCTCCGCTACCACTTGCTCATAAAAGCAAATCCACAGCTTCGGTGTATGGCTTTAGCCCCGTTACATTTTCGGCGCAAAGACCCTTATTTAGACCAGTGAGCTGTTACGCTTTCTTTAAATGATGGCTGCTTCTAAGCCAACATCCTGGTTGTTTTGGGATCCTCACATCCTTTCCCACTTAGCCATAACTTGGGGACCTTAGATGGTGGTTAGGGTTGTTGCCCTTTCCACGACGGACGTTAGCACCCGCCGTGTGTCTGCCAGTTAGTTCTTCCAGGTATTCGGAG
>NZ_KL503806.1:10000-26431 GCF_000709795.1 Bartonella bacilliformis Ver097
TATAGCGGCCATTGCCACCAAGTTAAATGGATATATTCAAGACATCCCTGTCGACGCTAATCAAGCTGTTAAAAAAGGTGATGTCCTATTCCATTTAAAACGTGATGATTATCAAAACAGTTTGGATCAAGCTGAAGCGAATCTCAACACACAACAGAAAACCCTTATGCGTATCGATGCGCAAATTACAGCTGCTCGCAGTGCTTTAGATGAAGCTCGAGCTCAAAAAGATGCTGCTTCAGCTGTAGCAACCAACGCAAAACTAACCCTGGAACGCGCAACACAACTTAAAGTTGATAGTTACGTCGCTCAGTCTAATGTTGATAATGCAAAATCAGCCTATGAACAAGCCATTGCCAATGTCACCCGTACCGATGCACAAATAGCTGCTGCACAGGCTAATATCCAAATTTTAGAAGCACAACAAGATGAAGTAAAAAGCCAAACGAAGAGTCTTGAGCTTATGCGTGACAAAGCAGAATATGATCTTAATTCAACCACTCTGCACGCTCCATTTGACGGAATTATTGGAAATTTAACTGCAAAAACAGGGGATTTTGTTGTGAATGGCCAACGCCTCGCAGCATTAGTGCCCACCCATGTACTTTATGTTGAAGCCAACTATAAAGAAACGCAACTGAAAAATATTCATAGCGGACAAACTGCTTATGTCACTGTGGATGCTTTCAAAAATGAAGTTCTTAAAGGAACCGTATTGTCCATTTCGCCTGCAACAGGAGCTATTTTTTCTCTCCTGCCTTCACAAAATGCCACAGGCAATTTTACTAAAATTACCCAACGCGTGCCAGTTCGCATTGCTATCCCTGCAGATGCATTAAAAAGCGGTCGTTTCCGAGCAGGAATGAGTGTTTCAGTAACAATTGATACACGCACACAACCACATGATACAAAGCCTTTTATAAAAAGTTAATCATCCCTTTATGAAAAATTCTACCCCCTCTTCTTCCGGTGCTCAAGAACGCATAGGAATGCGTAAAATCATAGCTTTTATTGCCATGACTGTTGGCATGTTTATGGCTATTTTGGATATCCAAATTGTTTCCTCATCTTTAGCTGAAATTCAAGCTGGTCTTTCAGCAAGTTCTAGTGAAATTTCATGGGTTCAAACCTCCTATCTCATTGCAGAAGTCATTATGTTACCCCTTTCTGGCTTTTTAGGGCGTTTACTTTCAACACGGGTTTTATTCAGTGTATCAGCTGCTGGATTTACTATTGCTTCCGTCCTTTGTGCAACAGCAACATCTATTGAACAGATGATTGTTTATCGAGCACTTCAAGGCTTTATCGGTGGAGGCATTATTCCTTGTGTTTTTGTTGCTTCCTATATCATGTTTCCTCCTTCGAAACGTCCAATTATTTCACCGATCATTGGACTGGTTGCAACATTAGCACCTACCATTGGTCCAACAGTAGGAGGATATGTCAGCCACGCCTTATCATGGCATTGGCTCTTTCTTATCAATGTACCCTTCGGAATTATTATTTCAATTTTAGCTTGGAAATTGATTGATTTTGATAAAGCAGATCCTTCTTTATTAGCTAAATTTGACTGGTGGGGACTTATTTCTATGGCACTCTTCTTGGGATCTTTAGAATATGTTTTAGAAGAGGGAGCACATCGTGATTGGTTCAATGATAATTTAGTATTTAGCTTTTTTATTATTACGGTTTTATCTGCTAGTGTATTCTTTTGGCGTGTTTTTAATGTAAAAGAACCAATTGTTGATCTTACTGCTTTTTCCAATTTTAATTTTTCAATCTCTACTATATTTGCCTTTATGCTTGGAATAGGCCTCTATGGCCTTACTTATTTATATCCTGTCTATTTAAGTCAAATTCGTCATTATGATGCACTCATGATTGGAAAAACGCTGTTTATTTCAGGTTTGGCTATGTTTTTTACCGCTCCTCTTGCTGGATTTCTTTCAGCACGAATCGATCCACGTCTTATGATAGCTGTAGGATTTGCTGGCTTTGCATGGGGGACTTGGCTTGCTACCTCAATCACAGATGACTGGGGATTCTGGGAACTTTTGTGGCCTCAAATTCTTCGCGGTAGTTCTATGATGTTATGTATGGTTCCTATCAATAACATTGCTTTTGGATCCTTATCACCAGAACGGATGAAAAATGCTTCTGGGATTTTTAATTTAATGAGAAATCTTGGCGGTGCAGTAGGCCTTGCTATTATCAGCACTCTTATAACACAACGGACTAATCTCCATTATGAACGCATAGCTGAAGTTGTCCAACCTGGAAATACCCAAGCGACTGAAACACTTGCAAGCTTTACTAGACTTTTCAGCTTCTCTACTTTTGATCCACAAACTCTTGCTTTAGTTCAACTTTTTAATATGGTTTACACACAAGCTGCAGTCATGGCTTTTAGTGATCTCTTTTTTATGATATTTTTTCTTTTTAGTATCTTAACTTTCTTAACTTTTTTTCTCAAGAAAATACCGCCATCCACCAATATCAGCGCAGAGCACTAAGTTTAAACAGCATTAAATGTAAAAAAGTTCCTTTCCACATATGTTCTGCCTATAAGTATATTCTATGAGCAAGGTTACAATGTAAGCAATACGTAGAGTTAATAGGTTATAGTTATATCTTTCTCTGTGCAAATTAGATCATTTTCATGATCACCTATTTCAATTAGGTGATCATACAGCTTCAGCTTCCATGAAAAACAAAGACCTATTTGGTGTGCTAACAGATAACATCCTCATCCCCTTGATGGCGTAAAATACTGCAAATTTTTCTCAATGTCACATGTAATGCAACACGACAATATCGAGTCAAAATGTTATAAGATCAGCTCTTAAACTTGAAGACACTTTTTACAAAATGCGAACTTGACCCCAAATATCTTAATAATTAAACTGCGTTTAAAAAATCACTTACAAACACAACAGCTCTATAAGCTCAGTTTTTCTGTTTTAAGCGCATGCAAATATTTTTCACCATTGAAAATAACGACGTACCCCAATTATTACGAGAAAAATTTAAATTACATAAGATCGTAGAGGCTCAAAACCATTAAAAGCAACAGATGCATAAGTTGCTGTATAAGCGCCGGTCCCGTGAATTAACAATTCATCACCCACTGTTAAAGATAAAGGCAACAGATAAAGTGACTTTTCATACATAACATCTGCCGAATCACATGTAGGCCCGGCTAAAATACAAGGCTCCATTGCTTTATCATCACGCATTGTCTCAATGGGATAACGAATCGCTTCATCCATAGTTTCAGCAAGGCCATTAAATTTACCCACATCAAGATAAACCCAGCGTACATTATCATTGTCTGCTTTTTTAGATATCAGGACAACTTCTGTGCGAATAACCCCAGCATTACCAACCATTGCACGCCCTGGTTCTATGATTGTTTCAGGTATACGATTGCCAAAATATTCTTTCAATGAATCAAAAATAACGACACCACAAACTTGCGCAGTAGGAACATCATGTAAATAACGTGTTGGAAATCCTCCTCCCATATTGATCAATTTCAACTGAATTCCTTCTTTTTCCAAACGCTCAAAAACTATAGCCACATCTGAGAGAGCACGATCCCATGCATTCAGGTCTGTCTGCTGTGATCCTACATGAAAGGAAATTCCATGTGCCTGCAAACCCAATTGGTGCGCCCGACACAATACATCAACTGCCATAGCAGGAACGCAACCAAATTTACGTGATAATGGCCACTCGGCCCCTTCTCCATTGGTAAGAACTCGGCAAAATACGCGAGCTCCTGGTGCAGCACGAGCCACTTTTTCCACTTCTTCAATGCAATCAACAGCATAAAGCGAGACACCAAGTGCATGTGCAGAGGCAATATCACGCTCCTTCTTAATAGTATTCCCAAAAGAAATACGCTCAGCCGTTGCACCTGCTTCTAAAACCATTTTAATTTCTGCAACAGAAGCTGCATCAAAAGATGATCCTAAAGAAACAAGTAAGCGCAGAATTTCATGTGCGGGATTCGCCTTCACCGCATAAAAAATACGTGATTGTGGAAGAGCTTTTTCAAAATTCAAATAATTTTCATGGACAACATCAAGATCCACAACCAAACACGGACCTTCAGAACGATGTGTTGAAAGAAAATCACGAATACGTTGCGTTGCCATTTGCAATCCTCCTCAGAAAACAAAAGTTTTCTACTCTATGCCAATTCAACAGCATAAAACTGCTCATGGCCAAAGGACAAAATACACACAACCACCACTTCTACCCCATAACGTCAGGAAGAACAGTATTGTATGCCACGAAGGAATAGCGCGAAAACGCGTTACTCTACTTTGTCTGCCTTTTTGATTGGAGTTGCACAAAACACTTCCGCACTGAAGGCAATGAGGTGTGCCTCTATAGTTATCCCCGCATTTATAGCTTATAGCTGGAAGACACCAGAAAGGCCCGCACCGTCGTTGCTTCAAGATGTCCTCATTCTTTCGATCGGCCGCAAGAATGACTGGAGCGGTTAGTTCCAGGTACCGTACCGGTTAATCCCACCATTTGGGAACCAGTGGACACCCACAGGCACGTGCGACTTTGGGCAATGCTGCGTATAAGATGAATTTCAATTCATTGCAATCTTTTTTTTAATTTTAAGACTTTTTTAATCTTTCAGCCAAAAACAATTGCAAAAAAGCAACATTGCTCCATACATATTGAGTAGCTTATTTCTCTATTTTTCTATGAAAAATAATAAAAAATATTTTATGAAAATACTTCCCTCTTTAAAATAGAAGGAACACCCCAAATGGTATCTTATAGCTTAGTGCCCTTACAGCCCTTGATGAGAGTTCATGGCGCGAGCTTTTGCTAATTGAAACTGCCTGTGACGTTCCCGAAAACGCTGTTTATCGAATTCACTACGCGTATCATAACACGCATCACAAGATACCCCTTCTTCATAACGAGGGGATAATTTGCCTTCAGTACCGAGAGGATAACGACATGCTCGGCATAATTCGCGCCCAGATTCTTCAAGACCATGTCCAACAGAAACACGCTCATCAAAAACAAAGCACTCGCCTTGCCACAAACTTTCTTCTTTTGGAATTGTTTCCAAATAT
This sequence comes from Bartonella bacilliformis Ver097, assembly GCF_000709795.1. Lineage (GTDB taxonomy): Bacteria > Pseudomonadota > Alphaproteobacteria > Rhizobiales > Rhizobiaceae > Bartonella > Bartonella bacilliformis_A. The sequence goes on from NZ_KL503806.1 coordinate 15,109, forward strand.
TGAAGAATACCACCCTTTAGGTGGTAAACCTCCTCATAACCAAGCTCACGCATATAAGACGTTGATTTTTCACACCGAATACCACCCGTGCAAAACATTGCGATTCTTTTTTTCTTCTTCAGCTCATCTTGATGATTGGCAACCCATTGAGGAAATTCACGAAATGTTTTAATATTAGGATCTACTGCCCCTTGAAAACTACCCAGCATATATTCATAATCATTACGCGTATCAATAACAAGCGTCTCTTCATTTTGAATCAGAGCATTCCAATCTTCAGGAGCAACATAAGTACCAACAGCTTTCAGCGGGTTAATCCCTTCAACTCCCATTGTTACAATTTCTTTTTTCAATCGCACTTTTATACGATGAAAAGGCATTTTTGATGCCCATGAATATTTAAGCTCTGGTGTCTGGAATGCAGGTTCTGCAATAATAAAACGCACCAATGTTTCAATTGCAGCACAAGAACCGGCAACAGTTCCGTTAATCCCCTCTTTTGCTAAAAGGAGGGTTCCTTTAATGCCATTTTCCTGACATAAATCCAGCAAAGGCTTTTGTAATTTTTGGTAATGCTTCAAATCTGCAAAACAATAAAGGGCAGCAACTTTAAATTTCTTTTCCATATTCTTGCCATACCGTGCGTTTTATTCAATTTCAAGAATTATTCATTCCGCTCTTTTTTACTTTGTATAGTGTAGTTTATTCAATCACCCTTATACAACCATCCCATAGAAAAATCATAACCAAAACAGACCACCTTATACACACATCCACAAACAAACTATCAATATCTATTTTCGTTTTCGTTAGTCATGATTTACAAAATGCAATCTTCTTAAACTCCTCCTGTTAAAGCTTGTCAAAGAGGAAGTACAAGATAAGTGGGAACATAAGTACCACACTGCACACAAACGACTGCTTCAACCTACAAAAGCACGTTCCACAACATAAGTGGCAGGCGAATTATTTGCTCCCTCTACGAGCCCAAAACCTTCACACATTGCAGCACAATCTTTTATCATCTCTATTGAGCCGCAAATCATCACCCGATCTTCATCAGAATTGATTTTAGGCAAACCAGTTTCTTCAAAAAAAGTACCACTCTTCATAACAGTGGTAATACGCCCCATGTGTTCTGAAGGCTCACGGGTGGTCATAGGATAAAACATCAATTGCTGAGCATATTCACCAATCAATGAATCTTGTTGCAAAGACGCTACAAGATCTTTTGCATAAATCAGCTCATTACATTCACGCGTAGTTTGAATCAGGATCACTTGAGAAAATTTTTCATATGTTTCAGGATCACGAATCAAGCTTGCAAAAGGAGCGACCCCTGTCCCTGTTGAAAGAAGATAAAGACGCTTTCCAGGAATAAGGGCATCAAGAACCAATGTTCCAGTAGATTTTTTACGCATTAAAACCGTATCACCAATTTTGATTTTTTGGAGATGTTCAGTCAATGGCCCCCCTGGAACTTTAATCGAAAAAAACTCAAGCTGTTCATCCCAAAATGGACTTGCAATTGAATACGCACGATAAACCGGCTTTTCTGCATTTGGCAAACCGATCATAATAAACTCACCCGAACGAAAACGAAAATTGTTTGGACGGTTTAGGCGAAATTTAAACAAACGGTCTGTATAGTGACAAACCTCCTGAACAGCGAGTGTAAATACATTTTCAGGAATTAGAAAATTCGACACAGTGTTACTGATATCTGCCTTAACATTGAGAATAGATGTACTCATAAAATTCTTCTTTACATCTTTATTAAACATTGAATCTCAGATTGTGCAAATTGTATAATGCTTACACACACATCTTCCAATATCTCTCTTCAAGCATGAACAATTCTTGATAATTTTATACAAAAACTTCTTCAAAAGAAAAGATGAAAGTGGTGCATTATCTTATCAATATGCAAACTTCTTATTATCATAAATTAGTTCAGCTGCATCGTCATTTTTCATATATAACCAATAAGCCAGGGTCTACTGACCATCAAATCAATGAAAATAATCTCTGATGTATTTTTTTCAAAGATGAATAGACCATCTTATAACAATAGATAATCTCTTTTATCTAAATCACGCACCGGTGACACATACAAAAAATCGGTGAAAAAAGAACCGACTTGATATTATTTTTACAAATTTTACATAGAGACTATTTTATAAAATGCAAACAAAGCAGAAAATAATTCTATGAGTATATTAAAATTGAGCTTTTTATTTTAGAATCTTCTCTTTACAGATCATAATTCGGTATAAACCGTTAATGATTTTAAAAAGAAAACATATTCGAATCCTCTTTTTTGTATTCCATAGGAGCTAATCAATAATAACGTGTAGAAAATTTTGGGTCTTATAAAATAGATAGAACTTTAAAATGAACCAATTTGTTGATTATGAAACAAACGCTGAACTTCCTTATACAACTGTAGCAACCATTGATCTTGGTGCTATTATTGCAAATTATAAAATTTTAGCTCAACATATCGCTCCTGCAGAATGCTCCGCTGTTGTGAAAGCAAATGCCTATGGAATGGGAGTTGAAAAAATTTCTCCTGCACTTTATCAGGCTGGTTGCCGTACCTTTTTTGTTTCTCAAATCCAAGAAGCACTGCAACTAAAAACCATTTTGCCTCCCAATATGACTCTCGTCCTTCTTAACGGCTGTCCACCGACTACAGAGGAATTTGTTGCTCAAGCGAATATTATCCCTGTTCTGAATTCTTGGCATGCGATCGAAAGTTGGCAAATGCTTTGCCAAAAAAAACATCAAAAATTTCCAGCAATCATCCAAATTGATACAAATATGAACCGATTGGGGCTTGACCAAGAAGAATTACAACAGCTTATCAAACATCCTACCATTTTTGAAAAAGCTAACATAAAATATATTATGAGCCATCTTTCCAATGGAGATGACGCTACACATGCATCAAATAATACTCAATTAACTGCGATAAAAACAGCGTTTGCACAGCTCCCCACCTGTAAAGTATCACTTGCCAATTCCGGAGGAATTTTCCTCAATAGAGACTTCTACTTTGATCTCGTTCGCCCAGGCATTGCACTTTACGGGGTTGATCCTCATGGAAAATGCCCAACCCCTATCAAACCTGTTTTAAAACTCGAAACTCAAGTTATTCAGAGTCGCCATGTTGATACAGGCACCCCTGTTGGCTATGGAGGAAGCTTCGTGACCTCTCGACCGAGTACCCTCATAACTGTTTCTATAGGCTATGCTGATGGTTGGCTACGCACTCTTTCCAATAAAGGTGCTGTTTATTTCAACGGACATAAACTCCCTATTGTTGGACGTATCTCCATGGATTCCACAATTGTGGATGCAACCGATCTTGAATGTGAAAAACCTAAAATAGGCGACTGGGTAGAACTGATTGGCCCCCACCAAACTGTTGAAGATGTTGCTGCAGATGCAGATACCATTCCGTATGAAATTTTGACATCTCTTGGCCCTCGCTGTAAACAAATTTATATTTAAATTATCGAAAAATGATTAAAATACTCCATTTATCTTGCAAAATGGCGCCATGGATATCCCACCTTATTTTACATTGCCAACAACTAACTTATCATGATGAGCGTCTCATCCTGAAATAATTGAAGAGTGTGTACGTGAAGATATAAATAAGCTTTTCCTGTGAAACCTTCTCTCCCTCTCAATACCATCGCTAAACTGCTACCAACGCACAATAATCTTAAACTGAATCAAAATATTATAAATTGTTGCCTCTATTGCAAAATGATCAGAGAAATACTTGGAAACACAAAAAGTTTATGTTGAATATTTGACAATGTCGATCATAAAATCATAGAAGAAAAGTGATCAATTCATCAGTAAAAAGTTAAGTATTAACTAAGTAGAATTTGAAATCATCTCATAATTCATCAAGAGTCTAAAAGGCGCAATATAATATGTGAGCTTTTTTAAAGCAAGATTTGCAAATAATTTAATACGTATCAATAAGTGGTGGACAAGAACAAATTAACATTCTATCGCCAGCAACATTATCAATACGCGAAACAGGTGGCCAATATTTATTTGCAGGATTAATGTGACAACCAGGAAAAACAGCTTCTTGTCGTGAATAAGGCCGCTTCCACTCATCCTCTACAATATCTGTCAATGTATGGGGTGCATTAACCAATGGGTTATCTTCTTTAGGCCAAATACCCATACCAACTTTTTTAGCTTCCTCAGCAATAGATAGCAAAGCATCACACAAACGATCAATCTCTGCTTTTGGCTCTGATTCAGTTGGTTCAATCATCAAAGTCCCAGGAACTGGAAACGACATGGTCGGCGCATGAAACCCATAATCAATCAAACGCTTAGCAATGTCATCAACACTGATGCCATATTGCTCTTTGAACAAGCGCACGTCAACAATGCACTCATGAGCGACACGCCCAAACTTACCCCGATAAAGAATAGAATAAGCTTTCGAAAGACGCTCAGCAATATAATTAGCGTTTAATATTGCTATTTGCGTTGCATATTTCAAACCATCAGCTCCCATCATCCGAATATACATCCATGTAATGACAAGAATGGAAGCACTTCCATGAGGTGCTGCTGAAACCGCATGTGTTGTCTTATCCTGTTCATGACCAGGTAAAAATGGCTCTAAATGCTCTTTTACACCAATTGGACCAGCACCAGGACCACCACCACCATGGGGGATTGCGAATGTTTTATGAAGATTCATATGACAAACATCCGCTCCTATATCTGCTGGACGTGCGAGGCCTACAAGTGCATTCAAATTAGCCCCATCAAAATAAACCTGCCCACCATTTTCATGGGTAATAGCACAAATATCTTTAATGCTCTCTTCGTAAACACCATGTGTTGAAGGGTAGGTGATCATTAAAGCGGCTAAACAATCTTTATGCAATTGCGCTTTCGCTTTCAAATCATCAATATCAACATCACCATCATTTAAACACTTAACGACAACGACTTCCATCCCGGCCATATGAGCAGAAGCTGGATTTGTGCCATGTGCAGATGCAGGAACAAGACAAATATTGCGTTGATGGTCACCACGCGATTGGTGATATCTGCGAATAGCCAAAAGCCCAGCATATTCACCTTGAGCACCAGAATTTGGCTGAAAAGAAATTTTGGAAAATCCTGTAATTTCACACAACCAAGCATTTAACTGGCTGATCATTTCCTGATATCCTGCTTCATCTCCTTTAGGAGCAAAAGGGTGTATATTCGCTACCATAGGCCAACTCATAGGCATTAATTCAGCAGCGGCATTAAGTTTCATCGTACAAGAACCAAGCGGTATCATCGCCCGATCCAGCGCTAAATCTTTGTCTGCCAAACGACGCAAAAAGCGTATCATATCTGTTTCTGAATGAACCGCATGAAAAAATGGTTGCGAAAGAAAACCAGCATCACGCCCTTCTCCCAAAAGCTGAGGAGAAACCTGATCTGCTAATTGCGCACCAAAAAGCTTGGCCAAAGCACTGGCGTCTTCTTCTGTTGATAATTCATCAAAATTGATCGCAACTCGATCTTCATCAAGAACATGAATAAGATACCCACCCATTTTTGCTTGGTTTGCAATTTCTTGTGCTTTTCCTTTAACAACAACGCTCACACAATCAAAAAAATATTTTCCTTCACAATATACACCAACTTTCTCTAAACCACGTGCAAAACGACATGTTAAATTGTGAATCCGCTTAGCAATCGTCTGTAAACCTTGTGGTCCATGCCAAAGAGCATAAGCAGTAGCCATATTTGCTAACAAAGCTTGCGCTGTACATATGTTTGATGTTGCCTTATCGCGTCGAATATGTTGTTCACGAGTTTGTAAAGCTAAACGAAAGCTAACACGCCCTTGAGTATCCGTCGACTGACCAACAATACGCCCTGGAATCAAGCGTGTTAGATCATCACTGACCACAAGATACCCTGCATGAGGGCCACCAAAACCCATTGGAACACCATAACGCTGCATAGATCCCACAACAATATCGGCTCCCCATTTAGCTGGTGGTTCCATAATCGTAAGCGCTAAAGGATCTGCAACAACAATCACCAAAGCCCCGTGCGCTTTTGCTTCATTAATAACTTCACTGTAGTCTCTAAAACAACCTATTGCATCTGGCCAAGACAGAACAATAGCTGCCGTTTCAGCACAAATCCCCTTATTCTGACTTAAGCAAATGCCTTGTGTTTCAGCACGCGTTTGCGCAACACTTAAAGTTTGAGGATGTAAAAGACTCTGAACTGAAATTTTGGTTTTCTTTCCACGTGCAAAGCGTACAGAAATCGCATTCGCTTCAGCTAAAGCTGTTGCTTCATCCAGAAGTGAGGCTGCCGCAACAGGCAACCCTGTGAGCTCACTAACCAATGTCTGAAAATAAAATAAAAGCTCTAAGCGACCTTGGCTAATTTCTGCCTGATAGGGTGTATAAGCAGTATACCAAGCTGGATTTTCAAAAAAATTACGCAGAATAACAGGGGGAACATACGTCCCATAATACCCCTGACCAATAAAACTCTTACGCAAATGATTGCGTCCCATGATCTGAGATAATTCTTCTAACGCCTGTCCTTCACTTGCTGCTTTTGGCAAATCAAGTGAACGATTTAAATGAATAGATGAAGGAACTGCTTGAGAGATCAATGTATCAACAGAATCAAGTGCCAAAACACTCAGCATTTCTTTCATTTCACTATGACGAACTCCTATATGTCGTGAAAAAAAACTACGTTCTTGCATAATATTTATCCTATCAGGACTCTATAAGCATCCTCATCCATTAAGCCGTTAAGCTGTGTTTTATCATGCAATTTCATTTTCCATAACCAACCTTCTTTTTCAGCTTTTTTGTTCACCAGTGCAGGATCATCTGCTAAAGCTTCATTAATTTCAACAACTTCACCATCGATAGGTGAATAAACGTCCGAAGCTGCTTTAACAGATTCTACAACAGCTGCAGAATCCCCTTGAGAGAGTCGAGTTCCACACTGTGGCAAATCAATAAAAACCAAATCACCTAATTGCTCTTGAGCATAATGAGTGACGCCGACGGTAGCGATCTCTCCTTCAATGTTAAGCCATTCGTGATCTTGTGTAAAATAAACCTTAGACATGAAGCTTTATCCTTTAAAATAACGTTGTTCAACAAAAGGAAGTACATGCACAGATAATGCAATTTTTTTACCACGTAATTCAGTAAATACTTCTGTTCCTGCAGTTTCCCAACCAACAGAAACATAACCCATTGCCACAGGTCCATCAAAAGAAGGACCAAAGCCACCTGATGTTACCATCCCAATCTGATTACCCTCATTATCTAAAAGCACAGCACCCGCACGAACAGGCTGACGAGTTTGTGGCTTTAAACCAACCCGACAGCGAGATGGCCCCTTTTCATAGGCTTGAAGAAAAGCTTTTGCCCCATAAAATTTGGCTTTTTCTCGAACAGTTTTAGGAACAGCCCATGTCAGTGCAGCTTCAATGGGATTGGTATCGGGTGTAATATCATTACCATGTAAACATAATCCCGCTTCTAACCGAAGACTGTCACGTGCTGCAAGACCAATCCACTCAACGCGATCATCACTCAGTAATTTTTCTGCCAATGAGTAAGCTTGATTTACCGGAAGTGCAATTTCAAAACCGTCTTCCCCTGTATAACCAGAACGTGTCAAAAACCAATCTTGTTGCGGTTCAAACCCTTGCATAAAAAGCAGCTCATTCCCAGGAAAACCTGCATCAGCCATAACAGCTGCAGCTTGCGGTCCTTGAAGCGCGAGCAACACTCTATCATACCCTGTTACCTGACAATCAAAACCAACAGCACGCCGCTCAAGTTCGATAAAATCAGCTTGCGCATTACCTGCATTGACCACAAGCATAAAACGGCATTCTCCAACACGGGTAATAATAAGATCATCAAGAATACCAGCTTGCTCATTAAGCAAATAATTATATCGTGATTGTCGATCTTTTAAAAGCGCTGCATCGACAGGCAGAGCATAGGACAAAAACTCAACTGCTTGCGGCCCCTCAACAACAATCAACTTCATATGAGAAATATCAAAAAGACCAGCATTAACACGGGTATGAAGATGTTCTTTTAAAACCCCAAGAGGATAAGTCAGAGGCATCTTCCACCCTGCAAAAACACCAAATTTTGCTTCTGCTTTTTCGTGCAATTCGTGCAAAGGAAGTTTTTTAAAAGAAGATGTTTCAAATTCTTGCGATACCGCGCCCATGATTTCTCCAAAGCCGCACCTCATATCCCATAATGCGACAACTTCTGCCTCGCCATCATAAGTTCGAAAAACTTAAAATAACGCTCCCAATTATATCGTTGACGTAGATCCTTTTAACTTTCCAGATCCACCTCATTTCTTTATATACTTTTGAAGCCTAAGAGATTATAGAACCCTTCCTTCTTAGGCAGCAAAAAAATAATTTATACTTTGCATTTTCTGTAAAATAATGAGAAAATCAATGATACCACTCTTTTTCATTACAATCTATCGTCTCTTTATGGTTATTAACAAATTGACAATAGTATTTTTAAATTTCAAATCTTTGTATATATCTAGATTATTCTGAAACCCTATCATGCTAATCTTTTTAACATTATAAAACAAAAATTTTTGTGATAAGTAAAATTAAAGAGAAAAGAAAAAATGCAAAAACTACAAATGAAAGTACCTCTAAGAAAAATCAAAGCATCTTAGATCAAGAACAGAAAATAATTTCCTTCCACAGTTCAACCATAACATCAAACAACTTTCTTAGTAAAGATATTATCATAAATCCAACCCAATAATGAGAAAATTACAATCACATAAACTTATACATATAAAATCTTTCTTAATGCAATTCAGTTATTCTTACTTCCCATTATATATGTGATTGAAATCACTGCTCATTATAAGCAAATAAAGTTTTTTAAATTATGACTTCAATTTAAATAATATAGTTTTTCCTATGGCTCAATGATATCATAAACTAGGATCGTTTACACACCAAACGACATTAGATAAAGGTTATAAAACCACCATGAAAGTTGGAAATATTTGCTATAATTGCGAAAATGACTTACCAAAGAAAATTGCTCTCTTTCCTTTAGAAGGTGCGCTACTTCTCCCTGGAGGTTTTTTATCGCTTAACATCTTTCAACCAAACGTTCTTGAAATGATTGAGGATGTTATGGCATCTAACCGTCTATTAGGTATTATTCAACCACTTTCGTCAAGTGGAGATTGCCCATCTACCCAGCTTTACAAGATGGGCTGCATAGGTCGTATCACAAATTACAATGAAACAGGAAATGGACGACTCCTGATTGCACTACAAGGCATTTGTCGTTTTACTCTAGAACAAGAATTAGTAAACACAAAATCTTATCGAGTTGCCATGATTCAATCCAATACAAAAGATTTACAAGAACCTAACATTTCAGAGAGTATTAATCGGGAAAATTTATTAAGCACTATTGAGCATTACCTAACCATCCATGAAATGGAGCATAACTGGGACAACATTGTACAAACACCGACACCGGTATTGGTTAATGCACTCTCAGCCCTTATTCCTTTTACTCCAGAAGAAAAACAAGCTCTGCTGGAAGCACCAGACATTGAGAGCCGTGCTCAAACCCTTCTCGCTTTAACAGAGCGTTCCCTTATGAAACAGAAAGGATTAAACAACCGTTTAAATTAATGGATTTCATGATATGAAAAAAATGACAACCGATCCTAAAATGCTTGAACTTCTTGTTTGCCCCATTACAGGGGGAAACCTCTCTTTTAATCGAAAAACACAAGAGCTTATTTCACTTAAAGCAAAACTTGCTTATCCTATTCGCGACGGTGTTCCCATTATGCTCGCTTCAGAAGCTCGTCCTCTATAGAAAAATAGAAAATAAATCTTTTCTTTATAAAAAATGGCTTGTAGATCACTCATAACGCCAATGGATAGACTTTCTCAAATTCACTCTTCTTCAAAGTATATTTCTTTAAAGAAAACACTTTGATAAAAATAAAGAAATATCAAAAAATTAATTATCCCCCAAAACAGTATCATCAGCACTAATAATGAATAAAGTAATAAAAATATCAATACGATACCCCCTTCCATGATACCTATAATTTCACCCAAAGTTGAGATGAGTATTGACGTCTGAAAAATTTCAATTTTCTCTATATCAAAACTCCTCTATTTTCTTCTAATTTCTAAGAGAATATCCAGATTTTCTGTATAGTATAATAAAGTTTAAAGTTCCCTTTTATTTGTAAAAGTTGGTTTTGTGTAGAAGAATATATTCAAATAATTAAATTGACAAACAGGATTTAAATACATAGTCTAGTTATTAAGGCTTTGGGCGTTTTTCGTCAGAGATTAAGGGAGAAGCAGAAAATCTTTTGTTTTTTAATCTTTTAAAAGTTGAAATTGGATATCTAGATGTTCATCTGGACATTCTTAATGTATGTTTGAGCATCTGGTAAATTATTTATTATAAGGGGGGTTATACCATGATTGGTATTTTTTTAAGTCTTTTTGGTTTTTTGGTGAGCATAGGTGGTATGGTGAATGACATCATTCACAATGTCATGTAAACACTTCCAACGAGTTTATAATCATCTCAATTCTTCAACGAGAAGAGATTATATGATTTACTGTTCATCCGTTTAAGTAGGGTGAAATCAAGTGCTGCTCTTTGCTTTCAGTATATTGCCCCAATTGGTATGTATGCATGAAGTTGATTTTTCACTCCTTGTTTAGTTTTTTAAAATAAGAAAAAAGTGAAAAGACCTATGATTTTACTGATACGAGATAATATGAGTAGAAAATTATTCAATCACTGATCCATGAATAATCATGTTAAATAATTGAAGTATTTTGATATAATTAATGCAATTATCCCATTTAGGCTTGCTACCTATTTGGGGTTTTTGTTTGCTTAGAGATTTTTTCTACTCGATTTTTTGATAGAGCAATCAGGAATAACACAAGATTCCCGTCTATTAGCTTATGTTATGCTAGAAAAATAATTTAATTAAACCATTCAAAAATTATCATTAATAATCTTTGTATTCAAAATTGAAAATAAGATCTTGAGAAAGCAAAGAATGGGTTTACCTATTTTGCGGCTTTTTTAACGTTGTTGTTGAGAAAATTTTATGCTTTTTTACTAAGATAGGCAAGTTTTGCTTTAAGTGAAATAAGCTCTTGTGTTTTTCGATTAAAAGAGAGGTTTCCCCCTGTAATGGGGCAAACAAGAAGTTCAAGCATTTT
>NZ_KL503807.1 GCF_000709795.1 Bartonella bacilliformis Ver097
TGTACAATGTTGTCCCAGTTATGCTCCATTTCATGGATGGTTAGGTAATGCTCAATAGTGCTTAATAAATTTTCCCGATTAATACTCTCTGAAATATCAAAGGATTGCAAGGTCTCCATGTTCACCAGTTCTGATTGGCTGATTTTCTGATATGAGGTTTTTAAATTTTGTAATATCTGTTGCACAGATAAAACTCTTTGTATTTCATCAATGTCAATGTTTGTGATGAAAAAGAGAATACTTAAATCATATTAATCTTTATTACAAAGGTCGTATTTAGATATAGCGTTTATCTGAAGCTTTAATCAATTTTTTACATGGGGGGATATTATAGTTTCACTTATAATATATGCTATTACTACTTTCTCGTTGTATATTGGGAATACAACATATGCGGTGATTGATGTTCTTTTTTCTTAGATAAGTTACAAGTAGTTGGTATCCTCTGTTTCCATGAGTGCGGATGTGTATAGAAGTTTGACTTCTCATTTCCAATGAGAGAAGCAGAGGCATATTAGTGATTTTTTGATATGACGACAATATGAGACAGAAGATTATTCAATCATTCTCATTGACAGTAATCTGAAAGATGAGCAAGTAAGTTTTTATAACACTTGTTTCCAACTGTTGGGGAAGCATAAATTAATAGACGAGAATCGTGTGTTCTTCCTAATTACTCTATCAAAAAATCGAATAGGAAAAATCTCTAAGCAAACAAAAACCCCAAATAGGTAACAAACCTAAATGGGGTAAATTTTATACGTATTACAACCCTTCAGTTATTGAATAATCTTTAATCAATAATTGGAAACTAAATAACCTTCCATCTATAATTCACAAAATTTAGTTATACTCACCGTAATAGCTGATAATCTTATTTGCAAAATATTTTTACATTTAATTTTAGGAGAAAAACACATCATTCAGTTTTACCTAATTTAAACGGATAGTCAGAATAATAAAACAGTCTCCCATTAAAGAAGGAAAATTAATAAGCTGATCGATTAAACGTGAACAATATTGATTCAAATACGTAGACTAACCCAAGAAAAATACCAAAAATCATAATAACCCCCCGTTATAAATAATTAAAAAAATATACAGATAAGCATTTCTATTTAAAAAGCTTAAATGTTCTCAATTAACATAAGGATTCCCCTACACTTCATAGAGATATCTAAAACCTTAACGCACATTAGGCAAGCACTCACATTTAAGTGTCTGTGTTACTGGATTAAGGTAAACATCTTTATTAATTTTTAGAAAACCCCAATTTTTATTTGGTAAATATTTAAATTTTATTTGTCAAATATTATTTTTATATTTATGCAAAAAGAATATTTATAATGTTAGAATACAAACAATTTTACGTGTACAATGCAATATGTAAAAATTCAAAAGCCTGCAGTATAACATATAACAACAGCGCAACAATTGACAGGATATAAGGAATTCTCTAAAGTGAAGCCTCGTCGGGGAAATGTTTATACAGCTCGGCTAAAATATTCAAATTTTCTCAGCTTTCAAGATTAGCAAAAGTGGTTAATTGCAAAATAAATCGGTTGTGAGTGTTGTGATCATAGCCAATATACGTGTAAGATCGTATTTAAGAAAGTGACAATAAAGATTATTCAACGTTCATCAGCCAACTCACCCTTTCCTGATCCAGTACAGGAAAGAGAACCGACAGTGTGTTCGTTTTTGTAAAATAGAGGTATGAGGAGTGTAAAACTATGGCTTTTAAAGTTACAGTTGTTGGCGCAACCGGGAATGTTGGCCGTGAAATGCTAAAAATTCTAGAAGAGCGTGGCTTTCCTGCAAGTGAAGTCGTTCCTTTAGCTTCACGACGCTCACTAGGACAGAACATTGTTTATGGTAACAAAACCTTAAAAGTGAAAGCACTTGATACCTACGATTTTTCCGACACCGATTTGTGCCTAATGTCTGCTGGAGGAAAAATTTCCAAAGAATATGCCCCTAAAATTGGTGCCGCTGGCTGTGTAGTGATCGACAATTCATCGACTTGGCGTTACAATGCTGATATTCCTTTGATTGTACCCGAAGTCAATGCAGAAGCGATTAACGGCTTTTCTAAACACAACATTATTGCTAACCCCAATTGCTCAACAATTCAACTGGTTGTAGCTTTAAAGCCTCTCCATGACGCAGCAATCATTAAACGTGTCGTTGTTTCCACTTATCAATCAGTTTCCGGAGCGGGCAAAGAAGGAATGGACGAATTGTTTGAACAATCACGTGCTGTTTTTGTTGCTGATCCAATCTCATCAAAAAAATTCACCAAGCGTATTGCCTTTAACCTCATTCCTCATATCGATACTTTCATGGAAGATGGCTACACTAAAGAAGAATGGAAAATGATGGTTGAAACAAAAAAAATTCTTGACCCTAAAATCAAATTAACAGCCACAGCTGTTCGAGTTCCCGTCTTTATCAGTCACGCTGAAGCCGTCAATGTTGAATTTGAAAAACCACTAAGTGTCTATGAAGCACAGAGCTTACTGCGTGATGCACCTGGTTGCCAACTTGTCGATAAACACGAAAATGGTGGCTATATTACACCTTATGAATGCACAGGAGAGGATGATACTTTTATCAGCCGTGTTCGTGAAGATATTACTGTTGAAAATGGTTTAGCTTTCTGGATTGTTGCTGACAATTTAAGAAAAGGAGCCGCATTGAATGCAATTCAAATTGCTGAACTTTTGACTACTAATCAGTGGATCAAACCCAAAGCATCTGCCTAAAAATAGCCGCTAAAAAACAAAGTAAAACGAGTATTACCTATATGTTGTGCATATTACGGGTGACTTTTGCGCACAACATAAATATTACCCATAGCTACAAATAACCATTCAAACAATCTTACCAATAGCAATTCTAAACCTCAATCCTCCAAAGATACTATCATCATGGATAAAATTTCCCTATAAATCATCCTTTTTCCTTTGCGATAATTTTCAGAAATAAAATATTTATTTTTGTAATAATTGATTGCGTTATAAAATGATGAAGTGTTCTTTTATTTTCTTTTAAAAGCTATTTCTTGAGAAAAGTTCTTTTTGTTCTCTCCCTAATATCCCTCATACATTACATATAAGCATTTACATTTATAGTCCCGCTCATATCATAACTAACTGCTTTTAAAGAACATAATATGATTACTCTTTTTCAAGTCATGACTGCTTAAAGAAGTTTTGTACTGGTTTCATCAAATAATAAAAAATGCGAATTTTATTTGTTAAATTTTAAGAAAATATGCATTGATAAAATCATCATATATTATATGATAATTTATTTAAAATAAAGTAATTGAATAATTTATAATATATTCTTATGTTATTCTATTTTAATATTTAATTTATATAGAAAATGTGTAAATTTTACTTTATAAATTGTCTAAAAAACAAGAAAGACAAAAATTTATGACACTGAATAAACTGTCCTGGTACACTATAATTGGATTATTTCTTTCTCTTGCTGCATGTTTTTTTTATGCTCCCGTTGCCATAGCAGTAGACAAATCAAAAATCAAACTCGGTGTCATGGAAGGAGCAGAGGCCATTATTTGGGAAGTTGCCATTGAACAAGCTAAAAAAGATGGTCTTGATATTGAGCTCGTTTATTTTTCTGATTACACACTGCCCAACGATGCTGTTCATGCTGGAGATATTGATGCGAACGCTTTTCAGCACACACCTTATCTTGATACGCAGATAGAACAGCGTGGCTATAAACTTTCAATTGTCGGATATACTTTTATCACTCCAATTGGTATCTACTCACACAAAATTACAGATATAAAGAATCTGCAAAATAAAGCAAATATTGGCATCCCCAATGATCCATCTAATGGTGGCAGAGCCTTGCTCTTGCTCGATTCTTTAGGTATCATTAAGTTAAAAGATCCTCATAATGTTCTTGCATCTCCACTTGATATTGTTGAAAATCCTAAAAATGTGAAAATCCATGAATTAGATGCCGGTATTTTAGGACGTGCCATTGATGATTTTGATATTGTAATTGTGAATACAAATTGGGCACTGACAACTGGATTACACCCACAAAAAGATGCCATTGCATGGGAAAAAGCAGAAAATAATCCTTATAATAATATCATTGTTGTACGCACTGCAGACAAAGATGAACCATGGATCCGAAAATTAGTTGCTGCTTATAACAGCGAACCAGTCCGAGAAAAACTTAAAGAAATCTTTGGCACAACTGCTCAAACATCTTGGTAACTTGTGAATGGAGAATTCTGCTGCCCTTATTTCCCTAAAAAATGTTAGTCATTGTTTTTCTAAAACAGCAGCTATTCCAGCGCTTAACAATTTATCTCTTGATATCCACGCAGGTGAAATTCTTGGTATTATTGGACGCAGTGGGGCAGGAAAATCAACATTGATGCGGTGTTTAAATGGATTAGAAAAAATCGATGAAGGAAACCTTTTTTTTGAAGGAGTGAATATTTCAAACCTATCAGAAACAGAATGGGCTCCTTATCGCCGACATATTGGAATGATCTTCCAACATTTCAATCTTTTATCGTCTCAAAAAGTTATTGATAATATTACATTACCACTAAAATTAGCAGGCATAAATAAAAAACAACGCTATAAACGTGCTTTTGAACTCATTGAATTGGTAGGGTTATGTGGCAAAGAACACCACTATCCTGCAGAACTTTCAGGAGGGCAAAAACAGCGTGTCGGTATTGCACGGTCTCTGGCTGCTAATCCTAAAATATTGTTATCAGATGAGGCTACCTCTGCTCTTGATCCTGAAACAACGCAATCTATTCTAGAGCTTCTTTCTGATATCAACTACCGTCTCAATCTGACTATTGTTCTCATTACCCATGAAATGGAAGTTATACGCACAATCGCGCATCGCGTTATCGTCCTTAATCAAGGAAGCATTGTAGAAGAAGGATATGTAAAAGATATTTTTACATCACCACAAGAAGATACAACCATCGCTATGCTAAAACTTGTAACACCACAGCTTCCAAAAAAATTTGCACAAAAACTCAAACCAAGTGGTCAAGAAGCTGTCATTGAGATTAATATTGACGGTGAAATCGCACAACAACCTTTTTTAAATCTTCTTGAAGATGATATCGGATTAAGGGCACGTATTTTACACGGCAGTATTGATACTGTTCAAGGTGAAACCATTGGACGCCTTTTTTTAGGTCTTCCCAGCCAAGATAAAATAAGGTTGGAACAAGCTGTTAAATGGTTAACAGAAAAAGGTCGATATTGTGAGGTTTTAGGCTATGTTTAAGACTCTCCTTCATGAGCTACCTAACGCCATTCTTGATACGTTATTGATGACAACAACTGCCTCTTTAATCGCTCTTATCATCGGACTTCCGCTTGGTTTGCTGCTCTATACAACAGCATGCGGAGGACTTTATGCATCATCTCTCATTAATCGTCCTCTCAGTGTCGTTATTGATAGTACTCGCGCTATTCCCTTTATTATTCTCGCCTTTTATCTTTTGCCTGTCACGCGTATGGTTTTTGGAAGCGGTGTAGGAATTCACGCAGTGATCTTTGTTCTCACCATTTCAGCTATTCCCTTTTATACACGTATCGCAGAATTATCGTTTAAAACGGTTGATCATGGTTTAGTAGAAGCAGTCCGTTCTATGGGTGCTAATCGTTTACAGATTGTCAGGCATGTGCTTATTCCTGAAGCACTCCCTAACCTGATTAATGGCTTTACAGTGATGATTATTTCTCTAATCGGAGCCACTTCACTTGCTGGATATCTTGGTGGTGGTGGTTTAGGGGATATGGCAATTCGCTACGGCTATCAGCGTTATAATACTTCCATCATGACAATCGTTATTATTGCTTTGATCATACTGAACATCACGGTTCAATGGTTCTCTGATCGCATAACTCAGAAATTGGACAAAAAAAATCTTTGAAAATTTAATGATCTGATTTTTCTTTCTCAACAGTAGTAATAACAATCCAATCAGCGGTAAGAGCTGGACTTTTTGACTGTTCAATCTCTATTGTTACTTGATAATAAAAAACCACCCGACCAGAAAGACGAACTTTAGCATCGCTTAAAACAAAACGGGCACGTATTCGTGTACCTGTTTTCACAGGGGCTATAAAGCGAACTTTATCAAAACCATAATTAATTCCCATGGTTGCCCCTTCCAACTCTGGCAAAACCTCATAAGCCAGCGTAGACAAAAGCGATAATGTTAAAAAACCATGTGCAATAGTGCCCCCAAAAGGTGTTTCTTTTGCTTTTTCTTCATTAACATGGATCCATTGATGATCATCTGTTGCAGATGCAAATTGGTTAATCATATCTTGTGTTACTAAGCGCCACGACGATACACCAATTTCCTGTCCAATAAAATTAGGGATATCTTGTACTGCTATTTTTCGCTGCATAATACCATTCCTATTTTGTTCGATAAAAAGCTCACTCTCTTCCCCCTTGCTTTTATAGAAGCGATTAATTAGAGCATCAAGAATAAAAGAAATGAAATATTTCAAAAATAAATGCATCTTATCAAGAAAATGTCTCGTTAAAGAGATACTTTTCAAATAGGAAAAACAATGGCCAGTAATGTAACCTTGACAGGTTTAGCACGTGATTTAAAACAATATGCAGAACAGCACCAACCAATTCGTATTGGACTTGTTGGATGTGGTGAAATGGGAACGGATTTATTATCAAGCGTTGCACATATAGAGGGTATAACGGTTGCAGCTGTTGTCACCCGAACACCTTCACGTGTTTTAGATGCTGCCGCTTTAGCCTATGGTGAAAAAGGCCATGCCATCACAGTTGAAAACACCAAAGCTTTAACTGAAGCCATTGAAAAAGGCTTAATTGCTGCCACAGATGATCTTGACCTTCTTTTAAAACATGAACAAATTGACATTGTCGTTGATGCAACAGGCTATCCTGAAGCTGGTGCAGAAATTGGCTTCAAAACGCTTGCAAATAATAAACATCTTGTCATGATGAATGTCGAGGCCGATGTTACAATTGGTACTTATCTCAAACATGAAGCCGATAAAAGAGGCCTCATTTATACATTGGGTGCTGGTGATGAACCCTCTTCCTGTATGGAATTGATCGAATTTGTTTCAGCCCTTGGACATCAGATTATTGCGGCAGGTAAAGGAAAGAATAATCCGCTTATTTTTGATGCTATTCCTGATCATTATGAAGAAGAAGCAACTCGGCGTAATATGAATGTTCGCATGTTAGTTGAGTTTATTGATGGTTCTAAGACAATGGTTGAAATGGCTGCTATTGCCAACGCAACAGGTCTTGTTCCTGATTGTGCAGGAATGCATGGTCCACAAGCTGCGCTTGAAGAGTTAGATAAAGTGTTCATTCCAAAAAAAGATGGTGGCATTTTAAATCGATGTGGTGTTGTGGATTATTCAATAGGCCGGGGAGTATCTCCTGGTATTTTTGTGATTGCAAAAATAGCACATCCACGTCTACGTGAGCGTATGGAAGATTTAAAAATCGGACGAGGACCCTATTTCACCTTTCATCGCCCATATCATTTAACCGCAATGGAAGTTCCTCTTACCTGCGCACGCGTTATGCTGTATGGTAAAGCGGATATGGCACCGCTCAGTCACCCAGTAGCAGAAGTCTGTGCTGTTGCCAAAAAGGACCTACACCCAGGCGACCAATTAGATTTTATCGGTCTCTATACCTATCGCGCTTGGACTATGAGTGTTGCAGAGGCACGTAGCCAGCAAGCTATTCCTTGTGGCCTGCTAGAAAAAGCAACAGTTACAGCTGAAATAAAAAAAAATGAACTCATTACAATACACAATACAGCCATTCGCGAAAACCAGTGGATTGCTAATCTTCGCACAAAGCAAGACCTTTTGCTTAATTTACATGCTTCCTAACAGCATACATAAACATCTGTTTTTTGAAAAACACTGAGTTTATTATAAGCATGCTAAGATAAAAGCACACTCACAACAATAATATTCTAATACCCTCTTATTATTTATAATTATTATTATCTTATAATTGCCAGTCTTTTTAATAATGCATCCATTTTTTATCATACGCAGATTGGATAAAATAAAACTCTTCATTTGAATTTTTTTTATATATAGATTATAATTTAGGAGGGATTGCTTATCAGAGTGAATGCATTCCGCATCTTATTCACTTATCTTTTTTGTGACGAATTTATGGTTTCAGATATCCCTCCCCTTGCTCTTTTACCCTTGGGAGCTCACGAATATCATGGAGATCATCTCCCATTTGAAACAGACTGGATTATTGCCGAATCCTTTGCAAAAGCTCTCACCTTAAAAACAAAAGAGAAGTTTCATATCACACGTTTACCAGTTGAAAAAATTGGCTATTCAGTAGAGCATATGGATATTGCTGGAACACAAACGCTTACCTTCTCTGATGCTATAGAACGCTGGATTAATATTGGTGAAAACTGTTACCGTAAAGGTATAAAACGTTTTCTTCTTCTCAATGCTCATGGAGGTAACTCACCATTAATGAGCATTGTTATTACTGAATTACGGAAGAGGTTTTCAATGCTTGCAGTTGCTACAAGTTGGAAGCGTTTTGGATTACCAGAAGGCTTAATGACAGCATCACAACACCATCTTGATATCCATGGAGGGTTTCTTGAAACCTCCTTAATGCTCTATTTAGCACCAGAAAAAGTGCATATAAAAGAAGCAAAAAATTTTCATAACAAACAAGCTGACATGATTGCTCATCACAAATATTTACGAGCTTATGGCCCCCATGCTTTTGGGTGGATCATGCGTGATCTCAATGCACAAGGAGCAGCAGGCAATGCAAGTCACGCAACTTCTCAAGCAGGTGAAGCAATTTTTTCTCATGTTCTTTGCGGACTTTGTGATTTACTTGATGATATCAGTCAATTTAAAATAGATGCATTACAATGAAAAACGTAACTATGGGGCAGACACAGAAATACACCTGAAAATTTTTCATTGCAATTCTCATAAATTACCAAATTAGATAACACCCCCTTTCAATTGCGTCTGGGAAAAGAGCCGGTATGACCACAGTCATACAGTCATTATGCAATAAACTGAGTGCTTTGGTGTTGATGACCTTCTTGCTAAGAAATTAACGTGAAAATATCTTATGATAAAAACACTGCTTAATATTTATTGACAGTATAATGTTAACTTATCCGCATTTTTAAAAGTCAGATGCAATCCTATCTGATTTAATTATCTTTGCACAACAAGACTTAACACCCCAATTCCAATTGTAAAATCTTCCCTGTTCTATCAACAATCTTTTTACGCCTTCTATTATTTTCCTCCCAATATCAAAAAGATGTACCGATTGATTACTTATTCTATTCAATCACGATAAGCACAATTCACTCTTAGACTTTTTTGAAAAAAATAATCAAATAAATATAAACATAAAATCACCCCCTTGCGGCTATGAAGCAACAAAGGGGTGATCAACGATCAGAAATCAACCAAATTATAACTAGAATCGGTAGCGCAGACCTCCTGAAACACTAGTTCCAGTGAAACCAAAAGTGTCAAGTTTGTGCTTATAGACCAAATCTCCGTAGATCATCACAGCTGAAGTTAATTGAGCATTAACTCCAAAACCTCCTTCGATCGCAGAACCGAAAGCACCTAAACGGAACGCATCATGAATGTACACAAACTGATCTCCTCCATAACTACTCGTGAAGTGAACTCTTCCGTAGAAAGAAACAAAATGACCTCTTTGCAAAGTTTGTATTGCTTTTCCGAAACGCCCACCAACACGCATTGTAAATTGATCTGGACGGTCAAATTGAACATTCAAACAATCAACATCAACAGTTTCATTAAAGGCAACAGACTGATAAATTAGCTGAATCTGTGGCTCAAAGACAAGCCCTTTATAGTTCGTGACAAAAGTTTTCCCTGTTGTCAAAGAAGCACTCAATGGTTGACCACGTAAATTAACCGCTACACCACGTTCAGCTGTCAAAACATCACCTGCTAAAAACCCATAAGAGAAAGTACCATTTGCATAAAAACCGTTATCATGTTGCACACGCCCATAAGCGGTTAAAGACCATTTATCCAATGTGCTTTTTAGGCTTTTTGCAACTTGTTTAGGTTGTAAAGACAAATGTCCAAAATTCCCCATAACCCCAAAGAACATGTTGCTGTGCTTGTTTTCTATTGTTTTCAGCAAAGCACTTCCTTGTACACCCTGATAACCAACATCGGCTCCATAACCATATTCGTTTTTAGTTAGGTTAGAAGTATAGCGGTGACTTCCATCATAACCTTGTACAGAAATTTTATCTGAAAGATCACCAGCATCAATCTGTATCGTTTCCAACAGCTTGTTTTGATAATTAATATCCATCAAATCAGCATGGAAAAAAGCATTCGGCAACACCAAATAGACCGGAACTTGCGGAGCGATAGCTCTGAAAGGACGAGCATGTCTTCCATACAGAGAGTTTTCATCTTCTTCAAACTCGTCCCAATCTAACTCTTCTCCATTTTCTCCAAACACAACTTCTTGTAAGCGGAAATCCCAAAAATTATCACCGTTTCCTGAAACAAATCTTTGTCTTTTCATAGACTTTTCTTTTTTTGCATCAGACTGCTTCGGGCCATAAGCTTTTAAACGATATTGATAAGGCAACCCACCAAGTGTAGTATAACCACTCTCTAATTCAAATGAATCCTTGTACGCTTCACCAGAAACCTGAATAATTGAAATACCTTTTTTCTTTCCGTCATTCTTAGTTACTGCTTCTTTATCATTAACGTCCAAATGCCCATTCACATGCACTCTAGTAGTGCTTCCAGCAACAGAGCCTTCGATCAAAACACGATCCGTCTTTTGATTATCAAGCTGGCCTTTCTCATCTACATAAGCATTAAGATAAAGATGTGCACCACCACTTACATAGTAAGCAATATCACCACGCACAGTTCCTGGCTTACCAATACGAAGCGTTTGATACTCTTGTGGAGCTACACTTTGAGATGCAAAAGCAATACTACTATGATTAAGGTGAAGGAATGAAATACTCGAATCTGGAAGACCTGCATCTCTAGATTTATTAGAATCTGATCCATTTAACAGTTCATATTGGTTTTTTGTTAAAGTCCATTTTGAGTTATTACTTAAATAAAACCCAACATTAGAAGTACCATTAATACGCGTACCACCTGTTAAGGAAGAATCATCAGCGACAATGATTATTTCATCTTTACCTTCTCTAGTTTCTAACAATAGACTACCAGAAACCTCTGTCCCTTGTGATAATTGAATATAAGCACGCCCATGATCACTATAAATAGCTGCGCTATCTGGAACTGTAAGAGTTGTCTTCTGCAAAGAAACAAAAGAGGTTCCTAGAGCGACACGTTCCTTTATAGGGCTTTCTGCTAACCATACTTGTTTTTTATGTTTTGGCAACAGTGTAGAACCTCGAACATATATACCGTAAGCTGCGCTACCTTTCACAGAAAATTCCGAGCGAGCGATATTAATCCCAAGAAAATGCGGAAAATTACGGGCATAATAATCATCTGAATGATCAAAGTCAGTATCATTCATAATTTGCAATCCATGATGATAGGTAACATCAATCTTACCGTCATTAAAAGTAATCAAACCAGTTTTGTTTGCATAAAAAGCTGCACCAAATACCATCTTATTTACATTTTCACCAATGCCAGTAATAAAAACATCTTTAGCCGTAAAAGAGGCATTACTCAAAGAAACCCCATTATTGGAAAAATTAAGACGTCCATTAAACATCTCAACCTTCCCACCTTTACCTATCATTATACCTGCTGAACCTCCTCTAGTGACCACTTCTGTACCCATTAGAGTTACAGCCCCTCCTGTGTTGTAAATCCCAGTAATCGCAGTAATTTTTCCACCTGTCATGCTAATATTGGTTCCTTTATCTTCAACACGAAGACCTGTACGCACACCTTCAAGCGTCGTGTTATTCAAACCAATTTTCCCTTTCGTTTTAGCATATACACCTATGCGATGGCCTACGTTTTCTACTGTAGTTTCTAAATCACTAACAACTTTTACGCCATCTGCTTTAATTGTACTGCCTGCTTCTGATTTTATGACAGCAGCCTCCTCCCCTTTATTTAGCACAGAAATTTCAACATTCTTTAAAGTAATATTTGCTTTTTCACCTGTAGCACGAACCCCTACAGTCTTGGCTATAACCCTCCCCTCTATCATGCTAATTACTCCACCCTCAGCTACAAGCCCAGAGTCTCCATGATTCTCTACTTTTACACCTGATAATCCGATACTTGCCTCATTCTGTGCCTTAACAGCAACAGTATTCTTCAACTTAATAGCCCCATTACTCATTATAATCTTTGATTTTTCACCTTCAGACAAAAATCCATATGAATCTGCAACATCACTGCTATTATTACTTTCCACTTGCGTATTCTTTAAGTTGATAACCCCCGCATTCTCTACCTTAACAGCCATTTTTTTAACTTGGATATTCCCGTCTTCTATATCAATAGACCCACCGGAAGTGTGAAAAACAATAGCCTTATTCGACTTAACAGACCCACCTGTCATTATAATCTTTGACCCTTCGTCAGATACAAATTCAGATGCATTATTTGCAGCACCATTATCACTATGATTATTCTTCACGTTTACATCAATTAAGTTGACACTCCCACTTCTCAGCACCTTAACAGCTGAACCTTTTGCAGCGATCGATCCCCCGTTTATTTCAATGGATGCATTATTAGAAAAAATCCCCACTACTCCACGATTCTCTACTTTTACATCTGATAATTTAATACTCGCGTTATCCTCTGCCATAATAGCTGCAATCTTGTTTACCTTAATAGATCCATCGTTCATTATAATCTTTGATTCTTGGGTAGCCAAAAGCCCATATGAATTCTGAACAAAGCGGCTATCATTAGTAGTTTCCACTTGCGTATTCTTTAAGTTGATAATACCCTTCTTACCCTGTGACTTAACAGCTACTCCTTTAGCTTGGATCTCCCCGTCTTCTATATCAATAGTTCCACCGGCAGTGTAAACAGCAACAGCCTCACCCGACTTAACAGACCCACGTATCATTGTAATCTTTGCTTCGGTAATCTTTGCTTCGTTACTGTCAACCCAAAGCCCATATGAATTTGCAGTCTCACTGGCATTGTTAACTTCCACTGTCGTATTCTCTAACTTGACAACCCCCTTACCCACTGACTTAACAGCTACTCTTTTAGCTTGGATTTTCCCGTTTCTTATCTCAATAACTCCACCGGAGTAAACAGCAATAGCCTTATCCGACTCAACAGACCCACTACTCATTATAATCTTTGATTGTTGATTTTCAGTCCAAAGCCCATACAAACCCTTAATATTCTTGTTATTGCTATTTTCTACTTTTGTATTCTCTAACTTGACAACCCCCCCACTCAGCACCTTAACAGCTACTTTTTGGGCTTGGATATTCCCGCCTTTTATCTCAATAATTCCATCGTGAGCGTAAACAGCAACAACCTTATCCGACTTAACAGACCCACCTGTCATTGTAATTTTTGATTTTTCACCCTTAGCAAAAAGCACATATAAATCTTGATTTTTATTGCTATCGCTGCTTACTATGGTCATCACATTTACATTATTTAAGTCAACACTCCCTTCATCCAATACTTTAACAGCAACAGCATTAGTTACCTCAACACTTCCTTTGTTCATCACAATCTTTGCGTCTTTACTGTTAGCAAAAAGCCCATATGAATTTGTATTCCCATTACTCCTGTTTTTCACGGTTACATCATTTAAATTAACGCTCCCCTTATCCGATGCTGCAATAGAAACAGCAATATCTCCGTTTGTCTCAACATTCCCCTTGTACATCATAATGATTGCTTCTTTCTCAGCAAAAAGCCCATATACATTTTTATTATTGCCGTTTACTATGCTCTTCACATTTACACCATTTAAGTTGACACTCCCATTATTTGTTGCTTTAACAGCTATTCTTTTGGATATGATATTCCCGTTGTTCACATTAATAATTCCACCAGTAGTGTAAACAGCAACAGCCTCATCCGACTTAACACTACCATCGTTTATTGTAATTCTTGATTTGTTATCCCCAACCCAAAGCCCATATTCACCCTCGTTGCTTACTTTTACATTACCTGATAAGTTGATAATCCCCCCATTTAATGCCCCAACAGCTATAGATTTTTTTGCATCAATAGACCCACCATTCACTGTAATATTTGATTTGCTATCCTTAGCAAAGAGCACATACGCATTTTCAACATTACTGCTGTTATTCGCACTATTATCGCCCGACACACTTACACCTGATAACATAATATTTCCCGCGTTCGATGCCTGAACAACTACTTTTTTTCCTGTAATCATCCCGCCAGTCACATTAATAGTTCCACCTTGAGAGCTAAGTGTTTCTTCATTATTTGTACCTGAACTGACTACGTGTACATTTTTTAATATAACACTAGCACCCTTTTGTTTCGACAGAACCGCTACCTTAGACGCCGTAATTCCCCCATTGTTCATTTCAACGCTCCCCTTTTCAACCCAAACCCCTGCTGATTGTTCACTCTTTATTTGAACATTATCTAAATACATACGTCCTTGGTTTAGCTGAACAGCTCTCCCTTTTGTCGCAGTAATCATTCCACCATCCATAAGAAAGGATCCATCATTGTGAAAAAAAACTGCCTCTTTTTTTACACTCGCTATCGTTACGCCGTTTGATAATTTGACCATTCCTTTTCCTGATATCTTAATAGCTGTATCGTCTCCGCTGACCTTTCCCCCATCTATTTCAATGACTACAGTAGCATTACCTTTTCTTGAATATTCAGAAGCAATCCCTATTTGTTGGGCACTAATACCTACATTTGACAGCTTAATTAACACCCCCCTATCGTCCCTATCGTCTATATCCAAAGCTTTTTCTTTTGCTGAAATTGTTCCACCCTTTATATCTGCGAATACATTACTTTTAATCTTAATCCCATTTTTCGGGACATTGTTTTGTGACACACCTTCCCCCACGTTTGAGGAACTTTCACCTATATGAACACCTTGCAATATGAGATTTGCCATTTTATTTTCGGAACCATTTATGTCGACAGCAACCTCTGTCCCACGAAAAGTTACATTTTCCATATAAACATCTGATTTATCAGCTATAACTCCGCTTACCGCTCTAAGTTCCTGAATCGTTTTTAAAATGACCTTTGAATTTCCTGTTGCATGAACTGCTACGTCGAATGCACTAAATTTCCCGCTCTCCGTTACACTCACTGTTCCTTCCGATGTAGCGTAAGCACCGTTTCTTACATTACTTATAATCAACTTTTGAGCGTCTATAGTCCCTTTACCGGAAGCATAAAAAGCAACTGAATCCGCAACGCCCTCACCATTGATTACACCCCCATAAACTCTCATAGTTCCTGCTTTCTCTGCAATTACAGCAATATTTTTTTTGTTCACAGGCGATTCTTTTCCAATATGCACAAATTGTGTCGAGTTAATCGCAGCCCTTGACCTTATTGTACCTTCGAACTCTACATAACCACATGCAACATAATTATTGTAATAATTTCCTTCGCTTATAACAGTTCCATCACCAACATACGAACAATTCCTACTCGCCACGTCCCACGTTCCAGCTTGAATATTTGCTCCAATTAAATTCTGTAAAGTATAAATAATAAGTCCTAAAAAAATTAAACTGATAACATTTTGTGCTTTTCTTACAGTCATCATCGTCACCATACCAAACTTTCATAAAAACATTGAACAAATATTCTTACGAGACTCATCAGAAATTAAGTCTCAAAAAATTAAGTTTGGCGTTTATAACAAAATAATGGCGAAAAAAAGCCACAAATTGATAAAAACATTTTATTATCAATTTATCGTTACAATATGGATAATAAGTAATTGAAAAACAATATAAAATAGGAGAATGTATATAAAGTGATAAACACAAATTATCTTTAAAATAGTCCTAAAAAAGTACAAATTTACGCTCAATCAATTTTTATATATTGAACATAAACTCTTCAATTCCTCCGAAGAATAATCAAATAAACTCGAGATAAGTCTCCTAATAATATCAATTCTCTTATAATCTCACGACGCACATTCAAAGCACTCTCATTCCTATTTTTAGTTATATTTCCTTTGTTAACTGAACAGATTCATACATACTGGTTGCCTCAATTTACAAAAACACGTGAAATCAATTTGCCAATCACTTTAATTATTCGCCCATTATTCTCATGAATGCTTCCATCTGCGCTCAATTTCCTTTCACATATCTTCATAAGTTAAATGTCTGAAAGTGACCGTTCCTTTTTATTATGATAAAGAACATACATACAGTATTTTGTGGTATGATCTCTTATGTCTGGATGTAAAGTGATCATCATCCCATTGCATTTCATAATGGAATCTGAAAGCTTTCCTCTATCTTGACATTTTTGTATCGACTGAAATGGACCACTTTACGTGACATAATCCTGGATCACAAATATACGGTGCATTTTGTTCTCTTACTTAGCAGATATAGATGGAATAAACTGAGTGACATTTAAAATATACCAAAAATCTATTCGGTATTTATATAATCCTCTGAATAATTAATTTTCGCACTCACATTATATTATAATGTATCAATCTTATTATAAAGATAGGTATTATAAAAACGCTATAGATGAAAGATATCATAGTTTCATCTCTTTCCATTACACCACAAATTGATTTTACTCCCAAAAGTATAAAATAAATCTAAATTTAGCCATATTGGTATAATAGCCGTGTTACCCTTAATGTTTAAGAGTGTAATTTTGAAGCGAAATTGTAACAAAATTTCTATTAACTGTTTCCTCTATGACATACTTTAAATGATATTTTTGAATAAAAGGATTAAAATGATGATTATCAAATATATCAAATGGATAGCTTCTATCTTAGCTGCGGTAATGAGCTTGGTGACCATTTCATCAGCAGATATAACCATTGATCATACTTCAGGGAAAACTTCTGTTCCCCTTCATCCAAAAAAGATTGTGGTTTATGATCTCGCATCCCTTGATAATATGGTTCGTCTTGGTGTTGACGCCACTTTTGGTGTGATTGATGGGAAAAAACCTACATACCTCGAATATTTTAATGGGGCAGAATACGAAAAAATGGGAACACGCACAGATCCCAATTTTGAGAAAATTGCCTCGTTTCAGCCTGATCTTATCCTGATTGCTTCACGAGTGCGGTCTAAATATGAGAATTTTTCCCAAATTGCTCCAACACTTGATATGACAGTAAGATACGCAACCATCCTTAAAGATATTGAACGTAATCTTACTATGCTTGGACAAATTTTTGGCAAAGAAAAAGAAGCTGAACAAGAAATCGCCACACTTCATGATGCTTTAGCTGAAGTGCGTAAAAAGACACAAGGAAAAGGAAACGCTCTAGTTATCATGACCAGTGGTGGTAAAATAAGCGCGTTTGCTCCTGGAGGACGTTTTGATCTTCTCCACTCTAGCTTTGGGATCCCTAGTGTAACAGATAAAATATCCCAAGAAAGACATGGCCAGCTTATTTCCCCTGAATTCATTTTTAAACACAACCCTGATTGGTTATTGGTTGTTGATCGGGATGCAGCAATCGGACAAGAAGGAAAATCAGCAGCAGAATTGCTTGACCATAAACTGATTCATCGCACAAAAGCTTGGGAAAAAGGCCAAATCATTTATCTTGATCCTCAGAGCTGGTATTTAGCAAGCGGAAACCTCACTGGACTTCATAACACAATAAAACAGATCGGTGATGCTTTTGAAAATAGCAAATAAGCGCATAAATGACTTGCTTTCTATAAAATAAAATTTAAGAACAGAAGAAGTTTAGTAAAACAACTTCTGTTATTTTTTTCTCGTAGGAATTATTAAGCGTGAAAAATTACTGGATAGCTATAATAGCTATTATTCTGCTTTCCATTCTCAGTATTTTTGTTGGTTATTCTGATATAACACTCTCTAATCTACTCTTAAAAGATTCTACTGGATGGCTCCTTTTTTGGCAAACACGCCTACCACGTACTGCTGCAGCACTCTTATCAGGGATGGCGCTTGCACTTTCAGGAATGATTATGCAAATGCTTGTGCGCAATCGCTTTGTTGAACCTTCAACAACTGGAACTGTTGAATCTGCATCGCTTGGCTTACTTTTGATTATGATGTTCGCCCCTGGCATGCCTGTTCTTGGAAAAATGGTTATTGCCACCATTTTTGCTATGGCAGGCTCTTTGCTTTTTATATTTTTACTATGTCAAATCCCTTTAAAATCTACTCTTATTGTGCCACTTACAGGCATTATGCTTGGATATGTGATTAGTGCCCTAACAAATACTATCGCTGATTATGAGACGCTTCTTCCCTCTCTTCAAGCTTACTTATTTGGTAGTTTTGCAATGGTTCTTGAAGGAAGATACGAACTCTTATGGCTATCTCTCCCTGTGTGTATTCTTGCCTATTGTTTTGCTGACCGTTTCACAGTTGCTAGCCTTGGAGAAGATCTAACAAACAACCTTGGTCTAAATTACCGTAGCGTTATGTTTTTAGGTCTCTTTATTATTGCATTAATCACTGCCCTTGTGGTCTGTACAGTCGGTCGTATTGCTTTTGTTGGGCTTATTATTCCAAATCTTGTATCAAACATCATGGGTGACAATATGCGCTATAGCGCCCCTTGGATAGCGATCAGCGGTGCAGGATTAGTATTAATCTGTGATATTTTAGGACGAATATTGCATCATGGTGCTGAAATCCCTATTGGAACCATGATGGGTGTTATTGGTAGCTTTATTTTTATCATGCTTCTTTTACGTTGGAGAAAACGTCTTGGATAAGCAAAAGACGACCCCTCTCATACTTATAACACTTATTTTCAGTGCTTGCGTTGTCATCAGCCTTTATATGACATGGAATATCAATGCTTATACCTGGTCATTACGTTTAACAAAATTGATCTCTCTTCTCCTTATTTCTTATACAATTGCTGTTTCCACTGTCTTATTTCAAACAATCGTCAATAACCGACTGCTGACCCCCTCTATTATGGGGTTTGATCAACTTTATATCTTAATCAAAACTGTACTCATTTATTATTTAGGCTCTCTTTCTCTACCTTTTTTGAGTAAAGAAGGACAATTTCTTCTTGAAGCTCTTATCTTAATTATTTTTTCAATAATTCTTTTTCGCTGTTTTTTTTCAGGAAGCTTCAAAGGACTTCACCTTACCCTTTTAATTGGTGTAATTTTAGGCGGCTTTTTTTTCAGTTTGCGTATGTTTATGCAGTTACAACTGGATCCAGATCAAATGATGACTTTAGCAAATGTCATGTTTGCAAATTTTAATACATTTAATTCATCATTAATCGGCATTGCTACAATCCTTGTCCTAATCATTAGTGTGATGAATTGGCGCTTATATCATATGCTTGACATTCTCGCGCTCGGCAATGAATTTGCTCTTAATCTTGGTGTTGATTATAAAAAAAGTGCTATAACTATTCTCATTTCCGTTTCTATTCTTGTCTCTATTTCAACATCACTTGTCGGGCCTATCACCTTTTTCGGACTGCTTGTTGCCAACCTTGCTTATAATATCTCACCACAAACAAAACACAGTGTTATTATACCAATCGCGGTATTATTGGCTATCATCTGTCTAATTGGTGGGCAATTTATTTTAGAGCAAATTTTCAATATGGCAGGACGTCTAAGCTTCATTATGGAATTTTGTGGTGGCATTATCTTCCTGACTTTATTGATGAAGGGACGACTAAAATGATTGAAATCAATCATCTTTCTAAATCTTATGGTGCTCAATTGGTTATTGATAATCTGTGCCTTCATTTGCCAAAGGGAGGAATTACTTCCCTTATTGGTCCCAATGGTTCTGGAAAATCAACCCTTTTGCTGATGATAAGACGCCTTCTGCCAAAAAATCAGGGATCGATTAGCATTGATGGTCTTGACACTCATACAACACCACACGATGTTTTAGCCAAAAAACTCTCACTCCTGCGTCAAGACAACCCTTTGTCTGTCCGTCTTACTGTGTATGATTTAGTCAGCTTTGGACGTTACCCCTATTCTAAAGGCCGATATCATCATGAAGATAAGAAATTTATCGACAATGCTATCCAATATCTTGATCTACAAGGCTTAGAAACACGATTTTTAGATGAGCTCTCTGGTGGACAACGCCAACGGGCCTTTATCGCCATGCTCCTCTGTCAAGATACGGACTATGTATTATTAGACGAGCCCTTGAATAATCTCGATATGAAACACTCCATTGCTATGATGAAGCAGTTACGCCGTATGGCTAATGAACTCAACAAAACAATTCTTCTTGTTATGCATGATATTAATTTCGCATCTTCTTATTCAGATATAATCGTTGCGCTCAAACACGGTAAAGCTGCTTACTGCGGAAGCCCAAGAGAAATTATGAAACCAGAAATTCTCAAAGAAATTTACGACACAGATATTCAAGTTAAAATGATCGATGGTGTACCCATTGCCCTGTATTACCAATAATTTAATAACTTTTTTTAGTGCTCGCACACCCCAAATTTAAGCTTGCACACACCCCAAAATTTGCTAAAAGCAATAAGCTTTTCATATTGGGGAATAGTTTAATGGTAGAACAGCGGACTCTGACTCCGTTAATCTTGGTTCGAATCCAGGTTCCCCAGCCATTTTACGCTCAATAATTGTCGTTTTTTATAGCCCTTTCTTTAATTTTAGAACTATAAACTTAAATCACAATTGTTTTCAAAAGCTACCCAAACAAAACACTATAATGTCTGTATGGTAAGATTCTAAAACGCTTAATTATATGAAACCCAGTGTAAAATTTAACCTTTTACGATATTTCATAAATTGATGCTTATTCGTTCATATACATAACAGAAAACGGCAATCATGAGTTTTTAAAGCATTTTTCCAACTCTATGTGCTTTCAAAATCGTCGTAAAATCAGTGGCAATTTTAAATCACAAATAGATAGTATGAATCTTTTCTGACCATAAACCTATATTTTTCCTTGAACCTAGATCTTTTCACCCTCTTTTATTAATAACATCCTCACCTTGATAGATAGCGCATACTTGTAAAACGCATCGGCCCTCAACAAAAGATTTTATAAAGCTAATTGAGACTTTCTGTTCAAATCTCTTGCTAAAAAAATCAATGCTCATATAGATAGGCAATCAACAATCATCAAAGAATCATGAGGATTATATCAACTGCCACAGCAGCGCTTGCGTACACTGAAAAAGTAAGTAATAATTAAATAAAAATATCTTGTACATTTTCTTCATGGATTTTCAATCCTCGTTACTATAAAATGACACTTTTTTACGAAACGATGCTTTCTATACTTAGAAATATATTAACATAGGTTTTAAATACTCTATTATTAATTTATGCATACAAAAAAGTGATCAAAAGCCGTAAATACAAAGAACACAAAAAAATATGAATGAAAAATGATAGTGAAAATTTCTGAACTTATGCCAACAAATCAACTTATAAAATCTATTTCATGAAAATAGTTGAACACTAACCTCCAAGGCTTCTTCTAAGTGAGAAAAATCAAATATACTCAAAATAAATTTCTATTATGAGGCCATTTAATAAAAGAATTTTTCTATCTTTCATCGTAAATACTGAAAGAATTTTGCCAAAATATTCATGAACATCGTATACCAACATGTGATATGAAAATTTTTAAAAGCCTGCTTCTATTCGATTATAAATTAATTGCGTAAAAGCATAAATTTGCCCCCCAACAAAGGGAGCCGTGAACGCTAATACTAAAAAAATCACAATGATTTTTGGAATAAAGGTCAGGGTCATTTCCTGAATTTGCGTTAATGCCTGAAATAAAGCGATAATGATGCCAACAGACATAGCAGCAAGAACTGCAGGTCCACTGGCAATCAAAACAGTCCAAATAGCAGCAGTTACCATATCAATGGCATCAGCTTCATTCACGCTTTAGCTCCACCTTTAGATTTACCACCATCTGTATCAGGCTTATCTGTATCCGGTTTGTTTGCATTAGGCCAACCTACATAATAAGGTGTTTCAGGTTTATCAGGCTTGTCTGTATCAGGTTTTTCAGACGTCTCAGGTTTCTCAGCCATAACAGTTACACCTGGACCAATCAGAACTTTTTCACCATTATCTAATGTCGCAACAATACCATCACTATAGATATCAACGGATTTCACATATCCTTCAATCACATTGCCATCTTTA
Organism: Bartonella bacilliformis Ver097; assembly: GCF_000709795.1. Classification (GTDB taxonomy): domain Bacteria; phylum Pseudomonadota; class Alphaproteobacteria; order Rhizobiales; family Rhizobiaceae; genus Bartonella; species Bartonella bacilliformis_A. Next base: position 22,418 of record NZ_KL503807.1, read on the forward strand.
TCCTCAAATTGAATATATTTGCCAACATACCCTTCTGCTCCATTTGTTGCCCCATTTGCGAGCACTTGTTCAAGCTTATCATTCATTTTTATAGCTTGTTCAACCATCGAAAAGCTTGCTAATTGTGCAACAAATTCTGTCGAATTCATTGGATTGGTTGGATCTTGATTTTTCATCTGTGCTACCAATAATTTCACAAATGTATCGTAATCTGTATTCTTTTTTGCCCCAGTATCTGGAGTATCTTGTTGTTTCTCACCACTACCCCGAAAAAATCCAGGATTACCAACTGTACCTACTGTCATCTCATACCTCACTAACGTTACATTGCAATTTTTTTTATAGTATCATCCGTTGGGGATATTTTTCCCATAATTTGAGCTTCTTTTTGAAACAAACTACGAATAACTTTTAACACTTCAAAAATTTTATTTTTTTCTATTAAATAAGTGCATTCTTTTAACCCTTCTAAGAGCTCTCTATCAGTAAATGTTTGCAGTAATTTTTTTAATAATTCGACAAAAACAACCAAAGCTTGATCAGCTCCTTCCGGATTGATTAACATGAGTTGAGCAGAAAAATAGAGCTGTTTAAGTGGTGTATCAGTGTCTTCTATTTGCAAAACGTGCCCTTCTAAAAGAAAAGTCGCATCATTTAACAATTCCAAAGTCACCTTACGATCTACACGCAATACTGCACCATTGAGAAAGATTTTTTCATTTGGCTTTAATCTCAAATACATTGTGTTCTCCCCCACTGCTTTTTTCACCCCTCATATCGTTTTTATCTCATTCATATCTTTCCGAATTTGCAGCAAGGCCATCACGGATAGATTCAGAAATTTCAACGAGGACATCAAAATCAGCAATCTCTCCTTCATCTAATCTTTGAATTTCTTTTAAAATAAAAAAACCAATAGAAATCAGTGATGCCTTCAATGTTTGTGGTAAAGCATTTTCTGCCTGTCCTAGATCTTCAATAAGAATAACCCAAAGCTTTCGCGCAAATTGAACAGCTTCATTGGCTTCATATGTACCAGGGCCTTTTTCCTTTGCATCCTGAAGAAGCTTGATACACCGATCAAACAAAGATCGTTCACGCTCGCGCGCACTCATTGCATCATCTTCCATGACATCTTCGTATCGCATCTGATACATTAGATCACTACACCTTTGTTTATTTTAGATAATTCACAAGACTTAATTGGCTCATCCGCGCTGTCAAGGTGTAAGAGAGATTGAGCATCGCCTCCAAAGCCTTTACTCTTTGTCCAGCCTCCGTAGAATCTACACCAATCATATCAATTTGTTCACCTTTAAGAAGATTTGTCTGAATCTCGATCTGTTTTGTTGCTCCTTTAATTCTTGATTCAGTGCTCCCCAATCTGGAAGCTGTTGCAATAATCTCATTGATAGCAGTCGTTGTGGATGTTTGATCAGAAGAATTACGTGCCTTTGCAAAAAGAGCTTCCTGTGCCTCTTTTGATAAGCCAATGTCGCCAAATTCTGCGACTAAAATCATATTTTTCATAGCATCGCGAAAACCTTTCTCATTCGCGCTTGCCGCAACATTCACTGTCTCACCATTAGGACCAATACGCTTTTCAATAGAACCATCTTTAGCATTTGAAAAAATTTTGCTAAAATTCTCTTCATCAAATAATGTGCTAAATACCTCATCAATAAACTTGTCCATATCTTCTGCAGTAAGATCTTCTGGATTTCTCCCATCTAGGAATGTTGTAAAGGCATCATGAACAACTTTACTAGGCCCGTCTTCTCCTCCTACTTTATAAGCGTTTAAAGGCGGTTGAGTGGTATTTGTTCCACCAAATATATAATCACCATTATAGCTGGTATTCAAAGCAGAGATAAAGGAAGCTAAAGCATTTTCTGCTACGGCTTGCGCTGCCGATGGTGTTTGATTGGCGGCATCACCCACAAGCATATTATTAAAAAGTGTCAACGCTCCTGGTGCTGTTTCATCATCACCTGCTGCAATCAAACTTTGAATTGCAGCCTGTGCAGAAGACATCCTCGAGAGAGCCAGTTTATTGGTATGACTAAAACCTTCTAAAAAATTCATCTGATTTTGAATATCGACTAATCGTCCTGTTTTACGACCTAATGTCAAACCTGGATCATATAACTGCCCAGTCACCAACTCATAAGCAGCCTGCATCAATTCGGACTGCCCCTTAGCAATCGTATCACGCTGCGAATTATTTAAAACATATGTAGAAATTGATTGAATTCTCATTATACACCTATCGAATTGCGATCATAAGATCATCTAACATTTTACCAACTGTACTGATAATACGTGTAGTTGCTGCATAGGCTTGCTCTAGTTGCAACATCACCGCCATTTCATCATCTGTATTAACACCGGTTTCGTTGGATAATGCTTCAGCAGCACGTGCAAACATTGTTCCTTGATATTTTGCATTTTTATCAGCATCTGAACGGACCCCTTCAAGCCAACCCATTGAATTTTTACCAAAACTCATAAGAGATTGTTCTGTAGCCAAACCTGTATCAGAGCCAAATTCACGCTTTTGATCAAAAGCATCAACTAATGATTGAATATCTTTACCAAAATGTTCTGGACCACCGCCTGGTGTATTGCTATCAAATATAGGATTGAGCTTTATCCGCCCTGACAAGCCTACCATAGGACCTATCTCGCCCTCCGGTTTATCACTGTCTAAAAATAAAGGAGGAGATCCAGGAAATATCGACATCAAAGCACTGGCCATTTCATCCAATTGTTTTTGATATTGCGGTGCCATTTCATCACGCACCTTTAACAATCCACCAAGGTTCCCACCACCATTAGGCTCTGCAAAAGATGGATGCCCTAAAGGAACGCCATCAACAAAGACTTGCTTTCCTGCTATACCAGCAGGTAAAGAATTGCTAGATTCAAACGTGACTTTCCGTGGACTTTTGTCATATAAGGTACTACCATCCATACCATAGATGCTTGTACTCCCATCCTGGTGACTAACCGTGTTAATCCCAATTTCTTGAGATAATTGCTTTAAAACTGCATCGCGCTGATCCATATAGCTATATGCATCTCGACCTGCATTTTTTTCTTGAACCACTTTTTGATCAAGCTCATGAAACTTTTGTAAAAGATCATTAATGTGATCAACAGAATCTTGAATATCACTATCTGCATCATTGCGTAATTTTTCAATTTCACGATTGCCTTTATTTAGAGTATTGACTAAATCACGCGCACGATCAACCGCAGCATCTCCAGCAGCACGCTGGTCTGGATCATTAGCATAAGCTTGTAATGCTTTCTGAAAATCACTGAGCAATTGAGAGGGCGAATTTGAAAACCCATCTGCACCATGAATCTCAGCCAAGCGATGCAGACCATTAGCCAAGCTACCAGCAGCAGCAGCTTGACTTGATTTGACTAAATAATTGTCTAATAAAAAGGGACTATCATCACGACGAACTGCAACATGAACGGCACCCCTTGGCCCCGATTCCAAATAGGATGTGCGCCGAGTATAATTCGGATCTCGAGCACCCGCTATATTTTTTGCCACAACATCAAATTGACTTGTTGTTGCCTTGAGCGAATTGCGTGCAGTGTTAAGTGCTGAACTAAGAGCCATGATCTTACCCCCTTTTGATTTTTCTAGATTATCGCTTCAAATTAACAATCACATCCATCAATTCCGAACCGGTTTGAAAAACTTTAGAGTTGGCTGTATAATTACGTTGAGATTCAATCATATCCGTTAATTCTTCACTCATCTCAACATTTGAATCTTCAAGATAACCGGCAGTTAATGAACCAAATACACCGTCACCAGGACGCCCTACCATTTGAGCTCCTGTATGGGTATTTGTTTGAAAAACAGTACCACTCAAAACCGTTAAGCTTTCCGGTGATGTGACGGTTGCAAGGCCTACATAACTAATAACACGCGTTTTCTGATTGGTGTATTTAACCTCAACTTCACCATTTTTACCAAAAGTAAAACCATCAAAAGATCCCACTTCCATACCGTTTGCTTCTGCTTCAAAAGCATACGAATTCCCCTTTTGCGTTACTAAAGAATCCTCTCCTAGCCCACCCAAATTTATAGCAACTTGGAAAGTCCCTGGAGGATCTCCTCCATCATTTTCTGGCAAGGTTAGTGTAAAGTTTGGAAGAGGAGCCTGAAGATTGCCTTCTTTATCAAAATTGAAATCTGCAGTGCCAACCTTATTGTCTCCATGGTAAGCATCGACTGTCCATTTATTATCAGCAGTCTTACGCATATAGAAATCAACCTGAACTTTTTTACCTTGGCTGTCATAAACAGTTACTGATTTTTTCTGGTTATAACTCTTAGGATCGTTGGGATCAATCACACCCTCTCCTAAAGACTCTGCGCTTGCATCAAAGTTAGCTTTAAAATCAATTTCTGTTGTTACTTCAGGACCAAATAAATCGGTTGGTCCCCCTTTAATTTGAATCCTCTGACCTTCATCATTCAAAAGATAATACCCTGATGAATTACGCAGATACCCATCCTTATCACGCGAAAAAGACCCTGCACGTGTTAAAAATTCATTTCCATTTTCATCTTCAACACGAAAAAAGCCATTGCCATTAATCATCGCATCCCCCGAGCGACCTGTTGCACGTGCAGGACCATATATTGAAATATCATGGCCAACATGACTTTTCACTCCACCAGGAATATAAGCGTAATCTCCTGAAGGCGTTACGTAATTAGAAAATTGAACATTTGTACGCTTATATCCAACCGTACCAGCATTGGCAACATTTTCTGCTACACCAGAAAGGCGCTTTCCTTGAGCGTTCATCCCTGAAACACTCGTATGCATCATCCCATAAATACCCATATTATCTCCTATTTATCGTGAGCCTGCAACACTACGTGCAATTAACCTATATATTCATTTAAGAAAGCTTTCTTGCGTGAAGCTTTTGCTGAAGCCTTTTTATTAAAATAAATACGACCTTTTACAAAGACACATTTTTAAAAGCCATGCCACATTGAATATGTCCAAGAAGTGAAATCGCTTAACAAATCGTCAGGTGAATAAAGAGAAGAAAAGCAGTTAAAACTAGCTAAGTCTAGGAATTAGTTTTGATGACTAAACTATATCCAAGAAATCGCTTTGAATCGATGATGTCATACCCAACCTTCAGTTTCAGTTTTTTACGAAGTTTACTAATATGACTCTCAATGACATTTTCTTCGATAACATCGTCAAAAACACCATAAACAGCATTAAATATTTGTGTTTTATTGGCGCGCCGTCCAAAATTTGCTGCCAGATATTCAAGAATGCGCCGCTCACGACGTGGCAAAGGAAAATCTACACCATTAATGCGCGGATCACGCCCATCATTAAAAACACTAATAGGGCCAACTTTTATTGCAGCATCAGCACTACGAATGTCACCCCCTATACGGCGGCGAATAGCAGCAATACGTGCCAAAATTTCACGAACATGAATTGGCTTACGCAACACATCATCAATACCAGCTTGAAAAAGTTCTATTGTGTGATCAAGAAAATTTGTTTCTGTCATCGCCAAAATAGGAGCTGAGCTGTAAAATCGGATTTCTTTAGGAAGTTCAACTCGATTGTCACAATCACCTAAGAGGACTGCTTCGATTGAGGAAACTTCGCTGCTTGGAGCTTTTGAAATCCAATTACTAAAATCAGAAGGAGAAAGACCTGTTGTTGCTACCCCCTCCTGAGAGAAGAGCGTAGAATAGCCATCAGTTACTAATTTGCGGTCATCTACTACAACTATCATGAGCCCTCCACCCCAATAATTTATATTATACACGCAGCCCAATTATATACGTTGCCTAAATTTACACATAATAAAACCACAATATCTTCATAATATGTGCAATTTCAGTTTAAAATAATATAACTTTAATCACTAGAAAAACAAGCTGTTTTCTGATTTATTGTACAAAAATGGGATTTTTATATCTTGAGTTGTAAGATTTTTCTCACAAAAGCGATTTAAAATTGTAAAATTATGTTTTTAAAATTATCAAATAAAAGATTTTTCTATTTTTTATTTAATGTTTTTTCTATGAGTCTTTACAAAATATTTTAGAATTAGAAGTCCATTTACCAAAACCACTTGCAACCATATTACTTATAACACGGCAAACATAGCGCTTTTGAGCTGGATTGTTATTGAGTCCAGCATGATAACGCGCAACCGCCATAGTCCAGTTGCCCTCTTTTTGATGCAAAATTTGTAAAAAACGCGCTGCATAATCCACGTTTTTGTGAGGCTGCAGCATCTCTTCTATAGAAGCAAAATGTGACCCGTGATAATAATCATTAATCTGCATACACCCAACATCAATTAATTTCACACCGCGGCTTTTTGCGTCTTTAAAAAGACGAACAGCTTCTGTCTTCGTTTTTGCAAAAACAGCCCTACCATTAATATTCAATGCATAAGGTTGCAACGATTCCTTATGACCTGTTTCTGTCAATCCAACGGCATAAAGAATACCCAAAGGGATATGATAACGCTTAGAAGCATTCATCATTTCTGCTTCACATACATTGCCAGCGGCAGCACTGCTTAATATAGTAAAACTATACAACCAACCGACGGGAATTGCGCGGATGAACATCTTCAAGAGAAAGATCCACAAGTGACGAATCCTCCAACAAAAATCGTTTAAAAAATTGCCTTGATTCATTTTGTCCACTCTGATCGTTATGATCAAATGCCTGATGCTGTCCATGAGAATTTTGTTCGCTATTATTTTGCCTTACCCCCTGATCCATCTGTGACAACTGACCTGATTGAGCATTTTTATCAATAATGGTAACTGACAAGCGGCCACCATCATGAATATGCGCCTTTTCTAAGATGAGGATCAACATTTCTTGATTATGGGCTAAAAGGCGCGCTGTTTCTTGATGCTGAGCTTGTAATTCAACATGAAGCCCCTGTGTAGTCATCCGCAACTTTGCATCAATCGAGCCAAGTTCAACAGGTGTGAGCTTTAAATGCAAAAGCTGCACATGACCAACCTTCTTATTCAAAGTGACATGAACATCACTGAATTGGCTAATGAAATTTGGTTTTTCTTGTTGCATAGCAACATTATCACCCATTTTAAAATCCCCAAGAAACAGAGATTTTGCGGTCTCCACATCAAAACGCACTGTTGAAGATTCACTGCCCCGTATTAAACTGTGTGTGAAATTTTGTGTAAAATGCTGTGCATGCTTATGGACCTTCAGATTTTTTTCCTTTATACTTGTTTGAGTATCTTCCTCAACGCTCTCTGCTTTCTGCATATTTGCAATCCATTGCTCTCCCCTGTTACCCCTTATAGCGGAGTGACCACGCTCGTTTTCTGTAAATTCACCAATTTTCTTTTCAATGATTTCTTGTTTTACAAATTGTTGAGATAAACATAGCGGATGCTCCTCACCCTGAAGTGCAACACTTTTCTGCATGTTTGAACGCGAATGCTTTGCTTTTAAAGCTTTATCTGAAACTTCTTCTTCTGTTTGCAGCCATAAGAAATCTTTATTCACCTCCTCTTGCTCTGCTTCATCTTGATTGATCACCTTTTCAAACGCTTTGTTTGTGTGATGCTTTTCGTCTTTTTTGTCCAACACTCTATTAAACGTCGATGCAGAAGAAGATGTAGCCGCATTTGATTCTAGCATCCCTTCCGTTATCTGCATCGGTGATGAATTATGAGAAAAATGCTTTTTATCGCGGTTAACCAGTGCTCCAAATTCTTGATCAAACTGATTATCTATATCCCCTTGTGCCCTTTCCAATTGTGCTGAAATCTTATTCACTGGAGACATGAGCGCAGAAAGAAAACCACTCAATCCATCAATATTGATCATTATATCTTCTCTCCTAATAATTTGTCGATGGCATCTATCTTCTTTCGTGTTTGTTCGATAAATTGATCTGTCTCTGTTGCAATAGAAAGCAAATCACTTTGTTGTCCACCGCGTCTCTTTGACTGTGTCTTTAGTGTTTCTTGGCTTTGCGACGGTGTAAACTCTTGTGTCTCAACAACTTGAAGATTATTCGATAAAGAAGAAGAAACCCTGTCTGCTATAGCTTGCGCAGCAGTCAATAAAGGGCGATCTCTTTCTGATAAATCTTTGCTAGAAATAGTCTTCAACATCTGTGCTGCTTTTTCTGCTGTCACTGAGCTAGCTAAACTCGCAGCATAATAAAGATGGATAGGGGCATCGTTAACATTCAGTTTATGCGCCAATATAAGAGCTTTTTGAGCACTCAGTTTCACTCTTTCCATGCGTGCATCAATCAATGCTGCACGGCTCACTTCCGTATATGTCATCAATTGCAGTATTGTCGGTGCATATGAAACCAATGTTTCGAATTGCTCATCGCTTAAGCTTTTTTCAATGCGTGGAATAACAAGTCTAAACTCACTCCAAAAATTATTCGCATAGGGTGATTTTTCAAACCGATTTGCATAATTGCGTACTAACAACACCAAAAGTTCTGCCTTCTCAAGCGTTGCAGCAACCCTAAGTTCACGACGAATTGCACTCTCTTCAAACAAAGTTCCTGGAGCTAAAAGCCTAACTTGATTAAGTTGTTTTAAAGCCAAAGCAGGATCTTTTTCACTGGTATTTGTAACAGTAGAGAGCACAATGGATAAAAATAAAGCATGGGGAAGTGACTGAAGCTCTTGATCGCTCAAATTTGCAAAAGCTCTAAAAAATTCCTCTCTTTTATGAGACGTATAGGCCAAAGCACCTGTTATCAAATTTTGAGCAATCACTCCTTGCCCATAATCTTCTAAAATTATCCTAACAACCCGAGGATTTCCGCCATTTAAAAGATAGATCAATAAGGCATAAAGATTATGCTCATCTTGCCAAACATCAGGACTAAGAGTTAAAAATTTTTCACCAATCTCTCTTAAAAGTTCTGGTTGTTTCTGTAATGCCCCTTCCTGACCTGACATAATTTTGTCTTGTAAATTTTGTAAGGAACGAACAAGCTGTATAGGCTGAGATAAAATAATCCTTGATGAAGTAGAAGATTTTTCCTCTGAAACAGATAAATCTTCAGAAGGAAGAGCTGCTTGGGCGACAAAAACCTCTCCAAATTTTGTGTCAGTTGCTGTTTCGACTTGTTGTAAAGAGGCCTCTACTCTTTGCGGACATATCGCTTGAATCAAAACAAAAAAAAGCAAAAGACAAACACTCTGTATCCTTCTCATCATCATGGTACCTTATTCTTTTTTGGGGACAAACCCAAGTTGAATAGGCTTTTCGGATGACTTTTAAATGCTAGCACCTTTTGCATCTATTCACCATTTGGGGTGCGTATAAAAATAGAGATACGCCGATTTTCAGCAGCATATGGATCTGCCGTATTTTTTAAATCTCGATCTGCATACCCTTCAACCCGCAAAATCCGTTTTTCATCCAAACCACCCCGCACTAACATGTAATAAGCCATTTGCGCCCGTGCTGTTGAAAGCTGCCAATTATCACGATTAGCACTACGGTAAGGTCGAGAATCTGTATGGCCACTAATGATAACATCTCCCTGATGCTTTGCGATAATTTTTGCCATCTCGCCAATCATTTCAACCGTTTCTACTGTCGGAACAGAGGAACCCACTCTAAACATCTCACGTTGGGGCTGGTCCATTAATTCAATAATAACACCTTCTCTCGTTGGCTCGACATAAACCGATACATGATGATCATTGACTGTTTCTTTCATAAAATCCGTCAATTCTTTCGCAAAATCGAGCGATTCTTGAGAAGGAAGAAAATTCTCCTGTGCAAGCTGTTGGAAGGCTAATGGTGTCTCTGCTTTAACCAACGCATTAGATACCGAATGTTGATTCCAATAATTTAATGAAAATGGATCATAATAATCGGTTCCGACCTTTGAAGTTTCTTTTGAATCACCATTTTCTTGTTCCATCGACATGCTATTTTCTGTATTCTTATCAGAATGATCTTTCACGGTTCGTTTTACATCAACTATCTTTTCTAACCCTGTGTAGGGATCACGCATTAGCTCTGCTTCTTCTGCGAAATTAAGCTGACCATTTTCTGATTGTGCTCCTTCTCCAAGTTTTGGATCAACAAAAGATGTGTTGTCATTTTCAGCATCATTTTGCTTAACACCACGAATAGTTGTTTCATGATCCACGAGTTTGATAGGATTAAAATAATTTGCAATAACGGCTTTTTCTTCCTCATCCTTTGCATTAACTAACCACATCACAAGAAAAAGCGCCATCATTGCTGTCATAAAATCGGCATAAGCAATCTTCCAAACACCGCCATGATGATCATCATGATCATCATGGCCACCACGACGAACGATAATAATTTCAGAATGCGTGTGTTGATCTTCTGATTTCACCGAATCAACTCCTGTAATGACGCTAGTAACGAAGAAAGCTGCGTAGCGACAACCACTTCACCACGACGCAAACGTATCTCGGTGCTGTTGGTTGGGTGAAATTCAAATTGAGATGAATTAAATCCCTGCTGCTTTTTGAGCTGCTCAAAAAGTTTTTCATTGCCTTCAAGAATCAAAAACTGATTTGCATCGACAACTTGCCCTGCTAGCTTTGCAGCAAATTGCTTCAACACGTCTTGTGTCATCTTCTCACCTATAAAGCCAGAGAGAATCTGTGCAATATCCTGAGCAATTTCTTGACGTAAATTCGCCAAACCTTCTGTTAATTGGTGATGCATATCAGCACCTAAAGCTTCAATTGCACTATCCTTTGCTATTTCAAGAGCTTTTATATGCTCTTCTTCCATGCGTTTTTTTTCAGCTGCAAAATGCGTTTGCAACTTTTCTGTTGTTTCCTGCACTGCTTGGTGAACAACTTCTTGTTGCAGCACATGAACATCAATAGTTTTTTCAGCATTCACGTGGAGAGGTAAGATATCTTCCATATTGTCTTCTGAAAAAACAACGCCAGATAATGAAAATGCTTCATGCCCTTCATCTTCACACGTCCTCTTAGCTTGCTCAGCAAAAGACAGAATTTTTTCCTCTTCATCAACGACATGTCGTTGTGAAAAATCATTAAGAACGGAAGAAAATGGCAAACTTGCCTTTCCTTGAAATTCTTCACTTGTCTTTTCCATTCTATTGATCACATTCATTCAGCATTGCATTCTATAAATCTAAACAGGCTGTGCAGTTGTATCATTAACCCATTCACGTAAAATCCCAGCAAAACGCTCTTCATCCATATCTATCATTTTTTCTAAACGATTTTGTGGGGGAACACGCATACGATTGCGTAAATCACGTAGTATATCATCATTTGTTTTTGTTACCCCACCAAAACCGACAGCAGCTTGCGATTGATTATCCAAAGCAGGCATAGTACTTAAGCCAACCAAAGCATTTTCACCACTATTACGAGCTTTTTGTCCTTCACGCATTTCACGCATTAAGGGGCGTACACCTAAAAACAAAATCAACAGAACAGCAATCACCAATGCAACACCATTGACCACACCAGGTATATAACGTGACACGGATTCCCAAAGAGGTGTTTCAACAGGTGTCAAATCAGCACCATTATGACCAATGAAATCAACAGCTGTTACATTGATGACATCACCACGATTTAAGTCAAGCCCTGCAGCAGCTGAAACCATTTGTTGAATACGGGTTACTTGGTCATTAATAAAATCTTCAGAAACTGTCGTTTCCCCATTTGCAGGTACTAAACGTGTACGATCTACCACAATGGCAATAGCCAATTTTTTCACACTATAACCATCTCTAACCGTAGAGATAATTTTAGAATTAATTTCATAATTGGTTGTTTCTTCACGACGGTCTTTTTTATCTGTTGACGTTTCTCCACCACCATTAGCAATTTCTTCTTGCGGAATATTTTGCTCGACTCCAACAGCATCACTGTTGCGACTATTTTGGCTATCTGCTTGATCACGCACAGAACGTATAGAACGTACAACTTGCGATTCCGGATCAAAAATTGTTTCATTGATTTGACGACGATCTGTATCTAAAGCCACTTGCACACTGGTTTGGAAATGGTCAAGCCCAAGATAAGGAACTAATTGCTTACGAATATTGGCATCAATTTGCGATGCAACTTGATGTTCTAGTGAAGCCATGACAATAGGTACCCCATTGATGGCATCAACCCCAGAAGCTAACATCTGTCCACGTGTGTCCATCACCGTTACTGAACTTGCTTCAAGCGAAGGAACAGCGGCTGCCACTAAATGTCGAATAGATTGAGCAGATTCGACTGAAAAACCGCCATCCGTACGAATCACAACAGAGGCTGTAGGCTTTTGATTGGCCCGACGAAAAGATCCTTTATCAGGTAAAACAATATGGACACGTGCAGCCTTTACACCCTGCACAGCTTGAATTGTGCGCGCAATCTCGCCCTCTAAAGCACGTTGACGTGTGATTTCTTGCATGAAAGATGTTAACCCCAAGGACCCCATATTATCAAACAATTCATACCCTGCATTGTTCGATGTGGGAAGTCCTTTTTCTGCAAGGAACATTCGAACATGCTCTGCCTGCCCTACAGGAACCTGAACAGAACCCCCATCGGAAGAAACATCAAAAGCAATTCCTGCTTCCCCCAAAGCCATTCCTATACGGTTTACATCATCGCGAGAAAGACCAACATAAAGCGTTTCGTGAGAAGGACGCGTGAGATAAAAGCTGGAAAATAGAATCGTTCCAAAAAGCGTTACCCCAACCAAACCAAGCGCAATTAGACGCTTTGCCCCCAATTTATAAAGAGCACTCCCTGAAGAAGAAAGAAAAACAAAAAATTTATCAAGCATATATTTGTACCATTTTGTTTTAAAGAAAAAGCAATTACTACGTATAAATAAAGACAACACATTTAAGCTGTTGAGCGACACTTTTTCCCCTCATCATAAACAATAAAGCTTGTGCGAAAATGATGCGTATTTTTAGTGAAAAAATACATTCTTCTTCTGCATTATCCCCTTACAGAATCATAGTTTTAATGGAAATTGGATATCCATGTAGTCTTGTTTCAAAAGGCTCCATTGTATGAGGATACAAACTGCTAAGACCAACACTAAACGCAGATATATTCCGGCAATAATTTTCTGCAAAGAATAGATGATTGTTTTTAACGTTATTCTAAAAAAGATTTTTACAAAATGTATAGAGAAATACCCTCTAAATAGACGTTCACGAAATGTAACTGATTGACACAAAATAAAAAAGGAGATAGATCCAACCACGCTTAATGAGGGTACTCTATTTTTTGGGGGATATCTAATTTTTCAAAGAGCTCACTGAACATGTACAATCGCTGCTAGCTTTTTAGGACTAGGTATCAACGTGTAATTATCTCCAAAATTCTCATTATATGGGGACATAAACCACAGACACAAACTGCAAAAGTCTGGTATCTCAGGTAATAGCTTCGCTGCTGGAATAGGGTATCGCTTCTAATGATCTACCAGCAAATTTTTTTTGGGGGATGTTAATATAAAAGGATATTTTCTAAGTTTACATCTATGAACGATTTATGCGTTCATGGACGCATAAATCATCATTGACATAAATTAATGACAATGATAGCCCGGTCAAACTTTTACCGGGGTACTTTATTTATCATTTTAAAGTACAAATTTTATCTTTCTTCTTTAACGAAAGAAGGAAGAAATGGGGATTATAATTTTTGGGGAATTTCAATGAATAAAAAAGCTCTTTTATTGTGCACAGCAGCTGTTACCATGGCTCTGATGAATTTTAATTTCAATGCAAATGCAAAAACTCTTGTTGTTGAAGATGGAAGAACAGAAAATGTTAGTGATGAAACCTATCACGCTACAAGCCCAGCAATGGAGGATAGCGCTATCCATGTAACAGATGGCACAGTTACCGGCACAAATATAACACTAACGAGCAATATAAACAGCACCGGTGTGTATATAGATGGGGCTAACAGTAAAGTTGAAATTAATAACGTAACAATTACTGGTAAAATTACAACTGGTTTTTTCGTCCAAAATGGTGGACAAGCCACAATAAATGGTGGCTCTATCAATGTAGGGGCAATAGGTATACTCGTTACTTCTAACGATAATGTAGAACGACAAACTCTTGTTACTCTCAATAATGTTGATGTTACAGCGAATATAGGTCTTCTATCGTCCCATCAAAACTCAAAAATCATCATGAATGGAGGAACAGTTACTGGAAACATGTTCGCATTTTCTGCATCAAACGGCGGAAACATTGAAGTGACAGGCGTTTCTGCAATAGCGGGTCAAATAGGTATACAGATTGCGCACGTATCCAGTAAAGTAAGTTTGACCGATACAAAGCTTATTGTAGAAAATGGCATTGGCATTGGTGCTATTGGAGATATTGTCGGTGGCGAAGTGAACTTAAAAAATTCGGAAATCCGAGCCGATATTTTATTAAAATCCAGTACTTCTAATGAGTATCCCTCTAATTTTAAGCTAAAAGCAGAAAATTCAATTTTAGAAGGAGGTGTGCAATCTGAAGAACATGATAAAATATCTTTCGACCTCACTAACACAACATGGTATTTAAAAATCAGTAATCAAAAAAATGGTGCACTATTTGATCTTCAGGATAGAACAGATTCTCGAGTTTCTGAACTTAAACTGAAAGATAGCAGCATTATTTTTAACGAACCCACGGGAGATGACTATCAGACATTATATATCGGCTCTAAGAAACCAACCTCATTTGCAGAAGATTCCGACCAAGATAATAAAACCATAACCTATATCGCAGAAGGCAATGCACAAATTCATTTAAATACTGAATGGAGTAATGGTGAAAAAATAGAGAATCAAAAAACTGATCGAGTTCTCATCGATGGTGATGTCTCAGGTACCACCATGGTTTACGTTAAAGTGAAGAATGATGGAGATGAAAACAAAGGCGAAGGTGACGCTGAAAATACTTCTATTCCTCGCAATCAAAAAGGTGTTTCCTTGATTCAAGTCTCTGGAAAAGCTAATGAAAACTCTTTCAAATTAGCACATGGCTATGCCACATTAAATAATACGCCTTACAAATATATGCTCTATGGCTACGGAAAAAACTCCAGCAATGGGGGAGCCGATGCAGACCCAAATTTAGTTAGTGAAGGCGATGATTTCTGGGATTTCCGCTTACAAGAAGAATATATTGACCCTCATTCTGGTGTACAAGCTCTTGTTCCACAAGTAGCAAGCTATTTAATCTTGCCCAATGCCTTATTTTCTGCTGGCATCACCGATATAAATAATCAAAATACATTCTTATCGAATAGGCGCTCAGTTCCTCTTTATGTGATAGAGAATAAAAGGAACACCTTTCTCATATCTTCTTACAGCGATAGCCTCACCTTATCCTCTAACCGTAGTGCTTTAGAATATGGTTATGGCGCAGGTATGTATTATGCTGCCTTACAAGCAAGTCTAGCATTGACAACACTGGAACATAAAAATTCTACCACATTTTTGGGTCTTTTAGGCACCTATGGTGAACTGTCTTTTACGCCAAAGGATATGGAAGATTCTGACAAAAGTAAGCTGAATAAATGGTCACTCACCGCTTATGGCAGTACCCAATATAATAATGGAATGTATGTGGATACGTTGTTATCTTATGGTATTTTAAATGGATATATCACCAATGCTCTCATCGGCAATACAGCCAAATTGGATGGAACAAAGATGCTAAGCCTCTCCGCTACCATTGGAAAACCACTGCAAACCGGCGTTGAAAATCTTGCCTTCGAACCACAAGCGCAACTTTCTTACCAGCATTTGAGTTTTGATACTATTGCAGATATCGATGGCTTTGATGTTAAGGTAGGTTTGCCAGAACAATGGCTCATACGTATCGGCGGGCGTTTAATCAAAACGATCAATTCAGTTGAAAAAAGAGAGGCTTTTTCTTTCTATAGCAAATTGAATCTCATAAAAACTTTTGGTGATGAAGGCTCACTATGGATTGGCGATGAATTTCAGCGTGATTCAATGGGATCTTTTATTGAAGGTGGAGTAGGTATGAGTGCGCAGTTGTCTCAACATGTTTCATTGCATAGCGATATAAGCCATCGGCACAAGCTGCAAAAAGCAGGAATATCAGGAAACAGCTTTTCTGCGGGAATGCGCTATCGTTTCTAAAAGCACCTTACGTATTTTGTCAAAAAATTAAAGTACAATATGCACTAATTTCCACTTTACAAAAAATACATAATAAGTTAAATGGCTTCCAGAATTATAAGAGGGGGGAAAAAGATAAATGCTTAGGAGTGCGTAGGTGTTTAAAAAAAATATCTTATTATGTACAGTTGCTGGAACCTTGTTCTGTTCTCATTTTAATGTAGCTTTTGCCAACAATGCAATACAGGGTTCTCAAAGGAACTTAGGATCTTTGCTTACTATTACTGATGGTCAAGAGAGGATGTCTTTGAATAGTCATGTGGATCTTAGGTCGGTAGCTGATTATTTGGATGATCAGTGGGTAACTATAGAAAACAAAAAGGAAGAGTTGGCAAGAGACATAGGAGAATTTAGCAGAAGTGTGGGTCCTTTTTCAGTTGACCAGGAAGCTTTGAGCAGTTTGCCTGATTATTCTGCTGCAAGTCAACCTCATGGTCTGCGACATTTGCAAGAACCAATAGAGAAGACGAAAGGAGACACGATAATTCAAGCAAGAAGCTTGAGAACTAAGGCAGCCGATTTGAAGCGTCTGCTTTCTAAGGCTTCAGAGAGCAAGAAGAAAGAAATAGAACTGTTGCTAGCTCAAGTGGAAACCTTAACAAAAAATCATATTAATGGAGACGAATTATTTAGTAATCTGATGTTAGAGGGTAGTCCAGTTGATGATCTTTCAATTAATGGAGCTCGTGATCATGAATCTTTAAAAAAAATATCAGACGTAAGCTATCCTAACAGAATTATAACCATTAAAGATGCAACAATTTATGGGAAATTTCCTATGACTGTATCGGAGAATGGTGTAATTTACGGAGTAAATATTAGTGTGTCGGAAGGCGCGATGGTTGGTTTGTCCAACTTAGGGGGTAGATTTGAGCTGTATGATTCAGATATCAACGTTAAATGGCGTGGTGGTGTTGGCGTTATGTTTACATCAGAGAATGAAAATGATCATGTAGTTAAATTAGTTAACACAAATATTCATGTTGGAGATGGTATTGGTATTTTTGGATCTAATGTAACAGGTCAAATCAGTCTTGAAAATTCAAAAATTAACGCTGATGTTTTAGTAAAAAAAAGAAGTACAAACCAATACCCTTTTCATCTTACAATCACAGCTGATAATTCTGTCTTAAGAGGTGGAATAAGAACAGCCCTGGAAGAAAAAGCAAGTGTAAGAGCAGTCCTAAAAGAAAGAGGAGGAGCTAGAAATTTTCAAGATACTCAGACTGATCAACGAAGAAAAGAGGTTTTGAGCGTTCTTTTGCAGCACCATGAAAAGCGAAAACTTCAGCTGGAAACAGAGGATTCAGAAGATCTGAGCGGTCAGCTGAGAAATGCTCGAAGTGATCAGGTTAGTAGAGAAGTATCAAAAAGTCCGGTTGTTAATCTGCAACAAGAAGATCAAGATTCTCAGTTAAGGCTAACAGTTCGGGATGCTCCACAAGGAGTAACAGTTTTTGATTATTGGGTAGAACCAAAATCTCAGCAAAAACAAGTAGCTCAAAGTAATTGGATAACAAATACATCGCTAAGCACAATAAATTTAGATCTGCGTAATAACAGTAAGTGGTATTTAACGTTTAGTAAAGACAAAATGGATGATGTAGGCCTGGATTCTAAAGACGAAACACAGATTGAAAGTAGAAAGCGGCGGTTAAGTTCTGATCTTGCTTCTCTTAAGATCCGTGATAGTTCCGTTATTTTTGTTGAACCCCAAAACGGTGATCGGTATAAAACTTTGTACGTAGGGTTCGGTAATGAAGGGAATGTCTACGTTGCAGAGGGTGATGCAAAATTGTTTATCAACGCTGAGTTAGATGATTCTAAAAAGATAGGAAATTTAAAGAGTGATCAGGTTATCGTTAAGGGGAATGTTACAGGTAACACTACAATTTATGTTCAAGACATGACAAAAAGTGAGCGTGTTATACTTCCTAAGATTACCCACAGACCTTCTCTTTTAGCTGCATCTGAGGAAATTATTCCCTTGAATGAAAGGGGAATTTCAGTTGTCCAGGTTTTTGGAATAGCAAAGGAGGATTCCTTTAAGCTAAATAATCCATATGTTACACTCGGTGGTTTGCCTTACAAATATGTCTTAAAAGCTTATGGGCCAAAATCACAACATGGGGAGTCTCGTGAAGCGGACGTTAGTGTTGTGTACGCCCTTCTCACAGCCAACTCTTCAGAGAGTGCTTTTTGGGATTACCGCTTGCAAAATGAGTATATTGATTCTGATAGATATGTCAGCGCTATTGTACCGCAGGCTGCAAGCTATTTAGTGATGCCTAATGCTATATTCTCTGCTGGATTAGCCGATGCAATTAATCAAAACATGCTTATAGATAGCATGCAGAAAAATCCTTTAAAAAAGAAAAGTGGAAAATTTGCTATTTCGCTCTCTTCTTATGGAACTAGGTTGACCTTATCATCTGACCGTACTCCTTTTGATTACGGTTATCACGCAAGTGTTAACTATAGTGCATTGCAAACAGGTTTGTCATTGATTGAATTAGACAATCAAGATAGCATTACGCATTTCGGTCTTTTAGGACATTACGGTCGCTTATTGTTCACTCCGAAGGATGTTCTTGATGCTGGTGAAAGTAAATTGAATAAATGGTCAGTTACAGCTTATAGTAGTACGCAACACTATGATGGCTTTTATGCAAATGCGCTTATATCCTATGGTATGATGCAAGGAACGATTACCAATGCTATCGTTGGTGATACAGCAACCATAGATGACGCAAAAGCATGGAATATTTCTATAGCTCTTGGTAAAAAAATTGATACTGAAGTTAAAGGGCTTAGATTTGAACCAGGAGCGCAGCTTGTTTATCAGAATTTGGACTTTAAGACCATTTCAGATATTGATAAATTTAATGTTGATATGAGTGATCCTCATCAATGGTTAGTGCGTGTTGGTGGACGTGTAAGTAAGGTTGCTTCTATAAATAATAGAGATGATTCTGTTTCGCTCTACACCAAATTACACCTCATTAAAACTTTTTCTAATAACAGTACAATAAAGATGGGTGATCAGTTCCATATTGATTTTGTAGGATCTTCACTTGAAGGGGGATTGGGAATTACTGGCGAATTGTCTAATATTCTCTCTCTCTACAGTGATATCAGTTACCGGTATGCATTGCAAAAATCTGGTACATCAGGAGCTTCTGTTTCAGGTGGAATACGCTATCGTTTCTAAACGATACGATTACACTTATAAAAAAGGCAGTACAGTGTACTGCCTTTTATTTGGATCTATCTTCCATGAGAAAAAAGTCACTATACTTTGACTATTATGATTTGCAATTGGTAATCCTTGAAGGTTAAGCTGTTTGCGTATTTCTAAAATAGAAAGACGGACCGATTCAATATTGCAGTTGGTATCAATTAAAGCTTGAGTATCTGAATTGAGAGTCTGAATCAAAAGTTTCACACATGCTGGCTGAGTATCAATTAAAGCAATTGCAAAATTTATTTTTTTTTCTGCAATCAAAATCGCAATAATTAAATACTGAACGGTTTTTTGAAAACTATTAAAAAGTATCATTTTTGCTTCAAAAGATAACGAAGCAATTCCTTGTATATTCACAAAATCCGTCATAGAAATACTATCTGTAATAACTTTAAACTGAGCTTTTGCTTGACTCCACGCGCCATTATCCCTTGTGCTTTCATCAACAGCTTTTTGAGCATTATTATAAATTGTTTCATTGGCCAATGAAGGATCAGCTATGTAATGTGCTTTTGCCTTCATAAGAGCGTCTTCTAATTTTCTAAAATCTTGATATGCTGTATCAAAAATTTCTCGAGCTATCGAAAAATTCTTTGTCGTTCCTATTTCAAAAATAGGTGTCAAAATACCTTGAGATATATCAATCGTGCCATTAGCATTAACAACACCAAAATTGAATTCTGGACCACCAATTTCAATAATATCTGAAAACCCCTCACTTCTGTTATAAGAGGAAGGCACTCTGATTTTTATACCACTATTGGTAAGAATATTGCTTTTTTTTAAAATAGACGCTCGAATAATATGAGAGATTTTTTTCACATTTTTTGCGATAGCTTCTTGCATTTTTGCAACATCTGCTGAGCCCTTTTCGTATGGATACACTATCGACTTTTGAATTTCAGCTAACAAATCTCTTGTAATATCGATAATAATTCTTGCCGTATTAATCTGCTCTCTGCTGAGTTGTAGAACATCAAGAACCGAAACCATTGTACCAATCTCACATTTTATCATGGATCCCATTGCCCCATAGGTGACATCGTCTAAGATACCGTCAAAATGTAAGTTTATTTCCATATGATTTTGCGCTTCATTTAAATGATGATTGGATGGATGATTTACATATCAATAATCTTGTAGTGATTATGATATCCCCCAAAGAAAAATAAAGAGACTATACTAAATATTCTTATACAGAGATTAGAATAAATTATAAATTTTAAAGTATATTTATATTATAATTATCAATTTATCATGATTTTTAAAGCATTTTTATTATAATAATCTAATATAAATACAGTAAAAACTTTACTTATTAAATTATAAATTAAAAAGACCTTATTAAGCTACCAACCAATAGGTTCCATCCGTCAATTAATACAAAAAATAAAATTTTAAAGGGTAGAGAAATAACAGTTGGTGGAAGCATCATCATTCCCATTGACATGGTTAATGTTGCCACTACAAGATCTATCACCAAAAAAGGCAAAACAATAAGAAAACCAATCTCAAATCCACGACGTAATTCAGAAATCATAAAAGCAGGAACCAGGATGCGAAAATCAATATCCACACCTGTTTTTATCTGAACAGACGGATCAGAAAGGTCCACAAAAAGGTCAAGATCTTTTTCACGAACCTGTGATATCATAAATTCGCGAAAAGGTTGACTAACCTTATCGATCGCTTGCTGTTCAGTGATTTCATTTTTCATTAAGGGTTGCACCCCTTGCTCCCATGCAGCATTAAATGTCGGCGCCATTACATAAAAAGTCATAAACAAAGCTAAGGATATCATGACAAGATTAGGAGGTGTCGTTTGCAATCCTAACCCTGAACGTAAAAGTGAAAAAGCAATGGCAAAACGGGTAAAACTCGTCACCATCATGAGCAAACCGGGTGCAACTGACAAAACAGTCAATAAACCAAATAATTGAACAATCCATCCACTGACTGAACTCCCAACAGATGGGAGAAGCTCAGAAAGCCCGCTAGGACTTGCCGCACCTGTTTGTTGAGCAAAAGCATCTGGTATAGCCAATACCAGCATCAACAAAATAAAACCACTCAACCGTCTCATTGTTCTATCACCAAATTGGAAATTAAAATATTGCTGATTTTATCACCAGAACGAATTTTAGCACGATCAAAAAGGTCCGAGCGCAAATGCATCAGCCCAGATGGCCCTTTCACCTGATCGATTGTTATTTGACGCAAAAATGCTAAAAAATCACTCGATATATCCGCTACCTCAGTTGAGGAAATAGTTTCACTAGATTTAACAATCAAAACAATCTCGACTCGAATCCAAGCCTTTTCTGGTGATGCTATATTCGTTACAAGAGGAGGCAAAACAACCGTATGAGCATCAGCCATGATTTTACTCGCTGGAATAGCGACTGAGGCATCTTTAGAAGCACCAGAAATCTGCCTCATTTGTTGACTCACCCATAAACTTAAAAACCATCCAGCAGCCCCGGCAATCAATGTTAAGATAAATCCAACAATCAAGAGTGTTTTCACACTATTATCTTTGTTGACTGTTGCCTCTTCTTGTTTTGGTTCTTTATCCATAAAAACCTCTGTTACAAAAAATAATGCAAGTCATTAATTGCCTTGCGTCTTTCATCAGTCATAAACCCAATAAAAACCTGAGATGATCATCAATTAAAAAGGCGAAATTTGATTTAATAACTGCTGACCATAGGGGGGTTGTTGTATTTCACTTATACGCCCACGCCCACCATATGAAATGCGTGCTTCAGCAATTTTATCATATTCAATCATGTTATTGCCTGAAATGTCACGTGGACGAACTACTCCTGCAATATTGAGAATACGCAATTCATGATTAACCCGAACCTCTTGTGAACCACGAATAATTAAATTCCCATTGGGCAAAACATCAGTCACAATTGCAGCCACAGACAAGCGAATATTTTCTTGCCGTTCAATCTTGCCATCCCCTTTAGATTGGTTTGATGACTCACCTTCAAGGCTCCCTGCAATTCTATTCATGAAAGAATATCCCGTCCCAATGGTATATTTAGAATTAGAATCACGCTTTAGGTCGCTTTTATTATTCAAACTCGCACGATCATTAATCGATATTTGCACAGTTAACACATCACCTGGCTGCATAGCCCGTGGATCACGAAAAAAGCTATTCCCGCTTGCACGATAAAGTGAATAACTGCTCTCCCTCAGGGGCAATGGATAGGTCTGCGCTGTACGCGAAGGGGCATAGCCTAAATCTGCACGCACAGGTGAAAAATCTGGAACCGAATTAAAATCTTTCGGATTGTATGAACAAGAAGTCACTATCATTGATGTAAAAATGATGCCAAATACCAAATACAATTGAGAATATTGTTTATTCTTGTATTTCATCTGTTTTTACTTTCATCATTACTTTTCTAACAATCTAATTGACAGGATTCTTTCTCGTTGAAAATTGTTGTGCACTAACCAATATTTGAGTTAGTTCAGCTGATTTTTCAGGAGGTAATTCATTCATAATAGTGCTCGATACCTTGGGGCTAAGCTTCAAAACAAGTGAAGCCGCAACAAGACTATTCATCAAAGCTAATTGAGCTGCTGCTGCATCAGGACGCATTTTTGATAAAACTTCAACCAAAGAGTCTTCTGCCATAGAGATAAAATCATTGCGCCTCTTGAGCCAAGTTTCATATTCTTGTTGTTTTTCTTCCAAAGTTTTCACACGCTCACTAATTTGATCACGCAATTGTTGCAATTGTTGACGTTGCAATTGGAAACGTGCATCCGCAGCCTGACTGCCAATATTGCTACAAAAACGTTCTATTTCTTCCATATTCATCCCAGACATGCCCTCTATCAACGAAGCAGTAGAAGCTATTGTGTTTGTAGAAGAAGCATCTGAAGGCATCGCTGCCTGAACCACCTGCTGGAGAATAGATGGAGACTCTGGTGTCGAGAAAGCGGTTGTTTTTGGGGAAGCATCTGCAGACACTGCTAACTGAGCCACTTGTTGGGGAACAAGTTGAGGCTCGCTTATCGAGGAAACAGAAGGGAAAAGTGTTTCCGAAGCAGCGTCTGCAAATACTTTTGATTGAGCCACCCACTGAGAAGCGGAGTGAAGCTCTTGTTTCTGTTGTGCACGCACTGTAGATGAAAATATTGGCACCGGAACTGAATTTGGTATAGGCACAGTGCTCCCTATTCCACTAACGGTCAACATCGCCATAAAAAAAATGAAAAAAGAAAAACGTAACTGTATCATTGTACTATCAGCTCCGCATGAAGAGCGCCTGATGTTTTAATAGCCTGCAAAACCGCTATAATTGCTGTTGATTTAACACCGATTTGATTAAGTCCTTTAACGAGATTGTCTAAATCGACCCCATTGAGAATACCTATATTGGAGGGTAGCTGTGCTACATCCACATTAGTTCTTGGCACAAGAACCGTATTCCCTTCAGAAAAAGGATTTGGCTGCGAAACAAGTGGATCTTCTGTGACACGAACTGTCAAACTTCCATGGGAAATCGCAACACGTGAAACACGCACTTTTTCACCAATGACAACAGTTCCTGTGCGCTCATCAACAACCACACGTGCTACTTCATCTGTAGGAATAGGCAATCTTTCAATTTCAGCAACAAAGCGCGTAATTGAAATATTGCGAGGTTTACTCAACACAATGGTCTTTGAATCTCTCTCTTTCGCTACACCCTTCTTGTAACGTTGATTAGAAAAAATATTAATTAAATCTGTCACACGAACTGCTGTTGAAAAATCAGAGTTGCGTAATTCTAAAATAATCTCGTTACTCTTGTTAAAATTGCCTTCAATTTTTCTCTCAACTAACGCACCATTAGGAATACGACCTGATGTTGGTACACCTTGTGTTACACTTTCTGCTACGCCTTGCGCACCAAAACCAGAAATCACCATATTTCCTTGCGCAACAGCATAAGTTTTTCCATCTGCACCAAGCAGTGGGGTCATCACCAACGTTCCTCCTTGCAAAGATGTTGCATCCCCTAACGAAGAAACTGTCACATCAATCCGTGAACCTGGCGTAGCAAAAGGTACCATCTCAGCTGTCACAATAACAGCAGCGATATTATTAGCACGCGATGCACCAGCAGGAGGACTGATCCCCAAATTATCAAGCATAGCCCGCATAGATTGCTCTGTAAAAGGTGAATTTCGTAAAGAATCCCCTGTACGATTTAACCCAATCACCAAACCATAGCCAACCAATTGATTCGAGCGCACACCTTGAATTTCTGCAATATCTTTCAAACGTGCTACAGCACCTGGGCGTGCTAAATCAGCATGATGCATCTGATTAGGATCACCGCCTGATCCTAACAAAGCAGCATCCAACTCAACTGCAGAGCTATAGCGCGTTCCTTCCTCCTGCCCATTCGCAAAAATCGGAAAAAAGACAGCAAAAAAGCTAAACCAAAAAGCCAAAAAATAATGAAAGAGATGATGATACACTCTCATTACGATCCCACCCTCACGCTACCATTTGGTAAAACAGTTCCCATCACAATGCGCCCTGAATCAGCATTGCGCACTCGAACAACATCCCCCAAAGACCCTGATTGCAACACCACACCGATAGCAGTGATTTGTAAATTATCTGACTGAAAAATCAATTTTATTGTCTGACCACGTTCAATCAAAACCGGATCACCCAAAGCAGTAAGAGCAATAGGACGCCCCGCTCTTAAAGGACGGGTTGCAACCTTATTCAGAACCTGCTTCATATCCATGACATATAAAGAAGAAGCTTCAGACTTAATAATAAAATTCTTTTCGCTTAAACCAACATCACTTACACGCTGACCAACATAAATTGACCGCTCAGGAACAAGAAAACTAACCCGATCAGCATAAGCCGCAGTCAATAAACAGAATGAGAAAAAAACATTCACCAGTAAAAGCGAAAGTTGTTTCATGGTCTTTACCTTAGATTTTTGGAAACAACGGCTGCCATTTCATCGGACGCTTGAATGACTTTGGAATTCATTTCATAAGAGCGCTGCGCTGTAATCAGCTCGGTAATTTCTTTCACAGGATCCACATTGGAAGCTTCCAGCGTAGCTTGCATAATGCTGCCATAGCCATCTTCCTTTGGATTGCCTGGCACTGGAGCACCAGAAGCTGGTGTCTCACGGAAAAGATTATCCCCTATCGGCTCTAAACCAACTTCATTAACAAAATTAACTAAATTAAGGCGACCCGCTTCTACAGGATCAGCCTCCTCAGCAGGTTTATAAAAAACCGTCCCATCAGGATTCACTGTGATACTCTTACTGCCAATAGGAATGGTGATAGCCGGTTGCACGACATTGCCATCTAATGTGACAATTTGTCCTGTTTCACTCAAATTAAAAGCACCGGAGCGCGTGTAAAAAATATTGCCATTAGGGTCTTGAATTTCAAACCAGCCATTTCCGTTAATCGCCAAATCTAACGCATTCCCAGTTTGAACAAAAGCACCTTGTGTGTTGACCGTACGAACGGCTGCTGTGCGCACCCCCATACCCACCATAACACCTTCAGGAACAATGGCTTGATTCATCATATTGGGAACACCAACAGCGCGATCTGCGACATACATTAGATCAGCAAATTCTGCGCGCGCACGCTTGTACCCTGTGGTATTAATATTTGCCAAATTATTTGCAATCACATCAAGATTGGTTTGCTGTGCAGCCATCCCTGTTGCAGCAATTGACAATGATCTCATAACCATAGTTTTTTCCCCTCATATTCTCAACTCTATCCAGAAAAACCGAAAGAGATGTTAAATTTGCATCCGGCTTACTTCGAGATAAGCTTGCACCATCTTATCACGCAAAGCGATGGCCGTACTTAACGATTGTTCCGCTTCCATGACTGAAGAGACAATCTCACGCACCCCAATATCGTTCCCAGAAATCTTCCCCATAGAAAGGCTTTCTGCTTTTTGTAATTTGGTGCCAACAGATTCTGTAATTTTAGCGAGAACTTGATCAAAACTGGCTGTATTTGCATCCTCACTTAATATATTTTGCCTATTGTTGATGCTATTCATTAACCCACCTTCTGGCCCTAATGAATTCGCACGCATCGCAATAGAAGTAAGTGCCCCGATCATTTTTTATGCTCCTCAAAAGATTCAACTATATAAAATTCACAAACAAAGTGATGAAATTGCCTCATGAGCTTCTTTATCATTTCAACAAATCAATCGTCTGTGATACCAAATCGCGCACTTGGCGAACAACTTGTAAATTCGCTTCATAAGAACGGTTCGCTTCACGCATATCAGCCATTTCTATCACTGCATTGACATTGGGATATTTGACATAGCCATTACTATCTGCAGCCAGATGACCTGGTTCATAACGCATAATAAAAGGGGCATTATCAACACCAATACGCTTCACATGCACACCTTGCGCCTCAACATAAGGATTAAGAGCAGTTTCAAAACTGACTGTTTTGCGTCGATAAGGTGTTGCCCCCGGTGCACGTCCTGTTGAATTAGCATTGGCCAAATTTTCAGCGATAATACGCAAACGTGTTGATTGGGCACCCAACCCTGTTGTCGCAACCCGCTCTGCTGTCATTAAAGGATCAGACATTCTTAAGAGCCTCCTCTAATCGTTAACATTGTCATTCGGTGAAAAGCCTTAACAATCGCAGTATTGAGAGACATTTCTCGACCAATAGCCGCACCTTTACTCATTTCTTCTTCTAAATTGACATTATTACCAGAATGGGTCACCCCTCCTGCATTGTCAGGTCGAATTGCCTGCGCTTCCATACCATTTTCTGTCAAATCCATGTGCTGCACGTGGGTTACTTTCATAGAGATCGCTTTATTTTGCACAATATCGGTAAAATTCTGGACATCACGAGCCTGATACCCCGGGGTATTAGCATTTGCCACATTACTTGCAACAGCCTTTTGGCGTGAGGAAAGCCATTCTGCCTGTTTACTGGCAAGATTAAAAAGATTGACCGGATCCATTACTGAAGCCCCCCCATTTATATTAGAGCCAGGTTATACGAGAGTTAGAATAAAAAAGAAATCTTGTGCGAGACTTGCCATTGGTTCTTTTTAAGAAAGTAACAAGAATATTAATTTATGCCTAAATTAAGCTTAACACAGCTAAAAAAGCAAAATAATAAAGACAAGAACCGCTTCAAGCTTGTAATATCACAAAGATCCGCTGCTCTCCTATCCATCATGGGAGCATTAGACTCAAGGTCTCACCAATCTCCTCACCTTCAATACATATCTTGCAGAAAAAAGCCTCTGATTCTCAATTTTCAGACTATTATGGTATTGTGTACCTAAGCTATGATTGAATTCTTACAGGCCATTCTTAGCTGTTTGCAGTTCATCTCACATTCAGCCATTATTGACTCTTCAATAATTTTGCTAATTCGTCATAAGGATTACGAACAAGAGGAGTATCAACATTTTGGTTCATAGCAGCATAAATTGATGGCACTAAATGGACAGCTTGATCGAGAATATGATCTGTTCCCGGGCGATAAGCCCCCATGGCACGTAAATCGCGTGTTTCTTCATAGCGAAAAATCATTTCCTTCAAACTTTGCACTAATATACGCTGTTCACCCGTCCAACTATGCGATGCCAAACGTGAAATAGAAGAAGAAATATCAACAGCAGGAAACCGCCCCTGTGCAGCAATCGCACGATCTAGCACAATATGACCATCCAAGATCCCACGAATGGCATCAGCAATAGGATCATTATGATCATCCCCATCAACTAGTACAGCATAAACACCAGTGATAGATCCATTGCCTTTTCTTCCCGGACCTGCTCGTTCTAATAAGCGTGGCAATTCGCTAAAAACACGCGGCGGAAATCCACGTGATACAGGAGGTTCATGCGCAGAAATAGCAATTTCACGCACAGCCAAGGCATAACGCGTTATTGAATCGACCACTAATAAAACATTATCCCCTAGGGAAGAAAAATATTCAGCAATTGTTGTGGCCATAATAGGAGCTAAACGCCGCATCATTGGACTTTCATCACTGGTTGCAATCACGGCAACAACCTTATTCAATTTATCCTGTAACGTATCATCAAGCATATCACGCACTTCACGACCACGTTCCCCCGTAAGCGCTAAAACAACTTTATCGAAATGATCAGCTTGCATCATCATTGACAAAAGTGTTGATTTCCCTACCCCAGAGCCAGAAAAAATCCCTATGCGCTGTCCAAAACAAAGAGGCGTAAAAATATCAATCACCTTAACACCCGTACGCAACCCATTCCCCACACGTGCACGTGCAAGTGCTGGGGGTGCATGCGCCTCAACCGCCATCGGAGAGGAGCCTAAAAGAAGTGCTCCCTTTCCGTCTATTGATTCACCAAAAGCATTCACAACCCGCCCACACCAAGAAACATCCGGTGCAACGAAGAGAGGACCTTGCGGAAAAACAGAAGCTTTCAGAACCGGAACAATCGTTTCATCATAAGGTTTAATCAAAACACTTTCTTCATTAACACGAATAATTTCACCCCGTACAGTCTGTGTCCCACACTCAATACACACAGTATCACCAAGAAAGACAGATTGTGATAAACCACGCGCGGTCAATATCCCACGCGCGACATCACTTATCACCCCTCCTTGATTTATAGAATGAGAAGAATACTCACAGTTATGGGTAACAAAAGACAATAAGCGACTTAAAGCAGTAGGGGAAACACGTGTTGCCTCCCTTTTATCCCCTGAAGAAGCCTCTAATGTCTCTTCTTGAAAAGTCTCTAATACTAAAGCAATAGGTTCCTTGGTCTTGTCTTCCCCCTTACCCCTTGCAGAAACATTTCCTACATCTGTTGTCTGGGAGAATTCTGGTGCTAAAGCACTTAACGATTTCATGCTCTCTTCATCAGAAACTTTTATAGAAGCACTAAGCCCATCTGTCTGAACAGCTTCTAATGTTGCAGTAACGGTGAGAGTGGAATCATTTTGATTATTTTGCATGGTGCAACGTACTCTGCTATAAAAGTCCCCTATGATATAAAGGCTTCTTGTGATCTATCACTTAAGCTTTCCCACCTAGAATTTGAATAGATTTAGAACGCATTTCTTCTTGCTGACGCAGCATTGCCTCAACCCGTTCAAAAGCGCGGCTCACTTCAATAAGGCGCGTCATTTCTGCTACCCCATTAACATTTGAGCTTTCAACATATCCTTGCATAACACTATCACCAATGCTCCCCTCTATCTGAATCGCTGCTCTATCAGGAATAACAGAAGCATTGGGACCGTAGCGTAATTGAGTTCCTGGTTGGAATTGATACAAACCAATTCTTCCTGCCAAAACATTTCCTTGATAAATACTCCCATCTGCACCAATACGAGGTGCGCCCCCCACAGGATTTAGCTGGATCGGTGCACCTCCATCATCTAAAAAAGGCAAACCTGTCACCGAAACTAACATCCCTTCTGGGGTCATAGTCATTCGGCCATCACGAGTATAGACCACCCCAAAAGAGGCCTCCATAGAAAAGTAAGAATCACCTGTTGCGGCGACATCCAGTGCATTACCCGTTTGTTCTAAAGAGCCACGTTCCGTTGAAATATATCCCTTCCCAGCGCTCGTAAAAAAAACGTGATCCCCCTGCTCTTGAGCAATGGGAGACACCAACGTATCAAACTTCATACCACCAGCACGGAACCCTGGTGTATTCACATTCGCCATATTTTGTGCAATTGTTTCCATCCGTCGTGCTAAACTAATTTGGCCTGACACGCCAACATAAATCGGATTTTGCATAAACCTGACCCTTCTTTTTTCTAGTCAATAAAACTAGACTTCTCTTCCATTAATGAATTTAAAACCCACCCCGTTTTAGAGATTGGAGAGCCATCATTGTTTCATTTGAAAATGCCAATCCGTTTGATGAATTTTGCAAAATCATTAAAGCAGGATTTATTTCTTCCTGATTCTTTGCATCATACAGAGCAGAAAATTGAGCAATAAAATGTTCTAATCTCTTAGGATCTTTTAAATCCTTAAGTGACATACGTGATTCTAATAAAGATTTTTGCGCTTCAATCTTCGATAAACGCACATTTTCAGGAATGTCCAATGCTGTAAAAACAACAGCTGACAAAGCTTTATCGCCAAGAATTTGATAAGCCCAGTTTTTCTCTGAAAGAAGGCCGTCTCTCGCCATTCCCCCAACTGTGCGGGTAAAATACAAGGCTAAACGTGCTCCCTCATTGTCCTGCCCAACTTGCACTTCCAAAGTTTGCTGCATGTATTTGTTGACAGTTGCTGTTTGAGCACTATTTTGCTGGGTTGCTTTTTCACCATAAAGGTTAAAATTAAATGCCGCAGCAAATTGCTGATAACGCTGATCGCTTAACTGAGATGCATAACGAGGATCTAACAGAACCTTACGCATCATGCCTTTTGCATAAATCATATCTTCCAGGCCGTGCGCCTGCATCGCGTAACGGTAAAGTTTATCATTGGCCAGAAATTCATCAACAGACTGAATACTAGCAATATTCCGGACATAATAATCTGTCTCACGCTTAACCTGTGGCTCTTTAAGAAGCCGATCAAGCGTTTTCTTCATATTGTCGATTGTACTTCTATAACTCGTATATGTACCAATCATAGCAGCCCCCTTCCTGAATAGACTTTATATTAAAGCACAAAACTTACCCGAAACTGATGATAGTGCTCTCTCTTTAAAACAACAGGACCCCCCACTCAGCTTCTTGATATGTCTAAAAATTAACAGTCTTAAGCTTTATTTCATAAATTCTTGTACATACCAATAATGCGCCAATGACGCACTTATAGCATAAAACAAGCAAGGAGTGACAAATAATTCATCATGAAAGTGGTAAGGTTTACACAAGCATAGATATTTATTTTGCTAGAAAATTTAAAAGAGGGGCATAGCATTGAGTGTTATTATTGGATTAATCATTACGTTAGGATGTATCCTTGGCGGTTATGTTGCGATGGGAGGACATCTTGATGTTTTAATGCAACCGTGGGAATTTGTTATTATTGTGGGTTCCGCTATTGGAGCCTTCATTGTATCGACCCCTTTCCCCGTGATTAAAGATACACTTAAAGCAACAATAGAAGCCCTGACAGATGCTGTGCCAAAACAAAAAGATTTTTTAGCAACCTTAGGGTTGCTCTATACTCTCATGCGGGAAATGCGTTCAAAATCGCGTTCTGAAATGGAAAGCCATATCGACAATCCTAAAGAATCAACACTGTTTCAACAATATCCTTTAGTTTTAAAAGATGATTCTTTGACCAATTTCATTTGTGACTATTGCCGTCTGATTGTCATGGGGAATACACGCCCTTTCGAAATTGAAGCTTTAATGGATGAAGAAATTCACACAATTTCATCAGATTCTCAAAAACCATATCAAGCCATGCAAAATATGGCCGATGCTCTTCCTGCTCTTGGAATTGTTGCTGCCGTTTTAGGTGTTATTAAAGCCATGGGTGCCATCACTGAACCGCCAGAAGTATTAGGACACTTGATTGGAGCAGCCCTTGTTGGAACTTTTGCAGGAATCTTCTTTTCTTATAGTATTTTTGGTCCTATCGCGACAAAAATTAAAGCAGTGCGTAGTAAAAAAACACGCACTTACATTGTCGTGAAACAAACTCTCTTAGCCTATATGAATGGTGCTATACCACAAATAGCCTTAGAATATGGACGAAAAACCATCTCAGCAAAAGATCGCCCAACAATCGACGTCGTGGAACAACATGCAATTTCCGGTCATAGTGCTGAAAAAAAGGCAGATTGACTATGACTGAAACAACTGAACAACAAAAAAATCCTGAAACACAGGAAAATGAAGAAAAAAAACAAGATGTATTAGCGCAACATATTTTGCGGGCTGCTGGTCTATCGAGTGATGATCTTATGTCATTCCAATATATTTTTCGGGATGCCGCAAGTCATCTTTGCTCGCAGATCAATCATTATACACCATTAGAATTCACCATCGACGTAGTATCTCTCGATACACTCAAAATTGACAAAATTATCCAAACTATCGGAACAGATACACTATTGATTGATTTTAGCTCTGATCGTTGGGGAAACGACGTTATCTTCGTTCTTGATTCTGTTTTGGTTGAGTTGATCACAGAAACATTTTTCGGCGCGACAGAACCAAAAATAATAAACCGTAATGGACGCCCTTTCAGCCCAACAGAACGTAGCATAAGCGAACATTTCGGCAAATTGCTTGCCAATGCCATAGATAGTGTCTTTGGTACGGGCGATAAATCACTGCTGATATTTACACAAACACGCAAAGCGCAAGAATTGAACACAGAAACATTTCATCAATCACAAATGTTTTCCTGCACGCTCTCCATCAAATGCAGAGAAGCCGAGGCACATTTAAATATTTTAATGCCACGCAGTTGTCATCGCCCTATTCACGAGGCCATTACACGCGCTCTTCGTGCCCCTGAAAAACGTATGGACCCTCTATGGACAAAACGCTTAAGAAAAGAAGTCAGCCAAGCACATGTGCAGATTGAAGCCTTTATGCAACAAGGCTCAATGACCTTAAATGAATTATTGAATCTTAAAGTGGGTCAAGTCCTGCCTCTTCCAATCAATGCTGTTAAACAGGTTAAATTGTGCAGTGGTGACAAGTCTCTTTACAAGTGCTCCCTTGGTAAAATTGGCAAAAATTTTTCTATCCGAGTCACGGATCCCATCGATGAAGAAAAGGAAATGATTAATGAGCTGGTTCATGGTTAATATTGCCAGTGCACTTTTAGCACTAATTTCACTAAGTGTTTTTGTTGTCATCGCACGAAAATTAGCGACAACCATTCAGATGGGACGTGAACTTGCTAAACAAGTCCACATTGGCACATCATGCCTTGATCGAGCAATCCTTGCTTTGCGTGAAGAACATCAAGATTTCCGTGATGAAAATCGCAAAATGGATGCGCGTATTATTGAATCAACACGTATCCGACGTGAGATTGACCGTTCCATTGCGCATATGGAAGAGGTTCGCAACCAATTACAAAATGATTTTAATCTTCTTCGCAATCTACCAACCGTAAAAACACAGGAACATGCAGCCACACTGAAAACAACACAAACTTACTCAAAACGGTCTATTTTTCCTAAAAAATTTCCGGTTTTTGTGCAACGTAGTGCACAGAAAGCGCTTCTTCATAACACTATACAACCTACTGCTTCTAAAAATTTTCCAGTTTTTGTTCAGCACAAAACACAGAAAGCCTCTCTTCATAGCAAAACACAATTTTAAATAAACACTCTCTGATAGCTTATTCCATGCCATCCCATGAACCGACTCTACAAGCCCATCCGATAAGCCCATTCGACAAGCAAGATCAAATAAATAAAATAATATGGTGACAGAATGACAAATGACGTAAATCCGCCCAGCGGTGTTAAAGGGATCAACCCAACAACAGCCTCCCGCCCAACATCATCGAGAATGGGGGAAGGTTCAACCGGAACACCAGGAGCTTTTGGTGCCGGCGTACAAAGACCAGGGACTGGAGCTTCTCAGGCAGCAACAGGCAGTTCTTCTGCTCTTGGTGCTACAGCGGGGAGAACTGCCGCTGGCAATTTTGGAAGCAGAAAAATACAAGAAAATACCAATGAAACCTCCAATAATACAGAACTCGTTATGAGTATTCCTGTCGAGGTGCAAATTGTTCTTGGCTCAACCACTATGCCCGTTGCCAATTTGATGAATTTAGGGCGTGGCTCTGTCATCACGCTCAATAAACAAATTGGTGATCCTATTGATATTGTCGTCAATGGCCGCATTATCGCGCGTGGTGAGGTCATTGTTCTAGAAGATGATTCTTCCCGTTTTGGGGTTAGTCTTACCGAAGTCATTGATAAATAATAAAATTCAAACAACGCGGAAGACAAATTATGACACAGGCAGACAGAGAAAAAATAGCAGAAGAGATCGATGCCGCATCAAACGATATAGCTTCTGAAAGTGATGCTCAACCCTCTTCTACACTTATCGATACACTTTCCGGACAACAAAAAGTTGCTGCACTTCTTGTTGCTCTTGGGAAGCCTGCTGCCGCACGTCTTTTAAAACATTTTACACCAGATGATTTGCGCCATCTTAGTGGACAAGCTCATAGCTTGCCTAACATTTCTCTTGCTGATTTCGAAATTTTGGTTCGTCAATTTGAAGATGCCTTTGCAGAAGGCGCTTCTTTTTCTGAAGCTGGTTTACGCTTCGACAATCTAGTACAAGAAACATTACCAGAAGATGAAGCCGCTTTAATTTTTGACCCTTCAAAAGCACCAAAACCACCCGTTGAAAGCCTTTGGAATATTATCACAAAAGCAAATATTGACGTGACGCAAATGAATCTTGTGCAAGAACATCCACAGGTGATCAGCTATATTATTTCGCGTCTTCCTTCTGAAACAGCTGCAAAAATTTTGATGGCACAAAGCGCTACTGTACGCGCTGATCTCACTCGAAGACGATTGCATTTACGCAACGTAGCCCCAGAAATGGAAACGATCCTTGATCAAGCGCTGCGGCCTCTCTTTTTACAGGAGAACAGAGCAGGAGAACAAGCACATCACGGTCAGGTTGCCATTATTCTTAACGAACTTGATAAAACCGATGTTGATGAAATGCTAGCGAGTCTTCAAGATTTGGAACCAGAAGATCTGAAAAAAATTAAAGAAAAACTCTTTGTGTTTGATGATATTCCACGGTTAACAGAACGTGCGCGGTTACTGCTTTTTGATGGCATTGCAGCAGATGCGATCATTACTGCATTACAAGGAGCTGATGATCTTATGAAGGAGCTTATCTTGGCTTCTCTTTCACAAAGAACACGCCGCATGGTGGAAACAGAGCTTTCCTCAGAAAATCAATCGATTCAGCAAAGTGATATTCTCAATGCACGCCGTATAATTGCTCAAACGGCCATCAAATTATCAGAACAAGGAACGATTGATCTTTTAGGTCAAGAAGGAAAATCCTAAATGCTAAAAATAGACCTAACCTCAGACGATCAACCAATCAGCAAAGTGCTCTTCTTAGCTCATACCGAACGATGGATCAAACAGCCATCACAGTATCAAAATAAGGAATGGTCTATCTTTTACTTTTAGGTCACAAAGGAACATCCTCGAAAGACGGACTAAACCACCATGTCAGATGAAAAACCAGACAAAGAAAGTCAAACAGAAGAACCTACAGAACATAAAATTCACAAGGCAGAAGAAAAAGGTAATCTGCCCTTTTCGCGTGAATTACCCATTCTTGCCTCTCTTATGAGCTTTAGCCTCATTACCATTTTTGTTGCTTTTCCTGCCATGTCAAAGTTGTCTCGTTTTTTAACTGAATGGCTTGAACGTCCGGAATCGTGGCACATTAATACCGCAGAAGACATCAAACATTTGATTTATTTAGTTGGTGGAAATCTAGGCTTAGCTTTAGCCGCTCTTTTAATTATTATCCCTCTGATTTCTATTGCTGCCTCTGCTATACAAAATGCACCGCGTATTGTTACAGAACGCATCAGCCCAAAATGGTCACGCATTTCACCTGCTAATGGATTTGGACGGATCTTTGGGAAAGCAGGATTTGTTGAATTTTTAAAATCACTCGTTAAACTCATCGGTGTCAGCATTATTGTTTACATTATGTTCTTCAAAAATAACACGATTTTTATCAATGCGCTCTTAACGGATGCACCGGCTTTACCAGAATATATCCGCCAAAAACTGGTTGATTTATCCCTGTCTTTTATCGTTGCTGTTGCTATTATTGCAGGATTTGACCTAGCATGGTCACGCTTTTATTGGCGTCAACAATTGCGCATGACGAAACAAGAAGTCAAGGATGAATATAAAAACCTTGAAGGTAATCCCATGGTCAAATCAAGAATGCGCTCACTTGCACGAGATCGCATTCGCCGAAAAATGATCGCTAATGTGCCTACAGCAACCTTAATTGTTACAAACCCAACGCATTTTTCTGTTGCTCTGCGCTATAAACCACCTCTTGATCATGCACCCGTTGTGATTGCGAAAGGACAAGATATTCTGGCACTCCATATACGCGAAATTGCTACCAAACACGATATCCCTATTATTGAAGATCAACCCTTAGCACGCGCACTTTACAAACAAGTCGAAGTCGACCAAACAATCCCACCTGAATTTTATGAAGGTGTTGCTGCCCTAATTCGATTTATTAATAGTCAAAAAATTCATTAAAAAAAATTTCTATTCATCTACTTTCTTTTTAAAAATTTAACTTTAGCTCTATAGAGTCGCCATGTTTATTTTAAAAACTTAACCTTAAACCGATATGTAGAGCAGCCATGAGTCAGCATAAAATTTTAAATACCTCAACGATATCAGGAGGTCAAAAAACGAAAAAGGATTATATCACTGAAATTCGTGAAATGGTTTTGGCAAAACAGGTTGCACAATTTATTCCAGAATTACGGCTTATTGACGTGGGTGATTTCATTTCCTGTATTCATACAGAACGTTTTCATCATCTTTCTGAATTGATTGAAAGTGCTGCAGAATTGCGTTTTTACCCTCATACTATGCTCTTTGCCCAAAATGCCAGTTATGAATTAGATTGGGAGACCACCCCAAACATATTACTGCATATGAAATTTTCAAATGACGGTGTACAAACCTTTTTTCAGCTCACCATGTCTGCAGAACAATTTGGCGTTGAAATAGATCATTGTATTTTTGATAATCCTGCAGATGAAGAAACCAATACCAGCGCTTTTATGAATGCTCTGAATAATGCACGGATACAAAAACAAAGACCGCTAGCTCACTAAGCGTGCGCCTCCTTCGTATCACTCTCATGCCCAGTATGTATTTAAAACAGTCCACACCCTAAAGAGTGCAAAAAAGCTCTTCTCTATGCAAGAATTCCTTTTATACACATAGATGATGCAGAATCTCACATAATGACGCAGACGCTCTTGCTCATAGGGGAAAAATTACTCTTGAGTAAACAGGTTATAGACGGAAAATATCCCTAAAAATAAACGATAATAAATTGAAGAGACTGTTCAATAACAACGTCTCCTAAAAAACTAAGAAAAGCTCTGTGCGCTAAATACGGAAAAACCCTTACCCTCTTGCCAAGGCAGCATATAAGCGTGCAAATTCCCTCTTAAAAGCGATACCAAATGCCCTATACCTATAAAAAAGCACTCTTGAAAATTAAAACCGCTTCTTAACAATATACCGACTTCAACCTGAACGTCTTGTCGCGCCACGTATTTTCTCAACCGAGATATAATTAAACTGTTTAACAAGCAAATCTTTCAAAACAGGACTTGAAAAACGCTGATTCACTTGATCCATGATCTGTTGTTTGACCATATCAAATTTAACTCTTTCAATCATACGAACATTTGAATAACTGCCCCAAAAACTTTGAAAGATCGCATCATGAATCAAAACACCTACAGGAACCACTATGTTTTGTGCTGCTTTTTTGTCAACAACATAGGTGAGCTGTGCAATCAGATACCCCTGTACAGCTCCATCAACTAAGATCGGAATATTCATTATTTCCGTATCGCTAGAGCCAATCTCTTCACTAATAGAAACTGGAGTTGTGGGAATGTTTGAATCTCTTTTATAGCTGTTAATGCCAAGCATCAAAGCCCCTAAAGAAACCAAGCAAACCCATAACCCCAGTGTGATCATCTTGATCATTTATGACGCCCAGCATTAACCAAAATTGGATCATAGGTTCCATCTGTATCTTCAGCACGCGCAGCCATCTGCACGATTTGCGAAAGCTCCCGAACAGCTTCTAAATGTGTTTGAAGCAATTCACTATTACGATGTAATTTAACCTGTAAATCGGAAAGTACATTTGCAACCTCAGTTTCAACATTTGAGTCCATATACCGTGCAACATCTTTCATCGATTGATTAAGATCACGTAATCCACGTGTTTTACGCAAATTAACTTCTTCATAATCTGGTGTCCCATGGCTTTCAAGCATCGTACTTTCATATTCAACGACTTCTACTAGCCCCTTAACAGCAGTCATAAATTTCGTAATCGCCCAATCACGACCAATCAGGTCATTATTCGGAATATTCGTTTGAGATACAGTATTCTCATCATTATATTGTGCTACAGACATTATATTATTCCCCTTTTTTACTTTTCTTAGACAAGATTTATTATTATTCGTATTCAACTTTATTCCTAATAAGATAATGGATTATTTATATAATCATCACTACTTACAAAATTAACGAGGTTGACGGACCCAATTCAGTTCATTTGCATGAACAATTACATCAGCAATCGTGCGATAGTCTTGCATCACAAGCGTTTGTTTAAGTTCTTTCTCGTGAGACAAATTTTCTTTCAACAAACCTTCTGTCTTCTTTTCTTGCTCAGAGGCAAACATCTGAGCAATGCCGACGCCACCAGACATTGCAAATTCTTTAGCCAATTGCTCAATCATCATAAATTTCCATATTTTTCCTGCTTGCCCTTTCCCAAAAACAGAAGGAAGATCCGTCGTAAACATATTTTCAATAAAAGATTGTAACATAAAAGCTTCAAAAGCCTTAAAAACTTCACTATTTTTGTCATTAATTGCTTTTGATTTTATATGGACCTGGTGAACAACTTCTTTTGGTGGGACAAAATCAGAGCGCACTAAGTCAGAAAAATCTGCTTTCTCATTAACTGAAATTAAAACAGAATCTGGCGTGCGCATAGCATTTTGCGCAATACGCAATTTTTCAATCGACGCACGATATTCAAGCGGATCGGCTGCACGTGCAACGTCAAGAACAATATCTGAAGGTGGCTGAATAGCCATAGATCCCTCCTTAGCGTAACAATTGGCTCTTCTTTATGCTCATGATTGAACAACAATTGATGTCCTTTTCTTCTAAGAATTTCTAAAAATTTCGGAAATTCTTAAGAAAAGCGTAAATACTATTTTGGATATATAAAAAACTAAACTTACGTCAAACTGACCCTCGGCATGATTTGAATTCTTTTTTCCAACACTCTATCAAAATTTGGTCCATTGATATTTTTGCTGAGCATACCTTCTCCGAATATGCCTACTTTGAGTATACTGGCTCTGAATATACCTGCTATAAATTGGCTTATACCAAAGTTCCACAATCGACAGTGCGCATCCTCTTATCACTCTCTTTGAGCAATTTCATCACTCTAATTAATTTGTGCAATATGTGTTTGTACGAAAGAAGATTTTGCAACATTATCGATTGCTTAACATGTCACCTCCTAAAGCCTAACAAGCATTATATCACTTTGATATTCTTATGACTTTATCTGCAATGTGATCTTCCAGTATCATCTCAAAATCTTTACGATCTTCACGAGATTGAGCCTTTTTATATTTGTCTTCTAACCGTTGTAAACGACTAGAAGCTTCACGCACAACCTGTCTCTGCTGGACAATTCTCTCTTGAAGATATTTTTCCATTCTGGCAATATATTTTAAGCGCCGTGTCAAAAAATTGGCATCCCAAAAGTGATTCCCTGATTCTTTTTCCATCAAAGAAAAAAGCACATACATCTCTTCTTCACAAAAAGACGCTTGTGTGTTCAAGTTTTCCAATTCAACTTTATGATACGCATCCATAAGGCCTTGTATCTTAAGAAGTTTGCCATAACGTTTGCTTTTTTGCATGTTTTAAGGCCCTCTTCTCAGCCAGTCTTGTGACTCTAAACTGAAAAAATTCAAAATCTCCGGCATAATAAAGTAAAGCAAGAATAATCCCCCTGCAATCACAAAAGGCAGTGAAATAAAATACACAGGAATGTTGGGGGTTAATTTGTTGACCAATCCAACAGCAATATTGACCAAAACCGCATAAACAATAAAAGGCGCAGCAATACGCAATGTAGTTAGAAAAGCCTTCGACAAAGCATCACGATAATCTATCAATGCAGCCTCTGGATTAGGAATAAAAACTGGCGACACCACATCATAAGAAGCTAAGAGACCGCGGATCGCAAACATATGCAAATCGCTTGCAAAAAAAAGCATAACACCAACCAAAACTAGCAGATGTGCTACTTGAGTTTCTGGTGTTGAGTCAATCACATTATGGCCTGGTTGACCAGAATATCCCATCGACATGGCAATAATCGTCGCCATAAATTGCAAAGCCCAAAGATAAACATGAGCAATAACCCCAAAAGTAACCCCAATCAGCATTTCAGAACATAAAGCACGCACAAATAAGGTAAAATCAGGTTTTTCACCAAAATCCTTAAAAAAATCGGCCACCATAGGCAACATTATCAATGAAAAAGAAATCGCGATAAATAAACGTAACTGGATAGGAATACGAATACTTGAAATACCTGGCATCAACATCAAACAAGCCCCCACCCGCGCAAAAACAAGCATGGCAAGAAGAACCAACTGGTTCAAAGGCACAGAAGCCAATGGCGATATAAGTGAGGATAAGGATGTCAACGGCATCAACCCTTCTTCTTTTAAGAGAGAACTCCTAATGTTTTGACTTCAATACCACGAGCAATTTCTGCATGAGAAAGCACAGGCAATGTTGGGAAAAGACGTTCCATAATCATACGGATATAAGGCCGCGCTTGTGGCGATGTAATCAGGACAAAACGTATCGCTTTTTCCATATGCTGACGAATCATCACTGAGGCTTCCGTGCCAAATTTTTCAAGTTCCATCGGATCAAGATCAAATTCAACAATCTCACCCTTTGTATCGAATTTTAAAGCCTTCTGAAACGTCAGATCCCAACGGCTTCCCATCCGCAGAACATTCAACACACCACCGTCAGACAAATCACCACAAATTTGTTGCGATAAACGTAACCGTACATGTTCAACAATCAAGTCAGAACGCCGAACATGGGGAGCAACTTCAGCAACTGCTTCCAAAATAAGATGCAGATTACGAATAGAAATGCGTTCAGACAAAAGAAGTTTCAAAACTGACTGTAAACCTGAATAAGAAAGATGCGCAGGGCAAATTTCTTCCAACAATTTGCGATACTCGCCACCCAAACGCTCCAGCAGAATACGCATATCCCGATAAGAAAAGAGTTGAGCTAAATTATTGCGCAAAACCTCACTTAAATGGGTCAACAAGACAGAAAGATTATCAACGGCAATATAGCCTTCACGCACTAATTCTGAGCGGAATGTTTCTGAAGTTGAAAAAGCACTCATACCAAAAGCGGGCTCTTTTACCTGTTCACCAGGGATATTAGGAATGGGCTTATTGCCTGGCATAATCAGCACATCACCGATACGCATTTCGTAAGAGGCCACCACTGTACCATGTAACTTGATCCAATAATTTTTTGCAGGAACGGTATAATCATCAGAAACTTGGATCTCTGGAATAACAAAACCATATTCTTGCGCAAATTTCCGACGCATTTTTGCAACGCGATTAGCCAATTCAACCTGCTGTGGCAGCAAGCGCTGCGACAATTGTTTGCCCATAGCAATTTCAATTTGCAACATCTCAAGTGAGGCCTTAACCGATTGACCATCTTCTTGAGAAGCCCTTTGGGCTGCCTGTTGTTGCATAGCTTCTTGCGCAAGCGCTTCTTTTTGCAAGCGGCGTGGAATAGAATAACCAATAGCAGCCATAATACACCCCAGCAAGATAAAGGGAAAGGCAGGCAAGCCTGGCATCAATCCCAGCATCAATAAAAGCATTGATGAAACAAAAAGAGCCTTAGGATACCCTCCTAATTGTCCTAAAACAGCTTTTTCAGCAGAACCACGCGTTCCCCCTTTTGAAACCAAAAGACCTGCAGCTAAAGACACAATCAGCGCAGGGATCTGAGTAACCAGACCATCACCAACGGAAAGCTTTGTAAACACATCTGCCGCACCGGATAAGGTCATCCCATGACGTGTTACACCGATAACAATGCCCCCAAAAATATTAACAGCTGTGATGATTAGCCCAGCGATAGCATCACCGCGCACAAATTTTGATGCCCCATCCATCGCCCCAAAAAAGGAGCTTTCTTCCTCCAGCTCTCGACGGCGACTCTGTGCTTCTTTTTCATCAATAAGACCTGATGAAAGATCAGCATCAATGGCCATTTGTTTACCTGGAATTGCATCCAGTGTAAAACGCGCACCCACCTCAGCAATACGCGTTGCCCCTTTGGTAATGACCAAAAAGTTGACGATAATAACAATGGCAAAAACAACAAGACCAATGACAAAATCGCCCCCCATCACAAATTGCGAAAAACCGTGAATTACGTGTCCTGCTGCTTGATAGCCTTCATCCCCATGGGTCAAAATAACACGAGTTGTCGCAATATTAAGTGATAAACGTAACATGGTTGCAATCAATAAAACTGTTGGGAAAGCTGAAAAATCAAGCGGCCGCTGAATCCATAATGAAACCATTAAAATTAAAACAGAAAAAGCAATGGAAAAGGAAAGCCCTAAATCTAAAACAAAAGCAGGAACCGGTAAAAAGAGAACCGTCAGAATCACAATAATTCCTGCTGCAAACGCAACATCTCGACCAGAAAATTGATTCTGACCTTCAACATTCAGATTATGCGACACACATTTCTCCCTTAAATGATTATTTCCAGCGCATTATTAAATGATTATCATCAGCGGCAACGATACAAAGAAACCCTTTTCCCCTGTTCGATAAATTTACAAGCTTATAGGTTTTTTGGTCCCATTGATGACCCCAGTGATCATTATCTCAGTTTCTAAAATACGGAATGAATCTTGTGTGAAAATGATGTATTGCTTTCACGCAAAAAGACGTGTTTCTTCCAAAAGCGGTGTTTCCCTACACAAAAGTGATCCCC
Source organism: Bartonella bacilliformis Ver097 (assembly GCF_000709795.1). Taxonomy (GTDB): domain Bacteria; phylum Pseudomonadota; class Alphaproteobacteria; order Rhizobiales; family Rhizobiaceae; genus Bartonella; species Bartonella bacilliformis_A. The sequence goes on from NZ_KL503807.1 coordinate 65,844, forward strand.
CGGCAAATAAACAGAAAATGCCTAATCTTCCCTCTCCCTACAGTGCGTAAACCTGCCTCTCATCCCTTCAATCAAGCAATAAAAATCATTTTAAACTTGCTGAATGTTGGAGATCAGCATATATTACACCTTGTAACATTTTGTGAATCTTTACACAAAACAATGGAAGGATGAAAGAAGCTTCTATGACAGACATAGTAAAAACAGCAGTGCTTTATTCAATGCTGATTATCGGCACTAATGCTGCGATTGTTATTACTATGATGATGGAAACACCCTGGTAGCTGATTTACTCTATATGCTTTTATAAGCTGAGAAAATACTTCAGTAAAAGCTCCTATTGAAAATAGGCAGAGTATCAGACATAGAGTTGATGAAAATTTAACAATAAAAAAAGATTTGGGATGTGTCTTTTTGCGTTTTTTACCTTTTAAATCGTGTATGAATTTCTTCTAAATTTTAGAATTGATAAATATCTCAACCTTCATCATGCCTTGATAGGAGACATCATTTCTTTGTGGGCAAAAAAGCATCACACATTGTATCGTGAATAAGGATGAATAAAATGAAATTGCAGCAAATTGAAGATGACGTTTTCATCAGTACCCAAATTGACATCACGCATATGCAAACACTCATAGATGTTGGCATCAAAACAATCATCTGCAATAGACCTGATAAAGAAGATCCGAATCAACCTGATTTTTCTATCATTCAAGAAGCAGCACAGCACTATGGAATACAAGCTTATTATGTTCCTGTTGTGCCCCCTACCATAGAACAATCAAGTGTAGAGGCCATGCGCCAAATTTTAACAACAGCATCTTATCCCATTCTTGCTTATTGCAATTATGGAATACGCTCTGTTCATCTTTATCACTTAGCGCGTCCTTAATTTTCATTTTAACGGATCAGAAAGTAATTAACGATAAACTCCTTTATTGCCGCAAAGCTTATACACTTATGCAAGCAATAAAGGAAAAAACAATGATTCCCTCAGATCTTCAAACTCTTGATTCTCCCATCGCACAAAGAAAACGCCACATCATCCGTGATATTGTGCAATATATTTTCGTTATTGTGATGAGTTTAAGTGCCCTTGCTGCAGCTTTCTTGTCTTTTTCAGATCGCCTCAACATTAATTGGTATCTGTAAAAGTTAAACACTGATCTAGAGGGGAAAGAGGCTGCACGCTCGTTATCATTTCTTTTGCCTCTCTTTCATCGTGTTGCATTTGAGCAATTAAAGGCTCTACCCCATCAAATTTTTCTTGTCCGCGCAAAAACCGTAAAAAAGAAACGGTACAGCTTTCACCATAAAATTCTTCTGCTAGATTAAATACGTAAGTTTCCAAGAGCACCTCTCCATTTTCTACAATGGTTGGGCGACACCCAAAACTGGCAACCCCATCATACAAAACACCATGTGCACGGCGCAAACGTACAGCATAAACACCATGCGCTAAAGTCGTTTGGTGAGGCAAGGCTTGATTGGCCGTTGGAAAACCCAAAAGGCGGCCAAGCTTTTCACCATGGATAATGTCTGAGCGCACGCGATAATGGTACCCCAATAAACACGCTGCTTGCTCTACCTGTTTTTGCGCTAAAAGCTGACGAATCAAACTAGAGGAAATCGCCTGCCCTGATGCACTCCGCACAGAAGACACTTGAACAACTTCAAAACCCTCTTCTTTTCCTCTTTGACATAAAAGGGAAGCATTGCCGCTTTTATGACAACCAAATTGAAAATTATTCCCCGTCACCACAACAGAGACATCCAAATCTTGTTTTAAAATGATAGCAATAAAGTCATCTGCTGAAAGAGAGGAAAATTGCGCATCAAAAGGCTGTTCAATTACACCATTAAATCCAAGAATTTTGAAAATTTCAGCCTTTTCAGCAGCCTCTGTTAAACGATAAACAGGCGTTGAATTTTGAAAAAAATTCCTTGGATGTGGTTCAAAAGTTAAAACAAGAGCTGGCTTATTTTGAGCCCGCGCTATTTCAAGAGCTTTCTGTAGCACTTGTTGATGACCTCGATGAACACCATCAAAATTTCCAATAGCCAACACAGCACCACGCAAAACTGAAGGAAGCATTGAATAGCTTTGAAGACGTAAAAAATCTGCCATTATTGAAGCGCCCACATAATTGCTTGTGGCTGATAACCGTAACGGTCAAAAAGAGAGAATAACGCATCTTTATCCATGACATTATTTTTCATATAATCATGACGATGAATCCCACCGGCAATATAAAGCACATCAAGGCCAAAATCGACAGCACCTTTCACATCTGTTAAAAGACCATCGCCAATCGCTAAAATACGATTTTTTTCTACTGTCCCGCGGATATTGTGCAAAATCTTAAAAGCACAGTCATAAATAGGGGTATGGGGTTTTCCAGCAAAATGCACTTCACCCCCTAAATTTTGATACAGACGAGCCAAAGCGCCTGCGCACCAAACTTCCTGCTTCCCATAATAAACGACGATATCAGGATTGGCGCAAATAAAAGGCAAATTCCGTGCTTGCATACGCCGAAATAGCTCTTCATAATCTTGTGGTGTAAAACCAACCTCTTCAAGAAAGCCAGTACACACCACCGCAGCAGCTTCCTCTTCTGCAACAAGTGCACGGTCTAACCCTGCCAATAAAACTAAATCATGTTGTGAACCAATGAAAAAAACCTTACGCGGAGCCGCACGAATAAGATCACGTGTAACATCACCAGAAGTGACAACAGCGTCATAACATTCAGCATTCACTTTCACACTTTGTAATTGAGCGATAATATCTTGCTGTGTCCGGGGTGAATTGGTTAATAAAACGACAGTTTTTCCTATTTGTCGCATTGTTTGCAGCGCTTTCAACGCGGGTTCAAATGCGCGCATACCATCATGCAAAACGCCCCAAATATCACAAAATACAGCATCATAATCGGCTATCATAGGATCAATATGGGTCAGTTCTTTCATGCTACATCTCATCATAGTTGAGCTGTTTATGGGATCGCTTTCATGACCAAATTCTTGATCGCAACGCATTTTATCGTAAGATCGTTTTTTTGTCATCTTCTTTCTCAAAATGTGGTCACTGCACCTTCGCAATTTTTCCCCCTAAAACACCAAGAGATCTTTTTATTTCATATGGCATTTCACCTAGCTGCATTCTCTCTTTTCCCTGTTAATCCCTCCAACAAAAACCACTCTGCCCATAAACCAAAATAGTTGACAGATATCATAAAGAACGAACAAACCGCCTGCTTATGATAAGTGAACTGCAGAAAAAAGAATAGATAATTTTGTCTTACATCATCGCTTAATATTTTTTTGATAGCTTGGTATAAAATCAATCATTTTCTTGTGCTTGCCCATGAAATGGCTATTGATGAATTGTAGCATTGATGCATTTTATTGACAGAGAGATCATCGCCATCGTAACATAGACCATATTGTAACATCAGTGCATCATAACACATGGTACGCTCTTATCATATCGGCACCCTTGTCACATAAGTGTCTCTTTAGTGTAAAATCTAGCAGGATGAATACCACCATAAATAAAGACACCGCGGAATATAGGATTATATAGACACATTAATAACATATTCATAATTTTAAAGGGCTTCTAGCTCAATGTTCCATGATACATTTGCCCATGAATAACCCAACGTACCTTTAGCTAAATAAAAAAGAATATTTATGAGCTTAATTAAAAAATTTGTAGCCGTCGCGTCTGGAACTTTAATGAGTCGCATATTTGGCTTTATACGTGAAATGCTAATGGCCGCTGCCTTTGGAACAGGCCCTGTTTCTGACGCATTTAATGTTGCTTTTCGGTTTCCCAATACATTCCGCCGATTTTTTGCTGAAGGGGCTTTAAATGCAGCTTTTATCCCTCTTTTTTCAAAAAAAATTACTGAAGATGGGAAAGAAAAAGCCTGTCAATTTGCAGAAGAAGTATTTGGTGTTTTATTTTCTCTGCTCTTACTTTTAACCCTTATCATGGAATTGAGTATGCCTTTTTTAGTGCGGACAGTTATTGCACCAGGATTTGCAGAAGATGCAACAAAATTTAGCGCTACAGTTCGTTTTACTGCAATCATGTTTCCTTATTTAACATGCATGTCTCTAGCTGCCATGATGGGAGGGATGCTTAATGCACTACAACGCTATTTTGTTGCCGCTATTGCCCCTGTCTTTTTGAATATTATCCTGATTGGTGTTCTTATCTATACTTGGATCTACCAGCTTGATCCCTGGCATATTGGGTTAAACTTGTCTTGGGGTGTGATGGCAGCAGGCCTTATTCAATTGGGCTTAATTGCCTTTGCTTTACGCCAAAGCGGTATGAAAATTTGCTTACGCTTTCCTCATTTTGGCTCCAATGTACGTCAACTTTTAACTTTGGCGCTCCCTGCAGCCATCACAGGGGGAATCACACAGATCAATTTGTTAATCAATACCAACATTGCCTCTAGTCAATCAGGGGCTGTCTCCTCGCTTGTGTATGCGGACCGTCTTTACCAGGTCCCACTTGGTGTTGTTGGCATTGCTGTGGCAACTGTTTTGTTGCCCGAATTAACAAAAGCTCTGCGTAGCAAAAATTATACAGAAGCGAACAATCTGCAAAATCGTTCAATTGAACTGACCTTGTTCTTAACCTTACCAGCGTCTGTTCTTTTTTTCCTTATTTCTACCCCTATTGTTAGTTTGCTTTTTGAACGTGGTCAATTTACTAGTGAATCGACAGACAGTGTGGCATATCTGTTAGCACTTTATGGATTAGGGCTGCCTGCTTTTGTGCTGATCAAGGTTTTTATTCCAAGCTTCTTTGCCCATGAAGATACAAAAACACCGATGATTTTTTCAGGCATTTGCGTTTTCATTAATGTTAGCTTAGTCTTGACTCTATTCCCGCTTTTCTCAGCACGAGGCATAGTCATCGCTGAAATTACCTCTGCATGGGTCAATACACTCTTACTGTGCACAGCCCTGATCAAACGCGGCTATTGGAAATATGACATAAAGCTCATCAAATGGATTATGCGCCTGATCATCACTATTTGTTTGATGGCTGTAGCCTTATATTATGCGCATGAGTTTTTGTCTGTTCCCTTGTCCTCATCTGCATCATTTTTCTTGCGTGCTAGTACTTTGGCAGGTTTAGTCATTACGATCCTAGCGATTTATTTTGCCATATGCTTTTTGTTGGGCACTGATTATATTTCGCTTTTATGGAAAAAATTGAAAAAGCACTTATAATATTTTATCTTGCTTTCAGATAAATGCTCTGCCACAAAGTAAAATCTCTATTGTAGAACCTTATTGAGAAAGGCCTATTCTATGGATACCTTTGCACCGCTTGTTTTTTCTGGTGTACAACCGAGTGGCAATCTGCATCTTGGGAATTATCTTGGTGCTATCAAACAGTGGGTGTCCCTGCAAGCATCCTATCCTTGCCTTTATTGTGTTGTTGATATGCATGCCTTAACCGTTAATCCGGATCCGCTCACCGTAATGCACTCTACCCGGGCAGCTGCCGCAGCTTTTTTGGCCAGTGGCATTGACTCCGAAAAACAGATTATTTTTAACCAATCACGGGTCTTTCAACATACTGAATTAGCGTGGATCTTTAATTGTATTGCTCGCATCGGCTGGCTGCAACGCATGACACAATTTAAAGACAAAGCTGGCAAAAATCGCGAACAAGCATCCCTTGGCCTTTTTGCTTACCCCAGCCTTATGGCTGCTGATATTCTCGTTTACCGTGCAACCCATGTACCCGTGGGCGAAGATCAAAAACAACATATTGAGCTAACACGTGACATTGCTCAAAAATTTAATAATGACTATGCTGAGCGTATTGCAGACTTAAACTATGGTCTCTCTCAGCCAAATGATGAAAAAAAAGCACAAGGCTTTTTTCCCATACCAGAAGCGATTATTGGCAACGCGGCTACACGCATTATGTCTTTGCGTGATGGCACGAAGAAAATGTCAAAATCAGATCCTTCAGATTTTTCACGGATTAATTTAACAGATGATGTGGATCTCATTACCCAAAAAATACGCAAAGCAAAAACTGATTCCGCTCCCTTACCAGATACATTGGATGATCTAGAAGAACGCCCGGAAGTTGATAATTTGCTTGGTATTTATGCCGCACTTGCAGAAGTGAGCAAAGAAAAGGCTTTGTTAGAATTCTCTGGTCAACAATTTTCGTTTTTTAAATCTGCTTTGGCTGATCTTGCCGTTGATAAATTGGCACCCATCACACAAGAATTAAAGCGCCTTCATCAAGACAATGCATATATTGATACTGTTTTGCGTAATGGTGCAGAACGAGCAAGTGCTTTGGCAGAAAAAAATATGAAACAAATCCGTGATATTGTAGGATTGTTACAAAATTCATAAAGCCTATTTGTTCTATAAACAACACAACATATGATATCAAACACATGACAACCAAAACAAGGAAACAAAGACTTTCTGGCTCCCCCTGCCCCCTTTTGTCTTGCCCTCTTACCCCTTTTATCTTGAATGCCCTGTACCTAATCTAAAACCCTAAGGATGCTTGCTCGCTGCGACTCGACGTGTCTTTTTGTGCTTCCTCTTTGATGCTATTTTTCTTGTCGTAATTTTCTTCCTTTGTATTATAGATGTAGTCTATTGGTTGCTATTTTGCTGCTAACAATCAATAGCGCATCCTGTGCACCCGCACTGCTTCTTCAATAATATAATGTCCTTTGCATTAATAAAACTCATAGCTTAATTTATTAGGGATAAGAATGGCTCAATAAAGGTTAGTATGATAAATTATTCTCTCAGAAAGTTAAGCGCTTGATTGCACAATTTGAGGGAAATTATTTTTTTTCATAAAGTAAGAAATTCAGCAATTTTCTGCTTTATTTTCTCTTTAATTAAGTATGATGATACTCACTTTTAAAAGCATCTTCAGTCTCTTATGGCTTCTTCAAAAATTGGCCAAATTCAACAGCCCAAAAAACCATGACGCATTATGAACCTGCTTTGTTGGGTAATTTTATCAATATCCCTTCTCTCACATTTTAGAAACTTTTATTATAGGCTCTAAACCGAAAGTGTATCTAAAGATGAAAATGTTATTTACGCTCTTTGACCACTATATTACCCCTTCATTCTTCAACTCTTGCACATATCTTTAGTAACGTATTCAGCATTAACAGCAGAAGATTCAATGTTTGAAAATTCCCCTTATCAAGCTGATAAATTCAATTCTGCAACCAAAACCAAAAATAGCAGAAAAAGCAGCCTTATTTACCATTCCATGTACAAAAATAGGAATCTTAGCTTCCACCATTTCTTTACGGATGTCTCTTTCTTCACGCATCTAGATCACAAAATATTTCGAAAATAAGATACAATTAAAATATGATACCTGAGTGCTTTACCTTCACGTGCGATAAAAGTAATAACTTTACGGCTATCAAGTTTTGTTCCTGATATCGTGACCATAATTATATCAGCACGACTCATCACATAAGATGCTGCTAAATGAGCTGATCCTTCAAAATCCACAATCACAAAACTATGGATTCTGACTGCTTCGTCGATAATTTCAATAATGTTATTTTCATTTACTTCACCCTGAACTTTTATGTGAGATGGATAGTGAGGATGAGTATTCTGCTACCATTCATGCGCAATGAGTTGATTAAGATCCGTATCAATGATTTTTATTTCTAATTTATGATGAGCCAAGACTTGGGGAAAAAACAAGCGCAGACGTTGACTTTCCAACACCACCTTTTGTTGAGAAAGGCACAATTGTTGGCATAAGTCACCCTCTTTATCACGCTTTTAAACTATAGTGTAAGGATAAATAATTTATATTCTAAATACTTTTAAAATATGTCTTACATATAGTTAATATACATTATACATATTTTTACTTATTAACGAAGATATTCTCTTAAACGCTACGGTTATACCGAAGATTCAATTTATTGAATAAGCCAGACATTCCTACTATTTTTCAGATACGTGCATGAAAAAAATGAAAAATGCACATCATAAAATAGCCTTTACAATAAAAAGCGCACAATGAAATTCTCACAAATAAGAAGGCAAAATGATTGACGATAATCAGGATATCGCTATCATAAGCTTTAGCTTTTTATCATAGTGAAAAACTAAAATGCCCATATCACCATCTATCAGATTTATATCATCCACCAGATTTGCATCATCTATCGGAGGAAAGATTTTCCCATTTTTATCCTTCCTATTGTATAAGATCTCTGCAATAAACTCCTATGGTGTCTTTGGAAGAAAAAATATAAAGCACTTCCCTTGAAAGATATTTATAGGTCGAATTTTTTCCTAAACCCGAGACATAAAAGGATCATCTATATGTTTATACAGACTGAAACCACACCTAACCCTGCAACACTCAAATTTTTGCCAGGCCGCGTGATCCTCTCTGAAGGTGTGTTAGAATTTCGTGATAGTGAAGCTGCTGCTTTAGGCTCTCCCCTAGCGGCTAAATTATTTCAAATTCCTAATGTTAGTGGCGTTTTATTAGGGTATGATTTTATCACGGTGACAAAAAGTGACGGTGAGTGGCAACACCTTAAACCGGTTATTCTGGGCACCATTATGGAACATCTTCTGTCCAATGTCCCAATTGTCAGCACAGGAGCTTCTGCACACGCACAAAACCATGCTCATCATGAAGAATTTTATGATGAAAAAGATACTGATATTGTAAAAACGATCAAAGAATTGCTAGAAACACGTGTGCGTCCGGCTGTTGCTAATGATGGTGGAGATATCACCTTCCGTGGTTTTGAACATGGTATTGTTTATCTTAATATGCGCGGGGCTTGTGCTGGATGCCCTTCTTCTACAGCAACATTAAAACATGGTATTGAAAATCTGCTACGACATTTTATTCCAGAAGTTGTAGGCGTTGAAGCCATGCCACAGTGAGCAAAACTAAAACAAACCTAGAACACGCTTCATCCTCTATTACATAACGGAATGAGAAAGATTTTACTTTTCAAGACATTCATTCATAATATTGCCATTCATAATATTGCTAACCACAACATTGCACGCAAAGAGCATTTTACAAATGCAAGGATAAGATCTCTTTCTATAAGAGTGCATGCTCATTTATAATCAACAAGAGCAAAATATACAAAAAACTATAGCTACATTTAAAGAGATATCTGTGAAAGAGCCCATTGGCTCTTAGCTAAACAATCAGTGTCTTACTAACTGTCCTCTACCAATTTTCATACATGTCAATTTTCAACTTTATCTCGCTAGTTAAGACAAGATATTTTCCAGCTTTATCTCTCCAGTTAAGATAAAATATTTTCAATATCGGGATTTTTTCAAAACAAGCTTTTTCAGCTTTTTTCAAGACCGTTTCTTTCGCCAGCAAATATGAAGTTTTTTCTGCCAAAGAATGATAAGTGCTACCAATCAAATAACTATTGGAAACCTTTCTTTTTTACAGCACCTTTTATATTCAACTCTTTCACTATGTCCATCAAATAAAGAAAAGCTAAAAAAAACGGGCCCATTGGCCCGTTTCTTATCTATTTCTTCGCGAATGGCTTAGAAATCCATTCCACCCATTCCGCCACCTGGCATTGCAGGCGCTGCTGTTTCTTTTTTCGGAATCTCAGCAACCATTGCTTCTGTCGTGATCAAAAGACTTGCAATTGATGCTGCATTTTGCAGAGCAGAACGCACAACTTTCACTGGATCAACGATTCCCAAAGCAATCAAATCACCGAATTTAGCCGTTGCCGTATTATAACCAAATGTGTCTGAACAATTTTCAAGCACTTTGCCAACAATAACTGCGGCTTCTTCACCTGCATTGTGAGCAATCTGACGTGCTGGAGCTTGCAAAGCACGGCGGACGATATCAATACCTGCTTCTTGATCTGCATTTTTCCCTTTAATAGAAAGAGCATTTGCAGCACGCAAGAGCGCAGTTCCACCACCAGGAACAATTCCTTCCTCTACAGCAGCACGTGTTGCGTTCAACGCATCATCAACACGATCTTTCTTTTCTTTCACTTCAACTTCTGTTGAACCACCAACACGGATAACAGCAACACCACCAGCAAGTTTTGCAAGTCTTTCTTGCAATTTCTCACGGTCATAGTCAGAAGTTGTTTCTTCAATTTGTGCCTTAATCTGGCTAACACGTGCATTGATTTCAGACTTTTGCCCAGCACCATCAACAATGGTTGTGGTTTCTTTAGAAATATGTACTTTTTTAGCACGTCCGAGCATGTCTAAAGTCACATTTTCAAGCTTAATACCGATATCTTCAGAAATTACCTGACCAGAAGTTAAAATCGCAATATCTTCTAACATAGCTTTACGGCGGTCGCCAAAGCCTGGAGCTTTAACAGCAGCAATTTTCAAACCACCACGTAACTTGTTTACAACGAGCGTTGCTAAAGCTTCACCTTCTACATCTTCAGCGATAATGAGAAGAGGCTTACCAGACTGAACAACAGCTTCAAGCACAGGCAACAAAGATTGCAGATTAGACAATTTCTTTTCATGAATAAGGATGTAAGGATCATCAAGATCAACCATCATTTTTTCAGCATTGGTGACAAAGTAAGGAGAAAGATACCCACGATCAAACTGCATTCCTTCAACAACTTCCAGCTCAGTTTCAGCTGTTTTTGCTTCTTCTACCGTGATAACACCTTCATTACCGACTTTATTCATAGCGTCAGCAATCATTTTACCGATGTCCTCAGCGCCATTAGCGGAAATAGTTGCAACTTGCGCAATTTCTTCTGAAGTTTGGATCTTCTTCGCTTTTTTGAAAAGATCTGCAACAACCGCTTCAACAGCAGCGTCAATTCCACGCTTAAGATCCATTGGGTTCATACTGGCTGCAACAGCTTTCACACCTTCTTGCACGATGGCCTGCCCTAAAACAGTTGCTGTTGTCGTTCCATCACCAGCAATATCGTTGGTTTTTGAAGCAACTTCACGTAACATTTGCGCGCCCATATTTTCAAACTTGTCTTCAAGTTCGATTTCTTTTGCAACGGACACACCATCCTTTGTAATGCGTGGAGCACCAAATGATTTCTCAATCACTACATTGCGGCCTTTAGGGCCAAGTGTTACCTTAACAGCATTAGCAAGGATATCCACACCACGCAACAACCGCTCACGTGCGTCACGGCTAAATTTTACTTCTTTAGCAGCCATCTATTTTCTCCTTGATTGTCTTAAATAATGTACTACAAATAATGGAAAGTCGGATTTAAGCGAGAATTCCCATAATATCAGATTCTTTCATGATCAAGAGCTCTTCACCATTAATCTTGACTTCGGTCCCCGACCACTTGCCAAACAAAATGCGATCTCCCGCTTTTACTTCGAGAGGTACACGCTGTCCATTATCATTGAGGATGCCATTGCCAACAGCAATAACTTCCCCTTCTTGAGGTTTTTCCTGTGCTGTGTCAGGAATAATAATCCCACCAGCTGTCTTGTTTTCTGATTCAACCCGACGCACGACAACACGATCGTGAAGTGGGCGAAACTTTATGTTAGCCATGTTTTAAACCCTTAAAACTTGAATATAACTTATGTATTGATTTTATACTTAGTTAGCACTCCCTTGCTATGAGTACCAATATCAGTTATATAAAAATGCGGCTCTACGATGTCAAGAACTTTAGAACAAAATAATTTATCACTGTTAGAGGAATTTTATATTTTGGCTCCTTTGAATTTCTATTGAGTGATATTTATTTCCCTATATAAACTTTAAAAGAAATTTCTTTATACGTCGATTTAAACCAAAAAAATGAGATAAAAATAGAAGGATTTTATTTATGGTCAAAACACGTCAAGAAATGGATAGTTTTGGAACAATTTCAGTCCCTCAAGACTGTTACTGGGGTGCTCAAACCGAGCGTTCTTTACATCATTTTAATATTGGGACAGAAAAGCAGCCTCTTTCTTTGATTTATGCTTTAAGCCTTATTAAAAAGGCAGCAGCTCTCGTAAATATGCAAAAAGGAAAACTCGAGAAAAATATAGGAGAAGCAATTGTCCTTGCTGCTGATGACGTGCTTGCTGGTACATTTGACACACATTTTCCACTCTCAGTCTGGCAAACAGGTTCTGGAACACAGAGCAATATGAACGTCAATGAAGTGATCGCCAATCATGCTAGTGTGCTTTTAGGAGGAAAACTTGGTAGTAAATCGCCTGTTCACCCCAATGATCACGTTAATATGAGCCAATCCTCGAATGATTCCTTCCCAACAGCACTCCATATTGCTACGGCACTGCAAACACACCAACATCTCCTTCCAATTCTTGACACTCTCATCAGTGACATCCAAAAAAAGGAAACTGAATTTTCAGACATCATTAAAATTGGGCGTACTCATACGCAAGACGCAACCCCCCTTACACTGGGGCAAGAATTTTCAGGATATCGGGCTGCACTTGAAGCAAACCGCCATCGCATTGCAGTAGCTCTGACTGATGTTCAAACACTCGCGCAAGGGGGCACGGCTGTTGGAACAGGTCTTAATGCACCACGTGATTTCGATGTCACCTTTGCTGAAACAATTAGTTCTCTCACAGGTGTGACCTTTAAAACTGCTAACAATAAATTTGAAGCCCTCGCACACCATGGAGCCCTTGCAAATTTTCACGGCAGCCTTAATGCATTAGCAGCAGATCTATTTAAAATTGCCAATGACATTCGCTTCTTAGGATCAGGACCGCGTTCAGGATTAGGCGAACTCAGCCTACCAGAAAATGAGCCCGGGTCTTCTATCATGCCAGGAAAAGTTAATCCCACACAATGTGAAGCTTTGAGTATGGTCGCTTGCCAAGTCTTTGGAAATCATACCAGTGTAACATTTGCAGCCAGCCAAGGTCATTTTGAACTCAATACCTTTAAACCAATCATTGGCTATAATGTTTTACAGTCTCTCTCTCTCTTAGGAGATTCTATGCGATCCTTTAGCACGCATTGTATTAGAGGACTGCGCGCAAACCGAAACCATATTCATTCTCTTATGGAACGCTCTCTCATGTTAGTGACAGCGTTGACTCCGGAAATTGGCTATGAAAAAGCAGCTGAAATCGCTAAAACAGCTCATAAAAATGGCACAAATTTACGTGATGAAGCCTTGAAAGCAGGTGTTTCTGCTGAAATTTATGACCGATTTGTCGATCCTAAAAAGATGATCCATCCACAATAAATGCTTTTGTCGCAATGCCTTATGTCATGACATCGGGATTTTATGTCACAATATTAGGCCATTCTCGACCTAGATAATGGTTAATTTTTAACATTTCAAGCGCTGCGACAAATAAAGGCTGCAGGACTTTTTGACACTCTTGAGCATGATATTGAGGATTGCCTTCGTATTGCTCAAGATAAAGCCGCACTGTAGCTCCTGCAGTTCCTGTTCCAGATAAACGCACCACCAAACGTGCACCATTGTCAAAAAATACACGCACCCCTTGCTGTGTATTCACGCTGTGATCAATCGGATCATGATAAGAAAAATCATCTGCTTTTTTGACTGTAAGTCCAGCGATCTGTGTTCCTGCCTGAGGAAGATGAGCGCGCAAATCTTCTATCATTGTTTCAGCTTTTTGCGTTTCAACATCTTCATAATCATAGCGCGAATAATAAAAGCGCCCATAACAACGCCAATGCTGCTGCACAATATGGGCTGCACTTTTCTTTGTCACCGCCAAAAGATTTAACCAAAATAATACAGCCCACAAACCATCTTTTTCACGCACATGGCTTGACCCCGTTCCAAAGCTTTCTTCACCACAAAAAGTCACTTTGCTAGAATCTAATAATGTGCTAAAAAATTTCCATCCTGTTGGTGTTTCAAAACATGGTATTCCTTTTTGTTCTGCTACCCGATCTACTGCGCGCCCCGTTGGCATAGAGCGTGCAATCCCTGTGATACCGTGGCGATATCCTTTAATCAGATGTGCCTGATCTGCCATAATCGCAAGAGAATCTGAAGGGTTAATAAATTGGTGGCGACCGATAATAAGATTACGATCTCCATCACCATCCGAAGCTGCACCAAGATCAGGTCCATGATCAGAAAGCAATAAGTCGTAGAGATCCTTCGCATGAATTAAATTGGGGTCTGGGTGCTTTCCACCAAAATCGGATAAAGGTGTGCCATTGACCACTGTCCCCTGAGGGAAGCCCAAAGATTTTTCAAAAATCTCTTTTGCATAAGGACCTGTCACAGCATGCATAGCATCAAATCGCAAAGTTAACCCTTCTGCCACGGCCTGCGCAATACAATCAAAATCAAAAATCTCCTGCATCAAAGCATGATAATCTGCAACAGGATCAATAATCTCGACTCGCATAGAACCAATAAAGCTATGCCCTTTTGTTTCCAAATCAATCTCTGGAGCTTCGATTATTTTATAAGAAGAAAGACGCTGCGATGCTGAAAAAATGGCCTCACACACGGCATTGGGAGCCGGACCACCATTGGCAATATTATACTTGATGCCACAATCCCCCTCTGGTCCACCAACATTATGACTTGCTGAAAGAATAATGCCACCTTGAGCATTATATTTGCGAATAAGATGTGATGCAGCAGGCGTTGACAAGAGCCCCCCTTTGCCAACCTTAACGCACCCCACACCATGAGCCGCAGCCATTTGCAATATACGCTGAATGAAGGTGAGGTTCAAATAGCGTCCATCGCCACCAAGGATCAAGACTTGCCCTTCAAGAGGTCCAACAGTGTTAAAAATGGATTGAATAAAATTTTCAACATAATGAGGTTGTTGAAAAATCGATACCTTTTTGCGCAAACCAGATGTTCCTAGCTTCTGATCATCAAAAGGTGTTGTCTCTATAGTTTTAACATTCATACAAGAGCCTTCATATCCTTTTTCTTGGTTTAATTGAAAAGAAGAACAGACTCAAGTTGAAGATGAATTTAATTTAATAAAATGCATACATGAAATTCTTGCAAATTTGTTGCAATAGATTAGAGTATTTATTGTCCGTATCAAGAATAAAATTATTTTTGAAACACTATTCTAGAAACCATAGGAGGCGTAATCATGGTTAGAAGAAAAGTTCCTAACGTAACGTTCCACACACGCGTACGTGATGAATCGATAGGCGGGGAGAATCCTTATCGGTGGC
This sequence comes from Bartonella bacilliformis Ver097, assembly GCF_000709795.1. Lineage (GTDB taxonomy): Bacteria > Pseudomonadota > Alphaproteobacteria > Rhizobiales > Rhizobiaceae > Bartonella > Bartonella bacilliformis_A. Next base: position 81,058 of record NZ_KL503807.1, read on the forward strand.
AAGATATCAACAGTGATGCTTATTTCAAAGGAAAGCGTGTGATACTCTTTTCTCTCCCAGGAGCGTTTACGCCTACTTGTTCAAACTTTCAGCTCCCTGATTTTGAAAAACTTTATGATGACTTTAAAAAAATCGGTATTGATGACATTTACTGCCTTTCTGTAAATGACACCTTTGTGATGAACGCTTGGGGAAAAAAGCAAGGCATAAAAAATGTGAAATTGATTCCTGATGGTTCTGGTGAATTTACACGAAAAATGGGGATGCTCGTTGAAAAAACCAATATTGGCTTTGGCATGCGGTCATGGCGTTATGCCGCTGTCATTAATAATGGCCTCATTGAACATTGGTTCGAAGAAGAAGGCTTCGCAGACAATTGCGGAACAGACCCTTATGAAGTCTCCTCACCACAACATGTTTTAAAAGTGTTGCAAAATCATAAATAAGGCATCACTTTATTCAAACAGCGCAAACTTCTCCCAATAACAGTTTGCGCTGTTTTTTATTAAAACACATCATCATAAACATAAAATAACTGATACCTTTTTGGCAAAAATCCTTCACTGTCGACAGAACCAAAGATAAGTTTCTTTTTCTCCTCGTCATATGCGTTTTTTCCTCTTCTCTATTAAGAATGTCAAAAAGCAGACTTATGAGGATTAATGAACAACCAAAATCTCTTGAACTGCTTGCACCAATTGATTTTCATCAACCATTATTTGCGCTGGACGGCTTTCTCGCCATGTCTGATTATCTTTAATTTCTGCAGATAAACGAGATCCTTCAATCAGATCTTTAATCTGAACTTTACCCTCCTGGCGCTCAGATGCCCCTTGGATTACCACACAGGGAGCATGACGCCGATCTGCATATTTCATTTGCGCCTTTATGCCTGCAGCCCCAAGATATAATTCAGAACGAATACCAGCATGGCGCAACTGCATCACCATCTTTTGATAACGCACCACATATTCAGGGTCTTTATCCATCATCAAAACCACAACTGGACCTACTGTTTTTTTAACAGGACATTTTCCGAGATTGTGTAAAGCTACCATCAAACGCGATACACCTATAGAAAAACCGGTGGCTGGGACAGCCTCATCGCGAAAACGTGCAACCAATCCATCATAACGTCCTCCGCCACCCACAGACCCAAAGACAACTTTTTGACCCTCTTCATTGAGCACATCAAAGAGCAATTCAGCTTCAAATACAGGTCCTGTATAATAGTCCAACCCACGCACCACTGAAGGGTCGATTTTGATACGTTGTTGATAGCCATTTTTGCTAAAAATAGTCTGCATTTCTTCTAACTCATGGATCCCTTCTAACCCGCGAACTGTGTAGCCCACAATGTTTTTAAGATTATCCAATGTCGCTTCAGCTGTTTCAGCACCAACAGAAATTAAAGAAAGGATAAGCTCACTTTCTTGCTCACTTAAGCCTGCTCCTTTTGTGAAATCCCCACTTTCATCCAGACGGCCTCTGCCTAAAAGCAGACGCACACCTTCCATGCCAAATTTATCGAACTTATCAATTGCTCGAAGAACCGTTAAACGTTTCTCAGCTTGGTCATCTCCCCGCAAACCAATCAGCTCTAAAACACCGTCAAGAATTTTCCGATTGCTCAAACGAATGACATAATCATGACGTTGAATACCCAATCGTTCCAAGCTATCGGCTGCCATCATGCAAATCTCAGCATCCGCTGCAACCGTTGATGAACCCACAATATCAGCATCCAACTGCATAAATTGCCGAAAACGCCCTGGCCCTGGTTTTTCATTACGAAAAACAAAACCAGAACGATAACTGCGATAAGGCTTTGGTAAAATTTCAAAATTTTCAGAAAAATAGCGCGCAAGAGGTGCTGTCAAATCATAGCGCAAAGACATCCACTGTTCATCTTCATCTTGCAAAGAAAAAACACCGGCATTGGGGCGATCTAAATCGGGTAAAAATTTTCCTAAAACATCCGTATATTCAAAAATAGGTGTTTCAAGTGCTTCAAATCCATATAATTCATAAACTTCGCGAATCTGCGTGATCATTGTTTCCAAAGCATTCAACTGTGCACTTGTGCGATCAACAAAACCGCGCGGTAAACGGGCTTTTGTTTTTTCTTCTTTTTTTGACATTATTTTCTCTAGCAACAATCTGTCTTTATAATAATAAGTTATTTGTGTCTATCGCATAGCAACACATGTCGCAATGACTTTATAAAACTGAGCCTAATCCTGACCAAAATAAGCCAAGGTAACAACAAGATTGCTTTTATAGCATAAAGCACTCTCCTTTTTCTTATTAATTTCTATTCATTTTTACGAATTTCTAAAAGTTACGAACTTTTAAATCAAAAGCCAATC